>NZ_AUII01000010.1 GCF_000423625.1 Pseudonocardia asaccharolytica DSM 44247 = NBRC 16224
CTAGCGCCTGTTTAAAAAGTGGATCTTCGTCCGTCGCCTGTGCGTGTCGGTCAGCGGAGATGAGTGAGGTCTCCGGTAGATGGATCAACGACCAAGAAGACCATCACCACCGGAGACCTCGTGGGCACCGTACTCGCGGGGGCCCGTCATGACCTCACCGACGCGCAGTGGCAGCTGCTCGAGCCGCTGCTACCTGCGGTGAGTGGGCGTGGACGGCCCCGAACCGGGACCTGGCGGCAGTTGATCGACGGGATCCGGTGGCGGGTCCGGTCCGGTACACCGTGGCGGGACGTGCCCGAACGGTACGGGTCCTGGCAGTCGATCTACGGCCTGTTTCGACGCTGGCAGCGCGACGGCACCTGGGCGGCGATCCTGGCTGGTCTGCAGCAGCTCGGAGACGCGGCGGGCCTGATCTGCTGGGACGTCTCGGTGGATTCCACCCTCGTGCGGGCGCATCAGCACGCCGCCGGCGCCCGCCGGGATCCGGCCAGCCAGGTCGAGCCGCCCGGCGCCGAGCCGGTCGACCACGCGTTGGGCCGGTCTCGGGGCGGGTGGACCACCACGCTGCATCTGGCCTGTGAGCAGGGGCGTAAGCCGCTGTCGATGGTGATCACCGCCGGGCATCGGGGAGACAGCCCGCAGTTTGTGCGGGTCCTGGAACGCATCCGGGTGCGGCGGCCGGGGCGGGGTCGGCCCCGGACCCGCCCGGACCGGGTCCTGGCCGACAAGGCGTACTCATCCCGGGCCAACCGGGCCTACCTGCGCCGCCGCGGAATCCGGGCGACCATCCCGACCAAGCGCGATCAGCAGGCCCACCGGCGCAAGCGCGGATCACGCGGCGGGCGGTCGCCACGGTTCGACCCCGACATCTACCGGCAGCGTCACGCCGTCGAAGCCAGCATCAACCTGCACAAACAGAACCGGGCAGTCGCCACCCGCTACGAAAAGCTGGCCCTGCGCTACGAAGCCACCACCCACATCGCAGGGATCAACATCTGGCTCCGCCGATTAGTAAACACGCGCGACCGGCCCGAGTGGCCGGCCTCGCCGAGGGCGTCGAGTGCCTCCTCGCACACCCGGGTCGCAACCGCGTTGACGGTGTGCTCGGCGAGCGCCGGCTCCAGGACGAGCCCGGCCTCGGCCATGAGCTCGGCGCTTCCGGCGGCGCGCGCGGCGGCCACCGCCCCGGTCGCGGCGGCGGCGCTGCCGGGCAGGTCGCCGGCGAGGTAGGCGGCTCGGCCGAGTGCGAGTAACACCCGGCAGCGGTCCGCCTCGGACATCGGCGCGGGGAAGCCGAGCGCGGCACGGTACAGCCGGACGCCTTCCTCGTGGGCGAGGTGACGCACGGCGTGCTCGGCCGCGCGGAGGGCCCAGGTCCGGGCGGTCTCCGCCGCCCCGTAGGGCGCGAGCCACGCCCAGTGCCGGGTGAGGTCGGCGAGGTGCTCACCGAGATCGTCGGCGAACAGGGTCTCGATCGCCTCGGCGACGGCCCGGTGCAGCGCCACCCGGTCGACAGTGGTGAGCGAGGCCTCCACCGCGTCCCGGGTGAGCACGTGGACGAACCGGTGATCACCCCCGTCGCCGACCCGTTCCACCAGCCCGTGCCCGATCGCCTCGTCGGCGAGCGGCAGGCACCGGGCCAGGGGCACGTCGAGCGTCGCCGCGACCAGGACCAGCGGGAAGTCCCACCCGACGATCGCCGCCGCCTGCACCAACCGGCGGCATCCGGTTCAGCCGCCCGGCGACGACGTCGAGCACGCTGCGCGGCGGCCGTTCCGGGCGCCAGCTCCCGTCCGCCATCGCGCGGGCAACCTCACGGACGAACAGCGGGTTGCCCTCGGTGATCTGAAGGATGGTGTCCGCCGGCGCGTCCACGTCCATTCTCGCCAGCTGCTCGCGCACCTCGGCCAGGTCGAAACGGCGCAGGTCGAGCCGCTCCACCGCCGGAGACCGGAGCAGGTCGGGGAACACGCGCGGCAGGACGTTGTCGGGCTCCCCGTCGCGGTAGGTGACGACGAGGAGCAGCGGAAGGGTGTGGACCTGGTCGGTGACGTGGCGCAGGACCAGCAGCGTCGGCTCGTCGGCCCGGTGGACGTCGTCGAGGACGACGAGCAGGCCGTCTGTCGCCTCGGCCGCGCCCCGCAGGGCCTCGGTCACGTCGTCGAACAGCCGGAACCGATCCTCAGGTGACCCGGCCCGGCCGGCGAGCACCGACTACACGCGGTGGCCGCGCGGACGGGTCGGAGGTCAGCCCCGGATCACGGTCCGGACCGGTCCGGCTCGGGCACGAGGACGACGGGGCAGCGCGTCGGCCAGCCATGTGCGGGCCGCGTCCTCGAACTCGGGGGCCGGAAGCGGCGCGGTGTCGGCGAACTGGACCGGTTGGTGCCACACGGCGACCGCGTGCACGGTCGCGCCGACGTCCCGGGCGTAGCGGACCGCCCAGTGCAGCGCCGCTCGCGCCTCGGCCGACCCGTCGATCCCGACGACCACACCCGGCCCTGCCGCCTCGTCGGCGGCCGGGCCGGGTTCGCCCGGCGCGCCGAGCTTGTGGGGTTGGATGTTGTCCGGGACGTCGCGCAGGTCCAACGGACCCGGCGCCCCGTCTGCTCCGGGTCGAGGTAGGGCTCGGACATATCGCCCGGATACCCGGTGACGGCACGGAGTACCCGGCCATGCGGTTCGACGGCATCGGTCAGCTCAGGCATCAGCGCCCGGTGCGGGCAGTTGCCCGTCCGCACGGTCAACCCGCCGAGCCCGCTTGTCGCCCTGCGGCATGCCGGGAAGGCTGGACGGCATCCAGCCGGACGTCGGTGCGGAGGTGGCCGTGGATCAGGAGCTCGGGAGCGGGCATGAGCACACCAGCCGAGCGTGGGCACCGCCGGTGGATGCCGTCAGTGGGGAGAATGTCCTCGATGACGCGGTTCGCGTGGGTCAGGAGTCGTTGGGCGGCCGGTTACTCGCCGGCTACGCCCTCGGCAGCCTCGCACACGGTGGCTTCAGTCCATCGGTCAGCGATGTCGATCTGGCGCTGGTCCTCGCCGACCCGCTTCAGTCGTCTGACCCCGAGTCGCTGCGCGGGGTCGCCGAGAAGGTCCGCTCGATGGGATCTTCCCTGCACTCACGTGTATCGATCTTCTGGGGGACACCGGCGTCCCTCAGCGGCCGTAGCGCGGGTGGACGATTCCCACCGCTTGATCGGCTGTGTCTGCTCGAGCACGGGCGACTGCTCACCGGTGACGATGCGCGGCACGGCCTGCCCCGGCCCGACCGTGGGGATCTCCTCGTGACCGGCGCACGGTTCGCCCTCGACGCTCTCGCAGAAGACGTCGTGGCCAAGGCCGACCGACCGGACCTGCTGGTCGCCGCAGGCGTACGTTGGACAACCAAGATCGTGCTGTTCCCGGTTCGCTTTCTGTTCACCGCGGAAACCGGCCGCGAAGGAACCAACGACGCGGCGGCCGGTCACTATCTTGCACAGGCACAGGCACAGGCACAGGCACAGGCACAGGCACCCGGAGCCGAGCTCGTCGCCGCCGCCCTCGGGTGGCGAGCGAACTCGCCGAGCCGAGACGATGCGATGGCAATGCTCGGAGACGGGCTTGTGCCCCTCTACGTGCACTACCTCACCGATCACATCCGGCGCCTGGAGGCATGCGGCAACTCCGAGTTGGCTCGGGCCTTCCGCGAATGGCGCTCGCGGCTTCTCCTCGCCTGAATCGTTGTGCTCACCACGGCGGCCACGTTCCCGGCCGCCGGGAGCGGCGCCCGGGACGACAGGAGAGGAACGTCCCGGACGCCACCAGCTGATGGCCGCTCCCTGCGATCAGCCGTTGGGCCGCTGCTCGACCCCGATCACACCCGGGATCGTGCGGGGAACGTCGGTGATCCACCTGGTGCCGTCGTTCGGGTCGTTCTCGCAGCCCGTGATCGTGCAGCCCTCGGGCGCCTGGTCACCGACGGCGAGGTAGGAACCGGGGGCGGCGTCGACCGGATAAATGATCGTCTCCGGGTCGAGGGCCAGGTCCGGCGAGCCGGTCCACGGACCGTCCGGATTCGCGATCGAGTCGCGGACGTCGTCGGGCATATCGGTCACAGCGCTCATCAGGGTCCGGAAG
The DNA here is from genome assembly GCF_000423625.1 of Pseudonocardia asaccharolytica DSM 44247 = NBRC 16224. Classification (GTDB taxonomy): domain Bacteria; phylum Actinomycetota; class Actinomycetes; order Mycobacteriales; family Pseudonocardiaceae; genus Pseudonocardia; species Pseudonocardia asaccharolytica. The sequence continues at coordinate 4,119 of NZ_AUII01000010.1, forward strand.
AAGTTGTAGTAGCCCTCCTTCACCGCGGCGCCGGCCAGCGGGTCGGCGTCGAGGTTCGGGGTGTTCTCCAGCGTGTCCGGCGGGACCTCACCGCTGCGGGTGACGACCATGTCCAGGCTCGGGATCACGAAGGTGTGCTGGCCGTGCAGACCGAAGCTGAAGTACATGTCCGACGGAGCCGAGGCGATCCACGGCTGGGCCGGTGCGATCACCCTCCGGGCGAACAGCGAGGCGTTCACCTGCATGTCGTCGCCCGAGCAGGAGTTCACCCACGTCAGGAAGCCGTAACCGCAGTTGGCCTCGGTGCCGGTGTGCAGCTCCCTCATGTATGACGGATCGATGATCTCCACACCGTCGTAGGTGCCGTCATTGCGCATCAGCTCGCCGAGCCGGCCGAACTCCAGCGGCCGCAGGAACAGCTTGGAGTAGCCGAGGGTGTTGCCCGAGCGGTCGCGCTGCCACCAGTAGGCCGACTGCGGGATGCCCAGCTTGTTGAAGAACTCGCGCTGCGCCCACTCCTGGTAGTCCAGGCCGGGTTCGGCCTTCCAGATCGCGTGCTGGACCACGTAGTTCAGCACCGACGGCGTCGTCTGGTCGTACTCGAAGTACTCGCCGGGCTCGTGCTCGATCGTCATCGACATCGCCTCGCGCGCACGGGAGATGTCGGTGAACAGGTTCAACCCACGCGCCCAGTTCATCTGGACGCCGGTCGTCATGTTCAGTACGTTGCGCACCGTGATCGCGCGGTGCGCCTCGTCACCGAGCCCCTCGGGCAGGTAGTCACCGATCGGGGCGTCGACGTCGATCAGGCCCTGCTTCTCGGCGACGCCCGCGATGAGCGCGGAGACGGTCTTGGTCTGGCTCCAGTTCAACCGCGGCACCCGCTCCAGAGCGGGGTCGAGGCCGCTCTCGCCGACGAGGCAGCCGTGCCGGAAGACCTTGACGGTCTCCGAACCCTGAGCGGCCCAGTAGTCGATGGCCTCCTTGACCTTCGCCGGGTCCAGGCCGACCGCCTCCGGTGAGGACTCCTCGTACTCCCCGGTGCGCGTCATCGCGCAGTCGGTGGCGTCCCCGCTCGCGATGATGGCGCCGGCGACGGGGAGTTCCGGCAGGCTGGGCAGGTCCGGGGCGGCGAAGGCGACGCCGCCGGCCAGCCCTCCCACGGTGATCACGGCCGCGACGGCAGCCGCGGCGATGCGACCAGATGCTCGCACTCTTCCTCCGTATGTCCTTGATGCGTCACGCACTCAGATAGACCAAACGGAGCACTACGGCGAGAGATGCGCGCATTACCCACCGGCGGGGGTAGGAGGACGACTGAGCACCGACAGGTCGACAGGCACTTCCCGACCAGCGGCACGGACGGCGTTGATCCGCGTTGGGGAACATCGGCGCCGTGGGTGGCGCTGACGTCCCTCAACGGACGATCACTCGGGCTTCTCGCGGTGGAGCCTCGTGATCGCGCCCACCGCAGCGCGCAACCGCTAGAGATCCGCGAGCGCCGGCAGCGGGTTCTCGATCGCGTCGGCGACGAACCTGAGGAACCCTCCCGCGGTGCCGCCGTCGCAGACCCGATGGTCGAAGACGAGCGAGAGCTGCGTGATCTGCCGCGGGACGATCCGCCCGTCGACGACCCAGGGCCGGGGGTGGATCCGCCCGATCCCGAGGATCGCGACCTCGGGGTGGTTGATGATCGCGGCGCTGCCGTCGACGCCGAGGATGCCGTAGTTGTTGAGCGTGAACGAGCTGCCGGAGAGTTCGGTCGCCGTAGCGGTGCCCTTGCGGGCCGCGGCGGTGAGCCTGCGGATCTCGGCGTCGAGGTCCCGGATGCTGCGGCGGTGCGCGTCGCGGACGGCCGGGACGACGAGGCCGCGGTCGGTCTGGGCGGCGATGCCGAGGTGGACGCCGTCGAGATGCTGGATCTCCTCGCGGTCGGGGTCGACGCGGGCGTTGAGCTCGGGGAACCGGACCAGCCCGGCGAGGACGAACCGCGCGACCAGGGCGAGCAGCCCGGGCGGGCGCCCGCCGATGTGCATCCCGGTGCGCAGGTCGAGCAGCGCGGTGGCGTCGACATCGACCCAGGTCGTGGCCTCGGGAATCTCCCGGCGGCTGCGGGTGAGCGTCTGGGTGACGGCCCGTCGCAGGCCGCGCAGCGGCATCCGGGTGCGGATCGGCAGCCCGGTGCGCGGGTCGGTCCCGGCAACCCCGGCGGGCTCCGGCCGGGTGGGCGCGGAGGCGGCGCGTTCGACGTCGTCACGGGTGATCAGACCGTCGGGTCCGGTGCCGACGAGTGCGGCGAGGTCGATGCCGCGCCGGCGGGCGAGCCGGCGCACGATCGGAGATGTCACCCTGGGCCGTTCGGCTCCGGGGCTACTCGACAAAGCGGGCGGTGCGGCGGCGGGCCGCCGCCTGCGACGGCCGGTCGTGCCGTGCTCGCCCGACGTGCCGTATCCGATCAGGACGTTCCCCGAGCCCGCGCGCTCCTCCTCAACATAGGTCGCGGCGGCCGCGTCGCCGGCCGGGTCGATCGAGATCAACGGTGCCCCGACGGGGATCGTCTCCCCCTCGGCGCCGTGCAGTTCGGCGACCACGCCGGCGAACGGGGACGGCACCTCGACCGTGGCCTTGGCCGTTTCCACCTCGGCGACGGGCGCGTCGACCGCCACCGTGTCGCCGATCGCGACCCGCCACGTCACGAGCTCGGCCTCGGTGAGGCCCTCGCCGAGATCGGGCAGGGTGAACACCCGGCGGCTCACGACGCGTCCCACTGCAGCTCGTCGACGGTGGCGAGGACGCGGTCGACGCCCGGCAGATGGTGGCGTTCGAGCTTCGGCGGTGGATAGGGGATGTCGAAGCCGGTGACGCGGCGGACCGGCGCCTCCAGATGGTGGAAGCAGCGCTCGGTCACCCGCGCGACGATCTCGGACGCGACGGAGGCGAACCCCGGGGCCTCGGCGACGACCACGGCGCGGCCGGTGGCGCGGACCGTGGCCGCGACCGTCTCGTCGTCGAAGGGCACGATCGAGCGGATGTCCACGACGCCGAGGTCGCGGCCCTCGTCCGCCGCCTGCTCCGCGGCGGCGAGGGCGACCGACACGCTGGGGCCGTAGGCGATCAGCGTCGCGTCGCGGCCCGCGCGGCGCACCACGGCACGCCCGACGGGCGGCACCGGAGCGGTGACGTCGACCTCCTCCTTGGTGAAGTAGTGCTTCTTCGGTTCGAGGAAGATCACCGGATCGGGGCTGTGGATGGCGGCGCGCAGCAGGCCGTGGGCGTCGGCGCCGGTCGCGGGGACGAGCACGGTGAGCCCGGGCGTATGGGCGTAGTAGGCCTCGGACGAGTCGCAGTGGTGTTCGACCCCGCCGATCCCGCCCGCATACGGGATCCGGATGACCATCGGCAGCCGCACCCGGCCGCGGGTGCGGCTGGCCATCTTCGCGACGTGGCTGGTGATCTGCTCGAAGGCCGGATAGGCGAAGGCGTCGAACTGCATCTCGACCACCGGACGCATCCCGTTCATCGCCATGCCCACGGCCATGCCGACGATGCCCGACTCGGCGAGCGGGGTGTCGAAGCAGCGCTGCTCTCCGAAGGTGGCGGCGAGCCCGTCGGTGACCCGGAAGACCCCGCCGAGGGCGCCGACGTCCTCGCCGAACACGACCACGGACTCGTCGGCGGCCATCGCCTCGCGCAGCGCGGTGTTGATCGCCTGCGCCATCGTCATCGTCACCCCACTCATCGCGCGGCCTCCTCGGTGAGCTCGGCGCGCAGCAGCGCCTCCTGCTCGGCGAGCTGCGCCGTCGGCCGGGCGTAGACGTGGGCGAACAGTTCGGCCGGATCGACGACGTCCTCGGCCGAGACGCCGTGGCGGACGTGCGCGGCCATCTCGTCCGCCGCGGCGGCGAACTCGGCCTCGCGCGCGTCGTCGAGCACCCCCTCGGCGATCAGGTAGGTGCGCAGGCGGGCGAGGGGGTCGCGCGGCAGCCACCGCGCCACCTCGTCCTCGGTGCGGTAACGCGCGGGATCGTCGGCGTTGGTGTGCGCGGCGACGCGGTAGGTGTCGGCCTCGACCAGGGTGGGGCCATCCCCGTCCCGGGCGCGGCGAACCGCGTCCGACAGGGTCACCGACAGCGCGGCGAGATCATTGCCGTCGACGAGAACCGCGGGCATCCCGTACCCGGCGCCCTTCGCCGCGAGCGACGGCGCCACCGACTGGCGCGCCAGCGGCACCGAGATCGCGTACTTGTTGTTCTGCACCAGGAACACCACCGGCGCGGCGAAGACCGCGGCGAAGTTGCACGCCTCGTGGAAGTCGCCCTCGCTGGTGGCACCGTCCCCGCACAGCGCCATCACGACGGTGTCCTCTCCCCGCAGCCGGGCCGCGTGCCCGACGCCGACCGCGTGCAGCAGCTGCGTGGCGAGCGGGGTGGCCTGCGGGGCGACCCGGTGCGCAGTCGGGTCGTAGCCGCAGTGCCAGTCGCCGCGCAGCAGCACGAGCGCCTCCACCGGGTCCACTCCGCGGGCGGCGACCGCCGCGGTGTCCCGGTAGGTCGGGAACAACCAGTCGTCCTCGCGCAGCACCGACACGGCGGCGACCTGGCAGGCCTCCTGGCCGTGCGAGGACGGGTACACCGCGAGCCTGCCCTGCCGGACCAGCGCGCCGGCCTGCTCGTTCAGCCGCCGGGCCAGCACCATCGCGCGGTAGCCGGCGAGCAGCTCGGCGGTCGGGGGCAGGACGGCGGGGTCGGCGGCGTGGCCGTGCTCGTCGACCAGCTGGACGACGCCGTCGACGGCGAGTGATGTGCTCATGGAACCTCCCGGCGGCGAGACCCTGGCCCAGGATGCTGGTCCCTCATCGAGCACACCGTCTACTCTCAACGTCCAACCGAAGACGTTCGGCTCTACACAGCCCACCGCCCTGGACGATCCGCCGACCGGCGCGCAACACCGGCGGAGCCCGCAGACGAATGGCAGCCCCGAGGGAGGCAGGCGTGGCGGACGAGCTCGACACGGTCGACCGGCGAATCCTGGCCGAGCTGCAGGCCGACGGCCGGCTGTCGATGCGGGCGCTCGCAGAACGGGTGCGCATCTCCCGCGCGAACGCCTACGCCCGGGTGGAGCGGCTCACCCGGAACGGAGTGATCACCGGGTTCCGCGCCGTCGTCGATCCGGTCCGGACCGGGCTCACCACCTCCGCATACGTGTCGCTGTCGGTGCGGCAGCACTCGTGGCGCGACCTGCAGGCCCGGCTACGGGCGATCCCCGAGGTGCGGCACATGGCCCTGGTCGGCGGGGAGTTCGACGTCATCCTGCTCGTCCGCGCCGCCGACAACGCGGCCCTGCGCCGCGTGGTCCTCGAGCAACTTCAGGCGATCCCCGGCGTCCTCGCCACCCGCACGTTCCTGATCTTCGAGGACGCCGAGAACCCCTGAGGGCCGCTCGCCGCGACGATCGGCGGGTCACTCAGGCGCCAGACGCCCCGGCCGGGCCCGCGGGCAGGAAGTCGGGCAGCGAGCGGTCGCGGGTTTCGGTTCCCAGCACCGCCACGGCCGCGGCCGCCAGCAGGAACGCGACGGCATACAGCGCGAGCGGGAGCACCAGCGTGGTGGTCAGCAGCGCCCCACCGACGATCGGCGCGAGAACCCCGCTGGTCAGCAGCAGGCCGGTACCCGCGACGCCCAGCCCGCATGGATGATCGTGCCGACGTGCTCGCCCTCGCGGGCCCGGGTGTCAGCCGCCGCGCAGCGGGTACCCGGGAGGACCCCCATCGAGAGGAGTGCGAGGCAGCGATGGCAACGACGAGCGAGACCGGTCAGATCACCGGCACCGCCGACAAGGACTACAACCTGATCTGGTTCCTCGAGGCATGCCTGTCCAACGCCCTGCGCCTGGAGACCTACATCCAGGACGCGGAGCGCGACGGCGACAGCGAGCTGGCGGAGTTCTTCCGCCGCGCCCAGGGCGAGAGCCGTAAGGGCGCCGACCAGGCCAAGCAGATGCTGACGGGGCGGCTGTCCGGCTGACGTCCCTGACCCGGCGCCGCGCAGGTCGGCCGAACACATGCGCGGCGCCGGCCGCCGCCTAGGCTGGCGGACATGACGTGGCTGGCCGTCGAAGTGGATGCCGCCCGCCGGTGCTTCCTCACCGCGGGCCAGGGTCTGTTCGTCGGCGACGCCGTGCGCGCCGAGGTCGCCGCCTCGTGGGAACGATCGCGGCGCCACGATGTGGACCCTGATCGGATCGCGGCCCGCTTCGTCGGCCACCAGCACGACGTCCCGGCGTCGGTCAGATGCGCCGACGCCGTGTTCGAGGAGTTCGCCGCCCTGCACCGCGGTGCCGGCTGCTCGCTCGTCCTGCTGGACGCCTCCGGAATCGTGCGGGCCCGTCGCGACTGTGACGCCACGTTCGCCCGGCTGCTCGACGGGCTGCTGCTGGTACCCGGCTACGGCTATGCCGAGCGGGTGGTCGGCACCACTGCGGCGTCGATCACGCTGCACGAGCAGCGGGATGTCGCGATCAGGGGAGCCGAGCACTACCACTCGCAGCTGACCTGTCTCAGCGCCGCGGCCGCACTCGTTTCGGACCCGGTGGATCACACGGTCTGCGGGGTCATCGCCGTGGTGTGCCACGACACCGAGCACAGCGCCCTGCAGCTCCCGCTGGCCCGCATGCTGGCCGACCGGCTCACCGAGCGGATGGCGGGCGATCCGCACCGCAGGACGCAGGCGATGCTGCAGACCCTCGAGCGCCAGCGCCACGACGGCGGCTGGATGATGGCCACCGACGGGGACTACGTGCTGAGCAACGGCATGGCCCGCAGGCTCGCCGCCGAGGACCAGCGCGTGCTCGGCGATCTCGTGCTCGCCGGCCTTGTGCTGCAGGACTTCTCCGCCAAACACGTGGACCTGCCCTCGGCCGGGTGCGGGGATGTCGTGATCGAGCCGGTTCATCTCGACGGAGAGGTGGCCGGCGCCGTTCTGCGGGGCGGCCGGGCCGATTCCCGGCAGACGGTGCAGCAACCGGAGGCGGTGCGCCGTCAGGGCTCGCACGTGGCGCCGCTGGCTCGCCGGGACTATGCGAAGGACCTGCACGCGGACTCGGCGCGACACGACCATGCCGCGGCTCGGATCAGGGCCAACCAGGAGTTGCTCTCGCCGTACCTGCGCGCGCAACAGGGCGTGGTCGCGAGCATCCGGCAGGGACGCCACCACCTGCTGATCGGAGAACCGGGGGTGGGCAAGCGGACGCTGCTGATGAGCACGTTCCGGACGGCGTTCCCGTCGGGCCGCGTGGTGACCGTGGACTGCGCGTCGGTCGCGAACGGGCCGGAAGGCACCGCGATCGCCGACGGCGGGCTGCGGCTGCCCGACGCCGACGACGGCCGCCCGCAACTGGTCGTGCTACACGGGCTGAACGCGCTCAGCCCGGTGAGCGCCCGCAGGCTCGACGAGGTGTTGCGGCCACTGCTGTCGTTGCCGATCCCACCGCTGGTGGCCGGCTGCCTCGACACTCCCGCGGTCGACGCCACCCGCCCCTACGGGCTGCTTCTGCGGCATTTCCACGAGGTCACCCGGGTACCCGCACTGCGGCACCGGATCGACGAGATCAGTGAGATCGCGTTGACGATCATGCGCCGGCTGTCCGGGCGGCGTTCGCTGCGGCTGAGCCTGCAGGTGATCCGTGTGCTGGAAGGCTACGCCTGGCCGGGCAACATCAGCGAGCTCGAGGACGTCCTTCGCTACGTCGTGGCCCGCAAGCCGATGGGCGAGATACAGCCGCCGGACCTGCCGCAACTGTGTTTCCAGGGCCGGGCCCGGCGGCTGTCGATGCTGGAGACCGCGCAGTGCGACGCGATCATCCAGGCGCTCTACGAGGCGAAGGGCAACCGCTACAAGGCCGCGGCGATGCTGGGCATCGCCCGCTCGTCGCTGTACCGGAAGATCGACGCCTTCGGGATCAGCTATATCGCGTGAGCAGGCGGGGACGGGCGGGATCGGGGGTTCACCCGTCCGCCGCCAGGTCAGGGGTCAGCTCGGAGTGATGATGACCTTCAGCGCGGAGTTCGCCGCGGCGTTCTTGAACACGTCGTAGGCCTCGTCCATCTGGTCGAACGTGAACGAGTGCGTGCCCATCTTCTCGGCCGGGATCCGCCCGCTGCCCACCATCTTGAGCAGGGTCGGGATCGAGACGGTGTCCACCAGGCCCATCGCCAGTGTCACGTTCTGGATCCACATGTCCTGCATGGGCAATTCCACCGGGGTGCCGTGCACGCCGACGTTGGCGATCGTCCCGCCCGGGCGGACCAGCGAGGCCGCGGTCAGCAGCGTCTCCGGGTAGCCGACCGCCTCGATCGAGACGTCGACGCCGAGGCCGTCCGTGAGCGCGATGACGTCGGCGACGGTGCTCGGGCCGACCTCGACGGCGTCGGTGGCGCCGAACTCCAGCGCCTTCTCGAGACGGAACTTGTTCGAGTCGATCGCGATGACCTTCGAGGCCCCCCACAATCCGGTCGTCAGGATCGCGGCGAGACCGACCGCACCCGACCCCACGACGGCCACCGTGTCACCGGGGCGCACGTTCCCGGCCAGCACCCCGACCTCGTAGCCGGTGGGCAGCGAGTCCGCGAGGAAGATCGCCTGCTCGTTGGTCACCGACTCGGGCACCGAGTACAGCGAGGTGTCCGCGTACGGTACCCGGACGAGTTCGGCCTGCGTCCCGTCGATCAGGTGGCCGAAGATCCAGCCGATACCGCCGACCGTCTGACAGTGCGACGGCATCCCGCGCTGGCAGTACTCACATCGGCCGCATTTGGTGATCGCCGGGACCAGTACCCGGTCCCCGACGTCGAACCCCTTCACCGCGTCGCCGATCTCGGTGATGGTGCCCACCGCCTCGTGGCCGAGGATGCGCCCTTCGGTCACCGCGGCGACGTCGCCCTGCAGGATGTGCAGGTCGGTGCCGCAGATGGTCGTCGTGTCCACCCGTACTACCACGTCGGTCGGGTCCTGGATCGTCGCGTCGGGAACGTCCTCCCAGGCCTTCTTGCCCGGACCGTGGTAGACCAGTGCCTTCATCGAAACCTCCTGGGTGAGCTGTACGGCGACCGACGCTAGTGGCGGCCCACGGCCCCCGCTGTTTCAAAATCGGACCATCGCCGCCCACCCGCGGCCCGGCGCGCGATCGACTGACCCGGATCCGGGACACAGGCCCGAGGCGGCTCCCCGGCAACTCCCGCAAGAGGTAAGTTATTGCAAGTATCTTGCATCAGAGTCGAAAGCTGGAGGGATTCCGTGACCGAGTACACGCTGCCCGATCTGCCCTACGACTACGGCGGGCTCGCCCCGCACATCGCACCCGAGATCATGGAACTGCACCACTCCAAGCACCACCAGGCCTACGTCAACGGCGCCAACGGTGCACTCGCCAAGCTCGCCGAGGCCCGCGCCGCCGGCAACTTCGACGCGATCGTCGGGCTGGAGAAGGCCCTCGCCTTCAACCTGGGCGGACATGTCAACCACACGATCTTCTGGACGAACATGTCGCCGGACGGCGGCGACAAGCCCACCGGGGACCTGGCCGCCGCGATCGACGACACCTTCGGCTCCTTCGAGGCGTTCCAGGCGCATTTCACCGCCGTCGCCACGACGATCCAAGGGTCCGGCTGGGCGATGCTGACCTGGGACACCCTCGGCGGGCGGCTGCTCGTCCACCAGGTCTACGACCACCAGTCCAACCTGCCGGCCGGGCAGACCCCGCTGGCGCTGCTGGACATGTGGGAGCACGCGTTCTACCTGCAGTACAAGAACGTGAAGCCGGACTACGTCAAGGCCTGGTGGAACGTCGTCAACTGGGCCGACGCTCAGGCCCGCTTCGCCGCCGCATCCCACCCCTGACCGTCGATAGCCGTTGACGGCAATTGAACACACGTTTAAACTCCTGAACGTGGGTTCAGTACGGGCATCAGTGGCCGCGGCGGACCTGACCACGCGCGCGCGAATCCGCGACGCCGCGATCCACCGTTTCGGCGCGGACGGTTTCGCGGCGTCGGTCCGGTCCATCGCCACGCAGGCCGGGGTGAGCCCCGGGCTGGTGATCCACCACTTCGGGTCGAAGGACGCGCTGCGGGCAGCCTGCGACGAGTACGTGCTGCAGGTGATCCGCGAGTCCAAGAGCCGGGCGCTGACCCCGGGCAGCGCGTCCGATCTGCTCGCCCAGCTCGCCGACGTGGAGGAGTACACCCCGCTCGTCGCGTACATGGTGCAGGGCATGCTCGCCGGTGGCGATCTGGCGGTCGCCTTCCTCGACCAGATGATCGCCGACGCCGAGGGCTACCTGGCCACCGGCGTCGAGGCCGGCACGGTCCGTCCCAGCCGCGACCCGGCGGCCCGGGCCCGGTACCTCGTGCTGGCGAACGTCGGCGCCCTGCTGCTGCACGTTCGCCTGCACCCGCCGGTCGACGGCGACTACGCGGCGACGATCCGCGAGCTCACGGCGCTGACGGCGGTCCCGGCGCTCGAGATCTTCACCGAGGGCCTGCTGACCGACCGCACGATGCTCGACTCCTACCTCGTGTACGTCCCGGACCCGCCGCGGCGGTGACCGTCCGCACCGTTCCCGTTCCGACGCATCCCGAGGCCAGCCATGTCCGCATCAGTCATGTCCCCATCCAGCGCTGTGCCGGCCGTCGAGGTCCGCGGCCTCACCAAGTCCTTCGGTAGCGTCCGGGCTCTCGACGGCCTGGACCTGACCGTCCCGTCGGGTCAGGTGGTCGGGTTCCTCGGCCCCAACGGCGCCGGCAAGTCCACCACCATCCGGGTCCTGCTCAGCCTGCTGCGCGCCGACGCCGGCACCGTCCGGCTGCTCGGCGGCGACCCGTGGGCCGACGCCGTGGCGCTGCACCGCCGCCTCGCCTACGTGCCCGGTGACGTCAACCTCTGGCCCAACCTCACCGGCGGCGAGGCGATCGACCTGCTCGGGCGGCTGCGCGGGGGAATGGACGCCGCCCGCAAGGCCGAGCTGCTGGGACGCTTCGAGCTGGACCCGACGAAGAAGGCCCGCACCTACTCCAAGGGCAACCAGCAGAAGGTCGCCCTGGTCGCCGCGCTCGCCGCCGACGTCGAGCTGCTCATCCTCGACGAGCCGACCTCGGGACTGGACCCGCTGATGGAGACGGTGTTCACCCAGTGCATCCGCGAGGCGAAGGCGGCGGGCCGGTCGGTGCTGCTGTCGAGCCACATCCTCGCCGAGGTCGAGAAGCTCTGCGACACGGTCACGATCATCCGCAACGGACGGACGGTGCAGTCGGGAACCCTCGCCGAGCTGCGCCATCTCACCCGCAGCACGGTCACCGCCGTCACCGTGGCCGATCCGGCGCCGCTGGCGCGGCTGGCCGGGGTGCACGATCTGCGGGTCGACGGCGAGCGGGTCACGTTCGACCTCGACAACGACCACCTCGACGACGTCATGCGCGAGCTCTCCGGGCTGGGGCTGCGCAGCCTGGTCAGCGCGCCGCCGTCGCTCGAGGAGCTGTTCATGCGGCACTACGGCGACGACCTCGCCGTCCTGGGTGGGGCCGGTGCGCGATGACGACGACCACCCTCACCCCGGTCGTACGCCCGGCGAGCGGCTCCGGCGCACTGGCCGGCACCGGCGCACTGGTCCGCTTCGCGCTGCGCCGGGACCGCCTACGGCTCGCGATCTGGATGCTCGCCGTCGGGGTGCTCCCGATCTATACGGCCTCGGCGCTGGACGCGGTCTACCCCACCGCGGCCGATCGGCAGGCCCGCGCCGCACTGATGGAGAGCCCGGCCGCCATCATGTTCAGCGGACCGGGCTTCGGCCGCAGCGAGTACACCCTCGGCGCGATGCTCGCCAACGAGATGGGCCTGACGCTGATGATCGCGGTCGCGATCATGTCGGTCCTGCTCGTAGTGCGCCACACCCGCGCCGAGGAGGAGTCCGGCCGCGCCGAGCTCGTCCGGGCCTGTGTGGTCGGGCGCCGGGCCCATCTCACCGCCGCGCTGATCCTCGCCGCGCTGGCCAACGCCGTCATCGCCGTGGTGACCACCGCCGGCCTGGCCGCGATCGGGCTGCCCGGCGTCGATGCGCTCGCCTTCGCGGTCGGGATCGGCCTGACCGGCATGGTCCTGGCCGCGGTCGCCGCAGTCACCGCGCAGATCAGCGAGCACACCCGGGCGGCGTCGGGCGCCGCGCTGGCCGTGCTCGGCGCCGTCGTCGTCGTCCGTGGTGTGGGGGACATCGCCGAACCCGGCGGAAGCCTGCTGTCCTGGTTCTCGCCGATCGCCTGGGCTCAGCAGACCCGCCCGTTCGTCGACCTGCGCTGGTGGCCCCTGCTGCTGTCGATCGCCCTGATCGCCGTCGCGGCCGGGCTCGCGCATCGGCTCGCGGAGCACCGCGATGTCGGCGCCGGTCTTCGGCCACCGCGTGGTGGAGCCGCCGACGCGTCGCCGCTGCTGTCCGGAGCCACCGCCCTCACCGCGCGGTTGCAGCGCGGCACCTTCTCCGGATGGGCGGTCGGGCTGGTGCTCACCGGGATCACCTTCGGCACCCTCACCGATGCGGTCGTCGACGCCGTCGCGGGCAACCCGCAGCTGTCCGCGTTCCTGGCCGCCGGCGCCAGCAGGGATCTGACCGACGCGTTCCTGGCCGCGATGCTGACCTATATCGCGCTCGGCAGTGCGGCCTTCGCAGTGACATCAGTGCTGCGGCTACGCGCGGAGGAGACGGCGGGCCGGGTCGAGCCACTGCTGGCCGCGTCGCTGGGCCGCGCCCGCTGGCTGGGTGGCGGACTGCTGGTGACGCTCGCGGGATCGACCCTGCTCCTGCTGGCCGGTGGCCTGGCCACCGGCATCGCGGCGGCCGTCACCCTCGGTGACGGCGGCCTCGTCGCCGTCATGACCGGCGCCGGCCTCGCCTACCTGCCCGCCGTGCTCGTGGTCGGCGGTGTGGCCGCGGCGCTGGTCGGGCTGGTGCCGCGACTGTCCGCACTCGCCTGGGTCGTCCTCGGTTACGCGCTGCTCGCCGGAATGTTCGGCGCGCTGCTGGATCTGCCGACGTGGGCGATGCGGCTCTCGCCGCTGGACTGGGTGCCGGCGCTGCCCGGGGAGTCGCTGGACGTCGCGCCGCTCGGCGGGTTGACGGTGCTCGCAGCGGCCCTGGTCGCCGCCGGCCTGGCCGGAATACGCAGGCGGGATCTGTCCACCGCCTGATGGGAGCTGCCCTGGCGGCCCTCGGACGACTAGCGTCGTGGTTCGGCTCCTATCCAGCGGAGGTCATATGCCGACGTACAACCCCGCGATGCAGAAGGCGTCGATCGACGAGATCACGCCCGAGGTACACGGCAAGATCAGCAAACGTACGGCGCAGCTCGACGGCGTCGACGTCACCCGCGTGACATTCGATGTCGGCGCGCGATGGTCGGTGGATCTCAAGGACTACGCCGGCACGGACAGCTGCGAGCTGCCGCACGTCGCGCTCGTGCTGTCCGGGACGCTGCGCGTCGTGATGGACGACGGGAGCGAGGAGGATTTCTCCGCGGGCCAGGTGATGCTGCTCCCGCCGGGCCACGATGCGTGGACCGTGGGCGACGAGCCCTGCACGTTCGTGGAGTTCTCCCGGGGCAACGACTACTACGCGGCCTGATCGGATCCGTCGCCGCGGGCCCGGCCGCAGAGGGCCGCCACCCACAGCAGGCCGGTGGCCAGCGCGATGCGTTCGCACAACCCGGACGGCGGGGCGGGCCAGATCGCCGCGTAGTCCAGGCCGGTGAGGACGGCGCCGAGCAGCCAGCTCACCGGGACGACGACCGCGACCGCGGCCGAGACCCGCGACCAGCCCGGCCGACCGGCCGCCCGCAGCCGGCGGGTGGCCGCGGCCGCGGCGGCGGTCAGCCCGGCGAACACCGCCGGCCCGGCGAGGTCGTGCACCGTCCCGTGCCAGCTCCGGACGGGCGCGGCCGCCGGCGGGTAGCCCTGGCCGGGATCGATCGGGAACGCCGCGGCGACCAGCAGCGCGGCGCCGGCGAGCGCGAGCAGCCGGGGCGCCCACGGACCGACCGCGGGCGCGCGCCGCAGGCCCGCGGCCCCGGCCAGCACCGCCAGGCCGGCCAGCGCGATCCCGGCCGCCCCCAGCCACCCGCGCTCCCCCAGCGCGAGATGGCTGATCTGGTGGCGCCACGCGTCGTATCCCGGCCGGGTGGCCCCGTCGACGATCCAGGCCAGGACCGAGACCGGCGCACCGATCGTCGCCGCCAGCAACCCGCCGCGACCGGGCTGCGTCCGTTCCCGCTCGTCCAGGATGTCGCTTCGCACGGCGTCCTCCCCCTCCCTAGAATCTCACTGACGACGGAAGTATCTTCCTTTGTCAGATACTGCGCGGGGAAGGGAATCCGTGTCAAGAGAAGCGCCGGAGCGCGTTCAGCTGCTCGCCGACATCCAGCGCGTGGTCCGGCAGGTCATCGCCCGTGGGGTGTTGTTCCACCAGGCGGTCGCCGCCCAGGTCGGGCTGGGCGCCACGGACCTGCAGTGCCTGGCGGTGCTCCAGGAGACGGGCGCCGTCACCGCGGGCGAGCTCGCGACCCGCACCGGACTGACCACCGGCGGCATCACCCGCGTCGTCGACCGGCTGGACCGGGCCGGGTTCGTCCGGCGCGAACCCGACCCGCGCGACCGGCGCCGGGTGCGCGTCGCGGCGGTGCCCGAGCGGCTCGGCGAGATCGGAGGCCGGTACGAATCGGTCGCCGCCGGATGGGCGGAGCTGCTCGCCGGCTACGACGACGAACAGCTGCGCCTGTTCCTCGAGCTGTTCACCCGCATGCGGCGGCTGTCCGACGAGCAGATCACCGCGGTCCGCGCCGACCGGATCGATCAGGCGAGATCGAGCGAGAGCGCGAAGCGGAACCGGTCGCCGCGGTAGTGGATCAGCGCGGCGTCCACGACCCGGCCATCGGTGTCGAAGGTGAGGTTGGTCGAGAGCAGGATGGGCTCATCGGGCTCGGTCCCCAGCAGATCGGCCAGATGGGGCGTCGAGCGCTGGGCTTCGAGGATGTTCTCGATCCGCCCCAGCTCCAGACCGGCCCGGTCGCGCAACACCATCGTCATCGGGGCGGAGGCAAGGTCGTCGTCGGCGATGCGCTCGGCGACGTGGAGCGGGACGAAGTTCTCCGCGTAGCTGCTCGGCTCCCCGCTCTCGTAGCGCAACCGCCGGAACACCGCGACCTCGGCGTCGTCACCGAAGGACGCAGCGAATACGGCCGGGGCCGGTCCCGTGCCGCGGCTGAGCAGCCGCGACTCCTCGCTGACCTGCTGGGCCACCACCGTGTCGGCCGTCCCGAGGAACCGCAGCGGCCGCGGTTCGTACGCCCGCGGGTTGATGAAGGTGCCCCGACGGCGGTGCCGCGAGACGAGGCCCTCAGCCTCCAGGGTGGACAGCGCCTGGCGCACCGTCGCCACACTGACGCCGTAGTAGCGGGCCAGCGCCGCCTCCGTGGGCAACCGCGTCGGCTCGCCGGTGCTGCGATGCACGATGTAGGCCCGCAGGCTCTGGCTGACCTGGTACCAGACCGGCAGCCGTCCCGAGACCGGCGACGGGAGCGGGCTGAGCATCGCGGTGATGCTCGACTCCGGAGCGGTCATCGGCGCGGGAACTGACGGCCGAGGCCGCTCCAGACGGCGTCGTAGTCCGGTTGCCGGTGTCCGGCGTCCAGGGCGCGGCGGGTCGGCACGAGCGCCCAGCGGCTCTCGAACATGAACGCCAGCGTGTCGTCGATCTTCTGCGGGGCCAGCTCGGCGGTGCTCGCCCGCGCGAATGTCTCGGCGTCGGGTCCGTGCGAGGTGAACGTGTTGTGCAGGCTCGCCCCACCCGGCACGAAACCCTCCGCCTTCGCGTCGTAGACCCCGTGCACCAGACCCATGAACTCGCTCATCACGTTGCGGTGGAACCACGGCGGCCGGAAGGTGTCCTCGCCGACCAGCCAGCGCGGCGGGAAGATCACGAAGTCGGCGTTGGCCAGCCCCGGTGTCTCGGTCGGCGAAGTGAGGACCGTGAAGATCGACGGGTCCGGGTGGTCGAAGCTGATCGTCCCGATGGTGTTGAACCGCGTCAGGTCGTACTTGTAGGGCGCGTAGTTCCCGTGCCAGGCGACGACGTCCAGCGGGGAGCGGTCGTAGTCGGCGGCCCAGAGGTTGCCGCCGAACTTCTGCACGACCTGGACCGGTGCCTCCAGGTCCTCGTAGGCCGCCTGCGGGGCAAGGAAATCGCGTTCGTTCGCCAGCCCGTTAGCCCCGATCGGGCCGCGCTCGGGCAGCCGGAACGGCGCTCCGTAGTTCTCGCAGAGGTAGCCGCGGGCGGCGGCGTCGAGCAGCTCGACGCGGAACCGGATGCCCCTGGGCACCACCGCGATCTCGGTCGGGCCGATGCCGAGGCGGCCGAACTCGGTGTGCACCAGCAGCCGACCGAGCTGCGGGACCAGCAGCAGCTCGCCGTCGGCGTCGACGAAGTAACGTTCGACCATGCTCCGGTTCGCCCGGTACAGGTGCACGCCGATGCCCGCGTGGGTCATCGTGTCGCCGTTGCCTGCGACGGTGAACAGGCCGTCGACGAAGTCGGTCGGCTCCTCGGGCAGCGGGAGCGCGCCCCAGCGCAGCCGGTTCGGCGACGGCACCGTCTCGTTGAACGGCGCCGACCGGAGCTCGCCGTTGTCGATCCGGCGGAACTCGGGGTGCGCGGCGGAGGGACGGATGCGGTAGACCCAGCTGCGCCGGTTGACCCCGCGGACCTGGGTGAACGCGCTCCCGCTGATCTGCTCGGCGTAGAGCCCCATCGGGGCCCGCTGTGGGGAGTTGCGGCCCACCGGCAGCGCCCCGGCCACCGCCTCGGTGACGTGGTGGTTGCCGAAGCCCGGCTGATACTCGAGCGTCACGTCGCTCTTCGGATCCCGCAGCACCCGGGTCATGAGACCTCCCGTTCGCTCACCGATTGATATGTTTCTTCATATCAATCGGTGAGATGGGGGGCAAGCGACGTCAGGCGGCGCCCACCGCGACCGGCAGGCCGTGGCGCTTCCACTCCGGGAAGCCGTCCTCCAGCCGCGCCGCGCGCAGGCCATGCTCACGCAGCTCGCGGACCGCCTCGTCGGCGTAGACGCAGTACGGGCCGCGGCAGTAGGCGACGATCTCGGTGTCGTCGGGCAGCGTGCGCAGCCGCCGGCGAAGCTCGGTGAGGGGCACCGATCGAGCGCCGGCGATGTGACCGGCGGCGTACTCCGCGGCCGGACGGACGTCCAGCACCAGCACCTCGCCGCGGCGCATCCGCTCGACCAGCGTCGCGCGGTCGACCGCCTCGAGCTCGCTGCGGTCCCCGAGGTAGGCCCGGGCGAGCCGGTCGAGGCCGGCGGAATGCTGCTCGGCGACCGCACGCACCGCCGCCCACAGCTCCTGCACGCGCTCGCCGGCGAGCGCGTAGTAGATGCGGGTCCCGTCGCGCCGCGTGCGCACCAGGCCGGCCCTGGCGAGCGTGCGCAGGTGGTGCGAGGTGTTGGCGACGCTCTGTCCGATCTGCTCGGCGACCTGTTCGACCGGGCGTTCGCCCTGGGCCAGCAGGTCGACGATCTCGGCCCGGCGGCCCGACCCCAGCGCCCCCGCCACCTCGGCGAATGCCGAGAACAGCGCGTCCTTCGCCGCGCGATCGCCCATTGGTCGATGCTCGCGCGCACCACCTCTTCTGTCAAGTTCATATGAATACTTGACAAGAGGCCGCTCGGAGCAGATCCTCAAGCATCTACTTGAAAAGTAGGCGGCGTGGCCGCTTCTCACCCGCCGGAGGACGGCATGAGCGACAAGGTGATCGTGAATCTCGCCACGGGCCTGGAGGACGCCGAACGCGTCACCGTCGCGTTCCTCGTCGCCACCGCTGCGGCCGAGCGTGGACAGCCGGTCCGGATCTTCCTGACGAAGGAGGCGGTGCGGCTCGGACTGAAGGACGGCATCATCGGGGTGGCCTGCGAGGGATGCCCACCGCTGCCCGGGCTGGCCGAGCGGTTCGCCACCGCACACGGGCGGCTGCTGGTGTGCCCGATCTGCTTCAACGCGCGCAGGCTGGACGACACCGCGCTGGTCGGGTACGCCGAGATCGCCGGGACCGCCCCGCTGTTCGACTGGATCGGCGGCGAGGCGGCCACCGTCTTCAGCTACTGAGCACCGAGGGAAGGCCCATCAATGCACGAGGTGCTGGTCGATGCCGACGTCCTGCGCGCGCAGGTCCGGGAGAAATACCGCGCCGTCGCGACGGAACCGGACGGCACCTACCACTTCCACACCGGACGCGGGTTGGCCGCCCGGCTCGGCTACGCCGACGCGGAGGCGCTGCCCGACGCGGCGGTGGAGTCGTTCGCCGGGGTGGGCAACCCGTTAGCGCTGCGGCCGCTGCAGCTCGGGGAGCGGGTGGTCGACATCGGCTCCGGTGCGGGCTTCGACAGTTTCATTGCGGCCGGACAGGTGGGCCCGGACGGCCGGGTGGTCGGGGTCGACATGACCGAGGAGATGCTGGTCAAGGCGCGTCGGACCGCGGAACAGCTCGGCCTCGCGCAGGTGGAGTTCCGCGTGGGCCTGGCCGAGTCTCTTCCGGTGCCCGACGGCTGGGCCAACGTCGTGATCTCCAACGGGGTGTTCAACCTGTGCCCGGACAAGGCGGCGGTGTTCGCCGAGGTCCACCGCGTGCTGCGGCCCGGTGGGTGGCTGCAGTTCGCCGATATCGCCAACGGTCGGCCGGTCCCGGTGGAGGCCATGCGCAACATCGACCTGTGGACCGGTTGAATTGCCGGCGGGCTGCCCCGTGCGGGCTGGCAGGCGATGCTCGAGCAGAGCGGGTTCACCGACGTTCGGATCGGACCGGCGTGGGATACCTTCGGCGGTGCCCTCGGCGAAGGCAACGCCCGTGCCTTCGAGGTCTTCGGCTACCCCTTCCTCGCCCGCAGACGGAGGTGACGCTGATGAACGCCCCATCCGTGCAGGTGATCCCGGTCGTGGACGAGGGGCTGGGCAACTCCAGTTACGTCGTGGACCTCGGCGACGGCGCCGCGCTCATGGTGGACCCGCCCCGGGACCTGCGCGGCGTCCGCGCCGCGACCCAGCGGCACGGGCTGCGGATCCGGTTCGCCGCCGACACCCACCTGCACGCCGACTTCCTCTCCGGTGCCGTGCAGCTGGCCCACGACGACGGCGCACAGGTGCTCGCCTCGGCCGCCGGGCGCCGCGAGTTCCCCCACCGCGGGCTGGTCGACGGCGAGCAGGTCGGCCTCGGCGGCCTGGTGCTCGCCGCGCTGGCCACGCCGGGGCACACCAACGAGCACCTCTCGTTCCTGCTGCTCGACGACGGCGTCCCGCGCGGGGTGTTCACCGGCGGGTCGCTGATCGTCGGGTCGGCGGCACGCACCGACCTGCTCGGCGCCGACCGGGCCGAGGAGCTCGCCCGCGCCCAGTACGGCTCGTTGCGGCGGCTGGCGACGCTGCCCGCCCAGACCGCGGTATGGCCCACGCACGGCGCGGGCTCGTTCTGCTCGGCCCCGCCCGGGGCGCAACGCACCTCCACGATCGGCCGGGAGCTCACGTCGAACCCGCTGCTGCAGGTCCCGGACGCCGACGCGTTCATCGACGCCCTGATCGGCTCGCTGGGCAGCTATCCCCCGTACTTCCGCCGCCTGGCCGAGCACAACCGGCGCGGTCCCGGGGTGCTTTCCGCCGACGCCGGGCCGCTGGCCCCGTTGCCGGTGCCGGAGGTCGGCAGGCTGCAGGCCGACGGCGCGCTCGTGATCGACGTCCGTCCGGTGCCGCACTGGGCCGCCGCGCACATCCCGGCCGCGCTGTCGATCCCCTTGCGCCCCCAGTTCGCCACCTGGCTGGGCTGGCTCGTCCCGGCCGACGCCACGCTGGTGATCGTGCGCGACACCGACCAGGACGCCGAGGAGGTCTTCTGGCAGGCGGTCAAGATCGGTTACGAACGCCTCGCCGGAGAGCTTGCCGGCGGGATGGACGCGTGGACGGCGGCCGGACGGCCGACGGCCCGCACCGAGCTGGTCGGCGCGGACCGGATGGAGGATCGCGCCGTGCTCGACGTCCGGCAGCATCCCGAGTTCCTCGGTGGGCATCTGCCCGGGGCTCGGCACGTCGAACTCGGCGCCCTCGAAGCGGCCGCGGACCGGGTGCCCGACGTGCCCACCGTGGTCATGTGCGGGCACGGGGAACGCGCCGCCGGCGCGGCCAGCCTGCTCGAGCGGGCCGGCCACCGCGACCTCGCCGTCCTGGTCGACGGCGCGGATGGTTGGTCCCGGGCCAGCGGGCGGGAGCTGGAGACCGGCGCGTGAGCAGTAGCGAGGCGACCGGCGGTCTGCGGCTGGGGCTGCGCGCCAACCTCGCCCAGTTCACCCTGCTCGTTGCGGTCAACGCCCTGGTCGGCGGGATGCTGGGGCAGGAACGCACGGTGCTGCCGCTGCTGGCCGACCGGGCGTTCGGACTCACCGCCTACACCGCCGCGCTGACCTTCATCGTCGCCTTCGGGGCCACCAAGGCCGCTACCAACTACATCGCCGGGACGCTCTGCGACCGGTTCGGCCGCAAACCGGTGCTGGTCGTCGGGTGGCTGATCGGGCTGCCGGTACCGTTGCTGCTGATCTGGGCGCCGAGCTGGGGCTGGGTGATCGCGGCCAACGTGCTGCTGGGGCTCAACCAGGGCCTGACCTGGTCCACCACCGTCATCATGAAGATCGACCTGGTCGGCCCGAGACGCCGCGGGCTGGCGATGGGGCTCAACGAGGCCGCCGGCTACCTCGCCGTCGCCGCGACCGCGCTGGCCACCGGCTACCTCGCCGCCCGCTACGGGCTGCGCCCCGAACCCTTCTACCTCGGCATCGCCTTCGCCGCCCTCGGGCTGGGCCTGTCCACGCTGGCGGTGCGCGAGACCCGCGGACACGCCCGGCTCGAGGCCGCCTCCCACACCGCCCGCCCGGACGGGCGCCACGACCACTTGCATGCCGAGCTCAGCAACCGGAAGGTGTTCACCCAGACCAGCTTCCACGAGCCCGCGCTGTCCGCGGCCAGCCAGGCCGGGATGGTCAACAACCTCAACGACGGCCTGGCCTGGGGGCTGTTCCCCGTGCTGTTCGCCGCGGCCGGCCTGTCGGTCGCCCGGATCGGGGTGCTCGCCGCGCTCTACCCGGCGGTGTGGGGGCTCGGGCAGCTGGTCACCGGGGCGCTGTCGGACCGGACCGGCCGCAAACCCTGGATCACGGGCGGGATGCTCCTGCAGGGCGCGGCGCTGGCTCTGGTCGCGGCCGGTGACACGTTCGGCGTGTGGGCGGCGGCCGTGGTGCTGCTGGGCGCCGGGACCGCGATGGTGTACCCGACGCTGCTGGCGGCGATCGGCGATGTCGCGCATCCGGTGTGGCGGGCCCGCTCGGTCGGGGTGTACCGGCTCTGGCGCGACGGCGGGTTCGCGGTCGGCGCGCTGGCCGCGGGGCTGCTCGCTGACGCCTTCGGCCTCCGGGCCGCGGTCTGGGTCGTGGCCGCGCTGACCGCCGCGTCCGGGCTGCTGGTCGCCGCACGCATGTACGAAACCCACCCGCGCGTCACGTCCGGGACGCCGGGATGAGCCTGCCACCGCTTCCGCGCGGCGCGGTCACCGATCGCATCGAACGACGAGTCATCGGCGCCGATTTCGGCGCCGACGGCTACACCACCCGCACCCAGGCCGACGAGCTCGCCCGTCACCTCCACCTGCGGCCGGGCCGGCGGCTGCTCGAGCTGGGCAGCGGCCGCGGATGGCCCGGCCTGTACCTTGCGGCCCGCACCGGTTGCGCGGTGGTGCTCACCGACCTGCCCGTCGACGGCCTCGCCATCGCGAACCGGCGGGCGACGCGGGAGGGAGTCGACGCGCGGTGTGCGGTCGTCGCGGCGTCGGGCCAGCACCTCCCCTTCGCCGCCGAGACCTTCGACGCGGTCGGCCATGCCGATGTGCTGTGTTGACTGACGGCCAAGCTCTCCGTGCTGAGAGCCAGCCGCCGCGTTCTGCGCCCGGGCGGGCGCACCGCGTTCTTCACCATCCACGTCGCCCCCGGCCTCTCCCCGGCCGCCCGGCGCCGGGCCGCCGAGGCGGGCCCACCCGCGGTCACCAGCCACGGCAACTACCGGAACCTGATGCGCTCGGCCGGGTTCGTCGAGGTCGAGGAGCACGACGTCACCGCCGCCTATCTCGAGACCGCGCGGGCGTGGCTGCGCCACGTCGAGGACGCCGCGGACGATCTCGCCGCGGTCGAACCGCCCGGGTTGGTCGCGGATCGGCTCGCCCGTCGTCGTGAGGTGGTCGCCGCGATCGAGTCCGGGCTCTTGCGGCGCTCGCTCCTGATCGGTTCTTGATCGGGTCGGGCGCTCGCGGCGATCGGCGCCGCAGAGTTGACGTCGCGCTCCCGGTCCGGTGTGCGCTCATCCCCTCGCTGTGAGCATGATGCAGTTGGCGGCCCGAAGGTAGCGGTACGCAACCGCACGCCGGCCTGCAGGGTGGTTTCCATCACGTCCATGCGGCATCGCGGATCTGCTGACGACTTGCCCGATCATCGGCTCGACCAACGGGTATGCGCCGTGGTCAGCGCGCTTCCCGGCCGCCTCGCGAGCGGTGGTTCCACCCTGCTGTCGCCACACCCCGGGGTGCGCGTGGGGACCTGCCTTGCATCGGTTCGCCGGCGACCGGCAGACTGCGGCCCGTGCGCGCCACGAAGCAGCCGACCGACCAGATCCGCGGCATCGCGGAGATCCTGGCGTTCACGTACTCCCCCTCCGACCTGAGCCGGATCCTCGTCGAGCACACGGCCGACGAGACCGGACACTGCCGCGGCTGCCAGTACCCGACGAAGGCGTCGCCGGTGTGGCCGTGCCCCCTCTGGGAGATCGCCAAGGAGACCGAGCGGATCCGGGGGCTGCCCGAGTCCGCGTAGCGTCCGCTGCCGGTTCCCGATGGTCGCGGACGGCGCTGTCACCGTCGTCGTCCCACGACAGATCTGCCGGCAGCGCCCGATCCACATCCACCCGCATCGTCGGGAAGTCGGGACACCGATGCCGATGATCATCAGGGAATCCCCAGCCCGTCGAGCAGGCCCTCGAGGAATCCGGCTTGCACCACCCACCACATCACGCCCTGACCAGCACGGTGAGCACCGCAACCAGCACGATGCGGAAGGCCGTGTAGTGCGGCGGCCCCGAACTCCTCACGACGCGCCCGTCAACACCCGCGCGGACTCCGGCATCCCGCTGCGCCCGATGATCCAGAGCAGCGGTCGCGCCGGAGAGATCGGACCGATCCCCCGAGCGGGAGGCAGGCCGAGGAGCAGGTCGCCTTGACCACGGCAACGGGGAGCGGCTTTCGGTGGAGCTTCACCTTCTGGGCCCGCAACCGGTTCACCGTGACCTGATAGGACTCCTCGGGGTGCATCCGCGCGGGCGAGGCGGCCGCGAGCAGGGATGCCAGCGAGCCGACGAGCTCGTCGGCGACGGCGGGAATCGAGAACGGGTCGAGCACGAGCACGAGCCTCTGCGCATCGTCGAGGGTCGGTGGGCGTGGGCGAGACGGACCGTGATTCCCGCGGGAGGCGCCCCGGCATCGGTCTTCGCGGTCTGAACCTGCGAGCCGATCACGTCGACCGCACGTCGAAACGTCGCCTCGCTCTCAGTCCCCATCGGCCGAAGGGCCCCGCCGATCGCCTTCATGTGCTGGTTCAACGTGACCCTTCCGGCGAAGACCAGGCGAGTCTTGCCCGCCGACGCCGGCCCGAACACCGGGACGACGATGTCGGTGAGCACGCGGCCCCGCCAGCAACGGACGGTCGCACCTCTGGCAGACGGCAACCATCTGGGCCGCGGCCCCCAGCACCGTGGTTGGCAGCTGTGCGCCGCATCCACAGCGGCGGATGAACGCACCGAGCCGGCCTGCACGGATGGCGTAATGGGTCTCCCCGCACTGCCGGCAACGATGCGCGGGAAGCCGGTTGCGGTAATTGCAGCTCGGGTGATGGCAGGTGGCGCGGCCCGGCGCAGTACCCGGACCCCGAGGTCGCCACCGCGCAGCAGGCCGACGGAGACGAGCCAGCCGAGCCAAGCCACCGCCAGCGCCGCCGCGAGAGCCGCATAGACGACGATGCCGGCAACCACTGCACCGGCCGTCAGCGCGGCGGCGGCGACCAACAAGATCCCGAACAGGCCACCGGCGAGGAGGTAGGGCGCCGCCGAGCAGATCCGCAGCGTCGTCTCCGACGGCCGGCTGTCCGAGGACATCGACCTCAGCGCACCGGTCCGGCGGAGCGCGGTGGGCGCGCCGCACCGATGGATCCGGCACGCGAGTCCGTCGGTAGGACATGTCTGCGAACGGATCGAGCACCAAGAACCTGGCCGACCTCTACGCGCTCGCCCCGCTCGGCTGGGACGCCGTCCGCCGGCGGCTGGCGACCAACCTCACCCAGGAACCGGGGACCGGCGGACCCGGCCATCACACCTGCTGGTTGTCGACGATCGACCACGACGGCTGTCCGCACATGACCGCGGTCGGTGCCTCCTGGATCGACGGACGCTACTACTTCTGCGGTGGCCCCGGTTCAGCAAGATCTGCAACGTCGAGCGCGACCCCCGCTGCGCGTTCGGCGTCGCCATCCACGGCTACGACGTCGCCTCGAGGAGGCGTACGCCGTGATGTCCGAGGAGCCCGGCGGCGCAACCCGCTGGACCTTCTGATCCACAGCGGGGCACGGGCGGGGGGACACGGGCGGGCTCAGCCGCCAGGCGGATCGGCACCGACCCGAGCCCCCGCTACGGCTCCGCCGGTTCGCACGTACTCCTGAGCTGTCCGGCGACGGTGCCGATCCGCCGATCGTCCCCCGATGGTCCGGTTCAGGGCTTTCGGGCGACGTAGTAGAGGTTGAACGGCTCGGCCTCCACCTCGTTGACCTTCACGTCGGTGAAGCCGGCACCGGCCAGCATCGACGAGGCCAGCTGGTGGCCCCAGCCGGTACCCAGGCCGGCCCCGTCCAGGCCGAGGGAGACGCTCATGCAGTGCATCGTCGAGACGGTGTAGATGTAGGTCCCCCACGGAATCCCCAGGTTGTCCTCCAGGTTGCTCGAGGCCTTGACGTCGCCGGCGAGGAACGTGCCGCCGGATCGCAGCGCGCGGAACGCGGCTGCCAGTGCGCCGGCCGGGTCGGCCTGGTCGTGGATGGCGTCGAACGCCGTGACCAGGTCGTAGCGCCCGGAGTCGCGCATCCGGGCCACGTCGACGACCTCGAACCCGGCGTTCGTCAGGCCGAGCTCGGCGGCCTCGTCGCGAGCCCAGCCGATGGCCTCCTCGGAGAAGTCGTAGCCGATGAACCTGCTGGCCGGGAACGCGCCGGCCATCAGGTTCACCGCGTGGCCGCGGCCGCACCCGACGTCGAGGACGTCGATGCCACGCCGCAGCCGGTCGACGAGTCCCGGAGCGAGCGGCAGGAGCACGTCGAGGAGAGCGCCGTCGACGGCCGCGCCGCTGACCCCCGCCATCGTCTCGTGGAAGCGCGGGTACGCGGAGTAGGGCAGCCCGCCACCGGTACGGAAGCACTCGACGATCGCGGGCTCGACCTCGCCGAGCATGGAGATGAAGGTGGTGAGCACGGCAAGGTTCTTCGGCCCGGAGGCGCGGCTCAGCGAGACGGCGTGCTCGGTCGGCAGGCGGTAGGTCTGTGCCTCGGGGTCGTACCCCACGACGCGGGCCGTGGTCATCGCCTTGAGCCACTCGCGCACGTAGCGCTCGTCCAGGCCGGCGGCGTCAGCGACGTCGCGGCTGGTGGCGGGGCGCAGCCCGGTGAGGGTGTCGAACAGCCCGGTCTGGTGGCCGATGCTGATCATCAGTGCGGCCGCGGCGTTGTCGAAGATGGTGAGCACCCGGCCGGCGAACTCCTCTGCCGCGGCCGGGTCGATCGATGTCCGGGGGGCGATGTCAGTGGTGGTCATGACGGCTCCTCTCGCTGCTGCGGACTCCGCCACGCTAGGAAGGCCAGGCAGCGCCGGGCATCGGGAGAAGCGCCACGATGTGGGGCACGACATACAGCGAATGCCGTAGTCAGGAACTCGCCCGGGGCGCCCGGACACCGTGATCGTGGGCCCAGGCGGACGCGGCGGTGCGGGAGGCGACGCCGAGCTTGAGGTAGATGTTCGAGAGGTGGCGTCCGACGGTCTTCTCGCTGATGTGCAGCGCGGCGGCGACCTGGCGGTTGGTCTCGCCCTCGGTGACCCGGCCCAGCACTTCGGCCTCGCGCCTGGTCAGCCCCCCGGGAGGTGCTCGGCGCGCGGACGTCGTGGCGCCGAGGTCAGCCAGCGACCGGCTGGCGACCAGGTCCTCGGTGTCGGCGTTCTCGTCGTGCCCGAGGTCGCGCAGGCAGTCGGCGAGCAGCAGCCGCGCCTGAGCGGCGGCGTACGGCGCGGACATCGCCTCGTAGCCTCCGACCGCCGTGCGCAGCGGGGCCAGCGCGGCTTCGTGGTCCCCGGCCGCCAGCAGCGCCATGCCGTGGGCGTGCGCGGCCCAGGCCCTCATCCCGGGGCTGGGGAAGCTCGCGCTGATCTCCGCGAGCTCGAGCCGGGCGGCCGCCGCAGCCGAAGGGTCGCTCGTCCGATACCCCACCTCCGCCTGCGCGAGCAGGAGCGGCGCGCGGTGCAACCGGTCGCCTCCGCTACGGGCGAGAGCCAGTCGCAGCCCCTCGACTGCCTCGTCGCCCGCGCCGCGGGCCAGCGCCAGCCGGGCCTCCTCGGGCTGGGTGTTCCCGCCGCGTACCCGTACCTGCTCGAGCGCGCGCGCCGCCTGATCCAGTTCCCCGCGGAGCCGGTGGATCTCGGCGAGCTGGCAGTGAGCTTCCGCCACCACCGATGCGTTGATTCCCTCGACGTCCAGGCAGACCTGCAGCGCCTCGCGCTCGGCCTCGCTCCACGCACCGGCGAGGTTGAGCAGCTGGACCCGACGGACGCGGCAGATGCTCAGATACATCGCCGCGCTGGAGAACTGCGCACACCAGAGCTCGGTGGTCTCGGTCCAGTGCCGCGCACGTTGCGGGTCGGCGAGGTCGTGGCAGACCGCGATCATGTCGCAGTAGATCCCACCGGCATACTCCGGTTGCACGTCCCCGGCGACCACCGGGAGCATCGCCTCGTCGAGCAGGCTGAGTCCGTTGGCGACGTGGCCGAGGCGGACCTCGGCGACCCCCTCGACCGCGAGTCCCAGCGCGGTCAGGGTGCTCTCGCCGAGTTCTGCGCCGAGCCGCTGCAGCTCCCGCCCGCCGTCGGCCGCCCGCTCCATGTCCGCCTCGCCCAGCATCCCCAGACACTCGACGTACCGGAGGAGTCCGTGGGCGAGCCCGGGCGGACGTCCCTCCTGCAGCCGCCGGGCACGACCCAGCCAGCCGGACCCGATCGTGACGTCGCCGCGCAGGATCCAGGTGACCGCCACGTCCACCGCGTTGGCTGCCGCCGCCTCCTCGTCGCCCTCGGCCAGGAACCGGCGGTGGCACTCCTCACCGATCTCGAGACTCTCGCCGACCTCACCCAGCCACCACGCGGCCAGGCCGAGATGGGCGAGGGCCGCTGCCGGGAGTCGCGTTCCGCCCTCATAGGCATCACGCAGCAGCCGGTGCACCGTGTGCCAGTCACCGCGCTCGCGGGCCGCCTCCGTCGCCTGGAGCAGCCGAGTCGTCTCGGAGTCCACCGCGGCCAAGGTAGCGGTTCCGCGGACCGGGCACAGGCGGTTGTCGTCTCCGGCGGCGGTCGGCGGGCGACGGTGCCACCTGGGCGGTCAGGCGCTCGACGGCGTCGCGACGAGCTCGTCCACCGTGGGCGTCGAGCCTTCCACGCGCGCCTCCGCCAGCACCTCGCCGAGCAGCGGCGCCAGCTTGAACCGGTTGTTCCCGGAGACCGCGAGCACCGACCCGCTCCGGCTGAGCCCGACGCGGTGTCCTCCACGGCGTGGACGTGCTCGTGCACGACGGTGTTGCCCGGCCGACCCGGCACAGCCCTGCGGGCCGACCATCGGCACGCCGGCGGCCAGCTCCCACTCGCGGAAACCGTTCCGGGACTGCTGCGCCAGCCGCACGAGGCCGGGTGTCGCGTGCGCGAGACGGAAGATGCGTGACGAGCCGGCCGACCGCTCGCCCATCACCACGGCGGACCGCTCGTAGCAGGTCACCTCGGCACCGCGGGCAAGGAGTTGGGCGGTCACCGACAGCCCGACGACGCCGGCCTCGACCACAGCGATCCGCACGTCGACGAGGGTGTCACGATCGAGCCGCCCGCCACGCTTCCGGTCGACGGCAAGGCCGTCGCGTCGGTCGTCGGGGCCCTCGGGCAGGATCGGTTCGTGGACGATCGCGACGTGAACCTCCTGCGGCGGTGCGTGGAACTGGCCGCCGAGGCGCTGGCGGCGGGTGACGAGCCGTTCGGTTCGGTGTTGGTCGGCGCCGAGGGCCGGGTGCTCGCCGAGGACCGCAACCGGGTCGCCGGGGGCGACCACACCCGCCACCCGGAGTTCGCGCTCGCGCGCTGGGCAGCGGACCATCTCACCCCGGCCGAACGCGCGGCGGCGACCGTCTACACGTCCGGCGAACACTGCCCTATGTGTGCCGCCGCTCACGCCTGGGTGGGCCTCGGCCGGATTGTCTACGCGAGCTCTGCCGAGCAGCTCGCGTCCTGGCTCCGGGCACTCGGCGTCCCGCCGCCCCCGGTGCGGATGCTGCCGATCCCTGACGTCGCGCCGGGCGTGGCCGTCGAGGGTCCGGCGCCTGGGCTCGCGGAGCAGGTTCGCGACCTGCACCGCCGCTTCCACCAGCCCGCCTGATCACCACGCGCTCGATGGGAACGAGGAGCACATGGCCGTCCTGACCTGCCTCGGGACGTTCGTCGACATCGACGGCCACGAAGCAGACCTGAGGGAGATGTCCGTGTCGGCCCGCCACGAGGCGGAGCTTTCCGACGGCGGCCGGGTGGTGCTGCTGAACGACCGAGGTTGGGGCCTGTCGCGGCTGACCCGGGCGAGCACCGCCGCCGAAGACGCCGCCCGGGACGATGACATGCCCGACATCTGGGCCGCGCAGACCGTGGACGACGTTCAGGAGACGGCGCGTGTGGTGGTCGGGCCGGACGAGCCGTTCGACGGCCGCTCGCAGGAGGACATGGAAGCCGACCATTGGGCCTACCTGCAGCAGATCCTCCAGCGGCAGGGCGTCGTCGTCGATGCGGCCCAGCTCCGGCGGTTGCCGCACGACGTCGTGCTCAGCCAGCGGATGCTCGCGCGCATGAGTGGCGAGCGCGGAGATACGTGACGAGGTGTGCGGGGTGAGCGGGTTGCGGGCCTCGGGCGGAAGGCAGGGGTGAGCTGGACGGCACGTGCGCGGCGAGCGCTATCGCGAGGGTGCCGTTGCCGCAGCGGCGTCGAGCAACGATCCGGGCTGCTGGTCGGAGGCAGCACCGGTGGTCGTGATCGTCGGCAATCACGGTTCTCTCATGCCAGTGGCAGTGTTGGCCAGGTGGAGCGCGAGGGCGATGAGCCATCCGAGGCCTGCGAAAAGGGCGACGCGCTCGGCGAGGCCCCAGGGCAGAGACGTCGAGGCGTCGGAGAACGCAACGACCGCCATTGCGCTGGCGGCGATCCAAGCGACCGCGACGACGACCGCGCAGACGACGCCCCAGCGACGTGCGAAGACTGTGCGGGTCGCCAGGCAGGCAGCGAAGAGTCCGAGGAAGGTGAGACCGCCGCCGGCGTCGCGGAACTGGCCGTGCCAGGTGAACGCGTCGTCGTACCGCGTGCCGGGTGGTGCGTGCGTCACCTGCCCACGTCGGCACCCTCTCGGTCCCAACCATTTTCAGGTTGCTATCCGGCCAGTGATGCCACGGCGGTCGACGGAGGTTGCCGACACACGCTGTCCGTGGATTTCCTGTGCCTTTCGGCCACCGGCATTCGCTTCTTGGGCATCCTGTCCCGCCGAGGGGTTCCGCCCCTCTTACGATCGGCCTAGCAGACCTCGGCGCCGATGGCTTCGACGTCCGTCTGGATCACGACGGGGTTTCCACTTTCCACTCACTCGAGTCACGACCGGAGTGGGTGCCCTCTTTACCCCGAGACCTCGTGGTGCTCTCGTGGCCGGTCTCGTGCCTCCGACCACCATGCGCCCCCTCTGCCAAGGGCAAGGTCCTATCGCCTCGGTCCACATCCCATCATCCGAGGCTGTCCGATAACGAGGCGTCATCAAGGGTTCACTCACGTTCACCCGCCCGGCCTTCTTCCTGGCCTGGTGATCCCCGGATGGAACAGGGGCTCCTTGGGCACGGACCCCGGGCTTCGCACTCCGCAGACCAGGAGCCTGCAACGCGCGCCGGGGCAGGAGACGGACGTTTGAGCACTTGCCCGGAGCTACGTCACCAGCATCACCGGTCCTCTGATCGACGCAGCCCGCTCACGGTGAGCGACTCGGTGTCGCACCACAAGATTCGGCTCGTTGAACCGCACCGACATGACGCGGCGGGCGTGAGATGCTCGAACCCGTCAGATGCCTCTCTGCTCGGAGTCATGATCGGCCTCGACAACCGACATCCTCCAGCTCAAGGGGCATTTGATCTTTCAGGCGCCGCCAACCAACCAGCTCGACCGTGGATCCGGGGTTAGGCAGGGACGGTGGCGGGAGTCAGTTCCTTGCCCGGCAGCCATCCCGAGCTGATGTCCGTCACCCGCCACAGCGAGACGGCCAGCTCGACCGCTTCCACCGGACCGGCCTCCACCAGCGGTTTGACCTGCGGATCCTTGCGGAGCAGCGCCTCGATCGTGGCCTGCTTGCCGGCCGTGTCGCACACCGTCGCCCGCACTCGCCCCTGGAGAAACGGCTGGAATGGGCCATTGGGCGCAATGACGATCGCGGCCGTCGGGTTGCCGCGCAGGTTGCGCAGCGTGGTACCGCCCGTCTCCAGAACCAGCGTCAGGGTGAACGGATCCAGCTCGGCGTAGAAGGCCCCGGCGTTCCAGACGTCGTCCTCCGAGGTGGCCAGATACATCGAACTGGTCGCCGCGAGCACCTCGACGAGCTTGTCGTGGACCGCCTGCTGGTCACTCGGTTGCATGGGTGGCCTCTCGTTTCCGATGGTGAGGGACGGACGACTACCGCTTGCGGCCGACACCGCCGAGGATCAGGTGCTGCTCGGGGTGCAGTTCCCGCGCCGGCGGTCCGGCGGGCCACCACTCTTCGAGCTCCGTCAGCCCCGGGGGCAGCATCTCCAGATCGCCGAACATCGCCGCGATCTCGCTGCGGTGCCGGAACCAGCCCGAGCCCAGATGCATCAGGCCCGCCTCGAGGTTGCGCGCGAACGCGTGCAGTTCGGCGTTCTCCTCGCCCGGGTCCCAGAAGTGGGTGATCGCCACGAACGAGCCCGCGGGCAGGGCGTCGAGGTAGGGCCGCATGAGGCCCGCGGGATCGTCCTCGTCGGGCACGTGATGCAGCGTGCCGCACTGCATCAGCACCATCGGACGGTCGAAGTCCAGCCAGCGGGTGACGTCCGGAGCCTCCAGCACGGTGGCCGGCTGGGTGAAGTCGGCCTCGACGAAGTGGGTGTACTCGTTCTCCTCCAGCAGCGCCCGTCCGTGGGCGTTGCAGATCGGGTCGATGTCGACGTACACCACGCGCGCCTCGGGATTGTGGTACTGCGCCACCTGGTGGGTGTTCTCCACTGTGGGCAGCCCGCTGCCCAGATCGAGGAACTGGTCGATGCCGACCTCTTCGGCGAGGTAGCGCACCACCCGGACCAGCCAGCGTCGGTTCATCTGGCTGACCGCCCCCTGGTTCGGGGCCGCCGCTTTGATCTGCTCCCATACCTGCCGGTCGACCTCGTAGTTGTCCTTGCCGCCGAGGCTCGCGTCGTACACCCGGGCAATGGACGGCTTGGTGGGGTCTATCGCAGTTGACGGCAGATGGGCTTCACTCATGGGCTGCTCCTTTGGCGACTGCGAGTCGCCAACCTATCGCACGCCGCACAGTCCAGCTTGGATACGGGCCCTCCCCTCTCCGTTGTGCCACAGCGGCGTCGAATGGCCTGTTCACCGTGGTTGAGCTGGGGAAAGGTCCGCATCGGATGGTCGAGCGGATCAGCCCTCCACGATCACTCGATCAGGTGTCCGATCATTGCCATCGCTACTCGATATGGTCGGGCACGGACGTTCCCCGCCGACGATTGCCGTGTACGGTTCACCGGCGGATCGAGTCGGATGGTCAACAGGGAGGAGCGATATGGCCGAGCGTGGCCGCTCCGAGGCAGCCGTTGCCGGGGAGGAGCCCACTCGGGGATCGACCGCCCGACGCATTGCGCTCGGCTCTCACCTGCGACGCCTCCGCGAGGCGGCGGGCATCTCGCGGGCCGACGCCGGATATGTCATTCGCGCCTCGGACTCGAAGGTCTCCCGCCTCGAACTCGGCCGGGTCGCATTCAAGGAGCGGGACGTCGCCGACCTGCTGACCACCTACGGGGTCACCGACGCCGACGAGCGCGAGGCCTTCCTCGACATGGTCCGGCAGGCGAACCAGCCCGGCTGGTGGCGCCCGTTCAACGACGTGATGCCCAACTGGTTCCAGGGCTTCGTGGGCCTGGAGGAGTCGGCGACGCGGATCCAGGACTACGAGCTGCAGTTCGTCCCGGGTCTGCTGCAGACAGAGGCATACATGCGTTCCATCCTCACCCGGGGACGGCCGGAGTACACGCCGCCGGACGCCGAACGGCGGATCACGCTGCGGATGAAGCGCCAGAAGATACTGACCGGCGTCGCGCCGACGAAGCTGTGGGCGGTGCTCGACGAGTCCGTCCTGTACCGGCCGATCGGCGGACCGCGCACGCTCAAGGAGCAGCTCGAGCACCTGCTGGAGCTGGCCCTGCTGCCCAACGTCACGATTCAGATCGTTCCGAACCAGCTGAGCGGGTATGCCGCGGAGGGCCCGTTCACGATCCTCCGGTTCGCCGAGCCGGAGCTGCCCGACGTCGTCTATATCGAGCACCTCAGCGGCGCCCTCTACCTCGACAATCGGGACGAGGTCGAGCTGTACAGCCGGACGTTCGACCGCCTGACGGTCGACGCGGAGACGCCCGACCGGTCCCGCCAGCTACTGACGAAGGCGCTCGCCGGGATCTGAGCCGGAGGAGGCTCCGCGCACCGGGGGGACAGTGCGCGGAGCCGCTGGCCCCTCAGACGGTTCCGCGGGCGGACCCATCCGTGGGGGGACCGAACTCGCCGTGCTGCACTCCGGCCACGAACGCCGTCCATTCGGCGGGAGTGAAGACCAGCGCCGGGCCGCCGGGATGACGGGAGTGGCGCACCGCGACCTCGCCGCCGTCCAGGTTCGCCACCTCCACGCAGGCGTGCTGGCCGCTGAAGCTGCTCTTGCGCCACACAGCACCATGAAGTCGTGCCGCAGAGCTGTCGTCGCGATCCTGATTCGGCATGCGATCATCCCCCTCGCTGGGAGTCTGTAGCGTCATGGCGGGCCGAAAGTAGCAGCTTGCAGCTGCACGTTCGCCTGCAAGGTGCTTTCCGTCACGTCCCGCGGCGCCGCAGATCCGATGGCGTCCCGCCCCCATCCTCGGTGCCATCAGCAGAAATACGGGATGGCCATCTCGTTTCTCGGCTGCCTCGCAAACGGCGATTTCACCCGGCGGTCTCGCACCCCTGAATGCACGTGCAGACGTACCTTGCATCCGCGCGCCGGACACCGGCAGACTGCACGCCGTGCGCGCCACGAAGCAGCCGACCGACCAGATCCGCGGCATCGCGGAGATCCTGGCGTTCACGTACTCCCCCTCCGACCTGAGCCGGATCCTCGTCGAGCACACGGCCGACGAGACCGGACACTGCCGCGGCTGCCAGTACCCGACGAAGGCGTCGCCGGTGTGGCCGTGCCCCCTCTGGGAGATCGCCAAGGAGACCGAGCGGATCCGGGGGCTGCCCGAGTCCGCGTAGCGTCGTTCGCGCCAGATCCGGCCTCCTCAGCACCGGATCATCTCTACCATGATCATCGACTGAGGGACGTAGGCGCCATGAGTGGCGCGGATGTCCCGTAACCGATGATCATGGTCAACGCTGCGGCCGCCTGACCGATGGAACCGATCCGGCAGGCAGCGCTCGGCAAGAACGGGACATCCACCGCAGACGCGTGGCGTACGTTCCATTTCCGACGCTCGCGGATGGGCTTCGCTGCCGATACGCCTCATGACCGACGTCTGGGAGCCAGCAACCGCGAAGGACACGACTCCCCCGGCCCAAACGCCGATCATGCCATGGGGCAGGCCGATCCGCATGGGCGATAAATCCGACGCGGTCGTGGTCTCGAACGGGGCCGCGATGGACGCGGTCCACTGACATGGGTGGAACTGAGGGGATTCGAACCCCTGACCTTTGACTGCCAGGCACTGGGAGTCAAGCCGCCAGCAGCGGCGCAACGGTGTGCGGACTGGTCGTCCTGTCTGTTGTCGTCCACACCGGTCCGCTGCTCGACGCGGCGGTTGTCGCTCACTTGCCCGCTGGCTGCAGATCTTGCGTGACCGATTGGCGTCGTTCCGCTGCGCGCGCTCTGAGGGACCGCTTGGCGTCGATCAGGATCCCGGCGAAGAAGTCGACCAGTGCCTCGTGTCCGTGCAGTGGGAGCACGTGCGAGACGTACTGGTCCGGGCGGACGACGACCATGCAGCCCGTCTCGCGGTTCACGCCTCGCAGCTCGAAGATGTCATCAGCCTTCGGGTCCGGGCAGAACATCTTCTCGTAGTCGACCAGGCCAAACCTGCCCTTCTTCGGCAGCAGGACCGACGGCATCTTCTCGACGGCCAGCTCACGATGCCCCTGCTGGAAGATGGCACGGACATCGATCACGGAGTCGGGGTCGGCATCGGCCGGCGTGAAGCGCTTGATCGGAGACGCGTCCGACTCCAAGAACTCGCACAGCTCCCGGGCGAGCGAGCCTCCGGTGGTCGGGTCGTTCCGGTCGGCGAAAATATGGATGCGCCAGGCGCCGTCCGCCCGAGCGACGTGGCCGAGGTGGACCGGTTTGGCGTCGGCTAA
This sequence comes from Pseudonocardia asaccharolytica DSM 44247 = NBRC 16224, assembly GCF_000423625.1. Taxonomy (GTDB): domain Bacteria; phylum Actinomycetota; class Actinomycetes; order Mycobacteriales; family Pseudonocardiaceae; genus Pseudonocardia; species Pseudonocardia asaccharolytica. The sequence continues at coordinate 39,264 of NZ_AUII01000010.1, forward strand.
CCGGACGACCGGGGCAGAGTGGAAGCGCATCCCGACCGGGAAGCCCTCCGCGAGGTGCTGGAACATCGCTTCGGCGGTGATCATTGACGGGGCGTACCTGGTTGCGGTTCCCGCAGTGAAACGGCCTTGCGTGATGAAGTACTGCTGGAACTCCTCCGGGTCGACGCCCTCTCCCTCGCCGCCGCCGGACTCCCTCGGGTGGGCGCTGAACATCTTGGCGAACTCGCGGTCGAAATCGATGAGCTGCTTGGCGATCTTCTGACGCTCCTCGGAGTAGGTGTGCAGGAGTTCCGGCTTGGCCGAACCCCTGAGGACGGCACCCAGCTTCCACCCGAGGTTCCAGGTGTCCTGCATGGACACGTTCATGCCCTGACCGGCCTTGGCGCTGTGCGTGTGGCAGGCATCGCCTGCGATGAACACCCTCGGAAGTCGGGTGGCCATCTCCGCCACCGGCACGTCGTCGAACTTGTCGCAGAGACGCTGGCCGATCTCGTACACCGCCCACCACCCGACGTCTTTGGCCTCAAGGGTGTATGGGTGCAGGATGCGATTCGCGACCTTGACCAGCTTCTCCGGGGTCACACTCCGGTTCTCGAGCATCTCCTTGTCGCTGACCTTGTCCAGCTCGACGTAGAACCGGACCATGTATCCGCCCTCACGCGGGATGATGAGGATGTTGCCCTGGTTCGCGGAGTGGATCGCGCACTTGAGCCGGATGTCCGGGAAGTCGGTGATCGCGAAGACATCCATGACGCCCCAGGACTGGTTCATCGGGTCGCCGACCAGTTCGCGGCCGATCGCGGTCCGGGTACCGCTGCGTGAGCCGTCGCAGCCGACGACATACCTGGCCCGGATCGTCGAGGTCTCGCCGGTTTCCTCGAGGTCCTTCATGTGCTGCAGGGCGACCGTCACCGGGTACTCCGACGAGCCGTTGGTGTCGATCTGGACGTCGCTGGCGTGGAGGCTGTAGAACGGCTCCAACTTGCTGGCGGACCGCTCCATGTGATCCAGAAGGTAGGCGAGCATTCGCGCCTGGTTGACGATCACGTGCGGGAACTCCGACAATCCCTCTTCGGTATCCCGGATGCGCCCGGTACGGGTGATCTTGGTCCGGTCTTCCGGGTCCGGCCGCCAAAAGCAGACCTCGTTGACCCAGTAGGCCTCGTTGACCAGACGGTCAGCCAGACCGAACGCCTCGAACATCTCCACGGTGCGGCAGGCGACTCCGTCGGCCTGGCCCACCTCGAGCGGACCGTCCTTGCGGTCGATGACCGCGGTCCTGATGCCGGGGAAGTTGGCCATTTGCGCAGCCAGGACGAGACCGGCCGGACCGCACCCGATGATCAGGACGTCGACATCCTGGGGAAGACTTCCCGGCCGCTCCGCCACGGACGGATGCGGGTCCTCGATGAACGGGTCGCCGGTCTTGTAGCCGTTGAGATAGAACTGCATCGTTCATACCCTTCCCACCGGGAGGTTGGCACGCCGAGACGACCAGACCCAGTGGCTGACCCGCGACTTCCGACCAGCGAGAGACGCTGGTGAGCGCTGCCACATGCAGTGAGAGCGGAGACGCTGGATCGAGCCGGGCCAGGGGTGTCGCGATGGCGGAGTCGCGCCCCCGCGCGAGCGCCTGCGGTGCACAACGTCCGCCGGTCGTTCCGCAAGGTGGTCGCCGCCGCGAGGCTCGACCTGAAGGACTGGACGCCGCTGGAACACGTCTCGCGCCTCGTCGAGCATAGTGGGACGGCCGTGACCGAAGCGGTGTACCGGCAGCAGCTCCGGCCGGTACTGGAAGACGGCGCCACCGCGATGGACACCATCTTCCCGATCAGCGACGCCGGTTAGTCACTCAGCTCGCTTCTGATCTTGCGAAAGGTCGCTCCGCGAGCCTCTGACCGGGGTGGAGCTGAGGGGATTCGAACCCCTGACCCCTTGACTGCCAGGCTCGGCCGGGGCGTCTGCGACGGTCCGTGTCCGTCGGTGACGTGGGAGAGCCCCGATGCATGATCGCGCTCTGGCCGGGCTGATCGGCGGCCGTTGCTATCAGCCCGCGCTATCAGTGGGTCGGGCTGCGACATGTACCTGTCAACGCGACCGGGGGCGACCGCGCGGCGCCATCCCCGCGATCCTGGCCGGCACTTGGCGGGACCGGACGGGGTCAACCCGGAACCCCCGATCCCGCTACCTGATCACCGCGGCGCCGGAGCCGAGCTGGGCGACGCCACCACTGGCGGGATCGGGGCGCGCAGCGGGGTTGACGCCGTTCGGGCACGCTAAGACGATCATGGCCAGCGGGGATGACCCGCTACGGCTCCAACCGACCCTGCCGGCGCGTAGCCGGCGGCCCATAGGTACGACCCGACCCAGAGGCCCCAAAGCCGCCGGGTCGGGTCGTTTGCCGTCCGGCCGCAGTCCGGCCCGCTCCCGGCAGGGAGCGGCTTGAAGACGTATCGAAAGTCCTCACCGCACGGCTGTCGTCGATCTTTAAGACGTATCGGGCGACCTCCGTCACACTTCGCGGCCAGCTTCACCGTTCGCCGGTCGCATCCGATCGGTCGCATCACCGACGGGCAGGCTCACGAAGATCCGGATTAGGGTTGCCGCCAGCGTACGTGGCACGAGGCGTCACGGCGCCCGGCACCCGACGTGCGAAGGATGGTCAATTCATGGCTGCGCTGCGTGCCTTGCAGCATCTCCGAGGCGACACTCTGCCTGCTCCTCGGTTGCTTTCCGTGACGAAGGAGGTGGCCTGGTAGTGGCTCTCAAGAAGTCGGACCTGTACAGCTCGCTGTGGCGGAGCTGCGACGAGCTGCGCGGTGGCATGGACGCCTCGCAGTACAAGGACTACATCCTCACGCTGCTGTTCGTGAAGTACGTGACGGACAAGGCCAAGGCCGACCCGCACAGCCTCATCGACGTGCCCGCCGGCGGGTCCTTCGACGACATGGTCGCCCTCAAGGGCGACAAGGAGATCGGCGACAAGCTGAACAAGATCATCGGCAAGCTCGCCGAAGCCAACGGGCTCGAAAAGGTCATCGACCTGGCCGACTTCAACGACGAGGAGAAGCTCGGCCGCGGCAAGGAGATGCAGGATCGCCTCTCAAGGTTGGTGACGATCTTCGCCGACCTCGACTTCCGCGGCAGCCGGGCCGAGGGCGACGACCTGCTCGGCGACGCCTACGAATATCTCATGCGGCACTTCGCGACCGAGTCCGGCAAGTCCAAGGGCCAGTTCTACACGCCGGCCGAGGTGTCGCGGGTGCTCGCCAAGGTAGTCGGCATCGGCCCGCAGACCCGCCAGGACCAGACGGTCTACGACCCGGCCTGCGGCTCCGGGTCGCTTCTGCTCAAGGTCGCTGACGAAGCGCCACGCGGCATCACCATCTACGGCCAGGAGAAGGACAACGCCACCTGGGCACTGGCCAAGATGAACATGATCCTCCACGGCAACGAGGACGCCGACATCCGCAAGGGTGACACCATCACCAGCCCGCAGTTCACCACCGGTAGCGCGCTGCGGACCTTCGACTTCGCGGTCGTCAACCCGCCGTTCTCGCTCAAGTCCTGGAGCAACGGCCTGGAGCAGGACTACGGCCGCTTCGAGTTCGGCCGGCCGCCGGAGAAGAACGGCGACTACGCCTTCCTGCTGCACGTGCTCAAGTCGCTCAAGAGCGCCGGCAAGGCGGCGGTGATCATGCCGCACGGCGTGCTGTTCCGCGGCAACGCCGAGGCGGCCATCCGCAAGCAACTCCTGCGCCGCGGCTACATCAAGGGCATCATCGGCCTGCCAGCCAACCTCTTCTACGGCACCGGCATCCCGGCCTGCATCGTCCTGCTCGACAAGGAGAACGCCCAGGCCCGCACCGGCGTCTTCATGATCGACGCCTCCAAAGGCTTCATGAAGGACGGCAACAAGAACCGCCTGCGTAGCCGGGACATCCACAAGATCGTCGACGTCTTCACCAAGCAGACCGAGCTTGAGCGCTACTCGCGCCTGGTGCCACTCGTCGAGATCGCCGACCCGAAGAACGACTACAACCTGAACATCCCGCGTTACATCGACTCCTCCGAACCGGAGGACCTCCAAGACCTCCACGCCCACTTGCACGGCGGCATCCCGAACCGCGACCTCGACGCCCTTGCTGGATACTGGGACGCTTTCCCGTCGCTCAGGAGTGCGCTCTTCAAGGACAACCGGTCGGGCTACAGCGATTTGGCTATCGCGCTCGAGCAGGTGCAGCAGATCATCCTCGACTCTGACGAATTCAAGAAGTTCGCCAGTGACGTCCGCGCCATCGTCGATGACTGGTTCTCCGCGCATCGCCCGATCCTGCAGTCCATCAATGAGACGACCGTTCCCAAGGACCTCATCGCGCACCTCGGCGACGACCTGCTCGCCCGCTTCAAGGACGTCCCGCTGCTCGACGAGTACGACGTCTACGAGCGGCTCATGACCTACTGGCACGACGTCATGCACGACGACGTCGCCCTCGTTCTGGGTAACGGATGGCTGGAGGCTGCAAAACCTCGTGCTGCCCGCATCCTCGGCTACGATAAGAATAAGAAGCCGAAGTTCGAAGACGCCCACATCCAGTTCGGCACCGGAGCAATCGCCGAGCGCTACGTCATGGATCTGATCCCACCGGCCCTCGTTGTTGGACGATTCTTGGCAGATCAGCAAGCTCAGTTCGATGAATTCACCGCCGCTGCCGAGGAGGCCACTCATCAGCTCGAAGAGTTCGTCGAAGAGCACGCTGTGGAGGACGGCCTCCTCTGGGAGGCTCTCGATGATAAGGGAAAGGTGACCCAGAAGTCGGCATCGAGTGCCCTCACGGACATCAGTGAAGCCGGTGACGATGAAGCGGCCGAGGCGATCGCCAAGGTGATCTCGTTCCTCAAATTCGAGAGCGGAGCCAAGAAGAAGGCTAAGGAAGCTCAAACCCAGCTTGAACGCGCCACGATCAAGCAGTACGTCGACCTCACGCTTCCCGAGGTCAAGCAGCTCGTGCTCGACGACAAGTGGCACACCACCATCGCTACCCGCGTTGCGGGTGAGGTCACGGCGCTCACGCTCACGCTTGTGGAACGTATACAGCAGCTGGGTCGGCGCTACACAGAAACCGTCGGCGAACTGGACGCCGCGCTTGGCGAGCTCGAGGCAAAGGTGGCGCGACATCTCGCAGAGATGGGGGTCGGTTCGTGAGCGCGCCCTCTGAGGCTTGGACACGAAGTCCGCTCGGTCACCATGCAACCGTGACGCGTGGAGCGTCGCCACGACCGATCGCGTCGCCTCGTTGGTTCAGCGACACCAGCGATGTGGGGTGGGTTCGTATCGCTGACCTGGGCCGTTCCGATGGGCTCGTACTCAGATCTACGACGCAGTGGCTCGCGCCTGACGGCATCACACGCAGCAGGCTTCTCCCGCCAGGAACGTTGATCATGAGCATCGCCGCCACGGTGGGTGTTCCGATCGTCACCGGTATTCGTGCGTGCATTCATGACGGCTTCGTCGCAATCCAGAACTTGCGTGGGCTCGACCAAACCTACCTCCTCTACACCTTGAGGTCGCTACAGAGCGAACTACGATCAGCCGGCCAAACGGGTTCGCAGCAGAATGTCAATACGGATATCGTCAAGGGCCTACAAATCCCGATGCCACCGATAGAGGAGCAGAGGGCGATCGCAGCTGCGCTCCTTGACATCGACCACCTGATTGGTGCGCTCGAGCGTACGATCGCCAAGAAGCAAGCGATCAAGAAGGGCATGATGCAGCAGTTGATGACGGGCAGGACTCGGCTGCCCGGATTCACAGATCCGTGGGAGGTCGTAACGCTTGGTGACCTCGGAGTCTTTCTGAAGGGCCGAGGTATCAAGCGTGACGATGTGCGCCAGTCTGGCATACCTTGTATCCGTTATGGCGAGCTCTACACAGACTTCGTCAACTACACCGATACTGCACGTTCATTCGTCAGCCCGGACATCGCGGCTACCGCCTTGCCCCTTCACTCGGGAGATCTCATGTTCGCGGGCTCTGGCGAGACGCGTGAGGAGATCGGCACGTGCGTGGCCTACATAGGCGAGGAACCGGCGGTAGCTGGCGGCGACATTGTGGTATTTCGCGGGAGCTTCAACCCTATCTATCTCGCGACCCTCGCAAATACTCCCGCAGTGTCGACGCAAAAAGCTCGCGCAGGTCAGGGCGATGCCATCGTGCACATCAATAGCCGTGCACTGGCTTCGGTAAGCATCGAACTTCCTCCACGACATGAGCAGGATGCGATCGCTGAGGTGCTGGTGGATGCTGACAATGTGATCAGTGCTCTCCGTAGCCGCCTTAACAAGGCCAAGTCCATCAAGCAAGGCACGATGCAGCAGCTTCTCACTGGGCGGACGCGCCTTCCTCTGGAGGTTGCGTCGTGAATGCGGAGTGGGCGATTACGGAACTGGATCGATTTATCGAAGCGACGTCTCTGACACATGTACCTCCGCCATCTGGAGTTGTCAGCGCCGGAACATACAGAACACAGCAGCCTGATGTCGAGATAGCGAAGATGGCGCATGTTGTGGAACAGATTCTCGACCGCTCTGTCGTAGGTTGGACGGCGCTGGATGTGAGTCTGAGGCGCAGTCGTTGGGCAAGACATCGCGAGGCGGCAATCAGAGGACGCGAGGCGATCGCCCGGGAAGACGAGATACGTGAAAACCTTGGCGAGAACGCACCTGAGTTATCCGCCGCGCGTCTGCATCCATGGGTCTGGGGTGGCGCCAAGTCTCTGTGGCAATCCGGCCACTATCGGGAAGCCGTTGAGGGGGCGATCAAGAAGCTGAATGCCGAGACCCAGAACAAGGTCGGGCGGCGCGATGTTAGCGAGACCGACCTGTTCAAGCAGGCATTCACTCTTGATGCTCCGACCGCAGGTAAGACTCGTCTCCGCCGGATAAGGCCGGAGGCAAGTGATACCTACAAGTCGATTCAGCGTGGCGCGATGACCTTCGCCGAAGGCGTGTTCGCGGGTATCCGCAATCCCCTCAGCCACGAGGCAGATCAGGAGCTCTCCGAGCAAGAGGCGTTGGAGTACCTTGCAGCACTCAGCGTGCTTGCGCGCTGGGTTGATGCCTCGGACGTGGAGACTTCCTCATGAGCAATGTAGGACAGATCGAGCGCTTGGCTCAGGACCGCGTGGTCACGCTGTTCCGTGACCAGCTCGGTTACGAGTACCTGGGCAATTGGGAGTACCGCGAGAACAACTCGAACGTTGAGGTCGAGTTGTTGGCGCAGAACCTGCGCGTCCGCGGCTACGACGACACTTTGATCACCAAGGCCATCGACAAGCTCAAGAGCGACGCCTCGCTCGGCGGCGGCCGCGACTTGTACGAAGCCAACCGCGACGTCTACGGCCTGCTGCGCTACGGCGTGAAGGTCAAACCCGGCGTCGGCGAGCAGACCGAGACGGTTTGGCTCATCGACTGGGCGCACCCCGAGGCCAACCACTTCGCCCTCGCTGAGGAAGTCACCGTCCTCGGCCAGCACCCGAAGCGCCCCGACGTCGTGCTGTACGTCAACGGCATCGCCTTCGTCACGCTGGAACTCAAGCGCTCCAAGGTGGCCGTCTCCGAAGGCATACGCCAGACCATCGGCAACCAGCGGCCGGAGTTCATCCGCCCGTTCTTCACGACCGTCCAGCTTGTGCTCGCCGGGAATGACGTCGAGGGGCTGCGCTACGGCGTCATCGACACACCGGAGAAGTACTGGCTGGCCTGGCCCGAGCCGTCGGACATCACCAACCCGCTCGATCGGGCGCTGATCCAGCTGTGCGCGAAGGCCCGGCTGCTCGAGCTCGTCCACGACTTCATGGTCTTCGACGCCGGCGTCAAGAAGACCTGCCGGCACAACCAGTACTTCGGCGTCAAGGCGGCCCAGGAACGCATCACCCGGCGAGAGGGCGGCATCATTTGGCACACCCAAGGCTCAGGCAAGTCGCTCACCATGGTCTGGCTCGCCAAGTGGATCCGCGAGCAGCAGACCGACCCGCGCGTGCTGCTCATCACCGACCGCACCGAGCTCGACGAGCAGATCGAGCAGGTGTTCAGCGGCGTAAACGAGGCCATCTACCGCACGACGAGCGGCACCGACCTGCTCGCCACGCTCAACCGCTCCGACGAGTGGCTCGTCTGCTCACTCATCCACAAGTTCCGCGGCTCTGACGACGAGGTGGCGCGTGACGCCGCCGAGGGCGACTACATCAAGGAGCTGCAAGCGAGCGTGTCGAAGGACTTCCGGGCCAAGGGCAATCTCTTCGTCTTTGTCGACGAGGCCCACCGCACCCAGTCCGGCAAGCTGCATGACGCCATGAAGCAGCTGCTACCCGGCGCCATGTTCATCGGCTTCACCGGCACGCCGCTGCTCAAGGCGGACAAGACGACGAGCATCGAGACCTTCGGCCGCTTCATCCACACCTACAAGTTCGACGAGGCCGTCGCCGACGGCGTCGTGCTCGACCTGCGCTACGAAGCCCGCACCATCGACCAGGAGCTGACCTCACCCGCCAAGGTTGACCTGTGGTTCGAGGCCAAGACCAAGGGCATGACCGACTTGTCCCGCGCCGAGCTCAAGAAGCGCTGGGGCACCATGCAGAAGGTCGTCAGCTCCGAGCCGCGCGCCCGGCAGATCGTCGACGACATCCTGCTCGACATGGAGACCAAGCCGCGGCTGTCTGACGGCCGCGGCAACGCCCTGCTCGTTGGGCAGAGCATCTACCAGGCCTGCAAGTTCTACGAGCTGTTCTGCCAGGCCGGTTTCAAGGGCAAGTGCGCCATCGTCACCTCATACGCGCCGCAGGCCGGCGACATCGCCAAGGAGGACGCCGGCGCGGGCGCCACCGAGAAGCTGCGCCAGTACGAGATCTACCGCCAGATGCTCGCCGACCACTTCAACGAGCCGGCCGACCAGGCCATGGCCAAGGTCGACGAGTTCGAGCGCCAGGTCAAGGAGCGCTTCGTCAAGCACCCGGGCCAGATGCGGCTGCTCATCGTCGTCGACAAGCTGCTGACTGGCTTCGATGCCCCGTCCGCGACGTACCTCTACATCGATAAGCCGATGCGCGATCACGGCCTGTTCCAGGCCATCTGCCGCATCAACCGGCTCGACGGTGAGGACAAGGATTACGGCTACATCGTCGACTACCGCGATCTGTTCAACTCGCTCGAATCCGCCATCATCGACTACACCAGCGGAGCGCTCGACGGCTACGAGAAGGCTGACATCGAGGGCTTGCTGTCCGACCGCATCGACAGGGCCCGCGAGGACCTCGACGAAGCCCTCGAGACCATCCGAGCACTCTGCGAGCCGGTCGCGCCGCCGAAGGACACCCTGCAATACCAGGAGTACTTCTGCGCCGTGGAACCTGGCAACGCCGAGCAACTCAAGACCAACGAGCCGAAGCGCGTCGAACTGTACAAGGCGGTCGCCGCGGTCACCCGCGCCTACGGCAACCTTGCCAACGACATGACCGCCGCCGGCTACGGTGAGGCCGAGGCAGCAGCCATCAAGACGGAGATCGCCCACTACGCGAACGTTCGCGACGAGGTGAAGCTCGGCGCCGGCGAAGACATCGACTTCAAGCAGTACGAGGCCGGCATGCGCCACCTGCTCGACACCTACATCAGCGCCAAGCCATCGGAAACCATCACCAACTTCGAGGACGCCGGGCTCATCGATCTCATCGTGCAACTCGGCACCGGTGCGATCGACAAGCTCCCGGCGGGAATCAAGCGGGACCCCGAGGCGGTCGCCGCGACGATCACCAACAACATGCGCAAAGTGATCATCGACGAGCACGCCCTGAACCCCAAGTACTACGACAAGATGTCCAAACTGCTCGACGCCATCCTCGAGGAACGGCGCCAGGGAGCGCTCGACTACCAGGTCTACATCGCCAAATTGCTGGGGCACGCCCAGAAGCTCGGCAAGGGTGAGTCCGATACGGCCTATCCAGCCTGGGCGGACACCGGCGCCCGCCGGGCTCTCATTGACTTCTTCCACCCGTTGGTCGAGCTCGCTGTCGAGATCGACACCACCATCCTCCATACCAAGCCGGACTCCTGGGTTGGCAACCCGATGAAGGAGAAGAAGGTTAAGCGCGCCCTGGCTCAGGCGTTGCCACCGGATTTCGATCGCCTCGACGAGCTCTTCGACCTCCTGAAGGCCCGCCATGAGTACCGCTAGTGCTTACCTGACGGTCCGCGGCATCGACGTTGACGTCGTCTACAAGAACATCAAGAACCTACACATCGGGGTCTACCCACCGCTTGGGCGGGTCCGGGTGGCGGCGCCGCAGCGGCTGAATGATGACGATGTCCGCCTGGCCGTCATCCAGCGACTGCCCTGGATCAAGCAGCAACGGGAGCAGCTGCGGTCGGCCGAGCGTCAGTCGGCACGCGAGATGGTGACCGGCGAGTCCCACTACGTCTGGGGTCGGCGGCACCGTCTCAAGGTGATTGAGCGGCCGGGCGGCGCCCACGTCGAGGTCGACGGCGAGCGTCTGTTGCTATACGTGCCCCCAGGCATGGATCGGAATGGCCGCCTGGCTGTCCTACAACGCTCGCAGCGCGCGCAGCTTCGCAGGCGAATTCCTGAACTGCTTGCCCGCTGGGAGCCCGCCGTCGGCCGCCCAGTGCCCAAGTGGAGCATTAGGCGGATGAAGACCAAGTGGGGCTCGTGCAACCGAGAGTCCGGCCACATCTGGTTCAACCTCGAGCTCGCCACGAAACATCCTGACTGCCTCGAGTACATCGCCGTCCACGAGATGACGCACCTGCTCGAGCGCAGCCACGGCGAGCGATTCACATCGCTCATGGATCAGCTGCTTCCCGACTGGCGCGTGCGGCGCGACCAGCTCAACGCTGCACCGCTTGCAGAGGAAGAGTGGACATAGGAGGGACAAGCAAGGGAGCACTTGCTGGGCGGTCAAGTCAGGGTCTGACGCTGCGCTTATGGGATCACACTGTGGCTGGAGTGACCGTGTCATAGCTGCTCAGTTTCGGTGCCTGCAGGCTCAGGCTGCGCCGCGGGCTGCCTCGACGAGGGCGTCGTGGAACTCGGCGGCTTCGGGTTCGGCCCCGTAGCGCTGGCGCAGGACCTCGTCCAACTCCTTGCCGATCATCAGGAGCGAGGGCTGGGACCTGCGCTCGATGGCCAGCGCCTCCTGGCCGTGGGCGGCGGCCTGGGCCAGATCGCCGCGGCGGGCGGCCACCACCCCGAGGGTGAGCCGGGCCTCGGCGTTGCGCATCGGGGCATTCGAGGTCCCGTCCGCGTTGGTGGTCTTGCGAATGATCTCGCGGGCGTGCATGTCGGCGAGCTTGTCGTCGCCGATGAGCCGGTAGCAGTCCATCGCGTAGAAGTCGAACTTGTCCGGGTCCACGACGAAGTGGTTGTCCGGGCGCTCGGGGTAGGGCAGCGAGTCCAGCAGCACCCGGCCCTTCTCCAGGGCGCGTACGACGTTGCGCTGGTTGCCCATCCGCGCCCACGCCTTGGCCTCCTGGCCGAGCAGCTGCACGGCGACCGACCGGCCGGGGGCCGCGTCCTGGCCGGCCTGTGCCGCGGCGATGACCTCCCGGAAGCGGCCGTGGGTGAGGGCGAACCAGGCGCGCATCTCGTGGGCCCACGCCACGACCGAGTTGTTGTCGGCCTCCTTGCCCAGCTCCAGCGCGGCCACCCGGGTGGCCTCGGCGGTGCGGGCCTGGCCGGTGTCGTACTCCAGGCAGCCGACGAGCAGGGTCAGCCAGCCGGCCGCGTCGAGGACGTCGCGGTGCTGGGCGAGGGTCAGCCGCTGGTCGAGCAGCCCGGTGAGGCGGGTCAGCCACTCCCGGCTCTCGGTGATCAGGCTGAACGGGTCACGGCTGGCGTAGTCGCAGCACAGCTGCTCCACCGTCAGGGCGAGGGCGTCGAGCGTGTGGTCGGTGACCGAGGACTGCCGGATGCGCTGGACGAGTTCGTGGGTGTCCATGCCGCTGCGGCCGATGAGCAGCTCGTCGGTGGTGCCGCGCCGACCAGTCGGCGGCCGGTCCTCACCGAAGATGGACTCGACGACGGTGCCGAAGGTGGCCGCAATCAACGGCCGGTAGAACTCATCCGGCCGGTTCCGGCCGCGCTCCCAGCGCTTCCACTGGTCGAGCAGGCCCTCCGGGAGCGGGACCTCGGCGAAGGTCCGCATCGCCGCCACGACATCGGACTGCGACCAGTCTCGCGCGAGGCGCTCCTGACGCAGCCGCTCTGCCCATGCCGGACGCTCCTGATCCTCAGCCACACGGCGAGGGTACCGAGTCGATCGGACCCGACCGGGTGACTTGCCGAAGCCGGTCACCGGTGCGGCCACCGAACGGCCGGCGATTGGTTCACAGATGTGAAGTGGGGGCAGGCGTGCCCCCACCGGCTGCCCCCATTACTGCCTCTGCTCTCCCGTGTGACTCCGAACGATGCTGAAGACACTCGTCCATCCGGACGCGTTTCCTGCAAGTTGATCCGCTGAAGGAGCACAGCAGTCATGGATCTCATTCTCGACACCTCCGACGTGAAGTTTCAGGTGAGCGGTGAGTTCGAACCGCGCCTGGACAAGGACGGTGTGCAGCGTCGCGACAAGAGCGGCGGCACGAACCTGCCCCTGTATGCCGTGAAGCTCGTTGCCTGGTTCGACGCGGACGCGGAGACGATTCTGGTCACGGTGGCGATCGCAGATCCGCCGAAGGTGAGCCAGGGTCAATACGTGACCGTAGAGCGTCTGCAGGCGATGCCGTGGGTGCAGAACGGCAACTCCCGGGTGGCGTTTCGTGCCAAGTCCGTGGTCCCGATGAGCGGATCCGGTTCGGGTTCCAAGTCGGCCTGATCGCCGAGCAACCGACCAATCATCGTTGAAGGGAGTTCGGCATGTCCGAGTCCAACGGTAAGCCGGTGACCATCGTCCCGCAGCATCAGGAGGACGACTACGAGAGCCGATACCGGCCCATGGCCAGCCGGAAGAAGGTGCACGAGCAGATCGAGAGTTCGCTTCGTGAGATCGTGCACAGCGCCGCGTATGAGGCGAGCCAGTTCGTTTCACTGGTCTACTGCGATCGGAAGAAGGACGTCGCGGTCCGCTACGGGCACCTGGTCGATGCCATCGAGAGTTTCGAGCTCGCGATGATCTACCTCGGCATGCTGAAGCAGGTGCTGTCGCACCGCATGCGCGTCGAGGACGAGCAGAACCTCGGAGATCCGCCCTTCTGACGAAGGGCTCTTCGACCGCCGATCGGCAAGGGTGGACACGGGACCGGCAGTTGTCCCGACCGGTTGATCCGGCCCCGCGTCCTCCTCTGTCGCTACATCGCCCTATCGAGCATGAGCGAGAGGAATCGTCATCATGGCACGTCGCCGAAGCCCCGGCGTGGGCAGCCGGCGCGGCTCCCAGCTGGGATTCGTGGAGTTGTTCACTCGTCCCGAGCAGCACCCGCTGATGCGTGTGCTCGGGTTCCTGGTCCGCTACCGCGCGGAACTGACCGTCACCACCGTGCTGGTGACCGTGGCCCTCGTGCTCCGTGCGGAGCTGGGTCCCGACCTCGCGATGATCACCCTGGCGGGCACGACGCTGATCGTGTTCGCGGTCCCGGCGTCCCGCCGGTACGTCCTGCGCCGGTCCTGGTGCGTGTACACCCGGCACCGTATCCGGACCTGCTTCGTGCAGACCGGCACGATGACCTACGACGGCCGTATGCCGTTCCTGCTGTGGTCACGGCCCTCCGAAGTCGGAGAACGCGTCCGAGTCTGGCTCCCCGCCGGGCTGTCGGTCAAGGACCTCGATCAGATCACCGATCGCCTCGCCGTGTCCTGCTGGGCACAGGAGGCCCGCGTCGAACCCTGCCGCCGGCAAGCGGCCCTCGCCGTGGTGGAGATCGTCCGCCGCGACCCGCTCGCCACCGGCGACAGTGTCGCACCCGCGGTCCTGGACGGCGTCAGCGTCAACATCCACGACACCGGCGCCGAGATCGCCGCCGTGGTGCCCCTGCCGAACCGGGCCGACCTGGTTCCTGTCCCGGCAGGCACCGACCGCACCCCGCCGGCCGCCGCGCGACCGGCACGACCGAAGCACACCGGCACGACTGCCAGCTCGGAGGGCACCGACACCCGCGTCACCGGGTTCGGCGGGGTCGACGTCAGCGACTACGTCTGACCTGGCCCTGCACGACGCCGACGGCCCGGGAGCGCCTGCTCGTGTCCCGGGTCCCGGCCACTCACGGAGACCAACCACATGCCCGAAGGAATGATCAGCGATGTTCCTGCCCGCCGCACGGCGCCGACGGCCCCGCCCGTCCCGCCCTGACGCGTTCTCGATCTACGACCCGGTCCACTTCGGCATCGACGAGAACGGTCAGGCGGTCACCGTCACCCTGATGTACCGCAACCTGCTCACCGGCGGCGAACCCGGCTCCGGGAAGTCGTCCCTGCTCAACACGATCATCGCCCACGCCGCGTTGTCGACGGATTGCCGACTGTGGCTGTTCGACGGCAAGGTCGTCGAACTCGGGCTGTGGCGCTCGGTCGCCGACGTGTTCGTCGGCAACGCCATCACCGACGCCCTCGATCGGCTCCGCGAACTCCAGGCGGAGATGGACACCCGCTACCGGCTGCTCGACGTCGCCGGCCGCCGCAAGATCCTGCGGTCCGACGGGCTTGACGTGATCCTCTGCGTCATCGACGAACTCGCCTACTACTCGGTCACCATCGGCACCCCGGCCGAACAGGACGAGTTCAAGACCCTCGTCCGCGACCTCGTCGCCCGGGGACGCGCCGCCGGCATCATCGTCATCGCTGCCACCCAGCGCCCGTCTGCCGACATCATTCCCACCTCGCTGCGGGACCTGTTCGGTTTCCGCGTCGCCTTCCGCTGCACCACCGACTCGTCCTCGGACATCATCTTGTCCGTCGGCTGGGCCAAGGACGGCTATTCCGCCAAGAACATCCGACCCGAAGATCGCGGGGTCGGCTGGCTGCTCGCCGAGGGTGGAATCCCCCGCCGGTTCAAGGCCGCCTATCTCGATGACGGCGCCATCCGCGCCCTAATCGCCACCGCACTACTCATCCGCGGAGGCAACGGCGCCGCTGGTTAGCGGTCTACCGCTTTTTATCCGGCACGAACACGAATTCGGGATAGCCGCCGCTATTCCGAACACAGGAGGAGTCTGCCCATGAACACCCTGCTCATCGTCACCCTCGGCATCCTCGTGATCGGTGCTCTGCTCGTCAGGCTCGTGTCCCGGCTCGCCGGCGTCGAGACCTACACGATCAGCGCCGCCGACTTCGCCGATGACGCCGGCGCCCTCCCGGCCGACACGTCCGTGTCATACACAGCCGCCCCCAGCCCGGGCACGCGGTCATGACCGCCGGGCAACGCCGGTACGCCGAGAAGATCGCCATCCGGCTCGCCGTTGAGATCCTCACCGGCCAGCGGCACCACGGCCATCACAGCTACCTCATCGCGGCCCGCTACCTCGGTTCCTGCCACGGCCCGCACAAGCGCGACGTGCTCACCAGCCTCGTCCGGCTGCTCGCCCTGCAGCACCCGGGCCGCTACCGGCCCACCGGAACCATCCGGCGCGCGCTCGCCCTCACGGACCCGAACACCCGTTGACGGTGACCCTCATCCCTGGCATCTCATCTGCGATTTGCCGGGGGTGTTGGTGAACGCCAACGGACCTCCCGACAGAAACGGAGAGACCCATGACCGCCACCCTCGACCACCCGGCGCCGGCCACGTTCCCGGCGACCGGCCGGACCGTGACCGCCCGCGACGAGCCGATCTACCTGCGCGCCGAGACCTACACCCTCACCGCCCGCCAGATCGTGCTTGTCCTCGCCGCACACCTGGCCCGCTACGGCGACACCCTCGGCGGCCGCGTCGTCGATCCCCTCTGCGCGGTCGATGCGGTCATGCGGTTCGACGGGGCCGACCTCACCTGCTGGACCGCCGGGCGCACGCCCGCCGACGTCGCCACCGTCCTGGCCCGCGCCGAGCACATCGCCCGGGACTACTTCGGCCACCACTTCCCCGCGATCCCCTGGTGAGACCGCCGATGAACGACCGCGACCAGAAGCCCGACGAACCCGACGTCGTCGGCATGCTGCGTGCCCATCCCGGCGATCAGTCCGCGCTGCTCGCCCCGGACCTCGCACGCACCGCCGACCCCCACGCCTACCGCGCTCCGGGCTACGTCAACCTCGGCGTCGCCCTCACCGGCGGGCATGTCCTGCTCGTCGCCCGCTCGGTCCTGCAGCTGCCGCGCCCCCTCGAGGTCGCGCTCTCCCCGGCGGCCGCCGACGAACTCGGCCACGCGCTGTGTGCGCACGCCCGATACACCGACCCGGCCCTCGTTTGCCGCGCAGCGGCATGACCGCAGCCGCCCCGACACCCGCGCTCCGGTCCGGGCACGAACGGACGCTGCTGCGCCGCGCGGGCTCCCCGGGTCTCGGCCGCTGGCTCGCCCACACCGCCAGCACCCGCGGCTGCGTGCGCCCGGTCCGGCTGACCGGCTCCGTGCACACCGTCGAACGCGCCACCGGCCGCGTCGTCGAGACCCGCCACACCCACACCATGCCCGACGGGGTCCTCTACGCCCCCTGCGGCGACCGCCGCGCCAGCGTGTGCCCGCCGTGCGCGGAGACCTACCGCGCCGACACCTTCCAGCTCATCAAGGCCGGCCTGGTCGGCGGCAAGGGCGTGCCCGCCTCCGTATCGGCCCATCCGGCGGTGTTCGCCACCGCGACCGCGCCGTCCTTCGGCCCGGTCCACACCCGGGTCGCGAACCGCACGACCGGCAAGGTGCGGCCCTGCCACATGCGCCGCGACATCCGCCGCTGCCCGCACGGCAAGCCGCTGGTCTGCACCCAGCGTCACACCGAACACGCCCCCTGCCTGGGCCGCCCGCTCTGCCTGGACTGCTACGACCACGCCCACCACGTCGTGTGGAACGGCTGGGCCGGCGAACTCTGGCGCCGCACCATGATTGCCCTCGCCCGGTCACTGCGGCCCCTGGAACGCCGCCACGGCGTCAAGCTCCGCGTCTCCTACGGCAAGGTCGCCGAGTACCAGCGCCGCGGCGTCGTGCACTTCCACGCCCTGCTGCGCCTCGACCAGATCGATCCCGCCGACCCGGATGCCATACTCCCCCCACCGGCCGAGATCACCGCCGACCACCTCGCCGAACTCGTCGCCGCCGCGGTCGCCAACACCGGATTCCGCACGCCGGACTACGCCGACACCGGCCACTCCTGGCCCATCCACTGGGGCCCGCAGCTCGACGTCCGCCCGGTCGCCCACCTCGGCACTGGCGAGATCACCCCCGAAGCCGTGGCCGGCTACCTGGCCAAGTACGCCACCAAGGCCACCGAGCCCACCGGGCTCCCGCTCACCGGCCGGATGACCGCCGAGACCGCCGAGTACTACAGCGACGGCGACACCCACCTCGGCCGACTGGTCGCCTACGCCTGGCAGCTCGGCGCCCGCCCCCGCGAGTACACCACCGACCAGCAGAAACGCGACTGGCACGACACCTACGGCCGGCTCCGACGCTGGACCCACATGCTCGGGTTCGGCGGGCATTTCGCTACCAAGTCCCGCCGCTACTCCACCACCCACAAGGCCCTGCGGGCCGCCCGCCGCACCTGGCGCCGCACCCAACAGGCCGAATGGCGTGCCCGCCACGGCCTGGATCACCACGACGAGGAGACCACCCTCATCGTCTGCGATCTCACCCTCGCCGGCATCGGCTGGCCCACCACCGCCGACGCCCAGCTCGCCGCCGGCGCCGCCGCCCGCGCCCGCGAGCACCGCCAGCGCATCAAGGAAGAACGCGCCACCGCATAGCCAGCCCACCGTATGGAAGGAGAACCACCATGGACCGCGTCCTGCTGACCGCCGAGGAGGCCGCCGAGGCACTCCACGTCGGCCGCTGCACGGTCTACGACCTGATCCGCACCGGCCAGCTCCAGTCCTTCAAGATCGGCAAACTGCGGCGCGTCCCGGTCGACGCGGTGCGCGAGTTCGCCCGCCGCATGCTCGAAGACAGCGACGTCGCATGAGCCGCAACGCCAACGGCGAGGGCAGCGTCTGGCACCGGAAGGACGGCCGCTGGTGCGCGGCCGCCTACCTGCCTGTCGTCACCGGCGGCCGCCGCCGGGTCGTGGTCTACGGCAAGACTCGCCAGGAGGCCCGCGCCAAGCTCCGGGAGCTGCTCGACAAGGCCGAGCGCCAGGTGCCGGCCACCCCGGCCGGCCTGTCCGTGGGCGAGTACCTCGCCGAGTGGCTGACCCACATACGCCAGCACGTGCGCCCCAGCACCTGGGCCGGCTACGAGAGCAACGTCCGGCTGCACCTGGTCCCGCGCATCGGGAAACGCAAGCTCGCCCGGCTCACCGTGCGCGACGTCCGGCTCATGGTCGACGCCATGCGCGCCGACGGGATGAACCCGCGCTCCATCCAGTACGCCCACGCCACCCTGCGCTCCGCGCTCGAACATGCCTGCCGCGAGGAGCTGGTCTCCCGCAACGTCGCCCGGCTCGTCCGCATCCAGACCCCCACCCCGCTCAAGCCGCGCGAACCGCTGTCGGCTGCGGAGGCCCGCAAGCTGCTGGCCGCCACCCGCGGGCAGCCCCTCGACGCGCTCTGGGCGCTCCTGCTCATGCTCGGTCTGCGCCGCAGCGAGGCCTGCGCGCTGCGCTGGGACGACATCGACTTCGCCGCCCGCACCCTGCGCATCGCCAGGAGCGTCCAACGGGTCGACGGCCGGCTCCGCGAGCTGCCCACCAAGACCCGCCGCAGCAACCGCACCGTGCATCTGCCGCCCCGCTGCCTCTACGCGCTGGCCGAGCACCACCGCCGGCTCCAGGAACTCCACGGCAGTGGGCCCGGCCGGCCCTGGCCGCCCACCGGCTACGTCTTCGGCACCCGCTGGGGCACCCCGCTGGAACCGCGCAATCTCACCCGCATGTTCGGCCGGCTCTGCGACGAGCATGGCATTCGCCGCGTCCCGCTCCACGGGCTGCGCCACACCTGCGTCTCGCTGCTGCTCGCGCTGGGCATCCACCCGCGGGTGGTCATGGAGATCGTCGGCCACAGCGCCATCGAGATGACCATGAACGTCTACGGGCACGTCAACCTGGAAACTCAGCGCGCCGCGCTCGACCACCTCGACGAACAGCTCTCCGACTGAGCCCGTTGCTATCAAACGTCGCTATCAGGCAGATTTGGGCGATCTTGCCACCAGGCGAAATACCTGGCCTGAAGGGTGGAGCTGAGGGGATTCGAACCCCTGACCCCTTGACTGCCAGTCAAGTGCGCTACCAGCTGCGCCACAGCCCCTTACGATAAGAGAACCGTACACGGTCCGTTCGGGGGCCCCGCAACCGGGTGGTTCATCCGCGACCAGCGGGCGGGCGAGCGACGATGCAGCTCGCCCGCCTGCCCGGTCAGCCCTGGCCGAGAGCCTCCTTGAGCCAGTCGCGGTTACCCAGATCGATCTTCTGGCCGTTGATGGCGACGGTGGGGGTCCCGAACTGCCCGTCGGTCTGCAGCGCCGGGTTGGCGGCCGCCTCGTTGGTCGCCGCGGTGATGGCGCCGGCGTGCCGGTTGCTGGTGACGCACTCCTGCCAGTCACCCGTGGCGCCCAGCGCGTTCCCCTTCTCGACCAGCTGCGCGGCGGTGAAGCCGGGCCCGCCCTCGGCGGGCTGGGTGTCGAAGAGCTCCTTGTGGAACGCGGGCCAGATACCCGCGGGCACCGCGCACATGCCGGCGTTCGCGGCAAGGGTCGAGTAACCGGGCGGGTTGCTGAACCGGTCCAGGATCGAGGTCGAGTGGTAGTTGACCTTGATCTTGCCCTCGTTGAGCGCCGTGGCGAGCTGCGGACCGTAGGTGGTCTCGAAGCGCTCGCAGACCGGGCACAGGTAGTCCTCGTAGACGTCGATGGTGATCGGCGCGTTCGCCTGGCCCGCCGCCACGGCCGTGCCGTCCAGCGCGACGGGGTAGTTGGCCGCAACCGGCTCGGTGGACGTGCGGCTGAGCCACACCCCGACGCCAACGGCCACCGCGACCACCACGACGATCGCGACGAGGATGATCGAGGTGCGGTTGGTTCCGGCCAGCCCGCTCTTCTTCGGCGTGATGCCGGCTGCGGCCAGGCGCTGCCTGGCCGCCTCCTGGCGTCGCTGCCTCTCGTTCCGCGAGGCTCCGCCCACGTCAGTCCCTTCCTTCCCCCGACCGGGCCACCGGCCGGGACTCAAGCCGCTCGTCGATCGAGAGCAGGGTGCGCGGCCGGACCAGAAGCCAGCCCGCGAGCACGAGGAACCCGGCGTCGCGCAGCAGCTCGACGCCGTACGCGGTCTCACCGGGGGCGACCTGGCCGCCGCCGCCGAAACAGCCGCAGTCGATCGACAGCCCGCGCACCCAGGCCTGGGTCACGCCGGCGATGAACACCAGAAGCAGCAGCGCCGAGAGCCCCGCGACCAGCCGGGTCCCGACGCCGAGGAGCAGCAGCACACCGAAAGCGATCTCCAGCCACGGAAGCACCTCGGCCACGACCCCGACCAACTCGGTCGGCAGCACGTCGTAGGCGCGCACGGCGACATAGGTCTGGTCCGGGTCGAGCGCCTTGAGCGTGCCGGAGACCAGCCAGACGGCCGCAAGCCCGAGCCGGGCCAACGTCCCGATGATGTCGAGTACCTGCCCGGACCCCTGCTTCACGCGTTCAGCCTATCGACGCTTGCTGAGCGCCCTTCCGCGAGCGGGCTCATCTCAGGACGACGGGTCGGTGTCGCGGCCGCGGGAACCCGGGACGGTCAGGCCGTCGCTGACGGCGGCGGCCGCGGAGGCGTCGACGGCCGCCGAGGAGCGGCCGGGCAGCGTCTCCGGTGCGCGCAACCAGAACAGCAGCGCCAGCGCCGACACCGCGCCGGTCAGCACGAACGCCGCCGCGAACCCGCTCGTCTCGGCCACGGCGCCGGCGAGCACCGGGCCGAGGATCGCGCCGACGTCGGCGGCCATCTGGAACCCCGCCAGCACCGTCCCGCCGCGGGCCTTCGAGCCGATCACGTCGGCAACGGCCGCGGTCATCGGCGGGTTCACCAGGCCGCTACCGGCCCCGCACACCAGCGAAACGGCGAGAAACAGCGGAAGCGATCCGATCAGGCCGAGCACCCCGGTGCCCAGTGCCGTCACCACCAGCCCGGCCATCACCGGTGGCCGTCGACCGTGCCGGTCGGCGAGCCTGCCGGAGACCATCAGCGCGGCGGCGTTCCCGACCGCGAACACGGCGAGCGCGTACCCGGCCCAGTCCTCCCGCTGGTGCAGGATCTCGACGACGAACAGCGGCACGAGCGCGACCCGCACCCCGAACACCGTCCAGCCGTTGGCGAAGCTGGCCGCGAGCGCGGCCCGGAAGGTCGGATGCTTCCATGCGACGCGGAAGGTCGCCGCCGGGGCCGCATCCGGATCGCTCGCGGGCGACCCCCCGGTCCGGCCGCGGAGCATCAGCCCGGACAGGACCAGCGCGACGACCAGCGCGACCGTGTACACGTAGAACGGCGCCCTGAGGCTGATGGTGATGAGCACCCCGCCGACCAGCGGGCCCGCGATGTTGCCGAGCAGGAAGCCGGTGGCCCACATGCCGGATGCCCGGCCCCGGGCCGCCGGTGGCGCGAGCCGGACGAGCAGCGAGATCGCCGAGACCGTGAACATCGTCGAGCCGATGCCGCCGAACGCCCGGAAGAACAGCAGCTGCCAATAGTTCGCGGCGAACGCGCAGGCGCCGGTGGAGAGCGTCGAGATGCACAGCCCCACCACATAGACGCGCAGCTCGCCGAACCGGCCGACCAGCCGTCCGCTGACCGGTGCGAACCCCAGCCGGAACACCGCGAACAGGCTGATCACGAACGACGCCGCCGTGACGCCGACGTCGAAGCTGCGGGCGAACGCGGGCAGCGCGGGAGCGACCAGGCCGAACCCGATCGCGATCACGAACGCCGCACCGACCAGCACCCAGATCTCCCGGGGCATTCCTGTCGGTGCGGCGGTGCGCGTGCCCGGGCCTTCGTCGACGGCCACTCACGTCCTCCTCGTCCGCTCCGTTAGCAACGCTACGGGACTTCGGACCGTCACGATGCGACGCCTGGGGGTTCTCCCGCCTCAGGTGGTCGGGTCGGCCCCGGCGAACGTAGGGAGAGCATGCTGGTCCGGGGCGCCGGCCGCGGCGCAGTCTTTGCACCGTCCAACGAGACCACCGGTCTCGGTCCGAGAACCAGCCATCCCGTCGCCCGGAGAGCCAGACACCGCCATGACCGTCATCGCCCTGCCCACCGCGGGCCGGATCGGCGCCGGCCCGCACACTGCCACCGACCTCGCCGGCCGGATGGAGTCGCGCCAGCACGCGACGAGCGCCGCCGGGCTGGTCCACGACGCCACCGCGCCGCTGCTCGCCGCGCTGGAGGGCGCTGTCTCCGCAGCCGCCGCTCGGGGCATCAACGACACCGGCGCCCGCAGGACCGCCGATGCGCTACGGGAGGCTCGCATCGCACTCGACTTCGCCATCATCGCCGCCGGTCGCGCCCTCGCCGACCGAGAGGTGCCCGTCCGGCCTCTGACCGGCTGAGAGGATCGGGGGTGGCGAGCTCGCCACCCCGGGCGTCACGACGGCCGCCGCGGGCGATAACGGACCGCAGCCCCCTCCTCCGGGAGGAGGCTGCGACCGATCTTGCTCGAGGGGCCTCCTCATCGGCTCCGTTCGAGTACGCCACCACTGGTGGAGGTGCCGGGAATCGAACCCGGGTCCTCCGTCGCGTCACAAGGGCTTCTCCGTGCGCAGTCCGCGTCGCCTCTACTCGGACCCACCGGTCATGCGAACCTGCCGGTGTGACGATCCCAGTCGCTGTGTGATGTCCCGTGCAGCCCCGCGACCGAGCCGCACGGTCAGTTCCCTAGCTGATGCCGGTTACCGGGTCGGGAACGCTCCCGGGCCGACAGCGACGCTCCTGCCTCAGGCGGCGAGGGCGTACGCAGTGCGCTTATCAGCGGCACTTATTTTTTTGCGACGCGTGGTTAACGAGGTCATCGTCGCCTTCCTCGGCACGCTTCCCCTTGCTCAACATCCGGAGTCGAAACCGTTCACCCCCTTGACCCGCCCGGCCTGGGCAGGACGTCGAGTATAACGCCCAGGGGTCCGCGGATCATCCCAGCCGCAGAAGTCGCAGCGGCGTGTCGTGCAGCACCGAGCGCAGGAACCCGGTCCCGAGCCGGTCGTCGGCCGCGGCCCAGCCCGCGATGGCCTGCAGCTGCTCCGCATAGGGGTAGGGGATGTTGGGGAAGTCGGTGCCCAGCACCACCCGGTCGGCGACGTCGACGATCCGCGCGGGCCAGTCCGGCGGCAGCGGGGCGATGCGCTCGCTGAAGGCGGTACCGACCATCGTGGTGTCGATGTACACCCGCTCGTAGCGGCGTACCAGTTCGAGCGCCTCGGCGAAGTCGGGCATACCGGCATGCGCGAGTACCACCGTCAGCCGCGGATGCGCGGCAAGAACCTCACCGAATACATCCAGACCGGTGTGCTCGCCGGGGATCGGGCCGTGCCCGCAATGCACGATCGCGGGCACCCCCGCCTCGGCGAGCATCCCCCACGCGGGGCGCAGCAGCTCATCGCGCGGGTCGAAGGCGCCGACCTGCACGTGCACCTTCACCACCCGCGCCCCGGCCTCCAGGGCCGCACCGAGGTAGTCGGCGACGTCGGGCTCGGGATAGATCGTCGCCGTCGGGACCGCCGCGGGGTTCGCTTCGGCGAACTCGGTGACCCATTCGGTGAGCCAGCGGCCCATCCCCGGCTTGTGCGGGTAGACCAGCGGCGCGAACGCGCGGACACCGAGCTTCTCCAGCGTCGCGACGCGGTCGGCTTCCGGCGTCCGGTACTGAACCGGCCACGGCGTGCCGTAATGCGTTTCGGCCTCGTCGAAGTAGGCCCACACCTTGCGCATGACCGGCTCGGGCAGGAAGTGCACGTGGGCGTCGACGAGCCCGGACAGACCGAGATCGGCGGTGAATCGGGGCACGTCGCCGTCGTCGACGGGCGGGGTCGGGAGGCTCACCGCAGCGCCCTCGCCCGGCCCTTCGCGGCCCGTCCGTAGGCCCGCTGGATCTCCCGTTCGGCATCGCGCTTGGCCAGGTCGCTGCGCTTGTCGTAGCTCTTCTTGCCGCGCGCCAGTGCCAGCTCGCATTTGACCTTGCCGTCGCTGAAGTACAGCGACAGCGGCACCAGAGTCAGGCCGCCCTCACGGATCTTGCCGATGAGGCGCTCGATCTCGCCGCGATGCAGCAGCAGCTTGCGGGTCCGCCGCGGCTCGTGGTTGGTCCAGCTGCCCTGGGTGTACTCCGGGATGTGCAGCCCGCGCAGGAAGACCTCGCCGTCGTCGACCGTGGCGAAGGCGTCGGCGAGCGAGGCCCGGCCCAGCCGCAGACTCTTGACCTCGGTGCCCATCAGCGCGATCCCGGCCTCGTAGGTGTCGAGGATGGCGTAGTCGTGTCGCGCCCTGCGGTTCTGCGCGATCACCTTGCGGCCTTTCTCCTTCACTCGTCCAGCCTACGTCGGCGCGGCGGGATCAGACCTTCACATAAAGCCGCAGCGTCACATACCCCGTGATACCGGCGATGAGGGCACCGATCGGCAACAGGTAGAACGAGGTCTGGACGACGTCGAGCAGACCGATCGGGGGGATCACGCCGTTCTGCGCGATCCCGGCCAGCAGATCGTCGATGAAAAGGAACTTCGCCGAGATCAGCCCGATCGAGGCGAGCACCGCGCCCACGACGCCCGTCACCACCGCCTCGATGAGGAACGGCAGCTGGGTGTACCAGCGGGTGGCCCCGACGAGCCGCATGACGCCCACCTCGGCCCGGCGCGTGTACGCCGAGACCTGCACCGTGTTGGAGATCAGCAGCAGCGCCGCGACCGCCTGCACGAGCGCGAGTGTGAATGTCACGTTGCGGACCCCGGCGAGGAAGTCGAACAGCTTGCCGACGACGTCGCGCTGGTCGATCACGGTGCGCACGCCGACCTGGTCGGCCATCGCCTGGCGCACCGCCTCGGCGCCGGCGTTCTGGTCGGCGAGCTTGACCCGCAGCGTCGCGGGCAGCGACTGCGGCCGGGCGATCTCGGCGATCGACTGCCCGGCGAACAGCTCCTGGAACCGCTCATAGGCCTGCTGCTGGCTCTCGAACCGCACCGACGCGACCAGCGGCGAGTTCTCCAGCGTCGCCTTGAGCCCGGTGCAGATGGGCTGGGTGCAGTCATGGTCGGCCGCCGACACGTCCTGGGTCAGGGCGACCTGCACCTCGAGCCGGTCGCTGTAGATCGACTCGGTGGCGTCGATCGTCCGCACCGCGAGCAGCCCCGTGCCGACCAGCCCCAGCGAGATCGCCGTGGTGAGGACCATGGCCACGGTCATCGTGACGTTGCGGCGCAGGCCGGTGAGAACCTCCCGCGTGACGAAGTCGCTCCGCATGGCTATCGCCCCACACCGTAGACGCCGCGCGACTCGTCGCGGACGACCTGCCCGAGATCGAGCTCGACCACCCGGCGGCGCATCGAGTCGACGATGGAATGGTCATGAGTGGCCATCAGCACCGTCGTACCTGTTCGGTTGATCCGCTCCAGCAGCAGCATGATGTCCTGGCTGATATCGGGGTCCAGATTGCCCGTCGGCTCGTCGGCCAGCAGGACCAGCGGCCGGTTGACGAACGCCCGCGCGATCGCGACCCGCTGCTGCTCACCGCCGGAGAGCTCGTGCGGCATCCGATCCGCCTTGCCCTCCAGCCCGACGAGCTGGAGCACCTCGGGGACGACCTTGCGGATCGTCGGTCCCGACTTGCCGATCACCTCGAGGGCGAACGCGACGTTGGCGCCGACCGTCTTGTTCGGCAGCAGCCGGAAGTCCTGGAACACGCATCCGATGCGCTGGCGCAGCCGCGGCACCCGCCGCCGCGGCAGCTTCGCGACGTCGAGGTCGGCGACGAAGATGCTTCCCCTGGTCGGGACGTCCTCGCGGAGCAGGAGGCGGAGGAACGTCGACTTGCCCGAGCCGGATGGCCCGATGAGGAACACGAACTCACCCTTGTCGATGGACACCGAGACGCGGTCGAGGGCGGGGCGCGTCGAGGTCTTGTACATCTTGGTGACGCGTTCCAGGCGGATCACGGACGCGGACGTTACCGTCGTGCCGCGACCGGACCGTGATCCGACCCCCGGAGGCCCGCGGGTTCGGGCGGCGCTACGCCCCGGTGGTCTGGGTGCGCCGCCAGCGGATGGCGGCCTCGATGAACCCGTCGATCTCACCGTCGAGCACCGCGCCCGGGTTGCCCACCTCGTGCTCGGTGCGCAGGTCCTTGACCATCTGGTATGGGTGCAACACATAGGAGCGCATCTGGTTGCCCCAGGACGAGCCGGTGTCCTTCAGTGCGTCCATCTTGGCCTGCTCCTCCTGGCGGCGCCGCTCCAGCAGCTTGGCCTGCAGAACCGCCATCGCGGTGGCCTTGTTCTGCAGCTGGGAGCGCTCGTTCTGGCAGGAGACCACGATCCCGGTGGGGATGTGGGTGAGCCGGACCGCCGAGTCGGTGGTGTTGACGCCCTGCCCGCCCGGCCCCGACGAGCGGTAGACGTCCACCCGCAGGTCCTTCTCGTCGATGTCCACGTGGTCGCTCGACTCGACGACCGGCGCCACCTCGACCCCGGCGAACGAGGTCTGGCGGCGGCCCTGGTTGTCGAACGGCGAGATCCGTACCAGCCGGTGCGTGCCCTGCTCGACCGAGAGCGTCCCGTAGGCGAACGGCGCGCGTACCTGGAACGTCGCGGACTTGATGCCCGCCTCCTCGGCGTAGGAGGTGTCGTAGACGTCGACGGGGTAGCCGTGCCGCTCGGCCCAGCGCAGATACATCCGCATGAGCATCTCGGCGAAGTCGGCGGCATCGACGCCACCCGCCTCGGCCCGGATGGTCATCAGCGCCTCGCGAGGGTCGTACTCGCCCGAGAGCAAGGTGCGGATCTCGAGGGACTGGATCTCCTCGCGGAGCTTGCGGCGCTCGGCGTCGGCGTCGGCGAGCGAGGACTCGTCGCCCTCCTCCTCGGCGAGCTCGTACAGCACCGGGAGATCCTCGAGCCTGCGGTGCAGCTCCTCGATCCTGCGCAGCTCACCCTGGGCATGCGCGAGCCTGCTGGTCACCTTCTGCGCGGCCTCGGTGTCGTTCCACAGATCGGGCTGGCCGGCTTGTTCGGACAGGTCGGCGATCTCGGCGCGCAGCGCAGGCAGGTCGGTGACCGTCTCGATGCCGTCGAGGGTGCCGGCGAGGTCCTTCAGGTCGGCTGCGACGTCGGGGTTCACAACCGTCCAGGGTACGCACCGGCAGCTACTCGGTCGGGATCGAGTCCAGCAGTTTCACCATGGCCCTGGTGTGCGCGACGGCGAAGTCGGCGACGGCCCTGCGATACGGGTCGGTCTCGCCGCGGGCGGCGGCGCGGGCGGCGTCCAGCCGGGCCGCGTAGTCCAGCCGCGCGGTGCGGATCAGCTCGGCCCGCTGCTTGGCCGTCAGCGTGCCGGCGTGCAGCACGCGCAGCACGAGCGGGCTGCGCAACGCGTCCGAACCGCTGCCGGAGATGAGCCACGCCTTGAACGCGCGCTTACCTGCGGCGGTGATCACATACTGCTGCGAGGCCCGCGGGCCCTGCTTGCCCAGCCGCAACAGCCCTGCCTCGGCGAGCACGGGCAGCTCGCGGTAGACCTGGCTGCGGGTGACCGAGAAGAAGGAACCGAACTGCTCGCCCGCCGTGGCCACCAGCTGGCCGCCCGTCATCGCCCCGTCGTGCAGCAGCCCGAGCAGGGCGGCAGCGGTGGCGTTGACAGCGACAGGGCCCGGCATCTCTCCACCGTGCCACGGACCCGCGCTGATCGCATCCACAGCGGACCGAAAGGGGTCCAGTGTGGGCGAACCAAACCCCTGTGAGTGCGTAACAGTGTTAGAACACTGTTACGCACTCACAGGGCCGAGCGTCAGCGAGGCGATCTTCTGGCGCTGTGCGTCGGAGTCCCCGAACTGGCCCGCGAGGCGCTTGGCGCGCTTGTAGAAGAAATGCGTCTCGTGTTCCCAGGTGTAGCCGATACCGCCGTGGTACTGGATCATCGCGGCGGTCGACTGCAGGGCCGCGTCACCCGCCTTCGCCTTGGCCACGGCGACCGCGAGCTCGCGGCCCGCGAGACCGGACTCGACGGCGTATGCGGCATACAGCACCGCATGCTCGGCCATCGTCACCCCGACGTGCAGGTCCGCCAGCGCATGCTTGATCGCCTGGAACGACCCGACCGGAACGCCGAACTGCAGCCGTTCCCGGTCGTAGGCCACCGTGCGCGAGAGCGACTCGCGGGCGATGCCGACCAGGTCGGCCGCCACGAGCACGGTCGCCCGCGCCGTCAGCTCGACGATCATCGCCTCGCTCGCCCTGGGCAGCACCGCGCCGGCGTCCGGCACGCTGAGCGACGCCAACCGGGTTGTCCCGTCATAGGAGCGCTGCGGGGTCGCGTACGAACCCGGTCGCTCGACGAGCGCGAGACCAACACCCGACCGGACCACCGCGACGCCGGCGATCCGGCCGTACTCCACCCCCGGGATGGTTCCGGGCGCCGAGCCGCGCAGCGCCAGCGCGCCGACCACCTCACCGGATGCCACCCTCGGCAGCCAGTCCGCCTGCTGCTCATCGGAACCGGCGAGCCGGATCGCCTCGCCGGCCAGCACCGTGCCGCGCCACGGCCCCGGCACCATCCCGGCGCCGAGCGCCCTGGCGATCACCTGGGCCTCCACCATGCCGAGCCCGAGACCCTCGTGGTCCTCCGGGACCAGCACCGCCGGCCAGCCCTGCTCGGCCGCGGCCTTCCACAGCGCCTCCGGGTGGCCCTCGCCCACCGGCTCCGCCGAGACCGCGTCCTCGAACTCGCCGCGCACGGCCGCCAGGTCGAACCGCTCGGCGAGATAGCCGCGCACGGCGGCGTCGAACTCACGCTGGTCGTCGGTGAGAGCGAAATACATGTCGAACCCTGTTCCCCTCGATCAGCGCGGCAGACCGAGCACGCGCTCCGCGGTGATGTTGCGCTGAACCTGCGAGGACCCGCCCCAGATCGTCACCGACCGGGACCACATCGACTCCGTGTGCATCGGCCGCAGGTCGAGCTCCCCGATCGAGTCGAGCGTCGCGTCCTCGCCGAGGATGTCGTCGAAGACCTCCCAGAGGTCCTGGAACGTCTCCGACCACTGCAGCTTGGTCATCGACGACTCGCTGCCGAGGTCGCGGCCACACTCGACCTGGGTGAGTACGTACATGGCGTGCAGCCGCAGACATTCCAGCTCGGTGAGCACCCTGGCGAGCCGGTCGCGGATCACCGGGTCGCGGTCGCGGCCCAGCCGCTTGGCGACGGCCGCGATCTCGTCGTACTGCCTGCGGAACTCGGTGTACTGCGCGATCCCCGACGCCCCCCGCTCGAACGAGAGCAGCAGCATCGCGGTGCGCCAGCCGTCGCCGATCTCCCCGAGACAGTCGGTCGCGGGCACGCGGGCATCGGTGAAGAACACCTCGCCGAACTCGCTGGCGCCGCTCATCTGCCGGAGCGGACGCGCCTCGACACCCGGTTGGTGCATGTCGATGAGCAGCATCGAGATTCCGCGGTGGCGGGTGCTGCCCGGCTCGGTACGGACGAGGGCGAAGATCTTGTCCCCGTGCACGGCATTGGTGGTCCAGACCTTCTGCCCGTTGACGATGAAGTCGTCGCCGTCGCGCACGCCTTTCGTGGCGAGGGCCGCAAGATCTGAGCCGGCGCCGGGTTCGGAGAAGCCCTGGCACCAGATGACCTCGTTGCGCAGCATCGGGCCGATGATCTCCTTGCGCTGCGCGTCGGTGCCGATCGCCATGACGGTGGGCGCGAGGAATGTCAGGCCGAGCGGGTTGACCGTGCGCGGGGCGCGGGCGAGCACCATCTCCTCGTCGTAGATGGCCTTCATCCCCGGGGTGCCGCCGCGTCCGCCGTACTCGGTCGGCCACTGGATACCGGCGAACCCGGCAAGCGCCTTGGCCCGCTCCCATTCGCGGCGCAGCCGGAAGCTCTCGTCGTCGTCGAAGGACTCCCAGAAGCCCGGCCGTTTCCACTCCTCGGGAATGTTGGCCCGCAGCCATGCGCGCAGCTGCCTGCGGAAGTCCTCCTCGGCCTCGGTGAAGGTCAGGTCCATCACGGCCTCCTCGCGCGCTGGTCCGCCACACTCGCCGTCTGCCTGTCCACCTTGGCATACTCGCGAGTAACCTGTCGCGCCCCAACCTCGCGCGCTCACGCCGGGTATGCGCCCGCTAGCCTGAGAGTATGCGCAGCGAACGGGTGACCGTTACTCTGCCTGCCGAGCTCGTGGCCAAGGCACGGGACGCGGTACGGCGGGGATGCGCGGCGAGCCTGTCGGCCTATGTGGCCGAGGCGGTCGCCGCCCGGCAGTCGAGGGACCGCTCCCTGGCAACCCTGGCCGACCTCTACGGTGGACCGCCCCCACAGGACGAGTTGGACGCGGCGCGGCGGTCGCTGCGCCTGGTTCCGTCCGCGGCCGTCGGCTGAGTCGGCGTGATCGGCGGAAGAGTCCTCGACGCCTCGGCGCTGGCGGCGTTCGCCACCGGACGGCCCGTCTACGTGCGCGCCCTGGTCTGGGCGGCCGTCGAGGAGAACCTCGTCATCGCGATCCCGAGCGCGGCGCTCGGCCGCGCCTGGGCGCTTCTGGCCCCCGAGCACCACCCGGCCCTGCAGGTTCTGCTCGGGCTGCCCATCACGGTCATCGACGAGCTGGGACCGGCCGCCGCTCAGGAGTCCGGGCTGCTGATGGCGGCGTCCGGGCACGATGACATCGTCGCCGGTCAGGTCGCGGCCTCGGCCCGACGGCGCGGCTGGCCGGCGGTCACCGGCGATCCCGGCGCGCTGCGCAAGCTCGACGGCGCGGTCGTCATCGAGGAGTTGCCGTGAGGCTCGTGAGCGGCACGTAACGCCCAGGCGTTACGTGCCGCTCACGAGCGCCTCAGCGCAGCGGGGAGCAGCCGCGCGCCGGCGCCCTGTGCCGCGGCCCGGTCGCCCGGGTTCATCAGCCTGCAACGCGCCAGCGACAGGCAGCCGCAGCCGATACAGGAGTCCAGACCGTCGCGCAGCGCCACCAGCGCCTCGATCTGTTCGTCGAGAAGGCCGCGCCAGGCCCGCGAGAGCCTGGTCCAGTCGCCTCTGGTCGGTGTCCGGCCCGCCGGCAGCCGGTCCAGCGCCTCCCGCACGTCGTCCAGGCCCACACCGATGGCCCGCGCGGCGCGGATGAAGGCCAGCCTGCGCAGCACCCCGCGCTCGTACCGGCGCTGCCCGCCGGAGGTGCGCGTGGCGCTCACCAGACCCTCTCGCTCGTAGTAGCGCAGTGCCGAATGCGGAAAGCCGCTGCGCTGCACGACCTCGCCGATGGTGAGCAGATCCCTCGCGTCCACAACTCCCCCTTGACCTGAACCTGACTCCAGCTCCGATCGTAGGGGGATGAGTACCGCACTGGTCACCGGAGCCGCCCAGGGCTTCGGCTTCGCCCTCACCGCCGCCCTCACCGACCGCCGCACGACGACCGTCGTCGACGCCCGCGACGGCGGCAGGCTGCATGCCGCCGTCGCCACCCTGGCCCACCCGGACCGGGTCGTCGCCGTACCCGGAGACGTCACCGACCCCGCCCATCGCGGCGCGCTGCTCACCGCGGTGCGCGCCGCCGGCGGGCTGGACCTGCTCGTCCACAACGCGAGCGAGCTCGGCCCCAGCCCGCTGCCGAGCCTCGCCGAGCTGCCGCTGCACGCGTTCGAGGCCGTGTACGAGACCAATGTCATCGCCCCGTTCGCCCTCACCCGGCTGCTGCTGCCGCTGCTGCGCTCGGCGGCCGCGGCAACGGTCGTCACGATCAGCTCGGACGCGGCCACCGAGGCGTACCCCGGCTGGGGCGGCTATGGCTCCAGCAAGGCCGCGCTCGACCAGCTGGCCGCGGTGCTCGGCGCCGAGGAGCCGGCGCTGCGGGTCTATGCGTTCGACCCCGGGGACATGCGCACCGCCATGCACCAGCGGGCGTTCCCCGGGGAGGACATTTCCGACCGGCCCGAACCCGCCACCGTGGTGCCCGCGTTGCTGCGGCTGCTTGACGAGCGCCCCGCCAGCGGGCGCTATCGCGCCGCCGATCTCGGCTCGCCGATACCGCGCGAGGCCGGTCGGTGACCGCCGCGACCCGGTTCGAGCTGCCGCCAGAGCTCTCGGCCACCGAGCCGCCCGAAGCCCGCGGAGCCGCCCGCGACGACGTCCGGTTGCTGGTGGCCCGGCCCACCGGCTCGATCCGGCACCGCCGATTCCGGGACCTGCCCACCGCGCTGGTCCCCGGCGACCTCGTCGTCGTCAACACCTCGCCGACCGCGCCCGCCGCCGTCGACGCCCTCCGCGGCGACGGGCGCGGGGTCACGGTGCACATCTCGGGGCCCGTGCCCGGCGGGCCGGAGGAGTTCGTCGTCGAGCTGCGTTCGCCGGGGGGCGAGCGGGTGTCCGACGGGCGGGCAGGTGAACAGATCGAGCTGCCCGGCAACGGCTCCGTCGTCCTGCGCGGCGGGCATCCGGACGAGGCCGTTCGCGCCGGAAGCAGGCTGTGGCGGGCCCGGTTCGACATCGGGGCCGATCTGATGGGCTGGCTGCACCGGCACGGCAGACCGATCAGCTACTCCTATCTGCGCCGTCACTGGCCGCTCTCGGCGTTCCAGACGATCTTCGCCCGGCCCGGCACCGCCGACGGGCATCCCTTCCCCAGCGCCGAGATGCCCAGCGCCGCACGGCCGTTCACCCACCCCGTGCTCGCGGCGCTGGCCGCCCGCGGGGTCGGCGTCGCCGAGATCGTGTTGCACACCGGGGTGTCGTCGCTGGAGGCGGACGAGGTTCCGCTGCCCGAGCGCTACCGGGTGCCACCCGCCACCGCCGACGCGGTGAACGCGACCCGCGCGGCCGGCGGGCGCGTCGTCGCGGTCGGCACCACCGTGACCCGCGCGCTCGAAACCGTGGCCGCCGCCGACAGGACGGTCCGGGCCGGCGCCGGATGGACGGATCTCGTGCTCGGGCCGGACCGCCCGGCCCGGATCGTCGGCGGCCTGATCACCGGCTGGCACGAACCTCAGGCTTCGCATCTGCTCCTGCTCGAGGCCGTCGCCGGAGGCGAGCTCGTCGCGCGGGCGTACGCGGCCGCGCTCGCCGAGCGCTACCGGTGGCACGAGTTCGGGGACACGTGCCTGCTGTTCGGTCCGGACCGTCTCCTTCCTGCGACAACAACCACCGATCGCATCAGGTGACCGTTCGGCGCACGGCCGGCGGCCGCCCGGACGCAGCCCGAACCGGTGGACGGCGGCTGATCAGCGACGACACGCCAGCGACTCGCTTGTCGTCACGCGTTCACTTTCCGTAACGTGCCCCGGCAGTCGTCACGATCCGATTACGAGCGGACACCGAGCCGGACTCCCCACCGGCTCACCGGACCCCCGACCGGCCGTCCGCTCGCGGGTCGGCCGAGCGCGGAAGGACAGGTCTTGGCAGGTCACCGCTCCCCCAGCGGCAGGCCCGTGCCTGTGGTCCGGACCCCGATCCGGACCACTCCCCGGCACCGGGCTGCTCATCGGCAGGTCGTCAGCGGCCTGTCACCGCAGCGCAGCATCGGAACGAGCACCGCGGCCATCGGCGCCGCGTTCGGCGTTGTCACGACCGGAGCCTTCGCCGTCGTGCTCCCGGCACCGATGAGCGGGCCGGACACCGCCGAAGCCGCCGAGATCGGCCCCGCCGCACTCACCGCGAACGCGCGGACCCTCCCGGCAGGCTCGGGGCCCGCCACGAGCGTCGGTCACGTGTCGCCGGTCGGTTTCATCGTCGACACCGAGGACGCCGAGTCGGACGCGTCCGCGGAGGACGCCCTGGCCTCGCTGGACAAGGCGGGCAGGCTGGCCGACGAGCTCGCCAGACTGCACGCCCAGCAGGCGCGGGAGCAGGCGGAACAGGCCCGCATCAACGCGATCATCGCCAAGGGCGGCGTGGACGGGTGGATCGCCGAGGCGCTGCGGATCACGGAGCTACCGCAGTCGCTGGCCCCCGGGATCAAGAAGATCATCATGGCCGAGTCGGGCGGCAACCCGAAGGCGATCAACCTCTGGGACTCGAACGCGCGGCGCGGCACCCCCTCGCAGGGGCTGATGCAGACCATTCCGTCGACGTTCAAGAAGTTCGTGCACCCCAGCCTCGCCGACCGGCCGATCACCGACCCGATCGCGAACATCACCGCCGGCGTCCGGTACATGATCGCCACCTACGGGATCGACACGGTCAGGGCCGGCGGCCGCAGCAACTCCGCGGGCAGCTACATCGGATACTGACGCAAGCCCCGGAGGGTGAGCACCAGGGCGCTCTCGGTAACCCTCCATGAACCGTCGGTGATCGACGCATGCCATCATGGCCCGGGGGACATCGGTCTCGTCCCCGTCCCGAGCCGATCATCGGCCGGCCGGCTCACTGAGCGGCGGCCCAGGACCGACCGGAGGACCCACACCGGATGAGCCATGTTCGATCCATGGTCCGCATCCGGACGACCGACGAGCAGGTGGCGCGGCGGTTCCGTCCCGAACTGCAGGGCCTGCGCGCGCTGGCCGTGGCGCTCGTCGTCGTCTACCACGTGTGGTTCAACCGGGTCTCCGGCGGCGTCGACGTCTTCTTCCTGATCTCCGGATTTCTCATCACCGGCCAGCTGTTCCGGGCGGCAGCACGCGGGCCGATCCCGTTCCGCCCGATGTGGGGCCGCCAGATCGCCCGGTTGTTCCCGGCGGCGCTGACCGTGCTGCTGGCGACCGTGGTCGCGGGCCTGCTGCTGCTGCCGGAGGCCCGGTGGCTGCAGACGGTGCGTGAGGTCGTCGCCTCGGCGTTCTTCCTGGAGAACTGGCGGCTGGCCGCCGACGCCGTCGACTACTCCGCCCAGCACAACACCGCCAGCGTGGTGCAGCACTTCTGGTCGCTGTCCATCCAGGTGCAGTTCTACGTGGTGTGGCCGCTGCTGGTGGCGCTCGTGGCCATGGTGGCGGGCCGGGCGCGGGAGCGGTTGCGCGGCCACCTCACGCTGACGCTGCTCGGGGTGTTCGTCGCGTCGCTGGTCTTCTCGGTGCTGCTGACGATCACCAACCAGCCGCTGGCCTACTTCCACTCGCTCACCCGCGTCTGGGAGTTCGCGCTCGGCGGGCTGCTCGCGCTCGGCATCGACGCGATCGTGCTCGCGCCGCGGCTGCGGGTGGTGCTCGGCTGGGTCGGGATCATCGGGCTGCTGAGCTGCGGGATGGTGCTGCAGGTCGGCAGCGTGTTCCCCGGCTACGCCGCGCTGTGGCCGACGCTCTGCGCCAGCCTGGTCATCCTCGCCGGAGCGACCGGCAGCCCGCACGGCGCCGACCGCTTCCTCAGCACCCGGGCCATGCGTTACCTGGGCGATATCAGCTACGCGCTGTATCTGTGGCACTGGCCGGTGCTGCTGTTCGTCCTGGTGGTCGGTGAGCAGGAGACGGTCGGGTTCGAGGGCGGCACATTGATCATCGCGGGCTCGCTGCTGCTGGCCGTGCTCA
Organism: Pseudonocardia asaccharolytica DSM 44247 = NBRC 16224; assembly: GCF_000423625.1. Lineage (GTDB taxonomy): Bacteria > Actinomycetota > Actinomycetes > Mycobacteriales > Pseudonocardiaceae > Pseudonocardia > Pseudonocardia asaccharolytica. The sequence goes on from NZ_AUII01000010.1 coordinate 75,018, forward strand.
CCCACCACCTCGTCGAGGAGCCGGTGCGTCGCGCCCCGTTCGGCCTGCGCGGGCAGTACCGGGTGGGCGCCGTGAGCCTGGTCGTGGTACTGGTGGCCGCGGCGGTGTGGCAGTTCGCGGCGGTCGCCAGGGCCAACCCGCTGGCCGCGATCGGCGATCCGGACCACCCGGGAGCAATCGCCCTGCTCGACGGCTTCAGCTACTCGGGTTCCCCGGACGCCGAGGCCCTGCCACCGATGATCACCATCAACGAGGACTGGGCGCACCTCGAGCACTGGGAATGCGCGCCGCTGGCGGGGTTCCCGGCTATGGACCGGTGCGTCCAGCCCGTCGACTCACCGACCCGGCGGATCGTGCTGGTCGGCGACTCCCACATCCAGCAGTACGCCGCCGCGATGATCCCGGCCGCCGAGGATCGCGGCTGGCAGCTCGTCACGATCATGCGCGGCGCCTGCCCGTTCTCGACCGCTTCGGAGGTCGATCCCGACGACCAGGAATGCGTCGACTGGAACGAGGCGGCCGTCCAGGAGATCATCGACCTGCAACCGGACGCGGTGTTCGCACTCGCCTCCCGGGACGTCCGGGCCGGGCTCACCGAGCAGACCCCGCCGGGTTTCGTCGAGCAGTGGCGGCGACTGGACGAGCTGGGCATCCCGGTACTCGCCGTGCGGGACAACCCCCGCTTCGACTACTCCCCACCCGACTGCCTCCAACAACATGGCCGGGGCGCCCAGGAGTGCGGGGTGGCCAGGGACGAGGTCTACGCGCCGGTTCCGCCGTACGCGCTGATCCCCGACATGCCCGCGAACGTGCGGTTCCTCGACTTCAGCGACCTGCTCTGCAACGACCGGTTCTGCCCCGCCGAGGTCGGCAACGTACTCGTCTATATGGACTTCAACCACGTCACCGCGACGTACATGGCGTCGATGGCGCCGGTGGTCGGGCAGCGGATCGACGCCGAGATGGGCTGGTAGCCCCCATCCGGCGCTCAGCCGCGCGCCAGCACCGGCCGGACCCGGCGGTCCCCGACGGCGACGACGTCTCCCGAGTGCAGCTGTGCGCCACGGCGGATCTCCAGCCGTCCGTTGAGGTACACCTGTTCGGTCTCCAGCAGCTCGCGCGCGTGGCCGCCGTCCTCGGCGATCCCGGACAGCTTGAGAAACTGCCCGAGCCGGATCGGGTCCTCGGAGATCTCCAGGTCCTGGATGGGAGACTTGGCCATGGGTCCATCATCCCCGCCTCCGAGGACGACGTTCCGCCGGCCGTCAGGCGCGAACGCGACGCCGCGCACGGTCCTGCCCGCCCCCGGTGGCGGCGCAGTTCGCGACCGGGTGATTCGAACCGCCGACAGCTACGGACGCGCCTCGATGATGAGGTTGAAGGGTGTCTCCGTCGCACGCAGGACGCGCGTGAAGCCGGCACCGTGAAGGAGTTCGGTCAGCCGTTCCTCGCCGGCCTGCGCACCGAGTGCCGTGCGCGGTTCCTCGCTCATCGAGTGCGGCACACAGACGACCGTGGATGCCGTGTAGTACAGGCGACCGACCGGGTTGATGTTGTCCTCGACCTTGTCGTTGGCGTAGGGCTCGACGAGGAGGAAGGTCCCCTCCGGTTTGAGCGACTCGCGGATGTGCTTCGCCGCGCCGAGCGGGTCGGGCATGTCGTGCAGCGCATCGAAGATCGCGACGAGGTCGTACTCCGTGCCGGGAAAGTCGGCGGCTGCTGCCATCTCGAAGGTCACCCTGGCCGCGAGACCGGCGTCGGCCGCGCGGCTGCGCGCCTGCTCGATCGACGGACCGTGGTAGTCGAAACCGGTGACCTGCGATCTCGGGTACGACTCGGCGAGCAACAACGTCGACGCACCGTGTCCGCAGCCGACGTCGGCGACCTTCGCGCCGGCCCGCAGTTTCTCGTCCACCCCGTCGAGCGCGGGGATCCACGAGGACACCAGGTTCGCGACGTACCCGGGCCGGAAGAACCGCTCGGTCCCCTCGAACAGCGCCGGGTTGTGCTCGTGCCACCCGAATCCGCCGTTCGTCCGCACCGCGTCGGTGATCCGTTCTGTGCTCTTGGCGACCGCGACCGGGATGTGGAACGCCGCCGCGATCTGCATCCCGTCCGGTGAGGCCAGCGCGAACGCCTGCTCCTCGGTGAGCGAGAAGCGTTCGGTGGCGGGGTCGTAGGTGACGTAGCCGCCGGCGGCCTGACCTCTGAGCCACTCGCGCACGTACCGTTCACCGGCGCCCGCTTCCGCGGCGACCTCGGCGGGCGTGCCCGGCATGACGGCGAGCAGCGACCGGTACAGGCCCAGCCGATCGCCGATCACCGCGCTGATGGCCTGGAAGCTCCCCCCGAGATCGGCGACGAAACCCCCCAGCAACTCGTTCAGTTTTCCCTCGTCGACGGCCATGTCCTGTCCTCCCTGTCGCCTCCCTGTCGCACGGACGCGGTGAACCGCGTTCGCTGCACGTGCCCCTTGCGGGCGCCGCGCCTGTTCCTGTCGAGGTCGCGGGAGCAGGCCGGGAGGATCCGGTCATCCAGGCCTGATCCGGTCACAGGTCGTGGGCTTCGTCGTAGCCGTAGTCCCCCTCCGGCTCGACCGTCCCGGCAGCCGCAGGAACATCGTCGTGCGGCGCCCGGCTCGCCCTGTCGCGCTGCGCTTCGGACGTGACCATCACCTCGTGCGCCAGGTCGTAGCTGTAGTCCCCCGAGAGTTCCTGGTCCGGCATCCCCATCTCCACGGACCTTCCGGATAGCGCCGCCTCGTCCGACCGCCGGTGTGCTCGATGCTGACCCTCCCGGCCTCGTTCCGCAAGGCCCTGGCGTGCTCCCGAATGTCGCGGGTGAGCGTGCCGAAGGCCGAAGGGACTTTGGACCCTGGCCGTGGCCCGAAGCCCGCTGCACACTTCGCGCACTTCGACCATGTGAACGTGCTGGAGGATGGCGAGTGAACGCCCGGATGAATCTGGCTGGTGTCGCTGTGGCGACGCAGGGCGAGGTGTTGGACAGCTCGCGGGAGTACGTGCTCCGGCAGGTGGCGCGGTTCGCGCGCCGGGTGCCCGAGGGCCTGGAGTCGATGCGGGTCAGGCTCGCGGTGTTCCACCGACGAAACCTGCCGTGGTCGGCGCTGGTCCAGACGAACCTCGAGGTCGACGGTCATCCGGTCCGGGCCCAGGTGGCCGGCGCGTTCTTCACCGAGGCCGGTCGGCTGCTGCGCAGCCGGCTGAGCGAGCAGATCGCCCGGTTGCGCAACCCGGACGTCGGCAGGACATGGCCCCCGCCCGGCGGGCCGCGCTCCATTCCCGCAGCGGGGTCGACGGACCCGCGTCGCATCGTGCGCACGAAGTCCTACGAGTTGAAACACTGCTCGCCGGACCAGGCCGCGCTGTTCATGGACGTGATGGACTACGACTTCCACCTGTTCGTCGACGCCGACACCGGCCAGGACAGCGTCATCTACCGGGTGGGCCCCACCGGCTACCGGCTGGCCAGGCTGAGCGGCGTGACGCCGGCCACCCCGACCCGGGTGCCGTTGACGATCAACGTGTACCCGGTGCCCTGGTTGACGCCCACCCAGGCGGTGGCCCGCCTCGACGACACCGAGATGGCGTTCCAGTTCTTCGGCGACGGACAGTCGGGGCGGGGCGCGGTGCTGTACCGCCGCTTCGACGGCCAGTACGGGCTGATCACCGCCGAGGGCGAGGCCGAGGGCGAGGACAGCGAATGACCGTCACCTTCAACCACACCATCATCGCCGCCAAGGACTGCAACGAGTCGGCCGTTTCTTCCGCGAGCTGTTCGAGCTCCCGGAAGCGCCGTCCTGGGGCCTGTTCACCAACGTCCAGCTCGACGAGGGAGTGCTGCTGCAGTTCGCCGAGCCGCCGGCGGGGATCCAGATGCAGCACTACGCCTTCCTGGTCGACGACGACCTGTTCGACCGGGCCTACCGTCGGCTCCGCGACGGCGGCGTCGAGCACTGGGCGGATCCGCAGATGACGCGCCCCGGCGAAACCAACACCGAGCACGGTGAGCGTGGGGTCTACTTCAAGGATCCCGCCGGCCACGCGATCGAGATGTTCACCCGGCCCTATCTGTAGTCACGTCGCGCGAGGCATGGCGGAAGGCCCCGGACCGATGGTCCGGGGCCTTCCGCGTGGTAGCGGGGGTAGGATTCGAACCTACGACCTCTGGGTTATGAGCCCAGCGAGCTACCGAGCTGCTCCACCCCGCGTTGCTGTTGTGCCTTGAACTTTACCACCCCCGCAAACTGCCCGCCGCCGGGGGGGTCCCCCCCTTCGTGATCGGCGGTTGGGAGCCGCGAACCGCGATTCCCGCGGCTCCTGATTCCCAACCGCCGATCATGGATATGGGCTCAGCCGCCCGGCGCCGGAGCGGGCTGCGCCGCCTCCGCCGCCTGGAACTTCTTGACCGCGGCGTCGAGCGCGGCGAGCGCATCACCCTGGGCGGCGAAGTCGCCGGACTGCTGGGCGGCCTTGAGTTGGTCGATCGCCGACTGGATCTCTCCCGCCGCGGCGGCCACCTGCGGATTGGGCGTACCCGCCCCAGGCGCGGCCGGAGTCTGCGCCGTCCCGGGGTCCGGCGGCGGGGCGCCCTGACCGGTCTGCGTCGCACCGGCTCCGGCGCCGGCGCCGAAGACCTGGTCCAGCGCGGTCGACAGGTTGGCGCTGTAGCCCACCTTGCCGCCGTAGGAGACCAGCACCCGCGCCAGCTGCGGATATGACGCCTCCTGCCCGGCGCGTTCGATGTAGACCGGCTCGACATAGAGCAGCCCACCGGCCACGGGCAGCGTGAGCAGGTTGCCGTAGTCGATCGTCGTCTGGTTCTGCCGCAACAGGTTCAGCTCCTGTGACACGTTCGGCGAGCCGAGGAACTGGGCCTGCACCTGCTGTGGGCCCAGGGTCTGGGTCTCCGCGGGTAGCTGCAGCACCGTGATCTGGCCGTATGTCTCGGGTTCGGAGCTCGCCGACATGTAGGCGGCCATGAACTGCCGTCGCAGGCTCACCAGCGCGCTGGTGAGCTGGAAGGTCGCGCCGTCCTCACCGGGCAGCCCGGAGAGCATGTAGTACGGCGGCTGCGCGGCCTGCCCCGCCCCGGTGTTGCCCTGCACGGTCGGGTCGGACGGCACGTCCCAGAACGACACCGTCGAGAAGAACTCGCCGGGGTTGTCGACGTGGTAGCGGGTCAGCAGTTCGCGCTGGACCTTGAACTGGTCCTCGGGGTACCGGAAGTGCTCGCGCAACTCCTTGCTGATGTCCGAAGCCGGCTCGACCACACCGGGGAAGGTCTTCATCCAGGTCTGCAGCACCGGATCCTTCTCGTCGAAGGCGTAGAGCGTGACCGTGCCGTTGTAGGCGTCGACCGTGGCCTTCACCGAGTTGCGCAGATAGCTGACGTCGGTATCGGGCAGCCGCTGCACCCCGCTCTGGATGCTGTCCCTGGTGGTCTCGCCGAGCGGGACCTTCTGCGCGTACGGGTAGTTCTTCAGCGTCGTGTACCCGTCGACGATCCACATGATCTTGCCGTCGATCACCGCGGGGTACGGGTCGCCGTCCGCGGTCAGCCACGGCGCCACGGCCTCGACCCGCTCACGCGGATCACGGTTGTACATGATCTTCGATTCGGAGTTGATCGAGCTGTTGAACAGGATGTTCCGCTCGCCGTAGTACAACGAGAAGACCAGCCGGTCGAACAGGTTGCCGATCGGGACACCACCGCTTCCGGTGTAGGTGTACTGCTGCGAGTCGGTGTCGTACTCGCGGGGCGCCTCACCCGGTTCCGCCCCGACGATCGAGTAGGCGGTGATCTTCTCGCCGTAGTAGATCCGGGGCTCGCTGACCGGGATCGCGCCCTCGGTCGACGTGTCGCTCACGGTGAACTTGGGCAGCCCGCCCTGGCCGCCGGTGTCCTCCAGCGCGGCGTTCACCTGGTTCGCCGGAGCGGCCACGAACCCGTTGCCGTGGGTGTAGACGAGGTGTTTGTTGATCCAGTCCGTCTGGTTCCCGACCAGCGCGCTGCTGTCGAGCTCGCGGGCGGCGACCACGTAGTCCTGCTTCTGCCCGTCGACCGTGTAGCGGTCGATGTCGAGCTTGTCCGGGAAGCCGTAGAAGTTGCGCCGCTGCTGCAGCTGGGTGAACGTCTTGGCCAGCTTGTTGGGGTCGAGCAGCCGGATGTTGGGGATGGTCGAGGTGTCAGCGCGCACCGCCGCCGGGGTGGCCGTCGAGGTGCCGCTGTAGGGCTCGATCGCGACCTTGTCGCCGGTGAGCCCGAAGGCCTGCCGGGTCGCCTCGATATTACGCGAGATGGACGGGGCCTCGCGCTCGTTCGCGTTGGGCGCCACGACGAACTGCTGCAGCACCGCGGGCCACGCCGCCCCGATCAGCACGCTGGAGAGCACCAGCAGCACCACCGCGATCCCCGGCAGTTGCAGGTTGCGCCGGAACACCGCCGCGAAGAACGCCGCCGCGCAGATCAGCGAGATGAACAGCAGGATCAGCTTGGCCGGCATCACCGCGTTGAGGTCGGTGTAGGTGGCGCCGGTGAAGTTGTCGTTGCGCGTGGAGAACAGCAGTTCGTAGCGGTCGAGGTAGTAGGCGACGGCCTTGAGCAGCACGAACACCCCGGCCAGGACGGCGAGTTGGGCGCGGGCCGCGTTCGAGACCTGGGCGGACCGGCCGGCCAGCCGGATGCCGCCGAACAGGTAGTTCGTGACCAGCGCGACCACGAAGCTGATCGCGACCACGACCATGAACCAGCTCAGCAGCATTCGATAGAACGGCAGCGTGAACGCGTAGAAGCTGACGTCCTTGCCGAACTCGGGGTCCGTGATCCCGAACGGGGTTGCGTGCAGGAACATCTGCACGGTCTGCCAGTCGCCCAGCGCGGTGAGCCCCGCGATGATCCCGACCGCGATCGGGATGCCGATCGCGAACAGCCGCAGCCGCTGGATGATCACCGTGCGGTAGCGGGCGATCGGATCCTCGGGACCGCTCACCGGCACGAACACCGGACGGAAGCGATAGCCCAGCCACAGCATCACCGCGACGAGGCCGCCGACGAGCAGGCCCGCCAGCAGGAACTGCACGATCCTGGTGAACAGCACCGTGGTGAACACGCCACGGAAGCCGGCCTCGCCGAACCACTGCCAGGTGACGTAGAAGTCGATCAGCCTCGAGCCGCCCAGCAGCAACACCACGAGCACACCGGCGACGATGAGCAGAATCCGGGTGCGACGGGACAGCGAGTGGGATCCCACCGGGGTGGGCATGGCCACAGTCACACTCCTGACGTCGGGGGTCGATCCGGCCGGGACGCCCTGCGTCGTTCCGGAGCTGAGTCGACACGTCGTCGTCACGGCAGCCGGCCCATGGCGCGTCCTGCCGTACCAACTCTACGGAGGCTGTGCGGAGTTCCCGCGCCCGGTCGGCTGTCGATTCCCCCGCCGCCCGTACCGTAACGAGCCGTGAGCCGTCGCAGAAGGACCCTGGTGGTGGGGATCGTACTGCTGTTGGGCATCGGAGTGCTCGGCACCACGGTCCGGGTCCCGCTGGTGGCGCTGGGCCTCGGGCCGACGTTCAACACCCTCGGCATGGTCGACGGCGAACCGATCGTCAGTATCAGGACGCTGCCGACCTATCCCACGTCCGGCAACCTCAACATGACCACGGTCGGGGTCATCGACGACCTGACCATGTTCGACGCCGTCCGGCTGTGGGCCTCCAGCGATCATCAGCTGGCCCCCCGCCACACCGTCTACCCGCCCGGGGAGACACCGCAGCAGGTCAACGAGGAGAACCGCAGGCAGTTTCTGGACTCGCAGGCCAACGCCGAGGCGGCCGCGCTGGACTTCCTGCGGCTGCCGACGAGGGTGGTCGTCGGCGCGGTGCCGGACGGTTCGCCCGCGGCGGGGCTCCTCGCGGTCGGGGACGAGCTGATCGAGGTGGCGGGCCGACCCCTGCAGTCGATCGACGATCTGCACGCGGCGCTCGCCGACACCCGACCCGGCCAGCCGGTCTCGGTGCGGGTGCGCAGCGACGACGCGGCGCCGCGGGAGGTGACGGTCACCCTCGGTACCCGGCCCGACGGCCCGCAGGGCCTGCTCGGGGTGTCCCCGATCGCGCGGCCAGCGGCCGACGACGAGATCACGATCTCGCTGGCCGATATCGGCGGCCCGTCGGCTGGGCTGATCTTCGCGCTGGCCGTGGTCGACAAGCTGACCCCCGGCGAGCTCACCGGGGGCCGGTTCATCGCGGGCACCGGCGCGATCCGGTCCGACGGCGTCGTGCAGCCGATCCGGGGAATTCCGTTCAAGACGAAGGCCGCCCGCGACGCGGGCGCGACCGTGTTCCTGGTGCCCGCCGAGAACTGCGCGGAGGCCCGCTCGACGACGCCCGACGGCCTCGAGCTGGTGCGGGTGGACGACCTGGCCGACGCCGTCGCCGATCTGGAGGCACTTCGCGACGGCCACTCGCCGGGCGGTTGCTGAGACCCGAACAGCCCCGGCCGGATCTCGTCGTGGCCCCCACCGCGTGCCGGCAGGCCCGCGTACCGTAGTCGTATGAGCGATACCCCGTTCGGGTTCGGACCCGCCGACCGCGACCCCGACAAGGACAGGGGGAACCGTGACGAGGACCGTCCCGGCAAGGGCGGCGGCCATGGCCCGGAGGACCCCTTCGGTTTCGGCGACCTACCCGGCATGCCCCCCGGCGGCATTCCCGGGTTCCCCGGCATGCCCCCCGGCGGTGCCGGCGGCTTCGACGTGAGCCAGCTCGGTCAGATGCTGACCCAGCTCGGCCAGATGCTCAGCCACGCCGGTTCGTCCGGCGGCGGACCGGTCAACTACGAACTCGCCGGGCAGCTGGCCACCCAGCAGCTCGCGCAGACAACCTCCTCCCTGACCCCCGACCAGCGCAAGGCCGTTGCCGATGCGGTGCAGCTCGCCGAGCTGTGGCTGAACCCGGCAACGGAGTTCCCGGTCGGTGCCACCGAAACCCAGGCCTGGACCGCGATCGACTGGGTGAAGGCGAGCATGCCCACCTGGAAGCGGCTGTGCGACCCGGTTGCCCAGCGGGTGGCCGGCGCATGGGTCGAGGCGCTGCCCGAACCGGCGCGCGCGGCCGCGGGTCCGATGCTCGCGATGCTCGGCCAGATGGGTGGGCTCGCCTTCGGCAGCCAGCTGGGCAGCGGGCTGTCCCAGCTCGCCGCCGAGGTCCTGACCTCCACCGATATCGGCGTTCCGGTCGGGCCGGAGCGCACCGCGGCGCTGCTGCCCGAGGCCATCGAGAAGTTCACCGCCGGGCTGGATCGTCCGGCCAGTGAGGTCATGATCTTCCTCGCCACCCGGGAGGCCGCGCACCAGCGGCTGTTCGCGCACGTCGGCTGGCTGCGCGAGCGGCTGCTCGGCTCGGTCGAGGAGTACGCGCGAGGCATCACGGTGGACACCTCGCGGATCGAGGAGCTGGCCGGCCAGATCGACCCGGCGAATCCGGCGTCGATCCAGGAGGCCATGCAGTCCGGGATGTTCGAGCCGCAGACCACGCCCGCCCAGAAAGCGGCGCTGGCCCGGCTCGAGACGCTGCTCGCGCTGATCGAGGGCTGGGTGGACGCCGTCGTGGCCGACGCCGTGCGCGAGCGGCTGCCCGGCGCCGAGGCGCTGCGCGAGACGCTGCGCCGCCGCCGGGCCTCCGGCGGGCCCGCCGAACAGGCCTTCGCCACGATCGTCGGGCTGGAGCTGCGGCCGCGGAAGCTGCGCGCCGCCGCCGAGCTGTGGCGGTTGCTCGGCGAGCAGCGCGGGATCGTCGGGCGCGACTCGCTGTGGGCTCACCCGGACCTGGTTCCGACGGCCGAGGACCTCGACGATCCGGCCGGTTTCGTCAACCGCGTCGACGACATCGACCCGATCGCGGAGATCGAGCGGCAGGTGCGCGCCGACGAGGCGATGGACGCCGCCAAGAAGGCGGGCGAGGAACGCCGGGCGGCGCAGTCCGAGCAGGCCGAGAATCCGGAGTCGGACCAGCCGAAACGATCGGGCGACGATCCGGACCGTCCGGACGCCTGACCCGGCTCAGCCCGCGGCCTCGTCGTCGATCTCGTCGGCGTCGTCGATCCCGTCGGCGCCGTCCACGTCGGGACCCGGCCCGTCGCCGTCCGGCGCGAGCAGGCCGAGCCCGGCTGCGGCCGAGAGCCCCTCGAGGTAACCGATGGCCCGCTCGGTGCGCGGGTAGCGCTGTACCAGCGACCAGAAGTAGTCGTCGTGCCCGGGGGCCAGCAGGTGCGCCAGTTCGTGGACCAGCACGTAGTCGACGACCCAGCCGGGGGCGTCCCGCAGCCGCTCGCTCACCCGGATCGTCCCGTCCACCGGGGTGCACGACGCCCATCGGGTACGCATCGGGGCGACCCAGCGCACCGTCATCGGCTCCGCGAGGCCGTCGAGATAGCGACGGGCGAGTTCCCGGCTGCGCCGGAGCAACGCCTCGTTGCCGGCGCGCGCGGGCGAACGGCGCCGGGCCTCGCTGCGCTCCAGTCTGCGGACCATCTCGTCCACCCAGCGCAGTTCCTCGGACTCGCTCATCCAACCCGGGATGAACACGATGACGGTGTCGCCTTCACGTCGCGCGCTCACCATCCGGCGCCGCCGCTCGCTCCTTCTGACCTCGACGACCGCAGGACGCGCCATATGCTCAGAGTAGGCCCGAAATGATCGCGCCGCCGCCCCTTCACACAACACCAGTTGTCCACAGGGTTCGAGACCGACCTGTGGACAGGTATCCACATCGTTCCTGACGACCCACCAACATCGGTGGCATGCCCGACGACCCCGCCGCCCACCTCCCCGCCGAGCTGACGCTGGCGCCGCACCGCACACTGCTGCACTGCGGCGCCGGCAGCCGGGTGATCGGGCTCGACCCGGCGCGCGGCGTCGTCGTCGAGGAGCTGTCCGCCCCGCTCGCTGCGCTGCTCGACGAGCTGACGGTCCCCGTTGCCCGCGACGCCCTGCTGAGCAGGGCGGTCCGGGCCGGCGCCGACCAGAGCGCTGCGGTCGGGCTGCTCATCGAACTCGTCACCGCGGGTGTGGTCGTCGATGCGTCGGGCCCCTCGCGGACGGCGCGGCGGCGCGCGGACGCGGTGGTCCGGGTCTGCGGGGACGGACCGCTCGCGGTCGGGATCGCGCACGGGCTCGGGCTGGCCGGTATCGGCACGGTGGTGGTGCAGGCCGGGGGCACCGTGGCGGCCGCCGATCTGGGCACCGGCTACCTCGACCGCGATATCGGCCGCCCGCGCGCCGCCGCCGCGGCTGCCGCGGTGGGCAGGGTCGCGCCCGCGACCCGCACGACGCGGCGCGCCCGCAGCGCGCCGGACCTCATCGTGCTCGCCGACGCGCTGACCGTCGAGCCGGCGACGGCACGATCGCTGACGGCCGCCGGCGTGGAACATCTGCACGTGCGGCTGCGCGACGGCCGCGGCGTCGTCGGCCCCCTCGTCCTCCCGGGGCGGTCGGCGTGCCTGGAATGCCTGGAGCGCCGCCGCGCCGAGCACGACCCGAGCTGGCCGGCGATCGCGACCCAGCTCGACGGGGTTCGCGGCGGCGCCGACCCACCCACCGCCGTCGCGACCGCAGGGCTCGCCACCGCGCAGGCTCTTGCCGCGGTGGACGGTCCCGCGGCCGGGCCGGTCGCCCCGGCGGCGGTCGACGCGACGCTGGAGCTGGACGTCGCGGCGGGAACGTTGATCCGCCGGACATGGGCCGTGTGTCCCGACTGCCACTGTCGGGCGGCGCCGCATGCGCGCCCACCGAGGCTCGGGAGACAATCATGATGTGACGGAGCGTGCAAGGTGACCGAGATCCCGCGACGGACTGCGGCGCGTACCGCGAAGCTGGCCAGCCTGCCCCTGGGGGTGGCGGGCCGGGCCGCCGCGGGCTGGGGCAGGCGCCTGATCGGCGGCGATAGCGAGCATATCTCCGCGCAGATGATGGCCCGCAGCGCCGAGCACCTGTTCGCCGTGCTCGGCGAGCTCAAGGGTGGCGCGATGAAGTTCGGCCAGGCCCTGAGCGTGTTCGAGGCGGCGGTGCCCGAGGAGTTCGGCGAGCCCTACCGCGAGGCCCTCACCAAGCTCCAGGCGGCCGCCCCGCCGATGCCCCCGGCCGATGTGCACCGGATGCTCGCCGAGCAGTTCGGCCGCAGCTGGCGCACCCGGTTCCAGGACTTCGACGAGGCCCCTGCCGCCGCGGCCAGCATCGGCCAGGTGCATCGCGCGATCTGGCGCGACGGCCGCGAGGTCGCGGTGAAGGTGCAGTACCCGGGTGCCGAGGAGGCGGTGCTGTCCGATCTGCGCCAGCTGTCGCGGATGAGCAGGCTGCTGCAACCCCTCGCGCCGGGCATGGAGATCAAACCGCTGATCAACGAGCTGCGCGAGCGGATGGTCGAGGAGCTCGACTACCGCACGGAGGCCGACAACCAGCGGGCCTTCGCCGCCGTGTACGCCGGTGACGACAAGGTTCGGGTGCCGAAGGTGGTGGCATCGGCGCCCCGGGCGATGGTCAGCGAATGGGTCATGGGCCGGCCCCTCGCGTCGATCATCCGGGACGGCAGCCAGCACGACCGCGACGCCGCCGCGGCGCTGCTCGCCGAGTTCCACTACTCCGCGCCGGCCAGGGCCCGGCTCCTGCATGCCGACCCCCATCCCGGCAACTTCCAGATCCTTGCCGACGGCAGGCTGCTGGTCCTCGACTTCGGGGCGGTCGCCCGTCTGCCCGAGGGTCTCCCGCGCGAACTCACGATCATGACGAAGTACGCGCTGGAGATCCGGCCGTCGGAGCTGATGGCGCTGATGCGCGAGGAGGGCTTCGTCCGGCCGGACACGATGATCACCGCCGAGGAGGCGATGGCCTACCTCTCCCCCTTCACCGAGCCGCTGCGTACCGAGCGGTTCCATTTCACCCGCCGCTGGCTGCGCGGCCAGGCCGAACGCGTCGGCGACCTGCGCAGGCCGGAGTTCGACACCGGCCGCTCGCTCAACCTGCCGCCGCAGTACCTGCTGGTGCACCGGGTGACGCTGGGGACCCTCGGCATCCTGTGTCAGCTCGACGCCAACGTTCCGCTGCGCGGGATCGTCGGGCACTGGCAGCCGGAGCTGTTCGCGGACGAGGCCCCGGCCGCGGGCAGCTGAGTTGATCGCCGGGCCCGCCGGGTGGCGTAGCCGCCCAGCCGGGCCCAGAGCCGTCCCGCGGTGAGGCGGCGGACCAGCCGGTACTCCTCGGCCTCGCGTTGTCGCGATCGGGCCATGGCTTCATGAAGCGACATCACGTTCTCTCCCGCTCGCGCTGCGTCAGGCGGTGGCGGCCGCGTAGGCGCGGTCGCGTTCGAGGTCGACCTTGCGCGGACGTCCGCGCGGCCGCTTGCGTGGGACCACCACGCCCCGCTCGAAGATCTCCCCGCCCCAGACACCCCAGGGCTCCTCCCTGCTCAGCGCCCCGGCCAGGCACTCGGCCCGGATCGGGCACTTCCCGCAGAGCGCCTTGGCCTGCTCCAACAGCGCAGGCGACTCGGCGAACCACAGGTCTGCGTCGCCCGAGCGACAGGGCAGCTCAAGACCGGCAGCAGGAGCCGCATCGAGAAGGCTCCCCAAGACCGGAGCGGTGTTACCGCCCGTTTCCTCGGGGGTGACCGCTCCGCCGTTCAACGGAGCTGATCGGACTGGCACCGCACAACCTCCTGGTGAGAGACGTGGTCGGAAAACAAAAGGGCCGCGGAACCCAAGGTGTGGGTTCCGCGGCCCGAGAGCTTCGGCCTGCGAGCGTCTCGATCTACGTTCGATATCGACGCCTGGGAACGGACACACCTGTGGTGCTATCGGTGACGATCGGGCTGACGAGGCGGTGCACCAACGCGGGCTTCTTCTCGAAGCGCTCGACGAGGACGTACGCCATCTCCCGGACGGCACGCACCCGGGCACCAAACGCGCCACGGGTCGCGGGGGTGCCGACACCGCCGATCGTCATGATCGTCCGCATCGAAGGCACCTCCCCACCGACTCTCAGCACGGGCCCGAGTGGGCCCGATCCGGTCCGCAGGACACATTAGAAGGGCCCCCCGGACCGCACAACCGAATTAACTCGTTGCTTGCTCAATCATCGCGCGTCGGTCACCAGTGCGAGTACGGCACTGCCGTAGCGGTCGAGCTTGCGGGCCCCGATGCCCGGGATCGCGACGAGCGCGGCCGGATCGGCGGGGCGCTGCTCGGCGATCGCGGTCAAGGTGGCGTCGGTGAACACCACATAGGCCGGGACCTGCTGTTGTCTAGCCGTCGAGGCCCGCCACTGCTTCAACCGGTCGAGCAGCTCGAGGTCCACATCCGACGGACAGGCGGCGCAGCGGCGCAGCTTCATCGCCGCCGCACCGATCAGCGGTGCGCCGCAGATCCGACAGCGCGGTTTCGCCCCGCCCGACCGGGACGCGGGAATGCGCGAGGCCGGGTGATGGTCCGGGATCAGCCCGTAGAGAAACCGGCTGCGCCGCCGCGACCGGCCGCGGCCCGGGCTTCGGGCCAGCGCCCAGGACAGCGTGAGAACCCGGCGGGCGCGGGTCAGACCGACATAGAGCAGCCTGCGCTCCTCCTCGACGGCCTCGTCGTCACCGTCGGCATGCTGGATGGGCAGCGTCCCGTCGACCAGCCCGACGAGGAACACGACGTCCCACTCCAGCCCCTTGGCGGCGTGCAGCGAGGCGAGCGTGACGCCCTGGACGGTCGGCGGGTGCGCCGCGTCGGCACGGGTCTGCAGTTCGGCGACGAAACGTGGGAGGTCGGTTTCCGGCCGGACCGCGGCGAGTTCCTCGGCCAGCCCGACGATCGCCAGCAGCGACTCCCACTGGGCCCGCGCGTTCGCCCCCGGCGGCGGCTCCTCGATCAGCCCGATCGGGGCGAGCAGGGCGCGCACCGCGGCGACCAGATCGCCGCCGGGACCCTGGCCCGCCACCCGCAGCGCACTCACCGCGCGGCGCACCTCGGGGCGGGCGAAGAACCGCTCCCCGCCGCGGACCTGGAAGGGCACGCCCACCTCGGTGAGGGCCTGCTCGTAGGCCTCGGACTGGGCGTTGATCCGGAAGAGCACCGCGATCTCGGCGGCAGGCGTGCCCTCGGCGATCATCCGTTTGATCTTCGTCGCGACCGCGGCGGCCTCGGCGGGCTCGTCATCGTGCTCGGCGAAATCCGGGTCGGGGCCGGGCGGGAGCTGGCCGATCAGTCGCAGCCGCGAGCCGGCGATTCGCCCGCGCGCGGCGGAGATCAGCGTATTCGCGGCGGCCACGACCTGCGGGGTCGAGCGGTAGTCGCGTTGCAACCGGACGAGGACGGCATCGGGGAACCGGCGCGGGAAATCGAGCAGGTAACGCGGGGTGGCGCCGGCGAAGGTGTAGATCGTCTGGTTGGCGTCACCCACGACCGTGAGATCGTCGCGGTCGCCGAGCCAGGCGTCGAGCAGGCGCTGCTGCAGCGGCGTGACGTCCTGGTATTCGTCGACAACGAAGCAGCGGTACCGGTCGCGGAACTCCTGGGCCACGCTCGCGTGCTCCTCCAGCGCGGCTGCGGTGTGCAGCAGCAGGTCGTCGAAGTCGAGCATTGCGGCCCGGTTCTTCAGCGTCTCGTAGCCCGCGTAGACCGCGGCGACCTGTTCGGCCGGGGCCGGGACGTCGCGGTGCCGCTTCACCACCGCCGCCGGATAGTCCTCCGCAGTGATCAGGCTCGCCTTCGCCCACTCGATCTCGCCCGCAAGGTCGCGCAGCGCGTCCTGATCGGTCCCGGCCTTCGCCCGCGCGGCGGCCTGCCCGACGACTCGCAGCTTGCCCTCGAGCAGCTGCCACGGCTCGTCGCCGACCACCCGGGGCCAGAAATAGCGCAGCTGGCGCAGCGCGGCGGCGTGGAACGTCCGGGCCTGCACGCCGTCGGCGCCCAGGGCGCGCAGCCGGGTGCGCAGCTCGCCCGCGGCCCTGGCGGTGAACGTCACGGCGAGAACCTGACCGGGCGCGACGTGACCGGACCGCACGAGATGCGCGATCCGCCGGGTGATCGTGCGCGTCTTGCCGGTACCGGCGCCGGCGAGCACGCACACCGGACCGCGCGGAGCGGTCACCGCGGCCCGCTGCTCGTCGTCCAGGGCATCCAGGGCGTCGGCGGTCACCGCCCCATCTTGGCAGGGGCGGGTCCGGTGACTCATGCCACAGGCGGCCCTGGAAGGGTGGCCGTGGTCGGCGAGGTTGACCCCGACATGGCGCAGCTGACGATGTACTCGACGAACTGGTGCGGCTACTGCCGCAGGCTCAAGCTCCAGCTCGACGAGGCCGGCATCCCGTATGTCGAGATCAACATCGAGCGGGATGCCGACGCGGCCCGCTTCGTCGAAAGCGTCAACGGCGGCAACCAGACCGTGCCGACCGTGCTGTTCCCGGACGGCACGACCGCCATCAACCCGTCGATCGCCGAGGTGAAGGCAGCACTGGAGGCCGCAGCCTGACCAGGTTCCGCCTACCGGTTCAGAAGGGGGGGCGGATCGTCCTCGGGGCCCGGCTCGGGGGCCGGGAGCAGGTGCGGGGGATCGGCTCGGGCGCCGGGGGAGGATCGGCTCACCGCGGGTGTGGTAGATGCGCCCCAGCGGGCTGTGGATGCGGGAGTGGCCGGGAGCGGGCTGGCCGGCCTGCCATCCGGCCTTGTGCTTGAGCGAGTGATGGCCGAGGCAGCGGCCCGAGGTTGCCGGGCACGGTGGGGCCGCCGACGGCGTGGCCGACGGTGTGATCCTGCTCGGCTCGGGTGGCGGAACGGCGGCAGCCGGGGTGTACGCAGGTGCGGTCGCGGATTTCGAGATGGCGACGAAGCGCGGCATGCGGGAAGCGGGCGTGGGGGTGATCGGTCAGCGCGCGCAGCAACTCGTCGCGGTGGGCGTACTGGGTGGCCAGGTCCGCGATCACCGGCGCCCAGTCGTCGACGATGCCACCGATGACGCCACCGCCGGTGGCGGCGCCGGCCAGTTCGGCGAGCATGGTGGCGGATATCTGGAGCTCGACCACGCCGCCCCGGCTGTGAAGGACGTCGTCAGGTCGTGAGCAGCGGGGGCGGCGGGTGAGCCCGGCCAGGATCAGGTAGCCCTCGGGATCGCAGATCGCAAAGCGCCATCCGGCGCGGCGCTGGCAGGCGACCGCGGCGCGGGCGGGTGGCGGGCAGCACGGGGCCCAGCCCGGAATCTCGCCGGGCCGCTCGTCCAGCCCGAGCAGGGTCGAGAGCGGCACCCGGATCTCGATGCCGGCCCGGCCGTCGGGCTCGGGCACGGCGGCCGGAACAGGCCCGCCTCCCCGTCGGTGGCCGGCTCGGGGTCGTCCGGGGCGCTGGGGCCCGGCTCGGGGCCGTCCGAACCATCCTCCTCCGAGGAGGCTTCGAGACGGCGCATCCACGCGGTGTCCATCCGCCTCAGTGCCGCCGCCGGCGCGGCACGGGCCCGTTCCCCGGCTCGGTGCTCATAGAGCGGCACCGCGCCGACGAGTGCGCGTTCCCGCAGCACCGGACCCGCCGCGTCCAGCACCACGAGATCGATGAGATCGATGTCCCCGCCTGCGGCACGCTGCAGATCCCCGATCAGCGCCAGGTGATCGACCCGGTGTCCCGGCCGGTGGAGCACCGCGACGTCGAGGTCCCGGGCCGCGGTGTCGCCCGCGCCGCACTGCCGAAGACGGTCAGGACGCCGACGCCGTGGCGTTCGCACACCGCGTCGAGCCGGCCGTCGGCGCCCGGTCCCGCAGCCGGGCCCGCCCGGCCTCGGGACCGGCGGGCGGTGTGCTCATGTCGCCATCATGGCAGGAACCGCCGATCACCTGCGGATGCCGGACCGGACGCCACGAGGGCCGAGCCGGGCGGCCTGGGCGGCGTAGCAGTGCAGCCGGCACGGCCACTGGTGCCAACCGGCCTGCGCCCCGACCGCGCACTGCCGGCACCGGCCGTCGGCGCCGGGCACGTGCTCGGCGAGCAGTCGCTCGGACAGCCCGGGGACGGCGCTGATCACCGCAGCCAGTCCGTGCCCCTCGTCCATTCCTGGTGTCATGTCCAACGCCACCCCCATGTCCATATGTCCAGACCAATACTCAGAGGGCAAAGCATGCCAGTTGTACATACAGCTTGCAAGGGGCCTGGTCGGACTCGGTGCGTCGCGGCCGTGGGACGGCCGGTTACGGTTCCGGCATGGCCGAGGCTCGAACCACGTGGCGCGACATCGCCTGCGACCTGCGGGTGGCGATCGCCCGCGGTGACTACGTCCCGGGCGATCGGCTGCCGAGCCGGAGCCGGCTGACCCAGCGGTACGGTGTCGCCCCGCAGACCGTCGTCAACGCGATCAACGCGCTCCGGGCCGAGGGCCTGGTCGTCGGGGTCACCGGCTCGGGATGGTACGTGCGCCGGTACGGTCCGGTGATGCGGATGGCCCGGACCCGCCTCAGCCGCGCCGAGCGCGTGGCCGGGCGCGGCGCCTTCCACACCGACGCCCACACGGGAGGCTGGACCGCCCGGGTCGAGGCCGAGATCCGCATCGAACCGGCCTGCGAGGAGATCGCCGCGGCGCTGGGCCTCGAACCCGGAGCCGAGGTCCTGGTGCGCGACCGCGTCATGTTCGCCGACGACCAGGCCGTCCAGCTCGCCACCAGCTCACTGCCCCGGGACCTCACCGCCGGGACCCTCGTCGAGCAGGAGGACACCGGGCCCGGTGGGATCTACGCCCGCCTCGAGGAGGCCGGCCACGTTCTCACCCACTTCGACGAGACCGTCCGGATCGGCCGGGCCACCGAGCACGAGGCAGACCGGCTCGACGTGCCCGTCGGCGCCGCAGTCTACCGGATCCGCCGGATCACCCATACCGCCACCCGGCCCGTCGAGATCAACATCATCACCGCGGTCGGGGAACGCTACGAGCTCCACTACGAGCTGCCCGCCGAGTAGCCGGCGGAGAGCACTATGGCTCCATGACGTCGTTCGCGGCCGCGTCCCGAGCGCGTCATGGCTCCATAACGCAGATCCTTCGACTCGCGCTCACACCGCGCGGCGGAGCAGCCCCTGATACACCGCCGGGTCGTCGGCGTCGACCACCGGGAACCCGGACGCGAACGGGCCCTCCCAGTGCACCTTCATCCCAGGATTCGCCGCCGCTGTCCCGTCCGGGAGCCGGAAGGTCGGGCTGCCGGCGATCGCGTCCGTCCGGGCGACCGCGAAGTCGCCCATGACGTCGCCACGGTGCCGACCGGAGTCCAGGGCGTCGGCGAGCGCGCCCACCTCGAGCCCGGACACCTCACCGGCGACGTCGAGGATCACCGCCCGGTGCGCGATCGACCGCGAATGCGTCCAGAACGCGCTCCGCAACGCGAGGTCCAGCTCCTCGGCGGCCCCGGGTCCCTGCTGCGCGGCGGCGTGCACCGCCTCCGCGGCGAGCAGCACCGTGTGCGGGAACGGTCGTCCGGCGCCGTCCACACCCGGAAGTGCGCGTCCGGCTCGATCGAGCCGAGCGCGGCGGCCTCCGAGTCGGTGCCCCGGCGCTGGTGCGGGCCGTCGAACAGCTCCAGCGGGAACGTCCGGTGCTCGAGTCCGACGTCCACCCCGAGCCGCTCCCGGGCCCGCCGCAGCCGCAGCAGTCCGATATAGGCGAACGGGCACAACAGGTCCGACCAGACCTGGATCGTGCCCGGGGCCACCGGCGGTGGGACGGGCGGCATCGGCGCTCCCCTGAAGATCGATAGTTCGTGGGTGGACCGCTACGCAGGGTTCGCGAGCCCGGCCCGCACCGCGGCAACCAGGTCGGCGATCGGGACCTGCGCGGCCACGGCCGCCGGCCGGGTGATGAAGCATTCGGCGTGGTACCAGCCGTCCGCCTCCTTCCCGGCCGGGTCCAGGCCGCGGCGGACGACCTCGTTCACCGCCGCCTCGTGCTCGGTGCGGTCGGCGAAGCGCCGCTGCCGGAACGTCATGCCGGGCACCCGCTCGGTGACCAGCCCGTGGCGCGTGAACAACTCGGTGATCTCGTCGTAGTCGAAGATCCGCAGGACGAAGACCGCCGCCCAGAGGTCGTGCGGATCCCTGATCGCGCGCAGCAGCCGTTCGAAGGTGGGAGCGCCGACGTACCCGACGCCTCCCGTCGAGACGATCAGCCCGACGTCGCGGACGCCGGCGGCCAGCTCCGGGGACGGATCGGACGTCTCCAGGTCCTCGGCCCACCCGTCGGTCATCAGGCCGGCCCGCACCCCGTAGCCGACCGCGGGCACCGCGGAGTCCACGCCGAGCACCGTGAGGTCGGGCCGGCGCGGCCGAGACGTGTAGTACTCCCTGTCGGCGTCGGCCAGCTCGTCGGGCGACAGCGCGGCCAGCGCCGGATCGGTGTAGTGAGCGCGCATCTCGTCCATGTCGACCCCGAAGCGGAGCAACGCGGCGTTGATCCCGTAGGAGCAACAGACGTCGAGGACGGTCCGGGGGCGCCCCGCCCGCGCCGAAGCGCCCAGCACCGCCGCGACGACCGGCAGCCCCTCCTGCGGGATCCGGTAGTCCACGCTCTTGAGGGTCTCGAAGTACGGCCGGGGGTCAGGCCGGTCGTAGATACCGCTGAAGTCGGCCTTCGGATACTCGGCCGAGGCATGGTCATCGGGCATCGGTGCCTCCCTTGTCCTCGGTGGCCGGTCGGTCGGAGAGCTCGCAGATCACCCGCGGCAGCCTATCGGGGACGAAAGTCACTCACCGCGAAGCTGTCGAACCTCACACCGCAGGCCCGGAACACCTGTGAGCTTGCCGTCGACGGTGACGAGTTCCACGCCCAGCGACTCCGCGAGCGCCACGTACGCCGCGTCGTAGGGCCACATGTTCTTCCGCAGCTCCCAGATCCGCTGCACCAGCGGCACGTGGTCGAACCGCCTCAACGGCATCACGCCCAACAGGCGCAGCGCCCGTCTCCCCTCGTCGGCAGGGAGCTTCTTGCCACGCACCAGGCCACGGAGCGTCGAAGCACATTCGAGGTCAACAGCGTGAGGGGCGGCCAACCGCTCGCCGACGCACGCCGCTCGCACCCGCTCGGCGAGCGCATCCGCGCCGACCAGGAATTCCACCAGCGCCGACGTGTCCAGGACGATCATTCGCGCGCCCGGCGCGTCTCGCCGATCGCCTCGACCACGTCATCGGCGGTCACGGACGAGCGCTCCGCGATGGCGCGTGCCTGCTCGGCGGCCTCCTCGAGCGTCAGCGTTGCGGCCTCCTCATCGAGCAGATGCCGCACATACGCCTGCAGCGACTGGCCGGACCGCGCTGCGCGCACCTTGAGCGTGCGGAGCGTGCCTTCGGACACCTCACGAACATGAATGGTCCCCATGCAAGCATCATGCTTGCGCATGGACGATTTCGCATGCGGATACGGCCAGCATGGTCGGCGAGCGACGGCCCGTCGAGGAGGACGAGGCGACGCACCCGCCGCACCACCGGCGACCTCGGCCGCGCGGCGCCCACTCCTCGGCGAAGGTCTCCATCTGGGTCAGCACGAGCCGGGTGGCGGCGGGCCTGGGCGTCCGGCGGGTAGCCGTGCCTGGCCAGCAGCCGCTTGACGGTGGTGCGCAGCTTGGCCCGCACGCCGTCGCGCGACACCCAGTCGGTGGTGACGTCGCGGCGCAGCGCGGCCACCAGGTCGCGGGCGATGTCGGCCAGCATCCCGGTGCCCATCTGGTCGACCGCGGACTCGTTCTGCGCCACCGCGTCGTAGAAGGCCAGCTCGCCGTCGGTCAGCGGCGGGTCGAAGCGCTTCCCCCGGGCGGCGTCGGCGGCGACCTCGCGGGCCATCGCCACCATCTCGGCGATGACCTCGGCGGCGGACAGGTTCTGGCTGGTGTAGCGGCGCATCAGCTCCAGCAGCCGGTCGGAGAAGCTCTGCCGGCGCACCACGTTGTGCCGGGTGGCCCGGCGCGTCTCCTGCTCGATCAGCCGGCGCAGCGCCTCGAAGTAGGCGATGTCGTCGCGGTAGGGGTTCATCGCCCCGGTGCTCGCGCACAGCGCGTAGAAGCGGGCGAGGTTGGCCGACGCCTTGCGGAACCGTTCGGCGAGCGGCTCGTCGCCGCCCTCCCCGTCCTCGGAGCCGCCCTGGTTGCCCGGGGTGCGCAGGTACTCGACCGCGCCGAGCACGGTGTTGATGAACATCTTCGGCCCGGGCACCGCCAGCCGGGCGCGCCAGTCGGAGCCGGCGAGGATGACGTCGCCGATCGTCTGGTGCAGCTCGCGGACCTTCGCCAGCGCGTCGTCGAGATCGCGCCCCATCGGCCTGGTCTCCTGGTCGCGCACCGTGTACTCGGCGAGCGCCCGGTAGAGGTTGTCGGTGAGCGGGGCGTAGCCGACGAGCAGGCCATCGCACTTGTTGCGGAACCGGCGGTTGACCCGGGCGAGGGTCTGCATGAGCTGGGCGCCGCGCATCGGGCGGTCCAGGTAGAGGGTGTGCAGCGGCGGCGAGTCGAACCCGGTGAGCCACGTCGACTGCACGATGGTGATCTCCAGCTCGTCGTCCGGGTCCTTCATCCGCTGCTGGATCACCTTGTTCTGCGCCGGCCGGCGGACGTGGCGGCGGATCGGGTCGGGGTCGCCCGGGTCGCCGGTGTAGACGACCTTGAGCACGCCCTTGTCCAGCTCGTCGCTGTGCCAGTCCGGGCGCCGCGCGATGATCTCGGCGTAGAGGTGGGCGCAGATCTCCCGGGTGGCGCAGACGATCATCGCCTTGCCCGGGCCGTCGATCTGGGTCAGCATCCGCGCCCGCCGGTTCTCCCAGTGCTCGACGACGTCGGCGGCGAGCGTGCGCACCCGGTCGGGCGCGCCGTAAACGGCGTTCATCGCGGCGACGGCCTGCTGGATGCGGGTGCGTTCGGAGTCGTCCAGACCGACGGTGACCTCGTCGGCGCGTTCGTCGATCTCCTCGGGGTCGACGTCCTCGGGGAGCTGAACGGGAATGAGCCGACTTTCGTAATAGACCGGGACGGTGGCGCCGTCCTCGACGGCGCGGGTGAGGTCGTAGACGTCGATGTGGTCGCCGAAGACCTTGCGGGTATCGCGGTCGGCCCCGGCGAGGGGCGTTCCGGTGAACGCGATCAGCGTGGCGTGCGACAGGGCGTCGCGCAGGTGGCGGGCGTAGCCGTCGAGGCTGTCGTAGTGGCTGCGGTGCGCCTCGTCCACGATGACGACGATGTTGCGCCGGTCCGACAGCAGCGGGTGGTTGCGGCCGGACTCGCGTTCCAGCTTCGTCCTCCCGAACTTCTGCAGGGTGGTGAAGATGATCCCCCCGGTGGTGCGGTTGCCCAGCTCGCCGACGAGACGAAGCGGATCTGGGCCGCCCTCCGCCAGGAAAGCAACGTCGACATCAGATCGATCACCCTGCCCAAGCCGGTCGGAAAAATCCGGTGGGTCGACATCGCGGCCGAGGTGGACGGGGCGCCCGCGGGCGCGCTCGGGGTCTTGAGCACCGGCGAGTTGCACGCCCTCACATTCGCCCTGTTCATTCCGCGCGCCACCCGCCCGGAGAGCCCGTTCCGGTTCATCGTGCTCGACGACCCGATCCAGGCGATGGACCCGAGCAAAATCGACGCCTTCGTGGAGGTGCTCGCCGACCTCGCAGAAACACGGCAGGTGGTGGTGTTCTCCCACGACGACCGGTTGCCGCAGGCTGGCCGTGAACGCCCGGATCCTGGAGGTCGACCGCTCGGCCAACTCCGCCGTCTCGATCAGCAGTGCACTCGACCCCTCCCGTCGAGACGTCCAGGACGCGTTCGCGCTGTCGGACGATCCGGGAGTACCCCGGAGATCATCCGCCGGGTGCTGCCCTGGCTCTGCCGCTCAGCGGTGGAGACCGCCGCCCGGGACGTGTACTTCGCACGCTCCCTCTCAGCGGGCCGGGAACGACACGAGGTGGAGTCGACCTGGAACAAGGCGAGGAATCAGCGCCAACGCCTTGCCCTGGCGCTGCACGGTGACCCGGAGAAATCGATCGACCGGTGGATCGGCGCCAAGCCGTGGCGCCGCGCCGCGCTCACGGTAGCCGGTCCGAAGGTCCACAGCGGACTCACCTCCGATCCGAAAGGCGCCGTCCGCGATGTGGAACGGCTCGTGGACGACCTGCGGGCGGAGGCTCGGTGACCGTGCATCTCCTCGGCCAGGCCGCAGACCTGCTGGAGCTCGCCCGGGCTGTCCTCGACGAGAAGGTGGCCGTTCCCGCCCGGCAGCGGGCCCGTGCGGCGGCGCACCTCGGACGCCTCGCGCTGGAGGAGATCGTCTCCCGGTTGTGCGCCCGCGTCGGTGCGGAGCTGCCCCGCGCGTCCATGCGTTCGCGACTCGTCGTGCTCCAGGTCCTGGCCCCGCCGGAGTGGTCGCGGTCGGCATGTGCGGCGTGGGAGGGGCTCAGCCGGGCCTGTCACCGGCATGCCTACGAACTCTCCCCCGCCGACGCCGAGATCGGCGCATTACTCGACCACGTCGCCGTGCTCCTGCTGCCCCATGCCCGGAAAGGATCGTGACATGTCCTCGGACCAGCACGCTCAACCAGACCCGGCCCGTCAGGCAGTCGAACGGCTCGACGTTGACCCTGATCTTCAGCGTCACGATCACCGCGAGCAGCACGCCGGCCCACCACAGCGCCGTCGGCTGACGGGCCCACCACAGCACCGCCACCCACAGCCCGATGGACAACCCCGGTAGATGTTCTCGACGGGGGTGGCCGGGGTGACGGGGGCGGCGGGGAGGTAGGGGTTCACCCCGACGCGGCCCACGACTCCAGCATCGAGCGGGCGATCGAGACCCGGCCGGGCAGCAGCACGACCCGCTGCCCGGGCTCCGGGCGCTGGTCCCAGTCCCCCCGCGCCAGCGCCGCGCGCACCTCGTCGCGGGTGATCCAGAACGCCTCGGCGATCTCGCCGTCGTCCGGGTGCAGCGGCTCGTCGGGGTCGGCCAGCGCGTGAAAGCCGACCATCAGCGAGCGCGGAAACGGCCAGGCCTGGCTGCCGAGGTAACGGACGTCGCGGACCTCCAACCCCACCTCCTCGCGGATCTCCCGCTCCACACACGCCTCCAGGGACTCCCCGGCCTCGACGAAGCCGGCCAGCACCGAGTACCGGCCCGGCGGCCAGACGGGCTGGCGGGCGAGCAGCATCCGGTCGGCGCCGTCGTGGACCAGGCAGATGACGGCGGGATCGGTGCGCGGATACTCCTCGTGACCCTCCGCGCAGCGACGCACCCAGCCGGCGTTGTACGGCTCGGTCGGCGAGCCGTCCCGAGCGCAGAACCGCGCGGCATCGTGCCAGTTCAGCACCGAGACGGCCGTGGTCAGCAGGCCCGCCCCGAGCGCGTCGAGGGCGGCGCCGACCGCACGCAGGTCGGCCCACGCCGTCGGATCCTCCCCGGCAAGCAGATCCGGCCTGCCCCGCATCGCCCAGTAGGCGACGCCCTCGTACTCGCCGAGCAGAACCGCCTCCCCAGGGGGCGCGTCGGCCACCTCGGTCGCGGCCCTGGTCCGCAGCCGCCCACCCGAGCCGGCCGCGGCGTCCCAGCCCGCGGCGTCGCCGTCGCGGAAGGTGGCCCCGGGCGGGGTGTCCCAGGTGACCGGGGTGCGCCCCCGCTCGTCGACGAGGACGACGCGGGCCGCGGCCCACCCGGCGCGCTGGTACTCGACGTCGGTGCGCAGCGGTTCGTCACGCAGCAGGACCGAACGCGACAGCACCGGCGCGACGACAAGGTCGAAGTCCCCCGCCGTGCGGGTCACCCGATCCCTCCCAGCGCCCGCAACCCGGCGCCGACGACCTCCGCGTCCCCGACCACCACACCGGTGAACCGGCTGGGCGCGAAGAACTCCAGCGCCACCTCGGCCACCTGCTCGGTGGTCACCGCCTGCAGCCGCTGCGGCCGGTCGCGCAGCCAGTCGATGTCCAGCCCGTCGGCGTCCAACGAGGACAGCGTCGAGGCCAGACCGCCCTGGCTGTCGAGCGAGATCAGCAGCGAGCCGATGGCATAGCGGCGCGCGGCCTCGACCTCCTCGGCCGTCGGCGGAACCATGGAGAGCCTGCCCAGCTCGTAACGGCACTCCAGCAGTGCGGGCGCGGTGACGCCGGTGGCCGTGTCGGTCTCGACGCCGAGCACCGCACCGCCCGGAACGAACTCGACCCCCGAACTCGCGTGATAGGTGTAGCCCTTGTCCTCGCGCAGGTTCTCCACCAGCCGGGACGAGAAGTAGCCGCCGAACACCAGGTTGGCCAGCTGCAGCGCGGCGTAGCGTTCGTCGGCGCGCGGCAGGGCAGGCGCGGACAGCCGCAACTGCGACTGCACGGCGCCGGCACGATGCACCAGCTCCAGGTCACCCGGGACGAGCGCGGGCGGCAGCGCGAGCTCGCGGGCGGGGTGGTCGGCGGTCCAGCCGCCCAGGGCCTGTTCGACCTGGGCGATCGCGGCCTGCGGGTCGATATCCCCGACGAGCACCAGCGTCGAGCCGCCCGGAACCAGCGCCGCGGCGTGCAGCGCGCGCACCTGCTCCGCCTCGACGGCGGCGACGTCGGGCCCGGCCGGCATCTCACGCACGATCGGATGGTCGCCGAACCGCTTGCGCTGCAACGCTTCCCGCGCGATCGTCCGCGGCTGTGCGCGGGCCACGATGATTCGCTCGACGAGTCGGTCGCGCTCGCGCGCGAGCTCGGCGTCGGGGTAGGCGGCGCCGGTGAGGACGTCGGCGAGCACCCCGAGCACCGCCGGCAGCCCGGCGGCAAGCCCGGAGCCCACGATCTGCAGTCGCTCCGGGTCGACGCCGACGTCCAGGTCGGCGCCGACGGCGGCCAGCTCGTCGTCGATGGTGACCCGGTCGCGGGCGGCGGTGCCGGTGAACAGGGTCGAGGACAGCAGCTCCGCCCGTGCGGGGTGCTCGCGCTCGTCACCAGCGAAGGGCACCCGCAGCCGGACCTCGACCATCGGCACCCCGGGCCGGTGCGCGGCCAGCACCCGCAACCCCGAGCGCAGAGTCTGGGTCGCCACGGCGGGCAGCGGCACCGACCGGGTCTCGCCGAGGGGCGGCAGCGGGCGCGGCCCCCGGGCGGTCCGGCCGATCTCCTCGGCCGTGCGGTGCGCGCGGGTCGAATCGGTCACCCTGGTCACTCGGTCTCCCCCTTGCTCGCCGGTTCCACCAGCAGCACCGCACGACCCGCCGAGCGCAGCGCGCCGGCGGCGGCCTGCACCCGCTGCGGGGTCACCGCGGCGAGCCGCTCGGGCAGCTCGAAGGTGAGCTCCGCCCGTCCGAACAACAGTTCGCGGGCGCCGAGGCCGAGCATCCGGTACATCACCCGGTCGTCCTCGTGGTGCAATGCCGCCGCCCAGCGGGCCGACTGCCGGGCCAGTTCCTCGGCGGCCGGGCCGTGGGAGGCCAGGCGATCGAGCTCCTCGTCGACGGCGACGAGGACCTTGTCCGGATCGACGTTCGCCGGGTGCACGGCGGTGATCGTGAACGTGTCGGGGTCGCGGGCGTCGAGGGCGCCCATCAGCCCGTTGCTCGCCGACACATCGGTGACCAGCCCGTCGGCGTGCACCAACCGGCGCTGCAGCCGGGCGGCCTCGCCATCGCCGAGGACCGAGGCGAGCAGGGCGTGGCCCAGGTAGTCGTCCAGCTCTGTCGACGGGTCCGGGATCCGGTAGCCGAGGGCCAGCGCGGGCAGCGGGGCGTGGACGTCGGGCACCGACTGACGCCGCTCGGCGCCAGGCAGCGGCTCGCCGAACGACGGCCGCGGCGGCGTCGGACGGGCCGGGATGTCCCCGAAATGTCTCTCGACCAGCGCCAGCGTCTCGTCGACCTCGATCGGTCCGACCACCGTGAGCAGCGCGTTGCCCGGCGCGTAGTAGGTGTCGAAGAAGGCGGCGGCGTCGTCGAGGCTCGCCTGCTCCAGCTCGGAGAAGTCGCCGTAGCCGTTGTGCGCGTTGGGAAAGGTGTCGTAGAGGACCGGCGGAAGCAGGATCCAGGGGAACCCGCCGTAGGGCCGGTTCAGCACGTTGAGCCGGATCTCCTCCTTGACGACGTCGATCTGGTTGCGCAGGTTCTCCTCGGTCAGCCGGGGGGCGCGCAACCGGTCGGCCTCGAGGAACAGCGCGCGCTCCAGCGCCGCGGCGGGCAGCACCTCGAAGTAGTCGGTGTAGTCCTGGTGGGTGGAGCCGTTGAACACCCCACCCGAGGACTGGACGTGCCGGAAATGGGCCAGCTTCTCGAGACTCTCGCTGCCCTGGAACATCAGGTGCTCGAACAGGTGGGCGAACCCGGTTCGACCCTCCGGTTCGGAACGGAAACCGACATCCACGTGCACCGCGACGCCGACGACGGGGGTGGTGGGGTCCGGCGCGAGCAGCACGCGCAGTCCGTTGGGCAACGTCACCCGATGCAGTTCGAAGGCTGGCACGCCCCGACCCTAGCCCGGCGGCGCCACTCGTCCAGCCATCGTGTTCGGCGGCGGCGCCTCTCGGGGTGCTATGAGGCGGGCGGGAGCACGACGAACTGGCGCAACGCCAGATCGACGTAGGTCACCGGGCCGCGCGGGCCGGGCGTGCGGTCGACGTTGATGCCGGTTTCGGGCAGGCCGAGCAGCTTGTAGCCGTCCAGCAGCCGGGTGGTCGTGTTCCAGAACACGCCGGTACCGGTGTAGGCGTCGACGAACGCGGTGGCCGCGGCCTCGTCGGTGGCGCAGACCGTGGCGGCGAGGCCGCTGGTCTCGCGGGCGGCCGTCGCGGCGGCCTCGGCCGGGCCGTCGACTGTGGCGACGGTCACATGAGCCTCGGAGCCGGAGTCGAGCGCCCACTCGTGGCCGAGCCGATGTCCGTGCGGCGGCAGGCTCGGGGTGATGCCGCGCTCGACCAGCGCCCGCTCGGCGATGGGCCAGAGCCGCTCGTAGCCGGGGCGGTCGATCAGCAGCAGGTTGAGCCGGTTGCAGACGCCGAGCCGGTCGGTGCCTTCGACGATCAGGCGCGCGGCGAGGTCGGGGTCGGCGCTGGCGTCGAGGTAGAGCACGCCGCCGCCGTCGGCGTGGGCCAGCACGCGGGTGCCGGCGGTCGCCCCGAGCGCGGACAGCTTGCGGGTGACCTCGCCGCTGCCGCGTACCACCACGAGCGGAACCAGATCGGGCAGCGCGACGAGCGCCTCGGCCCCGGCGTGCCCGGGGGTCGGGACGAGCGCGACGGCGGCGGCGGGGATCCCGTGCCCGCGCAGCGCCGGGGCGATGACCTGCTCGACCAGCGCCTGCGCCGAACCCAGCGCCGCCGAGCCGGTCCGCAGCACCGCGGCGCTGCGGGCCTTGAGGACCTGCGACGCGACGTCGACAGTGACGTTCGGGCGGGCCTCGAACACCGCGCCGATCACCCCGACGGGAATGCGCCGCTCGAACACCCGCTCCCCCGACGGCAGCGTCCGGACCTCGCGCTGCACCGGCGGCTCCGGGGTGGCGGCGAGCACCTCGAGCTGGGTGGCCATATCGGTGAGCCTCTCCGGGGTGAGCCGCAACCGGTCGAGCAGACCCGGAGCCATTCCACCGGCCTCGGCGGCCGCCACGTCGTCCGCGTTGGCCGCCAGCAACCGGGGCGCGCGGTCGCGAAGCAGCCCGGCCGCCGTCCGTAGCGCGGCGTCGATCGCCGCTCCGCCCGCCGCCCGGACTCCCGGGGCAGCCGCGGCCGCGCGCTCGGCGGCGGCGCGGACGGCGTCGAACTCGGGGCTGTGGGGCCGCTCGGCGGACGCTGTGGTGCTGGTGCTCACGGCGTTCACGGTACCGACGCCGGATCCGGGCCCGGGCGGCTCCCGCCGGAACCGGGCTCCGCCACCCGCATGATCACCGTTTGGGAGGGGACGACCGCGACCGGCGCGGCTCAGGGCGCCGAAACGCCGATCACCGGTGGGCGGGGGTTGGAGCCGGGGCGGGGACGGCGTAAACCACCACGTTGTCGGCGTAGCTGCGGGTCGAGCGGTCGAACCGGCCACCGCAGGTGATCAGGACCAGCCGCGGGGCGCCGTCACGGGCGAAGAGCTCGGCCGGCAACTGGGCCTTGGCGAACTGCCTGCGCGCGACGACCTCGTACTCGATCACCCGCCCGTCGCGTCCGCGCACCCACACCGGTTCCCCGGCCGCGAGCTCGGGGAGCACGGCGAACACTCCGAGGCCCTCGACCCGGGAGTCGACGTGCCCGGCGAGAACGACGGTCCCGCTGCCGGAGCCGGCCAGCGCACCCGGGGCCCACCACCCGACGGTCGAGGGCGGGTCGGGCACCACGAGACCGCCGTCCGGATCGGTCCCGACCGCGACGATCGGCGCGCCGATCCCTCGCGCCGGGAGCGCCAGCGCGACCGGGACCGTTCCCGGCGCCGCGGGCAGGGACTCGGGCGCGGCGGGCGCCGTGCCGCCGGTGCCCAGCGCGCCACCCGCCTCGGCGGCGGGACGGACGGCGACCAGCACGACGCCGATGAGCACGCAGAGCACACCGCAGCAGGCGATGAGGACCGCGGGCCACCGGCGCCTGCGAGACACCGTCAGGCGCGGCGGCGACACCACCACCAGCCGACCCCCCCGAGCAGCACCGCGCCAAGGCCGATCAGGCCGATGGCGCCGATCGGTGCGGTCTGCGTCGCCGCCTGGCCGCCGGTGCCGGCGTTCACCGAACCCGGGGTCGCCGAGCCGGCCTCGCCGGCCGCCTGCCGCAGCTGCGCGAGCAACGCATCGAGCTGGGCGAGGGTGCGCTGTGCGGCCGCCTCGGCCTCCGGGGTGGCATTCGGATCGTTGAGCACCGCGTTCGCGGCGTCGCGAGCCTGCTGCTGCATATCGAGCGCGGCCCGCAGCCACGCCTGGTCGAACGGCTGGCCGGTGCGGGACTGCAGATCCGCCAGCATGCTCTGCTGCTGCGCACTGAGCTGGTCACCCAGCGCGACCCCCTGCGCGTTGGCGGCGCTGCGGATCTGCTGGTCGAGGCTCTGGCCCTGCTCCTGCAGCTGCGGGCCGAGCGTCCGGACCTGTTCGCTCGCGCCCTGCTGCGCGCCGAGACCACCCAGCGCGACGAGCGCGAGCGCGCCCTGGTGGGCCTGCCCGAGCGCGGCCCGCTGGGCGTCGGTGGCCTGACCGGCGCCGGGCGCGGCGGCCGGGTCGCTCGCCGGAGGCGGCGCTCCGGGGGCCGGCCCCGGTGCCGGCTGGTTGGGCGAGCTGCATGCCGCGGCGCCCGCCAGGGCGAGCGTGGCCAAGATCGTGCCGACCGCGAGGCGGCTTCGTCGAATGTTCATGAGATCCCCGACTTGGTGTTGTGCTGCACGTTCGCGGGACATCGTCCGTCCATGCCGGGAATAGCGCAGTACGGGATGAACCGGCCCGATCACGTCGCCGGGATCAGGACAGATGCGGCAGTTTCGCCGGGGTGGTCGGCGGCGGGACGACGGGTCCGATGTCCCCGTCTGGCGCCTCGTCGAGGTCGACGATCACGGGCGCGTGGTCGCTGGGCCCGGAGCCCTTGCGCGCGGCCCGGTCGACCCAGGCGGCCTGTACCCGGCCCGCGGCGTCCGCGCCGACGAGCACGAGGTCGATCCGCATGCCCTTGTCCTGGTGGAAGCGGCCGGCCCGGTAGTCCCAGTAGGAGAAGACCCGATGCCCGGGCCAGCGTTCGCGGACGACGTCGTGCAGGCCCAGCGCCATCAGCTCACCCAACGCGGCGCGTTCGGCCGGGGTGACATGGGTGGATCCGACGAACAGGTCCGGATCCCAGACATCGGCGTCGGTCGGGGCGATGTTCATGTCCCCGGCGACGACGGCGGAACCGGGCGTACCCGAGGCGAGCATCGCGCGCAGCGCGTCGAGCCAGCGCAGTTTGTAGCCGTAGTGCGGGTCGTCGGGGGTGCGGCCGTTGGGCACGTAGACCGAGGTGACCCGCAGCCCGCCGCAGGTGGCCGTGATCGCGCGGGCATCAGGAGAGGACCCGGGCTCCGGGAAGCACGGCTCGTCGGGCAGGCCCCGATCGACGTCGTCGAGGCCGACCCGCGACAGCAGGGCGACCCCGTTCCAACGGCCCTGCCCGAAGTGCGCGACCTGGTAGCCGCGCTCGGCGAGCGCGCTGTCGAAGGTCGTGGCGAAGGCCTGGTCGGAGAGCTTGGTCTCCTGTAGACAGACGACGTCGGGCGCCCGCTGGTCCAGCCAGGCCAGCAGCCGGGGCAGTCGCGACTTGGCGGAGTTCACGTTCCAGGTGGCTACGCGCACGCCGTGGGACCTTACGACCCGTGCCGACGGCCTCCCGTCCGCCACCGCCGGGACGGTACGCCGGATCTCAGTCGTCCTCGGGAAGGCTGGCCTTGCGCACATACAGCAGCCGGTCGCCCCGTTCCAGGGCATCGACCGCGGCGGCGTCGACGCGGTAGAGCTTGCTGTCGCGGACCACCCCGAGAACGATGTCGGGGAGATGCCGCGGCGAGCCGCCGACCTCCGCCTCCTCGACCGGGCGCTCGCTGATCGCGAACCCGGCCTCCGGGGTGAGCAGGTCCTCGATCACCTCGACGACATTGGGCGTCGTCGTGGCAACCCCGAGCAGCCGACCCGCCGTCTCCGCCGAGACGATCACCGAGCTCGCCCCCGACTGGCGCAGCAGATGCACGTTCTCCGACTCCCGCACCGCCACCACGATGTTGACCTTCGGGGCCAGCTCTCTGGCGGTCAGGGTGACCAGCACGGCGGTGTCGTCCCGGTTCGCCGCGACGACGAGCGCGGCCGCCCGCTGCACGCCGGCGATGCGCAGCACGCTCGACCGCGTCGCGTTCCCGGTGACCGTGACCAGCCCGAGCGCGGACGCGGCGTCGAGCTGGGCGCGGTCGACGTCGACGACGACGATCTCCGATGGTTCGGTGCCGTCGCCCAGCAACGCGTCCACCGCGGCGCGGCCCTTCGTGCCGTAGCCGACGACGATGGTGTGGTCGCGCACGCGTGACCTCCAACGTTGGGTTCGGAACGCCTGGCGGGAGCGCTCGGTGAGCAGTTCGACCGTCGTGCCGACCAGGACGATGAGGAACAGCAGCCGCAGCGGGGTGATCACCAGGCGGGTCGACTGGGTGGCCGGGGTGATGTCGCCGTAGCCGGTGGTGGACAGCGACACCGTGGCGTAGTAGAGCGCGTCGATGAACGTGAGCGGGCCGGGGTTGTTCGAGTCGACGTAGCCGTCCCGGCCGAGGTAGACGATCACGGCGCTGGCGAACAGCGCGCCGAGCGCGATGGCGATCCTGCGCAACAACGAGACGGCCGGCCCCACCGCGGGGTCGGGCATTCGCAGTACCCCGACCAGCGCCGGATCGGCGGGCCGGCGGCGCGGCCGATCGGTCACCCGGCGGAGCGTAACGCCCCGTGCTCCCGCCCCGCCGTCGTGGTCTCCCGGACCGCGGACCCGCCAATAACCCCTGTGCTGGGCACTGGGCCGTCCGTGGGACCGTGACGCACGTGAACACGGTGACCGCCCAGGACGTCGATGCCGCTGCCGAACGCCTGCGTCCCGTGATCGGGCCCAGCCCGTTGCAGCTGTCACCTCGTTTGTCCGAGGCCGTGGGCGGCGAGGTCTGGCTCAAGCGCGAGGACCTGCAGCCGGTGCGCTCGTACAAGATCCGCGGCGCCTACAACCTCATCGCGCAGCTCGACGAGGCGGCGTGCGAGCGGGGCGTGGTCTGCGCGAGCGCAGGCAACCACGCCCAGGGCGTCGCGTTCGCCGGCGCCCGGCTCGGCGTGACGGCGCGGGTGTATCTGCCCCGGACCACCCCCCGCCAGAAGCGGGAGCGGGTGGCGACGCTCGGCGGGAGGTTCGTCGACCTCGTGGTCGGCGGGAACACCTACGACGAGGCGGCCGCCGCAGCCATCGCGGATGCGAACGACACCGGCGCCACCCTCGTCCCGGCCTTCGACGATCCGCGCACCGTCGCGGGCCAGGGCACCGTCGCCCGGGAGATCATCTCGCAGCTGGGCCGCGCGCCCGATCTGGTCGTGGTTCCCGTCGGCGGCGGCGGCCTGCTGGCCGGAATGGCGACGTGGCTCGGCGACCGGAACCCGGACGTCCGGCTCGCTGGTGCCGAGCCGGCGGGGGCGGCCGGAATGGCGGCGGCGCTGGCCGCGGGCGCACCCGTCGTCCTCGAGGATCTCGACCCGTTCGTCGACGGTGCCGCCGTGCGCCGGGTCGGAGAGGTCACCTTCGCCATCGTCCGGGATGCCGGCGTGGCCCCGACCCTGGTGCCCGAGGGCCGGGTCTGCGTGGAGATGCTGGCCCTGTACCAGTCCGACGGGATCATCGCCGAGCCCGCCGGGGCACTCGCGCCGGCCGCGCTCGACGCGCTGGACATCGACCCGGGATCGACCGTCGTCTGTGTGCTCTCCGGCGGCAACAACGACGTCAGCCGGTACGCCGAGGTCATCGAGCGGGCCCTGGTGTACGAGGGCCGCAAGCACTACTTCCTCGTCGACTTCCCGCAGGAGCCGGGGGCGCTGCGCCGCTTCCTCGACGACATCCTCGGCCCGGACGACGACATCACGCTGTTCGAGTACGTCAAGCGGAGCAACCGGGAGACCGGGCCTGCGCTCGTCGGGATCGAGCTGGGCCGTCCCGAGGACCTCGATGCGCTGCTGAAGCGGATGGACGCCGCGCCACCGCGGATCGAACGGGTGCCGCCGGACAGCTCGCTCTTCCGGTACCTGCTCTAGTGCGGCTGCGCCGCCTGTGAGTGGCAGTGATCGCTAGAGCGATCACTGCCACTCACAGGTGCGTCAGCGCAGGAGGGCGCGGGCCATGACCACGCGCTGGATCTGGTTGGTGCCCTCGTAGATCTGGGTGATCTTGGCGTCGCGCATCATCCGCTCGACCGGGAAGTCCCTGGTGTAGCCCGCACCGCCGAGCAGCTGAACGGCGTCGGTGGTCACGGCCATCGCCACGTCGCTGGCCATGCACTTGGCGGCGCTGGAGATGAACCCGAGGTCCGGCTCGCCCCGCTCGGCGCGGGCCGCCGCGACGTAGACGAGCTGGCGCGCCGCCTCCAGCTTCATCGCCATGTCGGCGAGCATGAACTGCAGGCCCTGGAACTGGGCCAGATGCTTGCCGAACTGCTTGCGCTCCTTGACATAGCTGATCGCGATGTCCAACGCGCCCTGCGCGATACCCAGCGCCTGCGCGCCGATGGTCGGGCGGGTGTGGTCGAGCGTGGCGAGCGCGGTCTTGAACCCGGTGCCCTCGGCGCCGATGATCCGGTCGGCAGGGATCGTGCAGTTGGTGAAGTAGATCTCCCGGGTCGGCGAGCCGGTGATGCCCAGCTTGCGCTCCTTGGGGCCGACCTCGAAGCCAGGGTCGTCGCGGTGGACCACGAACGCGGAGATGCCGTTGGCCCGCTTCTCCGGGTCGGTCACCGCCATCACCGTGTACCAGGTCGACTCGCCGGCGTTGGTGATCCAGCACTTGGTGCCGTTGAGAACCCAGTTGTCGCCGTCGCGGTGGGCCCGGGTCTTCATCGAGGCGGCGTCGGAACCGGCCTCGCGCTCGGACAGCGCGTAGGAGATCATCGCCTCGCCCGCCGCGATGGACGGCAGGACCTGCTGCTTCAGCTCCTCCGATCCCGAGAGCAGGATCGGGATCGTACCCAGCCCGTTGACCGCGGGGATCAACGAGGAGGACGCACAGACTCGCGCCACCTCCTCGATGACGATGCAGCCGGCCAGCTCGTCGGCGCCCTGGCCACCGTAGGCCTCGGGAAGGTGCACGGCGTGGAAGCCCGCCTTGGTGAGGGCCTCGCACGCCTCGCGCGGGAACCGCCCCTGCTCGTCCACCTCGGCGGCATGAGGTGCGATCTCCTTCTCGGCGAGCGCGCGCACCGCGTCGCGCAACGCCTCATGCTCATCGCTGAGCCGGTAGATGTCGAAGTCAGGGTTCATATCCTCGTTCCTGTCCGCGAGTGGTCCGCTGCTCGGTTGCCAGACTAACGGCACTCCGTGCCATCATTCAACCGGAATGATACCCTGAGTGCCATGAATCGCCCGGACGCCAGCTCCCCCGCGCGCCGCGGCCGTTCCGCCGAGAGCCGCGCCGAGGTACGCCGCCACCTGGTCGACGCCGCGGTCACGCTGTTCACCGAACACGGCTACGACGAGACGACCGTCGACGACATCGCGGCCGCCGCCGGCGTCGGGCGCCGCACGTTCTTCCGTTACTTCCGGGGCAAGGAGGACGCGGTCTCACCAGACCACGAGGCGAGCCTCGCCCGGGTGGAGGCCGTGTTCACCGAGGCGCACCCGGACGAGCCGCTGCTGTCGGTGGTGTTGCGGGCCGGCGAGACCGTGTTCGACCTGTACTTCGACGACCCGGTCGTCGCCCACAAGCGCTTCGCGCTGACCCATCACGTTCCCGCGCTGCGGGACCGGGAGGCCGCGAGCGTCGACCGCTACCGACGGCTGTTCACCCGGCAGCTGCGGGCCCGGCTCGCCGAGGCGCCCGACGGGGAGCTGCGGGCCGCGGTCATCGCCGCGGCGGTCGTCGCCTCGCACAACCTCGCACTGCGGACCTGGCTGACCGAAGGGGCCACCGCCGCCGGAACCAGGACGTGCCGGGAGCAGTTCCGCCGGGTGGCCGGGCTGCTGCCGTTCGAGACCGGCGACGAGCTGAGCGACGTCGCGCGCCGCCTCGAGGATGCAGTGGAACGCCTGGAACGCACCGCGTCCGCCTGAGGAGAACGCGGGTGGGCATGCGTGATCCCCGGGCCGCGCCGCGGAGGGCGCGCACGCCGAGCTGGACGGGCTCGGGCCCGGGGATCACGGGCGACTGCCTGGAATTCGCCGGCACCACGTCCGGCTTCCACTGGCCGTCGGAGAACGAGTCCTGCGGTGCTAGCGGACAGCCACCTCACGAGTCCTGCAGCTAATCAACGCTGGACCACCTCCCTTCTCGTGTACGGCCACGGTACGGCCGCGCGGCGCAGATCGGCAATGCGGTTTCAAGGGGCCGGATTCAGCTGGTGCCCAGCGAGGCCCGCAACGTGGCGTCCTTGTCCAGGACGGTCCGCTCGAGGGCGGCCTGGAACCGCCGCATGCGCTCGCGCAGACCCGGGTCGGCGGCGGCCAGGATCCGGACCGCGAGCAGACCGGCGTTGCGCGCCCCGCCGACCGCCACGGTGGCGACCGGCACGCCCGCCGGCATCTGCACGATCGACAGCAGCGAGTCCAGCCCGTCGAGCTGGCGCAGCGGGACCGGGACCCCGATCACCGGCAGCGGGGTGGCCGCCGCGACCATCCCGGGCAGGTGGGCAGCCCCGCCGGCGCCCGCGATGATCACCCGCAGGCCGCGGTGCGACGCGGACGTCGCATAGTCGAGCATCCGCTGCGGGGTGCGGTGCGCGGAGTAGACGCCGACCTCATGCGGCACCTCGAACTCGGCGAGCGCCTCGGCCGCGGCTCCCATCACCGGCCAGTCCGAGTCGCTGCCCATGATCACGCCGACCTGCGGCTCAGCCACCGCGCACCCTCCGTTCCGCCGCGTAGCCGTGCGGCGACCAGCCGTCCGACCAGATCCCGGTGGCGAGCCACTCCGCGGCCAGCACGGCCCGCCTCCGCACGGCGGCGAGCTCGTCGCCGAGCACCGTCACGTGGCCGACCTTGCGCGCCGGCCGCTCCGCCTTGCCGTACAGATGCACCTTGACGTCCGGGAAGCGCCCGAACAGATGGTGCAGCCGCTCGTCGATACCCATGGACGGCGGCCGCGCCGCGCCCAGCACGTTGGCCATCACCACCGCGGGTGCCGTCGGTTCGGTCGACCCCAGCGGGTAGTCGAGCACCGCGCGCAGGTGCTGCTCGAACTGCGAGGTGCGGGCACCCTCGATCGTCCAGTGCCCGGAGTTGTGCGGGCGCATCGCGAGCTCGTTGACCAGCAGGCAGTCGTCGGTCTCGAACAGCTCGACCGCCAGCAGCCCGACGACGCCGAGCTCGTGGGCGATCCGCAACGCGAGCTGCTGCGCGCCGAGCGTCTGGCCCTCGTCCAGCCCCGGCGCCGGGGCGAGCACCTGCACGCACTGCCCGTCCGACTGGACGGTCTCCACCATCGGCCACGTCGCGGCCTGGCCGAACGGCGATCGGACCACCTGGACGGCGAGCTCCCGGCGCATCGCGACGGCGGGCTCGACCAGCAGCGGGGTCCCGGCGGCCAGCAGTTCCTCGACGGGGCCGGGATCGGGGCCGTCGAGCAGCCACACCCCGCGGCCGTCGTACCCGCCGCGCGCGGCCTTGAGCACCAGGGGCCACCCGTGGTCGGCGGCGAAGGCCTTGAGGTCGGCCAGGTCGGTCACCGGCGCGTAGGGCGGCACCGGGACGCCCAGCTCGGTGAGCCTGCGGCGCATGACGAGCTTGTCCTGGGCGTGCAGCAGGGCCTCGGGTCCCGGCCGCACCGTCACCCCCGCCTCGACGAGCGCGCGCAGATGCTCCTGCGGGACCTGCTCGTGGTCGAAGGTCACCACATGGCAGCCGCGGGCCAGTGCGCGCAGCGCGTCGAGGTCGTCGGCGGAGCCGAGAACCACCCGGGGCGCGACCTGCGCCGCAGGCTCGTCGGCCCGCACGGCCAGCACTCGCAGGGACTGGCCGAGGGCGATCGCGGCCTGATGGGTCATCCGGGCCAACTGGCCCGCCCCGACCATGCCGACAGCAGGCATGCCGCTCGATGTGCTCACGATGCGCAAAGCCTACGGCGGCGGCCGCGGATCCCGGCGCCCCGGGTACGGACCTGACGGCGCATCGATCAACCGATCTGGCACGATCGGCCGGGTGTCCGTGGTCGAGTCGGTGCTGGCGCTCATCCCACAGCCCTACCGTGGCGTCGCGATCAGGCACCGCGAGCTGGTGAAGTTCGCCCTGGTCGGCGGCACGACCTGGATGATCGACACGGCGGTGTTTCTGCTGCTCAAGAGCACGGTGCTGGAGCCCAAGCCGATCACCGCGAAGGTCCTCGCGGTGCTGATCGCGACCATCGTGTCCTATGTGCTCAATCGGGAGTGGTCGTTCCGCACCCGCGGCGGCCGCGAGCGCCATCACGAAGCCGCGCTGTTCTTCCTGATCAGCGGCATCGGCGTGGCGGTGTACACGGCGCCGTTGGCCATCTCCCGCTATGTGCTGGACCTCAAGGTGCCCGGCGTGAGTCTGGTCACCCAGGAGGTGGCCGACTTCATCAGCGGACAGATCCTCGGTGTCCTCGCCGGGATGGCGTTCCGCTGGTGGGCGTTCCGGCGCTTCGTGTTCCCCGACGAGGACGTCCGCCGCCAGGTCCCGGTGGGCGGTCCCTGACCGCTCAGCTCCGCTCAGCGGGGAGTGCCCGCCGGACGCGGAAGGCCGACCACATCCTCGGCGCGGGCGACCGGCACAAAGATCGTGAACGTCGGCGGGCGGGCCCTGGAGAGTTCGAGGCGGCCGCCGTCCGCCTCGACGAGGGCGCGGGCCAACGCCAGGCCCAGCCCGGTCGAGGAGCCCGCCGAGAAGCCCCGGTCGAACACATGCGGCACCAGCTCGTCGGCAACCCCCGGGCCCGCATCACTGACGTCGATGACCAGCGTGTTCTCCCCCGCCCGCGCGCTGATCGTGACCGTTCCCGCGCCGTACTGGGTCGCGTTGTCGACCAGCGCTCCGACGGCCTCGCGCAGGCGCGCCGGGGTCACCCGCGCCAGCAGCCCGTCGGGCACCCGCAGCTTGATCGAGCGGCCCGCGGCCCGCAACGCCGGTCGCCACTCGTCGGCCACCGAGCTCAGCGCCGTCCGCAGGTCCATCGGCTCCGCACCCGCCGCCCTGGCCAGCCGCGCCGCCTCCAGCAGTTCGTCGAGCACCCCCGACAGCCGCTCGGTCTGCTCCAGCGCGGCCAGCGCCTCCTTGCGGGCGCTGGGATCGGGGTGGGTGCCCAGCTCGTCGAGCCGCAACTGCAGCGCGGTGAGCCTGCTGCGCAGCTGATGCGACACATCGCCGACCAGTGCGCGCTCGCGCTGCACCAGCTCGGCCAGCGCGGCGGCCGACGTGTCGAGGACATCGGAGACGCGGTCGAGTTCGGGGATGCCGTGCCGCAGCGGCACCGAGCGGAAGTCACCGCCGCCGAGCCTGGCCGCCCGGTCGGCCACGGCGAGCAGCGGGGTGGCCAGCCTGCGTGCCGTCACCGTCGCAACGATCGCCCCGGTGCCGACCGAGAGCACCACCAGCAGCACCACGATCACCGTGACCTGCACCTGCTCGGTCCGCATCACCGAACGCGGCTCGGCGAGCATCAGCGAACCACCGTGGCCGAGCGGTAGGGTCTCGGCCACCGGGTTCGCGCCGGCGTCGGCGCCGATGACCTGGGTAGGCCGTCCCGGCAGGGTCACGGTGAGCTGCCCGCCCGCGGGGATGGCGAGCCCGATCGCGGCCTTGTCGATCTCGTCGGGCGCCGCGGTGTCGCCCAGCCGGGCGGCGACCTGCTCCAGCCGCGACGTCAGCTCGGTGCGGGTGATGTCCTCCACCAGCTGCCAGGTCGTGATCGCCAGCGGGCCGCCGAGCACCAGCGCGGTGATGGCCACCACGAAGAGCGTCGACTGCAGGATTCGGCGGCGCATCGGCGTCCGGGATCAGTCGTGGTTGAACCGAAAGCCGACGCCCCGGACCGTCGCGATCCGGCGCTCACCCCCGATCTTGCGGCGCAACCAGGACATATGCATGTCCAGCGTCTTGGAGGTCTTGAGATCCGGGTCGTTCCACACCTCGCGCAGGATCTCCTCGCGGGTGACGACCTGCCCGGCGCGCAGCAGCAGCACCCGCAGCAGCTCGAACTCCTTGTTCGCCAGCGCCACCTCGGAGCCGTCGACGAGCACCCGGCGCCCGGACAGCTCCATCCGCACCCCGCCGACCTCGACGGTCTCCGGGGTGAGCCTGCGCAGCAGCGCGCGAACCCGGGCGAGCAGCTCGGCGAGCCGGAACGGCTTGCCGACGTAGTCGTCCGCGCCGGCGTCCAGGCCCACGACGAAGTCGACCTCGTCGGTACGGGCGGTGAGCATGAGCACGGGAAGGTCGGGAAAGCCCGGGCGCAACCGCCGGCACACCTCGAGCCCGTCCATTCCGGGCAGCCCGAGATCCAGGACGAGCAGGTCGATGTCGCCATTGCAGACCCGGTCGAGGACGGCGACGCCGTCCGCCGCGACGTCCACCCGGTATCCCTCGCGTTGCAGGGCTCGCGACAGCGGCTCGGCGATCGCGCCGTCGTCCTCGGCGAGCAGGACGGTGGTCACATCAGCAGCTTAGGCCGCGAAACGCGCACGGAGACCACGATGGGGGGCGATCGCGGGGGTGCCTGGCATGCTCGTGACCGTGGACGCCGATCTCTCCCTCGCGCTGCGGCTGGCCGATATCGCCGATGCGACCACCCTGCCCCGGTTTCGCGCAACCGACCTGCGGGTGACGCGCAAACCCGACCGCACCCCGGTCACCGACGCCGACACCGCCACCGAGGACGCGCTGCGCGCGGAGCTCGCGACACGGCGTCCCGGCGACGGGGTGCTGGGCGAAGAACGCGGCGGTGACGTGCCCGAGAGCGGCCGAGGCTGGCTGCTCGACCCGATCGACGGCACGAAGAACTTCTCCCGCGGGCTGCCCGTCTGGGCCTCGCTCATCGCGCTGACGATGCACGGAAAGCCGGTGATCGGGGTGGCCAGCGCGCCGGGGCTGGGTCGCCGCTGGTGGGCCTCGGCGGGTGCCGGCGCGTGGACGACCGATACGCCCGGGGCCGAACCGCGCCGGCTCGCGGTGTCGGGCGTCGCCGAGCTGGGCGACGTCTACGTCTCCACGACCGACCCCGACGTCTTCCGCAAGCACGGCACGTTCGACAGCTGGCTGGCCCTCACCGACCGGTGCTGGGAGACCCGCGCGTTCGGCGACTTCTGGCAGCACTGCCTGGTGGCCGAGGGCCTCCTCGACCTGGCCGTCGAGCCCGAGGCCAGCAGCTGGGACCTGGCGGCCCTGCAGGTGATCATCGAGGAGGCTGGCGGGCGGTTCTCCGACCTGACCGGGGCCGCGACCTTCGCCGGCGGCGATGCGATGTCGTCGAACGGGCTGGTGCACGATGCCGCGCTGAGCTGTTTCGGACCATGATGGCCCCGGCCGGACATCGACGAGAGGGAGCATCGTGACCGACACCGTGTCCCAGCCCACCATCAGCACCGACGCCGCGCACCGCCTCATCGCCGCAGCCGAGGCCAAGGCCGCCGAGATCGGCGTGCCGATGTGCATCGCGGTCTGCGACGCCGGCGGCAATCTCAAGGTGTTCTCCCGGATGGACGGGGCGCCGCTGCTGTCCACCCAGGTCGCGCAGGACAAGGCCTACACCGCCGCCGGGTTCGGGATGCCGACCGACGGCTGGCACGACTTCATCAAGGACGATGCCCCGCTGGCTGCCGGGGCGGTCGCCGGCATCCAGCGGCTGATCATCTTCGGCGGCGGCTACCCGATCAAGGTCGACGAGTCGGTGGTCGGCGGGATCGGCGTCAGCGGCGGCCACTACACCCAGGACCAGGAGGTCGCCAAGGCCGGGCTGGCCGCCCTCGGCTGATCCGGTCCGGGCACAGCAGACCGGCTGCGGCCCCGAGGCGGCGGCGCACGGCGCGTCGGGTCCCATAGGGTCGCGGCATGCCCGAGCTCGCCTTCGAGGATTTCACCCCGGGTCGCGTCTTCGACCTCGGCACGATCACCATCGACCGCGGCGAGATGATCGCGTTCGCGCGGCGCTTCGACCCGCAGCCGTTCCACCTCGACGAACAGGCTGGCAAGGAGTCGATCTTCGGGCAGCTGGCCGCGTCCGGCTGGTACACCTCGGGGCTGTGGATGCGGGCCTACGTCGACCACGTGCTCAGCAGGGCGGCCGCGCTCGGCTCCCCGGGCGGGGAGGAGATCTCGTGGCCCGCGCCGGTGTTCGCGGGCGACGTGCTGACCGCGAGCCTGGAGATCCTGGCGGCCCGTCGCTCGCGCAGCCGCCCCGAGCTGGGGCTGGTCAAGCTGGGCGCTCGGCTGCACCGCGAGGAGACGGTGGTCTACCGCGCCACGTTCACCGGGATGTTCGGCGTGCGCGGAGACGCGGTCTAGCCTTCGGCCACCAGGTCGGCGACGTCGATCCGCAGCTCGAACGGCGTGGGCGCGCGCAGCTCACCGGACACCGCGAGGCATTCGACGTGGCCCTCACCGGGGGCGCCGGGGCCGAACACGGTGATCGTCGGCGCCGGCGGGTCGACGTCGACGACCCAGTAGTGCGGGATACGGCCTCGGCATATTCGAAGGGCTTGAGGTGCAGGTCGACGTTGCGCGAACCCGGCGAGATGATCTCGACGGCCAGCAGGACGTCGGCCGCGACGAGCCGATCCTCGTCGCTCGCGGCCCGGGTGACGACGAGATCGGGCGACCGGACGATGGCCGGGTCCTCGGTCCGGACGATCACGTCCACCTCGAGCAGCACCAGCAGCCCAGGTGGGAGCTGCCGGTGAATCTGCATACCGAGTCTGAAAAGCGCGTTCTGGTGACGCGGACGTGGATGCGGCGCCATCACGAGCACCCCCTCCTGCAACTCGAACCGGGCCGAGTCGTCCTCCGGGAGCGCGAGGTACTCGTCGAGCGTCATCGACGAGCGGCGCAGCGGCATGGCCATGGGCGGGTCCCTCCCCTCGGGTGTGCAGCAGTGTGCCGAGTGCCACCGACAGTCTGACGGGCTCAGCCGTTCAGCGCGCGCACCACGCGCGACGGGGAGGGGCGTCCCAGCTTCCCGGCCATCCAGGC
Source organism: Pseudonocardia asaccharolytica DSM 44247 = NBRC 16224 (assembly GCF_000423625.1). Classification (GTDB taxonomy): domain Bacteria; phylum Actinomycetota; class Actinomycetes; order Mycobacteriales; family Pseudonocardiaceae; genus Pseudonocardia; species Pseudonocardia asaccharolytica. The sequence goes on from NZ_AUII01000010.1 coordinate 118,853, forward strand.
GCTGGTCGCCACCAGCGCCTCCAGGTCGGCGCCGTGCGCGATGCCCAGCCCGTCGAGCATCCAGACCAGGTCCTCGGTGGCGAGGTTGCCGGTGGCCGAGGCGGCGTAGGGGCAGCCGCCGAGGCCGCCCGCGCTGGCGTCGACCGTGGTGACGCCGCAGCGCAGCGCGGCGAGAGTGTTGGCCAGCGCCTGGCCGTAGGTGTCGTGGAAGTGGACGGCGAGCGCGTCCGTGCCGATCCCGGCGGCCACGCAGGCGTCGATCACGGCCTCGGCGTGCCCCGGCGTGCCCGTTCCGACGGTGTCGCCGAGGGAAAGCTGCCAGCAGCCCATCTCGACCAGCCGCTTGCCCACGGCGGCCACCTGCGCGGGGGGAACCGCGCCCTCCCACGGGTCACCGAAGGCCATCGACACGTAGGCGCGCACCCGCAGCCCCTCGCCGCGCGCCCGCTTCACGACCGGGGCGAACATGGTGAACTGCTCATCGAGGGTGCGGTTGAGGTTCTTGCGCGCGAACGTCTCGGTGGCGCTGGCGAAGATCGCGATATGCCGCACGCCCGCGTCGAGCGCCCGGTCGAGGCCACGTTCGTTGGGCACGAGCACCGGATAGTCGATCCCGTCGCGCCGGTCGAGCCGTTCCAGCAGGTCGGCGGCGTCCGCGAGCTGGGGGACCCACTTCGGATGCACGAAGCTGGTCGCCTCCAGCGTGGCGAGCCCCGCATCGGCGAGCCGGTCGAGGAACTCCGCCTTGACCTCGACGGGAACCACCGTCTTCTCGTTCTGCAGCCCGTCGCGGGCGCCGACCTCGTAGACGGTGATCCGGTCGGGGAGCCCGTCGGTCGGCACGTGCATCGGAAGCTGCCGGATTCCGGTCTGCTCAGTGGTTGTCTCAGGCATCGTCGGCCACCTCGTGATAAAGCGTCGCATGCACCTTCTCGACGTCCGGCACGTCGTCGAACTCCAACGGTTCGTCGGACGCCGACTCGATGACCAGCGTGCCGCATCGCAGCAGCCGTTCGACGAGGGTGTGACGGAACTGGACGCTGTTGATCCGGCTCATCGGGATGTCGATGCCCTGCCGGGACAGCACCCCCTCGCGCACCAGCACGCGATGCGTCGTGACCACGAAATGCGTGGTCCGCCAGCGGACGAACGGCACGACGGTGAGCCAGCCGACGATCAGCATCCCGACCGCGGCGAGCGCGATCCATGCGACCCGGCCCCAGTTCTGGTTGCGGACCAGTGCGGCGAGATAGCCCCCCGCGCCGACCGTGACCAGGAACACCAGCACCGGCACCACCAACATCTTCCAGTGCGGATGTTCGTGCAGCACGACCCGCTCGCCATCGACGAGCAGACCGTCCGGGTAGGCCATCACGCCAATGTAGCGGGTCGATCATGCAGTTCTTGATCACTGCGGGCGGGACGGGCTCATCCGCTCGCCGGTCGCAGATGCACCACGTCGCCCGCGGCCACCGGCCTGCGCGCGCCATCCGGGCCGAGCAGCAACAGCCGGCCGTGGCTGTCGATGTCCTCAGCCATCCCCACCAGCGACTCACCACCGGGCAGCTCCACCCGGACCTGCATACCGAGACTGATGCACGCGGCCCGATAGTCGGCGTGCAGCCCCGTCGCCTCGGCGTCGCCACCGGACTCGCGCCAGCGGGCCTCGCGGTCGGCGAGCCGGGTGAGCAGGGCGATGAGCAGATCGGTGCGATCGACGTCGGTCGCCCCCTCCTCGGCGAGCGACGTCGCACCCTCGGGAAGCCGCGCGCGGCGGGCCCCGACGTTGAGCCCGATACCCAGGACCACCCCGGGGCCACCGCCGGTCACCGCCGTCATCTCGGCCAGAACGCCGGCGGCCTTGCGCTGGTCGGGGCCGAGCAGCAGGTCGTTGGGCCATTTGAGGCCGGCCGGGGCGGGGCAGAACTCCCGCACGGTGTCGAGCAGCGCGAGCCCGCCCAGCATCGGCAGCCAGCCCAACCGGTCGGCCGGGACGCGGGTGGGGCGCCACAGCACGCTGACGGTGATCCCCGATCCCGCGGGAGACTCCCAGGTCCGGGTGAGCCTGCCGCGCCCGGCGACCTGGTGTTCGGCGGCCAGCGCCGAGCGGTCCGGCGCCCCCGCGGCGGCCGCGGCCAGCAGATCGGCGTTGGTCGACCCGGTCTGCTCGACAAGGTCCAGACTCGCCCACGGCCCGACCGGGGCGAGCAGCGTCGAGCGCAGCCGATCGGCGTCGAGGGGGGAGGCGTGCGAGCTCACGGGGCGTGACGGTAACGGCTCGGTGACCGGCGCGCCCGGCCGGGCACGTGACCGCCCTCCCATGCCCGTCACACGCGCGTTACGGCGGGTTAGGCTTCCCCTTCATGAGCGCCGCGACCGAGCCGATGGGGCCCGCGGGGGATCACCCCGTCGAGCCCGACATCCACACCACCGCCGGCAAGCTGGCCGACCTCTACCGGCGCTATGACGAGGCGGTGCACGCCGGTTCGGCGGTGGCGGTCGAGCGGCAGCACGCCAAGGGCCGCCAGACCGCACGGGAGCGGATCGACCAACTGCTCGACCCGGGCTCGTTCGTCGAGCTCGACGCGCTGATGCGGCACCGCTCGACGAACTTCGGGATGCAGGACAAGCGTCCCTTCGGCGACGGTGTGGTCACCGGCACCGGCACCATCGACGGCCGCCCGGTCGCGGTGTTCAGCCAGGACGCCACGGTCTTCGGCGGCTCGCTGGGCGAGGTCTACGGCGAGAAGATCGTCAAGGTCATGGACTATGCGGCCAAGATCGGTTGCCCGGTCATCGGGATCAACGACGGCGGCGGCGCGCGGATCCAGGAGGGGGTCGTCGCCCTCGGCCTCTACGGCGAGATCTTCATGCGCAACGTGCGCAGCTCCGGGGTGGTCCCGCAGATCTCGCTGATCATGGGCCCCTGCGCGGGCGGCGCGGTGTACTCCCCCGCGCTCACCGACTTCACGGTGATGGTCGACGAGACCAGCCACATGTTCATCACCGGCCCGGACGTGATCAAGACCGTCACCGGTGAGGACGTCGAGATGGAGGAGCTCGGCGGCGGACGGTCGCACAACACGAAATCCGGTGTCGCGCATTACCTCGGCAGCGACGAGGAGGATGCGATCTCCTACGTCAAGGAGCTGCTGAGCTTCCTGCCGTCCAACAACCTGTCCGAGCCCCCGTCGTTCCCGGCACCGGAGCCGTCCTCCGGGTCGATCGCCGACGACATCACCGACAGCGACCGGGAGCTCGACGCGATCATCCCGGACTCGCCGAACACCCCGTACGACATCCGAGAGGTGATCAACCGGGTGGTCGACGAGGGTGAGTTCCTCGAGGTCCACGAGCTGTTCGCGCCGAACATCGTGGTGGGCTTCGGGCGGATCGAGGGCCGCAGCATCGGGGTCGTGGCCAACCAGCCCACCCAGTTCGCGGGCTGCCTGGACATCGATGCCTCGGAGAAGGCCTCGCGCTTCGTCCGCACCTGCGACGCGTTCAACATCCCGGTCGTGACGTTCGTCGACGTCCCGGGCTTCCTGCCGGGCACCGAGCAGGAGTGGGACGGGATCATCCGCCGCGGCGCGAAGCTGATCTACGCCTACGCCGAGGCGACGGTCCCGAAGCTCACGGTGATCACCCGCAAGGCATACGGCGGCGCCTACGACGTCATGGGCTCCAAGCACCTGGGTGCCGACCTCAACATCGCCTGGCCGTCCGCGCAGATCGCGGTGACCGGCGCGTCCGGTGCGGTGGGCATCCTCTACCGCAAGGAGCTCGCCGGCCTTTCGGGCGACGAGCTCGCCGAGCGCCGCGCGCAGCTGCAGCAGGAGTACGAGGACACCCTCTGCAACCCCTACCTCGCCGCCGACCGCGGCTATATCGACGCGGTCGTCGCCCCCGCACACACCCGCGGCCACCTGGGGCGGGCGCTGCGGATGCTGGCGACCAAGCGCGAGGCCGCACCCGCGCGCAAGCACGGCAACATCCCCCTGTGAGTGCGTAACAGTGTCCTAACACTGTTACGCACTCACGGTCCCGATTGAGCTGCGGAAAGGCCGAGCGTGAACCAGGACGTAGAGCAGCAGACCCCGGAGGAGCGCCGCGCGCTGTTCCGGATCGTCCGCGGCGAGCCGATCGACGAGGAGGTGGCCGCACTGACCGTGGTGCTCGCCGCGGCGGCCGCGGCCCCCCAGGTCACCCCGGCGCCGAAGCGCGACCTGTGGTCCGACCCGGCCCGGCGGCTGCGTACCCCGCTGTACCCGGGCCCCGGCGCCTGGCGCACGGCGGTGCTGCCGCGCTGAGCGGACATCGGCGCTGAGCGCGGCAGCCCGCCGGTCGTCAGCTCGCGGCGGCCGTCGTGCGCGCCAGCGCGTGCTCCACCAGCGTGATGAGCGTGGTGAGCCCCGAGTCGGCTCGTCGCGCGTCCATCCGCACGAGCGGGCAGTCGGGCGGGAGGGCGAGCGCGTCGCGGATGGTGGCGTCGTCGTAGGCGTCAGTGCCGGGGAACTCGTTGACCGCCACGACGAACGGGAGCCGCCGGTTCTCGAAGTAGTCGATCGCCGGGAAGCAGTCGTCGATGCGGCGCAGGTCCACGAGCACCACCGCCCCGACGCAGCCGCGGGCGAGCTCGTCCCACATGAACCAGAAGCGCGACTGCCCCGGGGTCCCGAAAAGGTAGAGGATCAACGAGTCGTCGACCGTGATGCGGCCGAAGTCCATCGCCACGGTGGTCGTCTGCTTGTCCGGCACCACAGCGGCGTCGTCGACCCCGATCGAGGCGGCGGTCATGGCCTGCTCGGTCAGGAGCGGAGGGATCTCCGACATCGACCGCACAAGGGTCGTCTTCCCCACCCCGAAACCGCCTGCCACCAGCACCTTCAGCGGAATCAGCGTCGTGTCCTGCTCAGCGCGCACGCAACCCCTCCAACAGTCGCTCCAGCACCTCGACGCTGGGTCCACCGTCCGAGCCCGCGGACGGCGGCAGGTGGATGTCCAGGTACCCGGCGTCGGCGAGATCACCGACGAGCACCCGGGCCACTCCCACCGGCACCCCGAGGGTCGCGCCGATCTCGACGATGGAGATCGGGGCGACCGCCAGTTCGACGATCGTGCGGTACTCCAGTTGCAGCTCGGTGGGACGTCCGCCGGCCGCCGTCACGGTGACGAGCGCCTCCACCGGCATGTCCCGGCCCGTCGATCGGGTCCGGCCACCCGTCACCGCGTAAACGGGGACGACGCGGCCTGCCTCGCGACCGGGTTCCTGGGCGGTCATCGCTAGTCCCCGGCGGCGCTGCGCGGCGCCGGGGTCAGGGCGTGACCGACGCGGTTGGCCAGCATCGTCATCTCGTAGCCGACCAGCCCGATATCGCAGCTGCGGTCGGCGTAGACGGCGAGCGTGGCACCCTGACTGACCGCCGTCACGAACAGGTAGCCGCCGGCCATCTCCAGGATCGTCTGCGTCACCGCCCCCGCGTTCAGCAGGTGTGCGGTCCCTCGCGCGAGGCTGACCAGGCCGGATGCCGCCGCAGACAGCTGGTCGCCGAGGGCGACAGCCACCCCCGGGGAGGTGGCGAGGCGGAGCCCGTCACCGGACACCACCACCGCGTGCACCACTCCCGGGACATCGCGGGCGAACTCCACCAGCAGCCAGTCCAACCGTCCCGCCATGCCGGTCACGGTGTCTCCTCGACAGCAGTTCCGCACCAGCTCACGTGTGCACCTCTCCTCAACCGGACTGTCCTTCGGCCTCGCCCTCCACGGCCGCCCGCGCGGCCTGCCGGCTCGCCTGGTAGCGGGACAACGCCTTGGCGGCTTCGGGACTCGGCGCGGCGACCTTGGCCGCCTCCGGCTCGGGCTGGCGCAGCTCGGGGGCCAGATGTGACTGCGGGACCCGGCGGCGCAACCCGCCCGGAGCAGCGGGCACGGACACCGACGGACGCGGCGAGGGTGTCTCCTCGGACCGTGGCTGCGGGACCGTCTGCGGGCTCGGCCGCGGTGCCGGCGTGGGGCGCGCCGGCGTCCGCCGCCGCAGCGCCTTCGCGGGCGTCGACACGGCGGCGGCCTCCGACCGATCACCCGGGGCCCCCCCGCCGGCCGCGGCCGGTTCGTCCGGGCTCCACCACCCCGTCCACCCGTCGCCCGGGCCGAAGCCCGGGCCGTCCGCGGCCGGACCCACCGGCTGCGGGGGCACCCAGGTCTCGTCTCGGCCCGGGCCTGCCGCGGTGGTGGTGGCCACGGCGGCCGCGCTCGCCGCCCGCGTCGGCTCCATCTGCGGGTACGTACCGGGCAGGGAGGCATGGGCGCCTCGGCCGAGCGGAGCCGCCGGCGTCCCGGCCGCCGGGGCCGGCCCGGCCCGCAGCGGCTGTCCCCCGGCCGTGGCCTGACCTGAGATGAACATCGTGCTCGGCAGGACGACGACCGCGGTGATCCCCGCCCCCGGCGTTGCGCTGAGCGAGACCTCGATGCCGTGCCGCACGGCCAGACGGGCGACGACGTGGAACCCCAGTCGCTGCGAGACCGAGAGATCCACCTCGGGGGGCGAGGCCAGCATCGCGTTGGCCGCGGCCATCTCGTCCTCGGGCATGCCGACGCCCCAGTCCTCGACGGTCAGCAGCTGCCCGCCCTCGTCCCGTGGGTTGGGCCGGGTGCGGATCGTGACCGAGGTCTCGGGCGGGGAGAACCGGACCGCGTTCTCGGTCAGCTCGGCGAGCAGATGGGTGAGGTCGGCGACGGTGTGCCCGGCGACGGCCGCCTGGTCGTCCACGACGAACACGACGCGGTCGAGGTCCTCGGTCTCCGCGATCGCGGCGCGCACCACGTCGCGCAGCGAAACCGGCGCGGACCAGGTACGCGGGGGTTGTTCGCCGGCCAGCACGAGCAGGTTCTCGGCGTTGCGGCGAACCCGGGTGGCCAGGTGATCGAGCCGGAACAGCTCCGCCAGCGCGTCGGGGTCCTGCTCCTTCTCCTCGAGCTGGTTGATGATGTCCAGCTGCCGATGAAGCATGGACTGGTTGCGCCGCGCGAGGTTGACCAGCAGGTCGGAGGCGAACTTGCGCCGTCCGATCTCCGCGTCCGCGGTGATCAGTTGGCGGCCCAACTCCTCCTTCTCGGTCTGCTCGTCCTCGGTGATCTTCCAGAAGATCACCACGCCGGCACAGGCGATGAGCACCGCGATGCCATGGATGAACGACCACAGCCACGGGTTCGCCAGCGCGGCCGGGTGGTTGAAGATCAACGCACCGAATCCGATCACGCCGATCGCATGGCTGAGCGTGGTGAACACGGCGTTCCACAGGAACGGAACCCAGTCCTGGTAGAGCGCGATGAACCCGATGATGATGAAGAAGTGGAAGTGCGCCTCGATCGTGCCGCGGGTGAGCAGCACCAGCCCCAATGAGCAGGAGACGAACCCGCCGGTGATGAAGAACGACGCGAGCCGCCGGTGGCTGAACAGATGTCCGAGGACGAGCCCGACGATCGGAGCGATCAACGCGGCACCGACCGCCATGATCGACCAGTCGAGGTAGAACCCGATCGCCGCGATCACCGGCACATGCATGAGCAGGACCCATTGCAGCAGGCGGTGCCGCCGTTGCCACGCCTTGGCGTCCAACGTGTTGCCGCGCGGCAGGTACTCGAGCAGCTTCCTGATCACCCGGCCACCACCCTCTCCTCAAGGCGCTCGGAGCGACACGACCCCCGGTTCATCGCGAGGAAGATACAAGGCGTCGATGAGGTGGCCACCCCCTGGGATGACATTCCGTACTCGATGGAGTGACACACAGCCACTGGGCGCACATAAGCGCCCGCTCACCGAAATTCGACCGGGCGAACACGACCCCGTTACGTTCGCCGCACGCCACCGTTCGATCAGCGCTCCGATGCTCCCATCAGGCAACTCATCCACACCGCGGCAATGGTCCATCCTGCGGAACTCCCCGATCTTGCTCCGTTCGGCGTAGGAGCCTGCGGTGATCGTCTCAACTCCAGGCGCGAAACCGCGATGTAACGTCGTGCGCGTCCGAACCGCTCCCCAGCCTGCGCGACGACGCCCTGCCTGGATGCGCACTGCACGGCACACGAATCCGGAGACGTCGTGAGGATCCTGCTGCTCTGCTCTGCTTTCAACGGCCTCAGCCAGCGAGCCTGGACCGAGCTGCGCGCCGCGGGGCACGACGTCTCCGTGCAGGTCGCCGCCGATCCGGATGTCGTCGTCCGGGCGGTCGCGGAACGGGATCCCGACCTCGTCCTCTGCCCGTTCCTGCGCGAGCGGGTTCCCGACGAGGTCTGGCAGAAGCGCCGGACGATCATCATCCACCCCGGGCCCATGGGCGATCGGGGACCGTCCTCGCTGGACTGGGCGATCACCGAGGCCGCGCCGGTATGGGGGGTCACGGCCCTGCAGGCGATCGAGGAGATGGACGCGGGACCCATCTGGGGGACGCGCACCTTCCCGATGCCCGCCGACCCGGCACGCAAGAGCACGCTCTACAACGCCGCGGTGGCCGACGCCGCGATCAGCCTCGTCCACGAGGTGGTCGCCAAGGCCTCGGATCCGGCGTTCGAACCCATGCCACTGGACTACGGCCGCCCGGACGTGATCGGCCGGCTGCGCCCGACCATGAAGCAGGCCGACCGCGCCTTCTCCTGGTCCGACTCGACCGAACACATCCTGCGCCGGATCCGGGCTGCCGATGGCGCGCCCGGGGTGCGGACGACACTCGCCGGCATCCCGGTGGCGGTGTTCGACGCGCATCCCGGATCCGCCCCGTCCGGCGAACCTGGCAGCATCGCACTGCGCCGGCACGGCGCGGTGCTCGTCCGCACCGGCGACGGCGCGGTATGGGTGGGACACGCCAAGCGCCTCACGCCCGACGCACGCCCTGCGGTCAAGCTGCCCGCCGCCGTGGCGCTCGGCAGGGCGGTGACCTGGGTCCCGGAGGCGCTCGAGCCGCTGGAGACCGTCCGCGAGTCCGACCGGCACCGCGAGATCAGCTACCGGCGGGTCGGCGACGTCGGGGTCCTGCACTTCGACTTCTACAACGGCGCGATGTCGACGGCGCAGTGCCACCGGCTGGCCGCGGCGCTGCGCTACGCGACGGTGCAGGACACGAAGGTGCTGGTCTTCCAGGGCGGTGAGGTCTTCTCCAACGGCGTGCACCTCAACGTGATCGAGGCCCATACCGACCCGATGGCGGAGGCCTGGCGGAACATCAACGCGATCAACGACGTCTGCCGCGAGATCATCACCTGCACCAGCCAGCTGGTGATCTCCGCAGTGGGCGGCGGCGCAGGCGCGGGCGGTGTGATGCTCGCGCTCGGCGCCGACCGCGTCCTGCTGCGGTCCGGCGTGGTGCTCAACCCGCACTACCAGACCATGGGCCTCTACGGCTCGGAGTACTGGACCTATGTGCTGCCCCGGCGGGTGGGCGAGGAGGTGGCCGAGCGGCTGACCACCGAATGCGATCCGGTCGGTGCCGCCGAGGCGGCCCGGATCGGGCTCGCCGACGCGGTGCTCGCCGGTGCCCCCACCGAGTTCCCCGACGCCGTGCTCGAGTATGCGGCCACGCTGGCCGCGGACCCCGGGTACGAGCGGATGCTCGCCGCCAAGCGCACCGGCCGGGAGGACGACGAGCGGCACCGGCCGTTGGAGACCTACCGGATCCGGGAGCTCGCCGAGATGAGCCGGGACATCTTCGACGACCGCAGCGGCTTCGCCGCGGCCCGGCACGCCTTCGTCACCAAGCAGAAGCCGGCCGCGACCGGCGAGGTGACGGTGCCGGGCCCGCGACAGCCGGCGGTCGCGCAGGAGGCGGAATCCGCAGCTGGCTAACCCCTGTGAGTGCGTAACAGTGCTGGAACACTGTTACGCGCTCACAGGTCGTAAGGTCGTCGCGTGCGCGTCGTCCTCGCCTCCGCCTCACCCGCCCGGCTCGCCGTGCTGCGCGCCGCGGGCCTCGACCCCCTCGTCGAACGCTCGGATGTCGACGAGGATGCGCTGCTCGCGACCATGCCCGAGGCGACCACGGGCGAGCTGGTCACCATGCTCGCCGGGGCGAAGGCGACCACGGTGGCCCGGCAGATCGCCGGCGACCACCCCGACGCCCTCGTCATCGGCTGCGACTCGATGCTGCACATCGACGGCACGAGCGTCGGCAAGCCCGCCGACGCCGCGGAGGCGCGCCAGCGCTGGAAGGCGATGGCGGGTAGGACCGGCGAGCTCGTCACCGGGCACGCCGTGCTGCGGCTCGCCGAGGGTGAGATCGACCGGGTTGCCGAGGGACACGCGACGACGACCGTCCGTTTCGGTGAGCCCACCGATGCCGAGCTCACGGCCTATCTCGCCACCGGAGAGCCGCTGGCCGTCGCGGGCGCCTTCACCCTCGACGGGCTCGGCGGCTGGTTCGTCGAGGGTATCCATGGCGACCCGTCGAACGTCATCGGCATCAGCCTGCCGCTGGTCCGTCGCCTGCTCGCCGGAGTCGGGGTCAGTCCCGTGCAGCTGTGGGCTCGCGAGCCCCAACGGACGGGGTGAGGATCGGCGCGCCATGGGCTCGCGGCGACTACGCTTGAGGTCATGGCCGTGCCCTACGACACCGATCCGAAGCTCGCCGAGTACGCCCACCCCGAGCGCCTCGTCAGCACCGAGTGGCTCGCGCAGAATCTCGGAACCGACGGGCTCGTCGTCGCGGAGTCGGACGAGGACGTTCTGCTCTATGACACCGGACATATCCCGGGAGCGGTGAAGGTCGACTGGCACACCGAGCTGAACGACCCGGTGACCCGCGACTACGTCGACGGCGCCCGGTTCGCCGAGATCTGCGCCGAACGGGGCATCTCCCGGGACACCACCGTGGTCTTCTACGGCGACAAGAACAACTGGTGGGCCGCCTACGCGCTGTGGGTGTTCAGTCTGTTCGATCACCCCGACGTCCGGTTGCTCGACGGCGGCCGGGCCAAGTGGACCGCCGAGGGCCGCGAGATGACCACCGAGGTGCCCAAGCCGGAGCGCGTCGACTACCCGGTGGTCGAGCGCGACGACCGCACCATCCGGGCCTTCCGGGACGACGTGCTCACGCACCTGGGCAAGCCGCTGGTCGACGTCCGCTCGCCCGGCGAGTACACCGGCGAGCTGCTGCACATGCCCGACTATCCGCAGGAGGGCGCCGTCCGCGGCGGGCACATCCCCGGGGCGGCCAGCGTGCCGTGGGCCCGCGCGGCGGCCGAGGATGCGACGTTCAAGTCCCGTGCCGAGCTGGAGGCGATTTACCGGCAGGAACAGGGCCTCGCACCGACTGACGACGTGGTGGCGTACTGCCGGATCGGTGAGCGCTCCAGCCACACCTGGTTCGTGCTGTCCCACCTGCTGGGCTTCTCGAAGGTCCGCAACTACGACGGCAGCTGGACCGAGTGGGGCAACACGGTGCGGGTCCCGATCGCCACCGGACCGGAGCGCGGACAGGTATGAGCACCCAGGAACGGCGGACGCTGCCGCCTCGGCTGGCCGAGCTGGTCGAGGACTTCACCGACGTCGGTCCCTCCGACCGGCTGCAGTTGCTGCTCGAGCTGTCGCAGGAGCTACCGGGACTCCCGGCCCGGTTCGCCGACGCCGCGGACACGATGGAGCAGGTGCACGAGTGCCAGTCTCCGCTGTTCCTGGCGGTGGAGGTCGACCCCGGCGAGGACGCGGCCGAGCGGGGTGTGCACCTGTTCTTCTCGGCACCGCCGGAGGCCCCGACGACACGCGGGTTCGCGGCGATCATGCACACCGGCCTCGACGGGGAGTCCGCGGCCGACGTCCTGGCCGTCCCCAACGACTTCTACACCGCACTGGGGCTGAGCCAGGCCGTGAGCCCGCTGCGGCTGCGCGGGATGGCGGCGATCCTGGCACGCATCAAGAACCAGGTCCGCGTCGCCACGGCCTGACCGTGCGGCCGCCCAAACCTCAAGTCCTCGTCAAGAACGTTCCCTTCGTCGTATACGGCTGAGCACACTCTGACCCGTCTCATGAGGACGGCTCTGGAGGTGGTCAGTGAGCTCACCCGTGGCGACGAGCGACACCTGGGGCATCAGCGGCACCACGTTCCTGTTGGCCTATCCCGTCATCGCGGTCGCGGTCTGGGGGGCCGCGGCGCGGGCCCGGCGGGCGATCACCGAACGCCGCTCCGACCGGCCGGTGCCCGACCTGACCAGCCGCCCACACGAGGTGGCCTATCTCAACGACGGCGCCGACCTCGCGGTCTACTCGGCACTGAGCTCGATGCACCGCAGCGGCACGATCGTCACCGCGGGCCGCGGAAACGTGCAGGCCAGTAGCCGAATTCCGGCGCCCGGGGACGAGCTGGAGCGGGCCATCCACCTCACCGCCGCGGTCCCCATGCCGCGACACCGGCTGCGCTTCCACCGTCCGGTGGCGGGCGCGCTGGCCGAGATCGAACGCGGGCTCGTCGACGCGGGCCTGCTGCTGACGGCCGATGAGCGGCGCTCGATCCGCCGGCTGGGCTTCTGGATGCTGGCCGTCGCGGGGCTCGGCCTGGTCCGGCTGCTCGCCGGGGTGGCGAACGCGCGCCCGGTCGGGCTGCTTCTCGTCGCGCTGCTGGCCGTGACGGTGGTCGCGGTCGTCCACCTGAGCCGCGCACCGCGGCGCAGCAAGCTCGGCGACCGCACGCTGGCACAGTTGCGCCGCGAGCACCACAGCCTGGCCCCGGCCATGAAGCCGGACTGGACCGCCTATGGCGCCACCAGCGCCGCGCTCGCGGTCGGGGTGTTCGGAATGAGCGCGCTGTGGGCCTCCGACCCGGCGTTCGCCGATGAGCTGGCCGCGCAGAAGGCCGCGGCAACCAGCGGGGGCGGGAGCGGGATCGTCAGCAGCTGCAGCGGCGATGGCGGCGGAGGAGGTGGCTGCGGTGGCGGGTGCGACGGCTGAACCGCCCCACTCCCCGACGATCCCGGGGCGCCGCGGGCACCACCACCGCTCGGTATCGGCATCGGCTGGCGACCCGAGATCTCCGGTGTCATCGCCGAGCTGCCGGATGTGCGATTCTGCGAGATCATCGCCGAATCGTCCGCTCCCGCAGTTCCGCCTCGAGGGGTGGCGGAGCTGCGGGAGCGGGGCATCCCGGTGGTTCCGCACGGGGTCCGGCTCTTCCTCGGCGGCGCCGATCAGATCGAGGCCGAACGGGTCGGCCATCTCGCCGCGTGCACCGAGGCCCGAGGACGAGTACACCGAACCGGAGTTCGTTCGTCACCGAGTTGCTGGAGCGCACCGACGCACTGCTGTTGTTCGACGTCGCCAACGTCTACGCCAACGCACGCAATCGGGGCACCGACCCGGTCGCGGTACTCGACGCGCTGCCCCTGGGGTGCTCCGCGCCGCCCGCGACGTGCACGTAGGCCAGCCGGACCGCGACGTTCGCCGGACACCTCGGTGGGCGGCCACCAGCCGGCGCGCTGGGCGCCGGCTGGGACCTCGCCCGCGCCCCGCGCGAGCGGGGTGAGTTGAGCCACACCGCTGCCGAGGAACTCGCCGCCCGCGAGGTGTGCTGGTACGACGACGGCCGGAGCCTGCGCCAGCGTCGGCTGCCCGCGGCACGTCGCGGTGGGGTCGCGGTGTTCCTGCAACTCGGTGGCCGGACGCTGCGGCTGGCCCTGCCCGGCAGGTGGCCACCCGATCGGGGGTGTGTACCGAAAGCGTCGGATACGCCACATCTGCTCGCCTGCGGTGTACCAGGTGTGAACTTCTAGACTCCGCGGTAATCCTGTGTGCCGGCGGAATCGGGCCCGGCCCAGCATCATGAGGAGGCCGAAGTGCCGAAGCTGCGCAAAGTTCTCGTCGCCAACCGGGGTGAGATCGCCGTCCGGGTGATCCGCGCCGCGAAGGACGCCGGGCTTGGCAGCGTCGCAGTCTACGCCGATCCGGACCGGGATGCGCCGTTCGTCCGACTCGCCGACGATGCCTTCGCCCTCGGCGGCAGCACCGCCGCCGAGTCCTACCTCGACTTCGACAAGGTCATCGGCGCCGCCCGGCGGGCCGGTGCCGACGCGATCCATCCCGGCTACGGCTTCCTGGCCGAGAACGCCGACTTCGCCCAGGCGGTGATCGACGCCGGTTTCATCTGGATCGGCCCGACCCCGCAGGCCATCAGCGACCTCGGCGACAAGGTCACCGCGCGGCATATCGCGATGCGCGCGGGCGCCCCGCTGGTGCCAGGGACGAAGGATCCGGTCAGCTCGGCCGACGAGGTCGTCGCGTTCGCTGAGGAGCACGGGCTCCCGATCGCCATCAAGGCGGCGTTCGGCGGTGGCGGGCGCGGCATGAAGGTCGCGCGGGAGCTCACCGAGATCGCCGAGCTCTACGAGTCGGCGGTCCGCGAGGCCACCGCGGCATTCGGCCGCGGCGAGTGTTTCGTCGAGCGCTACCTCGACAAGCCGCGGCACGTCGAGGCCCAGGTGCTCGCCGACACCCACGGCAACGTCATCGTCGTCGGCACCCGCGACTGCTCGCTGCAGCGCCGGTTCCAGAAGCTCGTCGAGGAGGCACCCGCGCCGTTCCTGTCCGACGCGCAGCGCAAGACCATCCACGACGCGTCCAAGGCCATCTGCAAGGAGGCCGGCTATCACGGCGCGGGCACCGTGGAGTTCCTCGTCGGGCAGGACGGGCTGATCTCCTTCCTCGAGGTGAACACCCGGCTGCAGGTCGAACACCCGGTCTCGGAGGAGACCTCGGGGCTCGACCTGGTTCGCGAGCAGTTCCGCATCGCCGAGGGTGAGCCGCTGAACCTGCTCTCCGACCCGGAGCCGCGCGGACATTCGATCGAGTTCCGGATCAACGGCGAGGACGCCGGGCGCAACTTCCTGCCCGCCCCGGGCACCGTCACCGCGATCACCTTTCCGGGTGGCCCAGGGGTGCGCGTCGACGCCGGTGTGCAGGCCGGGTCGGTGATCGGTGGCCAGTTCGACTCGCTGCTGGCCAAGCTGATCGTCACCGGCTCGGACCGGGCACAGGCGCTGGAGCGCTCGCGCCGGGCGCTGGCCGAGTTCCAGGTCGAGGGGATGGTGACGGTGCTGCCGTTCCATCGCATCGTCGTCGACGATCCTGCGTTTGCCGCGGAGCGCGAAGCGGACTTCGCGGTGCACACCCGCTGGATCGAGACCGAGTGGAACAACACCGTCGCCCCGTTCGAGGGCGAGGCGGCCGGCACCGAGGCCGAATCCCCGCGGCAGACCGTCGTCGTCGAGGTGGGGGGACGCAGGCTGGAGGTCTCGCTGCCCGGCGACCTTGCGCTCGGCGGCGCGGCCGCATCCGGCGCCAAGGCGGCTCAGCCGCGCAAGCGGGCCGGTAAGAGCGGCGGCGCGAAGGTCTCCGGCGACACCGTGACCGCCCCGATGCAGGGCACGATCATCAAGGTGGCGGTGTCCGACGGTGACGCCGTGTCCGCCGGTGATCTCATCGTCGTCCTGGAGGCGATGAAGATGGAGAACCCGGTCACCGCGCACAAGGACGGCACGGTCACCGGGATGTCCGCCGAGGCCGGCAGCTCGGTGTCCCAGGGCACCGTGATCTGCGAGATCAAGTGACCCGGTGAGTGCGTAACAGTGTTCTAACACTGTTACGCACTCACCGGCGCGAAGCGCACATGGAACCTGTCGAGATCAACGCCGGGACCTGCTATCTGCGCGCGTTGCGCGCCGACGGCCGCATCGACGACCGGCCCGCCGTGCTCGCCGCCGCGCTCGATCCCGAGATCAACCGCTGGCGGCGCGGCCCGGAACCGACCCTCGACGCCGCGGGCGAGCTCGTCACCGAACGGGCGGCCGCCTGGGCCGCCGGTCGCGCCTGCTCGTGGGCGGTCTGCGAGCCGACGACCGGCGAGATGCTCGGCGAGGTTGTCCTCGCCGACCTCGATCCGGTCACCGGCACCGCAGACCTCACCTGGTGGGCGCTACCGGCCGGCCGCGACCGCGGCATGATCACCGCGGCGGTGTCGGCCGCGCTGCGGTTCGGGTTCGGCGGTCTCGGGCTGTACCGCGTCGGCCACGCCTGGGCCGAGGGAGACGCCGCCGCCGCCCGCGTCGCAGGGAACTGCGGGTTCATGGTCGAGGGCAGGCAACGATCGGCGTGGGTGGTCGACGGCCGCCGCGTGGACGTCGTCATCGCGGGCCGGCTGGCGAGCGACGGGGATTGACAGTCAACTTGTTCGGTGCCTAACGTCATCTCGCCAGGTTCTTCCACGCCGAACCGCGCAGTGCTGAACAAGTGCATAGCGGAGAGGCAGAGATACACCCGTGTGATCATCCACGGGGCCCGGTTGATTCCGCCACGCGGAACGAGACCGCGCCGCGGATCCGTTCGCCACGCAGGCCAAGCCGCGCCGCGAACACGTCCACCGTCACCACGGACCCAAGGATCCGTCATGCCCCTCGACAACGTGTACGTGACGAGTCACATTCACGTCGACGGGCCGATTCCCGGCCCACATTCCCTGCTCAGCCTGACCTCGGTCGCGCACACCGCGGACGGAGTCCCGATCACCACGTTCACGACGAACCCGCGTGAACTGCCCGGTGCCACGCTCCACCCGGTCGCGCTGAAGTCCTGGCGCCACCGGGCGGAGGACTGGCTCACCACCCACCGGGCGTCCCGTCCACCCGCCATCGCGATGACCGCCTACAGCCGCTGGGTCGAACAGCTCCCGGGGCGTCCGGTGTTCGTCGCCGACTCCGAAGCGCACGACTACTTGTTCCTCTACTGGTATCTCCAGCGCTTCACCGGGCGCTGGCCCTTCGCCAGGACCAGCACCAACGCCGCCGTACGGGAACAGCTCCCGAACGTGCCGGTGTGCACGCTCATCAGCTGCCGGGAGCCACTCGCGCAGACCAGCTGACGACCGCGACGACGCCCCGGCGAACCGGACTGCAGCCGGTTCGCCGGGGTTTTCGTCTTCCCGGCCGCAAGTCAGGCCGTGCGCTCGAGGATGAGCGGCCGCGCGTCCGGGGCGGCGATCCGCCTGGCGTCGGCGGCATCGTCATCGGGCAGCGTCTGGGACTCCCGTTCGGCGTCCACCCGCGCGGTGTAGATCGACACCTCGCGGTCGATCGTCGCGGCGTCCCAGCCCAGCACCGACGCCATCAGCTCGGCCACATGTCGCGCGCACGCCACCCCGCGGTGGGCGTACTCGATCGAGATCCGGGTGCGTCGGGTGAGCACGTCCTCCAGATGCAGCGCACCCTCGTGGGTGGTCGCATGCACCGCCTCGACCCGCAGGTAGTCCTCCGCGTGCGGGATCGGCGCGAGCAGCTCGCGGCGGCCGTCGGCCACCTCGAGCACGTGCTCGAGCAGCGATCCGTAACGGTCGAGCAGATGCCGGATCCGGTAGGGGTGCAGCCCGTATCGCGCGCCGATCTGCTCGGTCTGGTTGACCAGCGCGTGGTAGCCGTCGGCGCCGAGCAGCGGCACCTGCTCGGTGGTCGACGGCGCGGCCCTGGCCGGGATGTCGACAGCAGCGGCGTCGACGGCGTCGGCGGCCATCACCCGATACGTCGTGTACTTGCCGCCCGCGATCGCCACGAGACCCGGCGCGACGCGGGCGACGGCGTGCTCCCGCGACAGCTTCGACGTCGCCTCGTCCTCACCGGCCAGCAGCGGGCGCAGCCCGGCGTAGACGCCCTCGATGTCGTCCTGGGTCAGCGGCGTGGCCAGCACCCGGTTGACGTGGTCGAGGACGTAGCCGATGTCGGCCCGGGTGGCGGCCGGGTGGGCCAGGTCGAGGTCCCAGTCGGTGTCGGTCGTACCGACGATCCAATGGTTGCTGCGCCAGGGGATGACGAACAGCACCGACTGCTCGGTGCGCAGGATCAGCCCGGAGTCGGCCACGATCCGGTCGCGCGGAACGACGAGATGCACGCCCTTGGAGGCACGCACCCGGAACCGGCCGCGGCAGCCGGACAGCTTCTGGATCTCGTCGGTCCACACCCCGCTCGCGTTGATGACGACATGCGCCGCGACGTCGGTCTCCTCGCCCGTCTCGCTGTCGCGCACCCGTACGCCACACACCCGGTCGGCCTCCCGCAGGAACCCGACGACCTGGGTCGATGCCCGCACGACCGCGCCGTAGTGCGCCGCGGTACGCGCGACGGTCAGCGTGTGCCGCGCGTCGTCGGTCTGGGCGTCCCAGTACTGCATGCCACCGACCAGCGCGTCGTGCCGAAGCGCCGGGACAAGCCGCAGCGCGCCCGCCCGGGTCAGCTGCCGGTGCCGGGGCAGCGAACGCGCGCCGCCCATCGTGTCGTAGAGCGTCAGCCCGGCCGTGACGTAGGGCCGTTCCCAGAGCCGGTGGGTCAGCGGGTAGAGGAAGCTCACCGGCTTGACCAGATGCGGGGCCAGCCGCGTCAACATCAGCTCGCGTTCCCGAAGTGCCTCGCGGACCAGCGAGATCTCCAGCTGCTCGAGGTAGCGCAACCCGCCGTGAACGAGCTTCGAGCTGCGGCTGGACGTGCCACTCGCCAGATCGCGGGCCTCGACCATGGCGACCCGCAGCCCGCGGGTGGCCGCATCGAGCGCCGCCCCGCTGCCGACGACCCCGCCGCCGATGATCACGACGTCGAACTGCTCGGCGCCCAGCTGCTGCCAGGCGCGCATGCGCTCCACCGGTCCCAGCCGCCCCAACACCTGGCCAAGCCTAACGGCGGGGAGGGCGGATCCGCTGCCGGTGATCAAACGGTCGGCGTCGGACGCCGCACGATGGCGCCCGCGACCCCCGCGATCAGGGTGAGCGTGGCGAACAGTATCGGCAGCCAGCCCAGCCCGCTCAAGACCAACCCGAGCCCGGCCGAGACCGCACCGACCGCGAGCCCGGCGCGCGCCACGGCCGGGCCGCGCAGGCCGCGGGTCACCAACCGCGCGGCACCGGCGGTGAGCGCGATGGTCAGCACCACGGCCAGCGGCGCGAGCACCGCGGCCGGCGGCAGCACGAGAAACAGGGCGTCGTCGGCGAACTGCGCGCCGACTCCCGCGAGCAACACCGGAAGGAGGGGAAACCTGCTGGTGTCCCGAACGATGGTCATGCTTCGAGCATCGCCGCGGCGGGCCGGGCCAGGATCGGGGATCGCCCGGAGCCGACCCTGGTTCTGCGCCGTGCTCAGTCAGTCCAGATCGTCGGGCCGCATGAGCTGGCGCCCGGCCTCGGTGATCGACCCGGACAGCGACGGGTACACCGAGAAGGTGTGGGCCAGATCGTCGACGGCGAGGCCGTTCTGCACCGCCACCGCGATCGGCAGGATCAGCTCGCCGGCCACCGGGGCGACCACCACACCACCGATCACCACGCCCGTCGTCGGCTGGCAGAACAGCTTGACGAAACCGCGGCGCAGCCCGCGCATCTTCGCCCGCGGGTTGGTCACCAGCGGCAGCATGACCGTGCGGGCCGCGACCTCGCCGGCGTCGATGGCGCGCTGGCTGACCCCGACGGTGGCGATCTCGGGGCGGGTGAACACGTTCGCCGCGACGGTCCGCAGCCGCAGCGGGGTGACCCCGGCGCCGAGCGCGTGCCACATCGCGATCCGGCCCTGCATCGCCGCGACCGACGCGAGCATGAGGACCCCGGTGCAGTCCCCCGCCGCGTACACCCCCGGGACCGAGGTCCGCGACACCCGGTCGACGGTGATGAACCCGCCGCTGTCGGTCGCGATGCCGATCTTCTCGCATCCGAGGTCGGTGGTGTTGGGCACCGAGCCGACCGTCATCAGGGCGTGCGAGCCGCGAACCGTCCGCCCGTCGACCAGCGTCACCAGCACGCCATCGCCGTCCCGGACGACCGAGGCCGCACGAGCCTTGGACAGCAGGTTGACCCCGCGCTCGGTGAACACGTCCTGCAGCACGGCGGCCGCATCGGCGTCCTCACCCGGCAGCACCCGGTCGCGGCTGGAGACCAACGTCACCTGGCAGCCGAGCTCGACGTAGGCGGAGACGAACTCCGCTCCGGTCACCCCGGACCCGATGACGATCAGGTGCTCGGGCAGCTCGGGCAGGTCGTAGAGCTGGCGCCAGGTGAGGATGCGCTCGCCGTCGGGCCGGGCGGCGTCGAGGATCCGCGGCGTCGCGCCGGTGGCGACCAGCACGACGTCGGCAAGCAGGTCCTCGCGCTCCCCGCTCGCGTGCCGGGCCTCGACGACGTGCGGCGCGTCCGACGAGGGCTGCCCGCTGAACGCCGCGGTGCCCGCGACGATCCGGACGCCCTCGCGCTCGACCCTCGCACGCACGTCGGCGGACTGGGCCAGCGCGAGGCCCTTGACCCGGCCGTGCACCTTCGGCAGGTCGATCGCCGCGGTGTTCCGGTCGAGCAGCACGCCCAGGTCCTCGGCGCGGTGCAGGTCGACGCGGACGCCCGCGGTGGAGATGAAGGTCTTGGACGGGACGCAGTCGTCGAGGACGCAGGCACCGCCCATCCCGTCGGGCTCGACGACGGTCACATCGCTGCCGTGCTGGGCCGCGACCAGGGCCGCCTCGTACCCCGCGGGGCCACCACCCATGATCACGATCCGGGTCACGCGTCAGTCCCTCCGGTTCATGCGGTGCATGCCGGAAACCGTACGTTGCCGGTTCCCCGGGACCCCGAGCGAGGTCCGCCGTTCGGGCCCGCTGCGACGCTACTAGTAGACCGTCGCTGCTAAAAATTGTCTCATCTGGGGTATCGGTTCTCGGCAGTTCGCGTCTCCCGCTGAGAGGATGGCCCACGATGCCTCGCCCGAAGGTATTCCCCGTCGGCTTGTCGGCCGCCGATCGCGAGTTCCTGGTCAAGCTGACCACGACCGGCGCCCACCCGGCGCGGATGATCATGCGGGCACGGGTGTTGCTGGAGTTGGACGAGAACGCCGGCCCGGTGCCCGATCGGGCGGTGATCGCGGAGCGGGTCGCGACCTCGACGAACACGGTGCGCGTGGTCGCGAAGCGGTTCGCCGAGACCGGGGGCGACACACCGGCCACGATCGGCCGCAAACCGCGTGAGACACCGCCGGTGGCGCCGATCGTGACCGGGGAGGTCGAGGCCCGGCTGATCACGCTGGCCCGCTCGACCCCACCCAAAGGCTATTCCCGCTGGTCACTGCGGCTGCTGGAGCGGCACGTCGCCCTGTCGGAGGATCTGCCCGACCTGGACCACTCCACCATCGGCCGGGTGTTAAAAAAACGAAACTGCGTCCTCATCTGAACAAGTGCTGGGCCATCCCGCCGAAGGCCAACGCCGAGTTCGCCGCGCGGATGGAGGACGTGCTGGCCGTCCACGCCCGCCCCCATGATCCCCGCCGGCCGGTGGTGTGCATGGACGAGAAGCCCTACCGACTCCTGGCCGCCGCCCGCGACCCGATCCCCGCCGCCCCCGGGCACGACCGTCGAGAAGATTCCGAGTACGTCCGCCACGGCACCTGCTCGATCTTCGTCTGGGTCGAACCCCTGCGCGGCCGGCGCCGCGTCGACGCCCGACCGCAGCGAACCAAGACCGACTGGGCCCGCCAGGTGCACCACCTGCTCACCCACGACTACCCCGACGCCGAGACCGTCGTGCTGGTCATGGACAACCTCAACACCCACACCATCGGCTCGCTCTACGAGACCTTCGACCCCGCCACCGCCTTCGACCTGGCACAACGACTGGAGATCCATCACACCCCCCGACACGGCTCCTGGCTCAACATCGCCGAGATCGAACTCTCGGCGCTGACCGGCCAGTGCCTGCACCGGCGCATCACCGACCTCGACACCCTCAACATCGAACTCGCCG
>NZ_AUII01000011.1 GCF_000423625.1 Pseudonocardia asaccharolytica DSM 44247 = NBRC 16224
CCGGTGCTGGTTGTACGACTTCGGGTTGCGGTTGGACGAGGCGACCCGCCGCGGGCTGGCCGGGCGGGAGGCGGCCGGGGTGGCGGCCGGGTTCTGCGCGGCGTTTCGGGCGGCCTGGGCGGGGGCGGCGGAGTCGGATCGGTTCAGCGCGCTGGTGCTGCGGGCCGGGCTGGACTGGCGGGAGGCGGCGCTGCTGCGCGCCTACGGGCGCTACGCCCGCCAGCTGGGGAGCCGGTTCGGGCTGGGGTATGTGGCCGAGGTGCTGGCCGCGCACCCGGGGATCGCCCGCGGGCTGGTCGGGTTGTTCCGGGCCCGGTGCGACCCCGCGGTCGCGGACCGTGCCGCGGTCGTGGACGCCGCGCTCGCCGAGGTCGGGGCGCTGATCGACGCCGTCGTCGGGCTCGACGCCGACCGCATCCTGCGGGGGTACCTCGCCCTGATCACCGCGACACTACGCACCAATTGGTTCCGCGGGCGCGAGTTCTTCTCGTTCAAGATCAACCCGGCTGCGGTGCCGGACATGCCCGCGCCCCGGCCGCGGTTCGAGATCTTCGTCTACGCGCCGCGGGTGGAGGGGGTGCACCTGCGGTTCGGGCCGATCGCGCGGGGCGGGCTGCGCTGGTCGGACCGGCCGGCCGACTACCGCACCGAGATCCTGGGGCTGGTCAAGGCGCAGGCGGTGAAGAACGCGGTGATCGTGCCGGTGGGCGCCAAGGGCGGGTTCGTGGTGCGCGCGCCCGCGCCGGGGCCCGAGGAGGTCAAGGCCGGCTACCGCAGCTTCATCGCGGGCCTGCTGGAGGTCACCGACAACCTGGTGGACGGCACGACCGTGCCGCCGCCGGACGTGGTGCGCCACGACGGCGACGACCCCTACCTGGTCGTCGCGGC
Source organism: Pseudonocardia asaccharolytica DSM 44247 = NBRC 16224 (assembly GCF_000423625.1). GTDB lineage: Bacteria > Actinomycetota > Actinomycetes > Mycobacteriales > Pseudonocardiaceae > Pseudonocardia > Pseudonocardia asaccharolytica. Next base: position 889 of record NZ_AUII01000011.1, read on the forward strand.
CGACAAGGGCACCGCCCGGTTCTCCGATCTGGCCAACGCGGTGGCCGCGTCCTACCGGTTCTGGCTGGGCGACGCGTTCGCCTCCGGCGGCTCGGTCGGCTACGACCACAAGGCCATGGGGATCACCGCCCGCGGCGCCTGGGAGAGCGTGCGGCGGCACTTCGCCGAGCTCGGCGTCGACACCCAGAGCCAGGAGTTCACCGTCGTCGGCATCGGGGACATGTCCGGTGACGTGTTCGGCAACGGCATGCTGCGCTCGCGGCACATCCGGCTGCTCGCCGCGTTCGACCACCGCCACGTGTTCCTCGACCCGGACCCGGACCCGGCGACGAGCTACGCCGAGCGGGCCCGGCTGTTCGGGCTGCCGGGCTCGTCGTGGGACGACTACGACCGGGCGCTGATCAGTGCCGGCGGTGGGGTGTGGCCGCGCACGGTCAAAACGGTGCCGCTGGCCCCGGCGGCGCGGGCGGTGTTGGGGCTGGACCCGGACGTGGAGGCGCTCAGCCCGCCGGAGCTGATCGCCGCGATCCTGGCCGCCCCGGTGGATCTGCTGTGGAACGGGGGGATCGGCACCTACGTCAAGGCCGGTACCGAGACCCACGCCGCGGTCGGGGACAAGGCCAACGACGCCGTCCGCGCCGACGCCCGCGACCTGCGGGTCAAGGTCGTCGCCGAGGGCGGCAACCTCGGTTTCACCCCGCGCGGGCGGATCGAGTTCGCCCGCCGCGGCGGGAAGATCAACACCGATGCGATCGACAACTCCGCCGGGGTGGACTGCTCCGACCACGAGGTCAACCTCAAGGTCCTGCTCGACCGCCTCGTCGCGACCGGCCAGCTCGACCGCGCGGCCCGGGACCGGCTGCTGGCCGCGATGACCGAGGAGGTGGCCGGGCTGGTGCTGGCGCACAACCGGGCCCAGAACGCGGTGTTGGGGGTGGCCCGGGCGCACACGCCGGCGATGGTGGGGGTGCACGCCCGGCTGGTCGGCGAGCTCGTCGCCCGGCGCGGGCTCGACCGCGAGCTGGAGGCGCTGCCCGACCCGGCCGGGTTCGCCGCGCTGGCAGCCGCCGGCCACGGCCTGACCGGCCCGGAGCTGGCCACCCTGCTCGCGCATGTCAAGCTCGACCTCACCGCCCGGATCCTCGAGACCGAGCTGCCCGACGCGGCGGCGTTCGCCCCCCGGCTGGCCGAGTACTTCCCGCGCCCGGTGCGCGACCGGTTCGGTGCCGCGCTGGCCGGCCATCCGTTGCGCCGCGAGATCCTGACCACCCTGCTGGTCAACGAGATGGTCGACGGCGGCGGGCTCAGCTACGCGTTCCGGCTGGGCGAGGAGCTGGCCACCGACGCCGCCGACGCGGCGCGCGCCTACGCCGTGACCACCGCGGTGTTCGAGCTACCCGGGCTGTGGGCGACGGCCCGGTCCGCCGACATCCCCACCGCGCTGGCGGACCGGATCGTGCTGGAGTCGCGCCGGCTGCTCGACCGGGCCTCCCGCTGGTTTCTCACCAACCGCCCCCAACCACTCGCCGTCAACGCCGAGATCACGCGCTTCGCGACGGCCGTCGCCGAGTTGCGCAAACAGCTGCCCGAACTGCTCCGAGGCCGGGAGCGCGATGCCGTTGAGGCGCATGCCGAGGAGCTCGCCGCCGACGGCGCTCCTCCGGAGCTGGCCCGGCAGGCGGCGCAGCTGGTGTACAGCTACGGGCTGCTCGACGTCATCGACGTGGCCGAGGTGGCAGCCCGCAAGGGCACCCGGCTGCCCGTCGAGGACGTCGCCGCGCTGTACTACGCACTCTCCGAACGGCGCTGACCGCAGGGTCCCGGCAAAGTCGTCACGTGATCTTGTAGGTGATCAGTGGGCGGAGGGGGTTGCGGGCGTGGTGGCGGAGCGCGGCGGCGATGTTGGTGGCGCCGGATAGCCGCAGCGCGGTGATCGCGAGGTTCCGCAGCGTGGACATGACGTGTGGAGCGTGACCGGTGCGGGCGGTGGCGCGGTCCTCGTCGAAGGACACATCGCGGACCCAGTGCAGGCGGTTCTCGATGGACCAGTGGCCTCGGATCCAGCGCGCGAGCAGGCTCGGGTCGGCATCGGTGCCGGTCAGGCTGGTGATCGCATAGACCGTCTCGGTCTTCCACGTGGCGCCGGGGTGTAGCGGTCGGCGGCGGCGCACCAGCTTGATCGCCTGGGCGGCGTGCGGGAAGAACTCTGCGCCCAGATCGGGGCAGGGGTGCAGGCTGACCACGCTGATCGTGCGGGTCTCGACGCGGCCGTGCCCACGGGCGCGTTCGCGGGCGGCAACCCCGATCTGCGCCCAGGGCAGCGCGCGCAGCCGCGACAGCAGTGTGGGCTGGTTCGCCTTGATCGTCATCAGGTAGTGCCCGCCGCGTTGGTGCAGGTAGTCCGCGTGGCCGCGCTGAGCGTGCAGAGCGTCCGCGGTGACCAACACGCCGTGCAGGTCAAGCTGGTCGAGCACGGTGGTGAACGCGGTGATCTCGCTGCCGTGGGGCTCGACCTGGACCTGGCCGAGCACGACACCGCTGGCCTGGTCGAGCACCGACACCAGATGCGGCAGACAGCCGCCGCCGTCGGCGGCGCGGACGCGGGCGCCGCGCGGGGTCTTGCCGTCCACGGCCAGCACGCGCCGCTGTGCCCGGCGAGGTGTGCCCGCCGGGACAGACTGGGCCTCGAGCTGGGCCAGCACCCAGGGCTGCAACGCCGCTTCCAGCGCCGAGGCGTCGACCCGCTGCAGGACGCGGCGGATCGTCGACTCGTGCGGCGCCACCACGCCCACCCCGAGCACCTCCAGTACCGCGGCGCCGGCGTCGTGGGCGTACTCGGCGATCGCGGCGAACGAGCGGGCCCCGGTCAACACCGCGCACGCCCCCAGCAGCAGCACGGCGAGTACACCGTGGCGGACCCCGCGCGGCTTCCGCGGGTCCGGCACCTGCGCCAACGCGTCTACCAGCGACAACACCGCCACGTCGGTGACCGGTGCGACGCTCACCGCATCGTGTTCGACCTCCAGGTGTTCCAGGACAGCAACGATCGGGGACACTGACAGTGCGGGCACGGGCTTCCTGACGTGATCAAGGACTTAGACACCCTCATGATCACGTCAGAACCGTGCCCGTCTTCGTCCCTACATCCGCGTGTCGCCGCAGCTCAGCGCCCGATCACCGCGACTTTGCCGGGGCCCTGGCCCCTCCCGCGAAAGCATGTGCCCGGCTCGTACGAGCTCACCGGCCACCATGAGTAGCCCATTTCCTCATGTCGGTCCCAGCGCTCCCGTCTCCTTGAGTCGGAAGGCGTAGTCGGCGAGCGCGTCGAGCGTCACCATGACGTAGTCAGGACCGAACTCGTCATTCATCAAGACGACCGCGGTCGTTGGCCGCGTGAAGGGGCTTCGGGTGAACGGATCCGTTCCGGTGCTGGGGCTGGTACTCGTCCCCGTGCCGACGAATGTCGACCACGTCACGGCGGTCAGAGTTCCTGCTGCGACGGCATCGTCTGCTGCGACGGCTTCGGCTGCTGCGACATCCGTGCCGATGTCCCTCGTCAGTCCCGCCCGGATCGCGCCGACATCCATCAGAAAATGCAGCAGATCTTCGTCGAAGCCGTACAGCTCCTTGTCCTGGCCAGCGCATTTCAGCAACGCTTGGACGACGTTCTTCGAGCTCCGGTCGACAACCGCCTGTGAAAAGGCTTGCACAAACTCTTCGCCGGTCGGTACTTTGCCGCGGCGCTCGTACGCGTATTCGTGAAACCAGACAAGTAGCTTACGGTCCGATACGATGGCGTACAGCAGTTGATTACAGATCTCGGCCCGGTCGGGTGGCAGCCGCTCTCCATGAACATATTCGCAGAGCACCTGTGTCGGATTGGTGATGAACTGCTCGCGCAGCAGGAAATCGGTCGACATCGCCCGAAAAAGCGCGTCAACTCGTCGCACGGTCGTCGCCCGCCGTAAGAGTGTCTCTTGTTGTGTCGCCACGTCAGCCCTCCCCCAAGTACGACTCGTTCATCCCGTACCGCCGTCAACCGGGCGGATTCAGTTAGAATGCCTATTCTGTCGGCCGGAGCACCTCCAACAGCCCTTCGTGAACCAGCCGCTGTACGAGAACCAACCTCCCGTCCTCGTCGAGCGTCGGTGGCAGTTGGGCAGCGCAGGAGGGAGCACCGCTGCAGAGCGCCGCGACCTGCGCACCGACGACGCGGGGCAGGACCAACGTCTTGGACGCGAAGCTCACGGTCATCCGCTCTCCCATCTCTTGGATCACGGGGTCGAGTCCCCGGACGAGCTGGACGACCGTCTCCGCCGCGACCGGACGTGACCGAACAGCCTGGGAAAGCGCGCCATGATGGTCACCCCGCCGGAGCGCTCGCACCTCCTGGAGCCTGCGATCTGCCACCCGCCGAGCATGGCTCGTGTCGGCGAGCCGAGCTGAGAGAGCGAGCAATGATCTCTCGAGTCGGTCGTGGAACTCATCCACGAAGACGAGGCTCGGCGCGACCGAACGCCTGAAGTCAACGTCCTTCTGGGCGAGGGCCGAGACGATGTCGTGTAACAGATCCGACCACGTGTAGGGATGTACTCCGATCGTCAGATGCAACGACATCTCACTTGTCGTCAATCCTTCGTGCAACAGACCACGCGGCAGGTACAGAACGTCGCCGCGTTTGAGGTGTAGCCGGGTCGGCGGGGCGGCGGGCGCGTCGTATGTATCCCGCTGATGGGTCGCGTTGGCAAGCAGAATGATGGCGTCGTAGATGTTCCAGTGCTTCTCGCCCGCGACCTGGAGCAGAAACACATCGTGGGAATCGAAATGGAGAGGGAACCCTTGGGCATGTGGTGGAGTGAGATAGGCGTTGGCGTGTACCGGGACGCCGAAGAACCGCGACACGTCGTTGCATAGTCGCGCGACGGAGGCATGTGCTTCCTGGATGTTGTTGAGGATGATCGATGCGCCATGGCGATAGTGGGCGAGTACCCGTTCGACGTCGACCTGAGCGAATGATGAGTTGCGATTGCTCAAAAACTGGTCAGGCGGAAGCAGCTCGCCGTCCTTACCCAACCGGACCGAGTCCCACCGGCGCTGCCCCGCTGCGTAGGTTCCCGTGAGAAGCTCGTCGATATCATCGATGGAGATCAAGTCGTCGAGGTTTCTGTGGCGCTCGCCCTTCTGCTCGCGGACCACGTGGAGGTGCCGGCTCTCCCATATCGAATCGATGAAGTCCTCGATGGCGCAAGGAGCTATCAAGCGATCAAGCGCCTCCGTGTACTCACGATTGAACGACATGTCGCTCTCTCGCGAATCAGTGCGGAAGCTTCTTCTTCAATTCGTGCTCAGCTCCTATATGTTGATCTTTCGGAACGGGTTGTAGTCGCAGTTTGCACCCTTGTCACCATTGAACAGGGATTCTTCGACGGGCAACGTGGTGTCGTTGATCGTCTTGCTCATCGCGACCATCGCCTGTCGCATCATCCTGAGCGACTCGACGGGGACGGCGACCTCGTCCGAGTCTGCCGCGTCCTTGGTCCGTTCCATGAGCGAGTCGGCGTGACTCATGGCGTCTCGGAAGAAATTGCTATTCGTCCTCAGGTAGTCGCCGATGTCAGCGTCCCTGAGTGAGTACCTCTCGCCCTCGGACATCTGGACCCCCGCAGCCGAAGGGAAACGACGGGGGAGAAATATAGCTGACGGCCGGACAGTCTGACAAGGAACGAACGTTTCCGGGTACGCCTCCGACTTCGGGATCTTCGATCTCTCCGTGAGGGACGGCGAATCTCTTGATCACAACCGTTCGCCGGGTCGAGCCGTGGGCATGCGCCCCAGGGGTCGCCGAAACAGATGAACTGCGCGGAACGGACCCGGCTCCGCCGGCGGCCGCTGGTCGTTCCCTGGTTCGCCCGTGAGCAGCAGTATCAGTCCACGAGTACGACGGGCTGACGGGGAGGTAGGGATGCCAACGGGAGAGCAGGGCATGGCGAGCGGACGGCTGAGTCGCGAGCAGGTCCTCGACGAGCTGGGGTTCCTCGCCACCGTAGAGCACGCGCTCGTCGTCGAGTACCTGTCGGTGTGCTGTGCGCTCGGTCACGACCTGGAGGCCGAGGAAGGGGGAGCAACGACCAGGCAGGGGCGCGCTGCGGCCGCCGCGGCCTCCGTGCTCGCCCAGGGCGAGATGTTCCACCTGAAAGGAGTCAACCGTGGACTCGTCGACGCCGGACGGTCCGCGCAGCCGGGGCGGGCTGGGAGTATCGCCAGCAACTCGGTCGCCGAGATCACCCTCGGCCCGCCCGGTCCGGCGCAGCTCGAACGAATCATCGAATGTGGTGAAGGGATCGCCTCGGCCGCCGACGAGCGGTACGCGCGGTTGCGGACAGCGGTCACGTCCCACCCGGTGTTCGAGGGGGAACTCCTCGACGAGCTGCGGGCCGTCATCGTCGATGACGGCCCCACGCACGCTGCGGCGTTCGCGGCCCTGCGGGATTCCCTGCGCGATCTCGCGCCGGCCGATTTCCTGCGCGCGACCCGCCGCGAAGCGTCCGACGCGTTCGAGCGGCGCCTCCTGCACGTCAGTGATCGTTACTACGGCTTGGTCCTGGCCGCCCTGCAGGAGCGCTTCGGGCAGCAGGACTTCGTCACCGCAGGGAGTTTTCGGAGCTTCGCCGTCTCCGCCATGGAGGGCCTGGACGAGATCAACCGAGCCCTGGTGCAGCGGGGCCTGCTGCCCCCGTTCACGATCGCCTGAACGCCTCGGCGGAGCCCACGCCGTGAACGGGGACCGGAGCGGGCCGAGGAGCTGTCCCGAGGCTGGGTCCCGCGCGCGTCAGCGCCACTTGATGCCGCAGCCGATCGACGGCTTCTGGTCGGGGTCGACCGGGCGGCCGGCGAGCACGGCGTCGACCGCGGCGCGGACATCCGCGGCGGTGACCGGAAGGTCGTTGCCGCGTCGCGCGTCGTCGAGCTGACCGCGGTAGACGAGCCGGCGCTCGCCGTCGAACACGAACGTGTCGGGGGTGCACGCCGCCGAGTAGGCCCGGGCGACGTCCTGGGTCTCGTCGTAGAGGTAGGGGAACGTCCAGCCGTGCCGGGCCGCCTCGGCGACCATCTGCTCCGGGCCGTCCTGCGGATAGGTCGCGACGTCGTTGCTGGAGATCGCGACCATCCCGACACCCTGGGCGGCGAGGTCGCGCCCGAGCGCGGCGAGCCCGGCCGCGACGTGCTGCACGTACGGGCAGTGGTTGCACAGGAAGGTCACCACCAGCGCAGGCGCATCCCGGACGTCGTCGAGAGACACGGTTGCGCCGCTGGCGGGGTCGGGCAGGGCGAACGGCGGGGCGGGCGTGCCCAGCGCGAGCATGGTCGACTCGATGGCCATGCGCGAAGCTTAGGTCGTGGTGACCCCACGCGTCGGCGACGGCTGGGGGCCGGGCTCCGTCCCGGCCGGGCGGGCGGCGTCCAACCGGCGGCGCTGCGGGACGATGGTGTCGCGCGGATCGGCGGCGGAGGCCATCCCGGCGTGGAAGACCCCGAACCGCAGGGCGAGGGAACCGGCGAGCAGCGCGAGCCCGGACACCGCGGCGACGCGGCGCTGTCCCCGCCCGGTCAGGGCCCCGACCATCCCGGCGGCGCTCAGCGCGCGGGCCGCTGCCATCCAGCGTCCGGCCCGGCCGGTCGAGTACTTCGCGCCGATCTCCCCGAGCCTGCGTTCCAGCACGGCGCTCGCCGCCAGCTCCACCGCCGCTCCACCTGCCCCGAGCCGCGCGGCCGGGGCGTTCTCACCCGCCCCGGCGCCGAGCAGCCCGAGCCCGCCCGCCGCCGATACCGCGCTCGCGGCGAAGACCACCGGCAGCTCCCGGTACGCGTCGTGCCAGGCGGGCACCGCGGTGTCGCTGAGCAGCACGGCGGTGTAGGTGGTCATCGGCCCGCCGAGGGCGGCCGCACCCACGCCCGCTACCCGCCCGAGCGCCGGGGCGACTCCGGTCAGCTCCGCGGCCGCGGCCGCGGTCGTGAGCCCGGAGAACGGGGCGAGGATCCACGAGCCCACCGACAGCGGCGAGGTGATCTTCAACATGCGCAGCATGTTGAGGAACCGAGCCGGCCGCCCGAGGTCGTGGACCAGCAGCCCGGCACCGGCGAGCGCCCCGCCCGCCGCGCCGAGCCGCGCGGTGCGGGCGAGCCCGGGCCGTCCCGTGGCCGCGGCCAGCTCGGCCAGCACGGCCGAGGCGCCCGCCAGGCCGCCGGCGAACAGGTAGACCGGGACGTCCGGATTCTTCCAGGTGGGCCGCTTCAGGATCGGCCTGCCGTAGTAGGACCGGAAGTCCGGCGCCCGGCGCGCCTCGGCCGGCGGCACGGCCGGCTGCTCCCGCGGGCTCATCGCCGGCATCCCAGGAACGCGGCCGCCACCGCGGCCACCGTGCCCGCGGCCGCCACCGCGGCCCGCCTCCACATCGCCGGCAGGTCCCGGGTGGTCACCACCGGATCCGGGGGCAGCCCGTAGACCTCCGGCTCGTCGAGCAGCAGGAAGAACGCGCCGTCGCCGCCGACGCCGTCGGCCGGATCGTGCCCGTAGAGCCGGGCCTGCTCCGCGCCGGCCTCGTGCAGGGCGTCCACCCGCTCCGCCGCGCGGTCGCGCAGCTCGTCCAGCGGCCCGTACTGGATGGAGTCCGTCGGGCAGGCCTTCGCACACGCGGGTTCGAGTCCGGCGCCGAGCCGGTCGTAGCACAGCGTGCACTTCCAGGCCCGCCCGTCGCCGGGCCGGAGGTCGATCACCCCGTACGGGCAGGCCGGGACGCAGTAGCCACAGCCGTTGCAGATGTCCTCCTGCACCACCACGGTGCCGAACTCCGTCCGGAACAGCGATCCGGTGGGACAGACATCCAGGCAGGCCGCGTGCGTACAGTGCTTGCAGACGTCCGATGCCATCAGCCACCGCAGCTCGCGGTCGTCCTGAAGCGCCCCCTGGGGCACCGACGGCATCCCCAGGTCGACGGCATCCCGGTTCGGCGTCGCCTGCTCGACGAACGCGACGTGCCGCCACGTCGAGGCGCCCAGCCCCACGGAGTTGTCGTAGGACATCCCCGTCAGGTCCAGGCCGCCCTCCGGGATCGCGTTCCATTCCTTGCACGCGACCTCGCAGGCCTTGCAGCCGATGCACACCGAGGTGTCGGTGAAAAAGCCCATCCGTGGCGGATGCTCGGCGTACCCGGCCTCGGCGGCCGGGTCCATGAGCGGGGCCGACAGCCGCTCGTCGAGGGTGAAGCTCACGACGGTCCTCCTCGCCTCGTGACGGCCTCGGTGCCGGTCTCGGCGGTGATGCCGGCGCGGCGCTGGTACTCCTGCACCAGCGCGAGGCGGGCGCGGCCGCGCGGGCGCCTGCCCGGCCGGATATCGCAGGTATCGGCCTTGGTCGGCTGGATGTGCACGTTCGGGTCGAGCACGATCGGCAGCAGCTCGTTGGCCGAGTCGCCGGTCGAGAGCCCGTTGTCGCCCCAGTGGTAGGGCAGGCCGATCTGATGGATCGTGTGCCCGCCGACCGTGACCGGCCGCATCCGTTCGGTCACCAGCACCCTGGCCTCGATCGCCGCCCGCGGGCTGACCAGCGTCGCCCACCCCCCGTGCTCCAGCCCGCGCTCTGCGGCCAGCGCGGGGGAGACCTCGCAGAAGAACTCCGGCTGCAGCTCCGACAGGTAGGGCAGCCAGCGACTCATCCCGCCCGCCGTGTGGTGCTCGGTGAGCCGGTAGGTCGTGAACACATGCGGGTACACCTCCGAGCCCGGCGTCTCGCCGCTCGGCGCGTACCGGTTGAGCCGGTGCGGGAAGACCCGCCGCGCCGGGTTCGCCTGCTGCCCGTACAGCAGGTTCGCCACCGGCGACTCCGCGGGCTCGTAGTGCGCGGGCATGGGCCCGTCGGCGAGCCCGGTCGGCACGTACAGCCAGCCGCGTCCGTCGGCCTGCATGATGAACGGCTCGCTGCCGCCGATCGCGTCCTCGCGCTCCGCGTCGGTCGGGGGTCGATAGTCCGGCGGCTTGGTGGCCTGGAAGTCGGGCACGTCGTGGCCGACCCATTTCCGTTGCTCGGCGTCCCACCAGAGGTAGGCCTTGCGTTCGCTCCACGGCGCGCCGTCCGGATCGGCGGAGGCACGGTTGTAGAGGATGCGCCGGTTCAATGGCCACGCCCAGCCCCATTCGGGCGCGACCCACGACTGCTCGCGCCCCGGCTTGCGCCGGGCGGTCTGGTTGACGCCCTCGGCATAGGAGCCGCAGTAGATCCAGCAGCCGCAGCGGGTGGATCCGTCGGTCCTGAGCTGGGTGTAGGACGACAGCGGCCTGCCCTCGCCGTCCCATCCGCTGATCTCGGCGAGCACGGCCTCGGCGTCCGGCTCGGCGAACTCGCCGATCGTCGGGTAGTCCCAGGTCAGATCCAGGATCGGGCGGTCCCGCTCGGCTTGCTCGGGGGTGGGTGTCTCACGAGACACAGCGCCGGCCAGCTTCTCCCGGATGATCCGTCCCAGGTGGTAGTAGAACCACAGCTCGCTGCGCTGGTCGCCCCGCGGCTCGACGGCCTTGTGGTGCCACTGCAGCATCCGCTGGGTGTTGGTGAAGCTGCCGTCCTTCTCGACGTGCGCGGCCGCCGGGAGGAAGAACACCTCGGTGGCGATGTCCTCGGTGGTGAGCTCGCCGGAGTCGATCTCCGGGCCGTCCTTCCAGAACGTCGCGCTCTCGATCATGTTGAAGTCGCGGACCACGAGCCACGTGAGGTTCGCGAGCCCGAACCGGTTCATCCGCGAGTTGGAGGTGCCCACGGCCGGGTTCTCCCCCACCAGGAAGTAGCCCTCGCAGCTGCCCTCGACCTGCTTGACGACCGTGTCGTAGTTGGAGTGGCTGCTGGTCAACCGGGGCAGATAGCCGAAGCAGTACTCGTTGTCTGCGGTGGCGACGTCGCCCCACCATGCCTTGAGCAGGCTCACGGCGTAGGCGTCCATGTTGCCCCAGTAGCCCTTGCTCCCCGCGTCGGCCGAGACGTACCCGTCCAGGTCGAGGTGCTCGTGGGCGTGCGGCATCGGCAGATAGCCGGGAAGGATGTTGAACAGGGTGGGGATGTCGGTGGAGCCCTGGATCGACGCGTGTCCGCGCAGCGCGAGGATCCCCCCACCGGGCCGCCCGATGTTGCCCAGCAGCAGCTGCAAGATCGCCGCGGTGCGGATGTACTGCACGCCGACGGTGTGATGGGTCCAGCCGACCCCGTAGGCGAAGGCGGTAGTGCGCTCGCGCCCGGAGTTGGCGGTCAGCGCGTCGGCCACCCGTTCGAACTCCCGCTCCGTGATGCCGCAGACGTCGGCCACCAGCTGCGGGGTGTAGCGGGCGAAGTGGCGCCTGAGCACCTGGAAGACGCAGCGCGGATGCTGCAGCGTCTCGTCCCGCTCCGGGTGGCCGTGGAACCGGCCGCCCGCGGCACCCGCCGTCTCCATCGACGACGCCTTCTCGGTGCGCCTGCCCGCGGCGGACCGTTCCCCGGCCTCCTCGTCCCGGTGCATGAGCGCCCACTGGTCGCGCTGTCCGGCGGCGGCGGCGACATCGGCCCCCTCGTACTGCCACGTGGAGGGGTCGTAGTGGCGCGTCTGCTCCGCGAAGCCGGAGAACAGCCCGTCCAGGTCCTCGGTGTCGCGGAAGTCCTCCCGCACGATCATCGGTGCGTTCGTGTACGCCATGACGTACTCCCGGAACCACAGGTCGCGGGAGAGCACATGGTTGATCAGCCCGCCGAGGAAGGCGATATCGGTGCCTGCCCGCAGCGGAACGTGGATATCGGCCAGCGCGCTGGTCCGGGTGAACCGCGGGTCCACGTGGATGATCGTGGCGCCGCGGGCCTTGGCCTCCATCACCCACTGGAACCCGACGGGGTGGCATTCGGCCATGTTCGAGCCCTGGATGATGATGCAGTCGGAGTTCTGCAGATCCTGCTGGAACGTGGTCGCGCCGCCGCGGCCGAAGCTGGTCCCCAGACCGGGGACGGTCGAGGAGTGTCAAATACGCGCCTGGTTCTCGATCTCCACAGCGCCGAGGGCGGTGTAGAGCTTCTTCATCAGGTAGTTCTCTTCGTTGTCCAGCGTCGCTCCGCCCAGGCTCGCGAAGCCGAGGGTGCGGCGCAGCACCCGCCCGTTCTCGTCGGTGTCCTCCCAGGTCCGCCGCCGGGTTTCGATGACCCGGTCGGCGATCATGTCCATGGCGGTGTCGAGGTCGAGGTCCTCCCACTCGGTGCCGTGCGGGCGCCGGTAGCGGACCGCCGTCTGCCGGTCGGACGCGGTGACGAGCTGGTGGCTGGCGGCGCCCTTCGGGCACAGCCGCCCCCGCGAGACCGGTGAATCCGGGTCGCCTTCGATCTGGACGACGCGCTCGCCCGAGACGTAGACCTGCTGGCCGCACCCCACCGCGCAGTAGGGGCAGACCGATCTGACCATCCGGTCGGCGTCCTCGGTCCGCGCCCGCAGCATGCGGCTGCGGTCCGACTTCGCCGCCGCTCCGCGCCCCAGCGGGTCCCGCCCGGCGATCTGCCGCACCGCGGGCCACCCTTCGATCCACGCCCGGACACCCATCCGGAGCCTCCTTCGACGACGGGTACCTGCCGTGCCATTCCCCCGAACCCGCGCTCCTATGCATCGGTCGGGGGCCGATCAGGCCGCAGCCATGCCCGGACTCACGATTCCAGCGCGATCAGCGCGAGGCCGGTCTCGGGTCGACACGCTTGCGCAGATGGGCGGGCGACTCGGTGACGATCACCTCGAGCGTGGGCCAGACCACCGCCCGCTTCACATGCCCGCCGGTGGTGGAGCCGTCGCGCCGGCCCAGCACCGCGTGCGCGGGCAGCGCGGGCGCTCCGTGCTGTTCGGCGATGTCGCCCAGCAGCGACAGCACCTCGACCTCCTCAGCGTCGAGCTCCCTCCGTCGAATGCCCCGCCGAGCAGAGCGCCTCGGCCAGATGCAGCGCGCGGCGTCCGGTACCGCCCTGTTCGATCTGGACACGGCAGCTGAACCCGTCGGCCAGCACGAGGGTGTCCGGATCGGCGGCCCGCACCGCGGGGAGCAGGGCCTGTTCGGTGCAGGCCATCGACACGTCGTAGTGCCCGGCCTCGAAGCCGAAGTTGCCGGCCAGCCCGCAGCAGCCCGCGTCGAGCCGCCGCGCGTCGATGCCCGCCCGCCGCATCGCCTCCAGATCGGCGTCGAACCCCAGCACGGCGTGCTGGTGGCAGTGCGCCTGCACGATCGCCGCCCGATCCAGTCGTTGCGGCTGCCACGGTCGCGGCGCGTGGTGGAGCAGGGCCTCCGCCAGCGTCACGAAACGCTCGCGCAGCCGGGTGACGTCCTCGTCCTCGGGCAGCAGCTCCGCGGCATCCGAGCGGAACACGGCCGTGCAAGACGGCTCCAGGCCGACCACGAGCGTGCCGGCCTCGATCCACCGGCGCAGCGCGACGACGGTGGACCGCAGCCTCTTCTTCGCGACGCCGAGCTGACCGGTGGAGATCCAGGTGAGCCCGCAGCACAGCAGCTCGGAGGGCACCGCCACGGCGAACCCGGCCCGCTCGAGCACCTCGACCGCGGCGCGGGCGATCCGCGGATCGAAGTGGTTGGTGAACGTATCGGGCCAGAGCAGGACCGCGTCCGGTTCGCCCGGCCGCACCGCAGGCCGGAGTAGGTGAGCACCTCGAGGCGGCGCACATTGTCGACGGTCTTCCCGTACGCCTGCGCGGTCGCTCCGCAGGAGTTGTTCCCGATCATGCCACCGAGGGTGCAGTGGTCGTGGGTGGCCGGTTTGAGGCCGAACGTCAGGCCGTGCGACTTGAGCTTCGCGTTGAGGTCGTCCAGGACGATCCCCGGCTCGACGACACAGGTGCGCGCGTGCGGATCGACCGAGACGAGACGGTTGCAGTACTTGGTCCAGTCGATCACCACGGCCGCGTTCGTGCACTGGCCACCCAGGCTGGTGCCGCCGCCGCGGGACAGCACCGGTGCGCCGTGCCCCCCGGCAGACCGCCACCGCCTCCGTCCCGGCCTCCACCGTGCGCGGCACCACGACCGCGATCGGCACCTGCCGATAGTTCGATCCGTCCGTCGAATATGCGCCGCGCGAGCCCGCGTCGAAGCGCACCTCGCCGTCCACCGTGGCCCGAAGGTCCGCCTCGAGTCCGGACAGGTCGATTCTGCTGGGCATCCTCACCTCCGCGGGCGATCCGGTGCGTTCGGATCCGGATACCCCGGGGGACCGGTATGCATGTGTCGGCGAGCGAGGAGCGCGCGGCGGAGGCGTCGACGCCGGTGGTGGCGAGCGCAGCGGCTCAGCCTGCCGCCGCCACCGCGCGAGGATCGAAGCCGATCGTGAGCATGGTCGCCGTGACGTGCGCGTCGAACACGGTGTCGAGATCGGTCTCCAGCCATTCGAAATGGCCGAACAGCTCCAGGGTGAGATGGCCCTGCAGCATCGTCCAGGCCCCGATCAGGGTGGCCAGCACGCGCGGATCGTGCGGGACGTCCGCCTCCTCCCACCCGGCGGTGAGGCCGGGGTCCAGCCGCGGCCGGTACTGGATCAGGGCGCGGTCGAGATCGACCGCGCCGGCCGCGACGGCGGCGGCGATCAGGTGCAGCGCGATATCGGTGAACCGGCGCGCCGCGGGCCGGGTCACCTCCGCGGGCGCCCGGTAGCCGGGCAGCGGGGTTCCGTAGATGAGGGCGAAGGCTCCGGGGTTGTCCAGCGCCCAGCGGCGGGTGCCGTTCTCGAAGGCTCGCCACCGGGCCACGTGGTCGTCCGGGGCCTCGGCGTCCACGGCGGCGCGCGCCGCGTCCCCCAGCGAGTGGTACGCGTCGACGCACAGTGCCGTGATCAGGTCGTCGAGCCCAGAGAAGTACCGGTAGAGCGCGCTCGGCGTCATGTGCATCGCGCGGGCCACGGCTCGCACCGACAGCCCGGCGGGCCCCTCGCGGGCGATCTGCGCCCGCGCCGCCTCCTTGATCTCGTCGATCGTGGCGAGCCGGAACCGCTCGCGCCGCGACGGTGGGCGGCCGTCCTCGTGGGCGGGTTCGGCGGCCTGCATCCCCAGATCATGTCTCCTGCTGTGAACAGTGTCAACTCAACGATACATTCGTTCTTGACTGAGAACAGGAGCGGCGGCTATCGTTCTGCGTCGAGAACAGTTGTTCTCGACGCAGGGGAGCGTCGGAGTGCTGACCCGCCGGCTAGGGGGACCGGCGGGTCAGCGCCGGCGGCGTGCCCAGGGGAGGGGCCGGGTGGGGCGACCGATGTGGGCGCCCCACCCATCGCCAGGTCGAGCGCACCCGCGCCGCACGCACGGTCGTCCGCGCCACGAGATCGCGCCGACGCGGTGCCGGAAAGCGGGGAGAGACATGACACGCGAGATCGCGTTGTACACGCTCGAGGGTGTTCCGGACGCGCTGATCACGACGCATCCGTTCAGCACCGACGACGGCCTGGGCCTGAGCATGCTGCGGTTCGCCCGCGACCCCGGCGGTGACGTTGTCCTGATCATCCACGGGCTCACGACGTCCAGCGACATGTTCATCATGCCCGAGCACGAGAACCTGGTCCGGTACCTGCTCGACAACGGCTTCTCCGATGTCTGGACGCTGGATTTCCGGATGAGCAACCGGTTCCCCTACAACCGCGGGATGCACCGGTTCTCGATGGACGACATCGCGCTGTTCGACATCCCGGCGGCGCTGCGGACACTGCGGGCGGTGGTGGGCGAGCGGCGGGTGCACGTCATCGCGCACTGCCTGGGATCGGTGTCGTTCATGATGAGCCTCTTCGGCGGGGCGGTCGAGGGCATCACCAGCGTCATCGCGAACAGCGTCGCGCTCACCCCGCGCGTGCCGCTGTGGTCGCAGGTGAAGCTCACCGTGGCGCCGGACATCGTCGAGTACGTCCTCGGCTTCCCCTACCTCGACCCGCGGTGGCAGCAGGAGCCGCGGTTCTCCCGCGGCCGGCTGTTCTCCCGGTTCGTCGACCTGTTCCACCGGGAGTGCGACGAGCCGGCCTGCCACATGTTGAGCCTGATGTGGGGGACCGGTTGGCCCGCGCTCTACAGCCACGACAAGCTGCATCCGGTCACTCACGCCCGCAGCGGTGACCTCTACGGGGCCACCGGCCTGCACTACTACCGGCACGTCCTCGCGATGGTCCGGGCCGGCCGCGCGGTCAAGTTCGACCGGTGGGACGCGCGCCACGACGCGCTGCCCGACGACTACCTCGCCGGCGCCGCCGAGATCACCACGCCGGTCCTGCTCACCACCGGCGACACGAACCGGGTGTTCACCGATTCCAACATCGTGTGCTACGAGCGGCTCGAGGCGGTCGCGCCGGGACGTCACGAGCTGGCGGTCTTCCCGGGCTACGGTCACCAGGACGTGTTCATGGGCAAGGACGTGCACCGGGACGTGTTCCCGCGGATGCTCGAGTTCCTCAAGCGGCAGGGGTCGTGAGGTGAGTGGATCGGTGCCTCCGGCGGAGACGGCTTCCGGCGCCGGCCTGAGCTTCCGGGAGCGGATGGCAGGCCCGTTCGCCATGGGAGTCACCGATCCGCACGAGGGCGCGCGGGTGGGCAGGCGCACCGCATGGCGGCTGACCCTGCACGCAACGGTGACGATCGACGACGTCGCCGCGTTCGTCGCCGCGCCGCAGCACCCCGGCAGGCTCGCGGGAGAGATCGAGCTCCCCGGGATCGCCCGGCGGCTGCCGTTCCGCGACGGCCTGTTCCAGCTCTTCGCCCCGTCCGGGGAACCGGACCTGACCCTGTTCCGCTACGAGGCGCCGTTCGTGCTGCACAGCCGTCCGCACTACCTGGCCGGGCGCAAGAACGTCCGCGACGACCCCGGGCTCGACCTCTGGCCGGACACCACCAGCCTCGAGGTCCGCCTGCACAACGGCCCGGACGCGAGCGGCGAGATCGTGGGCGCGGGAATCCTCCGGCTCGGGGTCACCGACCTCGCCCGGCTGCTGCGGTCGATGCGGGTCCTGCACCCGCCGTCGCCCGTGCAGGGCGCGGCGGCGCTGGCCGGGTTCGCCGGCCTGTTCGCGCGCAACCTGTTCGACAGTTACGCGCTGCGGCCCCGGGCCCGGGCGGACCGGGCCCGCCGACCGCGGGACACGGGAGGGACCGGGTGAGGAGCGCCCAGCCGGCACGGCCGGCCGAGCACGCCGACACGGTCGTCGTCGGATCCGGTTTCGGCGGGTCGGTCGCCGCACACCGGCTCGCCGCGGCGGGCCGCGAGGTCGTCGTCCTCGAGCGGGGCCGCGCCTACCCGCCCGGGACGTTTCCCCGCACCCCGCGGGAGGTCAGCCGCGCGTTCTGGGACCCGAGCGAGGGCTTGCACGGGATGTTCGACGTGTGGACGTTCCGCGGCTTCGACTCGCTGGTGTCCAGCGGGCTCGGCGGCGGCTCCCTGATCTACGCGAACGTGTTGCTGCGCAAGGACGAGCGCTGGTTCGTGCACGAGGACCCGCTGCCTCGCGGCGGGTACGAGGACTGGCCCGTCACCCGAGCGGAGCTGGATCCGCATTACGACGCCGTCGAGCGGATGCTCGGCGCCACCCCGTACCCGGTGGCGCATCCGGCCTTCGCCGGCACGCCGAAGACCGAGGCGATGCGGAGGGCCGCGGCCGACCTGGGGCTGGACTGGCAGCTCCCGCCGCTCGCCGTCACCTTCGCGCCCCGGCCGGGCGCGGAACCAGGGCTCGGGCTGCCGATCGCCGAACCGGCGTTCGGCAACATCCACGGGCTGCCCCGCCGCACGTGCCGGCTCTGCGGCGAATGCGATATCGGCTGCAACGACGGCGCCAAGAACAGCCTCGACCACACCTACCTTTCCGCCGCGCAGGCCGACGGCGCCGACATCCGGACGCGCTGCGAGGTACGCACGATCCGGCGGCGCGACGGTGGCGGCTACGAGGTCGGCTACGTCGTGCACGACCCGGCCATCGAGGGCCGCCGCACCGCCACCCGCGAGCTGCCCGAACACACGATCACCTGCGACCGGCTGGTGCTGGCCGCCGGCACGTACGGCACCACCTACCTGCTGCTGCGCAACCGCGAGACGCTGCCGGGTCTGAACCTGCGCGCCCTGGGCACCCGGTTCTGCGGCAATGGGGACCTGCTCACGTTCCTGCTGCCGCCCGACGACGACCGGACGGGGACCGTGTTCGACGCGAGCCGCGGCCCGGTCATCACCAGCGCGATCCGGGTCGGCGACGCGCGCGACGGTGGCGACGCGACCGGCCGCGGCGGCTACATCGAAGACGGCGGCTACCCCGGCTTCGCCGCCTGGCTCGTCGATTCGACCGATATGACCGGCAGGCTCTTCCGGACCGGCGAGTTCCTCGCGCGCTGGCTGCTGGGCTGGCTGCTGGGATGGGCGGACACCAGCCTGAGCCGGGAGGTCGCGCGGCTCATCGGCAACGGAACACTCGCCGCGGGGGCGCTGCCGCTGCTCGGCATGGGCCGCGACGTCCCCGACGGGGTGATGGGCCTGCGGGGCAACAGGCTGGACGTCAACTGGACGACCGCGACGAGCGCCGAGTACTTCGCCCGGACCCGGGAGGTCATGCATGGCATCGCGGAGACGCTCGGCAGTCGGTACGTCGACAACCCGATGTGGTTCTTCCGCCGGGTGGTGACGGTCCACCCGCTCGGCGGTGCGCCGATGAGCCACCGGTCCGGCGACGGGGTGTGCGACGGGTACGGCAGGGTGTGGAACCTGCCAGGGCTCTCCATCGCCGACGGTGCCGTCCTGCCCGGCCCGGTCGGGGCCAACCCCTCGCTCACCATCGCGGCACTGGCCGATCGGATGTGCACCCGGATGCTCGAGGATCGCGATGGGGCGGGTGAGCCCGGATGACCCGGATCGCCGTCGCGATCGTGCACGGCATCGAGATCGCCGACCCTGCCTTCGCGGCGACGCCGACGCGGCTGCTGCGCGAGGGCTTCGCCCGCGAGCTCGGCGTGGGGGTGGCCGACACCGAGGACATGCTGGTCGTCGAGCCCGTGCACTGGGCGCCGCACCTGGAAGAGCGCCAGCGCGAGCTGTTCGCGAGGATCTACCCCGGGCAGACCGGGCCGTCCTTCGTCGACGAGCTGAGCAGGCTCATCAAGATGATCAACGCGGGTTCGGTGGCGGCGCTGGTTCCGTTCGCCGCCTCGCTCCTCAACCCGATCCGCTGCGGCCTGCGCGCGCTGCGCTACCCGGCGGCGCGCTGGATGGTGCTCCACTTCGTGGGCGACGCCATCGCCTACGACCGGACCGCGGGCGCGGCCAACTACACCGCCATTCACGAGACCTTCGCCCGCGGCCTCGCGGCGCTGGCCCGCCGCGCGGGCGAGGGCGCCCCGCTGTGCGTCATCGCTCATTCCTTCGGCACCGTGCTGGCCAGCGACTACGTCTATGACCAGCAGCAGTCCGCCCAGGGCAGGGCGCTCGTCGCACCGGCCGTGGCGGCCGCCGCGGGTCCCGCCCCGCTCGCCCGCGGGGAGACGCTCGGGTGGTTCTACACGATGGGTAGCCCGCTGGCGCTGTGGAGTCTGCGCTATCCGGCCGCCGAGCTCGACCGGCCCATCGGCTTCCCCGGAGGGGCGCTGGCCGACCGGTACCCGGCGTTGCCGGGCGAGTGGGTCAACTTCTACGACGCGGACGACGTCCTCGCCTACCCGCTGACCGGCCTCAGCCCGGAGTACGGGCGTGTCGTCGAGGACCGGGCCGTCTCGCTGCACGGATGGAACCCGATCTTCGCCACGCCCCTGGCCCACCCGTACTACTGGACGGACCGGTCGGTCATGCGGCGGATCGCACGCTCGCTCGCGGCCGGGTGGCGGCTGCTGGGTGAGTGACCCGGCGGACCTTCAACCCACCCGGTCGGCCAGGTCGATGACGGCGCCGATGAGGCGGGGACCGTCCAGCAGCGCCCGGTCGTTGTGATCGGCGCCGGCCACCTCGACGAGGCGGACGGGCCCGCCCGCGGCCGCGGCCACCGCGCGGCTCTGCGCGGGCAGGACGATCCGGTCCGCCGACCCGTACACGACGGTCGTCGGCACGGGTATGGCGCGCAGCCGGTCGGCGAGCAGGTAGTGCTCGCGCAGCAGGACGTTCACCGGCAGGAACGGATAGTGCGCGCGGGCGACCGCCGCGAGGTCGGTGAAGGGGGAGCGCAGCACCAGCCCGGCGGGCGGATGTTCGGTGGCGAGCTCGGTGACCACGGCCGCGCCGAGGCTCTCCCCGTAGTACACGATCCGCTCGGGCGCCACCCCGGCATCCTGGACCAGGAACCGGTGCGCGGCGCGCGCGTCGAGCGCCAGCCCCGCCTCGGTCGGGGAGCCGGGGTTGCCGCCGTAGCCGCGGTAGTCGAACAGCAGCACCGAGAGTCCGGCTTGCGCGAGCGCGGCGGCGAGCGGGGCGCGCATCGACCTGTCGCCGGCGTTCCCGTTGGCGACCAGCACGGTCAGGTCGCGACCAGGGTGGCCCGCCGGCACGAACCACGCCCCGAGATCGAGCCCGTCGGCGGTCGGAACGGTGACGTCCCGGGCGCCCGGGAGCACCTGGACGGCCCGCGGCACCGGCGAACCGGTCTGCGGGAAGTAGATCAGCTGCCGTTGCCCGGCCCAGAACGCGGTGAGGCCCAGCGCGATGACCACGATGACCGCACCCGCCGTGCCGAGAAGCATGCGCCTCCACCGTCCGCCGATCAGCCCGCGCCCGGCCACGTCGTCCCTCCACGCCCGAACGTAGCGCAGACAAGGGCTCGGTCAGCCGTTGCCCGTGGTCAGCGGCCGTCGAACCGAGCCGGTCTCCGCGCGGGCGAAGAGCGCGACCAGACCGGCGAGCACGACGGCCGGCACCGCCAGCCACAGCGGCCGCTGGGCCCACCAGGCGGCGGTCGGCTCGGGGTGGATCGGGAGCCCGGCCGCCTGGACGACGACGAGCGTCACCAGCATCGCCGTCATCTGCCACAGGAACACCGTCATGGCCACCGCGTTGACCGCGACCACCGCCCGCCACACCCTTCGCCGTCGAATCCAGGCCGACAGCAGCGGGCGCAGCAGCGCGACCACACCGAGCTGGAACACCGCCAGCGCCGCGATACCCGCCGTGGTGGGGTACATGTGGCTGAGCCCGGCGCCCTCGGTGGCGACCATCGAGGCCGGGTAGACCTCGAGCGCGGCCACGACGACCAGGCCGGCGAGGCCGGCCACGGCCGGCGCGCAGCGCCGGTGCGGGGACTCGAGCATCCCGTCGCGCCACAGGTAGCCGAGCTGGTGCACGAACACCCACACCAGGACGGTGTTGACCACGCCGAAGGCTTCCAGGCCGGCGCCGAACCGCGCCATGTCGACGGCGACCACGACCGCGCCGAGCAGCGCCACGACCGGCCCGGCCGCCCGTCGATGGGCCGCGGCGGTCAACGGCACGAGCAGCACCACCCACAGGTAGGCGGCCAGGAACCACAGCGGCGTGACGAGGATCAGGCCGTAGGACAACACGCCCGGGTAGCCCGGCACCGCGATCGCGGCCACGGCCTCGATCACCGCCCAGACCGCAAGGAACACCGCGGCCGGGCGCAGCAGCCGGGCCAGCCGCCTGCGCAGGAACGGCCCTGCGCGATGCTCGGCCCGATCCCAGGCGACGAGGTTGGCGAAGCCGCCGATCAGGAAGAACACCGGCATGACCTGCAGCAGCCAGGTGGCCGGCCAGGCCAGCGGAATGTCGGCGATCGGGTTCGCCATGACGTACTGACCGTCGTGGCGGCGGATGACCGACAGGGCCCAGTGCCAGCCGACGACCACGCCGATGCACAACGCCCGCAACAGGTCGACGGTGAGGTCCCGGGAGGCGGGGGTCTCCGCGACGCGACGGTCCAGCGCCCGGCGCGCCGCGCGGACCGGAGTCGGGCGGGTCATCAGGCTCATCAGAACAGCACGATCGCGGCCCAGACGGAGCCGGCGAGCGCCCCGCCGTAACACAGCAGGTTGATCGGCACGCTCAGGCGCTTGAGCCGCAGGCCGTCGTAGAGGGTGTAGCGGAACCGGTGCGCCCAGTGCAGCAGCGCCAGCATGCACAACCCGAGCAGCACGACCTTGGTGAGCGGATGGCCCAGCACGGCCGCCAGGTGGGCATGCTCGGGAACCAGCAGACCCAGCGGGAACAGGACACCGGACAGCAGCAGCAGCACCGGGACGAGCAGCGCGGACACCACGCCGCCCGCGCTGAACAGCAACCAGGCCATCGCCTCCGAGGACGATCGTTTTGCCATCGTCATCAGCCCACCACGAGCCACGCCACCAGAGCGGAGACCACCAGCCACGCGGTGAAATGGCCCGCCGCGACGATCCGGGAGGGCAGCCGTCGCCCGTGCAACCGGACCACCATGGCCTTGGGCGCGAGGTTGAACCAGGTGATCGCGTGCAGGACCACGAAGGCCAGCGCGACGAGATTGAGCACCAGCATCCCCGGCTGGCCGCTCCACTGCAGAAACCCCTGGTAGGCGTCGTTGCCCCGGTGGACGGCCGCGACCAGCAACAGCAGGTACACCACGAACCAGGCGACGAAGACGCAGGACAGCTCGCGCAGCACGAACAGCAGGTAGGACCGGCGACGCACCCACCAGAACACCGATGTCCGCGGCCGGTACGGCCCGGCGGGCAGCGGATGCGCGCCCTGCGCCGGGGACTCGCGCGTCAGCTCGCTCATCGCGCAGCCCACGGCATCAGGACCGATCGCAGCGTCCGGGTCGCCGCCGTGAGCTTGTAGCGCTGGATGGCGCCGGCCGGGTCCACCCCCTTGGGGCAGGCGCTGGTGCATTCGCCGACGTACGTGCAGGCCCACACCCCTTGGGCGGTGGCGAGCAGGTCCAGCCGCTGGTGCGCGCCCTGGTCGCGGGAGTCGAGGTTGTAGCGCTGGGCGAGCGCGATCGCCGCCGGGCCGAGGAAGTCCGGTTCAAGCGCGTACACCGGACAGGCCGCGTAGCAGAGCATGCAGTTGATGCACATGCTGTACTGCTGGTACTCGGCCAGTTGGGCGGGTGTTTGCAGGAACTCGACGTCGTCGACTCCCTGCTCGTCCTCCCGCACCAGCCACGGCTTCACCGCGGGCAGCTTGCGCAGGAAGTCCTCGATCTCGACGACGAGGTCGCGGACGACCGGGAAGTTCGCCAACGGCTCGATGCGGATGGGCCCCGGCGCGTAGTCGGTGAGGAAGGTGCCGCAGGTCAGCACCGGGTTCCCGTTGACGGTCATGCCGCAGCTGCCGCAGATACCCATCCGGCACGACCAGCGGAACGACAACGTGCCGTCGAGCCGGTCCTTGATGTAGTTCAGGCCGTCGAGGACCGCCCACTCCTCGCGCAGTGGGACCACGTACTCCTGCGTCGTCGGTGCGGCGTCCGCGTCGGGCCGGTAGCGGGCGACCTGCAGCGTGATCGTGTCGGGCATGCGCTCACCTCCCGTAGACCCGTTCGCCGGGCGGCCAGCGGGTGATCGTCACCGGCAGGTGGTCGACGCGCGGGGAGCCGGTCGGGTTGCGCGAGACCAGCGAATGCGCCAGGTACCGCGCGTCGTCGCGGTTCGGGAAGTCCGTGCGCTGGTGCGCGCCGCGTGACTCCTCCCGGCGCAGCGCGCAGGCCAGCATGGTCTCCGAGACGTCGAGCATGGCCTCCAGCTCCAGCGCCGCGACCAGCTCGGTGTTGAAGACCCGGCTGGTGTCCTCGACCGTGGCCTTGCCGAGGCGTTCCCGTAGTTCACGGAGTCTGTCCGCGCCCTTGACGATCGACTCGGCCTCGCGGTAGATGCCCGCGCTGCCCTCCATCGTGTGCTGCATCTCGGTGCGGATCTCAGCGATCCGCTCCCGGCCGTCCCGGCGCGCCAGCAGGTCGTGCTCCAGCCGCCGCCGCTCGTCGGCGACCCGGGATCGGACGACGGGACCGGGACGGCCGCGATGGGCGGCGGCGAACTCGGCGGCCGCGATCCCGGCCCGGCGTCCGAAGACCAGCAGCTCCGGCAGCGAGTTGGAGCCCAGCCGGTTGGCCCCGTTGATGCTCACGCAGGCGACCTCGCCCGCCGCATACAGGCCGGGGAGCCCGGTGGCGCCGTCGAGGTCGGTGTGGACGCCGCCCATCATGTAGTGCTGGACCGGCCGCACCGGGATCAGCTCGTGCACCGGGTCGATGCGCTCGTAGCTCAGGCACAGCTCGCGCACGAACGGCAGCTTGCTGTCGATCATCGCCGCTCCGAGGTGGCGCAGGTCCAGATACACAACCGGACCGTAGGGGGTGTCGACGGTGCGGCCCTTCTCCTGCTCATGGACGAACGCCTGGGACAGCCGGTCGCGGGGACCGAGCTCCATGCTGCGCAGCACCGGCGTGGGTGACGGGGTGCCCAGGTCGTAGTCCTGCAGGTAGCGGTAGCCGTCCTTGTTGATCAGCCAGCCGCCCTCCGCGCGGGCCGCCTCGGTGATCAGGATGCCGGTGAAGGGCAGGCCGGTCGGGTGGTACTGGACGAACTCCATATCCTTGAGCGGGGCGCCCGCGCGATAGGCCAGCGCCATTCCGTCACCGGTCTTGATGTTGCCGTTGGTGGTGAACGGGAACACCCGCCCGCACCCGCCCGTGCACAGCACGACAGCCCGTCCGGTGATCGCCTCGACCCGGCCGGTGGCCAGCTCGATGCCGACGACACCGTGCACCCGGTCCTCGTCGACCAGCAGCGTGGTCACGTACCACTCGTCGTACCGGGCGATCTGCGCGTATTTCAGCGAGGTCTGGAACAGCGTGTGCAGCAGGTGGAAACCGGTCTTGTCGGCGGCGAACCAGGTGCGCATCTTCCGCATGCCCCCGAACGCGCGGACCGCGACCTCGCCGTCGGGCAGGCGGCTCCACGGGCAGCCCCAGTGCTCCAGGGCCAGCAGCTCGCGCGGCGCCTCGGCGACGAACGCCTCGACCGCGTCCTGGTCGGCCAGCCAGTCGCTGCCCGAGACGGTGTCGTGGGCGTGCTCGTCGAGGGTGTCACCGGTCGCGATGACCGCCGCGGCGCCGCCCTCGGCCGAGACCGTGTGGCTGCGCATCGGGTAGACCTTGGACACAACCGCCACACGCAGCCGGGGGCTGGTCTGCGCGATCGCGATGGCCGCGCGCAGCCCGGCGCCGCCACCGCCCACCACCACGACATCGTGGTCCACCATGTCCGGGCCCGCCCCGGCTCATTCGGCGTGTTCGGCGGACAGCTGGTTCAGCAGCACCCGGCCGTCGTGCCGGATGACCCGGGTGCGGCAGCTGCCGTCGTGGAACTGGTGCGAGATTGAGTGACAGCCGCAGTCGTAGCGGACGTCGTCGCACAGCATCCCGGAGCCGTCGTCCTCGTGATAGCGGCTGCCGCTCACCCGCTTTCCGCAGGGGGCCTGCTCCTTGGCGAATCCGGTGCTCGTACCGACCACGGCCCACCTCCTCACAGCGGGGCCGATCGGCTCCAGGCGCGGCGCGGGGGTCGTGGTGGAGTGAACGGCCTCGAGTGACGCGTCCGTTCCACATGGCACAACTTCCGGGCGGCCGAGTCAAGCACGAATCGCTAGGGCCGGGTGAGCAGACGGGTGAGCAGCTCCAGTTGGGCGTCCGCTTCGCCGGGCCGGAGCCGGACGGTGTAGGGCGGAAGCGGCGGGAAGTACAGGGCGGTGATTGTTCCGGCCAGCGGCCGCAGCTGCGCGATCCGCCCGTGCGGGGACTCCTCGAGGCGGATCTCGGTGAGCTCGGCGCGCGCGATCAGCGGCCGTAGCGCGGGGTCCGAGCTGAGCGCGTCCGCCCATCCCCGGGCCTTTTCGCTCTTTGATCTCGGGACGAATCGGCCGGGGCGCCCGAAGCGATAGCCGAGCGGGGTGATCGGTCGGCGTATCCCCTCGTTCTTCCCGGCCCACAGGGTGTCGATGAGGGCACCGAAGATTCGGAAGGAGGTCGCAAAGCTCACCTCGATGGTGATGTCCTGACCGATCTGGCCGCGGGCGTAGCGGTATTGCGGTTCCACAACGGGGTGCAGTCCGGCCCGGCGCATGGCCTCGACGGCGACCTCGAGAATCGTCTGGCGGCGTCCCTCGTAGAGCAGCGAAACGCGGTGTCGGAGCGACAACGGCGCCAGCGGCCCCGGCGGGTGCTCGGATGATTGGCTCATCGGTTTTGTCGTGATCGGTTCCGTTGCGGTCAGCCCGACCTGCCCCCTTCGTCGACCGGAGCCGGACGCGGCGCCTTTCGCGCGAGCGCATAGGAGATCAGCGCGGCGAGGAGGGAACCGGCGAAGATGTAGAGGGACATGATGCCGTAGGTGGCGTGCGCTCCCTGGAAGGCGTAGTAGAGCGCGAATCCGGTGCCCCCCGCACCGATGATCGGCACCACGAGCGGGAGCCGGAACGGCCGGTCGACATGGGGGTTGGTGAACCGGGAGATGATGACCAGCAGGTGCCAGAAAATGTAGATGATCACCCAGGCGTAGGAGCCCGCGAAGATGAGGGCCACGACGTCGTGGAAGAAGATCGCGACGATGCAGTACAGGGCCGCGGTGGCGAAGATGGCGACCCACGGCGTGCGGAAGCGGGGGTGCAGGTAGGCGAACGCCCGCGACAGTGGACCGAAGAAATGGCCGTCACGGGCGACGCCGTAGAGGATCCGGGGCATCGCGGCGAGCACGATCACCATGGATGTGTACGTGGCGGCCGCGGTGCCCAGCGCCATCAGGCCGCGTCCCCAGTCGCCGAACATGGCCGCTCCCACCACGAGCTGTGGGCAGCTGCCGTCGCAGCCGGCGGGCCCCAGGGCGGACTCGGCCCATTGCCCGAGGGGCTGCGTGCCGCCCACGCCGGTGCCCATGAACGCGGAGGTGGCGAGGATGGCGAGCAGTCCGAGAACGATCCCGATCGGCAGGTTGCGCCGGGGATTGCGGGTCTCCTCGGCCAGCGGCGCGACGAACTCGATGCCGACGAAGCTCCAGTACGCCAGGGCCAGGGCACCCAGGATGGCGGACCACTCGAAGACACCGATCTCGCCGGCCCAGTTGCTCGCCGACCACGAGCCGGTGTTGGAGAATCCGGTCCATCCGGCGGCGCCGAAGAACCACCGGATGGCCAGCATCCCGACGAGGACGATCGCCTCGATGATCGCCATCGTCCGCACGTGCGCGAGATTGGGCAGGATCGCCAGAACCGTCATCGCGACGATCCACGGGGTGAGGCTGCCGGTGGCGTTGAACAGTGCCTGCAGCCCGAAGGAGCCCGCCGAGATCTCCAGCGCACCGACGAGGCCGAACATGCCGTAGAAGGCGAAGGCGAGGAACATCCCGGTGATGACCGAGGCCGCCCGCCACGGGATCGCTTGTGCGCCGTACTCGTAGAGCGCGCCGGCCCGTGGATAGGTGGTGGACAGCTCCGCGCAGGAGAGCCCGAGGAAAAGATTGATCAGAAACGCGATGAGCAGGGCGATGAGAAAGGCCAGGCCGATCGTGAAATAGCCGACGAAATCGCTGACCAGGGTACTGGCCGCGACGACGAGGCCGACCCCCGCCACGAAGACCGACCACGTTCCCAGCGATTTTTCGAGCCTGGGCTGCTCCGTGCGGACAGCTCGGTCGTTCATCGGGGGCCTCCCCGATCAGTGAATTGTCAGGTGCAGTTCCTGGTCAACCGCAGTGCCCGTTCATCGGGCGTGGCGCATCCAGCGCGGGATTACGGTCGAAGAACCCGGTCGGCTGCAGCGAGAACCCGGCGTACTGCGCGGGCATCACCGGCCAGTCCTCCAGCCGCGCGACGTGGTGGGAGCCGAACGTGTACCACACCACGAGGTCGGTGTCGGCCACCGGCCGGTCCGCCGCGGTCCAGCGAAGCAGCCCCTCGCCGCCCTGATGCTGGTTCGGGTACTCGCCCGCGGCGTGCCGCTCCCGCTCGGCATGGGGCGTGACCCACAGGTGGTGGGCCATGAACCCGGCCCGCCGCATCACGCTCGCCTCGGGCTGCACGAGCGGCACGACGTTGTCGCGCGGCTTGAGCGCATACCCCGGCGGCTCGCCGACGGCGTTGCGCTCGTGCGGGTTGACGATCTTCCAGCACCGGGCCCGGTCCAGGCTCATCCGCCGCTGCGCGGCCAGTTCGGTGTCCAGCAGCGTCTCGCGGGTGCGGTAGGCGTTGCCCAGCGGGTTCTGCGGACCCGGCGGGTCGGTCTCGGTGTCGATCTCGTAGATCGAGTTGGCCACGCCGTCGACGTCGAGGTCCAGCCGCATGTTGAACACGTGCTGGTGGATCGGGGCGTAGAGGCCGTCGGAGTTGAGCAGCTGACCGTGGGTCGGCCGGGTGCCCTCCGGAACCGCGCCGGTGGACATGATCCCGGTCAGCTTGACCTCGAACTGGATCGTCCCGTCCTGGTAGAGGTACCAGAAGAAGCCGTACTCGTAGTTGCCCACGGTCGCGATGAACGAGATCACCAGCCGCCGCGACCGGCGGACCTCGGTCTTCTCGGTGCGGAAGTCGGTGTGCTTCCACAGCAGCCCGTAGTCCTCCTCGTGCAGGCACACCGCGTTCGGGATCGTCATCGGGTTGCCGTCGCCGTCGGCCACCACGCCGTCGAAGTAGTAGATCTCGCCGAGGCAGTCGCAGCCGAGCTCGAGCGGGTTGGCGAGCGTCCCGATGTTGTACTCCCCGGCGTCGAACGCGTTCTTGCGCCGGTGGGTGGGCGCCGGGTCGCCGTAGGGCACGACCATCTCCGACAGCGACGCGCGGTACAGGACGGACCGCTCGCGGTCGCCGTCGGTGTAGCGGACCGTGTTGAGCACCAGGCCCTCGCGCGGGGTGAACCCGACCCGGAACCGCCACCTCTGCCAGCGCACCTCGTGCCCGTCGACGGTGAACGAGGTGCCCTCGGGCTGGGTGATCGAGATCGGTTTGAGGTCGGTGCGCGGTGCCGGGACGTCCGCCGCGTCCGGGGCGTAGTTACCCGGCTGCCGCGGGACGGCGATGACGCCGTGGTCCTCGACCTTCACCACGCGCCGTGCGTTCGTGTCGACGTAGACGATGAGGTTCTCGACGGGGTGGGCGTAGCCGTTGTCGTCGGGTCCGTCCATCTTGACCCAGACCAGGGCACGCAGCAGGCGCCCGGCCTCCTCGTCGCCGTAGTGCCCGGCCGACCAGGGGTCGACCATCACCCCGTCGAACTCGGTGATGCCGCGCTTGCGCAGCGCGTCCTGGACGCCGGCGTCGGCCTTGACGATCGCCTCGCACTCGAAGAACTCCTCGAGCAGCACCTGCGGCTGGACGCCCGGCACGTGTTCCCAGTGGGTCACCGCGCCGTCCGACAGCGACGCGACGGCCTCGTAGGTCTTGCCGTCGGCTTTGTCGAGCACGATCGCGGCCGCCTCCCGGGCGGTGGCGGTCCCGTCGGCCTCGAAGGCGAGCACCGCGGACTTCGGTGGCTCGTGCAGGACGACGGAGACGAACCGGCACGCGTCGCCGAGATGTCCGGCTTCGCGCAGCAGGCCGACCGCGCGAGTGATCTCCTCGGCGGACAGCGGCTCCAGGGGGTGGACGGTGGAGGCCCGGGCCGGGCGCTGTTGCGTCGTAGTCACGCCCCCACCATGGCATTGAGAGGAAACTCACACCAGGCTTTCGGTGTGGCCGAGTCGGTTCAGTATCCGACCCCCGTGCCGTGGGTTGCCTCGACGAGGGCTCGCAGCAGCGGGCTCGACCGTCCTTCGGGGAGCACGAGCTCGACCGTGGTCGGGTCGATGTCCACGCTCGGCCGGTAGGCCAGGTCGGGACGCGGGTCGAGGGTCCACCAACTGCGCCACCGCTCGTCGACGCCGTCGGTGTTGACCTGCGTGACCCCGGCGAGGTCGACGGCGCGCAGCTGCGGATGGGCCGCCAGCGGGTGCTGCGAGGACATCACCAGCACGCGCGGCTCACTGAGGATCGTGACCCACCGATCCGGGGCAGCTCGACCCGGCCGCCAATCCCGCGGTGGGGGCGTGTTCGGCAAGGCACTCGCTGGACCTGGAGCACACGGTGAAGCTGGTCGAGGATCTGGGCCGGCGGGTCGTCGCCGTGCAGGCCGACATGCGCGACCTCGCGGCGTTGGAGGACGCCGTCGCCACCGCGCTCGGCCGGCTGGGGCGCATCGACATCGTGGTCGCCAACGCCGGTATCGGCGCCTTCGGACCCGCGCTGGAGATCGGCGAAGCCGCGTGGCAGGAGATGATCGACATCAACCTCACCGGCGTGTGGAAGACGGTCCGGGCGGCGGTGCCGCCGATGGCCGAGCGGCCAAGCACGGCCTCGTTGGCCTGATGAAGGTACTGGCGGTGGAGCTCGCGCCCCATCGGATCAGGGTCAACTCGATCCACCCGACGCATGTGGACACCGACATGATTCACAACCCGGCGGTCTACAGCTTGTTCGCGCCGGGCGTGCCGGGTGCGGACCGGGAGACGGCGGCTGCGTCGATGAAGGCGATGCACGCCCTCCCGATCTCCTGGGTGGACCCGGTCGACATCAGCCATGCTGTTGCCTGACTCGCCTCGGACGAGGCCGGTACGTCACCGGGGTCGCGCTCCCGGTGGACGGCGGGATCACCGCGCCCTTCACGATCCCCCACGCTGCCGGAGCCGGACGCCGTTCACTCCCGGACCGCGGTGAGGGCGATCGCGCCGAGGTGGTCGCGGTAGCGCTGGAACGTGCGCCAGATCAGGGCGAGCCGCGGCATCACCTCCGGGTGGGCGAGCGTGCGGCCGAGGAAGGCGATGGCCCCGACCAGGCCCTCGTCGGCGAGGAACGTGCGCGGGTCCAGCAGCAGGAGGGGGCAGGTGTGCTCGGTCTGCACGGCGAAACCGCCGCTCTCGACGAGTCCGCGCCACTCGGTGGCGGTGAGCGGCCGGGCGCCCACCGCCAGCACCCGGCTCAGGGTGCGCTCGATATCGGCCTTGGCCGCCTCCGCGAGCCCATCCGGGGTGAGCAGCAGTTCGTGGATGCCGTACCGGCCGCCGGGCCGCAGCAGGCGCGCCGCCTCGGCCACGATCGCGCTTTTCCGGCTCGCCGGCTCCAGGGTGAGCAGCGCCTCGCCGTAGACGACCGTGGCGCACCCGCTCGCCAGCCCCGTCCGGTGGACCGGCGCGACGAGGCAACGCTGGTCGGGACCGGACAGCACGGCGCGGGCCCGGCTCGCCTCCGCCGCACCGCGTTCGATGCCCGTGTACGACCGGGGAGCACCGGCCAGCGCGAGCGCCGCGGTGCGGCCCAGCCCGGGCCACATCTCGACGACGTCGTCGTCGGGGCCGATCCGCAGCGCCTCGATCATCCGGCGAGAGGGCGCGAGCCCGCCCGGCCGCATCACCCGCTTGCCCAACCGTCCGAGCATCCAATGCGCCGGCATCCGGGTGAGTGGAAGTCCCTCGCCCAGCCGCGGTTCAGTTGCGGGTGAATCGTGTGGCATACGCACGGCGGTTAGTTTAGCCACACCTAACTTTATCGCCAGGATCTCGTGTGCCCGGCCTGCCGATTCCAGCCGATCGGGTCGAGGATGGGTCACGGAGCGGATCCCCGGTTCCGCACCCCGAGAAGGGAGCCTCCTGATGCCCGACGAGCTGGACCTGCTGTCGTTCGAGCCCCTGACCCCGGTGTCGTTCCTGGACCGGGCGGCGTCGGCACATGGGGAGCGGACCGCGGTCGTCGACGGGGCCGATCGGTGGACCTATGCGCAGCTGCACGAGCGCTGCCGCCGGTTGGCGGGTGGGCTGGCACCGATCGCGCGGGGACGTCCGGTAGCGGTGCTGGCGCCGAACTCGCACGTGCTGCTCGAGGCGTCGTTCGGCGTGCCGTGGGCCGGAGTGCCGCTGGTGGCGGTGAACACCCGGCTCGCGGCCGGGGAAGTCGCCTACATCCTCGAGCACTCCGAGGCGGCGGTGCTGGTGCACGACCCGGTGTTCGATGAGCTGGTCGATCGCGCGCTGGCCGGGCTGGCCGACCCGCCCGCGCGGATCCGGGCGGGCGCGGGGGACGGCGGCGAGTACGACGCCCTGCTCGCGGCCGCGATGCCGACCGCGGTCCAGCCGTCCGACGAGCGGACGGTGTTGTCGATCAACTACACGTCCGGCACCACGGGCAAGCCCAAGGGCGTGCTCTACCACCACCGGGGTGCCTACCTGCAGGCGCTGGCCATGGTGGCGCACACCGGGCTCTCCCCGTCGGCGGTGCATCTGTGGACGCTGCCGATGTTCCACTGCAACGGCTGGTGCTTCCCGTGGGCGGTGACGGCGGCGGCGGCCGCCCACATCTGCCTGCCGAAGGTCGACCCGGCTCTGGTGTGGCGGCTGATCCGCGCCGAGGGCGTCACACATCTGGAGGGGGCGCCGACGGTGCTGTCGATGCTGGCCTACGCCGGCGATGCGGCCCCGCTGGAGCGGACCGTCCACGTCGCGATCGGCGGCGCGCCGCCGAGCCCCGCGATCCTGCGCCGGATGGGAGAGCTGGGGTTCGATGTCACGCACCTCTACGGACTCACCGAGACGTTCGGGCCGGCGATGATCTGCGACTGGCGTCCGGAGTGGAACGACCTCGACCCGGCCGCGCAGGCGCGCCTCAAGGCGCGCCAGGGCGTCGGGAACATCGTCGCCTGCACGGTGCGGGTGGTCGACCGCGACGGGTCGGATGTGCCCGCCGACGGGCGGACCGTGGGGGAGATCACGTTGCGCGGCAACAACGTGATGCTCGGCTACCTCAAGGACCCGGAGGCGACCCTGGCGGCCGCGCCGGACGGCTGGTTCCGCACCGGCGATCTGGGCGTGCTGCATCCGGACGGGTACGTGGAGCTGCGCGACCGGAGCAAGGACGTGATCATCTCCGGTGGGGAGAACATCGCCTCGGTCGAGGTGGAGCAGGCGATCGCCGACCATCCTGCGGTGCTGGAGGTGGCGGTGATCGCGGTCCCCGACGAGCGGTGGGGCGAGGTTCCGGCGGCGTACGTGTCGCTGCAGGAGGGCACGGCGGCCACCGAGGCCGAGATCATCGAGCACGTGCGCGGGCGGCTCGCCCATTTCAAGGCGCCCAGGCACGTGGTCTTCGGCGAGCTGCCCAAGACCTCGACCGGCAAGATCCAGAAGTACGTGCTGCGGGAGAAGGCCTGGGGCGGCGTGGAGCGCAAGATCCACTAGTATTCCGGCCCGGTGCGTCCAGTGACCAGGAGGTGATCGTCCAGCGATCGTGTCGTGGTCCGAAGCTCGTGCGCAAGCACTGAGACGTACGACGCACGGAGTATCCGCGAATACGACCGCTGTGCGACGCCGGCGCGGGACGGGCGCCCGGGGATGGCCTGCACGGATCTGAGGGGTACCCCCACCCGCCCCGGGTCTGGGTCATGTTCGCCGCCGCGGCGGCACCCACTACGGGTTGCTCGTCGTGCACGTGTTCACGGCCTTGGTGGCGCTCGTGCTCGGCCCGCTGCAGTTCGTGCCGGCGATCCGCGGTGGCGACGTGACGCGGCCCGGCCGCGCGAGGGAGCAGGCGCCGCGGCTCAGCGGCCGTGCACCGGCTCGCCCCATGTCGTGTTCTCGCGCAGCTGCCGTTTGAGGATCTTTCCGCCGGGGTTGCGCGGCAGCGGCTCGGGGCGGACGGAGAAGAACTGCGGGACCTTGAAGTCGGCGAGACGCTCGCGCAGGTGGGCCACCACGCGGTCGGTGTCGAACTCGCCGCCCGGCAGCGGTACGACGACGGCGCCCACCTTCTCGCCCATCACCTCGTTGGGCACCGGGACCACGGCCGCGTCGGCCACCCCCGGGGCGCCGGCCAGCGCGTTCTCCACCTCGACGCAGTACACGTTCTCCCCGCCGCGGTTGATCATGTCCTTGACCCGGTCGACGATGTACACCAGGCCCTCGGCGTCGATCCGGGCCAGATCGCCGCTGTGCAGCCAGCCGTCGACGAAGGTCTCCCGCGTGGCGTCGGGCTGGTTCCAGTAGCCGGCGACCACGTTGGGGCCACGGATGAGCAGCTCGCCGACCCCGCTCGCCGGGTTCACCGCGTCCAGCGCAAGATCCACGACGGGCGCGGCGAAGCCGACCGACTCGACGTGCTCGGCCGCCCGTTCGTGCGGCAGGAAGGTCGCGATCGAGGAGGTCTCGGTGAGGCCGAAGCCGTTGCCGAGCCGGGCGTTCGGGAACCGCTCCTGGATCCGCGCCACCAGCGACGGCGCGATCGGGGAGCCGCCGTAGGCGACCCGGGTCACCGCGCTGACGTCGAACTCGGCGAAGTTCGGCTGCGCGACCGCGAGCGCGTAGATCGCGGGCGCGCTGGTCAGCAGGTTGATCCGCTCCTCGACGACCGCGCGCAGGAAGGCCTGGACCTCGAAGGTGGGCAGCACGACCGTCGTGCCGCCGATCGCGAGCTGCACGAGCAGCTGGCTGTTGCACCCGGTGACGTGGAACAGCGGCACCGAGACGAGGTTGCGCAGCGCCGGGCCCTCGGCGCGATCGAGGTCGATCACCCGCACCGCTGTTTCCACATTGGACAGAAAGTTCTCGTGGCTGGTCATCGCCCCCTTGGGGAATCCGGTGGTGCCGCTGGTGTAGAAGATGGCGGCGAGGTCGGACGGGCCGAGGCCCTCCTGCGCCCGTGGCTCCCCGTCGGGCAGCGGCTCGCCGGGCCGCAGGACCAGCGTGGACCCGGAGTCGGCGAGCACGTAGTCGATCTCGGGCCCCGCGAAGCGGGTGTTCACCGGTACCGCGACCGCACCGGCCAGCAGCGTGCCGAGGAAGCCGAGCACCCAGTCCACCCCGGCGGGCAGCAGGCCGGCCACCCGGTCGCCGCGGCCGACCCCGGCCTCGGCCAGCCCGCCCGCGACGCGGGCCGCGCGCTCCCACAGTTGTCGATAGCTCAGCCGCTCGCCGTCGATCTCGACCAGCGCCTCGACGTCCGGGAACCGCTCGACCGAGGCGCGCACCATGGCGACGAGGGAGCCGGGCAGGTCGGTGTAGTGCGCGATGCCGCGGGCGTCGCGCTCGATCTCCGAGGTGTCGAACGGGGCGGCGCCGCGGGGGTGGGGCTCGATCGGCATGGCGCTCAACCCTCCTTCGGCGTGAAGTACCGGCGCGGGTTGTCCACGAGCATCGTGGTGATCTGCTCGTCGGCGACCCCCCGCTCGCGCAGCGCGGGCAGCACATCGTTGCTGATGTGCAGGTAGTGCCAGTTGGGCGCCGCCTGCGCCAGCGCCTGCTGCGCCGCCTCTCCGGAGAAGAAGTCCATGTAGCAGGCTGCGTCGTGGGCGAGCACGATGCGGTCGGCGTAGCCCTGCTCGCACAGCGTCGCGATCGTCGCCACCCGGTCCGCGGTGGGGTTGAACAAGTCGAGGCCGAAGCGGTCGCAGCCGATCGTCGCGCCCTGATCCATGATCCGTTTCAGGTAGTCGAGGTCGTTGGTGTCCCCGGAATGCCCGATGACGACCTTCGTGAGGTCGACGCCCTCCTTCGCGTAGAGCTCCATGGCGAGCCTGCCGGTCTGGTGCGCCGCGTTGGTGTGCACGGTGATCGGCACGCCGGTCTCGCGGTGCGTCGCGCAGACCGCCCGCTGCACCCGGGTCTGGTCGGGGGTCAGCCCGCGCTCCTCGACCACGCATTTGAGAAACGCCGCCTTCACCCCGGTGTCGCCGATGCCCTCGCGGATATCGCGCACGAACATCTCGGTCATCAGCTCCGGTCCGCCGAGCAGCGTGTCGGGCCCTCGGTAGTGGAAGAAATGCGGAATCTCGTCGAACGTGTAGAGGCCCGTGGCCACCACGATGTTGATGTCGACCTCGGTGTTGATCCGCGCCACGCGGGGGAGGTATCGGCCCAGGCCGACCACGGTGGGATCGACGATGGTGTCGATCCCGGCCTCCGCGAGCGCGCGCAGCTTGCCGATCGCGTCGGCGACCCGTTCCTCCTCGTCCCACCACAGGTCGCCGTAGTTCTGCTGGACGTCGGGCGTGAGCACGAAGACGTGCTCGTGCATCAGCGTCACGCCCAGATCGTCGATGCTCACCGGCCCACGCACCGTCTCGACCGTCGCCATTGACGCCTCCTTCTCGGAAACAGCACGTGTCTCGATCGTGGTGCTGGCCACACGAAAGGGTCAAGGGTGAGGCGGGGATCTCGGCCCTGAGGCACAGATGAGTTTCCGCCGGCCGGTGCGTCTGTACCTATGACACCGATGACCCGGCAGCAACCCGAGGACGAGGAGGGGTTCATGGGAAGTGTCAGCACGTGCCTGTGGTTCGACGGGCAGGCCGAGGAGGCGGCGAGATTCTACACGTCGGTGGTGAAGAACTCGCGGATCACCGGCGTGGTGCCCTACGGCGACGCGGGTCCCGGTCCGAAGGGGTCGGTGATGATCGTGACGTTCGAGCTGGACGGGCAGCGGTTCCTCGGCCTCAACGGGGGCCCGGAGTTCACCTTCGACGAGGCGATCTCGGTCCACCTCACCTGTGACTCGCAGGAGGAGATCGACGAGCTGTGGGCGAGGCTCACCGCGGACGGCGGGGCGGAAGGCCCGTGCGGCTGGCTGAAGGACAAGTACGGCCTGTCCTGGCAGATCGACTCCCGCGTCCTGCACGAGATGCTCGTCTCCGACGATCAGGAGGCGGCGGCGCGCGCGACCAGGGCGATGCTGGGCATGAGGAAGCTCGACATCCAGGCCCTTCGGGAGGCCTACGACGGCACGGCCTGACGGGTACGGCCGCCGACCGTCCCGCCCATGGGCGGGGTCGGCCACCGTCGAGCAGCCGCGGGTCGGTCGGTGTCGGCCGGGCCGGCGGCATCCCGAGGCCCCGGCCGTCCGCGCGGATCGGCGGGGGTCAGCGGATGGGCCGGTCAGCGGAGCGGGTCGAACGGGGCCAGCTCCGCGGGGCGGTGGCCCGTCGTGATCACCTCGGCGAGGAGCTGCCCGGTGACCGGCCCCAGGGTGATGCCCCACATGCCGTGGCCACCCGCCACGAAGACCCGCGGCGAGCGGGTCGCGCCGATCAGCGGCAGGCCGTCGGGGGTGCACGGGCGGGCACCGACCCATTCGTCGGTGCGGTCGTCGAGGTCGGCGCCGCGCAGCAATGGACGCGCCGCGTCGGCGATCGCGCGGATCCGCCGCGGGTCCAGGGGCGCGCCGGGCGAGCGGAACTCCATCATCCCGGCGACCCGCAGCCGGTCGCCGATCGGCGTGCAGGCGACGCGCTGCGCCGGGAAGTAGACCGGACCGGACGGGAGGTGTTCGATCGGGACGCTGAAGCTGTAGCCGCGGCCGGCCTGGACCGGGACGCGGACCCCGAACTGCCGGGCCAGATCCGTCAGCCAGGCGCCGGTGGCGATCACCACCGCGTCGGCGGACTCCGTCCCGCCCCCGATCAGGTCGATCTCGACGCCGCCCGAGCCGTCGCGGATCGCGGCGATCTCGGCGCCGTCGCGGATCGTTCCGCCGCGCCGACGCACGCTCCCGGCGAGATGGTGCACATAGCGGCCGGGGTCGATGAAGCGCTGGCCGTGCAACCGGACCGCCGAGTCGACCTGCGCCGAGAGCGACGGTTCGATCTCGCGGGCCTCCGCGCCGCTGAGCACCTCGAACTCGATGCACTGGCCCGCGGTACTGATGTGGTCGAGCTCCTCGAGCAGCACCCCGCGGTCGGCCTCGGCCCGGTAGGCGGCGAGGAAGGACTTGGCCTCGATGGTCTCGGCGGCCACGCCGCCGTCGGCCAGCGCGTCGAACGCGGCCAGCGCGCGGCGGTTGATCGGGACCAGCGCGGCCATCGACGTCCTCCAGTGAGCCGCCGTGCTGTGCCGGGCGAAGCCGGCCAGGAACCGCAGCAGCCGCGGATCGGCGCGCGGCGGGACGTAGACCGGGGATGCGGGGCTGAGCAGCGCGCGCAGCCCGTAGCGCAGCACCGCCGGTTCCGGGAGCGGGGTGGCCAGGCCGGGGGTGAGCCAGCCCGCGTTGCCCCAGGACGAGCCCGCGGCGACCCCGGTACGGTCGAGCACGGTGACCGATACGCCACGGTCCTGCAGAAACCAGGCCGTCGCCAGGCCGAGCATGCCGGCGCCGATCACGGCGACGCGGTCGGGGGCGGCTGCGGCGGGGACCATCACGGGCTCCTTCGACGACAAGCGGATGAATCCGATATTGCGCCCCGGTACCTGACTTGTCTGCGTGTGCTTGGGACAATCGAGGCGCATCTGATTGTGTGATGAGCACAATCAGCGTGCAGAGTTCCGGCATGCCGACACCCTGGGAGGCGCCCGTGATCACCGTTGAGGCGCTGGTCGAGGCGGTGGGCGGGGCGCTGCTTCGGCTGGTGGTGGAAGGGGAGGGCGGCGAGGTCGAGGACGTCACCCTGGCCGAGCCGGAGGCGGGGATCGTCGGGGTGTCCGGAGACCTGGTGCTCGGCGTCGGGATCGGTGCGGCAGGCTCGGCGCTGGACCTGCTCGAACGGGCCGGGCCCGCCGGCGCCGGGGGAGTGGTGCTGCGGGCCGGGCCGGCCCGCGACCCTCAGGTCGTCGCGACTGCACAACGGCTCGGGATGGCGCTGGTCGAACTGCAGCCGCACGCGTCGTGGAGCCACGTGGTGTGGCTGCTGCGCGGGGTCCTCGACCGGGCCGCGGCGCCGGGAGCGCCGCTGCTCGGCGACGCCGGAGTGCACGGCGAGCTGTTCGCCCTCGCCGACGCTGCCGCCGCGATCGTGGATGCGCCGGTGACCATCGAGGACGCCCAGTCCCGGGTGCTCGCCTATTCGGCTCGCCAGGAGCGCACCGATCCGGCCCGGGTGTCCACGATCGTCGGGCGCCGGGTGCCCGAGCCGGTCCAGGCCCATTTCCGCGCCCGCGGAGTGTTCCGCAAGATGGCCCGTTCCAGCGAGCCGTTCTACGTCCCCGAAGGACCGGACGGAACGCTGCCTCGGATGGTCGTCCCGGTCCGGGCCGGCGGCGAGTGGCTCGGTTCGATCTGGGCGGTGGTCACCGGCCCGGTCCCGCAGGCGCGGGTGCACGAGCTGACCCGGGCGGCGTCCGTGCTCGCGCTGCACCTGCTGCGCCTGCGCGCCCAGGCCGATATGGCCCGGCGGGCCTCGACCGAGCAGATCCGCGCCCTGCTGCGTGGTGCCGTGCCGGGCACCGACCCCGGGCCGTGGCTACCGGCGGGCCCGTGGCGGGTGGTCGCGCTCGGAGCCCCGGAGGCCACCACGGACGTGCGCCGGGCACTGGATCTGTGGGAGTCGATCGCCCGCCGGTTCGGCTGGCAACAGCCGTTGCTCGCCGATCTCGACGGCGTCGTATTCGCCCTGCTGACCGTGCCCGGGAGGCCCGGCACGGCAGGCTCGCTGGCCTGGCTGCGGGGGCTGATCGACGCGGTGCACCCGCACGACCCCGCGCTGCGTGCCGCCCTCGGCCGGCTGGTCACCGACCGCGGCGAGCTGCCTCGTTCGCGCCGGGAGGCCGCCGAGCTGGTCGTCCTGCTGGGCACCGACCGATTCCCCGGACCCGTCCTCGGAATCGAGGACGCCTGGTACGCGGTCACCACCGCCAGGGCGAATGCCGCGGTCCGGGCCGAGGACGGTCTGCTCGGCGGCCCCCTGCCCGCGCTGCTCGCGCACGACCGCGAGCACGGTACGGCCTACCTCGCCACCCTGGCCGCCTGGCTCGACCACGCCGGCGAGCCCAAGACCACCGCGGCCGCCCTGCACATCCACGTCAACACCCTGCGCTACCGCATGCGCCGCATCGCCGAGGTGGCCCCGCTCGATCTGCGCTCACCCGAGATCCGGCTCGCCCTGCAGCTCCAGCTCGCGGCGCTGGCGTCCGCCCAGAAGTGATATTGACCATAGCGTGGGCTGTCGGCCAGGATAAGTCGATCGTGCTTCGAGGACGGGGGGCCGGGACCGATGGTCGACCAGGCCCAGGCCTCGTACCGAGAGCGGTTGCGCGATCCGGGTGTCATGCTGTGGGCGGTCGCGGCGGTGTGCTGGGCCGCGTTGCTGGTGCCGATCCTGGTCGGCGGCCTCGGCGGACACGATCACCTTCTCGGCGACTCGACGCTGCCGGTGCCGGCCGCTCTGCTGGTGTTCGCCGGCTCGTGGCTGGTGATGATCGGGGCGATGATGCTGCCCACGACGGTGCCGATGGTGCGGCTGTTCACCGTGGTCAGTGCCCGCCAGCCCCGGCCGGCGGCGGCACGGGCGGCGTTCCTGGCAGGCTATCTGGCGCTCTGGATGGCGTTCGCGCTGGTTGCGCTGGCCGCCGCCACCGGGATCCAGGCCGTGGTGGCGCGGTGGCCGTGGCTCGACGCCCGCCCCCAGTGGGTCCTGGCCGGCGTGCTGGCGATCGCCGGGGCGTTCCAGTTCAGCCCGCTCAAACAGCGCTGTCTGACCCAGTGCCGGGATCCCAAGGCCTTCCTCTACCTGCACTACCGCCGCGGCGCCCGGGGCGGCTGGGCGCTGGGACTGCGACACGGCCTGTCCTGCCTGGGTTGCTGCTGGGCGTTGATGCTGGTCATGTTCGGCGCCGGGGTGGGGAACCTGCTGGTCATGGTCGTGCTGACGGCGGTGATGGTGGCGGAGAAGAACACCCGATGGGGGAAGTGGATCGCGGCTCCGGTGGGGGTGGTCCTGCTGTTCGCGGCCGCGGCGGTGGCGCTCGACGGGATCGGAGCTCCTGCCACAGGCGGGCACGAGCACATGCAGGTGCGGTGAACCAACCAGGAGGAGATCACGATGGGATACCAGCTGACCGGTCGGATGGCCGAGGTGTGCAGTTGCAAGTCGCTGTGCCCGTGTGCGGTGGGCGAGGACCCCGACAGCGGCTACTGCGGCTTCAGCTGGGTGTTCCACTTCGATCGCGGTGAGATCAACGAGGTCGACGTCTCCGGCCTGAACCTGGCGTTCCTCGGCAACCACCGGGGCAACGTCTACGACGGCAAGGTGCGGCTGGCCGTGATCATCGACGAGCGCGCCGACGATGCCCAGCAGGGTGCCCTCGTCGAGGCCTTCACCGGCAAGGCAGGCGGGCCGCTGGCGGACCTGGCCGCCCTGGTCAGCGAGGTGGTGGGAGTGATCCGCACGCCGATCGAGTTCGACGTCGACAAGGGCACCGGGAGCTTCACCGTCCAGGGCGTGTTCGAGGGCGACGTGCGAGGCTTCACCGCGCCGGACGGAACCCCGACCACCTTGAGCCACGCCGTGATGGGCTCACTCGTGGGCACCCCGGCCTACCCGGGCAAGGTGGCCCGGCATGAGGTGACCGACGCGGAGTACGGGTTGCAGTTCAAGGGTCGTCAGGCAACCCAGACGGAGTTCCACTACGTCGCCGCGTGAGCCCGGCCGGTATCGGGTGAACCATCGGCCCCTGGCGTACCATTGACAACGAGTCATCGTCCGTGCCCGCTCCCGGGGAACTCGCCGCCGGCTGCGAGGCGCGGGTGAAC
The DNA here is from genome assembly GCF_000423625.1 of Pseudonocardia asaccharolytica DSM 44247 = NBRC 16224. Classification (GTDB taxonomy): domain Bacteria; phylum Actinomycetota; class Actinomycetes; order Mycobacteriales; family Pseudonocardiaceae; genus Pseudonocardia; species Pseudonocardia asaccharolytica. The sequence continues at coordinate 42,376 of NZ_AUII01000011.1, forward strand.
GAGGAGAGCAGCGTCATGAGTAAACCTGATGCGCTGCCGGCGTCACCACGGCGCCCAGGACCCTTCCGTTGGCTGTGGTATGCCGTCGGCGGCCGGCTTCCGGCGAGGTACCGGGAGTGGGTGCTGCACGACCTCACCTGCCGCACCTGGCCGATTCGCCATCTGGCCCGGCTGCTGACGCAGTTGGTGCCGGTGGCCGCCGTCCTGATCGTGCTGCTTCCGGGCCCGTTGTGGGTCCGGGTGATGGCCGTCGTGGGCGGCTCGATGATCGGGCTGATGTACTCCTACGTCTTCCTCTACGAGGCGACCGAACGCAGGGCGACCAAGGCCGGATACCCGCACGGCACCGCGCAGCGCGTCCGGGAGGAACGCCGCGCGGACCGCGGGCTCACCCAGGCCGTCGAGGAGTTCGAGCGCAGCAGCCGGGTCCGGCACCCGCGAGGGTGAACAGTGAGAGGACCAGTTCGTCGAGCAGCGGTGGCTAGCGGTCACGCCGCGGGCTAGGAGCGGATCCCACGCCTGCTGCCGCGCCGGGGGTACATTCCGGCGGCGAGGGTCACCCCGATCGCGGCGACCGCGACCTGCAGGATGATCAGGATCCAGGGGATGCCTCCGCCGGCATTGGAGTAGCCGAAGGCAGCGGCGATTGCTCCGCCGATGAACGCGGCCGCGATTCCGATGACAAGGGTCAGCCAGATCGGGATCGGCTGTTTACCCGGTATGACCAGCCGCCCGAGTGCGCCGATGATGAGCCCGATGATGATCGCGGAGATGATGCCGGTGATCTGCACGTCGGTGCCTTCCGATGGAGGAACTGTGCGGTAGGAGTACCCGGATCCGGCCGGCTTCCATCGGAACGCGTCACCGCATCGCGCAGCCTGCTGTCGTGCTCAGCGCACGGTCCGTCGGCGGATCAGGACTTGACGAGCCGGGCGATCGCCGCGCTCGCCTCGGCGATCTTGTCGTTCGCGACCTGGCCGCCCTCGGCCACGGCTTGGGTGACGCAGTGCTTGAGGTGCTCGTCCATCAGGCCGAGGGCCACGGCCTGCAGGGCGTTGGTGGCGGCCGAGACCTGGGTGAGGACGTCGATGCAGTACTCGTCATTCTCGATCATCTTCGCAATGCCGCGGACCTGGCCCTCGATGCGTCGCATCCGCTTGAGGTAGGCGTCCTTATCCTGGGCGTACCCGTGCACGCTGGCCTCCCTGGCTCCCCTTGATCTCTCGACGACTATACGGTAGGGGGGTATCGACCGCAAACGGTGGAGCGGGTCGCCTCCCGGTGTTGACGTCGCACTTTCCGGCTACCTGTTGGCTAACTGAGGCTTTCCTTATGTAATGTGAGGATGGACTATAAGCACGGGCCCGTGCCGTTCGTCGCGGACCTGCACGCCCACGGCGACCGGCTCGCGGTCGTCGCGCCCGACGGCACCGAGATCACCTACCGCATGCTTGCCGCACGGGTCCGGGAGACGGCCGCGCGGCTGGGCCCGCGGCGGCGGCTCGTGCTGGTGGCGGCGTCCAACGACGTCGAACCGCTGGTCACCTACCTCGCCGCGCTGCACGGCGGGCATCCGGTGCTGCTGGCCGGGGCCGAGGACCGGCGCAGGCTCGATGAGCTCATTCACCGCTACGACCCGGACGTCCTCGGCGCGTACTCCGGTGGGTCGTGGCAGCTCGTCGAACGCCGCGCGGGGTCGGCCCATACGCTGCACCCCGAGCTCGCGTTGCTGCTGGCGACGTCGGGTTCGACCGGCTCGCCGAAGCTGGTCCGGCTCTCGGCGGCCAACCTCGCGGCCAACGCCTCCTCGATCGCGAGCTATCTCGGCATCCGCGACACCGACCGCGCGGCGCTGACGTTGCCCCTGCACTACTGCTACGGACTGTCGGTGGTCAACAGCAACCTGCTGCGCGGTGGCGCCGTGCTGCTGTCGGAGCACTCGGTCACCGATCCGCGGTTCTGGTCGGCCTTCCGCGCGCACCGCGGGACCAGCATCCACGGCGTGCCCTACACGTTCGAGCTGCTCGATCGGGTCGGCTTCCCCCGGATGCGGCTGCCGCATCTGCGGTACGTGACCCAGGCGGGTGGGAGGCTGGACCCGTCGACCGTCCGCCGCTACGCCGAGCTCGGCGCCCAGGGTGGCTGGCGGTTCTTCGTGATGTACGGGCAGACCGAGGCGACCGCCCGGATGGCCTACCTCCCGCCCGAACTCGCGGCGGACAACCCGTCGGTGATCGGAATCCCGATCCCGGATGGCTCATTCGAGATCGAACACCGGGAGGGGGACGCGGGCGAGCTCGTGTACCGCGGTCCCAATGTCATGCTCGGCTACGCCGAGGGTCCGGACGACCTCGCCAAGGGCCGGACGGTCGAGGCCCTGCGGACCGGTGATCTGGCGCGGCGGCGGCCCGACGGGCTCTACGAGGTGGTCGGGCGGCGCAGCCGCTTCATCAAACCCTTCGGGCTGCGGATCGATCTGGAGCAGGTCGAGCGGCAGCTGGCCGACGAGGGTTACCAGGTGGCGTGCACCGGCAGCGACCGCGAGCTCGTGGTCGTGACGCATGCGCCCGGCGCGGACGATCTTCGGCAGATGGTCGCGGCGCGGCTCGGCCTGCCGCCCGGCAACGTCCGGGTTGTCGCGGTCGACGAGCTTCCGCGGCGGTCGAACGGGAAGCTCGACCACCAGGCGGTCGCCGAGCTCGCCCGGCCCCGGTCGCGGTGGCGACCCGGGCTGCGGCGACCGCGCGAGCCCGGCTCGGTCCACGAGGCGTTCCGGGCGGTGTTCGGTATCACGGAGGTTCCCGGCGACGCGACGTTCGTGAGCCTCGGCGGCGATTCGCTGTCCTACGTGCAGATGACCGTTGTGCTGCAACGCGTGCTCGGGCAGCTGCCCGCCGACTGGCCCACCACCCCGGTCGAGCGACTCGCGCAGCTGCGCCGCCGCCACCGCTTCTGGGTGATGACCGAGACGGCCGTGATCCTTCGGGCTGTCGCGATCGTCCTCGTGGTGGGCTCGCACGTCGGCCTGTTCCACGTGCTCGGCGGCGCGCACGTGCTCCTCGGGGTCGCTGGATGGGCGTTCGCCCGCTTCGTCCTGGCGAACCCGGTGCCGGGCGGGCACACCCGCACGATCCTGCGCAGCCTGGTGCGGATCGCGGTACCGAGCATGCTGTGGATCGCCTGGCGGGCAGCGGTTCAGGACGATATCGAGCTGCCCAACGCCCTGCTGGTCAACTACGTTGTCGACCCGGGGGTCTGGGGGTACTGGTTCATCGAGACCCTGTGCCAGATACTGGCGCTGCTCGCCGCCGTCCTCGCGATCCCCGCGGTGTGGCGACTGGAGCGACGACATCCCTTCCGGTTCGCCCTGGCGGTGCTGCTGGTCGCGCTGGCCGGCAGGCTCTATCCCGACCACGGCAACGAGTTCTCCGATCGGCTGATGAGCGCGCACCTGGTGCTGTGGCTGTTCGCGCTGGGCTGGGTGGTGTACCGGGCGAGAACCGGCGCGCAGCGGGGGATCGCCGCGGTGCTCGCGGCGGCACTCGTCCCCGGCTTCTTCGACGACCCTTTGCGCGACGCGGTCGTCCTCGCCGGAATGCTCCTCCTTCTCGTCCCGCAGCTGCCGCTCCCGCGGTTCGCGATCCGCCCGATCGGCGCCGTCGCCGCCGCTTCCATGGCGATCTACCTGACGCACTACGCCAGCTACCCGGACCTGCTGGTGTCGCTGCCACCGCTGGTGGTCGTGGCCGTCTGTGTCGGCGTCGGCGTCGGCTGCCAGTGGCTCGTCGGCACCGCGGCCGGTGCTGTGGTGGCCGCAGCGGCGGCCGTGAACCGAGGGTGGTGGCCCGGGGTACGCGAATGCGGTGCCCTCGGCCGCGATCGCGGCTCGCTGGACCGCCACCTGGAGAGCACGGTCCATTGACGAGGTCGCCGAAGGAGGAGCGCCGGCCACCCTGGCTGCGGAACCGGAATCGGCACGACGGTCAACCCGTCGATGCCGCCGAAGTCATCCGGGTTGCTGGTATACAGCGGCAGGTCGCGGGCGAGCGCAACCGCGGCGAGCAGCGCGTCGTAGGCGCGGGCCCGAGGCTTGCGCCCGTTTCGTCGCAACGAGGCCGCCACTCTCCCGACGCCCACCGCCCGCGGCTGGCTCGGGGATGTGGCGGCCGGCGCGCTAGCGGTAGTTTGTTGGCTCAAGACCGACAGCGGGTATGCCCCGGTTCCCTGGTTGAAGGGAGTCGGTGATGTCCGTCCGGCCCGGCTGCCCGAGCATGCCACCTGGTATCTGGCCACCAACCTGCCTCGCCCGGGTGGGCCACGCGAGACCGAGAGTCCCCATCGGGCCGCCGACCCGGCCGAGGTCGTCCGGCTCTACGGGATCCGCAATTGGATCGAGCGGGGCTACAAGCAGGTCACCGACGAGCTGGGATGGGCGGACTTCCAGGTCCGCTCCGATCTCGCGATCCGCCGCAACCAGACCCTGGTCAACTGCGCGTCTCCTTCTGCTGGCAGACCTGGTTCACCGAGACGTCCCCGCGGCCGTCCCGGCCGAGGGCGATCCGGGCGGTCCGCGGCTGGCTGACCTCGGCGATCATGCTGCAGCGCTGGTGGCGGGCCTGGTCCACGGCGCCCTCTGCCGGCTGAGCTGCAAACTTCGATCGACCCGGTGGGCGCCGGTCGAGGCTTGCGCCTCTACCTCCCACCTTGATCCAACAAACCACCGCCAGGGCCGTGCCCTGCGTCAGTCTCTGAGGTAACTCTCCAGGCTGTCCTCGAGCGCGTCCTTCCACGGCGTGTGGTGGGCCGGCGCCATCGAGCCGGTCATCACGCTCCTGTAGCTGTGGTTGCGGAAGCCCATGATGTCTTCTTTCTTGTGCTTCTTCCACTCGAAGAACGCCTGGTCGGAGCCCTCGATGTCGAACGACGGGTAGTCGGTCTCGGCGATCAGCTCCTGGACGTACGCGCCCTGGTAGGCGATCGCCGCGAAGTCGTCCGGAAGGGCATCCTCGGCTTCGACCCGCGCTGTCACGTCGGCCAGCCGCTTCTCGACCGAGTCGGGCACATGGATCGTGCCAGCGATGATGTCGCGCACGTACCACGCCTGCGCGTCGAACATGTTGAACGTGTACCACTGGTCTTGCATGCCGAGGTAGAACAGCTTCGGGTTGTGGACCCAGACCACGCCCTTCCAGAGGTCGGCGGTGGCCAGCCGGTTGGCGGTCTTGAGCCGCAGGTCGTCGGGCAGGAACGGGAAGTGGTGCTGGTAGCCCGTGCACAGGATGATCGCGTCCACGCGCGCGGTGTTGCCGTCGGCGAAGGTTGCGGTGTTGCCCTCGACCTTCTGCAGCAGCGGCACCTCCTTCCAGTTGTCGGGCCACTTGAAGCCCATGGGAGCGGTGCGGTGGGAGACGGTGATCGACCTGGCGCCGTACTTCCAGCACTGCGAACCGATGTCCTCGGCTGAGTACGACGTACCGATAAGCAGCAGGTCCTTGTCGATGAACTCCCGGGCGTCACGGAAGTCGTGGGCGTGCAGGATGCGGCCGTTGAAGGTATCGAAGCCCGGGAACTCGGGCGCGTTCGGCACCGAGAAGTGGCCCGTCGCGATGATCACGTGGTCGAAAGTCTCCGAGCTCTCGGTGTCGGCCTTGCGGTCGTGGGCGATCACGGTGAAGAGGTCGGTCTCCTCGTCCCAGGTGATCCGGCGGACGATGCTGTTGAAGCGGATGAGGTCACGAACTCCGGCTTTCTCGACGCGCCCCTTGATGTAGTCCCACAGCACCGCCCGCGGGGGGTAGGAGGCGATCTGCTTGCCGAAGTGTTCCTCGAAGGAGTAGTCGGCGAACTCCAGACCCTCCTTGGGTCCGTTGGACCACAGGTAGCGGTACATTGAGCAGTGGACCGGCTCTCCGTGCTCGTCGAGGCCGGTGCGCCAGGTGTAGTTCCAGAGGCCACCCCAGTCGGACTGCTTTTCGTAGCAGACGATCTCGGGGATCTCCTTGCCCTTCGACTTCGCTGACTGGAACGCGCGCAGCTGCGCCAGGCCCGACGGCCCTGCTCCCACGATCGCCACTCGGGTCATCTATGCTCACGCTGCCTTCCGGGTCGGTCGCCGGGCTGACGCACTCGTCCCGGCACCGATCACCGCCATCCGTGCAACCATCAATTCCTCCAGTTCTGCCGGCACATCGGTGTTTGTCTCCGCGATCAGGAACGGGGGCGTTCCTTGTCGGGGTCATAGAAGGGGAACCGGACGACCTGCGCCGGGATCCGTTTCTGGTGGCCGTCGAGCTTTCCCACCTCGACCTCGGTGCCGAGCGCGGAATGCTCCACGGCGATCCGGCACAGCGCGATGTTCTTGCGCAGGATCGGTGACCGGGTGGCGCTGGTGACCACCCCGACCTGCGTGCGTCCGATGTGGACGCAGTCGCCGTGCTCGGCGGGCTCGTTGCCGGCCAGTTCGAGGCCGACCAGGGTGCGCTGCGGGTTGGTCTTGCGCTTGAGCAGTGCCTCGCGGCCGATGAAGTCGTCCTCCTTGGTCTTCAGGGGGACGGTGAACCCGATGCCCGCCTCGAACGGGTCGGTCTGGTCGCTGAAGTCGTAGCCCGCGAACACCAGTCCGGCCTCGATCCGCAGGATGTCGAGCGCGTCGAGGCCCAGTGGCAGCATCCCGTGCGGCCGGCCCGCCTCCCAGAGGGCGTCCCACAACGCGGGCCCGTCGTTGGGATGGCACCACAGCTCGTAGCCCAGCTCCCCGGAGTAGCCGGTGCGGGAGACCAGCAGCGGAAGTCCGTTGTGGTCGCCGATCCGCCCGATGGCGAACCGGAACCAGGTCAGGTCGGTGAACGCCGGCTGGGTCGGCGGCGTCCAGATGAGCTCGGCGAGCAGGTCGCGGCTGGCCGGCCCCTGCACCGCGATGTTGTGCATCTGATCGGTGGAATGTTTGACCCACACCCGGTCCAGGCCGAGCCGCTGCGCCTGCTGACGCAGCCAGGTCCCGGAGTACTCCTCCCCGCCGATGAAGCGGAAGTTGGTGTCCCCGAGCCGGAACACGGTGCAGTCGTCGATCATGCCGCCGGTCTCGTTGCACATCGCGGAGTACACGACCTGGCCCTGGGAGAGCCTGCGGATGTTACGGGTCACGCAGGCCTGCAGCAGCGCCTCGGCATCCGGTCCGAGCACCTCGAACTTGCGCAGCGGCGACAGGTCCATGACCGCGGCCCGCTCGCGGCAGGCCCAGTACTCCTCGATCGCCCCGTGTCCGTCGAAGCTGGTGGGCAGCCAGTAGCCGCGGTACTCGGTGAACTGTCGGGTGAGCGGCTTGGTCCGCGGCGCGAAGGCCGTGTCCTTGGTCAGCGTCGCAGGCTGCTCGGGCGTCACGCGGTGGGCGATGGCCATCGAGAACTTCCGTTTCGCGTCGTACACCCGGACGTGGATGTCCGTGGTGATCCAGGCGTTGGCGGGATCGATGTCGTCGGGGCAGGCGGACGAGGCGCACACCAGGTCGGTCCCGGCCCGCAGCAGCACGTAGTCACCGGGCCGGGACCACGGCTCGTCGAAGATCAGCTGGTTGTGGGCGTCGAACGCCGTGTTGTAGAAGAGGTTGAGCGCGGGCCAGCCGGCGCGCGGGGCGATGCCGTAGGGCGCGAGCCGGGCGTTGAAGTTGTCCGTGCAGTTGACATGCCCCGGATAGCCCAGGTCCTCGTAGTACTTGCGGTTGCAGGCCAGGCCGAAGGTGTCGTGCCGGCCGACCGTGTCCCGGACGACCTCGACCAGCGGCTGCATGTCCTGGTCGTAGAACCTCCCGTACAGCCCCGGCTGCGGATAGGCCTGCCCCATGAAGTAGCGGGTGGCGGTGGCGTCCAGGCCGCGCTCCACCCCCTCGGCCAGCCGGTGTCCGTGGAAGGCCAGGAAGTCCGAGCACTGCCTGCCCTCCACGTCGATGATCTGGATGTACTGGCCCGCCTTGACCTCATAGGAGGCCGCAGTCGCCCGGTCCACCCGGAAGTCGAGCACGGGGTCGGCGAGCGGCTCGGGCAGCCGCGGTTCCAGCGCCGCGAGCGGGCTGGCGCGACGGACCTCGAGCATCAGGTCGGAGGCCGGATTGGCGATCGGGTCGTCGATCCGCATGGTCAGCGACGGTGCGGCCACCAGCACGGTGGCGGGCCCGCGGGCGGTCACGGTCTCCGACGACCCGGCGGGCGACCACTCGCCGAACAGGATCGCGGCCCGCAGCCCTGCCGGATCCACCTCGTGGGCGATCACGTCGGCCAGTACCGGATCGGTGATCCGGTCGCGGTCGGCCGATGCGGCCAGTGCGCGCAGCGTGGTCGCCGGGCCGTCGGGGACGATGCCGAGAGCGGCGCCGTCCGGCGACCCGTCCGGGGCGAGCACCGTGAGCTCGGCCCGCTGGCGGCCCTGCCGGTCGACGACGGTGAGCTCGTCCCCGCCGCGTAACCGCACCCCGGTGACCCCGCCGGGACGGACCCAGTAGGTCTCCAGCCCTGGCTCGGGCGACAACAGGCCGGGTGCGATCAGCCGTGGCCTGCCGGTTGTTCCGGCCGCGCGCATCGGCCGTCACCTCCTTGTTCGGTCGGTCGTGTTCGATCGGTGCCGTTCAGAGCTTCTTGACGAAGGTCCGCGCCAGATAGAGCGTGAACAGCGGCAGCCCGATGAACAGGATCGTGGCCAGCACCGGGCCGGCCGAGTAGGCCCAGAACTCGTTCATGACTGCGCTCCCAACAGGCCCGCCTGGGCCATCCGGGTCCGTCCGAAGCCGTTGACGGCGTACTTGAACAAGATCTTCTCTTTGCCGCCGGTGCGGCTCGGATCGACGGTGGCGTCGAGCTCGTCGAGCAGACCGCCGGAGTACAGGTCGGTGAGGGTGAGCCGGATGGTGCCGGTCCAGTAGTCCCCGGAGACGCCGTACTCGGCGCAGACCGCGTCGACGATCTCGTCGTCCCACATCTCCCCGCGGCTGGCGAGCAACTGCAGGAGGTAGCCCTTCATATGCATCTAGTGCTCTCCTCCGGTCGGGCTGGTGACGGGAGCGCGATGGGCGGCCGGAACCGCTCTGATCACCTCGAGGACGTCGCGCTTCTCGGTGAACAGCACGAAGCTGCCGACCACGGCGATGAGGCTGCCGATGACGAACTGGATGCCGGGCGGCTCGAGGGTGAACAGGTACAGCCAGACCAGGGCGAGCGGTCCGTACAGGGCGGCGATCGCCTGGCCGCGCCCGACCCCGATCAGCGGGAACGACTTGTACCAGGACACGTAGCAGAAGCCGAAGGTCAGGCCCAGCAGGGCCAGCAGCAGGAGATTGGTGGGGTTGGCCAGGGTCGCCCCGATGGTGGGCCACAGCTGGTCACCCGCGGTGACCGTGACGATCGGGAGGACGATCAGGACCCAGAGCCCGACCTCGGCGGTGAATCGCAGGGTGAGCCCGACATCGGGATCGCTGACGTCGAGGGCCCGGCCGGCGATCGCCCCCTCCAGGCCCCAGCCGATGATCGCCAGCGCGCCGCCGAGGTAGCCCAGCCAGGCACCGCTGCCCGCTCCGCTGAACTCGTCGAGGATGCCCGGGGCGAAGATCACCACGCCGCCGAGCACGATGACGACGATGCCGAGGGCGGCCCGTTTGGTGATGCTCTCCTGGTACCAGGCCCGCGCTGCGAGCGCCCCGACGATCGGGTAGAGCAGCGCCGCGACCGCGGAGAAGGCGGCCCCGACATAGGCGATCGCCACGATGGAACCGAAGATCGCCAGCATCCCGGCCAGCCCGGCCGGCAGGTACCACCGAGAGATCTTGACCTGCTTGAGGGTCCGGATGTAGTCAGTGGACTTTCCGAGCACCGCGACCCAGACGAACATCGCCAGCAGCACTGCGATGGCATTGAGGACGGTGACCACGAAGGCGGCAAGCAGATAGCCGTCTCCCGCGGAGAGCTCGGCGAAGGGCGCCTCGCCGTAGATCGCCGAACCGGGGACGTACCACGCCGCCCACAGCACGGCGCAGCTGAGCGCCCAGATGAATCCCCATCGGACCTGCTGGTTCCGATGGCGAAGGCGTAGCCGTTCAACTCGTTCGAGGCTGAGCATGACCACCTCCCACGGGAGTGTCTGTTCCGACGCATCGAGGGGCGTCACCGAGGCTGTCGGGGCGTCGAATTGGGGCCTGTCGTCCAAGCGCAGCGTCGGGCGACCGGGAGCCGGTTGGCCGCCCAGGCCCGGCCGAGATCGCATGTGACCGAAATCATGGCAGCGGAGCGCACCGCTGTAAACCCTCTGCTGAAACTTCGTTTCCCACAGGGAAATCCAGCGGACGCGTCGTCTGCTACCGCGCGCCCGGCCTGCTCGCCTCCAGCGCGGCGCTTGCTTCGCGGACGAGGTCGGCCACGACGTCGGCCGCCGAACCGACGTCGCGGACGATCCCGATCGCCTCTCCGACGGCGATCTGGGCCACGTCGTAGTCCTCGTTCTCGACCGCCCCCCGATACTGCACGGCGAGCTCGTCCAGGGCGCCGGTGAGCTCGCGGTCCCGTCCGTGCCAGTGGGCGACGAACGGCGTGCGGAGAACCCGGCTGGTGTAGCCGTCCGGCCAGGTGTAGCCCCGGACCTGGTCGTAGACCGTGGTGGCGATGGTGTCGTCGCCCACGGCGCGCGTCGCGCGCCTGTGCGCGCCCGGCGCCACCAGTGCCTCGGCACAGGCCCAGAACCGGGTGCCGACCAGTGCGCCGTCGGCACCGAGCACCAGCGCCGCGGCCAGTCCCCGTCCGTCTCCGATACCGCCGGCGGCGAGCACCGGGACGTCCGCGCCGAGCCCGGCCACCAGGTCCACCAGCTCGGGGACCAACGTCATCGTCGACCGGTGCCGGGCGGCGTGACCGCCGCCCTCGCCGCCCTGCGCAACGAGCACGTCGGCACCGACCTCGAGCGCCCGCCGGGCTTCCTCGACCCCGGCCACCTGGCAGATCAGCGGGACTCCGGCGCCGCGGATCCGGGCGGCGAACGGGCCGGGATCGCCGAACGCCAGCGTGATCGCGGCCGCACCCCGTTCAAGTGCGGCATCGAGCAGCTGCGGTCGCTCGGCGAGCATCCAGGTGATGAAGCCGCAGCCCACCCGAGCCCCGCCGGCCCGATCGAACTCGCGGGTCAGCCAGGCGTGGTCGCCGTAACCGATCCCGATCTGACCCAGTCCGCCGCCGGCGGACACGGCGGCCGCGAGCGCGCCGCCCGCGACCCCACCCATCGGGGCCAGCACGATCGGGTGCCGCAGCGCCAGCCGATCGGTCAGCGCGGTCCGGAACGGACGGGTGAACGGCTCAGACACCGGCGGGTGCCCTGGTCATCAGCCCGGCCGCGGTGACGGTGTTGCGCAGCAGCATCGCGATGGTCATCGGCCCGACGCCACCGGGCACCGGGGTGATCGCCCCGGCGACCTCGCGGACCGCGTCGGTGTCGACGTCGCCGCACAGCCCGGCATCGGTGCGGTGGATGCCCACATCGATGACGGTGGCACCGGGTTTGACGGCCTCGGGACCCAGCATCCGGGGGACGCCGGCCGCGGCGATCAGGACATCGGCGCGCCGGCACACCGCGGCGAGGTCGCGGGTGCGCGAATGGCAGATCGTCACGGTGGCGTTGCGCTGTAGCAGCAGCTGGGCCATCGGCTTACCAACCAGGCCGGACCGTCCGACCACGACGGCCTCGGCGCCCTGCAGCGGCACGCCCGCGTCGTCGAGCAGCACCATCACCCCGGCCGGGGTGCACGGGCGCAACCCCGGGGTGCCGAGCACCAGCCGGGCGGTGCTGGTCTCGGTGAGTCCGTCGACGTCCTTGTCGGGATGGATCCGGTCCAGCAGCGGCGCGGGGTCGAGGTGGCGGGGCAGCGGTAGCTGCAGCAGGATCCCGGTCACCTCGGGATCGGCGCTGAGCTGGTCGATCAGCCCACCGAGCGCGTCCGCGCCGATATCGGCGGGCAGGTGGTGGTGCAGGTCGCGCATCCCGGCCTGCACGCACAGCTTGCGCTTGTTGGCCACATAGACCGCCGAGGCCGGATCCTCCCCGACGAGCAGGGTGGCCAGGCTCGGCGGCGCCGGGAGCTCCGCGACGTCGCGCGCGATCTGCGCGCGCAGCCGGGCGGCGACGGCCTTGCCGTCGATGATCGTTGCGGGCACGGTTCTCTCCTATCCGAACACCACCGTGGTGTTGCCGTTGAGCAGAACCCGGTCCTCGGCATGCCAGGCCACCGCCCGCGACAGCACGGTCCGCTCGACGTCGGCGCCGAGGCGGGTGATGTCGGTGACGTCGTCGCGGTGCGAGATCCGGGCCACGTCCTGATCGATGATCGGGCCCTCGTCGAGGTCCTCGGTCACGTAGTGCGCGGTGGCGCCGACCAGCTTCACCCCGCGGGTCTTGGCTCGCTCGTAGGGGCCGGCCCCGGCGAACGCGGGCAGGAACGAGTGGTGGATGTTGATCGCCGGCACGCCGAGCTCGTCGAGGAACCCCTTGGTGAGGATCTGCATGTAGCGGGCCAGCACGATGAAGTCGACCCGGCCGGCCAGCAGCTCCAGCTGCTCGGCCTCGGCCTCGGCCTTGGTGTCCTTGGTGACCGGGATATGCGCGTAGGGCACCCCGAACCCGGCCACCGCATCGGCCAGATCGAGGTGGTTGGACACCACCTGCACGACGTCGATCGGCAGCTCGTCGCGCTCCCAGCGCCACAGCAGATCCAGCAGGCAGTGGTCGAAGCGGGAGACGAACAGGGCCACCCGCTTGGGGACGGACGCGGTCCGCAGCTGGAAGGTCAGGCCCAGCCGCCCGGCCACCTCCCCGCCGAACTCGCGTTCGAGCGCGTCGAGGCGCTCGGCCAGCCCGGAAAGGTGGAACACCACCCGGAGGAAGAATCGGCCGCCCAGCGGGTCGGTCGAGTACTGGTCGGACTGGATGATGTTGGCGCCGCGGGTGTGCAGGAACGCGGTGATCGAGGCGACGATCCCCGGCCCGTCCGGGCAGGAGACCAGCAGCCGGCCGATATCGGCCGTCGGTTCCCGTTCGACGGCGCGCGCGCCGCCACCGCCGGCCCGCCCGGACCGGGCGCCGACATCGTCTGCCTGTAATACCTTCATCGCTCAGCTCCAGGGGAAGGGCGAGTTGCTGACCGGGTGCAGCTCGCCGGTCTCGTAACGGGTGAAACGGAACGGCTCGAGCAACGCCTGCGATTCACCGAGAAGCTCCCGGGCGACCAGCGCACCGACGCCGATCATCTTGTAGCCGTGGTTCGCATCGGCGATGACATACGCGTTCTTCCGGAAGACGTCGAAGATCGGGAAACTGTCCGGGGTGAACGCGCCGATACCGCCGGACGGCTCGTCGCGATACAGCGAACGCTTCTGTTCGAACCGCTTGTGACAGGCGGCCAGCGCCGAGGTCCACATGCGGACGAAGTCGTCCCCGACGATGAACTCGGGGCTCTCGGTGCCATAGGGGTCGACGGCGACCTGGTCGGCGGGCCGTGGGACGCGCTGGGGCGACGCTCCACCCTGCACCCCGCCGAAATGGAAGTCCGGCTTGTAGTAGATGCCCCAGATCTGGTCGGTGATGAGGCTGCCGTCGATATCGTCGTGCAGCGGGGCGTCCGAGTCGACATGGATCACCGGCGGGAAGGTGCCGCGGTTGTCCATGAACTCGTTCGGGTCCATGTTGAGCGTGCCTTCCTGCAACGCCCAGTAGGTCCACATAGGATGGTTGTGGATCTTCGAACCGTCCGGCATGGTGACCGTGATCGCCGACGGCAGCTCGAGCATCGCCCAGGTGTCGCGCACCCACGGCCCCACCGCGACGACCAGCTTGTCGAACGCGATCGTGCCCTGGTCGGTATCGACCGCGGTCACGGCGCCGCCGGTGAGTCGGGCTCCGGTCACGGTCACGCCGGTGGCGATGCGCACGCCGCATCCGCGCACCTTGGCGGCCAGGCCGCGCAGCGAGGCGTGGTTGTTGGCGTATCCGCCGCGCTTCTCGTGCAGCAGAACCGAGATCCCGGGTGCCTGCCAGTCGGAGAACATCTCGAGCATGTAGTCCCGGCAGGCGCGCTCGCCCTCGACGAGTACCGATTCGTAGCCGATCGCCCGCTGCTCGGCGTGAATCTGTACAACATCGGCGTGCATCGATTCCGGGGCGAGCTGGATATATCCGACGTCGTGGTAGGAGAACGCCTCCGGATCGGATTCCCATACTCCCACCGAATGCGCCATGAGCTCGCGCATCGCGGGCTGGAAATAGTTGTTCCGGATGACGCCGCAGGCGACACCGGAGGCACCTGCCCCGATATCGGCCTTGTCGATGACCAGAACGTCGTCCCCGGATCCCTCACCTCGGGCCTGCAGTTCGGTGGCCAGGTGCCAGGCTGTGGACAGTCCGTGAATTCCTGCGCCGATCACCAGATACCGGACGTGCTGTGGGATCATCGTCGCTTTTCCCCTAGCTCACGAGTGGATGTGCACGGGTCGCGAAGGTCTGCCGGGGAGCCGGACGAACGGGCGGAGGATGAACCCTCGACCGGCCCCGACGATGTCGGAGTACAATTGCCTATACGGCAACACTATGTCCTGACGGGAGATATACTACTATGGCCCGCACGGGTAAACCAGCGAGTCGGCAGATCGGATCGGTGCAGCGGGCCATTGCGGTGCTGGACGCGCTCGCCGACGCCGGTACCGAGGTCGGCACCAACGAGATCGCCCGGCGCACGGGGGTCAACGTCAGCACCATCTCCCGGTTGCTGTCCACGCTCGCCACCGCCGGGCTGGTCCAGCACGTCCCGGCGACCGGTCGGTATCGGCTGGGCGTCCGGATCCTGCAGCTGGCCAGCGCCGCCCGGGAGACGCTCGACATCCGGACGCTGGCCCGGCCCCATCTCGAGGAGATCGCCGGCCTGACCTCGGAGACGGCCACGCTGTCGATCCCCGGTGAGCACGAGGTGATGACCCTCGACTTCGTGCAGAGCCCGCGGTCGGTGCGCAGCGTCGCGCAGGTCGGGCGCAACAGCGTGCGGTACGCGACGTCGGTCGGGAAGGTCTTCCTGGCCCACGGCGGACGGCTGCCCGCGGAGCTGACGGCGTTCACCCCGCGCACCATCGCCGACCGGGCGGCGCTGGAGGCGGAGATCCGGATCGTCCGGGAGCGGGGCTTCGCGACGGCTCGGTCCGAGCGCGAGCCGGACCTGCACGCGGTCGCGGTCCCGATCCTGGACCAGCACGCCGAGCTGGTCGCCATCCTCGGCGTGCAGGGCCCCGCCAGCCGGTTCGGCGAGGCGGAGATGGCCGCCGCCGTCGAGATCCTGCGCGAGCGGGCACGGATCATCGCCGCGGCCTACTGACCGCGGCGACGACCCGCCGTCAGCCCGCTGCCCGGACAGAACCGGTGACCTCGATCCCGAACTCGGCTCCGGCGTCGAGCAGCGCGTCGAACAGGTACTGCCCTGACGAGCGCTCGCAGTGCAGCAGGTAGGACCGCACGCCGTCGCCGCGGGCAGCGCCAGCGGAGCGCGCATCGAAACAGTCGTCGCGGACGATGTCGGTGACGAGCCGGGCCACCGAGGATCGGAACGCCGCGCCGTTCCCGACGACGTCGTCGGACAGGTCGATCGCGCAGACCTTGGCGAGCATCGCGGGCGAGTCCTCGCCGCGCAGCCGCATCAGCGCCCTGCCGTGGGTGAGGTCGACGACCGAGGCGAACTCCCCGGTGCCCGCGATGAGCGCCTCGAGCCGCTGGCGCACCGCGGGTGACGTACCGGGCGCGGCGAGGACGAGCCACTCGCCGGGCCCGGAGCCGACGACCAGCGCCTCGGGCAGCCCGTCGGCCTGGAGACTGGCCGGGCCGCGGGCCGCCCGGCCGAACCCCACGCCGAGCAGTCCGGCGATCGCACCGGCGAACGGTGCCCGCACCGCGACCTTGGCCAGCGGGGTCTCGTCGGCGATGGTCAGCGCCGCCGTGCTGCGCGCGTCGCTGACCTCCCAGCCGTTCTCGACGCGGGGATTGATGGGCGCGATGGGGCTGCGCGCGATGGGGGTGGGCGCGTTGGGGGTGGGCGTGTTGGGATCAGACACGTTGCCGCTCTCCCTCGGGGTCGACGTGCGCGAGCTGGGGGGTGACGGCCGCCGGGATGTTTCGGCCGTCGATCAGCCGCACGGTCACGACGGCGCCGGGCTTGGCGAGGCCGGCCTCGACCTGTCCGAGACAGATCGACCGGCCCAGCGTCGGCGACATCCGGCTGGAGGTGATCCGCCCGACGATCCGGCCCCCGGCGATGATCTGGCTGGCCTCGGCCGGCACGATCCGGCCGTCGATCGGTTGCAGCCCGACCAGCAGCGGATAGCCGCCGCGCTCGGCCTGCCAGGTCAGCTCCGGCTTGCCGATGAAGTCCTGCTTGTCGAGCTTGACCAGCGAGCCGAGCCCGGCGGTATAGGCCTGGGTGAGGCCGTCGGTGTCCTGGCCGACGATGAAATGCCCCTTCTCCAGCCGCAGGATCCGCTGGGCCTCGATCCCGAACGGGGCGACCCCGAGATCGGCACCCGCCGACATCAGCGCCTCCCAGACGTGCAGTCCGAAGGCGGCGGGCACGTGGATCTCATAGCTCAGCTCACCGGTGAACCCGATCCGCCACAGCACGCAGTCCGGCACGCCGGCCACCGTGCCGGTGCGCACGTTCATATAGCCGAACGCCTCGGGCGAGAGGTCGACGCCCTCGGCCAGCCGCCCGACGAGCTCGCGCGACCGGGGCCCGGCGACGTTGATGCTGGCGTAGGCGGTGGTGACCGGGGTGACGTGCACCTGCCAGTCCGGGTGCTCGGTCTGCAGCCAGTTCTCCACCCACTCCCACACCGTGCCCGCGCCCGAGGACGTGGTGCTCATCAGGTAGTGCTGCTCGCCGAGCCTGCCGGTGACGCCGTCGTCGAGCACGACCCCGTCCTCGGCGCACATCACCCCGTACCGGACCCGGCCGACGCCCAGGTTGTTCCACTTGTTCACATACAGCAGGTTGAGCAGCTCGGGCACATCGGGACCGCGCAGGTCGAGCTTGCCGATCGGGGTGACGTCGATGATCCCGACCGCGTTGCGCACCGTGCGCACCTCGGCCGCCGGGTCGCCATAGTGTTCGGGACGAATCCACTGCCCGGCCACCAGCGGAACCGCACCCTGACGCTCGTGCCAGGCCTGCATCGGGGAGTGCCGGACCGGCTCGAAGATCCGGCCGGCGAGCGCGCCGAGGGTGACCGGGGCGTACATCGGCCGCCAGGTCGTGGTGCCGGTCTCGGCGATGGTCCGGCCGGTGGCCTCGGCGACGACCGCCACCGCGTTCACCGTCTCGAGCTTGCCCTGCCCCGGACCCATCGTGACCGTGGTGTAGCGCTTGACCAGCTCGACGGAGTCGTAGCCCTCGGCGACCGCGGTGAACAGGTCCTTCGACGAGACGTCCTCGGAGAAATCCACGAAGCCATGGGTGTGGCCGCGGAACAGCTCCGGGTGGGCGGCGGGCGTGAGATCGGGGATCTCGACCGGTTTGGCCGGAACCTCCGCGACGGGCTCGCCGGGCGTCCGGGTCGGGACCTGCGTCTGCCAGCGTGCCCGGATCCCCGCGGCGCGCCGGGCGGCCTCCCGGCCGATCGCGGCGCCGTGCGCGGCGATCTCGGAGAACGAGCCGTCCCCGACGATCCGCCCGGTGGCGAGGACGGTGTCCGGAAGACGCGCCGGATCGGGCCGGAACCGGGCCGAGCGGGGGTCATAGACGGGCTTGTCCCCGGACATGTTGAGCAGCGAGGTGGGCGCGGTCCAGCCGACGGCGGTGACGAGCAGGTCGGCGTCGATCCGGCGGCCGTCGGACAGTTCCACCGACTGCACGCCCGAACGTCCGCGGGCACGGGTCACCGTGGTGCCGTGGCGGGCGTCGACGACGGCGGCCACGTCGACCCCGGCGCGCTGCAGGTCGGCGACGGCGCCGTCGCCCTCCGGGTTCGCGGTGAGCACGACGGCGCGCTCACCCGGCTTGACGGCGTAGAGGTTGATCAGCCTGCGGGCCGCGGTGGACAGCATCACCCCGGGCAGGTCGTTGCCCTCGAACACGTAGGGGCGCTCGATGAGCCCCGGCGCGACCACGAAGGACTTGGCCCGCACCTTCACCAACCGTTCCACCACATTGGGCAGGTTGCGCTGTACGACGGCGACCCAGTTGTCGTCGAACCGGCCCCCGACGACCGAGTCGGTCAGCACCTCGATTCCCGGTTCGGCGGCGATCTCGGCGGTGAGCCGGTGCAGCTCGTGCAGCTCCGCCGGGCCACCCCAGCGCAGCCGGCCGCCGAGCGCGCCCTGCTCGTCGACGAGCAGGACGGTGGCGCCGGCGCGGGCCGCGGCCAGCGCGGCGGACATCCCGGCGGGGCCGCCCCCGGCGACGAGCACATCCGGATGGGCGTAGCGCTTGTCGTAGTAGTCGTGGGCGGTGTCCGGAGAGATCGACCCGGCGTGCACGAACTGCCGGAGCACCTTCTCGTAGACCGGCCAGAGCCGCTCGGGCTTGATGAAGGTCTTGTAGTAGAAACCGGCCGAGAGGAACCGTCCGACCAGCCCGTTGGCGGCCTTGACGTCGAATCGCAGCGAGGGCCAGGTGTTCTGCGACCGTACGTCCATATCGGCTTCGACCAGCCGGTGTGCCGCGCGCACGTTGGGCTCGTCGCCGACCTGCAGCTGACATCCCGGGTCGAGGTGGTCGGCGGTCAGGATGCCGCGTGGGCGGTGGTACTTGAAGCTGCGGGAGAACACCCGCTCTCCCGCAGCGGCGAGCGCCGAGGCGATGGTGTCGCCAGGGTGGGCGAGCTGCTGCTTTCCGTTCCAGCGAAAGGTGATCGTGCGTCGCCGGTCGATCACCTCGCCCTCCTGGCGGCCGAGGCGCATGGCCCCGGTGCCGGCGAGGGCGATCTGCTCCTGGGTCATCGGCGTGCCTCCGCGGCGCGTCGTTCGTCGATTGCTCGATGCTCGTTGGTCTCGGTGTGTCGTTCGATCGCGAAGTACCGGCGGCAACCCGAGCCGTGGTACCAGGTCTCGCGGGACCAGCCCCGCGGGTTGGTGGCGAAGTAGAGGTAGTCGCGCCATTCCTCGGGGGTGGCGGCGTCGGGGCGGGGGCGCGGGTGCGACTCGCCGCCGAAACGGAACTCGGTGGAGTTGCGTGGCCCGCACCAGGGGCATGTCAGCAGCATCATCGGTGGATCACCTTCTCGTCCGCTGGGGTCGGCGGTCAGTGGCCGACCGCCGCGGCGCCCTTCTCACCGACGAGGCGTCCCTGCAGGAAGCGGTCGATGCCGAAGGCCGAGATGATCTCGGGCGGGCGCTGGTTGGCAATGCAGTCGGCCATGGCCTCGCCGGACACCGGGCCCGCCTTGAACCCGTAGGTGCCCCAGCCGACGTCGACGTAGAAGCCCTCGACCTCGGTCGGACCCATGATGGGGGAGTAGTCCGGGGTCATATCGCACAGCCCGGCCCACTGTCGCAGCAACCGCATCTTCGACACGGCCGGCATGAGCTCCAGCACGTGTCCCGCGACGCCCTCGGTGAACTCCAGCGAACCGCGCATCGAGTAGGACGCGAACGGGTCGACGCTGGCGCCGAACACCAGCTCGCCCCGATCGGTCTGGCTGACGTAGACGTGCAGGGTGCCGGAGACCACGACGGTGTCCAGGAACGGCTTGACCGGCTCGGTGACCGCCGCCTGCAGCGGGAACGTCTGCACCGGCATGCGCACCCCGGCCATGTCCGAGATCAGTGTGGCCCAGCCCGCGGTGCAGTTGACCACGACCGGGGTGGCGATCCGGCCCTGGTCGGTCTGCACCCCGGTGACCCGGCCGCCCTCGACGTCGATGCCGGTGACCTCGGTCTTCTGGTGGATGTGCACCCCGTTCGCGTCGGCGGTCCGCGCGTAGCCCCAGACCACGGCGTCGTGGCGGATGATGCCGCCGGGCGGGTGGTAGAGCGCACCGAGGATCGGGTAGCGGGTGGTGGTCGAGGTGTCCAGGTAGGGCACCAGCTCCTTGATCTTGTCGGGTCCGATGACCTCGGAGTCGACGTTCTGGAGCTTGTTGACCTCGGCGCGCCAGTGCATGGTGCGCAGCGAGGCGTCGTTGTGGGCGAGGGTGAGGTGGCCGCGCTGGGAGAACATGACGTTGAAGTTCAGGTCGGCGGCCAGCCGTTCGTAGAGCTTGATCGAGCGGTCGTAGAACCGCACGCCCTCGGGGGTGAGGTAGTTCGAGCGCAGGATCGCGGTGTTGCGGCCTGATCCGCCGCCGCCGATATAGCCCTTCTCCAGCACCGCGATATTACGGATGCCGTGATTGGTGGCCAGGTAGTAGGCGGTGGCCAGGCCGTGAACGCCGCCGCCGACGATCACCACGTCGTAGCTCTTGCGCATCGGATGGGCCCGCCACGCCCGCGACCACTCGGCGCCGGTCAGGCCGTGCTGGACCAGGCTCCATGCCGAGTACCGCGGGGTTCCGTTTCGGCGGTGATGTCCGTTCACACGGCCGTTGGTTGGGTGCACGCGTGCCTCCAGGCTCTGGCATATGGGAGGGGGGCAGCTGTGACGGAGAGCATACGAGTCACAGGAAACGATGTCTACTGCCGGTGGACAGACTCCCTCCGCGGGGCTCGGTCGGGCGAGCCGAACTGATGTTCGGACGAATGACATTCTGGCGAATGGGTGTTGTCTCCCGTCACGAAACGCGGTCTACTCTCTGTGGCCGCTCTCACGTCAGGTCTGCCCAGTTTCGACCCAGGAGGCCGCCCATGCCCACAGATCTTGAAAACTTCGTCCACCAGGACGGCCGGGACGAGGCCGTCCGGCAGGTTCGGCGCCAGATCGACGAGAAGGGAGTCAAGTACATCTACTACCAGTTCGTCTCGGTCACCGGACGCATCATGGGAAAGGGCGTCCCGGCCGAGCACTGGGAGCGGATGACGGAAAAGGGATTCCAGCTCGTCTACGGATCGACGGCGAATCTCTTCATCGACCGCAAGGGTGACTACATCGGATACGGCCCCGACGCCTGGGAGCTCGTCGGGTTGCCGGATGTCGAAACCTTCCAGATCCTGCCCTGGGATCCGCAGACCGCCCGCGTCTTCTGTACGTTGTTCCGCGGTCGGGAGGAGGAGCTGAATCCCGGTTCGTACCTGACCTCGGACTGTCGCGGAAACCTCCGCCGGATTCACAGCGAGTTCGAGCGCGAGACCGGCCTGCACCTGCGGGTGGGCACCGAGCCGGAAATGATGTGGCTCAAGCTGAACCCGGACGGAACGCCCTCGGTCGAGGGCAAGACGAAACCGTTCTGCTACCACATCGACCAGTTCGCCGAGCTGCAGCCGCTGATCCACCGGGTCCTCGAGTACTGCAAGGCCATGGGGCTGGACATGATCCAGGGCGACCACGAGGACGGCCCCGGCCAGCTCGAGCTCAACTGGCAGTTCGACCGTGCCGAGCTCACCGCCGACCGGCTCACCACCTACCGGCAGATCTGCAAGCAGGTCGGGCGCGAGATGGGCGCCTTCCCGTGCTTCATGCCCAAGCCGTTCATGGGCGTCTCGGCGAACAGCTGCCACCACAACATCTCGCTCTGGCAGGGCGAGATGAACATGTTCATGCCCGATACCGACAACCCCCGAATTCCGGGCAAGATCGGGCTCAGCGCGCTCGGCGGAATCCTCGAGCATCTCGACGCGCTCGTCTGTGTGACCGCGCCGACCGTCAACTCCTACCGCCGGCTGTGGGACACCGGTTTCTGGGCTCCCGTCTACGCCAACTGGGGATTCCAGAACCGCACCACCACCGTGCGGGTCAGCGCGCCCGGCCGTTTCGAGTACAAGGCGACCGACTCCTCGGTCAACCCCTACCTGTCCTTCGCCGCACTCCTCCAGGCGATGGGCGACGGGATCGCGCGCAATATCGACCCGGGTCCCCCGGAGAACCGCAACAGCTACGAGGTCACCACCGGCCAGGCCGTGCACAAGATCCCGATGAACCTGGGCGACGCGCTGGCGGCGCTGGAGCGCGACCAGGTGGTCAAGTCCGCGCTGCCCGGCGAGATGTACACCGTCTTCGAACACTACAAGCGCGACGAATGGGAGCGGTTCTGCGCCACCGTGACTGAATGGGACATCAAGGAATACCTGGACATCCTGCCCTGATCAGGGCCTGAGGTGGACAAGGAGGACTGCCATGTGCGGGATAGCAGGAATCATTCATCTGGACGGCCCCGGGGACATCGGGCGTGAGATCACGCAGATGCTCCAGTCGATGAAGCATCGAGGTCCGGACTCCGCGGGCTATGCGCTCTACGGCGAGCCGAGCGAAATGCTCGTCATGCGGTTCAAGCTCGCCGACCCGAACGACTCCCAGGACTTCGACTTCAGCGAGCGGCTGGAGCGCAGCCGCCGCGAGGTGGAGTCGCGGCTGTCGAAGATCGGCGCGAACGTCGACCGGGTGCAGAGCGAGTCGGCCTACGCCTACCGCGCGACGTTCCGCTACGAGGGGGAGCTCAAGCCCCTCGCGGACTACGTCGAGAACATCCCCGGCTGCGAGGTGCTCTCCCTGGGCCACTCGCTGGAGATCGTCAAGGACCTCGGCGACGCCCGCACCGTCTCAGACACCTACAAGCTCGACGACTTCCGCGGGACGCACGGGATCGGCCACGTCCGGATGGCGACCGAGTCCGATGTGGATATCGCGGGCGCACATCCGTACTGGGCCTACCCGTTCTCCGACGTCGCGGTGGTGCACAACGGTCAGCTGACCAACTACCACCAGTGGCGCAGGCGGCTGGAGCGGTCCGGGCACCGGTTCCAGTCCGAATGCGACTCCGAGATCATCGCCGTCTACCTGGCCGAGCGGCTCGCCGCCGGGATGAGCCTGGACAGCGCGATGAAGGAGAGCCTCGACGACCTGGACGGCGTGTTCACCTACCTGGTGGTGACCGAGGACAGCCTCGGCATGGCCAAGGACGAGATGGCGGCCAAGCCGCTGGTCCTGCACGAGGGCGAGAACATGGTCGCGCTCGCCTCCGAGGAGAGCGCGATCCGCGCGATCCTCCCGCAGGAGATCGACTCTTACGACCCCTACGAGCGTGAGGTGATGGTGTGGTCGCGGTGACGGCAGGGGAGCGCGGTGTCCGCTACGACATCCGCGGGCTCGCCGAACCGGATGCGGTGGCGCCCAAGATCGCCAAGATCGACGGCGACACGGCCGGCTTCGATGCGGCGGACCTGAGCCCCCGCCAGATCAACCTGGAGCTGCGGCGGCTGGTCTACGGCGAGGGCATCCGTGAGGTGACGATCGACAACCCCGGGGCGAAGCATTCGATCGCCGTCGGGATCCTCACCTGCTGCCGGATCCGGATCAACGGCAGCCTCGGCTACTTCGGCTGCGGGCTGGTGGACGGCCCGGAGATCCACATCACCGGGCGGGTCGGCTGGTCGGTCGCGGAGAACATGATGTCCGGCGTCGTCGTGATCGACAAGAACGCCGGCTCGCTCACCGGGGCGGCCATCCGCGGCGGCGATCTCGTGATCCGCGGTCACGTCGGCGCCCGCACCGGCATCGACCAGAAGGGCGGCACGATCATCGTCGGCGGCAACGCCGGCGCCACCACCGGGTTCATGATGCAGCGCGGTCGCCAGATCATCTGCGGCGACGCGGGCGGCGGTCTCGGTGACTCGATGTACGACGGGTCGATCTACGTGGCCGGGAAGGTGGCCTCCCTCGGCGTCGACTGCGTCGAGGCGGAGATGACCCCGGCCGACGACGAGCTCATCGATCGCAAGTTCCGCATCTACGGCATGGACCGGCCGGACACGTTCCGCAAGTTCACCTGCGGCCGGAAGCTGTGGAACTACGACAACCTCGAGCCCAGCGAGCGCAAGCTCGTCCTCTGACCACCGTTGACCACCATCGCCCACCACCCGCGGCCCCGCCCGCCGGGCCCGCACGAGCCAGGAGTGTGTCGATGAGCCCGCAGAACGGCGCGTCGAACCCGAACGTGATCGGCGAGAGCCCGATCTTCACCCCCCGAGTCATCAACGACATCCACGCGAAGGCGGAGCTCGGCCGCTACCGCATGCGTGGGTTCTCGATGTTCAAGCCGATCCCGCACTGGGACCAGCTGATGTTCATGCCCGGCACCCTGACCCGGTTCGTGATCGAGGGGTATCGGGAGAAGTGTGAGACCAAGACCGTCCTCGGGGCGCGGTTCGCCAAACGGCCGCTGGAGCTGGACATCCCGATCTACGTGACGGGGATGAGCTTCGGGGCGCTGTCGCTCGAGGCGAAGATGGCGCTGGCCAAGGGCGCCTCGATGGCCGGTACCGCCACCTGTTCGGGCGAGGGCGGGATGATCCCGCCCGAGCGCGACCTGTCGACCAAGTGGTACTACCAGGTCATCCAGAGCCGGTATGGCTTCAACCCGCACCACCTGATGCTGGCCGACGCAGTTGAGTTCTTCATCGGCCAGGGCTGCAAGGTGGGCCTCGGCGGGCACCTGATGGGCCAGAAGGTCACCGAGCAGGTCGCCGAGATGCGCTCGCTGCCCGCCGGGATCGACCAGCGCAGCCCGGCGCGCCACCCCGACTGGCTCGGGCCCGACGACCTCTCGCTGAAGATCCAGGAGATCCGGGAGGCCACCGACTACCAGGTGCCCATTCAGCTCAAGCTGGGGGCGGCGCGGGTGTACGACGACGTGCGGATGGCCGCCAAATGCGGGCCGGACATCATCTACCTCGACGGCGCCGAGGGCAGCACCGGGGCCGGCCCGCACATCGCCACCGAGGAGACCGGCATCCCGCTGATGGCCGCGATCCCCGAGGCTCGCAGGGCCCTGGAGGACGTCGGCCTCGCCGATGAGATCGACCTCGTCGTCGCGGGCGGCATCCGCAACGGCGGCGACGTGGCGAAGTGCCTTGCCCTCGGGGCCAAGGCGGTGGCGATGGGCCACTCGATGCTGATGGCCCTCAACTGCAACAAGGAGATCCCCGGGGTCACCGACTACGAGGGCACCATCGGGGTGAAGGCCGGCAGCTGCTACCACTGCCACACCGGCCGCTGCCCGGTCGGCGTCGCGACGCAGGACCCCGAGCTGCGCAAGCGGCTGGTCGTCGACGAGGCCGCCGAGCGGGTCTACAACTTCCTGCACACGCTCACCCTCGAGGTGCAGATGCTCGCCCGCGCGTGCGGCAAGACCAACATCCACAGCCTCGAACCCGAGGACCTCTGCGCGCTCACCACCGAGGCCGCGGCGATGGCCAAGGTTCCGCTCGCGGGCACGACCTACGTCCCGGGGGTGACCGAGGAACGGGCGCTGTCCGAGATCAAGTCCCTGTTGGCCAAGCACGTCGCCAACGAGGGAGGCCGCGATGTCTGAGCCGTTCGACCTCTCGTCCCGCAAGCTGACCACCCGCAAGGGCATCGACACCGAGGAGCTGACCGGAAAGACCTTCCCGTACCAGTTCGACCGCTCGCTGGTCGAGGACATCGATCTCGCCGCCGCGACACCGGGCGAGGACCTGAACTGGCTGGAGGACATCAACCTCATGGAGGAGGACGGCGTCCCGGCCGTCTTCGACCGCTACACCAACGCGTTCCTCAAGATCCACTTCGAGATTCCCGAGGGTAGGGGCGACGAGTACGCCCGCAAGGTATTGATCAAGCATCTGCAGGAGGGCAACTCCTACGGCGTGTGGCTCAAGCACAAGCACGCCAAGTTCCCACAGCCCTCGCTGGGGTCCTGGATCGCGGACTCGCCGACCGTCGGTGAGTCGTGGACGCCGCCGAGGCTGGAGGGCTGGGAACAGCCGCTCGGGCACTAGACGGACAGCGGGGCCGGCCGATGAGGCCGGCCCCGCTGTGCCGCAGTGGTGTCGTCGACGTGCGCGTGCCGCCCGGCGGCGCGCGGAAAAGCAGGACATCCACGACGCATGGCCGGACGAATCCATCGAGGAATGCCATGACACAGACGTCGGGTTCCGCGGGCGCCAGGGCGTCGGCCGCGGACGTACTCGAGGACCGAGGCAGCCTTCAGCGGACGCTGACCTGGCGGGGCGCCTTCTGGCTCGCCAGCGGCGTACCCGCGCTGGTGCTGTTCTCCATCGGCAGTATCGCGGCGACGATCGGGGCGCCGTCGGCTTTGGTCTGGGCGGTGTCGATCAGTTTCGGCCTCATCCAGGCGTTCGTGTGGGCGGAGATCGCGGGTCTGTTCCCCCAGAAGTCGGGCGGGGCGTCGGTCTACGGGGCGCTGGCCTGGGCCCGCTACTCGAAGTTCATCGCGCCCGTCTCGGTGTGGTGCAACTGGCTGGCCTGGTCGCCGGTGCTGGCCATCGGCTCCGGGCTGGCCGCCGGTTACGTGCTGACCGCGCTCTTCCCGCCCGATGCCGTGATCAACACCTGGCAGGTCACGCTCGTCGATCTCGGCGGTATCCAGCAGGGACTGGCGCTGCGGGTCAACGCCCAGTTCCTGATCGCGGCGGCCCTGCTGCTGCTCGTGTTCGCGGTGCAACACCACGGCATCCTGCGGGCGGCCAGGGTGCAGACCGTGATCGGCCTCGCGGTGCTCATCCCGCTGCTGGTGGTCGGTGTCGTGCCGCTGCTGACCGGCGATGTGGTGCGGGCGAACTTCACCCCGTTCGTGCCGATCAGCGGGGCGTGGAACCTCGACGGCTGGACGCTGTTCGCCGGCGGGCTGTTCCTGGCCGCGTGGTCGGCATATGCGTTCGAGACCTCGATCTGTTACACGGCAGAGTTCAAGAACCCCGGGCGGGACACCGTGCGCGCGATCCTCGCCGCCGGCATGGCCTGCCTGGTCATCTACATTCTCGTTCCGGTCAGCTTCCAGGGCGCGCTCGGCGTCGAGCGGCTGCTCGAACCCGGCATCGTCGACGGGACCGGGGTCGCCGAGGCGATGACCAGCCTGGTCGGCGGCGGGGCGATCGTGGGCAGCCTGCTCGTCGTCATGCTGATCCTCGCCCTGCTGTTGACGATCATGACGACGATGGCCGGGTCCTCGCGCACCCTGTTCCAGGGCTCGCGCGACGGCTGGCTGCCCCGGTTCCTCGGCACGGCGAACCGGCACGGGGCACCCACCAGGGCGATGTGGACCGACCTGGTGTTCAACCTGGTGCTGTTGCTGATGAGCGACTACGTCTTCGTCCTCGCCTGCTCCACCGTGTGTTACATGATCTTCAACTTCCTCAACCTGAACGCCGGATGGCTGCACCGGGTCGACAACCCCGCGACGCCGCGGCCGTTCCGCGCGCCCACCGTGCTGATCGCCGGCGGCACCGTGCTGGCCTTCGTCAACGCGCTGCTGCTCGGCTGGGGCGCGAACGTGTGGGGCGGGGGCGCACTGTGGTCGGGGCTGGTCGCGGCGGCGTTGATCGTTCCGGTGTTCTGCTTCCGCCACTTCGTCCAGGACAAGGGCCGGTTCCCGGACTCGATGTACGCCGATCTCGACCTGCCCGCCCAGGGCAACGGGGTCCGGCTGGTGCGCCGCGCCGGGCCGCTGCCCTATCTGGTCCTGGCCGGCGGGGTCGCGATGGTGGTGGTCGGCCAGCTGCTCGCCTCGACGGGCGCGTAACCGAAGCTGCGGGCGCAGAACCGGTCGAACAGCTCGTGTGCGCGAACGCGCGCGTCACCTTGCAGCGCGCGCGTTCGCGCCGCGAGCTCGGCCGCGTCGATGCCGAGCGCCACCAGCGTCGCGGCGTAGCTGCGCGCCCACGAGTCCGCGCTGGCCGGTAGCGCCTCGGGGTGGAACTGCACCCCCAGATGCGGGCCGTGCCGGAAGGCCTGCAGACCCGCGGCGGTGTGCGCGATCGCGGTCGCGCCCGGCGGGCAGGTCATCCCGTCCAGATGCCAGACCAGCCAGGGTCCCGGCGCCACCAGCTCCGGCTCGGTCGTGTCGATGCGCAGCCACCCGATCTCGGGCCCGGACGGCAGCGGCGCGACCGTGCCACCGAGCACCCTGGCGAGCAGCTGGGCGCCGAAACAGATGCCCAGTACCGGCACGCCGGCCTCGACGGCGGTGGCCAGCAGCGCGTGCTCGGCCTCGAGGTAGGACAGGGTGTCGTCGTAGGCGGCATCCGCCGAGCCGAGCGGCACGACGAGGGAGAACTCCCGCGGATCCGGCAGCCGCCCGTCGCGGGCGCGCACCACCTCGACGCCGAAGCCGAGCTCCGCGGCGCGTTCGCCGACGTACCCGGGCGGGCAGTCGTCCTGGTGCTCGATGAACAGGACCCGGATGTCACCCATATCCGATTCGCCACCTCCGCGATGTTCACTGTTAATTGACATTGAACACCACCGCGAGACCTGTCGGCCACGAACCGGTGGCACACGAGCGTCACTCGGCGGCGCGTGCGCCGCTCACCCGCCGGCCCGCGTGCGGCTACTCCGTCCGGAGGTGCCCGTAGGCGATGACGCTGAGGAAGCGAACCGGCAGCTCGATGAGCTCGATCGGACCGTGCGAGCCCTCGCCGTCGAACTGCAGCGCGTCGCCGGGACGCATCTTGTAGCGCGCGCCCCGGTGTAGATACACCATGCTGCCCTCGAGCATGTAGAGGAACTCGGTGCCCGGGTGCTCGAAGAGTGGGAAGACCTCGGTGGCCTCGGACAGCGTGACCAGCAGCGGCTCGATCCGCTTGTGCTGGCCGCGCAGCGTCCCGAGCTGGTGGTACAGGTGGCCGACGTTGCTGCCCCGGCGCACGATCTGAGCCCCGTGCCCGGCCGGGACGTAGACCGCCTCGTGCTCGGTGTCCACCCCGCGAAGCAGCGAGGTGACCGGCACCTCGAACGCGGTCGCCAGCCGGGAGAGGGTGGAGAGGCTGCACGAGGTCTGGGCGTTCTCGATCTTCGAGAGCATCGCCTTGGAGATCCCGGTCTGCCGGGCGAGCTCCGTGATCGACACGCCCAGGGCTCTGCGGTAGCCGCGGACCTGGTGAGCGATGATCATCTCGAGCGCCCTGCCGACCCCGTTCTCCGTCTCGGACATACCGTCGATCGTAAGGGCAGATGCGTCTACCTGGGGATTCGACCGAAATGAGGATCGTTGCGCGCGGGCAGCCGGAGGAGCACCCTGACCGTCATCCATCACCCGTCCTTGACGAGGAGGCCCGGATGGCTCACCCGACGACAGACCCCACCTTCTACCGTTCGGCGGCCGAAGCGGCGGCCGCACCGGCCGAGGAGCTGGCCTATGTCGTGGCCTTCGACAGGGCGGCGGCGCGGCACGACGCGATGACCGTCCTGGATGTGCGTCCCGATTCGCAGACCTACGGGCAGGTGGTCGGCTGGACCGAGATGCCGGGCTACGGCGACGAGCTGCACCACTTCGGCTGGAACGCGTGCAGCAGCGCGCTCAAGCACGAGGGCCACGGTACCGACGGGCTGGCGCGGCGCTACCTGCTGGTGCCCGGGCTGCGCTCGTCGAGCATCTACGTCCTGGACACCCACCCGGATCCGCGCAGCCCCACGCTGACCAAGACGGTCGACGCGCACGAGCTGTCGGCCAACGCCCACTACTCGCGGCCGCATACGATGCACTGCGGCCCGGACGGGGTGTTCCTGACCTGCCTCGGCGGCGGCGAGGGCGACGACGACGGCCCGGGCGGCATCGCGCTGCTCGACCACAACACCTTCGACGTGCTGCGCGCCTGGGAGACCGACCGCGGCCCGCAGCACATGCACTACGACGCCTGGTGGCACCTCAACCAGAACGTGCTGATCAGCGGCGAGTGGGGCAGCCCGTCGATGGTCGAGAACGGGCTCGTGCCCGAGCTGCTGCTGGACGGCAAGTACGGGCACGCGCTGCACTTCTGGGACCTGGCCAAGGGCGCCCACACGCAGCGGGTCGACCTGGGCGCGCAGCACCAGATGGTGCTGGAGGTGCGGCCCTCGCACGACCCGGAGGCCACCTGGGGCTTCGTCGGCGTCGTCATCTCGACGGAGGACCTGTCGGGCTCGATCTGGCGCTGGTACCGCGGCAACGGCGAGTGGAAGGTCGAGAAGGTGATCTCGATCCCGGCCGAGCCCGCCGATCCCGACCTGCTGCCGCCGGCGCTCAAGCCGTTCGGGGCGGTGCCGCCGATCATCACCGATATCGACCTCTCGGTGGACGACCGGTTCCTCTACGTCTCCTGCTGGGGCACCGGCGAGATGAAGCAGTTCGACGTCAGCGATCCGGCGCATCCCCAGCAGTCCGGCTCGGTGCGCCTCGGCGGCATCGTGGAGCGCAGGCCGCATCCGGCGGCGCCGGACACCCCCCTGTCGGGTGCACCGCAGATGGTGGAGGTCAGCAGGGACGGCAGGCGGGTCTACTTCACCAACTCCCTCTACGGCGCCTGGGACGACCAGTTCTACCCCGGCGGGGTCGGCGCCTGGATGGCGAAGCTGGATGCCGATCCCAGCGGCGGGATCAGCATTGACGAGCGGTTCTTCCCGCACGACGAGGACTTCCGGGGCCTGCGGGTGCACCAGATCCGGCTGCAGGGAGGTGACGCGTCCTCGGACTCGTACTGCTACAGCTGATCGCCGGTCCGCGCAGAAGGCTCAGGCGATCGTCATACCGCCGTCGACGGCGAGGGTCTGCCCGGTGATGTAGCCGCCGGCGTCGCCGGCCAGGAACACCACGGAGGCGGCGAGCTCCGCCGGGTCGCCGGTGCGGCCCAGCGGCACCCGGTGCAGCTGCTGTTCGAGGTAGCCGGGCCGGTACTGGTCGGTCATCTCGGAGGCGAAGAAGCCGGGTGCCAGCGCGTTGACCCGGATGCCCTTGCGGCCGCCCCACTGCTGGGCCAGGTCGCGGGTCAGGCCGATCAGGCCCGCCTTGCTCGCCGAGTAGGCGGCCTGGGGGAGCCCGGCGGTGGTCAGCCCGAGCACGCTGGAGATGTTGATGACGCTGCTGCCCGGCCGCATGACCTTGCCGCAGGCCTGGGCCATCCAGTAGCAGCCGTTGAGGTTGACGTCGATGACCCGCTCGAACTGCTCGATGGTCTCCCGGGTGGCCGGGACCGCGGTGCCGATGCCCGCGTTGTTCACCAGCACGTCGACCCGCCCGAACTCGGCCATCGCGGCGTCGACGAGGGCCTGGCAGTCGGGCTGGCGGGCGACGTCGGTGGCCACGGCCAGCGCGCGCCGGCCGGCGTCGGTGACCAGTGCGCGGGTGTCGGCCAGACGCTCGGCGCGCCGCGCACCGAGCACGACGTCGGCGCCGGCCTCGGCCAGGCCCCGGGCGAAGGCGACCCCCAGCCCGGACGAGGCGCCGGTGACGATGGCCACGCGTCCGGCCAGGGAGAACCGCTCCAGGATCGACATTCCGCACCCTCCGGGTCGACGACGATCCCATTCTCGTCACGGCGTGTCGGCCGCTGCGACGCCGGGGGCGCACCCGCGGCTCCAGTAGGTTGGCGTGGCCGGGTGCAACGGGGCGAAGGAGCAACCAGGTGGGTACTGACCAGGCACCGCGGGGCCCGCGACCCCAGGTGATCGTGGTAGGGGCGGGGTTCGCGGGGATGGCCGCGGTTCGCGAGCTCCGCGACGTCGACGTGGACGTGCTGCTGCTGGACCGCGACCCCTTCAACACCTTCCAGCCGCTGCTCTACCAGGTGGCGACCGGGGGCGTGAATCCCGGCGACATCACCTACTCGCTGCGCGCCTTTGCCGCCCGGTTCCCCAACACCCGGTTCCGGCGGGCGGCCGTCACCGGGGTGGACACCGCGCGGCGGAGGGTCCGGCTCGACAGCGGGGCCGACGTCGGCTACGACTACCTGATCCTGTGCTGTGGCGTCACGGCCAACTTCTTCGGCATCCCCGGGGCCGAGGAGAACGCCCGGACCATCTACTCCCGGCGGGCCGCGATCGGCGTCCGCGACCGGGTGCTGTCGAATCTGGAGTCCGTCGCGCAGGGTCGCGACGGTGCGGTGGAGCCCGTGGTCGTGGTCGTGGGCGGGGGCGCGACCGGGGTCGAGATGGCCGGGGCCCTTGCCGAACTGCGCAACACCGGCCTGCCGCTGGCCTATCCCGAGCTGGACCCGCAGCGCGCGCGGGTGGTGCTGGTCGAGATGGCCGACGACGTGCTGGCCCCGTTCGAGCCCGGGCTGCGGCGCTATGCCGCCGACGCGTTGCGGGAACGGGGGGTCGACCTGCGCCTGGGGGTGGCGGTCAAGGAGGTCCGTCGCGACTGTGTCGTGCTCAGCGACGGGGAGTGCGTGCCCTCGGCCGTCACGATCTGGGCGACCGGCGTGCGGGCCCATGACCGGGTGTCGGCGTGGGGGCTGCGGCAGGGGCGCGGCGGGCGCATCCAGGTCGAACCCGATATGCGGGTGGTCGGTCACTCGGACGTGTTCGCCGTCGGCGACGTGGCGGCCAAGGTGGACGGCGCCGAGCCGCAGCTGGCGCAGCCCGCCATCCAGGGCGGGCGCCACGCCGCCCGACAGATCCGCAGGCTGCTCGAGGGCAAACCGACCGAACCGTTCCGATACCGGGACAAGGGCATCATGGCCACGATCGGCCGCAGCGACGCCGTCGTGCAACTGCCCGGGCGAGTGCGGCTGCGCGGC
Source organism: Pseudonocardia asaccharolytica DSM 44247 = NBRC 16224 (assembly GCF_000423625.1). GTDB lineage: Bacteria > Actinomycetota > Actinomycetes > Mycobacteriales > Pseudonocardiaceae > Pseudonocardia > Pseudonocardia asaccharolytica. The sequence goes on from NZ_AUII01000011.1 coordinate 75,004, forward strand.
TTCGTGGCCTGGGCGGGCTGGCTGGGCCTGCACATCCTGGCGCTGATGAGCAACCGCAACCGGTTGGCCACGATGGCGAACCTGGCGGTGCGCTACCTGACCTGGAAGCGCACCGCCAACGTCATCATGGGAGATCCGCCGTAGGCCGATCAGGCCGGTTCGACGACGGCGACCGGCCGGTTGCCGTCGTTCCAGGCGGTGAACCCGCCGAGCAGGTCGGACACGTCGGCGAAGCCGCGGGTGCGCATCAGCGAGGCCGCGACCGACGAACGCATGCCGCTGGCGCAGATGACGACCGTCGGGCGAGCGGGGTCGATCTCGCCCAGCCGCCCGACCAGCGCCGGCAGCGGCACCTGCAGCGCGTGCGGCACCGTGCCCCCGGCGCGGATCTCGCCCGGCCCGCGGACGTCGACGACCTGGACGCCGTCCAGCACGCCGGCGAGCTGCTCGGCGGTGAGCCGGCTGGAGGGCTGGGCGTCCGCGCCCAGTGCCGCAGGGCCGCCCTCGAGGTGGCCGACGACCCGGTCGAAACCGATGCGGGCGAGCCGGTTGCGGGCCTCGACCTCGGTGCCGGGCTCGGTGACCAGCACGATGTCCTGGTCGGCGGCGAGCACCTGGCCGGACTGCTCGGCGAAGCGGCCGCCGAGGTTGACGTTGACCGAGCCCGGGAGGTGCCCGGTCGCGAACTCCTGCGGGTCGCGGGTGTCGAGGACCGCCGCGCCGGCGTCGCGGGCCTCGCGCACCTCGGCGACGGTCATCGCGGGCACCGGGGCCGTCTCGTCCAGGGTCGGACGGGCCTCACGGTTGCGGACCGAGGCGAAGGCGAAGTACATCGGCGCGGTGGTCTGGCCCTCGCACACGGCGTCGACGAAGTCCGCCTCACTCATCGGGGCCAGCGCGTAGTTCGAGCGGCGCTGGTCGCCGATGGTGCTGCTGGTCTCGGTCGAGAGGTTCTTGCCGCAGGCGGAGCCCGCCCCGTGCGCGGGGTAGACGCGGGTCTCGTCCGGCAGCGTCAGCAGCTTCTCGCGGGTCGAGCGGTAGAGCGCCTTGGCGAGGTCCTCCTTCGACCAGCCGCGCGCGCCCAGCAGGTCGGGGCGGCCGACGTCGCCGATGAACAGGGTGTCGCCGGTCAGGACGGCGTACGGGGTGGCGTCCCCGGCCTTCTCCCGGACCAGGATGCAGATCGACTCCGGGGTGTGTCCCGGCGTGTGCATGATCTCCAGCTCGACCTCGCCGAGGGAGATCTTCTCGCCGTCCTCCAGCAGGTCGATCTCGAACTCGACCTGGGCGGCCGAGCCGTAGCCGATCCGGGCGCCGGTCGCCGCGGCGAGCTCGAGGTGACCCGAGAGGAAGTCCGCGTGGACATGGGTCTCGAGTACCCGCTCGATGCGCAGGCCTTCGGCCTTGGCGTCGGCGAGGTACTCGCCCACGTCGCGCTGTGGGTCGACCACGACGGCACGACCGGTGCCGCGATCGCCGATGAGGTATGAGGCCTGGGACAGACATCCCAGGTAGTACTGCTTGAAAACGAGCCGACCGCCGTCCATGCCGATCTCCGTATGTCTCAGGCCGTCCATCCGAATGCTGCCCGAATGACCGTACATATATTTGGCGACGCTGTCGAGAGTTGACGTGATGTTCGGTCAGGAGACCGTGATTGTCACCCGTCCCGGGCCACTTCCGTCGGTATGTTGGCCCGGTCCGCTGCCGACCGGAGGTCCTCCCATGTCCCAGCCGCCCGCCGCGTACTGGCATCCGTTCGCCGCGATGGATGCGGTCGCCGGCACCGAGTTCGTCATCACCCGCGGAGACGATGTCTGGCTCTGGGACGACGCGGGCCGCCGCCATCTCGACGCGACGGCCAGCCTGTGGTGCGTCAACGCCGGGCACGGCCGGCCGGAGATCATCGACGCGGTCACCGCCCAGATGCGGCGGCTGGCGACCTACCAGACCTTCGGCGACTTCGCGAACGAACCGGCGCTCGCACTGGCCCGCCGGCTGGCCGCGCTCGCTCCGGTTCCCGGCGGCAAGGTGTTCCTGGTCAACGGGGGCGGCGATGCGATCGACACCGCCGCCAAGATCGCCCGCGAGTACTTCGCGCGCACCGGTGCGCCCGAGCGTACCGTGCTGATCAGCCGCGAACACGCCTACCACGGCACCTACGGCTTCGGGACCACGCTCGCCGGGATCCCGGCCAACCGGATGGCGGGCCCGCTCGTCCCGGATGCCGTGCGGGTTCCCTATGACGACGTGGACGCGCTGGAGGCCGAGCTGGAACGGCTGGGCCCGGAGCGGGTCGCGGCGTTCTTCGCCGAGCCGGTGATCGGCGCGGGCGGGGTGCTCCCGCCGCCGCCCGGCTATCTGGAACGGGCCAGGCAGATCTGCACCCGCCACGGCGTGCTGTTCATCGCGGACAGCGTGATCTGCGGCTTCGGCAGGCTCGGCGACTGGTTCGGCCTGGACCGGTTCGGGATCGTGCCCGACCTCATCGTCTTCGCCAAGGGCGTGACCAGCGGCTACCTGCCGCTGGGTGGGGTCGTGGCGCACGAGCGGGTGGCCGCCCCGTTCTGGGAGCCGGGCGCGGCGCCGTTCCGGCACGGGGCGACCTACTCCGGACATCCGACGGCGTGCGCCGCGGCGCTGGCCAACCTCGACGTGCTGGAGCGCGACGGGCTGCTCAAGCGCGCCGACGCGCTGGAGGGCCCGCTGCACGAGGCGCTGCGCACCGTCGCCGACCACCCGCTGGTCGCCGAGGTCCGCGCCGGCGTCGGGGTGCTCGGCGCGGTGGGCCTCGACCCGCAGCGGCTGCGCGCCGAGCCGGACCTGCCCGCGCGGATCGCGCGCGCCGCACGGGAGCGCGGGGTGCTGGTCCGGCCGATGGCCGCCGCCATCGCCGTCTCCCCGCCGCTGACCTTCGCGGATGCCCACCTCGACCTACTCGCCGACGCCCTGGGCGGCGCGCTGGACGCCGTCGGCTGACGCCCGGGAGGCTCAGCGGTCGCCGGTCAGCTGCAGCGCCAGCCACAGCTCGGCGCGGAAGCCCGGTGAGTCGAGGCTGCGGCCGGTGAGCTCCTCGACCCGGCGCATCCGCTTGCGCAGCGTGTGCCGGTGCACCCCGAGCCGGGCCGCGGCGGGCTCCCACTGGCCGTGCTGGGCGAGCCACTCCCGCATGGAGCGGATCAGCTGGCCGCGGTGGCGGGCATCGTGGCGGGCCAGCGGCGCGAGCAGCGCCTCGGCGAACGCCGCCGCCTCGACCGGGCGGACCAGGTCGAGCAGCGCGGTGCCGGCGAGCTCGGCGAAACGCACCACCGGCGCGCCGGCGCGCAGCGCCGCCTCCGCCGCCTGGCAGGCCTGCCGGTGGCCGTGGCCGGCGGCGTCGTCGCCGACCGGGTTCGAGATGCCGACACCGAGGCCGGGCTGCTGCCCGGCCTGGGCGGTCAGCCAGCCGAGGGCTCCCGCGTCCGCAGCGTCCCCGGCCGGGACCAGTGCGACGAGCGTGTCCCCGAGCGCGGCCACGAACAGCGGCGGCCGGTCGGGTCCCCGCGCCTCGCACCCCTCGAGCAGCTCCCGGCGAGCCTGCGCCGGCCCGGCGAGCGCGACGACGTGCAGCGGCGCCGGGGGCAGCTGCTCCGAGAGCCCGGCCACGATCGACCGGGCGGCCTCGGCGCGACCGGCGAGCACCATCCGCAGCAGCGCGGCGTGCAGGTCGCGCCGGACGGCGGTGACCGAGGACGGGCCCGCGTGCAGCAGCGTGAGCAGCGAGACCGCCGAGCCGATGATCTGCATATCGGCGGGGGCGAAGCCGTGCGGCCGCCCGGTCGCGAGCACGCCGCGGCCGTGCAGCCGCAGCGGCTGCAGCACGACCTGCCCGCCCCGCCCGGTGACGGTGACGCTGGTCGGGCCGCGGTGGCGGCAGACCCGGTCGACCTCGTCCGCCAGCTCGGCGAGATGCTCGTCGGCCGCGCAGCCGACGGCGTGCACGGCCGCGCCGGACGCGTCGAGCAGCAGCACCCAGGCGTCGAGCCGCCGCGCCAGCGTGCGCAGCACCCGGACCGGGGCGTGGGGCTCCAACGCCGCGGCGGTCAGCGCGCGCTGCGCCTCGTCGGTCCGGACCACCTCGGCGTAGGCGTCGGCGGCCAGCGCGGCGGACACCGCCTTGCTGATCGCGATGAACGGGGTCCGCTCGGGGATCTCCAGCAGCGGCAGGCCGTGCGCGCGGGTCGCCTCGCGCAGCGCCGCGGGCACGACCGCATGGCTGAGCCCGGTGCCGAACCCGAGCCCGGCGACGCCGCGCTCGACCAGCCTGCGCACGAACGCGTCGTGGTCGGTGTCCGCGCCGAGCCCGAGGCCGGTGGTGAGCAGCAGCTCGCCGCCGTCGAGATAGGTGGTCGGGTCGGCCAGCTCGCTGATGTGTACCCAGCTGATCGGACGGTCGAGCCATTCGCGGGGGCACGCCGGGAGCAGGCCCAGCGTGCGGTCCTCGACCAGGCTGCACAGGGTGGCGGGCATCGGCTCCTCGCGCCGAAGGCGGTGGCCCGATCGGAGCGATCGGGGACACAAATGTGCCGCTCTGGACACTAGCGGGCGGACGTGTTCGTGATCACCCTGGGGGGACCGCGACCCGAGGAGAGCCGTGCCATGACCCAGACCGCCGAGCGCTCCGGGGGGCCTCGCCCCGGACGTTTCGTGGGGCAGAGCGTGCGCCGCCGCGAGGACGCCGCTCTGCTCACGGGGCGTGCGACCTGGACCGACAACATCGCGCTGCCCGCCGCGCTGCACATGGCGCTGGTGCGCAGCCCGCTCGCGCACGCCCGGATCCGCGGGATCGGCGCGGAGGCGGCGCGGGCGCTGCCGGGGGTGGTCGCGGTGCTCACCGGCGAGGATCTGGCCGACGACTTCGCGATCGGGCTGCCCTGCGGCTGGCCGGTCACCGAGGACATCAAGATCCCCGAGCACCTGCCGCTGGCCCGCGGAGAGGTCAACCACGTCGGGGAGGCCGTCGCGGTCGTGGTGGCCACCGACGCCGCGACGGCCCGCGACGCGCTCGAGCTCGTCGAGGTCGACTACGACGAGCTGCCCGCCGTCGTCGACGTCGAGGCCGCCCTTCAGGAGGGCGCGCCGCTGGTCCACGAGCAGCTCGGCACGAACCACTGCTACACATGGCCGCTCGCGGTCGGCGACGTCGACGCCGCGTTCGCGCGGGCCGACGTCGTGGTGGAGGGTCGCTACCTGCAGCAGCGGGTGCTCGCGTCGCCGATGGAACCGCGCGCGGTCGTGGTCGACCCCGACCCGGTCGGCGGCGGGTTCACCGTCTACACCTCGACCCAGGTGCCGCATTTCGTCCGCGACCTGCTCGCGATGATCTGCGGCGTCTCCGACAGCAAGATCCGGGTGGTCGCCCCCGACGTCGGCGGTGGCTTCGGCTCGAAGCTGAACATCTATGCCGAGGAGGCGCTGGCGCTCGCACTGGCCCGGCGGCTGGGCCGGCCGGTGAAATGGACCGAGACCCGCTCCGAGCACCACGTCGCCACCACCCACGGCCGGGGCCAGGTGCAGCGCATCGCCGTCGCGGCCACCCGCGAGGGCCGCATCCTCGGGATGCGGGTGAACCTGCTCGCCGACATGGGCGCCTACCTGCAGCTGCTCACCCCGGGCATCGCCGTGTTCGGCGCGTTCACCTACTGCGGGCTCTACGACTTCGGCGCCTACTCCTTCGAATGCCAGGGCGTGTTCACCAACCTGACCCCGACCGACGCCTACCGGGGGGCCGGGCGCTCCGAGGCCGCCTACGCCCATGAGCGGATCATGGACGACCTCGCCCGCGAGCTGGGCATGGATCCCGCGGAGGTCCGCAGGCGCAACCTCCACCCCCCGTTCCACGAGCCGCGCACGGCGCCCTCCGGGGTCATGTACGACTCCGGCGACTACGACGCCTGCATGAGCAAGGCGCTCGAGCTGGTCGGCTACGCCGAGCTGCGTGCCGAGCAGCGACGCCGCCGCGAGGCGGGCGAGCAGGTCCAGATCGGCATCGGGATCGGGAACTTCACCGAGAGCGGCGGGCTGTCGCCGTCGAAGGTCGCGGCCGGGGTGCGGCTGCAGAGCGGCGGCTGGGAGGCGGCCACCGTCCGGATGACGACCAGCGGCAAGGTCGAGGTCGTCACCGGCACCTCGCCGCACGGGCAGGGCCACGAGACGGCGTGGGCCCAGATCACCGCCGACGCGCTCGGCGTGCACCCCGACGACGTCGAGGTGCGCCACAGCGACACCGCGATCGCCCCGTTCGGCCGCGACACCTACGGTTCGCGCAGCCTGCCCGTCGGCGGCGTCGCGGTGCACCTGGCCGCGGGGAAGGTCGCGGACAAGGCGCGCCGGATCGCCGCACATCTGCTGGAGGCGTCTGAGGACGACCTCGACTTCACCGGCGGCCGGTTCAGCGTGGCCGGCACCTCCGGGCCGGCGGTGACCATCCAGGAGGTGGCGCTGGCCGCCTCGCTGGCCGCCGACCTGCCCGAGGGCATGGAGCCCAACCTCACCGCCGACCACCACTTCGACCCGCCGAACTTCACCTGGCCGTTCGGCACGCATATCTGCGTGGCCGAGGTCGACACGGAGACCGGCCGGACGCGGATCGTGCGCTACGTCGCCGTCGACGACTGCGGGCCGCTGGTGAACCCGGCCATCGTCGAGGGGCAGCTGCACGGCGGCATCGCCCAGGGGATCGCGCAGGCGCTCTACGAGCAGGCCCGCTACGACGCGGCCGGCAACCCGACGACCGCGACGCTGGCCGACTACACCGTTCCCGCGGCGAGTGACCTGCCGGCCTTCGAACTCGACCAGACGATCACGCCCTCGCCGACGAATCCGATGGGCGTCAAGGGAATCGGCGAGTCCGGCGCGATCGGTTCCTCGCCCGCGGTGGTCAACGCAGTCATCGACGCCGTGGCCCACCTCGGGGTGACCCATCTCGATATGCCGGTCACCCCGCAGCAGGTGTGGCGGGCGCTCAGTGTCGCGGGCCACACTGCGAGAACGGCCTGAGGAGGACGGCCGGGAGGGAGCCGACCATGGTGGCCATCAACTGTGACATGGGCGAGGCGTTCAGCATCTACCACTGCGGCGACGACGAGGGACTGATGCCGCTCATCACGCTCGCCAACGTTGCCTGCGGTTTCCACGCGTCCGACCCGCGGGTGATGCGCCGGACGGTCGCGCTGGCCCAGGAGCACGGGGTGCGGGTCGGTGCGCATCCGTCGCTGCCGGACCGGGAGGGCTTCGGGCGCCGCGAGATGAAACTGGAGCGCGACGAGCTCACCGCTGCCGTGATCTACCAGGTGGGCGCGCTGTCGGGGTTCCTGCGCGAGCGCGGCATGCAACTGTCGCACATCAAGCCGCACGGGTCGCTGTACGGGATGGCGGCCCGCGACGAACAGGTCGCCGAGGCGATCGCCGACGCGGCCGACGTGTTCGGGGTGCCGCTGATGGGGATGTCGGGCACCGCCCACGAGCGGGTGTGGGGTGCGCGCGGGTTCATCGCCGAGTACTACGCCGACCTCGACTACCGGCCCGACGGCTCGCTGATCATCACCCGGGTGCACGAGGCGTTCGACCCCGCCGAGTCGGCCCGCGGCGCGGTGCGCGCGGTCACCGAGGGCGTCACCGCCGCGGTCGACGGCACCGAGATCCCGGTACGCGCCGACTGCGTCTGCGTGCATTCCGACACCCCCAACGCGGTCGAGGTCGCGAAGGCGGTCAACGAGGCCCTCCAGCCCTACCTGTCCGCCCCCTGACCCCGTCGCAGCCACCCCCACAGAGAAGGAGCCCCATGGCCCGCCACGAGATCGTCTCGCCCATCCCCGGTGTCTTCTACCGCAGGCCCGACCCCGACAGCGATCCGTTCGCCGCCGAAGGACAGCTGGTCACCGCCGCCGACACCGTCTGCCTGGTCGAGGTGATGAAGTCCTTCCACCAGGTCGCGGCGGGTGCGGCCGGGACGCTGATCGAGTTCCTCGTCGAGAACGAGGACGTCGTCGAGGCGGGCCAGCCGGTCGCGGTGATCGAACCAACCGTCATCGAGGCGGGGTGAAACGACTGCTCGTCGCCAACCGCGGCGAGATCGCGGTGCGGATCATCCGGGCCGCCCGCGACCTCGGGATCGCGACGGTGGCGGTGCACAGCACGGCGGACGCGGCGGCGCCCCATGTGCGGCTGGCCGACACCGCCGTCGAGATCGGTCCGTCGCCCGCGGGCAAGAGCTATCTCGCCGCGGACACGATCATCGAGGCGGCCAGGGCCGCGGGTGCCGACGCCGTGCACCCCGGCTACGGGTTCCTCGCCGAGCGGGCCGCGTTCGCCGCCGCGGTCGCCGACGCCGGCATGGTCTTCGTCGGGCCCGACGCGTCAGTGATCGACCAGATGGGGGACAAGGTCCGGGCCCGCCAGGTGGCGGCCGCCGCGGGGATCCCGACGATACCCGGCACGGCCGCAGGTGTGGCGGACCTGGCGGCGGGGGTGGCCGCGGCCGGGGAGATCGGCTACCCGCTGATGCTCAAGGCCGCCGCGGGCGGGGGCGGGCGCGGCATCCGGGTCGTCGACGACGAGGCGGGCCTGCGCGAGGCGTTCGGAACGGCCTCGAAGGAGGCGGCCGGCGCGTTCGGCGACGGCCGGATGTACCTGGAGCGCTACATCCGCCGCGCCCGGCACGTCGAGGTTCAGGTACTCGGCGACGGCGCGGACGTCGTGCACGTCGGCGAGCGGGAATGCTCGCTGCAGCGCAGGCGGCAGAAGATGGTCGAGGAGGCGCCGTCGCCGGGTATCGACGCGGACGTGCGGACGGCGATGACCGCGGCCGCGGTGCGGCTGGCCCGCGCCGTCGGCTACCGCAGCGCCGGGACCGTGGAGTTCCTCGTCGACGACGAGACGCACGAGTTCTTCTTCATCGAGGCGAACACCCGCATCCAGGTCGAACACCCGACGACCGAGCTGGTCACCGGGATCGACCTGGTGGCCGAGCAGCTGCGGGTGGCGGCCGGGGAACCGTTGCGGCTGCGCCAGGACGAGATCGCCGCCCGCGGCTGGGCGATCGAGTTCCGGGTGTGTGCGGAGGACCCGGCGCGCGACTTCCTCCCGGCGCCGGGCCGGGTCGGCCGGGTGCTGCTGCCCGCGGGGCCGTGGGTACGGGTGGACACCTGGCTCGAACCCGACAGCGCCGTCCCGCCCTTCTACGACTCCCTGCTGGCGAAACTCGTCGTCTGGGGCGAGGACCGGCACAGCGCGATCCGCCGGTCCCGCCGGGCGCTCGGCGAGCTTACGGTGGAGGGCGTCCCCACCACGGCCGGGTTGTTCGCCGATCTGCTCGAGGAGCCGTGGTTCGGCACCGGCACGTTCCACACCGGAACCCTTGAACAGTGGTTACGCGACCGCAGGGAGGCAGCATCGTGAGCGAGGTCGAGGCCGCGCGGTACAGCTGGGGCGGCGACGAGTTCATCTTCGTCGAGATGGCCGAGCAGATGAGCCTGCAGGCCAACTTCCGGGTCATGGCGATCACGAAGGCGTTGCGCGACAAACGTCCCGACGGGGTGCTGGAGATCTGCCCGGCCAACGCGTCCTACCAGGTCCGCTACGACCCCGACGTGATCCCTCCCGGCGAGCTGCTCGACCGGCTGCGCGATCTGGAGCACCAGGTCGGTGACGCGCACGATCTCGCGCTGCCCACCCGCGTCGTGGAGATCCCGGTCCTGTACCGCGATCCGTGGACGACCGAGACGCTGATGCGCTTCCGCGACCGGCACCAGGAGCCGCAGACGACCGATATCGAATACGCCGCGCGGATCAACGGCTATTCCAGCGTCGAGGAGTTCATCGCGGCGCATTCCGGTTCGCCGTGGTTCACCTCGATGGTCGGGTTCGTGGCCGGGCTGCCGTTCATGTTCCAGATGGTGCCGCGGGAGCGGCAGATCATCGTGCCGAAATACCTCCGCCCGCGCACCGACACCCCCAAACAGACCGTCGGCTACGGCGGCTGCTTCTCCTGCATCTACTCGGTGCGCGGCGCGGGCGGCTACCAGCTGTTCGGAATCACCCCGGCGCCGATCTACGACCCGACCCAGAAGCTGCCCGACTTCGCCGATTTCATGGTGTTCTTCCGCCCGGGAGACATCGTCCGGTTCTCGCCGATCGACCGGGAACGCTACGACGCCCACCTCGCCGAGGCCGAGGCCGGGACGTTCCGGATCAGGACCGAGCCGGTGGAGTTCAGCCTGCACGAGTTCCTCGACGATCCCGACGGCTACAACGCGCGCCTCCTGGAGGTATTGCCGTGATCGAGGTCCGCAAGCCCGGCCTGTCCACGACCGTGCAGGACGGGGGCCGCACCGGCTACTACGACGTCGGCATCCCGCCCTCGGGCGCCCTGGACCAGTACTCGCTGCGCGCGGCGAACCTGCTGGTGGGCAACCAGGCCGGCGCGGCGGCGCTGGAATGCGTCTATCTCGGGCCGGAGTTGGCGTTCACCGTCGATGCGGTGGTCGCGGTGACCGGGGCGACCATGACCCCGCGGGTCAACGGCGAGGAGCGAGCGCTGTGGGAGTCGTTCGAGGTGCGGGCGGGTGACGTGCTCGACTTCGGCTACCTGACCGCGGGCGCGCGGGCATATCTCGCGGTGGCCGGCGGCATCGACGTGCCCGCGGTGCTGGGCAGCCGCTCCACCTACGGGCTCGGGGCGCTGGGCGGGCTGGAGGGCAGGCCGCTGACCGAGGGCGACCGGCTGCCGGTCGGCCCGTCCGCGGACGGCACGGCCGGGGTGCGGGTGCCCGAGGAGCTGCGGCCGGTGCTGGCCAAGGACGTGGAGATCCGGGTGATGATGGGCCTCTACGACCACCGGCTCACCGACGCCGGCCGCAAGACCTTCCTCGGCACGACCTGGACGCTCACCCCGGTCGCCGATCGCATCGGGTTCCGCTACGCCGGCGCGAAGCTGGAGACCGTCGAGCGGGAGCCGCCGTTCGGCGCGGGCCAGGACCCGTCGAACATCGTGGACGCGCCGTACCCGATCGGCTCGATCCAGGTCCCCGGAAGCGTGGAGCCGATCATCCTGCACCGCGACGCCGTCTCCGGCGGCGGCTACATGATGGTGGCCACCGTGCTGTCGGGGGACCTCGACATCGTCGCCCAGTCCGCGCCGAACACGCGCACCCGCTTCGTCGCCGTCGATCTCGACGAGGCGCTGGCCGTGCGGGCCGCCCATCGCGAGCGCGGGAGGAGGCTGCGGGCGGCGCTGGCCGGCTGAGCCCGGTCCTACTCGATCTGTTGCGCGGCGCGGAGCTGGTCGCAGGTTCGCGCCACGTCCTCCCATACCCGGCGGGCCTCGCCGTCCGAGGCGATCCAGATGCCCGCCTCGGCCGCCGCAGCCGTGTCGCCGTTCTCGGCGAGAACGTGCAGCTCGACCAGCCGGTCGACCCATCCGGGCTGCGCCTGCTGGCCCCTCGCACCCTCGATCTCGGCGGAAACGTGCGTGGGCTCGAGATTCATGGCCGTCCTCCTGGCTTCGTCGGCGGTGACGGATCTGCGGAGCGACGTCCGGGCCGCCCGCGTGCGCGCTGCACGTGCGCAAGTCTTGACCTGCTGACGGCTGGTGTCGGCAACTTGTGAGAGGGACCACGCGCGGGCCGAGCGCCCGGTCCGGCGCTCAGCCGAAACGTCTCGACAGCCGGGCGAAGGCCCCCGGAGCCAGCCCATGGACCCGGGCGCCGAGGGCGAGCCAACGCGGGACGAACACCTCGGCCCGGTCGCGCAGCACGGCGTCGACGAGCGCGTCCGCCACCCGCCCCGCGGTCACCGGCCGGGGAAACCGGCGGCCGTAGGCCCGGCCGCGGCGGGCGAAGAAGGGGGTGTCGACGGCGCCGGGCAGCACGGTGGTCACGCCGAGGCCGGACTCGACGCGCAGCGCGTCGGCGAAGCCGCGCAGTCCCGCCTTCGTCGCCGAGTAGACCGCCTCGTTCGCCACGCCGACCGCCGCGATGGACGCCACGAACGCCACGTGCCCGCCCTCGGCGCGCAGCGTCGGCAGCAGCGCGCGGGTGAGCTGGACCGGAGCCGCCAGGTTGACCGCCATCAGCTCGGCGGCTGCCGCGGCCTCGAGGCCGGCGAGCGGACCGGCCGCGCCGAGACCCGCGGCGTGGACCAGCAGCGCCACCCTGCCGGTCGCGGCCGCGCAGACCGCCTCGACGCCCTCCGGCGTGCCGAGGTCGGCCCGCAGCGGGCGGCCGCCGGTGCGCGCGGTGACCGCGTCGAGCCGCCGCGGGTCCCGGCCGACCAGCAGCAGCTCGCAGCCCTCGGCCGACAGCCGCTGTGCCACCGCCGCCCCGATTCCGGAGGAGGCACCGGTGACCACCGCGCAGCGCCCGGTGAGCCTCATCCGGGTGCCCGGTCGGAGCGCGGGCCGGGCAACGGGGCGTCGTCCGCGGCGTCGAGCCGGTGCAGGAGATGCGACCCCCGCGCGGAGATGAGCCCGATCCCGGCGATGATCACCAGCGCGGCGCAGCATTCCCCGACGAGCCGGGCGGGGGAGGTGTCCAGCTGCTCGCCCAACCAGCCCACGCCGATCATGACCCCGACGATCGGGTCGACGCTGGTGATCACCGCGACGGCCGGGGACACCAGCCTGCCCTGCTGGAAGGTGTTCTGGCTGAGCAGGAACCCGATCGGACCGATGATGCACACGGCGTAGAGGGTCAGATGGCGGAACGGTTCGTCGAGGCCCATCCGCAGCTGTCCGGTGATGATCTTCATCAGCCCGGCCGTCACGCCGTAGATGACCCCTGTCGCCAGCGCCAGCGCGAGCACCCGCGAGGAATGCTGCACCACGCCCGCGTACCCTAGGCAGGCCGCCACCACCACGAGCAGCGCGATCGCCAGCGGCAACCCCGAACGCAGCTCGAACGGTTCCCCCGCGCCGGTCGACGTCGGCCGGGCGAGCAGCAGGAACGCCGCGAGACCTGCGGCGCAGCACAGCGCCCCGAACAGGATGAGCGGATCGGGCCGCAGCCGCGACATGAGCGCGGAGAAGCCCGCGGCGAACGCCACTCCGGTGACCAGCAGCGGCTGCACGACCGCGAGCGGGCCGAACGCGAGCGCCACCAGCTGCATCGCGAGGGCCAGTACCGTGGCGGCGAGCCCGAGTAGCCACATCGGCCGGTCCAGCAGTTCGACCAACAGCCGCGGACTGAGCGTCCGGGTGACCGCCACCTCCTTGGTCGCCCGCTGCTGGGCCGCGCTGGCCAGGCCGAAGCCCGCGGCGCCGAGCAGTGCCGCGGGCACCGCGATGAACAGCATTGCGCCTGATGCCGTGGAGTCCATCGTCACCCCCAGCCCCGATCAGGACAGCCACCGAGCCGCCGCAGCAACGATCGTTCCCTACATGGTGCGCAGCGACCCGGCGATCCGGTCCGGGATTTCCTCGATCTCACCGATGATGCTCGGGTCGGCGGTGATACCGATACCGGTCGTCCGGCCCCAGTTGAGGGCGCCGACGGCCAGCGCGACCCCGTCGGCCAGCGGCAGCACCGGGTAGACCTCCGAGACCAGCCCGCCGCGGCAGTGCAGCGGGCGGCGCACGCCGGGCATCACCGAGGCCAGCAGGTGGAAGAAGCGCTTGCCGTAGACCTGGCGGACCGCCACGGCCTGCACCCGGCCCGGGAGCAGCCCCAGGACGGTCAGCACGGCCGCGGCGGCCTCGGGCTGGCCGGCCGAGAACCCGTTGGCCACCGCACTGGCCACGCGGGCGACCCGTTCGGCGGCGGGCATCGGGCCGGTGGGCAGATCGATGGACACCGCGGCCGTGCGGTTGCCCGCCGCGCGGCTGCCCACCCCGGTGCTGGTGCGGGTGGTCATCGGCACCATGGCCCGGACGGTGGCCGGAACGGCGGTGCCTGGGCCGCGCCCGGCGAGCAGCGTGTGCAGGGTGTCGGCGATGACGGCCAGCAGCAGCACGGTGGTGCCGACCCCGTGGACCTTGGCCTTGGCCCGCACCTGGGTGCCGTCCAGCCGGACGCTGACCCGCCGGTGGCCGGGGCCGGCCACCGCGCCGGTCAGCGGGGACGCCCCGGCCGGGCCCGCGAGCGCGAGGTTCGCGACCCCGCGCGCGACCGTCGCGGCGCGGCGCAGGGTGTGCACGGTGTTCACTGCCCCGGCGCGGCGCCCGGCGACGGTCGGCCGAACCGGATCGGCCTGCGTCGCGGGCCCGACCCGGCGGACCGACTCCTCGTCGGCGAGCAGCCGCACCAGCGCGTCGGTGACGGCCAGACCGTCCCCGAGGGCGTGGTGCACCTTCGCCAGCACGGCGACCTGGCCCACCGCGCGGTCCCGGGCGACCTGCAGCTCCCAGCCGGTGCGCACCGGGTCGACGGGGGTGGCGAAGAAGGCGGTGACCGCGTCGTCCCAGTTCGGATGGTCGGCGTCGGGACCGATCTCGACCATCCGCGGCCGGACGTGCCGGGCCGGGTCGGCGGCATCGTCGTCGACCCAGTGCAGCGGCAGCCCCGGCCGCGGCGGGGCCAGTCGCCTGCGCAGCAGGCCGATCTCCGGGACCCGGCGGCGGATCAGCTCGACGAGGTGGTCGGGCCAGTCGTCGCGGCGCGCCGGGTCCTCCACCAGGATCCGGGCGCCGACCTGCTGGGGCACCCGCGCGGTCGCGGCGTGCAGGAACAACGCGTCCTGCGCGCGCAGCCGGGGGCCGAGGGTGGCGCGGCGCCCGGCGGCGAGCCCGGCCAGCGCCGCGACGTCGGCCGCGAGGTCGGAGGTGGCGAGGAAGGCCCGCAGGTCCCGCTGCACGGCGGCTCGCCGCCGCGGCTCGATGAGCTCGGCGACCGCGGCGGCGAGCTCGGCGGGTCCCGGGCACACCGTGGCCAGGCCGGCCCGCGCGAGCACGGCGGCGTTCGCCCTGCCGTGGCCCGCGATCGGGGCGAAGATCAGCAGCGGGCGGGCGCAGGCCAGCGTCTCGGCCGCGGTGGCGCCACCGGCGTTGGTCACCACCAGGTCACAGGCGCCGGTCGCGCCGGCGGGGTCATCGATCCAGTCCACGACCCGCATCCGGTCGCCCCGGGGGTGCGTGCGGGCCAACCGGTCCAGCCGCCGCCGCACCGCGGCGTCGCGGCTGCAGCTGACCAGCACGTCCGCGCCCGCATCGAGGACGGCGGTGCACGCCGCGGCGACATCCCCGAAGGCCATCGAGCCGCACGACACATAGGCCCGCGGCCGGTGGTCCGCCGGGGCCGTCCCGGGGCTCTCGGGGGGCGGGACGAACCGAGCCGTGACCGGAAGGCCCGACACCCGGCCCCGGGCGCCGGGGGCCGCGCGTTCCAGCAGCTGCGCCCCGGCCGCGGTGGAGACCAGGTGCAGATCCAGGGCCGGGTCGGCCCAGAGCGGATGCGGCGCCGGATCGACGATCAGCGCGACCGCGGGCGCCGCGAGCCTGCCGCGCCTGCGCAACCACCCGAGCCCGGTGATGCCCTCGGGGAACGTGGCGACGACGAGGTCGGGATCGTGGCGAGCCAGTGACCGGGCCAGGCCGCGCCCGCTCCAGGCGCCGATGATCGCCCGGGTACCGGCGCGGAACGGGGCCACGTGCCAGAGCAGCCACAGGTAGAGCTCGTAGAGCCAAGGCAGGCGGCGGATGCAGCCCGCGTAGACGGCGCGGAAGAGGCGCCCGGTGTACCGGCCCATCCCGTCGAGCGTCTCGGTCCAGCTCACCTCGACGCCCGGCCACACCTGGCGGGCCCGTTCCTCGACCGCGCGGGCGGCGGCGTGGTGGCCCGCGCCGAGGCTGCCGGTCACGAGCAGCAACCGGCGCGGCGGCGCGGCGGCGGGGTTCGCGGTCCGGGTGGTCTGCGGCAGCAGCGTCGGTGAGCTCACGAAGCCCCCGGTGATCGACGGCGCGCTAGCGTGGCCGTATGGGAGGAGCCGAACCCCGGCGGATCCTGCTGTTGTCGGCACCGGTCGGGCAGGGCCATGTCGCGGCGGCCCGTGCTCTGGCCGCGCGGATGCGCGTGCTCTGGCCGCAGGCACAGATCCGCGAGGTCGAGCGGACCGGCCGCGGCAGCCGGTGGCGCGACGGGCTGCTGCGCCGCGCGTACGCGGGGACGATGCGGTTCGCTCCCGGCCTCTATGGTGCGGGCTACGACCTGCTCGTGCGCTTCCCCGGCGTCGCGCAGCTGTGCAAGCGGATGGTGGCGGCCCGGCTGGGCAGGGCGCTGGCGCCGTTGGTGGCGGCGCAGCGGCCGGACCTGGTGGTCTCGACCTATCCGATGATCTCCGGCGGGCTGGCCTGGTTGCGTCGCCGCGGCAGGCTGCCGGCCCGCGCCGTGGCGGTCGTCACCGACGTCGCGGTGCACCCGTTCTGGGTGTGGCCCGAGCTCGACGAGACCTGGACGCTGCTGCCCGAGTCCCGGGCGCAGGCACGGGCGGTGGCCCCGCGGGGCCACATCAGGATCGTCCCGCCCGCCGTCGGCCCCTGCTTCCGGCCCGGCGACCAGGCCGCCGCGCGCGCGGCCGCGGGTCTGCCCGCCGACGCCTTCGTCGTGCTGGTGACCGGTGGCTCGCTGGCCTTCGGCGGGCTCGAGCCGCTGGTCGAGGCCGTACTGGCGGCCGGACCCGGGGTGGCCGCGGTGGTGCTGTGCGGGCGCAACGAGCGGTTGCGCGCCCGGCTGCTGGCCCGCGGTGAGCCCGGCGACCGGCTGGTCGTGCACGGTTGGACCGACCGGGTCGCGCAGCAGATCACGGCGGCCGACGTGGTCCTGACGACCGCGGGCGGCATGATCGCCACCGAGGCGCTGTCGGTCGGACGGCCGGTGCTGTTCGCCGCGCCCGTGCCCGGACACGGCCGCGCCGGCGCGGAGATGATGGCGCGGGCAGGACTTGCCGTCGTCTGCCCGCGGCCCGCCGACGTGACGGCGGCGATCCGGGGGCTGCGCGCCGAGCCGTCCCGGCTGGCCGCGCTGCGCCGCGGCGCGGAGGCCTTCGGCCGCCGGGATCTGGACGGGGAGCTGGCCGCGCTGGCCGGGCGGGTCTGACCGGCTCAGGCCGCCGCGGGCGCACCGATGCGCAGCCGGATGCCCTCGCCGGCCAGCGACCGGTGGAACCACCACAGCGACAGCCCGATGCCCATGGCCACGACCGTGTACGAGCCGGCCGTGGACACCATCAGATAGTCCCCGACGGTCTGGGTGGCCAGCACCGCGAGCGTCGTCGCGCCGTTGACCAGGAACACCATCGCCCACAGCACCGAGACCCGCCGGAAGAAGTGCTTGATCCGCGGATGCCCGGTCAGCGCCTCGGGGAAGACACAGAAGTCGTCGGCCAGCTTCGCCAGCAGCGGCCGGTCGAAGCCGATCGTGAGCAGCAGCATCAGCGCGAAGACGAAGTTCTGCGCGGTGGGCTGGATGAAGTAGAGGAACGCGCTCCCGCTCCAGTACCCGACCACCGTCCGGACCACCAGCAGCGCGGTGCTGATCAGCAGGATCGCCGGAAGGCGCTTGCGCAGGACCAGCCTGCTGCAGATCGCGGCGGCCGACCAGCCGAGCGCGGCGAACAGCCCGGCGTCGAACCCGACGTGGTTGAACAGGATCCAGAACAGGCCGAGCGGGATGAGGGTGGACTCGAGCAGTGGTCGTCCGGCCTGCCGGAGCAACGATCCGAGGGGCGGAAGATGGATCGTCATCCGATGCTCCGGCATGCGCGGGTACTACCTCTCCGGGTCGATGTTGTCTGCCGGAAGCATACTGAGGCTGATAACGCGGAGATAACGACCCCACCGCATCGATCCTCGGTCGCACCCGGTTCAGCCACCCGTCGCGGCCCGCAGCGACTCGCGGAGCGAGTCGACCGTGGCCAGCACCGCGGAGGGCTCGTAGCCGCAGTGCGCCATACAGTTCGCGCACCGCGGGTCCCGGCCGCGCCCGAAGGCCGACCATTCGGTCTCCCGGATGAGCTCCTCATAGGTCGCCGCGTAGCCATCGTCGAGCAGGTAGCAGGGCCGTTGCCATCCCAGCAGGGAATATGACGGGATACCCCACGCCGTGCAGGACAACTCGCGTTTCCCTTCGAGGAAGTCCAGGAAAACCGGGGAGTGGTTGAGCCGCCAGCGGCGGCGCCGCCCGTCGGCGAACGCCTTGGCGAACAGCTCGCGGGTCTGCGCCACGCCCAGCCAATGCTCCTGGTCGGGGGCCTTCTCGTAGGCGTACCCGGGCGAGATCTGCATGTTGTCCACGCCGAGCTCGTCGTTGAGGAAGGTCAGCACGTCGATGACGTCCTGCGGGGTGTCGGTGTCGAAGAACGTGGTGTTCGTCATGACCCGGAAACCCCGGCTCTGCGCGAGCTTGATCGCCGCGACGGCCTGGTCGAAGACGCCGCGGCGGCGCACCGACGCGTCGTGCCGCTCGCGCAGCCCGTCGATATGCACCATCCAGGCGAAGTCGCGGTGCGGGGTGAACCGGTGCAGGTGGCGGGGCAGCAGCACCGCGTTGGTGCACAGGAACACGATCTTGCGGCGGTCGAGCAGCTCGCGCACCACCTCGTCGATCTGCGGATGCATGAGCGGCTCGCCGCCCGCGATGGAGACCATCGGCGCGCCGCACTCCTCGACGGCAGCCACCGCCTGTTCGACCGGCATCCGCTGTTTGAGCAGCGACGCGGGTTGGGCGATCTTGCCGCAGCCCGCGCATGTGAGGTTGCAGGCGAACAGCGGTTCGAGCTCGACGAGCAGCGGGAACTTCTCGACGCGCCGGATCTTCTGCTTCGCGAGATAGGCCGTGAGTCGCAGGGTCTGCCGCAGCGGCATCGCCACTTCTCAACTCACCTCCTTGGGCAGCGTGAACGCGACGTCCTCGGTCACGGTGGGGTTCGCGGTGACGCTCGTCGGGCCGAACCCGGACAGGCAGGACACGAGCTCGGCGACCAGGTGGTCGGGCGCCGAGGCGCCCGCGCTCACCCCGATCCGGCGCACGCCCGCGAGCCAGGACAGCTCCAGGTCGTCCACGTCGTCGATCAGATGCGCCGCCGCCCCCTCCCGGCCGGCCACCTCGACGAGCCGCCGCGAGTTCGAGGAGTTCTCCGACCCGACGACCAGCACCAGGTCGGTGCTCGCCGCGACCGCACGCATCGCGCGCTGCCGGTTGGTGGTGGCGTAGCAGATGTCGTCGGTGCGCGGGCCCACGAGTGCGGGGAAGCGGCCGCGCAGGACCTCGGCGATCCGTTCGGCCTCATCGACGGCGAGCGTGGTCTGCATCGCGTAGGCGACCCGCTCGGGGTCGCGGGGCTGCACCCGCAGCGCGGCCTCGACGTCCTCCACGACGACCACGTCGGCGGGCGCCTCCCCGACGGTGCCCTGCACCTCCTCGTGGTCGGCGTGCCCGATCAGGAACACCGTGTGCCCGCGGCCGGTGAACCGGCGCACCTCGGCGTGCACCTTGGTGACCAGCGGGCAGGTGGCGTCGATGACCGACAGATCCCGGGCGGTGGCCTGCTCGCGGACGGCGGGGGTGACCCCGTGCGCGGCGAGCACGACCCGCGCGCCCGGCGGGACCTCGTCGAGCTCCTGGATGAACACCGCCCCGCGGTCGGTCAGCCTGCGCACCACATGGGCGTTGTGCACGATCTGGCGGCGCACGTACACCGGTGGGCCGAAGCGGTCCAGCGCCCGGTCCACGGTGTCGATGGCGCGCTCCACCCCGGCGCAGAACGACCTCGGCGAGGCCAGCTCGACCGCGCGCGGCCCGGCGGCCTGCGCCCAGTCCCGCAGCGCGGGTGCGGCGCGGCGCAGCGACCGCAGCGCGGCCAGCCCGCGGCCCGGTGTCCCGGGCCGGGCCAGCGGCGCCTCCGGGGTGTCGACGATGGCCCGCACGACCGCGAACGGGCCGCCACCCGCGGCCGGCGCGAGCCACGCCGACTCCATGTCGACGGCGAGTGCTCCGGTGGCGGCGAGCGCGGCCCGCCGGGCGCCGCCGACGAGGACCGGGCTGGAGAAGACCGGCCCGACGTGGACCCGCAGCCCGAGCCGCCGCAGCGCCGCGGCCAGCGGCCGGGCGGTGGGCAGCCGGATCGGCTCGGCGCCCTCGCTGCGCACCTCGTCGGCCACCACCAGGTCGCCGGGACGCAGCGGGGCGGTGAGCGCGCCCGCCACCCCGGCGACGAGGACGGGCCGCGGCCCGGCCGCGGCGAGCTGCGCGGCCGCGGTGGCCGACCGGTCGCGGCCGGCGCCGGTGTGCCGCACCGGCACGTCGCCGACCCGCTTGCCGAGGGCGGCCCGTTCCACGCTCAGCGGGGCGCAGACCACCGGGCTGCGCAGCGTGGTCTCGGGGTAGGCCGCCGCAACGGGGCTCATCGTGGACTCCCCCTTCGCAGGTATCTGCCGAGCGCCGAGATCGGGAACACCATCCGGTACAGGTGGTAGCGGATGTAGAAGGCGCCCGGAAATCCGGTTCCGGTGAACTCCGGCTCGTCCCAGGACCCGTCCGGGAGCTGGGTGTCGACGAGCCGGCGCACCCCGCGCTCCACGGCCCCGGACCGCTCGCCCGCGGCCAGCAGCGCGAGCAGGGCCCACGCCGTCTGCGAGGCCGTGGACGTGCCGCGCCCGATCCACGCCGGATCGGTGTATGAGCGCAGGTCCTCACCCCAGCCCCCGTCGGGGTTCTGGTGGCGTTCCAGCCATCCCACCGCCCGCCGGATCGCCGGAGCCGACGCGGGGATCCCGGCGGCCACGAGCGCGGGGACCACGCCGCCGGTGCCGTAGATGTGGTTGGCGCCCCACCGGCCGAACCAGGACCCGTCGGGCTCCTGGGCATCCAGCAGCCACGCCACCCCGCGGCGGCAGGCGGGGTCGTCGGCGCGGCCCTCGGCGGCGAGCATCTCCACGACATGCGCGGTGACATCCGCCGACGGCGGGTCGATCACCGCGCCGAAGTCGCAGAACGGCAGCTTGGTGATCACCTCGCGGGTGTTGTCGGCGTCGAAGGCGCCCCACCCGCCGTCGCGGGACTGCATGCCGATGTTCCAGGCCACCGCCCGGTCGATCGCCCCGCGCAACCGCTCGTGGTCCGGATGTGCGACCCGGCGCAACGCCAGCACCACCTCGGCGGTGTCGTCGATATCGGGGTAGCCGTCGTTGTCGAACTCGAAGGCCCAGCCCCCCGGCTCGAGATCAGGGCGGCGCACCGCCCAGTCGCCGGGCACCCGGATCTCCTCGTCCAGCAGCCAGTCCGCGGCGCGCTGCACGTCCGGGTCGTCGGGCGCGGCGCCGGCGTCGAGCAGTGCGGTGACGGCGAGGCAGGTGTCCCAGACCGGGGACTGGCAGGCCTCCAGCCTGCGCACCCAGCCGTCGCCGGTCTGTTCGCGGATCAGGAACCGGTCGAGCCCGCGCAGCCCCGCGCGCATCGCGGGATGGTCGGCCGGATAACCGAGCAGGTGCAGAGCGAGCAGCGAGTAGACCCACGGCGGCTGGATGCCGCCCCACGAGCCGTCGGCCTCCTGGCGGGCCAGCACCCATTCGGCGGCCCGGCGCATCGCCAGCCGCCGCAGCGGCCGGATCGGATTGCGCGAGTAACGGTGCAGCACCGAGTCCAGGCGCTCGAACGCGCCGGCCAGCGTCCACGCCCGCGCCTGCGGGGGCCGCGGCGCGCCCGTGCGCAGCTCGTCGACCCCGAACGGGAGCGGGCGCGACGGGCGCAGCGTGGCGACGATGGTGAGCGGCACCACGGTCTGGCGGGCCCAGCACCCCCAGTCGTAGACGTTGAGCGGGAACCAGGGTGGCAGGAACACCAGCTCCGGGGGCATGTCGGGGAGCTCCTCCCACGACCACAGCCCGAACAGGGCGAGCCAGATCCGGGTGAACACCCGGCTGCGTTCCAGGCCGCCGCCCGCCAGCACGAAATCCGCGGCGCGGCGCATGTGCTCCGCCTCGGGCTCGTCGCCCGCCAGGCGCAGCACGACCCATGCCTCCACGGTGGTCGACAGGTCCCCGGGGCCGCCGCGGAAGTTCGCCCAGCTGCCGTCGATGCCCTGCTGGGAACGGATCCAGCGGGCCGCCTCGGCGGTCTCCTGTTCCTGCCGGACGCCGAGGAACTCGCGCAGCAGCAGATCCTCGGCGTCCATGGTCACGTTCGTCTCGAGCTCGCCCTTCCACCAGCCCTGCGGAACCTGTTGAGCCCGCAGGTAACCGGTGGCCGCCTCGAGCGCCCCGGCCACGGTCGTGGCCGGCGCCGGGCCGGTGCCGCGGCCTGTCGTCAGGGTCATCAGAACTCCCGGTCCACGAGGTAGCGGCCGAGCGCGACGAGCTCCGCCCGGGGTCGGTCGGGAAGCTCGGCGCCGGCCAGTGCCTTCTCCGCCAAAGCCATTCGTCTGCGCGCCTCGGCCGCGGCCCAGTCCCGGCCACCGCCGTCCTCGACCAGCGCGGCGATCCGGCGCAGCTGCGGTTCGTCGGTGACCTCCCCCGCCGGGCCGGGCGCGGCCAACCAGCGCGCGAGCTCGCGCCCTGCGGCCCCGCCGTGGTGCACCGCATAGGTCACCGGAAGTGACATCTTGCGGGAGCGCAGGTCCGAGAGCACCGGTTTGCCGGTCACCGCCGGGTCACCCCAGATCCCGAGCAGGTCGTCGACGAGCTGGAACGCCATCCCGAGCTCGGCGCCGTAGCCGTGCAGGGCCGCGGTGAGACCGGCGGGCCCGCCGGCCAGGATCGACCCGACGGCCGCGCTGGTGGCCAGCAGCGAACCGGTCTTGCCCGCGGCCATGGCGAGGCATTCGGAGACGGTGACGTCGTCGCGCTGCTCGAAGGCGACGTCCTCGGCCTGGCCGCGGATCAGCTCCCGGACCGTCGCGGCGAGCAGCCGCGCGGCCTCGGCCGCATCCGGCGACCCCGCCTCCAGCAGCACCTCGTGGGCCAGGGCGAGCAGCGCGTCCCCGGTGAGGATCGCGGCCGCCGCACCCCACTGGGCCCACACCGTGCGCCGGTGGCGGCGCTCGGTGTCGCCGTCCATGAGATCGTCGTGCAGCAGCGAGAAGTTGTGCACCAGCTCGACGGCGACCGCGCCGGGCAGCCCGGCCGCGATCGGCGCGCCCGCCGCCGCGGCGGAGATCAGCGCCAGTGCGGGGCGCACCGCCTTCCCGCCGCCTGCGCCGGGGCGGCCGTCGAGCTCGGTCCAGCCGAGGTGGTAGGTGGCCTGTTCGCGGCTGGCCGGGTCCAGCCGGGCGACGGCGGCGCGCAGTGCCGGGGCGACGGCGTCGCGGCAACGGCCGAGCACCGCGCGGGCGTCGATCGGTTCGGTGCGCGGGCCCCCGGTCATGCAGCCGCCCCGGTGACGACCGAGCCCGCGCCGGCGAGCAGGGCGTCCGCGGCGGCCTCGCCGCTACGCACCGCGCCCTCCATCGTCGCGGGCCATCCGGTGTCGGTCCACGCCCCCGCGAGGAAAAGGCCCGGCAGTGCGGTGCGGGCGGGCGGGCGCAGCGCCGCGCTGCCCGGCGCCGCGCGGAACGTGGCGTGCGGTTCGCGGGTGACGAAGAAGTCGAGCACCGCGGCGTCGCGGGCGGCCGGCAGCAGCGCGGCCAGCGCCGGCAGCAGCTGGGCGCGCAGCTGCGCCGTCGGCCTGGTGATCACGTCGTCGGCGGCCGAGAGCGAGACCGCGAGATACTGCGCGTCCGGCGGCCGGTCGCGGTGCGGCCCGGCGGCCGCCGTCCGGTCGAACACCCACTGCACGGGCGAGTCGAGCGCGGCGACGAAGTCGGCGTCGAGCACGCGGCGGTCGTAGACGACGTGGGCGTTGATGATCGGCGAGCTGCCCAGGGACTCGGCCCATCCGGGTGGGCACCGCAGGGTCTCGGGGGGCAGCAGCCGGTCCGCGGCCGTGGGGGGCACGGCGCAGACGATGCGGTCGAACACCAGCTCCTCCTTGTTGTCCACTCCCCGGGTGACGGCGAGCCGCCAGCCCGGCGGCCGCGCCGCCAGGCCGCAGGCCTTCGTCGAGATCCGCACGTCGACCCCCGCGGCCCGCAGCGCGCCTCCCGCGGCGTCGTCGTGCAGCCGTCCCAGCGGCACCCGGGACCAGCCGATGTCACCGGCTGCGGGGTCGGTGAGCAGGCCCTGCTGGAAGACGGTGGCGGCCAGGGCCAGCGAGGCGCGGTCCGCGGTCGTGTTGAGCGTCGCCACCCCGACCAGATCCCACAGCGCCGTCACGGCGCGGTCGCTCTGGCCGTGCTCGCGCAGCCATTCGGCGAAGCTGCGCGCGTCGGTCGCGGGGTCGGCCGGGTCGAGCGCGCGCATCGCCAGCGCCGCGCCGATCAGCCGCAGCCGGTCGTGGACCGGAAGCGGACGGTAACGAAGCAGCGCCCCCGCGAGGTGCAGGGGCGCCGGAAGGCGGTTGCGGCGCAACCGGCTCGGCCTGCGGCCGGGGGTGCGGACCTCGATGTCCAACCGATGTTGCAGAACCACCTGGTCGGCGACCCCGAGCCGCTCCAGCAGCGCCCGGTAGGACGTGCAGCAGCGCAGGAACACATGCTGTCCGGTGTCGACGTCGAGGTCGCCGCGACGGAACGACGCCGCCAGCCCGCCGAGGCGGGGCCGGGACTCCAGCAGCGTCACCGCGCACCCCGCGTCGGCACACCGCAGGGCGGCGGTGATCCCGGCCAGCCCACCGCCGATCACACCCACGCGCAGGCTCATGGCGTCGCGCCTCCCGGCACCGCGCCCAGCCCGGACAGCGCCCGCGCCGCCACGCCGGCCTTCTGCCAGCCCGACAGCGACCGCCGGCGGCGGTACACCGACGACGGGTCGGCCGCGATGTCCTCCAGCAACCTGCGGTAGATGCCGGCCATCGCGGCGGCGCAGGCGGCGCTGCGCCGGTCCAGCAGCGGGATCAGGCGCAGCCCGTCGGCGTACCACTCGCGCGCGCGGGCGGCGCTGAACGTGATCAGCTGCGCCAGGCCGCCGGTCTTGTCCACCAGCGCGCCGAGCTCGTCGGTGACGAGCTCGGCACTGAATCGGTCCAGGTCCTCGCGGGGCAGGTAGATCCGGCCGTTGAGCAGGTCCTCGCGGATGTCGCGCAGAATGTTGGTCTGCTGCAGCGCGATGCCGAGCGCATCGGCGTAGCGGTCCGCGTCCGGATGCGGCCGGGAGCCGAAGATGCCCAGGCACAGCCGCCCGACCGAGCCTGCCACGCAGCGGCAGTACCCGACCATGTCCTCGAAGCTCTGGTAGGTCAGCCCCGCCGTGTCCATCCGGACGTCGCGCTCGACTCCGTCGACGAGCTCGTCGAAGGCGCCCATCGGGATCGGGTAGCGG
Source organism: Pseudonocardia asaccharolytica DSM 44247 = NBRC 16224 (assembly GCF_000423625.1). GTDB lineage: Bacteria > Actinomycetota > Actinomycetes > Mycobacteriales > Pseudonocardiaceae > Pseudonocardia > Pseudonocardia asaccharolytica. The sequence goes on from NZ_AUII01000011.1 coordinate 100,319, forward strand.
TCCGCGGCGTCGGTCACCGCGGTGAGGACCGGATCGGCCGGGTCCGGCGGGGTGCGCAGCGCGGTGCGGACCTCGGCCAGCGCGCGGGCCTTCTCGGCGGCCGGCAGGTCCCCGTCGCCGATGTCGTCGATGCGCCGCGCCAGGGCGTAGACCGCGCACAACGCCGATCGCTTCGCCGGGGGAAGCAGCCGGATTCCGTAGTAGAAGTTGCGCGCCTCGCTGCGGGTGATGGACTCGCACGCCGCGTAGGCCCCCTGCAAGGAGCTCGGCGCGTGGCGTGGTGGCGTCATCGAGGGCTCCGGGTCAGTTCGGCGACGAGATGACGGGCGACATCACGGCGTCGGGGGGCGGGCGACCGGCGCAGCACGTCCCATTCCTGGCGGCACAGCGCGTCGGCCGCGGCCCGGCCACCGGCGACATAGCCGCCCACGGCGAGCCGGCCCCAGCCCCGCATCCGGCGCACGACGCCGGCACCCGAATCGAGCAGCGCCACCGCGCGGGCGGTCTCGCAGGCGAGCAGTCTGCGCAGCGCCGGCCCGGCGCTGGGCGCGTCGAGGTCGTCGGCGCCGACACCGAAGGCCGCCAGATCCTCCGCCGGCAGGTAGGTGCGCCCCCGGAGGCGGTCCTCGGCGACGTCCTGCCAGTGCTCCAGCAGTTGCAGCGCCGTGCACACCTCGTCGGACGCCCGGATCGTCGCCGTATCGGGTACCGAACCGCGTTCGCCGAACACCGCGAGCACCAGCCGGCCGATCGGCACCGCGGACAACTCGCAGTAGCCGAGCAGGTCGGACCAGGTCTCGTAGTGGGTGACCCGCTGATCCTGCAGATTCGCCGCGATCAGCCGGTCGAACGGCTCGCGCGGCAGCCCGCAGACGTCGACGGTGGGGGCCAGCCTGCGCAGGACCGGCGAACGCGGCGCGGCGGTTCCGCCCGCCCAGACCAGCGCGAGATCCTCCGCGAAGGCCTCCAGCTGGGCGGTCCGGTCGCCGTCGGCCTCGTCGCCGAGGTCGTCGATCACCCGGACGACGTCGTAGACGGCACGCAGATGGGTCCGAAACCGGGCCGGGAGCACCCGCAGCGCGACCGGGAAGTTCTCGGCCCGCTCAGCCTCGCGGAGCCGGGCCGAGCGGTTCCCGGTACCGGGTTGCGGCCCGGCGGGCCCCCCTGACGAGTTCCCAGCCAGCGACCATCCAGCCGGCGAATGCCCAGCCGTCATGGATCCGATGCTGCTCTGGACCCTTCTCGATCTCTTCGCAACTCTGGTTAATTCTTCGCGCCCGAACTTGTCATCCCAGCACAAATTCGGTTCGGTCGAGAGTCCGATTGGCGTAGCAGACGCGCGGTAGACCGGGAGAATTCCTCTCCGGCTACGCGCGATTCACGCATCGTTCGTCGCCGGCGACGATACCGAGGCCGGCGCCGCCGCCGATGCGGGGATGCGCCGACGTGTCACGCGGGCTCGTTGTCGTCACCCCCGGCTGACCGGGTCCCGTCGCCGGCGGTGCGGGGGAGCTCGGGAGACGCGGTGTCGAGCGGGACGGCAGGTGAGCGGATCAGCCCCAGCTGCACCCGCTGGCGGGGGAGGAGGGCCTCGAGCACCCAGTCCACCGCGGTGCGTATCCGGTTACCGGGCATCGCGGCCAGGTGGTAGCCGCGGGTGATCGTCTTGGCCGGCAACCCCGACATCGGGATGTGCAGCGGGTTGGCCGCGGCGTCGCGACCACCGAGGTCGACGACGAAGCCGAGGTCGCGATGCCGGTAGGGCACCGCGGTGCCATAGCCCAGCGACGCCGCGACGTTGCGCCCGGCGAGCCGGCCCTGGCGCGTGGCGTGCTGGGCGGTCATCGCGGTGAGCCGGCCTGGCCGGGAGGGGTCGGGGACCGCGGCGGCGTCACCGCAGGCCCACACGTTCGCCTGGTCGAGCACGCGCAGTTGGTTGTCGACGACGACGCGGCCCTGCTCCAACGGAAGCCCGAGCAGCTCGGCGAGCGGGTCGGGGCGCACCCCGACACACCAGACCAGCGTCCGTGTCGGCACGAACTCGCCGTCGCTCAGCCGCACCCCCTCGGCGGTGGCCTTGTCCACGGAGGTGCCGGTGCGCACCTGCACTCCACGCTCGCGCAGCACCCGGTCCGCCGTCGCCGACAGCCGCTCGTCCAGCTCGGGCAGTACCCGGTCGGCCAGGTCCAGCAGCAGCCACCGCATCGGCTGCCCGGAAAGCTCCTGGCGCCCGCGGACCAGGTCCCTGGTGAGCAGGCAGGCCTGGGCGGCGACCTCGGTGCCCGTGTACCCGGCGCCGACCACGACGAAGGTGCAGCGCGCGGGGCGCTCGTCCGGGTCGTCGGTGGCCGCGGCCAGCTCCACCTGGCGGGTCACGTGATCGCGCAGGTAGAGCGCCTCGGGGATCCCGCGGAACCCGTGAGCGTACTCGGCGACGCCCGGAATGGGCAGCAGCTTGTTGACGCTGCCCATGGCGAGCACCAGCCGGTCGTAGCGCAGCCGGTGGGAGACGCCCTCGGGATCGGTGTATCCGATGGTTTCCGCCGCGAGGTCCACCGCGTCGACCACGCCGAGACACAGCCGCACCGCGGGCAGGGTCGCGGTCAGCGACACCGAGATCCGCCGCGGGTCCAGGGCGCCGGTGGCCACCTCCGGCAGTAGCGGCAGGTACAGGAAATAGTCGGTCGAGTTGACCAGAACGACCTCTGCCCGCCCGGCCAGGCGTCGCGACAGCTCGTGCGCGGCCCGATGCCCGGCGAAACCGGCACCGACGACGACGACCCGTGGCAGGCCCTCCGGCACTGTGCTCATTCATCCTCCCGGCGGCTGCGATCACCTGTGCCCGGCTACCCCGGCCCGCTACGGTCCAACCCCGGGTCCGGAAACTCGCGTGTTGGCCGACCCGGATCGGGGGTATACGCGTACGGTTTCCTGGGAGAGGTGAATGCTGTGCAGGAGATGCGCGTCGTGGCGGTCGGTCTGGACCCCCGCGAGTCACATCCGGTGCTGCTGCTTCAGGAAACGGCAGGCCGACACCGGGTCCTTCCGGTCTGTGTCGGCCTGCCCGAGGCCACCGCGATCGAGCTCGAGCGGCAGCACGTCACCACGCCCCGTCCGGTGACCCATCAACTGATCGCGAACGTCATCAGTTCGGCCGGTCGCAGACTGGAGCACGTGCGGATCACCGAGCTGCGCGACAGCATCTTCCACGCCGAGCTCGTCCTCGACGAGGGCACCCGGGTGTCGGCCAGGGTCAGCGATGCCGTCACCCTGGCCCTGCACCTCGACGTGCCGATCCAGGCCGAGGAGGTGGTGCTCGACGAGGCCGCGCTGGCCAATGCGGAGGTGATCGACGCCGACGCGCTCGTGGGCGAGTCCGGTGACACCGCGACCGGCGCCCCGGAGCAGGCCGACGAGCTCGAGCAGTTCCGGCGGTTCCTCGACAGCGCCTCCCCGGAGGACTTCGGCACGAGCAGCTGAGCCCCGAGATCCGGGACCGCGGGTCACATCCGGTCGCGGATCTCGGCGCCCACGCCCGCCGCACGCGCGCAGTGCGCACAGCAGAAGAACCGTCCGTCGGCCTGCGCCCCATGCCCGACGACCCGGCAGCCGCAGTGCTCGCACACGGGAGCCATCCGGTGGATCGCGCACTCGAAGCTGTCGAACACGTGCACGGCCCCCTGGGCGTGCACCTCGAAGGCCATGTCGTAGTCGTTTCCGCATACCTCGCATTGCGGCATGGCGCTCTCCCCGCAGACGGCCGATCGATTCGCCGATCGGATAACCCGGATGGCGCGGTCCGAAACGCGCCGCGGCTGGTCGGATGCGCGAACCGCGGGAGGCCGTTTCTGGCCATCCCGCGGTTCGGCTGGGTGGTGGCTCGGGGCGCGTGTGCGCGTGGCCCGATCGTGACAGAGAACACAGGCGGGCGCAACCAGGCGTTTGGGGCGAGCTGATGCGCTCCGCGGCGTTTCGCGGGACCGTTGTCCGGGAAGGCCGAATCTCGCGCCGATCCATGCAGGCTTCGGGAGGAACCGATGGACCCTTCCCGCGCGGAACAGCTCGTCTTCGGGATCTTGCTCGCCGTCATCGCCCTGCTCTCCTTGCTGTTCGCGCTCGTCGGGGCGCGCATCCGGGACCGGGAGGCGCTGATGATGGGCGCCGGATTCGGGGCGGTGATGGGTTTCCTCGCGCTGGTGCTCTGCACCGGGTGGGTGAACCTGCTTCCCCTGCCCCATTGAGCCGCCGGCGGCGCGGGCGGGGCGGGGGTCGAGCCGGGCCGAGCCGGCCGGCGGCCGGAACGAACGGTCTCGGGATCGGAATCCGGTTGCTCGACCGGCCGAAAGAATAGATATCCGCCCATCGGTTGTCGGCTCCCGGATCGCCGAACCCCAGGATTGCGAAGACGCGAGTCCTGATACGCTCGCTTTGACTGCAAGCGAGTGTGTGGCGTGTCTCACGCAAGTTCGAGAATGGATGTGTTGGATGGCGCGAAACGTTGTGGTCCGCCTGGTCGACGACCTCGATGGATCGGATGCGTCGGAGACCGTCGAGTTCGCTGTGGACGGTCGGACATATGAGATCGACCTGTCCGAGGTGAACCGCCGGAAGCTCGACGAAGCGTTGGCTCCCTTCGTTGCCGCCGCGCGGAACACGGGGCGCGGCGGATCGCGGCGGCGGGTGGGTGCGTCCACTGTGGTCGCGTCGAGGCAGGCGGCGGGCTCGGCCGCCGGGGCGACGGCGGCCGAGGTTCGGGCGCGTAACGAGGCGATCCGTGCGTGGGCCCGGGAGAACGGATTCGAGGTGTCCTCGCGCGGACGAATCCGCGGCGAGATCCTCGAGGCATACGAGCGGCGCGATGTCACACCGCCGGCAGCGCCGCAGCCCGCCGCCGAAGCCCCGAAGAAGAAGCGTTCGCGTAGCGTGAAGGTCGCCGACCCGTTCGACGTCGGACGGGCCAGCTGAGGGACTGACGAAGGGCCGGAGCAATTCCGCTCCGGCCCTTCTTGTATATTGGGCCGGATTTCCGGAGCCTGGCGGCGGCGACGGGTTGGGTGTCCTATGGACAGATGAACGCCGTGACCGTCGGAACCGGCCCGCTGTGCGCGACGGAGATCGTCGCTGTCGCCCGGGACGGAGCGCCCGTGGCGCTGGCCCCCGAGGCGGAGGCCGAGATCGCCCGCAGCCGGGCGGTCATCGACGCGCTGGCCGACGATGCCGACGCGCATTACGGCGTGTCGACCGGATTCGGAGCGCTGGCCACCCGGCATATTCCGGCTCGGCTGCGTGCGGGCCTGCAACAGAGCGTGGTCCGCTCGCATGCGGCCGGGTCCGGGCCCGAGGTGGAGCGTGAGGTGGTCCGCGCGCTCATGCTGCTGCGCCTGGCGACGCTGGCCACCGGGCGGACCGGGATCCGGCCGGAGACGGCGCGGGCCTACGCGGCGCTGATCAGCGCGGGCATCACCCCGATCGTCCCCGAATACGGCTCGCTGGGCTGCTCGGGAGATCTGGCCCCGCTCGCGTGCTGTGCGCTCGCGCTCACCGGGGAGGGCGAGGTCCGCGACGCCTGCGGGACGCGCCGTCCGGCCGCGGAGGCGCTCGCCGCGGCCGGCATCGAGCCGGTGGTGCTGCGGGAGAAGGAAGGCCTCGCCCTCATCAACGGGACCGACGGCATGCTCGGCATGCTGGTGCTGGCCTGCCACGATCTGCACCGGTTGCTGCGCACCGCGGACCTCGCGGCCGCGATGAGCGTCGAGGCGCTGCTCGGGACCGACGCGGTGTTCGCGGCCGATCTGCAGGCGTTGCGGCCGCATCCCGGACAGGCCGACGCCGCCGCGAACCTGCGCGTGCTGCTCGCCGATTCCGCGATCATGGCCAGCCACCGCACCCCGGACTGCACCCGCGTGCAGGACGCCTATTCGCTGCGCTGCGCCCCACAGGTCCACGGGGCCGCGCGGGACACGCTCGCGCACGCCGAGCAGGTCGCCGCCCGGGAGCTCGCCGGGGCCATCGACAATCCGGTCGTCACCCGCGACGGGCGGGTGGAGAGCAACGGCAACTTCCACGGCGCCCCGCTCGGCTTCGTGCTGGACTTCCTGGCGATCGCCGTCGCCGACATCGCCTCGATCGCCGAACGACGCACCGACCGGTTCCTCGACGTCGCCCGCAGCCATGGGCTGCCCGCCTTCCTGGCAGACGACCCCGGCGTCGACTCCGGGCACATGATCGCGCAGTACACCCAGGCCGCGATCGTGTCCGAGCTCAAACGGCTGGCGGTACCGGCGTCGGTGGACTCGATCCCGTCCAGCGCCATGCAGGAGGACCACGTCTCGATGGGGTGGGCGGCCGCCCGCAAGCTGCGGCGCGGCGTGGACGGGCTGACCCGGGTACTGGGGATCGAGTTGCTCACCGCGGCGCGGGGGCTGGATCTGCGCCATCCGCTGGCCCCGGCGCCGGCCACCGGCGCGGTCGTTGCCGGGCTGCGCGCCCGGGCCGGCGGCCCCGGTCCCGACCGCCACCTTGCGCCCGAGATCGAGGCCGCGGTCGACTATGTGTCCTCGGGCGCGGCGCTCGCCGCGGCCGAGTCGGTCACCGGCCCGTTGCGCTGACGCGCCCGTGAGCGGCGAGTAACGCCCCAGCGGTACTCGCCGCTCACGAGCCGGCCGAAGGGAGGCAGAAATGGACGGCGCCCGCCCGGTCAGGGCCCCGCGCGGCACCGCGCTCACCGCCCGCTCCTGGCAGACCGAGGCCCCGCTGCGGATGCTGCGCAACAACCTCGATCCGGAGGTCGCCGAGCGTCCGGACGACCTGGTCGTCTACGGCGGCACCGGCCGCGCGGCCCGCGACTGGGCCTGCTTCGACGCGATGGTGCGCACCCTCACCACCCTCGGCGACGACGAGACGATGCTGGTGCAGTCCGGCAGGCCGGTGGGTGTGCTGCGCACGCACGAATGGGCGCCGCGGGTGCTCATCGCCAACGCGAACCTCGTCGGGGACTGGGCGACGTGGCCGGAGTTTCGCAGGCTCGAGAGGCTCGGGCTGACCATGTACGGGCAGATGACCGCCGGCTCGTGGATCTATATCGGCACTCAGGGCATCCTGCAGGGCACCTACGAGACGTTCGCCGCGGTCGCCGCCAAGCGGTTCGCCGGCACGCTGGCCGGCACCCTCACCGTCACCGGCGGCTGCGGCGGGATGGGCGGGGCGCAGCCGCTCGCCGTCACCCTCAACGAGGGGGTCTGTCTGATCGTCGACGTCGAACCCGAACGCCTGCACCGCCGGCTGCGCGCCCGCTACCTCGACGAGCTCGCCTCCGACCTCGACGAGGCGGTCGCCCGGTGCGAGCGGGCGCGGTCGCAGCGCCGGGCGGCATCGGTCGGGGTCGTCGGCAACTGCGCCGTCGTGCTACCGGAGCTGCTGCGCCGCGGCGTTCGCGTCGACATCGTCACCGACCAGACCTCCGCCCATGATCCGCTGTCCTACCTGCCCGAGGGTGTCTCGACCGAGGACTGGGACGACTACGCGCGGAGCAAGCCCGAGGAGTTCACCGACCGGGCGCGGGAGTCGATGGCCCGCCACGTCGAGGCGATGGTCGGTTTCCTCGACGCGGGCGCGGAGGTGTTCGACTACGGCAACTCGATTCGCGACGAGGCCCGCCGCGGCGGATACGAGCGGGCGTTCGCATTCCCGGGATTCGTGCCCGCCTATATCCGGCCGCTGTTCTGCGCGGGCAAGGGCCCGTTCCGCTGGGTGGCGCTGTCGGGTGACCCGGCCGATATCCACGCCACCGACGCGGCGGTGCTCGACCTGTTTCCCGACGACGACCACCTGCACCGGTGGATCGAGGCCGCGCGGCAGCGAGTCGTCTTCCAAGGCCTTCCGGCGCGGATCTGCTGGCTCGGCCACGGCGAGCGGGACCGCGCCGGGGCGCGGTTCAACGACATGGTCGCCGCGGGCGAGCTGTCGGCCCCGATCGTCATCGGCCGGGACCACCTCGACGCGGGCTCGGTTGCCTCGCCGTACCGGGAGACCGAGGCGATGGCCGACTCCTCCGACGCGATCGCCGACTGGCCGCTGCTCAACGCGCTGGTCAACACCGCGTCGGGAGCGACCTGGGTGTCGATCCACGACGGCGGCGGCGTCGGCATCGGGCGGTCCATCCACGCCGGCCAGGTCACCGTGGCCGACGGCACCGAGCTGGCCAGGGCGAAGATCGAGCGGGTGCTCACCAACGATCCGGGCACCGGTGTGCTGCGCCACGTCGACGCCGGATACCCGCAGGCCGAGCGGGCGGCGGCGGCGCACGGACTGCGGATCCCGATGGCGGAGCCGTGAGCCGCTGGTTCGCGGCGGAGGCACTGCTGCCCGGGGGTCCGGCCACCGACGTGGTGTTCGAGATCGTCGAAGGGCGGTTCGCGACGATCACCGCGGACGCCGACGCCGGGGGGGCCGCCCGGCTGCCCGGGATCGCGCTGCCCGGGCTCGCCAACGCCCACAGCCACGCGTTCCACCGGGCGCTGCGCGGGCGCACCCATGGCTGCGGCGGCACGTTCTGGACCTGGCGCGAGCGGATGTACGCCCTCGCCCGGCGGCTCGACCCGGACACCTACCTGGCCCTGGCCCGCGCCACCTACGCCGAGATGGCGCTGGCTGGGTTCACCGCCGTCGGGGAGTTCCACTACCTGCACCACGGCCCCGGCGGGGTGCCCTACACCGAGCCGAACGCGATGGCGGCCGCGCTGCGGCAGGCGGCCGCGGACGCCGGGGTCCGGCTGACCCTGATCGACATCTGCTATCTCGCGGGCGGGCTCGGGCCAGGCGGTCACCTGCCGCTCGACGAGGTGCAGCGGCCCTTCTCCGACGGCGATCCGCACGCGTGGGCAGAGCGGGTCGCCGAGCTGGCGGCCGGGCCGGGGATGCGAATCGGCGTCGGCGTGCATTCGGTGCGGGCCGTTCCGCGCCCGGCCCTGCGGACCGTCGCCGAGATCGCCCGCGCCCGACCACTGCACGTGCACCTGTCCGAACAACCCGCCGAGAACGAGGCCTGCCTCGGGTACTACGGCGCGACACCCACCGGGCTGCTGGCGGCGGAGGGGGTGCTGGGGCCGGGCACGACCGCGGTGCACGCCACGCATCTAACCGGCGCCGATATCGCGCTGCTCGGCGACAGCGGCGCGACCGTCTGCCTCTGTCCGACCACCGAACGGGATCTCGCCGACGGCATCGGGCCGGCCCGCGCCCTGCGCGACGCCGGGGTGCGGCTCGCGCTCGGTACCGACCAGCACGCGCTGATCGACCCGTTCGAGGAGGCGAGGGCGCTGGAGATGCATGAGCGGCTCGCGTCGGGGGAGCGCGGCCGGTTCGCCCCGGACGAGCTGCTGGCGGCGCTCACCGGCCACGGCTGCCTCGGCTGGCCGGATGCGGGCCGACTGGAGGTGGGCGCGCGCGCCGACCTCGTCGCGGTGCGCTGCGACACCGCGCGCACCGCGGGTGCGGCGCCGGACCAGATTCTGTATGCCGCGACGGCCGCCGATGTCGACACCGTGATCGTCGACGGGCAGCCGGTGGTCGAGGGTGGGCGGCACCGGCTCGGCGACGTCGGCGCCTTGCTGCGCGCCGCGATCGAGCCGCTGCGGGAGTGCGGATGAGCAGGCTGATCACCGGTATCGCCGAGCTGGTGACCAACGATCCGTGGGCGGGCGACGGCTCGGCGCTGGGCCTCCTGCGCGACGCGGCGATCGTCGTCGACGGCGATCGGATCGCCTGGATCGGCCCGGCCGCCCAGGCCCCGCCCGCGGACACCCGGACCGATCTCGGCGGCCGGGCCGTGCTGCCCGGCTTCGTCGACACCCACACCCACCTGGTCTTCGCCGGGGACCGGTCGGCCGAGTTCGCCGCGCGGATGGCGGGCGCCCGCTACGACGGCGGCGGCATCGCGGCCACCGTCGCCGCCACCCGGGAGGCGAGCGATGCGCGGCTGCGCGCGCTGCTGGCCGGGCGGATCGCCGAGCTCCGGGCGCAGGGCACCACCACGGTGGAGATCAAGAGCGGCTACGGGTTGACCGTCGCCGACGAGCTGCGCGCGCTGCGGCTGGCCCGCGAGGTCACGGTCGAGACGACCTTCCTCGGAGCACATGTGGTGCCCGCTGGGGCGGCCCGCGACGACTACCTCGCGCTCGTGACCGGGGAGATGCTGAGGGCCTGCGCGCCGCACGCGCGCTGGACCGACGTGTTCTGCGAGCCGACGAGCCCGCACGCGTTCGACGGCGACGAGGCCCGCTGCGTGCTGCGGGCGGGTGCGGCGGCCGGGCTCGGGCTGCGGGTCCACGGCAACCAGCTCTCCGCCGGACCGGGGGTGGCGCTGGCCGTGGAGTTCGGCGCCGCGAGCGTCGATCACTGCACGCATCTGACCGACGCCGATGTCGATGCGCTCGCCGCCGGCACCACGGTGGCCACGCTGCTGCCCGGCGTGGAGTTCGCCACCCGATCGCCCTACCCCGACGCCCGGCGGCTGCTCGACGCGGGGATCACGGTGGCGTTGGCGACCGACTGCAACCCCGGAACCAGCTACACCTCCTCGATACCGTTGGTGATCGCGCTCGCCGTGCGGGAGATGCGGATGACCCCGGCCGAGGCGCTGTGGGCCGCGACCGCCGGTGGCGCGCGGGCGCTCCGGCGCGACGACGTCGGGGTGCTCGCGCCGGGGCGACGCGCGGATCTCACGGTTCTCGACGCGCCCAGCCACCTGCACCTGGCCTACCGCCCCGGGGTGCCGATCGCCCGCGCGCTGCGGCCGGGACGCTGAGGCCGCGGGATGAGGCGGGCCCGTATGCGGCCGGGCGGCTATTCCTGGACGTTGATCGTGGCCATCATGCCGAGGTCCTCGTGGTCGAGGATGTGGCAGTGGTAGACGCTGCGTCCGGGACGGGCGGTGAACGGGATACGCACCCGCACCCAGCCGCCCGCGGGGACGAGCACCACGTCCTGGGCGGTGCCGGTGGGGGCGGCGCCGTCGCTGCTGGCGAGGACGGTGAACGGCCAGATGTGCAGGTGGAACGGGTGCGCCAGCGGGCCGGGGTTGGTGATGGTCCAGTCCTCGATGGTGCCCAGGCGCACGGTCTGGTCGTCGCGGTCGGGGTCGAAGCTGCGGCCGTCGATGGTGAAGCGCATGCCGCCCGCGCCCATACCCATCTGAAACGCGGTCTGGCGGCTGCGGGTCACCGACCCGCTGGGCGGGATGTCCGCGGGCAGCGCCGCGGGCAGCGGCGGCGCGCTGACGGGTGTCCCGGCGCTGGTCATCGTGGCCAGGGTGGCCGGCCAGCTGATCGCCTCGCCGCCGCCGCGGCCCATCATGCCGCCCATGCCGCCGCGGTCGACCGCGTCGGTGCGCAGCCGGTAGCGGCCGGGTCCGGTGGGGCGCACGACCACGTCGACCCGGTTGCCGGGGGCGAGCCGCACCTGGTCCCGGGGGAGGGGGGCGGGCAGGAACGTGCCGTCCAGGGCGACCTGGGTGAGCTGGTGGCCGTCGAGACGGATCGCCAGCACCCGGGAGACGCAACCGTTGATCAGGCGCCAGCGCTGCGGGACGCCGGGGGTGGCGGGGATGTCGGGTTGGTGCTGGCCGTTGACCAGCACCAGCGCGCCCTGGCGGCCCATCATCCGCTCCATCGGGCCGGGCGCGACGACGCGGCCGCCGGCGTCGAGGGTGATGTCGGTGATCAGCAGCACCCGATCGTGGTCGACGGGCAGGTCGGGGCCGTGGTCGACCAGCAGCGCCCCGGCCAGCCCCCCGAACAGCTGATCGGCCACCGTGCCGTGATGGTGCGGGTGGTACCAGTGCGTCCCGGCCGGCTGCTCGGGCGGGATGCGGTAGCGGTAGTCGAACCAGGCGCCGGGGTCGATGCGGATGAACGGGTTGTCGCCGTTGCCCTGCGGGGAGACCCGCGGCCCGTGGGTGTGCAGGTTGGTCGGCTGATCGAGCCGGTTGGTCAACCGCACGGCCAGCTCGTCGCCGGGCCGCACCCGCAGCGTCGGGCCGGGCGAGGTGCCGTTGAAGCCCAAGGCGGCGGTGTCGCGCCCGGCCAGGCGCACCCCGGACGCGGCGGTGAGCTCGACCTGCAGGCGCCCGCCGCGGCTGTCCAGGATCGGGGGTTCCGCCAGCGGCGCGCCGCTGATAGGGGGCGCGAGCTCGCCGCCCCCGGTCTGGGCGGTGATCGCCCACCCGGTGGCTCCGGCCGCGAGGCTGGCCACCCCGAGACCGCCCAGGACCAGCGCACGGCGGCGGCTGATCGGCTCCGGGCTCATCGCAGCTGGTCGCGGCGGCGGAGGTAGTCCTGCTCGTCGATCTCGCCGCGGGCGAACCGCTCGGCCAGCACCTGCTCCGGGGTGGCCCGAGGGGCCGCCGCCTGGTCACCGCTCCGGTCGCCGCGGGCCAGGTAGCGAACCAGGGCGATCACCCCGAGGATGATCAGCGCCCAGAACAGCACCATGCTGACGGTCATGAGCGCATAACCCCAACCGCTCATACCGGGCCGTACCACCACATCATGTTCCAGACCTCCTCGACCGACGCCGGCGGTGCATGTCAGACCCTTTCCTCCGACCGACCGCACTCAGTGTCTTCGCGGCACCGGGGCCGGGGCATCGGCTGATGGCCACCTCGAGCCCGCCGAAGGTCCCGACGGTGACGGGACCGACGTCCGTCACGAACCCTGCGTGGGTCGGCCGAGCGGGACGAAGGTGTGTCCGCCGTGGCGGGAGTCGAACAGGCCCCCCGCGGTAGCGGCGAGCACCCGCCCGTCCGCCAGACCGGTGACGGCCTGCGGGCGGCCGCCGGGCACGACACCGACCCGCTGCCAGGTCGCGCCGGCGTCGAAACTGGTGTGCAGCGCCCCGTCCGGGGCGAGCCCGTAGAGCGTGGCGTCGGGCGACCAGGACAGAAACGCCAGCAGCGGGCTGCTCGGGGCGCCGAAGCTCGCCCCGCCATCACGGCTGGCCACCACACCGTCCGCGGTGGTGGCCAGCACGATCGCGGGATCGGTGGGGTCGACCGCGAGGTCCAGGGCCGCCACGGTGGCGCGGCTCTGCCAGGTGGTGCCGCCGTCGCTGCTGACCCGCAGCATCCGGCGCCCGGCATCCAGGCCGTAGAGGGTGCCGGAGCTGACCTGCAGAGCGTGGAAGTCGACCTCGCCGGCCAGGCTCACCGGCTGCCAGGTGGCGCCGGCGTCGGTGCTGCGCACCAGCCCGAGCGGGTCAGGCGCATTCTCGGTGGGTCCGGGGTGACCGCTGGACAGGAACGTGTCCGGGGCGGCGATGGTGAACCCCATCAGATCCCGCCCTGGCGCGCCGACCCGTTCAAGCCCACCGGCGGCGCCGACGCGGTAGAGGCCCTCGTGGGCGGCGACGTAGATCAGGCCGTCGGCCGGGTTGAGATCCACGGCATGGACGTGGCCCAGTCCGGGACCCGGCCCGGCTCCGGTCGCGACCGGTGGTGGCTCCGGTGGCTCTGGTGCGGCGGAGGCGCAGGCGGTGGCCATGGTGAGGCCGGTGAGCAGGACGGCGGTCAGGATCGCGAGCCGAAGCGGCTGGCGCACGGGAGTTGCTCCTTGACAAGGGGTGGGGGCCGGCCGGGAGGAGGGTGCTCCTCCCGGCCGGGAACGAGCAGCGGTGGGCCGCAGGGCCCGACGCGGTCAGGTCGTCGCGAGCAGGTCGCGCATCGCAGCGATCTCGGCCCGCTGCGCGTCGATGATCTTCTGGGCCAGGGCTCTGGCCTCGGCGTTCTGACCGTTGGCCAGCTGGGTCGTGGCCATCTCGACGGCGCCGTCGTGGTGTTCGATCATCATCTGCAGGAACATCCGGTCGAACCCGGGGCCCCGGGCCTGTCCGAGCTGCCGCATCTGGTCCTCGGTCATCATCCCCGACATCCCGCCGTGGCCGGCGCCGCCGTGGTTCGCCCCGGCCGGGTCACCGGTGACGGTGGTCGGGGCGGCCGGGAGACCCCAGGCACGCAGGAGACCCTGCATCTGCGCGATCTCCGGGTCCTGCGCCGCCTCGATCGTCGAGGCGAGTTCGGTGACCTGGGGGGAGGAGGCGTGGTCGGCGGCGAGCCGGGACATCTGAACGGCCTGGGCGTGGTGCGGGATCATGCCCTGCACGAACGCGACGTCGGCGTCGTGGTGCGAGGCCGAGACCTCGGCGGGGCCGGCCGCGCTGGGCAGTGGCGCGGTGGCCGCGGCGCCCGAGGCGACGGTGCTGGTGCCGCAACCGGCGAGGACGGCCGCGGCCGCCGCGGCCGCGAGCAGGCCGGTGATACGCGTGGTCTTCACGTGCGGATACTCCTCTGCGTGGGAATCGATGATCGGGATCGGCGGGAGCCGGATCCGATCACCGCCGCAGCACGCAGAGCTCGGCCAACCGGATGACCAGGGGCGGAGGCGGACGCGGCACGCACGGAAGCGCCGTGCCCGGCGGTTGCGCGCCGGCCGCAGCGGCCCGCCGGCACACCCATACCGGCGCGGCCGCGGCTGCCAGCAGGACGGCCGCGCCCAGCACCGCCAGGCACACGTCCAGCACGTGATGGGTGGCCGGATCCTGCCCGTGACCCGGCTGCCCCGGGTGGTCGGCCGGGGCAGCGACGGGCAGCGCCGGGGCGGGCACCGGGCCGGGCGCAGCCGCCGCCATCACGTGCGGGGTCGTGTCCTCGACCGGGGCCGGGGTGGAGTGCATGGCCAGCACCCCCAGGGCGAGCGCGGCCACCACGAGCAACCGCTCGATGCGCCACCGGCCCGCCCCGTCCACGCCGCCACGATAGCCACCCCGCCGACCGCGGCCGCCCTCGGTTCACCCGCTCTCAGCGGGCCCACAGGGGCCCGCTGCCATGGTGGGGCGCTGCACCGGGCGTCGACCGAGCGGAGGGGAGGCCCGTGGCACACCGCCTTGCTCGCCCGACGGGCCTGCTCTCACTCGCCGCCGTGGCCACCGTCCTCGGCGCGGTGACGATGGACGTGCTCGGCCGCGAGCATCCCTCGCACACCGCCGCGCTCGGACTGGTGGCCGCCGTCGTGGCCGCGCTGCGGGTCGGGCTCGCCGGCCGTGGTGAAGGCCTCGTCTCCGCGGTGAGCGGCGCCCTGGTCGCACAGCCCGCGCTGCACGCGACCTCGGCATTCGCCGGCCCAGCCGCCCCGGCCGGCCCCCACGACCACGGCGACCTGCTGCACGTACTCGCCAGCGACGGCCCGGTCACCGCGATGCAGGTCCTCGCGCCGGCGCTCCTCGTCCTCGCGGTCGTGTTCGGCGCGCGTCTCGGGGAACTGGTCCTCGGCGCCCTGCGGCGACCGCTGCGGCGGCTCACCAGCCCACCGCCCGAGGTGCCGCGCCGGATCGTCGCGGCCCTCGGCCCGGTTCCCCGTGGCTCGCTGCTGCCCTGGTGTGGATGGGCGATCCGCGCCGCGCGGCGCGGACCCCCGCGCGCGCCGGCGCCCACCCTCGCCTGATCCCTGGCCTCTCGGGCTCCCACCCCGGTAGCCGAGGCGGGACGGGCTGCGGGCGTTTCCTCCCCACCCACCACACCCGCCGCAGCCGCGTCGTGCCACACGATCGGAACCCGGTCGGATCAGAACCCGCCCGATCGGAGCGGAGATCCATGCACCGCACCGCCGGCGAGCGGGCTGCGCCCCACCCGCGGAGCACCCATGAACTCGAATCCCCCGGCCACCCGACTGGGCATGCACGCGAAGACCGCCGTGCACCGGGTGCTGGCCACGCTGGGAGCCAGACACCCCGAGAAGAAGATCATCGCCGACTCCCGGCGGTACTGGAACGACCCCGACCAGGCCATCTGGAAAGACGAGTCCCACTGGCGCGACGCGGACATCTTCGACGGAAACGACCTGTGGACCGAGATCGGCCGCCGCCATCTGCGACTCCTCGCGCAGGGCGCCCGCATGCTCGGCTCGACCGCCGCCTCCGGCCGGGTGATCGAGTGGGGCTGCGGCGGCGGCGCGAACGCCGTGGCGTTCGCCCCGTACGCGCGGGAGTTCATCGGCGTCGACGTCTCCCCGCAGAGCCTGCAGGAATGCGGGCGCCAGGTCGCGCGCGCCTGCACCACCCCGTTCCGCCCGGTGCTGATCGACGTGGCCGCGCCGGAAGCCGCCCTCGAGGCGATCGGCGGTCCGTGCGACCTGTTCCTCAGCTTCTACGTCTTCGAGCTCCTCCCCACCCCGGCCTACGGCGAGCGGATCCTGCGCATCGCCCATCGGCTGCTCGCCCCCGGCGGTCTCGCGCTGATCCAGATCAAGTACCACACCGGGAGCTGGCGGACGAAGCCACGCGGGCGGTCCTACCGGTTCGGACCGGCCGGCATGACCAGCTACCCCCTCCCCGCGTTCTGGCAGCTCGCCCAGCGCTGCGGACTGCGACCGGAGTACGTGCACCTCGTGCCCCGGGACGAGCTGGACGAGCGCTACGCGTACTTCCTGCTCGCCAACCCCGAGGAGCGCGATGCAGGCCCGGTGCCCGGCCCTTCGGTATGACGTCGCACCACCCCACGGCATCGGCCCCGAAGCGTGTAGACGAACCGGCGGCGTAGGTGTCGCGGCCCCCGTGGCCCGGTAGGCCCGTAGCCGGTCGAAGACGACGTCTTCCGAGGAGCCTCAGCGGCTGGGCGGGCCGAGGCGCGTCGGCCCGCCCAGCCGAGTGCGGCCGTCAGGCCGCCGCCCGTGGCGCCAGGTCGGTGCGACGCAGCAGCTGGGCGTTGAGCGCCACCACCACGGTGGACAGGCTCATCAGCGCCGCGCCGACCGCCATCGGCAACACCAGCCCGGCCCAGGCCAGTGCCCCGCCCGCCAGCGGGATGGCGAGGATGTTGTAGCCGGCGGCCCACCACAGGTTCTGCAGCATCTTGCGGTAGCTCGCCCGAGACAGCCGCGCGACCGAGACGAGCCCGCGGGGGTCGCTGGAGGCCAGGACGATCCCGGCGGACTCGACGGCCACGTCGGTGTCGGCCCCGATCGCGATGCCCACGTCGGCCCGGGCCAGCGCGGGGGCGTCGTTCACGCCGTCGCCCACCATGGCCACGGTGTACCCGCGACGCTGCAGCTCGGCGACCGCGGAGGCCTTGTCGGCCGGCAGGACCTCGGCGAACACCTCGTCGATGCCCAGGTCGGCGGCGACCGCCTCGGCCACCTGCCGCGCATCCCCGGTGATCATGGCGACCCTCACCTCCCGGTCATGCAGGGCGTCGACCGCCTCGCGGGACTCCGGCCGTACCTCGTCCTCCAGCGCCAGCGCCCCGACGATCTTCCCGGCTCGCACCACGTACAGCACCGAGGCGCCCCGGTCCTGCCACCGGCCAACCCGCCCGGTCAGCGCCTCCGGCACGTCCAGGTCGAGGTCGCGCAGCAACCCCGGGCCGCCGACGGCGACGCGCCGGCCCTCGACCAGGGCCTCGACCCCGCGTCCGGTCATCGAGCGGAAGCCGGACGCGGCGGGCAGCTCGCCGCGCTCGCGGGCCGCGGCGACGATCGCCCGCGCCACCGGGTGCTCGCTGTCGGCCTCGGCGGCTCCCGCGATCCGCAGCAGCCGGTCCGCATCGTCGCCGACAGCGGCGACGCCGGTGACGCGGTGCTCGCCGCGGGTGAGCGTCCCGGTTTTGTCGAACAGCACAGCGTCGACGCCCCGCATGCGCTCCAGCGCCAGCCGGTCCTTGACCAGGATGCCGCTCCGCGCCGACAGCGAGGTCGAGATCGCGGTCACCAGCGGGATCGCGAGCCCCAGCGCGTGCGGGCAGGCGATGATCAAGACGGTCACGGACAGCACGACGGCGTCGGCCGGCTGACCGAGCAGGCTCCACGTCACGGCGGTCACCGTGGCCGCCGCGACCGCGACGTAGAACAGCAGCGCCGCCGCCCGGTCGGCCAACGCCTGCGCCCGCGATCGGGAGCCCTGCGCCTCGGCCACCAGCCGCTGGATGCCGGCGAGCGTGGTGTCCTCGCCCAGCGCATCCACCCGGACCCGCACCGCGGAGTCGGTGGCCACCGTGCCCGCGACCACCCGGTCCCCCGCGCCACGCGGTACCAGACGCGACTCACCCGTGATCATCGACTCGTCCAGCTCGGCCGCGCCGGCGACCACCGTGCCGTCCGCCGGTACCCGCCCGCCGCTGCGGACCAGCACCACGTCACCGACGGTCAGGTCGGCGACCTTGACGGTCCGCGTCCCCTCGCCGACCACCAGGTCGGCCTCGTCGGGCAGCAGCGCGGCGAGCGCGGCGAGCGCGCCGGACGCCTGGCCGACGGCGCGCATCTCCAGCCAGTGGCCCAGCAGCATGATCGCGATCAGCAGCGCCAGCTCCCACCACACCTCGACGTCGAACCAGCCGATCGAGGTGGCCAGGCTGGCGGCGAAGGCGACCGTGATCGCCATGCCGATCAGGAGCATCATCCCCGGTCGCCGGCTGCGCAGCTCGGTGACCGCGCCGGCGAGGAACGGCCAGCCACCGTAGAAGAAGATCACCGTGCCCAGGACCGGCGAGATCAGCCACGAACCCGGGAACACCGCCGTGTACCCGAGCAGCTCCTGGAACATCCCGCTGAAGACGACCACCGGGACCGCGAGCACCAGCGTCAGCCAGAACCGGTCCCGAAACACCGCCGCATGATCGCCGTGGCCCGCATGGGCGGTGTGGCCCGCGTGGGTGCCGTGGCCGTTGGCCAGAGGCGTATGTCGCCCGGCGCCCGTCGGACGGTCATGTGTGCTGGTCGGCATGACACCCTCCTCTCTATACCCCGGTAGGGTATATCCGCCCCAACACCCGGGCGGGAGGTAACCAGCCAGGCCGCCGCTATGACGTTGAACACGTCATGGTGGGTGGACACCGAATGGTTCGAACGGCAGGGCCTCCTGCGATACCGCTGAGGTACGCGCCAGCACCGAGGCGCGCACGTCCGGCGTGAGCGCGGTCATCGACGACGGAACGCTCATGGCCAGGCTGTCGCCTGGCTGACGGCGTCGCGGGTCCGCTCAGCGCCGCGCACCGGCGGGCCGGGCACGGGCGGGGCCGCGCTACGCACCCGCGGGCCCGCCGTCGGGGTCCTGGCCGGTCCCGGACGTCCCGGCGGATGCCCGAGCAGGTGCGGAACCGCGGTCTTGACGACCGCGGCGACCGGCACCGACACGATCGCGCCGATGATCCCGCCCAGCACGGTGCCCACGGTGAGCGCCAGCCCGATGGCCAGCGGGTGCAGCCGCACGTAGCGGCCGACGATCAGCGGTTGGAGCAGTGGCCCTCGAGTCGGTTCTCCAGGACCAGGACGCCGAGCAGGCTCAGCGCGGCCATCCAGCCCTGCGTGCCGAACGTGACCAGGACGGCCAGCCACCGGCGATCAGCGCGCCGATGATCGGGATGAAGCTGCCCAGGAACACCAGCACGGCCAGCGGGACGACCAGCGGCACCCCCAGGAGGAACAGCACGAGCCCGATCACGATGCCGTGGATCGTGGCGATGACCGCCGTGCCGTGCACGTACTGGGTGAGGGTGGTCCAGGCGGCGCGGCCGGCCCGGTCCGTCCTCGCGTGCATCGACGGCCGCAGCGGGCTGAGCAGCCAGGGCCCAGATCCGTTCTCCGTCGTAGAGCAGGAAGAACGTGATGAACAAGGTCAGTACCAGCACCGTGGCGAACTCGGCGAGGTAGCCGGCGCCGGTGGTCACGTAGGAGATGATCTGGCCGCGGTTGGCCTGCACCCACTCCATGATCTGCGACTGGAGCTGCGCGATCCGGGTCTGGCCGATGCCGATCCGGCTCAGCTGGTCGCCCACATTGCGCATGGTGGTGAGGGCCTCGTCGATCAGCATCGGCAGCTGCTGGGTGAACCGCAGGCCGATCACGAACGCGATGCCGCCCAGCACCAGAATCGCTGCCAGCAGGGTCAGCGCCGCGGACAACGTTCCGCGCATTCGGTGCTGCAGCAGCGCGGCGACCGGCCGCAGCAGCGCGGCGATCAGCAGCGCCGCGACGATCGGCACGACGACCAGCCACAGGACGGCCAGGATCTGCACCGCGAGGTAGACCGCGCCGGACCACAGGGTGGGCAGGCGGGTCGTGGCCATCTCGTCGCCTCCAGGAAATCGGGTTCCGGCGAGCTTTTCCCGGTGCCGGGGACGGCGAACCACAGGGGGCGCCTCACGACCATCGCAGCAGCGTGGGGTGCCGGCTGGCCACGCCGACGCCGTCGGTGCCGTGGGAGAACAGGGCGAGCCGGATCTCCTCGTAGCCGCCCGCGGTGTCGCGATGGCGCTCCACCGAGTCGGGCATGGGCGGCCCGGGTGCGTGGTGCGTGAGCTGTCGTCGGCATCGACCCCGGACTACCCGCCGGTCGAGGACGCCGAACGCCTGGAAACGCCGCGATCGGGAACACCGGGCTCATGGCACGCGAACTGTGGAAGGAAATGGCGGCCGGGGCCGCCGGGACGACCGCGCTCAACGCCGTGACCTACCTCGACGTGGCTGGCCGGCCTCGTGCCGCGTCTGGCCTACGGGCTGGCCACCGCCGCCGTGTTCGACGGACTGTCGGGTTCCGGGGCCGCGGTGCCGGGTATGTCGGATGTTCGGCGTGACACGAGGAGGACCGCATGAAGGACGAGCGACCCGGGCGCCGGACCCGCGAGGACTACCGGCGGGGGCTGCCCGACCACCACGACCCGACCGCCGGCTACGGCGGCGCACCTCCGGCCCGCAGCGCGCTGACCCTGCGCGCGCTGCTGGCGGCGTTCGGCCTGGTGGTGTGCGCCGTGGGGGCCGGTCTGGCCTTCGCGGCCGAGCTGACCGGCTTCGGGGTGGCGCTCGTGGTGCTGGCCGTGATCGCGCTGGTGGACCTCGGCTGGGTGCTGTACCGCAAGTACCGCGGCGAGCCCGGCTGAGCCGGTCCAGCGGCGGTTCAGCGGGTCGGCGTCGGATCGTCGTGCTGGTGGGTGCGCAGCGCCGCGGCGCGGGTGAGCCCGGTCAGCGCGTGTACCACCCGCGACGGCTCCCCGAGCGCGTGCCCGGGCTGCGGCGTCGTGGCCTCGCCGGTGGGCAGCAGCCGGTCGATCGCGCCGAGCAGCCGCAGCATCGTCGACGGGGCGAGCCCGTGGAGGCGGGCGGCGAGCGCGGCGGGCACCGTCAGCACGATCTCCGGCCGGCCGCGAAGTGTGGCTCTGACGAGCTTGCGGGCCGCGCGCTCGGCGTTCATCGACAGCAGCGGCAGGCTGTCCCCGACGGTGAACCACGCGCGCTCGCGCTCCCGGTCGCCGGTGAACAGGGCGTTGCGCGGGGAGCCGGTGCGCATCAGGCCCGGTACCGCGACGGTGACGGAGATGCCCTCGCGGCCTGCCTCGACCCGCAGACCCTCGGCGAAGCCCACCGCGGCGTGCTTCGCGGCGACGTAGGGCAGCAGGTGCGGGGCGGGGAGCTTCCCGCCGACCGAGGTGATCGCGAGGATCCGTCCGCCCGCGCCGCGCAGATGCTCCCACGCGGCGAGGACGGGATGTACCTGGCCCCAGAACATGACGTCCATCGCCTCGGCGTAGGCGGGGGCGGTCATCGTCCGCGCGGGTCCGGTCTGGATCACTCCGGCGTTGGTGACCAGGACGTCGAGCCTGCCGAACCGTTGTACGGCGGCATCGACCACGCGGTGGGCCTCGGCGGCCACCCCGATATCGGCCGGCACCGCCGCGACGCGGATGCCCTCGCGCTCGAGGTCGGCGCGGGCGATATCGAGGCCGGTGGCCGACCGCGCGCACAGCACGAGGTCGTGTCCGCGGGCGGCGAACTCGCGGGCCAGCAGGAAGCCGAGGCCACGGCTCGCACCGGTGATGAGCGCGACGGGCCGGGTGGGGGGTGGGGTTGCGGTGGCCATGGCCGGGAGTACCCGGCTGGTGCGGGGAAAGTCGCGACCGGCGTGATGCGCCACCGCGAGGTTTAAGAAGGCGCAGGACGGCGAAACAGAAGCCGTGAGACGACACTGTGATGCACCCGAATGAACATCGTGCTCTGGCATGTGCACGGGTCCTGGACGACGGCCTTCGTCCAGGGCAGGCACCGCTATCTGCTGCCCCGGCTGCCCGGCGGCGGTCCCTGGGGCGGCGGGCGGCCCGCGGCCTGGGACTGGCCGGCCGGCGCCGTCGAGAGGGCGCCCGAGGAGCTGGCCGACGCACCCGTCGACGTCGTGATCGTGCAGCGTCCCGAGGAGTTCGAGCTGGCCACGCGGTGGCTGCGCCGCATGCCCGGCCGCGACGTCGCCTGCGTGTACGTCGAACACAACACCCCGCGGGGACCCGCGGTGACCAGCCGCCACCCCGTCGCCGACCACCATGGCCTGACGCTGGTGCACGTCACGCACTTCAATGCGCTGATGTGGGATGCGGGCGCCACCCCCACGACCGTCATCGAGCACGGCATCGTCGACCCCGGGCACCGCTACACCGGAACGACCCCGGCGGCGGCCGTCGTGGTGAACGAGCCGCTGCGCCGGGGCCGGATCACCGGGACCGACCTGCTGCCGCAGCTGGCCGAGTCGGTGCCGCTCGACGTGTTCGGGATGGGCACCGACCGGCTGGCCGGCAGCGAGCACATCCGCGGCGCGCGCATCCGCGGATGTGGCGACCTGCCGCAACACCGGATGCACACCGAACTCGCCCGGCGCAGGCTCTACCTGCACCCGATGCGCTGGACCTCGCTCGGGCTCGCCCTCATCGAGGCCATGCAGCTGGGGATGCCGGTCGTCGCGCTCGCCACCACCGAGGCGCCCGCTGCCGTGCCGCCCGAAGCCGGGCTGTGCACCAACGATCTCGACCGGCTCACCGCCGGGGCCCGCGAGCTCGTCGCCGACCCCGAGCTGGCTCGAAGCCGGGGACTCGCGGCACGGGCCCACGCCCTGCGGCGCTACGGACTGGACCGGTTCCTGCGCGACTGGGACCAGGTGCTGGAGAGCACCGCCGACGACCACACGGCCCGGCGGCCCGTCGCGTGAGCGGCCACCGGAGGAAGGAGACGACGACGTGCGCATCGCGATGGTGTCCGAGCACGCCAGCCCGCTGACCCCGCCCGGAGGTCCCGATGCCGGCGGGCAGAACGTCCACGTCGACCATCTCGGCCGGGCGCTCGCCGACCGCGGTCACGAGGTGACGGTGTGGACCCGCAAGGACGACCCGGGACTGCCCGACGCGGTGCCCCACGCACCGGGGGTGACCGTCCGGCACGTCGCGGCCGGCCCGGCCCGGCCCGTGCCGAAGGACCAGCTGGTGCCCCACCTGCCGGAGTTCGCCCGGACCCTGCGCAGGGCGTGGACCACCGACCCGCCGGATGTGGTGCACGCGCACTTCTGGATGTCCGGGCTGGTGGCGCTCTCCGCGGCCGAGGACCGTGACATCCCCGTCGTCCAGACCTTCCATGCGCTGGGACATGTGAAGCGCCGCCATCAGGGGGCCGAGGATTCGAGCCCGGCGGGCCGCATCTCCGCGGAGCGCGTCATCGCGACTCGCGCCGACCGCGTGCTCGCCACCTGCACCGACGAGATGTTCGAGCTGGCCCGGCTGGGCGCGCCGCGGCGGCGGATCCGGATCATACCGTGCGGTGTGGACACGGAGATTTTCACCCCGCAGGGAACGGCCTCGCCGCGTGGTGAGCGGCCCCGGCTGCTCGCGGTCGGCAGGCTGGTTCGCCGCAAGGGAGTGGACGAGATCATCGAGGCGCTGCGCGGGGTACCCGGCGCCGAGCTGGTCGTGGCGGGTGGAGCCCCGCGCGCGACGCTCGGGTCGGACCCGGACGCCGTCCGGCTGCGGGAGCGAGCGGTCCGAGCCCGCGTGGCCGATCGCGTCGAGTTCCTGGGCACGGTCCCGCGCGCCGAGATGCCCGCACTGCTGCGCTCGGCCGACGTCGTGGTCTGTGTGCCCTGGTACGAGCCGTTCGGGATGGTCCCGCTGGAGGCCATGGCCTGCGGCCGGGCCGTGGTGGCCGGCGCCGTGGGCGGGATGGCCGACACCGTCGTCGACCAGGTCACCGGGCTGCACGTGCCGCCCCGCCGGCCGCGGGAGCTCGCGGTGACCCTGCGTCACCTGCTGCGCAACCCGGCGATGCTGGAGGCGTTCGGAACCGCCGGGCGCGACCGGGCGCTGGCCCGCTACGACTGGAGCCGGATCGCCGCCGCCACCGCGGACAACTACGAGCAGGTGCTGACCGCGCGCGCCGGGCAGGGCGCCCGGCAGATGGCGGAGGCCCGGCGATGACCCCCACGATGAGTCCAGCCCCCGCCTCGGCGATCGCGCTGCACGCCGACACCTCCAGCCTGACGGCCATCGGCAACGACTTCGGCTTCGCGGAGGTGTATGCGCGGCAGGTGCGAGCGCACGCGCAGCCCGGCGACATCGTCCTGCTGCTGTCCACCAGTGGCCGAAGCCCCAACCTGATCGCGGCGGCGGATGCCGCCCGGCGCTGCCGGGCCGAATGCTGGGCACTGACCGGCCCGGCGCCCAATCCGCTCGCCGTGACCTGCACCGATGCGGTGTGCCTGCCGGGCGATACGGCCGCGGTGCAGGAGTCGCACCTCGCCGCGGTGCACATGATCTGCCGGGTCGTCGAGCAGGGCCTCGAACACGGCACCGCCCTGTCCGCGCAGCGCCTCCGGGCGCTCCCGCGCGCGACCCGCAGGCCCGATACCGAGCGATCCATGGAGGCCCTGTGACCGATATCGTCGAGCGTGCGGTCAACGCCGAGGCGACCGAGACGCCGAGCCCGCGGACCGTGGGGACCGTCCTGGTCACGGGCGCCGCGTCCGGACTGGGCCGCGCGGTCGCCCGCGCGGTCGCGGCGGCGGGCGGCCACCCGCTGCTGCTCGACCGGGTAGAGCCGGACGCCGGCCTCCCCGGCGCGGCCACCGCCGTCGCCGACCTGGCCGACGCCCCGAATGCCGAGCGCGTGGTCGCCGACCTGGCCGGGCGTGCGGGCGGGCTCGACGCGGTCGTCACCGCGGCGGGGATCGACCGCTGCGGACGGCTGGCGGACGTGCCGGCGCCGGAGTGGGAGCGGGTGGTGCGCGTCAACCTGATCGGCACCGCCGCCGTCATCCGGACGGCGCTGCCCGCGCTGCGCGCGCGGCGCGGCCGGATCGTCACCGTCGCGTCCACCCTCGGGCTCCGTGCGCTGCCGGAGGCCAGCGCCTACTGCGCGTCGAAGTTCGGTGTCATCGGGCTCAGCCGGGCGCTCGCGGCGGAACTGACCGGGGAGGTGGGGCTGACCCTGCTGGTCCCCGGGGGGATGAGCACTGCGTTCTTCGACGGAAGGCCCGAGCAGTACCGGCCCGGCCCGGACGCGGCGCTCAACGATCCCCGCGAGGTGGCCGAGGCGGTGCTGTTCGCGCTCACCCGCCCCGAGGGCTGCGAGGTCCGCGAGATGGTGGTCTGCCCGGAGACGGAGCCGTCCTGGCCCTGAGCCTGCCACCGGTTCGCCGCGCGCACAGCGGGTAGCCGACGGTATAGAGCTGCACTGGCTGCGCGACCTCTTCGGTCACTCCGGGCCGTTCGCCACCGTGTATTCGACGCAACGCACGACACCGAGCAACCCGAACGCCGCGATCAGCTGCGCTGGCGGGGGTTGCGCGAGGAGCTGGCCGCCCAGGGCGCCCCGGAGCCGGTGTTGCGGGCGCTGGACACGGCCTTCCCGCCGCAGCGCCCGCCGTCCGGACGCGCCGGGCGGGTGCTGGTCGCGAACGCCGCTGACGGGGTGTTGCTGGACCGGACCCTTCCCGAACCCCCCGATCCACCGTGGACACGCTGGGACCTGCTTCCCCACCTGCTGCCCGCCGCGTCGGCGCTGGCCGACCCGGTGCCGGCCGTCGTCGTCCGGGTGGCCGAGACCGGCGGCGAGGTGCTGGTACCCGGATCCGCCGCGAACGCCGAGACGGTCGGGGGCCGCGACCACCCGGTGCACAAGGTGCGCGGCGGCGGCTGGTCGCATCTGAGCATGCAGGAACGGGTCGAGGAGACCTGGCGGCGCAACACGGCCGAGGAGTTGGCCGCCGCCGTCGAGGAGGCCACGCTCGACCTGCGGACCGGCGAGACCCGCGCCGAGCTGCAACGGTGGGACGGGGCGGCCGGCCGCCCCGACGGCCTCGCGGTCGACGGGATGCCGGCGACCGTGGCGGCGGCGCGGGCCGAGGCCATCGACACGCTGCTGGTCGACCTCGACGTGCTGCCCATGGCGCGCCTGTGGATCGGAGCATCGGCCACCGAGCTGGCGCCGGTCGAGGACGAGCTGACGACCCTGGGCACCGACCCGCTGGGGGAGGCCGACGCCGGAGCTGCGCTGCTGCGCGCCGCCGTGGGTTCCGGGGCGCAGGTGCACCTCGGCGGCGGGCGAACCGGCCTGGTCGGGCGTCCACTCGCCGACGGCGTCGGCGCGCTGCTGCGGTTCCCGATCGCCTGAGCCCCGAGCGCCCGCCCGCGGGCCGCTCAGCGGGAGCGTGGATCCGCGTCGGGGTGCTCCTCCGGGCCGACGCGGTGGGCGGCGATCTCCGACGGCGCGGCGTGGCCGCGCCAGACGTGGGCCTCGGTGCGCATCCGTTCGACCAGGTGCGGGTAGTGCAGCTCGAACGCGGGGCGTTCGGAGCGGATGCGGGGCAGCTCGGTGAAGTTGTGCCGCGGGGGCGGGCAGGAGGTGGCCCATTCCAGGGAGTTGCCGAAGCCCCACGGGTCGTCCACGGTCACCGGGCGGCCGTAGCGGTAGGAGCGGAACACGTTCCAGATGAACGGCAGCACCGAGGCGCCCAGGACGAACGCGCCGATCGAGGAGATCGTGTTCAGGGTGGTGAACCCGTCGGTGGGCAGGTAGTCGGCGTAGCGGCGGGGCATGCCCTCGTTGCCCAGCCAGTGCTGGACCAGAAACGT
>NZ_AUII01000012.1 GCF_000423625.1 Pseudonocardia asaccharolytica DSM 44247 = NBRC 16224
TGCTACTGCACATCGAACACGACAGAACAACATGATCATGCCGCTACTGAGAAACGCTCACTGTCGAATGGGCCGGCCGAAGGCGGACGCGTTACCACTCCATCGGACGCAGCCGAGCTGTGAAATCGCAACCAAAGGTGAATGGGTTCACGCGGTCGCGGTCCACCAGTCCCGCAGCGGTGATGGAGCGGTGAGGTCGATCCGTTCCCCCGGACGCGGGACCGTGAGCTGGGCTCCGTCGTCCTCTGCCGCGCGGAGCAATCGCACCACCGGCTCGGACCACGGGTGGAAGCCGAGGTTGAACGTCGCCCAGTGCACCGGGACCAGCACGGCTGCACGCAGGTCGCGATGCGCGCGCACGGCGTCCTCGGGGGTGAGATGGACGTCCGGCCATCGCTCGTTGTAGGCGCCGATCGGCAGCACCGCCAGGTCGAACGGCCCGAGCTGCCGCCCGGCGCGGGTGAACGCCGCCGTATAGCCGGTGTCGCCGCAGACGTAGACGTTCCGGGTGGGGCCCGCGATGGCCCAGGACGACCACAGCGTCGTGTCGCGGCGCAGGCCCCGACCGGAGAAGTGGCGGGCCTCGGCGCAGGTGATGCTCAGTCCGGCGACGCGGGTCCGGCCGCCCCAGTCGAGCTCGATGATCCGCTCGTCCGGCACACCCCACCGGCGCAGATGCGCCCCGACACCCAGCGGTACCACGAACGGGGTCTGGCCGGCCTGCGCCAGGGCGCGAACGGTCGGCAGGTCCAGATGGTCGTAGTGGTCGTGCGAGATGAGCACGGCGTCGACGGGCGGCAGCTCGGCCAGCGGCGCCGGCACCGGATGCATCCGGCGCGGGCCGATCAGCGGCGAGGGTGACACCCGCTCACCCCACACCGGATCGGCGAGGACCCGTCGCCCATCGATCTCCACGAGGACGGTGGAGTGGCCGAACCAGGTGAGCGCGAGCGTGTCCGCGGCGGCCGGGCAGGTCACCGGGGCGAGCGGCACCGGCAGCGACGGCCGGCCGGTGCGCCCGCGGCGGGCCAGCAGGGCAAGCACGGGGATCGCGGTCCGGGGGCTCAGCCAGGTGCTGGGCTCGGTGTTGCGGTAGGTGCCGTCCGCGCCGCGCGCCGCGCCCGCGGTGCCGGCCCGCAGCTGTGCGTTCGTGGCGCCCAGCGCGAGGGGAAGCCCGCGCGCGGCGCTGGCCAGGGTCGCCGCCGCACCCAGCAGTGCGCTGGTGATCAGCAGCGGGCGGGCGGGGATGGCGGAGGGCCGGAGCGCAGACACGTCGCCAGGGTATGAAGCGCCGTCAATCTGGCAGAAGCCTCGGGAATTGAGTCGATACGACTCATGTTTCGTGAAGTGCAAGGGCTAAGTAGTCTCGAGGAGGACACCATGACCCTGTGGCTCTGGGCCGACCGCGCCCCGTTCGCCGAGCTCGATGCGCTCCGCCGCGCCTACGCGGCTCCGGCCATACCCCCGCGTTCCGGGTTCGTCCCCGCCGCCGAGGTCAGCCGGGACGGTGACGACGCGGTCGTCCGGGTCGAGCTACCCGGGCTGGACGTGGAGAAGGACGTCACCGTCGAGGTCGACGAGGACCGCCTGGTCGTGCGGGGGGAGCGCCGCGACGAGCGGGCCGAGCAGCACGCCCGGCACAGCGTGCGGGAGCTGCGGTACGGCTCGTTCCGGCGCTCGTTCACCCTGCCGGCGCATGTGACGTCCGAGGCGGTCAGTGCCTCGTACGACGCCGGCGTGCTGAGCGTGCGCGTCGCGGGCGCCTACGCGGGCGCCGCGGCGAGGCGGATCCCCGTGACGGCCGGCGCCGCCGCGGCCCCGGCCGTCGAGGGTGAGGAGCCCGCCGAGCACCGCGCGGCGTGACCCGGCACCCCGCCGGGCGGTCTCCACCGGCGCGGTCCGGTCCACCCGGGACCGGACCGCGCGACGGTCAGCCGCACGCCAGCTCCGCGAGCGGGGCGGCCAGCGCGCGCCACTGGGCCTCGGGCAGGCCGCGCCGCTCGGCGGGCAACGCCTGCACCGCGACGTGGTCGGCGCCGGCGTCGAGGTGTGCCCGGATCCGGGCGCACACCCGCTCCTCGTCGCCCCACGCCACCAGCGCGTCGACGAAGGCGTCGGTGCCGCCGTCGCGCAGGTCGTCGCGGTCGAAGCCGAGCTCGAGGATGTTGCTCACATAGTTGGGCTGGGACAGGTAGACCGAGGTGTAGGCGCGGCCGATGGCCCTTGCCTTCGACGGGTCGGTCTCGAGCACCACTGCCTGCTCCGGGCACAGCAGTGGCCCGGCGCCCAGCGCCTCGCGGGCCCGTGCGGTGTGCTCGGGGGTGACGAAATAGGGATGTGCGCCCTCGGTGCGCTCGGCCGCGAGCCGCAGCATCCGCGGCCGCAGCGCCGCGAGCACGTACCGCGTCGGCGTCGCCGGACGGTATGCGGTGTAGGGCGAGTTCGCGATCCCGTCGAGATAGGTGCGCATTGCGGTGAGCGGTTTGTCGTAGTTGTGCCCACGCAGCTCGCTCACCAGGTTCTGGTGGCTCACGCCGAGGCCGACGAGCACCCGTTCCGGGAAGGCCTCGATGAGCGCCTTGGTCGCGCACGAGGTCGCGACGGCGTCGCGGGCCCAGATGTTCGCGATGCCGGTGGCGCCGATGAGCCGTCGCGTGGCCGACAGCAGCAGGGCCAGGTGCACGAACGGGTCGCGGCCCGCGACCTCGGGGACCCACAGCGTGCCGTAGCCGAGCTCCTCCAGCTCCGCGGCCAGCTCGCGGGCCCGCGCCGCGGGCACGGTGTCCAGTGCACCGGTCCACAGCCCGACCGGGGGAACGGCAAACCGCTGGTTCTCGGTCATGACCAGAACATACGTCGGTGACGGGTTGGAGAACCGGCCGGATGTCAGAGGTTGGCGGTGGCGGCCTCCAGGTAGCCGGCGAACTTGCGCCGCGCCGCCTCGCGGCGGGTCGGGATGTGCTCGGTCGGCACGTCGGTGGGGGTGTAGCCGCGCAGGATGCGCCGGCCCACCGTCTCCTTGTGCACCTCGTCCGGGCCGTCGTAGATCCGGGCCGCGCGGGCGGCGCGGTACATGTGCTCCAGCGGTAGGTCGCCGGAGAAGCCCAGCGACCCGTGGACCTGGATCGCGCGGTCGATGACGTCGTGGAGCACCTTCGCGCCCCAGTACTTGATCATCCCGATCTCGATGCGGGCGTTCGACGCGCCGACCTGGTCCATCGTCCATGCGGCGTGCAGCGTCAGCAGCCGGGCGGCCTGCATCTCGGCCGCCGACAGCGCGACCCAGTCCTGGACCATCTGCTTGTCGGCCAGTGCGGAGCCGTGCGCGTGCCTGCTCACCGCGCGCTCGCAAAGCATGTCGAACGCCCGGCGGGACTGGCCCAGCCAGCGCATCGCGTGGTGGATGCGGCCCGGACCGAGCCGCTGCTGGGCGAGCCGGAACCCGTCGCCGGGGTTGCCGACGAGGTTGTCCTGCGGCACCCGGACGTCGCGGTAGATCACCTCGGCATGGCCGCCCTCGAGCGCGCCGCCGATCGTGGCGTGGTCCATCACCGGGATGTCGCGGACGATGTCGACGCCGGGGGTGTCGACCGGAACGATGATCATCGAAGAGCCGCGGTAGGGCGAGACGTCGGGGTCGGTGACCGCCATGACGATGAGAAAGTCGGCGACGCTCGCGTTCGACGAGAACCACTTGTGGCCGTTGATGACATAGGAGCCGCCGTCGAGGACGGCGCGGGTGGTGAGCATCGTCGGGTCGGCGCCCGCGCCCGGCTCGGTCATGGAGAAACTGCTGCGCAGCTCGCCGCGCAGCAGCGGGTGCATCCAGCGCTCCTTCTGCTCCGGGCTGGCGCCGATCGCCAACAGCTCGGCGTTACCGGAGTCGGGAGCCTGGTTGCCGAAGATGCCCGGTGCGAAGCGGCACTGGCCGAGGATCTCGTGCATCAGGCCGAGCCTGACCTGCCCGAACCCGCCGCCGCCCAGCTCCGGGGGGAGGTGCGCCGCCCACAGCCCACGCTCCTTGACCTCCTCCTTCATCGGCGCGGTGATGCGGGCGAAGGTCTCGCGGTCGAGGTCGAGGGTCTCCAGCGGGATGATCTCGTCGCGGACGAACCCGCGCATCCATTCCAGCTTCGCCTCGAACTCGGGCTCGGTCGAAAAGTCCCATGCCATGGGGGTCCAGCCTCCGCGGGTCGCCTTCGATGGTCCTCGCCATGGTGGCCTAATCAGTATGTTTCTTAAAGTGATGCAAGCGAATTAAAAGGTGTGAGTCTCCCCTCCGTCCGGCTCGCGGGCCGCGAGGCGCGAGCGTCGGGTCAGGCCCGCGAGGCCGACCGGGCCGCCGGCATCGGCGGCGCGTCCGGTCGCGGCCCCGTGGCTCCCGGTGCCGCGGCCTGTTCGGCCGGACCGGTCTGCCTCGCCGGTTCGTCCCGGCAGACCCACCCGCACCGGGTGTGATCCCAGTAGCAGCGCCGACCGTGGACGTGGTGCGAGGCGCTCGTCATGGGAGGCCCCCTCTCCGGATGCGACCGCAGGCGGCCAGTGTCGAGCCGGACGAACCGCGCGTCGAGATGCGCACGGGTGTCGCCGTCGAGCGGCGATGCGCCCGTTCGGGTGGACGAGCCGTCGCCCGCGGTGCGAAGCGATGCCGTTCGCGCTCGCGACCAGTTCCGGTCCGACTACGCGTTTCCGAGTGCCGACATCGACCGCCACTGCTCCCAGGGGATCGTCCAGTCGTAGTTGTCGCCGTCGGCCGCCGACAACGCGACACTGCTGCCGGTCACCTCGACGGGGTCGCCGTACAGGGCGGTGGCGAAGTAGTCCCTGGCGTTCTTCGTCGACAGATTGATGCAGCCGTGGGTGACATTGCGCTCTCCCTGCGCCCAGATCGACGCCGGGTTGGCGTGGATGAACTCCCCGTTGTTGGAGATCCGCACCGCCCAGTGCTCGGGAAGATTCACGTACCCGTAGGCGGGATTGGACATCAGGACGGTCTCGGCCTTGCCCATCACGATGTGGATGCCGCTGCGGGTGACCCGGTTCGGGTCGCTGCCCAGCCCGTAGCTCGCCGGCAGATCCATGACCTGCTGGCCGTCGCGGATCACGACCAACCGGTGGCTGTTCACGTCGGCCTTCACGATCTGGCTGCGGCCGATGGTGAACTCGCTGGTCAGGTCCGCGGCACCGAAGCCGGCGTCGCCGAGGTCGAGGCCGAACAGCCGCGCGGTCATCCGCACGGTGGCGCCCGGCGTCCAGTACTCGGCAGGCCGCCAGTGCACCCGGGAGCCCTGGGCCGTATCGGGCAGCCAGGCCCAGCCGCCCAGGACCGGAACCGAGGTCTGCACGCTCAGCGCCCGCTCGGCGGTGGCCTTCGCGGCGTCGTCGAGATGCCGGTTGAAGCGCACCTCGATGGGTGCCGCGATGCCGACCGTCTGCCCGTCGCCGATATTGGTCCGTGCCTTGACCAGCTTCGTGGGGGCGACGGTGTGAAACGTTCCGGTCAGCGGGACGGACGTGCCGTCGGGGGCGACAGCGGAGCCGCTCCAGGTGTAGGTGCTGTCGTAGTCGAGCGGAGCGGTCGTCGTCCACTGCCGCTGGTCGGGGGACAGGGTGCCGGGCACCGCGACGCCCTCCGCGTCGGTCAGACCGACCCCGCGCAGCGTTCCGGCACCGGTCTCGGCGCGCACGAGGGCGCTGGGACTGACGTCGGCGGTCCCGTCGGCGGGTTGGAGCAGCGGCGGCGCGACCACCGCCGGGGCGGGGGCAGGTGCCGGGTCGTGGTGCGAGGAGCGGGCCGCCGCCGTTGCGCCCCCACCGATCAGCGCCGCGATCACCAGCGCGGAGATCACCACCGCGAGCGGCCCGCGGCGGCGCCGCGGCGAGCCCTTCCACAGGTGGCTACCCGCACGCTCTGTCACCGTTGTCGACCCCCCCCGTCACTCACCGAGACGGGTGGGCATCGACCGGTGGTGTCCCCGTCCCGTCCTCACCCGACATGATCCCAGCTCGTACGGCCCCGATTGACACCGATCGTGTTGCGTTTCGGTCGCCGTGATGAGATCGCGGGTGATGCGGTCGGTGGGTGCGGCAGGGGAGCGGGCGGGTCCGGCACGCCCGCAGGAGGGCATCTTCGAGACGCTGCTCGTCGCCGACGGCCGGCCGCGGCGGCTCGACACGCATCTGCGCCGGCTGCGCCGCTCCTACCGGGAGCTCTACCGGAGCGCGCTGACCGCCGACGTCCGCGGGGCGATCGCCGCGGCGATCGCGGACCGCCCCGGGTACCTGCGCGTCCGGGTCGACGCCCGCCCCGAACGTCCCGACCGGGTGCAGGTGGTGGCCCGCAACTGGGCGCCGCCGCTCCCGGTGACCA
Organism: Pseudonocardia asaccharolytica DSM 44247 = NBRC 16224; assembly: GCF_000423625.1. Taxonomy (GTDB): domain Bacteria; phylum Actinomycetota; class Actinomycetes; order Mycobacteriales; family Pseudonocardiaceae; genus Pseudonocardia; species Pseudonocardia asaccharolytica. The sequence continues at coordinate 6,371 of NZ_AUII01000012.1, forward strand.
CGCAGCCGGGCCTGGTGCTGCGACCGGTCCGCGTCGCGTCCGGCGCCGCGCACAAGTTCGCCGACCGCGGCTGGATCGACCGGATCGAGGCGGCGCTGCCGGACGGCGTCCTGCCGCTGCTCGTCGACCCGGCGGGCCTGCTGCTGGAGTCGACCCGCTCCAATGTCGCGGTGGCGCGCGGCGGGATCGTCGCCACCCCGCCGCTGGATGGGCGGATCCTGCCCGGCACGGCGCGGCAGGCGATGCTCGACGCCCTGGACGCGGCGGGCCGCCGCTACGACCTCGACGCGCCGCGCCTCGACGAGCTTCCCGCCGCCGACGGCGTCTTTCTCACCAACGCGATCCGCGGCGTGCAGTGGGTGCGCGCGGTCGAGGGGGTGGCCAGGTGGGACGCCCCGGATCCGGTCGCCGTCGCGCTGGGTGCCCGGCTGCAGCCGGCGTGACCGGGCCCGCTCAGTCCGGCACGTCGAGATCCACGGTCCCGGCCGGCACCGCGGCCGCCGCGCCGCCGGTCTGTTCGGCCAGCCACGCGTCGAACTGCGCGGTGCCGTCGGCCCCGGTGAGCGGAACGTGGACGGTGAACCGCGCCTGCCCGCCGTAGTCGATCGACGCAATCCGATGCCCGGCTGCGCGCAGCATGTGCTCCAGCCTGCCGGCCTCGGCGTACCCGACGGCGATCTCGAGGACGGCGAACCGGGCGCGGCGCAGGGTGCCCACCGCGTCGATCGCCTCCGCGACCGCCCTGCCGTAGGCCCGGACCAGCCCGCCCGCACCGAGCTTGGTCCCGCCGAAGTACCGGGTGACGACCGCGACGGTGTCGGTGAGGCCGCGGCGCGCCAGCACCTCCAGCATCGGCACCCCCGCCGTGCCCGCGGGCTCGCCGTCGTCGCTGGAGCGCGCGATGGCGCCGTCGGGGCCGACCCGGAAGGCCGAGCAGTTGTGCGTGGCCGACCAGTGTTGTTTACGGATCCCGGCGATGAACGCGGCCGCCGACTCCTCGTCGCCCACCCGTGCGAGGCTGCACAGGAACCGGGAACGCTGGATCTCGATCTCGTGCGCGCCGTCGCGGGCGATCACTCGGTTCGCCGGGTTCACCGAGGAAACTCCGAGGAAGCCCCTGGCTTCAGCCATGGGGAGGAATCGGAGTGCCCTGTCTTACTCAACTGCGCCTCCACGGTGAACTCGATCTCGTGAGGACGGCGTACAAGGTCCGGGCCTACCCGGGCCCCGAGCAGGCGGCGCTGCTGCGCCGCACGTTCGGGTGCGTCCGCGTCGTCTGGAACCGGGCCCTCGCCGCGCGGCAGAAGCGGTACACCGTCGAGAAGAGACCCACCTCGTACCGGGAGACCGACGCCGCGCTGGTCGCGTGGAAACGCACCGACGAGCTGGCGTTCCTGTCCGAGGTGTCCTCGGTGCCGCTGCAGCAGACGTTGCGCCACCAGCACAACGCGTTCCAGAGCTTCTTCGCCCGCCGTGGCCGATACCCGCGGTTCAAAACCCGGCGCGGCCGCCAGTCCGCGCCCTACACCCGCTCGGCGTTCCGGATCAAGCCCGACGGGTTGTGGCTGGCCAAGACGTCGGCTCCGTTGAGGGTGGCGTGGTCGTGGCCCGACGTCGACCAACCCGACCCCACCCCGCTCCCCGCCACCGGGGAGACCGTCGGCGTCGATCTCGGCGTGACCGACTTCGCGGGGTGCCCCACCGGGGCCCGGATCGTGAACCCGCGCCCTCTGGCGAAGCGGGAGCGCAACCTGGCCCGCTACCAGCGGCGCATGGCACGCAGCCGGAAGGGCTCCCACAACTGGGCCACAGCGAAACAAAAGGTTGCGCGCGCCCACTCGAAGGTCCGCGCCGCCCGCCGAGACTTCCCGCACCAAACCTCCACCGGCCTGGTGCGCCGCTTCGACCGGATCGGGGTCGAAGACCTCGCGGTCGTCAACATGGTCCGCCACCGCTGCCTGGCGAAGGTCATCTCCGATGTCGGCTGGGGCGAGTTCCGGGCCATGCTCGCCTACAAGGCGGTCCGCGCCGGGCGTCAGCTCGTGGTGCTCGACCGCTGGTATCCGTCCCGCAAGACGTGCCGCTCGTGCGGGCATCTGCTCGCTCACCTCTCGCTCGGGACACGACAGTGGACCTGTCCCGGCTGCGGCACCCGGCACGACCGGGACCTCAACGCCGCGCAGCACATCGATACGGCGGCCGGGCTGGTCGCTGCTGCCTCCGGAGGGACGGTGAGACCCGCGTAGGCAACCGCCGGGCACGTCCCGGTGAAAGAGGAACCCCCGCAGGTGACTGCGGGAATCCCCCGCCTTCAGGCGTGGGGAGGAAGTCAACATGACGAGTATCCGCCTAGGGTGACCGCGTGAATGTCGCAGGGGTGGACGAACAGGCGCGGGCCCGCGCGCTGGTCGAGGCGCAGGACAAGGCCATCGCGCTGTTCGACGAGATCACCCGGCGCGGGCTGGTGCGGCCCGGCGTGCGGGAATCGGTCCTCAGCGCCGAGGTGCGCGATCTGGGCGCCGAGCTGTTCGGCACCCGGAGGCACTGGCACAAACGCATCGTGCGGTCGGGCCCGAACACGTTGCAGCCCTACCGGGAGAACCCACCGGACCGGGAGATCGGCGCCGACGACATCGCGTTCCTCGACCTCGGGCCGGTCTTCGCCGAGTGGGAGGCCGATCTGGGGCGGACGTTCGTGCTCGGTGATGATCCGGTGAAGCGACGGCTGTGCGACGACCTGCCCCGGATCTTCGACGCCGGTCGCTCCTACTTCGACACCCATCCGCAGGTGACGGGCCAGGAACTGTTCGGGTACATCGCCGGGCTGGCGGCCGACGCGGGCTGGGAGTTCGGCGGCCCGCACTGCGGGCATCTGCTGGGGGAGTTCCCGCACGAGCTCATCGACGGCGAGCGGATCGAGAGCTATATCGCCCCGGGCAACCCGACCCCGATGCGGCGTGTCGACCGGTCCGGCCGGCGCTGCCACTGGATCCTCGAGGTGCATCTGGTCGACCGGCACCGCGAGATCGGCGGGTTCTACGAGCAGCTGCTCACCCTGGGTTGACGTCCGGGTGTTCCCCGGCCGTCCGGCCCGCGACCAGCACGCCGATCACGGCCATCGCGGTCAGCCCGGCCACCAGCACCGGCAATGCGGAGGCCGCCGAGCCGAACAAGGCCAGCAGCCCACCACCCACCGCGATCATCAGCGCGGTCGTGAGCTGGTCGGACAGCTGCGCCGCCGAAGAGTGGAACCCCACCTCGCCCGGTGCGGACTGGGCGAGCAGCAGGTAGGCCACCGAGGAGAAGCCGAGGCCCATCCCGAGCCCGGCCAGCGCCCACAGCGGTGCGGCGAGCCACGGCACGCCCCAGGCCGGGGCGACGAGCAGCATCCCGGCGGTGCCCGCGGCGAGCAGGCAGAACCCGGCGCGCAGCAGCCGGTGCCGGGCCAGTCCGGGGTGGCGGCCCTGCCACGCCGCCGCGGCCGACCAACCCAGCGAACCGACGAGCAGCGGGACCCCGGCCATCGTCAGCGACCAGCGATGGGTGTCGGCGAGCATCAGCGGCAGGTAGGAGTTGACGGTGAAGAAGGTGCCGGCGAGCAGCCCGCGCGCCGCGACGAGCGTCGGGACGCCCCGGCGGGCCCGGAACACGCCGACCGGGAGCAGCCGCCGCATCGACGGCACGAGCAGCACCGCCGCCCCGGCCGCGACGACGGCGGCGAGCGTGCTCGTCTGCTGCGAGGCCCAGCTCAGCGCGGACACCCCGGCCGCGGCACCGACCGCCGCGAGGGCGAACCCGCGGCGGGCCGGTGGCGTCGCCCGGCCGGGATCGGGCGGGCCCAGCCTGCGCGCCGCCGGCGCCACCAGCGCGACCGCCAGCAGCACCACCGGCACCAGCCCGAGGAACACCCAGTGCCAGGACAGCCGCTCGGTCACGATTCCCGACACCGGCGGCCCGATCAGGGCGGGCAGCACCCAGGCGGACGAGATGAGGCCGAACACCGCGGGCCGGACGCGCTGCGGGTACACCGCCGCCACCAGCACGTACACCGCGACGCCCTGGGCGCCCGCGCCCAGTCCCTGCAGGAACCGCCCGACGAGCAGCTGGCCCATGCCGTCCGCCGTGCCCGCGACGATCAGCCCGGCCCCGAACAGGGTGGGCGCGACGACGAGCGGGACCCGCGGGCCCGCGACATCGCACCACCGTCCGCCGAGCACGGTGCCGATCACCGCCGAGGCCATGAACGCGACGAACGGCCACGCGTAGTGCGACACCGCACCGAGATCGGCGACGATCGCGGGCATCGCGGTTCCCACGCCCATCGCCTCGAACGCGATCAGGCTGATCAGCAGCACCAGCCCGATCGTCGTTGCGCGCCGGGCGGGCCCGAACAGCTCGGTGCGGACGGCGGTGCGGACGGCGCTGTCGGGGATCTCGGCGGGGACGCTCACGACGACCAGCCTGGGCCCTGCACCCGTGTTCAGGTCAACGGGGTTGGCGCGTGCGAGGCTGGCCCGGTGAGCTACGACGTCCGCGCCGTCCGTGCCCGCTTCCCGGCCCTGGCCGCCGGCTTCGCCCATTTCGACGGACCGGGCGGCTCCCAGGTGCCCGATACCGTCGCCGAGGCGGTGGCCCGCGCGCTGACCTCGCCGCTGGCCAACCGCGGCCGGAACACCGCCGCCGAGCGCGCGGCCGACGACATCGTGGTCGGGGCGCGGGCCGCGATGGCCGATCTGCTCGGGGCCGACCCTGCCGGGATCGTGTTCGGCCGCAGCATGACCCAGCTGACCTACGACATCGCCCGCACGCTGGCCGCGACCTGGGCGCCGGGCGACGAGGTGGTCGTGACCCGGCTCGACCACGACGCCAACATCCGGCCGTGGGTGCATGTCGCCGAGGCTGTCGGCGCCGTCGTGCGGTGGGCCGACTTCGACCCGGCCTGCGGCGAGCTCACGCCCGGTCACGTCGCCGCGGAGCTCTCCGACCGCACCCGGCTGGTCGCCGTGACGGCGGCGTCGAACCTCATCGGCACCCGGCCCGACGTGCCGGCCATCGCCGCGCTCGCGCGCCGCGCCGGAGCGCTCACCTACGTCGACGGGGTGCATCTGACCGCGCACGCGCCCGTCGACGTGGCCGCCCTCGGCGCCGACTTCTATGTCTGCTCCCCGTACAAGTTCCTCGGCCCGCACTGCGGGGTCCTCGCCGCGGACCCGGCGCTGCTGGCGACGCTGCACCCGCAGAAGCTGGTGCCCGCCACCGACGTCGTGCCGGAGCGGTTCGAGCTGGGCACCCTGCCCTACGAGCTGCTGGCCGGGACGACGGCGGCGGTGGAGTTCCTCGCCGGGCTCGGCGGGCCGGCCGAGGGGCCGCGCCGCGAGCGGGTGCTGGCCGGGATGGCCGCGGTGCAGGCGCACGAGGGGCCGCTGCGCGGGCGCATCGAGGCCGCGTTGGCGCAGCTGCCCGGCATCGTCGTGCACTCCCGGGCGGCGCGGCGCACCCCGACGCTGCTGGTCAGCTTCGCCGGTTGCGATCCGCAGCGGGCCTACCGGCAGCTCGCCGAGCGCGGCGTCAACGCCCCGGCCAGCTCGTTCTACGCGCTGGAGGCGTCGCGGCGGCTCGGGCTCGGCGACGGCGGCGCGCTGCGGATCGGGCTGGCCCCATACACCGATGACGCCGATGTCGACCGGCTGCTGGCCGGGCTGCGGGAGCTGACCTGCCGATGAACACCGCTGCCGACCACCCCGGGCAGGACACCGACGTGGACCACTACGAGCGCGACGAGACCGAGGCCGAACGCCTCGACCGCAACTGGACGGACCTGCTCCAGGAGCTGCGGGTGGTGCAGACCGGCGTTCAGCTGCTGACCGGGTTGCTGCTCACCGTCCCGTTCCAGCAGCGGTTCGTCGAGATGTCGGGCTACCAGCGGACCGTCTACCTGGTGGCGCTGGCGTGCTCGGCGGGGGCCACGGCGCTGCTGATCGCGCCGGTGAGCATGCACCGGATCCTGTTCCGGCAGCGCGCCCGCCGCCCGCTGGTGGCGGCGGGCCAGTGGTTCGCGCTGATCGGGCTGGCGTTCCTCGGGCTGGCCGTCGTGCTCGTCATGCTCCTGATCTTCGACGTCGTGCTGGGCTTCGTGCCGGGGCTGGTGGCCGCGAGCGTCGCGTTCACGATCTTCGTCTGTCTGTGGGGACTCGGGCCCTGGATTCTGCGCAGGCGGCGCCGAGGGCGGCCCGCCGGCTCGGGGCGACGCGCCTCACCAGGTCACGACGATGGCCCGCAGCACCACCACCAGGATGAAGACCACCGGCAGCGCTAGGTCGATCGCGACCGGCCCGACCTGCACCGGGCGCAGTACCCGGCGGACCGGCGCGAGCACCGGCTCGGTCACGGTGTGCGTGACCCGCCGCGCCTGCCGCTGCCAGCCGCCGCCGCTGCCGACGAGCACCCCTGCCCAGTCCACCACCAGCCGCGCGATCAGGACCACCTCGAACGCCAGCAGTAACCAGCCCAGCACCATTCCGGCCGTGCCCATCGCGGTCCCCCTTCCGGTCGTCGGCCGCGCGATCTGAGAACGGATGTGCGGGCCCGGAAGTTGCCGGCCCGCGGTGAGAGGCGATGTCGGGGCCTTCGTGGTCGCTCGTAGAACCTCGTTCAGCCTCGTCGTCTCGCTGCCGCAGACTGTCCGTAGCTGTCGAGCTTCGCCGCGACCCGCTCGATCTCCTCGGCCGGCAGCAGGTTGGGCTCGCCGAGCAGCCGGGCCTGGTAGTACATCCGGCACACCCATTCCAGGTAGACGCTGCGGGTGTAGGCCTTGGCCAGGCTGTCCCCGTAGGTGGTCGCGCCGTGGTTCTGCAGGATCACACCGAACCGGCCGGCCATCGCGCGCACGCTGTTGCGGGCGAGTTCCGGGCTGCCGAAGGTCGCATACGGCGCGACCCGCACCGGCCCGCCGAGCAGCGCGATCATGTAGTGCACCGGGGGGAGCTCGTCGATGAGCGCGGACAGCGTGCAGGCGTAGAGGGGATGGGTGTGCACCACCGCGACGGCGTCGGTCTGCGCGTAGACCTGGGTGTGCATCGGAACCTCGGTGGAGGGCTCCAGCCCGTCCTCGACACGATTGCCGGCGAGGTCGAGCACGCAGATCGACTCGGGCGTGAGCTCGGCGTAGGGGACCCCGCTCGGGGTGATCGCGATGTGGTTCCCGGAACGCACGCTCAGGTTCCCCGAGGTGCCGACCGTGAGCTCGTCGGCCTGCATCCGGCGGCAGTACTCCACCAGTTGGACGCGTTCATCGTGCAGGAGCATGTCGGGCGGCTTCCTTTCTGGGACGGCTGGGCTGTGCTCTGATTCTGACCGGCCCGCCGCGACCGCGACCGGGTCGGCCCGCGCCGCCCGCCGTCCGATCGAGGTGACGTCCGGCCCTGCGGACCGGGGCTTCCGCCCGTCGTCGGGGACGCCGTCGGAGGACGACAGTGGATCAGTGCTGATCGGCGGCGGAGGGACGGCAGCAGGCGCCCGCCGCAACGGCCGAGAATCCCGGGGAGGACGAGACAAGCGTGAACGATCAGTCGAATGCCGTCCGACCGGACGTGGGGACGGTTCTGCCCGGCCTGCGGCCCGACGAGGTACCGGAGTGGCTCGTCAAGACCGCGCCGGCCGCAGACCGGATGCCGGGACTGTTCGGTGCCGTGCTGGACGTGGTGTCCGGGCTGCAGCTGGAGACGACGCTGCGCCGGATCGTGGAGGCGGCGGTCGAGGTGATCGATGCCCGGTGCGGGTCGCTGGCCGTGCTCGCCCCGAACGGGGACGTGTCCCGGTTCGTGAACGCGGGCCTGGACGACCGTGGCAGGTCCGGCTCCGTCCCGACGCGGGGTTTCCTCGCCGTCCCGATCTGGGTCGGCGACCGCCTCCACAGCAATCTCCATCTCTCCGAGAAGGCGGACGGCGGCCCGTTCACCGCCGACGATGAGGTGGTCGCGCAGACCCTTGCCGCCGTGGCCGGTATCGCCGTGCACAACGCCGAGCAGTTCGAGCAGGGCCGGATCCGCAGGCTCCTGCTGGAGGCCTCCGCGGAGATCCTCGGCGAGCTGCTCTCCGGGGCGACCGATCAGGACGCCCTGCAGCTGATCGCCCAGCGAGCCCAGGAGCTGACCGGGTCCGCAGCAGCCGTGATCATGCTCGTGCCCGACCCGTCGGGCCGGTTCGAGCTCGGCGCCCGATCCGGCGCCGCGGTCGGGTTGGACGAGGACTCCACGCCGATCCGGGAGGTGCTGGAGAGCCGGGCCCCGGTGCTCGCCGAGGCCGCCGTCGGGCTGCCCGGGGATCCGGATCGCCACCAGCGGCGTCCCGGCCCGGCGGTCGCGGTCCCGGTCTGTCGCGACGAAGGAGTCACCGGGGTCTTCGTCGCGGTGCGCAGTCCCGGGGCCGAGGCTTTCTCACCCGCGGTGATCCCGCTGCTGCGCTCGTTCGCCGACCAGGCCACGCTCGTGCTGGAGGTGGGCGAGAAGAGCCGGGCCCAGCGCCAGGTCGCGGTGCTCGCCGAGCGCGACCGGATCGCCCGCGACATGCACGACCACATCATCCAGCGGCTGTTCGCCACGGGGCTGGGACTGCAGAGCGCGCTCAGCCGCACCCAGCTCCCCGACGTCCACGACCACGTCCGGCACGCCGTCGCGGAACTGGACGAGATCGTGCGGGAGGTCAGGGCCGCGATCTTCGATCTGCATCCCTCGGACCCGCCGGAGCGTGCCGAGCGAGGGTGATCCCCCGCTCACCCCGGTCGCGGGACGAACAGGACCGGGCACGGCGCGTGGGCGAGCGCGGAGCGGGCGACGAGGCCGAGCATGCGGGGCCGCCGGATGCGAGGTCCGCCGATCACCAGCAGCTGGGCGTCGAGGTCCTCGCCGACCAGCTCGTGCGGATGGGCCCGGGCCAGCTCGGCCGTCACCGTGGCCCCGGGGGCGTGGGCGCGGAGCGCGTCGATGCCCGCCGCCAGGACCCGCCGTCCGCGCTCGACGGCGGCGTCGAGACCCACGCTGCGCTCGGCGAAGGACTGGGGGACGCCGTGGACGAGATGAAGCACGGCGCCGAGGTGAGCCGCGGCGTCGGCGGCGTCTGCAAGGACCTGGGCGTCGTCGGGTAGCTCCCGGACGGCGGCGACGACCTGCGGCCGGCCCGTGGCGGCCGGCGCTGGGTGCGCCACCAGCACGGTGTGACCGGCGAGCTCGGCGATCAGCCTGGCCCGCTGCGCCACCGCGGGCTCGGTGAACGTCGCCGAACGCGCCGCCGGGGACCGGAGCACGAGCTCCCGTCCGGCCGCGGCACACCAGCGCTCCACCCAGCCGGGGATCTCGGCTCCGTTGAGCACGACCACCGAGCCGAGGTGCTGTTGCTCCAGGATGGCTGAGGGGTGCATGGCTCTCCATCTCGTGCGGCCCCGCTGCCGACCACCATGCCCTCGGCCGGGCGCCGGTGGTAGGGCCCTTCGTCATCGGGTGCGGGGCGCGGCGGCCCTCCGGCCGCCGGTACCGACCTTCGGCGGGCGGGCCCGGGTCCTGCGCCCCTGCCCGGTTCCGCCGCCGCCGGCCGACCATCGGGAGGTCGATCGCCGCAGAGGGTCCGCGGCGGCAGTGTCGAGGCCGGCGAGATGCTCGGCAGGTATCCGCGCGCCAGCCGGCTGAGGGGAGGCAATGATGCGGGGCACGATACCGCTCGGGCGGTTCGGCGGGGTTCCCGTCGGTGCGCATTGGTCGGCCCTGATCGGCGTCGTGCTGCTGGGGCAGCTGCTGGCGATGACGGTTCTCCCCATGCTCGTGCCGGGGCGCAGCGCCGCGACCTACTGGGCGGCGGGCGGCGCGGCGGCGCTGGCGTTCATCCTGTCGCTGCTCGCGCACGAGCTGGCCCACGCGGTCGTCGCGCGCCGCAACGGGCTGGAGGTGCGGCGGATCACGATCTGGCTGCTCGGGGGCGTCGCGGAGTTCGCCGACCGGCCACAGCGCGCGGGTATGCAGGTACGGATCGCACTGGTCGGTCCGATGGTGAGCCTCGTGCTGGCCGGGCTGTTCGCGGCGGCATCGTGGTTGACGGTCGGCTCCGGTGGTTCGGCGCTGGTCGCGGCCACACTGTCCTGGCTGGCCTCGATCAACCTGATGCTGGGTGTGTTCAACCTGCTGCCCGGCACCCCGCTGGACGGCGGCCGGGTGCTGCACGGGCTGATCTGGTGGCGCAGCGGCGACCGCGAGCGGGCGACCCGCATCGCCTCCGGCGCGGGACAGTTCCTCGGCGCGCTGCTCGCGGGCCTGGGGATCCTGCTCGTGCTGGGCGGGCGAGGGGACGGTCTGTGGCTGCTGCTCGTCGGTTGGTTCCTGGCTGGCGTTGCGGCCGGTGAGCGCAGGCACGAGATGGTGGCGGGACAGGTGGCGGGCCTGCGGGTGGGCGATGTGATGAACCGGGAGCCGCAGGTCGCGCCCGGCTGGTGGACCGTGCAGGCCTTCGTCGATCAGCTGATGACCCACCACGGCCCCCAGCATCGGGTGTTCCCGGTCGTGGACCTGCAGGGGCAGGCGACCGGTGTGGTCGGGCTGGCCGATCTCGCCGCCGTCGCGGCGCCCGACCGCGTCCACGTCCCGGTGCGCAGCGTCATGCGCCGCCAGCCCGCCGAGCTGGTCGTCGGCGAGGACACCCCGCTGGAGAAGATCCTGAGCCGGCCGCTGGTGCCCGGGCGCGACCTCGTGCTCGTCGAGCGGGACGGCAGGCTCGCCGGCCTCGTCGGCCCCGGCGACCTGGCCCGGACCGTCGAGCTGCAGGCGCTGTCCGGCGAGCCCGCCGGCCGCACCCGAGGCCAGGGCTCACCGGCGTCCCTCGGTGACCGGGGAACGTAGCGCGCAGGCTCCGGCCTTCAGGCCGGTGACAGCGCGTCGAGGAACGGATGGCGGGGTCATGCGCCATTCTCTCGAACATAGGTTCGAGGATGGTGCGACGGGCGTACCGCTACCGCTTCTACCCCACCCCCGCACAGGCCGAGCAGCTCGCGAAGACGTTCGGCTGTGTCCGCTACGTCGACAACCGCGCCCTCGCCGAACGGTCCCGGGCCTGGACCCAGGAGCAGCGGCGGGTCACGCACGCCGAGTCCGACCGGTGGCTCACCGCGTGGAAGCGCGACCCCGCCACGGCGTGGCTCACCGAGCCGTCCAAGGGGCCCCTGCAGGCCACGCTGCGGCACCTGCAGACCGCCTACGTCAACTTCTGGACCAAACGGGCCAGGTACCCGACGTTCAAGCGCCAGGGCCGCAGCACCGACGCGGCCACCTACTTTCGGGGCTGCTTCACCCACCGCGATGGCCGGCTCACCCTCGCCAAGCAGGACCGGCCGCTGGACATCGTGTGGTCGCGCCCGCTGCCGACCGGTGCCGTGCCGTCGCAGGTGACGGTGTCGCGGAACGCGCGGGGCCAGCACCACGTATCGATCCTGGTCGAGATCACGATCGATCCCCTGCCCGCCGCTGGCGCGGTGGTCGGGATCGACGCCGGGATCACCTCCCTGGCCACCCTGCCTACGGGAGAGAAACTCACCAACCCGCGGCACGAGAAACGGGACCGCAAGCGGTTGGCCCTGGCCCAGCGTCGACTCGCGCGGAAGCAGAAGGGGTCGGCGAACCGGGCGAAAGCCAAGCTCCGGGTCGCGCGCATCCATGGGCGCATCGCCGGCCGCAGGCGCGACGCCCTGCACAAGCTGACCACTCGGCTTGTGCGCGAGTTCGACACGAGCGCCATCGAGGACCTCACGGTCCGCAACATGGTGCGCAACCACGCCGTCCGGATCGCGAGCGTGAGGGTCCGCACCGCGGCCGGCTCGGTCACCGGCCGCAGCAGGGCTCCCTGCTCGCCGGCCCGCTCGGCCGGCCGGGCCAGGAACCCATCGGGCAGCGGCCAGTCGGCGAAGTACCGGCAGCCAGCGGTGTGGCGTGGTCCGCCCTAGTGACGATCATGATGCCTCCGTCTCTGTTCTGCGCTGGTCATCGTGGACGGATCCGGTGGTGTGGCCCACGGTCTGGGGCGCTGCCGGGTCGGGACGAACGGCCCGGATCTGGGGGTCGTGCGCCGGTGCCGGGTGCGGTAGCGAATGAGCAGGGTGGAGTGGACGAGTCGGAGGAGGGGCGATGGCGGAGCAGCGGGCGTGGCCGGTCGTGGTGGGTGTGGACGGGTCGGAGCCGGCCCTGGACGCGGTCCGATGGGCCGCCCGGGAGGCGGCGGTGCGGGGAGCGCCGCTGCGGCTGGTGGGGGCGTTCGTGTGGACCGGCACCCCGCATATCGGTGATCTCGGGCTGGGCGAGACCTACCTGGAGGGGCTGTGGGACACCGCGCGGGGGCACGTGGAGACGGCCGCGGGGGTGGCGCGTTCGGTGGCCCCGGGCGTGACGATCGAGCAGGACGTGCGGGCCGGCTATGCGGTGCCGGTGCTGTGCGAGGAGTCGGAGCGGGCGCGGCTGGTGGTGGTCGGCTCGCGCGGGCTGGGCGGGTTCACCGGGCTGCTGGTGGGCTCGGTGGCGGTCGGGCTGGCCGCGCACGCCTCGTCCCCGGTGGTGGTGGTGCGCGGCGCGCTCCCGGAGGAGTCGTCGGCGCCGGTGGCGGTGGGGGTGGACGGGTCGCCGGTGAGCGAGGCGGCCCTGGCGTTCGCGTTCGAGGCCGCGTCGTGGCGCGGGGTTCCGCTGGTGGCGGTGCACACCTGGAGTGATGTGCTGCTGGACCCGACGCTGGTGCCGTTGCTGGACTGGGACGCGATCGAGGCCGACGAGCGGCAGGTGCTGGCCGAGCGGCTGGCGGGCTGGTCGGGCAAGTATCCCGACGTGCAGGTGCGCCGGGTCGTGGTGCGGGATCGGCCGGCGAAGGCGCTGGTGGAGTGGTCGGGCGAGGCGCAGCTGGTGGTGGTCGGCTCCCGCGGGCGGGGCGGCGTCGCCGGCGCGTTGCTGGGCTCGGTCAGCCAGACGCTGCTGCGCCACGCCCATTGCCCGGTCGCGGTCGTGCGCTCCGGCGGTGCGGAGCAGCAGCCGTCATGATCGGTGCCGGTGAGGTGCGTCCGCTGCCGGCCGTTTCGGCGGCCGCCGCGGCGACGAGTGGGCGATGGCCGGCGGCCGGCTGTGGCTGGTCCGGGCTCGTCCCATCACCACGCTCGCCCCGACCCCGGTCGCGGTGTCACTGGCGACCAAGCTGTATGTCAACCTCGTCATGCCGGAGGCGGCCGAGCGGGTGGCCGCGGCCCGAGGTTCGACGTCGTCCATGGATCGACAGCAAGGAGGGGTGACCGTGCGTGCCCAGAGCGGGGAGCGCCCCGCGCCGGCACGGCTGACGGGTGGTGCTGACGATGCAGCCTGATCAGACGCATCGGCGCAGCGGGGAGGGCCGGATCCGGCGGCGGGCCACCGACCGGCTCGGGGATGCCGTCGGCTGGCTGCTCTCGACACTCGCGCTGTTCGCCGTGGTGGCGGCCGTGGTGGTGGCCGCGCAGGTGCACGGCAACGTGCTCGCCAGAGCCGAGCACGAGGCGGCGACCCGGACCCAGGTGCAGGCCGTCGTGGTGACGGACGCGCAGGCGCTGCCCAGTCCCGGAGGTGGCCCGTTGCCGAGCCTGTCGGTGGCGGCACGCTGGATCGCGCCGGACGGGATCGAGCGCACCGGCCCGGTCACCGTGCGCGGAGCGGTCGACGTCGGAGCGAGCGTGCCGGTCTGGGTCGACCGCACCGGGATGGCCGTGCCGGCCCCGACCGAGCCGGGCCTCGCGCTGGCGGCGGGGATCTTCGCCGGTATCGGTCTGACCGGTGGCGCGGCGTTCCTGCTCTGGCTCGCCTGGCTGGGGGTGCAACGCTGGATCTTCGCGTGCAACGCGGCCGGTTGGGAACGGGAGTGGGCCGCCGTCGAACCCAGGTGGAGCGGCCGCATCCGCTGACCCGTCGACGCAGGGCCGGATGCTGCTGATCCGGGAACCCCCTCCCTCCCCGGATCAGCAGCATCCCGCAGGCGGCGTCTCGCCTCGACGGTGGCAGCTCGTCCACCGCCGTACCCGCCGCGCATCCGGACTGCAACGGAACCTTTACGCTTAGCAAGAATTTGGGCCGAGCTGGTGCCTCTCGACCCGGGTGGTTTCCGGGAACGGACAGATTCTGCGGGTTCCGGCCTGCCCACGGGTCAGGGTCGCAGCCCGCGCAGGGTGGCCGACGGCGCGACGCCGAAGCGGCGTCGATAGATGTGGGCGAACCGGCCGGCGTGCGGGAAGCCCCATCTGCGCGCGATGACGGCCACGCTGGTCTGCCCGGGGTGGGCGGCCAGCAGGTCGGCGTGCGCGCGGTCGAGGCGTCGGTCGCGTTGGTAGGCGTGCGGCGAGACGCCGACGTAGCGGCGGAACCCCTCCTCGAGTCCCCGCACGCTGACCCCGCACGCCTTGGCCAGCTCGATCACCGTCCAGGCCCGCTCGGCATCGGCCTCGATCAGATCGAGGGCGTTGCTGATCGTCTTCGGCCGGTGCGGACTGGCTCCGGAGTGCAGCTCGTCGCTGTAGTTGTGCGGCTGGGTCAGCAGCAGCCCGGTGATGATCAGTCGATGGATCTCGGCGGCCAGCAGCGGTGAATCCGCCAGCCCACCCGGCTGGCGCAGCTCGCGACTCAGCATGCGGACCGCATCCAGCCATCCCTGCGCCGCGGGCGTGGTCAGATCCAGCGCCAGCGCGAATCGCACCGGGGTCGACAGCGGCCGCCCCAGCCGTTCGGCGAGCTCGTTCTCCACCGCGCGCCGATCGATCTTCAGACACAGCTGGACGCTGCCCGGAGCCCAGCGGTCGAGCGTCGCGTGGCCCGTCGGCGTGAACACCGCGGCGGTGCTCGGGTTGGCGAGCACCTGTTGGTCGCCGCAGCGCGAGAGCACCTCGCCGGTGAGCGGGATGTTCACGTGGTAGGCGATCTCCAGCTCACCGGCGTCGAGCTCGACAGCGCTGCCGAACTGCACCCGCCCCAGGGTCAGCGGCCCTGCGCTGCGCGTCGACATCGCGAACTGGAACGGCGCCGCAGTCTCCAGCTGGCGCAGCCGCAGCGGGTAGTACGTCCGTCTCAGCTCGGCGCGTGCCCGATCCGGATCGGAGGTCTGGAAGACCGCTCGGGTCGGCCCCGGCGTGTCGGGGACGGCGCTCGGCGACAGATGCACCCCGCAACGGTCCCGCAGCATTCGGCCCCGGACAACATCCAACGCGGTTCAATGCGCCCATCCCCACCCAGCAACGACGTCATGGAGCCATGACGCGCTCCGGCTGCGCTCAGGAACGCCGTCATGGAGCCATGACGCGCTCCAGGCGGACGGGGTCGTCCGTCTGTTCCGGCCGGGCCGTCGGCCTCTGCCGGGCGCCGCCCGTGCCGACGAGGATGGGAGGCATCCAAGGGCAGGTGATGACGATGATGTTCTGGTACGGCCACGGCATGGGTGGCTGGGGCTACGCCCTCATGGCCATCGGCAACGTGGTGCTCTGGGCCGTGCTCCTCGTGGCGATCGTCGCGCTGATCCGGTATGTGACCCGCGCGGACGGGCGTGGGACCGGCCGGCCCATCGCTCACCGGTCCGCCGAGCAGGTGCTGGCCGACCGGTTCGCCCGCGGCGAGATCGACGAGCCGGAGTATCGCGAGCGGCTGGCCGTGCTGCGGGACCCCGACCGGCCGTTGACCAGGCAATGAGTCGCGCAATGTGGCCGCGGACGGATCGGCGGGGGTGGCTGCGGGGCGCCACGCGAGGGGTGAGGCCGCCGCGTCGCCGTGCTCGCGGAGTCCCGTCAGGCGTGTGGGCCCGCCGGGGTGCCGGCGGGTTCGGTGCGGACGCGGGCGAGCCGGTCGTGCCACCACGCCGCCCGCTCCGGGTCGGCCGGCTCGTAGGTGTCGAGCAGGGCGGGGTCGGGTGCGGGTGGCATGCGGGGGACCGGCAGGTGGCCGTCGACCGGGCGGAGCGACGCGGCGCCGGCCACGACATCGCCGTCCAGCAGCGTCAGGGTGCCCAGCCCGCAGGCGAAGTCGAGCTCGGGCAGCGCGCCGGCGAGGGCGAGCTGCGCGGCCAGCCCGACGCTGGTTTCCAGGGCGGAGGAGACCACGCACGGCAACCCGGCGGCCTCCGCAACCCGGAGTGAACGCCGCACCCCGCCGAGCGGGGTGCATTTGATCACCGCAACGTCGGCCGCGCCCGCGACCGCCACCCGCAGCGGGTCCTCGGCGTGGCGGATGGACTCGTCGGCGGCGATGCGCACCTCGACCCGGCGGCGCACGGCGGCCAGTTCCTCGATGGTCCGGCAGGGCTGCTCGACGTACTCCAGCCCGCGCGCCGCCCGGTCCAGCGCCCGGATGGCGGTGACCGCGCCGGCCACGTCCCACCGGCCGTTGGCATCCACCCGGATCGCTCCGTCCGGTCCCAGTGCATCGCGGACGGCTTCGACACGGGCGAGGTCCTCGGCCAGGGACTCGGGATGATCGGCGACCTTGACCTTGGCCGTGCGGCAGCCCGATCGGGCGGTGATGCCGTGGGCGCGTTGCGGGTCGACGGCCGGGACGGTGCAGTTGATCGGGATGCGGTCGCGCACCGGCTCGGGCCATCCCACGGTGCATTGCTCGATCGCGGCGGCCAGCCACGAGGCGGACACGTGGTCGTCGTAGTCGGCGAACGGGCAGAACTCGCCCCACCCGGCGGGGCCCTCGATCAGCATGCCCTCGCGCACCGTGATGCCGCGGAACCGGGTGCGCAGCGGGATGGCGTAGAGGCGGGCGGCGGCGAAATCGATGCCGTCGCGGTCGACGTCGCTGAGCATCACGTGGTGGCGTCCTCGTCCTGGCCGGCACTCGGCGGATGGGCTCTCGTGGCGCGGGTGTGCCCCCGGTGCGACTCGAACGCACACTGGACGGGTGTTGGGCAGGCGGATCACGGGGGGTGACCTGGTGTCATCGGCGCAGCTTAGCCCGTGTTCGCGCGACCACAGGTGATCGCCGGTGACACTGTGGTTCGTCAGGGGGGCGCGGGAAAGCGCCGAGTAATGTGGCCGGTCCGGCAGCCCCGTTCAGGCGGTGGACCTCGCCGCGAGGCAGCCCAGTTCGTCACTTAGAGCACATATCTGGCTACAGCCGATTACCCTGTCGTGGTCAGGAGATGGCCAACTGCAGACGGGGGCGCGGCGGCGGATGGGGCAGCGGCGGACCAACGACGGCGACGACGACTCGCCCCGGACGACACTGGCGGAGGCCATCCTCAACGTCATCCAGCGGTACGGCGGCCTGGCACGCGGGGAGATCCCGCGCCACTTCGTGCTGCTCGTGGAGACGATCGGCTGGGATGACGACGGCGCCGAGTACTCCAACCTGGTCCGGGTGGCCCCTGCGGGGGTGCCGCTGCGGCATTCGCGGGCGCTGCTGGAGGACGGGTTGGAGATGCTGAGCAACGCTCAGCCGGTGGCTGCCCCAGCGCCGGTGTCCCCGCGGTGGTCGGCGGCGAGAGGTTCGCGTCGGCGGCCGGTGGGCCGACGGCCGCGTTCCTGACGGCCGGTCTCAACGGGGCTGGCGACGACGGTTGTCTCAGGGTCGCCGCCGTCCGGGTGCGGGTCGGGGCACATCCGTGCTCTGACTTCGGACAGGAGCTCGTCGTTCTTCAGTCGTGAGGGGTCGGCGGCGATGGTCGCGCCGAGGCCTTCTGGGCGGTAGCCCAGCCGGACGAGGAACTCCGCTTCTTTGACTCCGAATGTCTTGGCGAGGCCTTGGACGGCCCGGTGGGAGAGGTCGCGACCGCTGCGCAAGCGGGTGAAGATGCCGCGTTCGAGGCCGGAGCGGCGTTCCACTTCGGCCTGGGTGAGGCCTTGGTCGGCCATGAGTCCCTGGACGTACGCGTACAGCGCGCTATCGCTGCGGTTGCCCATGACGCCAGATGATAGCCGGGTGTCAGGCACTACCGCAGGGTGTCACACACGTCTACGGAGTGAATCGACCTCCGCCGGCGCCGAAAAGCAACCGCCCAACTGATCTGCCGCCTGCTGCCCACACGCGTTGCGTTCAACCCGCAGCACCGAGTAGTGTTTGTTGGGTGCAGCCAACATCAGCAGTGGGTAGCACACAGCAGAGGCGCCCTCCGGTCCGCACCGTCAACGTCGCGCTCGTCAACGCCCTCCTACGCGAGCGCGGCTGGACCCGCACCCGGCTCGCCCGGGAGATGGGCATGGACCGCGCCCACGTGACCGAGGTCCTCCTCGGCCGCGCCGCGTGGGGACCCGCGTTCCTCACCGCGCTGCTGGACGTGTTCCCCCGCCACACCCTCGATGATCTTTTCCCCGTCCCCCACCACCCGGTCGGTGGTGCCGCATGAGCGCACCATCACTGCCCGGGGAGCTCGCGTCCGCGGTCGCCGACGCCGAGCCGGTGGTCTACGCCGTCAAGATCGACGCCGAGACGCTCGCCACGATGCTGACCGTCCGGCAGCTCTCCGAGCTGCTCAGCCTGGGCTACCAGACCGCGCTGCGGCTGGTGCGCTCCGGCCGCATCCGCTCCCGCAAGATCGGCACCCACTACCTGGTGCCGGTGTCCGCGTACGTCGAATACCAGGCCGGCGCGGACGACCCCAGCCCGGACGACGACGAATGACAGCGCCCCCGTGACGGCCCAACGGCCGCCGCGGGGGCGCTTTCGGCGTCTACGGCCCGGCCAACCGACCAAGGAGGAATCCAGGCGTGACCCACCAAGCGTACCCACCTGCCCCTACCGTGCCGCGGCGCCGGTCCGAGGGTGGTGGCAACATCCTCGGCCCGGCCGCCGCGCTCGCCATCGTGGAACAGCGGGCCCCGGCGCTGCGGGAGCTGCGTGACCACCTCGGTCTTGACCACGTCGGCGGGGTCCTCCGCCGGGTCGACCACCCCGCCCGCACCGCCCACACCGTGGCCTTCGCCATGCGGGCCTGCGCGAAACAGCTCCGCGCCTGCCACCTCGAGAGGACCAACCAGTGATCTGCGACATGATCCCGCTGCCGAAAGTCGAACAGCCCCGAGACCACCTCATCCAGCTGCGCGACCGCTACCGGCAGGACGCCTACCTGGTCGGGACCGCGGGGGAGGACGCCGCCCAGCAGGCCCTCGACGCGGTGACCAGGTTGCTGGCCGACCACCGCTCGGCGGGTGTGCGGTGAACATCAGCGAAGCGAACCAGTTCAACGTCCTGCTGGACTGGCTGTTCGAGCTGCCCGGCCCGGACGGGCGCATCCCCAGCCACAAGGAGGGCCGCGCCGCCGCGGCGTGGCTGGCCGACCGCGCCCACACGGCCATCAGCGCGGGCCTGACCGGCGCCAAGGTACGCGACAGCTGGTACTGGGTCGACGACGGCCACTGCTGCGGCATCGACGGCTGCGACTGCGCCGCCGGCGAGCCACCCGCCCGCGCCGTGGAGACCGTGCAGGTCACGGGAGAGCGGCTGTGACCGACCCGGCTCACATCGACCAGCCCGGCGTCTACGACCTCCCGGCGCACGTGTACCACGCCGACCCCGTCGTCGGCGGCTCCCTGTCCTCCTCGGGTGCGCAGCGGCTGCTGCCGCCGTTCTGCCCGGCCAAGTACAAGGCGTGGCGCGCCGCCGGCGGCGAACACCGCCACGTGTTCGACGTCGGCCGGGCGGCACACGCCCTCGTCCTCGGCGTCGGCGAGCCGTTCGAGGTGATCGACGCCGACAGCTACCACACGAAGGCCGCCCGCGCCCAGCGCGACGAGGCATACGCGGAGGGCCGGACACCGCTGCTCAGCCACGAGCACGAGCAGGTGCAGGCGATGGCCGCCGCGCTGCGCAAGGTGCCGCTTGCCCGCGCCCTGTTCCGACCCGGTACCGGCCGCCCGGAGCAGACCCTCGTGTGGCGCGACGGCGAAACCGGGGTGTGGCGGCGGGCGATGCTCGACTGGCTGCCGCATTCCCAATCCGGCAAACGGCTCCTGATCACCG
Organism: Pseudonocardia asaccharolytica DSM 44247 = NBRC 16224; assembly: GCF_000423625.1. GTDB lineage: Bacteria > Actinomycetota > Actinomycetes > Mycobacteriales > Pseudonocardiaceae > Pseudonocardia > Pseudonocardia asaccharolytica. The sequence continues at coordinate 26,347 of NZ_AUII01000012.1, forward strand.
ACTACAAGACGGCGGCGAGCGTCGAACCCGCGGCGATCTCCAACGCGCTCGCCCGCTACGGCTACTACCAGCAGGCCTCCTGGTACATCGACGGCGCGACCGCGCTCGACCTGCACGGCGGCGTCGAGCCCGCGTTCATCTTCGTGGTCCAGGAGAAGGAACCTCCGTACCTCGTGACGGTCGCCCAGATCGACCCTGAGTCGATCGAGTGGGGCCGTCGCCGTAACCGCAAGGCCATGCACATCTACCGCCGCTGCATTGAGACCGGCGTGTGGCCGGGCTATGCCGACGACGAGGTGATCTCCGTCGGGCTGCCCCGCTGGTCGGTCTACGAGCACGAGGCCGCGTACGCGGCCGGCGAATACGACACCGAACAGGACATCGCATGAGCAGCATCGCCGTCCCGCACCCCGGAGCGCACACCGGGCAGGCCACTCAGATCGAGCAGGCCCGTGCCCAGGCCGAGGTTCTCGCCGCGATGGAGGCCGCGAAGCGGTGGCCCCGCGACGAAGATCAGTGCGAGCAGAAGATGCGGCGGGCGTGCGCCCGCCCGGCCGTCGCGGAGAAGGCGTTCTGGGCGTTCCCGCGCGCTGGGGAGCAACTCACCGGGTCGACGATCCACTTGGCGAAGACTCTGGCCGGGATCTGGGGCAATCTCCAGTTCGGTGTCGTCGAGCTGGAGCGGAACTCGGCGCGGCGTGAGTCGCAGATGCTCGCGGTGGCGTGGGAGCTGGAGACCAACACCCGGGCCACGACGACGTTCCTCGTCCCGCACCTGCGGGACACCCGGAACGGCACGAAGGACCTCACGGATCTTCGCGATGTGTATGAGAACAACGCAAACCAGGGTGCGCGCCGCGTCCGAGAAATGATCTTCAAGATTTTGCCGGACTGGTACACCGAGACCGCCGAGGACATCTGCCGGGCGACGCTGGAGAAGAGCGACAAGCCGATCGCCGAGCAGCGCGCCGCGCTCGCGAAGGCGTTCGAGTCGCTGGGGATTCGCGTCGAGCAGTTGGAGTTGAAGATCGGCCGGGCGTGGGATGAGACAACGCCGGGGGATCTCGCGATCTTGAAGATCGTGGGAAAGTCGATCCGGCGTGGAGAGGCGACGGTGGCGGAGCAGTTCCCGCCGCTGAAGCCTGCCGGTGCTGTTCCGGTGACGGTGGAGGAGATCACCGGCGGCCCGGCCGTGCAGCCGGAGCCCCCACCGGCCGCGTCCGAGGTGCGTGCCGAGGCCGACGTGGCCAGGGCGGCGCTCGATCAGCACGCCGAAGAGCTGGCCGAGCAGCGCGCCGGCGAGCCGGAGGTCAAGAAGCGGGAGCGGCGCATGTTCGCGCTGCTCAATGAGGCCGGGGTCGGCGGCAGCAAGGCCGACGAGCGTGCGCGGAGGCTGCGGCTGCTCGCATTGATCCTCGACCGCGACATCACGTCGTCGTCGGATCTGTCCCATGACGATCGCGGTCTGGTGGTCACCGAGCTTGAGGTGTGGAAGCAGCAGGGCCGGCTGGTGGAGAACGCGGCGGCCGCGCTTGATGACGGCTCCGAGGACGGGGGGAGCCGGTGAGCTTCTATCCGTGCGATTGGTGCGGCTGGATGCCGCCGTCGTGCACGTGCCGGCGCTCGTCTGATCCGCGTTCCGCTCGTGATGTCCAGCAGCGGCACAAGGCGGCTGTGGACCGGGCCTGGCGGTCCGGGTGGGCTGCTCAGCGGGCTGTCGCCCGCGCCTGGCAGCGGGTGGCGGCATGAGCCTGTTGCGGCGGCTCGCCGAGGCCGTGCTGTGGGCGGTGGGCAGCCTGGTGTGGGCGGCCGCCACCACCGTGACCCCGACCATCCACCACTGCGAGGAGGCCGACCGATGAGCTCCGTCGCGAACGAGGCCGCCGTGGAGCGGCTGATCGCAGGGAAGCTGCGCCGCTCCGACGCTCGTGATGCCGACGTGGCCGCCGCGGTACGCCGCATGCGCGCCGCCGGTGTGTCGGTCACGCAGATCGCGAAGCGGCTGCGGACCGGGGCCGGCGCGGTGCAGCGGATCGCCCGAGATTCCGAGGAGACCCCGAATGTCTGAGCTGTTGTGGAAGGCCGTCGGCCGCGACTACACGTCCCGGGGTGGTGTGGTGTGGACGGTGGGGGAGACCGTCACGCACCCGACCTCGACCCGCATGGTGCGGGACGAACCGGCGACGTACCTGTCGTCGTCGGCCGAGCCGGGGGAGACGCTGATCGGGCGGGATTGGCCGTGTCGCCTGCTGCGGGTACGCCCGATCGGCCAGGTGATCGACTCCGACGAGTGGCGATTCAAGCGGTGCGCGCTCGGCTATGAGGTGGTGGCGGAGGTGGCGGCGTGGAGGGCGCTGGGACCGAACGGCCGCCAGGTCGCCGCGCTGGTCGCACGCCTGGGTTGTCTGACAGCCGCCGAGATCTCGGCGGCGAGGGACGCGGCGAGGGACGCGGCGTGGACCGCGGCGGTGGACGCGGCGTGGACCGCGGCGGTGGACGCGGCGTGGGCCGCGGCGAGGGACGCGGCGTGGGCCGCGGCGGTGGACGCGGCGTGGACCGCGGCGGTGGACGCGGCGTGGGCCGCGGCGAGGGACGCGGCGAGGGACGCGGCGGCTGGACTCGTGGTCCGTGACCTGCTCCCCGACCACCACTACCGCCGCCTCACCGACCGGGTGACTGCTGTGATCGGCCCACCCGAGTCGTGGCCGGTCCCTGCCTGGTGCGACCGGCCCGACGACGACGAGGAGACGCCGTGAGCCGCCCGCTGCCCGACTCGTGCGCCCTGGACCGCATCGAGCGTGACTGGTGCGCCGCAGTCGACGCCTACCGCAACGGCGACCCTTCCGGTGTCGCGGACGCGTTGTGCCCGCCCGATCTCGGCTCCGTCGAGACGTACACCCGCCTGTTCGCTCTCACGGCCCTCGCGGCGCACGTGTGCGGCCAGCAGTACCGCAAGGTGCACAAGGTCGACCCCGACCCCGACCGCGACGGCGCGTTCTTCGGCGTCGAGGTCGTTGACGCCGTCACCGATCGGGTGGTCACCCCGGACGACGGGATCAAGGAAGCCAACGTTGTCGCCGCTGGCCGGCTGATCGCGGCGGCCGCGAACGGTGATGTCGAGATGGTCACCGACCTCGTGCACGCGCACATGCCGTTCGAGGGTTCACACGAGCGGTCCGGGGTGCTGCTGGATTTGCTGGGTATCTACTGCGCCATGAGTTCCGCCGCCGCCGAGGGGGTGGAGTGATGCCGGCCGTCTTCGTGTGCGGCCCCGACAACCGCAACCTGCGGAAACGGTACTGGCGGTGCCCGAGCTGTGAGCGCATCACCGAGACCGTGGTGCGGCACGGCGGCTGGTGGGGTGTCGACATCCTGTGCTGCCGGTGCGGTGACCGCTGGACCGACGGGCAGCTGCGGCCGCGTCCGTTTCAGCGTGGCTGGCGGGATGAGCGCCGCCGCCGCCACCGACAGCTGTGGGACGCCGCCACGCACGGCCCCGACCCCACGTTCGAGGAGTTGTTCCCGGAGTACGCGGCCCGGCGGCCGGTGGTGGATGTGCATCTACCCGACGACGAGGAGACCCCGTGATGGCCCGGCACGGTTACCCCGCGCAGGACCCGATCGGCACCGTCCGCATCCGCTACCGGTCGGAGCGGCACGAGCTGTGGGCCCAGCGCGTGATCAAGATCGCTGGGTCGTGGGGTGGGTGGACGTGGCTGACCGGGCGGCCCCTGACTGCTGATCTGTGGCTGTCGCCGCGGGAGGTGGCCGGGTGGCCGGTGCAGTCGTGGTCGGAGTTGGCCCGGGTGCTCGGCCACCCGGGCGACGAGGGCGCCGACCGCGGCCGGTTGCACGACCTGGATGAGGTGCTGGCCGAGGCGGGTATCGACCCGGCCAGCCTGGCCGACGAGGAGGACGGCGAGGTGACGAACTGATGACCGAGCCAACTCTAAACCCAGCTCTAAGCCAAGACTTGAAGGTTGCGGCCTTGCGGGGGGCCGCCGGCCTCGCCGCCGCATCACCCTCGGTCCCCGATGCGGTGCGGGTCGCCTGGCAGCACCTACACACCAACCGGGCCGTGCTCGCCGTCGTGTTTCGGGCGTGGGCCGCCGCCGAGGGGGTCGCCGACATCCCCGACCTGGGCGGCGTGCTGCGCCGCCGCCACACCACCCCCGACCAGGTCGCGGCCGGGCTCCGGCGGGCTGCCACCCTCCTGGAGGACACCCCCGATGAGTGACCCGACCACCATGCACGGCGCGCACGAGAGTCGCCACCTGGCCGCTCTCGCCCGCGAGCTGACCTACGCCGCTGGGGTGCCGCTGCGCGACCGCTACGGCTTCGCCGCGTCCGAGGAAAGCGTGTTGCGCATCGTCGCGGCGGTCGCCGCCCACCCCGACGACGAGGACGCCGCCGACGTGATCGGATCAGCCAACTTTGTGGGGGAGATCGAGATCGCCGAGGGCTACGACACCCCGACCAGTGAGGAGTATGAGCGTCGGATCGTGGCCGCGCTACGGCCGCTCGTGGAGCAGCGGCGTGACGCCGCCGTGAGGGGGCTCCGATGACCACCGATCCGACCCCCACCCCGGACCTGGCCGACGCTGAGGCGATGGTGCGCCACTGGGCCAGGACGTGGGCCGGGCCGCTGCTGGCCGTGGTGCTGGCCGAGTACGACCGCCGCGGCACCGAAATCCAAGAGCTGGCCTACCAGGCAGACCGGCTGCGAGCGGAGCGCGACGAAATGAAGCAGCTGGTGGAAATCCTTGAGGCCAACCTCATCCGGCAGGCCAACTGCGGTGTGGGGCACGACCCGGAGCAGATCTGCTGCGCCCACGCCGCCGAGGTGCAGCGGCTGCGCACCCAGCGGCAGGCCGCGCTCGCGCTGCACCGTGACGCCGGGCCCAGCCAGGGCTACGACAGCAGCGGCTGCTATGACGACCTGCCCCGCTGCTGCGGCACCTGCGGCGCGCACGGCGAGTGCGGGGTCCCGTGGCCGTGCCCTACCGCCCAAGCCCTCGGAGTGACCGACCAGCCCGACCAGGTGGCGACATGAGCCTGACCACGATCTCCTACGGAGGCGGCGTCCAATCGACGGCGATGATCGTCCTCGCGGTCGAGGGCCGTCTCGGGCTCGATGTCGACGCAGCCTTGTACGCGAATGTTGGGGACGACAGCGAACACCCGGACACCACACGTTACGTCCGCGAAGTCATGCAGCCATGGGCCGCAGAGCGTGGCCTCCCCGTGCACGAGCTGCGCCGTGTGCGTCGCGACGGCACCGTCGAGACGCTCTACGGCCGACTCACCCGGGAGAGGTCTCGCTCGCTCCCCATCCCGGTCCGCATGAGCAACGGCGCCCCTGGCACCCGGAGCTGTACCGCCGACTTCAAGATCAAGGTTGTTGCGCGATGGCTCCGCGAGCACGGTGCCACGAAGAACGACCCCGCAACGGTCGCAATCGGGATCAGCGTCGACGAGATCCAGCGCGCGAGCAACAGGCGGTCCCACAGCTACGAGCGGATCACCTACCCCCTGCTCACGTTGGGGCTGCGGCGGACCGACTGCGCTCGAATCATCGCTGACGCAGGACTTCCCATCCCGCCGAAGTCATCGTGCTGGTTTTGCCCGATGCAGCGCCCTTCCGTGTGGGCTGCGATGCGTGTCGACGAGCCCGATCTCTTCGACCGGGCCGTCGAACTGGAAGACCTTCTCAACAGGCGCCGTGACCGTCTCGGTAAGGACCACGTCTACCTCACGCGGTTTGCCAAGCCGCTACGCGACGTCGTCCCCGAGGGGATTCAAGCACTCCAGCTGGCCTACGGCGCTGATGACGGCGCCTGTGACTCCGGATGGTGCATGACATGAGCGCAAACGAACTGGTCACGGCCGAGGTGCTGCGCCGTGCTGCTGACCTGATCGAGCAGCGCGCCGCGAAGGCCACCCCGGGGCCGTGGCGGGTCCGCTACACCGACCGCTACGGCTGGCCGATCGACATGCACGCCGACGACGACGACGAGGGGACGCTGACGCTCGTCGCGGGTACCGCGCTGCCGCGCGCGAACGGCCGCGATCCCGGCCACTACGAGTCGCAGCACATCATCGCCACTAGCGAGCCATCCGACCTGTACCCGGGCATGGAGCAGTTCGCTGAGCTGCACGGCAACCACGAGTGGATCGCCACGATGAGCCCACAGATCGCCCGCCCGTTGGCGGCGTGGCTGCGGCTCACCGCCGCCGGGTACGAGCAATACCCACTCAACCCTGCCGAGCTGGAGGGCTCCGCCCCGGTGCGGTTGGCCCGCGTGATCCTCGGGGAGACGACATGACCGACGACCCGACTCCCGCGCCGGGCGTGATCGACCTGTCCGGTGTCCGCACCCAGGCCGATCTCCAGCTGGTCCGCGACTTCGCGATCCGTCGCTACATAGGTGAGCACGGCGTCGACTACACGGCGGCGGCGGAGGCCGTCGACGAGCAGATCATTTCGGTGGTCCGCCAGGTCTTCCGCGAGGTCAACGTCGTGTTCGCGCAGGTCGCCGATCACCTCAGCAAGGTGGCCGTCGAGGTGTTCGACAGGCTCGGCCGCATCGTCGACCCGCACCCCCACCTCGTCGACCAAGACCCGCCCACCGATCCCCGTGAGCGCGCCCTCTGGCTGCGCCGCCACCGCCACACCGGCCCCGCCCCCGCTCGGCTCGACGGACGAAAGACACGGCGATGACCGGTCTTGACCGGCCCGACCCGGCCCGCCGCCTCGGCTTCGACAAGTCGATGCGGCAAATCCAAGCCCGCTACGGGGACGCGATCCGCATCCTCGGCGACCCCCCACCGCTCGCCGAGCTCGTCGCCGACGTACACGCCATCGCCGACACCCTCGACGCCCTCGGCGCCGCCGGCGCCCGGGACGTGCTGCGCACCGCCGCCGACCACCTCGACGCCCTCGGCACCGACCTGGCCGTCGAGCGCCGCTACCGCACCCTCGGCGGCCCCCCACCCAAGCCGGATCAGACCTGGGCGAACCTGCGGCTGCCGCCGCCGCCCTCGGCCAGCGACCCGGCCGCCCCACCGCACCACCGGCCTACCCGCAACGAACCCGGGACCAACGGCCGGACATGACCAGACTCACGACCTCGACCACTGGCGCCACAAGGCCAAGCAGCAAGTCACGAAAGAGGTAGCCCCCGATGGCCCGTAGCCATGCACGCCTCAAGATGGCCATGTTCAGCGAGGACCGAGACGCAGACCTCGGATCGCTGACCACCGAGGCGAAACTGCTCTACGTCGTCATCCTCACCGAGCCCGCGCTCAACCAGGCCGGTGTGGTTGTCCTGCGCGCCGGGGTTTGGGCCGACGAAGCAAGCCTCGACCAGGCCCGGTTCGACGCCGCGTTCGCCGAACTTCAGCAGCGCCGGTTCATCGTCGTCGACGAGCGCACCTCGGAGCTGCTGGTGCGCTCGTTCATCCGCAACGACGGAGTCGCGGACCAGCCGAACGTGCTCAAGGGGGCGCTTTCCCAGGCATTGCAAGTCCGTTCGAGGGTGATCCAGCGGGCGCTCGCTGTGGAGCTGCGGCGGCTGCCACCGAAGCAGGAGGACAGGGTCGGGAAACACGGGCGCCTGATCGTCTACCCGGACCCGCACGCGTGCGCCGCCGAGCTCGACCCGGAGGCGTCGCGGGAACCTTCGGAGAACCCTTCCGGGAACCCTTCGGCGAAGGGTTCCGAGGACCCTTCCGGGAACCCTACAGATCGGTCTGATATGTCCGATTCTGGGACCCTTCGCGGAACCCTTCCGGGAACCCTTCGGCGAACCCCGGGGGGTAGGGGTAGGGGTAGGGGAGAACCTTCAGTTACCGAGTACTCATCTGGGCATCACGCGCGCCCGCGCACGCCCGCGAGGAACCCGATCAACGAACTCGCCGGGACCGCGCACAGCCCCACCGCCCACCGCCTCGTCCAGGCCTACGCCGCCACCTGCCGCCGCCGCCCACCCACCAAGATCGCCTCCCAGCTCGCCGTCGAGGTCGACGCCCTGCTGCGCGAAGACTGGCCCGAACCCGACATCGCCGCCGCCCTGACCGCCTGGGGCGCCAAAGGCCTCGGCCCCGGCGCGCTCCAAGCCGTCGCCCACGAGATCGCCAACACCCCGCAGGACGGACAGCACCTACGCGCTGTCCCCACCCCGAAACCCGGCCCGGACGACCCCCTCACCGACGAGCAGGTCGACGACATCGTCGGCCCCGAATCACCGCCGTACCCGCCCGCCGAGGTGTCCGACCGTGGCATCGCCGCCTGCAACGAGTGGGCCCGCGACGCCATCCCGCGCTGGCGGGAGCAGCGCCGAGACCGGGCCCGAGTGATCCTGCGGCGCCGGGCGGCGTACCGGGCGGCGGCCGGCCAATGACCGACGAGCGGCTTCCCCCCGCCGACCTCGACGCCGAACGCGCCCTCCTCGGCGCGTGCATGCACGGCCAGCGGGCCCTCGACACCGCCGTCGAAATCCTCGACCCCCGGGACTTCTACCGGCCGGCACACGCCGAACTTTTCGCCGCGATGGTCGCGATGCGCGACACCGGCCGCGAGGTCGATCCAGTCACCCTCGCCGCACACCTCGGCGATCGGCTCGCCAAGCTCGGCGGCCACCCGCACCTGATCGACCTGTACGGGGCGCCGCCGACCGCGGCCAACACCGCCCACTACGCCGAGATCATCTCCGACGCGGCGGTCCGGCGGCGGCTGCTCGAGGCCGGGCAGCGGGCGATCCAGCTCGCGCACACCGCCAGCGACGACCCGGCCGAGAACGTCGAGCGGGCCCGCGCGGCGCTCGACGACGTCGCCGCCCAGGCCCGCGGCGAGGCGCAGGCGGTCGAGATCGACGACCTCGCCGGCCGGGCGCTGCTCCGCTACCAGAACCCGGCGCCGCGGGGAGTGTCCACCGGCTGGCCCGACATGGACGAGATCCTCTCCGGCGGCTACCGGCCCGGACACCTCACCGTGGTGGGGGCGCGACCCGCTGTCGGGAAATCGCTGGTGGCCTGCTGCACGGCGGCCGCGGTGGCGCTCGACGGGCACGGTGTCCTGGTGGTGTCGCTGGAGATGACCGAGGCCGAGCTCACCGACCGGATCCTCGCGAACTTGGCCAGCGTCGACCTGGGGCGGTTGACCCGGCACGAGCTGACCGAGCGGGACTGGCAGGCGGTCGAGCACGCCGCCGACCGGCTCCGCGGGCTGCCGCTGGCCGTGGTGGACCACCCGCACCTGGGGCTGACCGGGATCCGGTCGCTGGCCCGGGACCGTGCCCGGAGCCCGCGGGGGCTGTCGTTGCTCGTCGTCGACTACCTCGGGCTGGTGCGGCCGGCTGACCCGCGGCTGCCGCGGCAGGAGCAGGTCGCCGGGATCTCCCGCGGGCTGAAGCTGCTGGCCAAGGAGCTGGAGGTGCATGTGCTGGCGCTGCATCAGCTGAACCGGCAGTCGGAGATGCGCGCGAACCGGCGGCCGGTGCTCGCGGACCTTCGGGAGTCGGGGGCGATCGAGGCCGATGCGGATGCGGTGTGGCTGCTGCACCGCGACGACGCGGACGAGACCAGCCGGTACGAGCTGGAGGTGCTGGTGGCGAAGAACCGGCACGGCCGCACGGGGAACGTGGGTCTGGCGTGGAATCCGCAGTACGCGCGGGCCGGATCGTTGGCCCGGCTGGAGGCCGTGTGACGACCCGGCTGCTTTTCTTCTGCCTGTGAATGTTGTGTGTTACACACAGCAGATGTAGGCTAGGGGCAACATTTGGAGGTGGGGATGCGAGGCGACGACGCAGGTCACGCCCAGATCGCGGGGGATGACGCGCTGCTGACCGTGTTGGGTCGGGGTGGTCCGACGCCGGTGGGGGACGTGCTGGCGGCGATGCTCGCTGCGTGGCGGGCTCACCTGGTCGCCGACCCGCCCCTGGACGTCACCCGGCTGGACGCGGCGCTTGCCCGGATCGGTCATAACACCGTCCAAAAACGCGCAGAACGGTTTCAGGGTGCCACGCCACGCGGAACTGACTGTTCACCCGCTCACGGCGACGACAGCAGGGTGGAACCCACAACGGTGGGTGGCAGCACCCACTAGAGCGGGCGCCGTCGCGGGTCGAACCGGGGGAAGCGGTCCCCGCGGCGGCGCTCACACCAACCGACCAAGGAGACACACCATGCACCGACGTGCCCACTACCCCGACCGGCTCGTGCCGCTCGTGGACGACACCGCGTTCTGGGTCGGCGCCCTGCTCGGCGTCGCCACCCTCGGCGCGGTCGGGCTGTTCCTCACCGGCCTGTTCATCCTCGGCGGCCTGCTGTGACCGCCGCCGACGTCCCCACCGACGACCTCATGGCCGGGTTGCGCCGCTACGCCGAGGGTGAACTCACCGTGACCGCCGCCGTGGAGCTGCTGATCGCCCACGCGCATTGGTTGGACCGCGTCCCGTTCCGACGGCTGGTCGACTGGGCACCAGCCAGCGACGAAGGCCCTGCCTACGCCTACCCCGACTGGGAGGCGCTGGAGCTGCTGGCCCACAACCCGCACACCCAGCCAGCGAGTCTCGGCCCGATCTTCGACACCCCGTCCGAGCTCGGCGTGCTGCAGGTCGCCTGCTCGCTCGCCCACGACTGGCTCGGGGAGGCGATCACCGCGTGCGACCCGGTCAACGTGCGGCTGATCGCCGCCGCCGTCCTGGCCGCCGGAGGTGCCCGGTGAACGAAATCCAGACCGTCCTGCACCCCTACCCGCTCACGGGGGGCCGGGTGTACCCGCCCATGCAGGTGATCCTCACCTGGCGGCCCACCCGCCCCCACGAGATCACCCTCGCCGCGGGCAGGACCTCGTGGGTGTTCGCCCGGGACCTGCTCGCCGCCGGCCTCGACGCCCCGGCCGGCCTCGGAGACGTGTCCATCCTCCCCGACCTCGCCGCCGAGGAGGAGCGGGTCGAGCTCGTGCTGTCGGCCCCGTCGGGCCGGATGGCGCTGCCCCTGCCGGTCGACGCGCTGCGCACCCTTCTGGCTGCGACCTGGGACATCGTCCCCGCCGGTGCCGAGGCCCGGGTGTGGGAGGCCGCCTGGACCGACGGCATGTTCCCGGCCGGAGGTGCCCAGTGACCGGCGACGGGCAGCTCGGTCTCGCTCTCGACACCGCCCCGTATCCCGGTCAGCGGCTCGTCTGGACCCAGCCCGACGGCGCCCAGGTGTTCGTGCGGGTCACCCGCGTCCACGACGGTGTCGTGTGGCTGCGTTGCCAGCACGGCGGCCGGCAGTGGACCCGCCGCCACCGGCTCCCGTTGTTCCCGAGCATGCGGCCCCACCCGTGGACGGCCGCCGACGTGCTGGAGACGATCCCATGACTGGCCCCGAGTACGCGAACGCGCTCGCGATCTCCACGCTGCCGATCATCGCCGCCGTCCGTAACGGCGACATCCCCGCCCTCCGGGTCGCCACCTGGACCAGTCTGTCGATCACCCCACCGCCCGGGGTGGACCCGTACGAGGCGCTCGTGACCGTGCTCGCCGCGCAGGTCGACGAGGACACCACCCTGTCAGAGCGGCTGGCCTGGGCCAGAGCGTTCGACCCCCGGGTCGCCGCCGCCTGCCAACCCAGGAGGACCGCCTGATGGCCCCGAAACGCTCCAGCAACGTCACCGCGATCGTCGGGCTCTGCCGAGGCTGCCACCGCGCCATGGCCCCGGCCGGGTGCGACATCCCCGGCGTCGCCCAGACCACCGACGACCCCCACCACTGCGCCTCGTGCCTCACCTGGCTCCGCCGCCACCCCGGCCGAGACCTGGCCGACAGCCTCGGGCACGCCCACCGTCCGCTGCCGGAACGGCCCATCGCGGACTGGTCGTGGCGGCTGGACGCCGCCTGCCGCGACGCCGGGGCCGGGGTGTTCGACCCCGCCGACGTGGACGAACGACCGCACCCGCCGCCCGCGGTGGCGCGGCTGGCCGCGACGGTGTACTGCGCCGCCTGCCCCGTCGCGGACGAGTGCGCCGCCGAGGCCGACGCTCACCGGTACGAGGGGCTGTGGGGCGGCGCCTGGCGGTGGACCCCGGCCTGGAAACCGTCCGCGTACAAGACCGTGGACCTCCTCGCCGACGACGCTACGGGGGTGGTGGCGTGACCCGCCGTGTCACGCTCGTACCCGTCGAGGACGACTGGCGGCACCGAGCCGCCTGCGCGACCGCCGCCGCGAACCCCCGCTGGTTCGGGCCACCCGAAACCGGCGGGGACCTCGCCCGGGCCGCCGTGTTCTGCGCCCGCTGCCCCGTCACTGCGGAGTGCCTCGCCTACGCCGAGGCCGATCCGTACTCGACCGGTATCTACGCCGGCCAACTCGTCCGCCCGAAACGCGGCTGGGGATGACCACGATGACCAGGGACAACGAAGAGACCCCCGACAACGAGACCCCCACCCCAGCCCGATGGGCCAGGGTGGGGGTCTTTGTCGTCGTTTCCGGGCCCCGCGTGGGCGGGGACGACACGGGTGTGACAGCCACCCACGGATCACCCCCGCGTGGGCGGGGACGACTGGTGGCCGACCCTACCGGGTCGCCACCACTCGATGGCCAGCCCGGGGACCTCCCCGGCGACCCGGGCCACCACGGCGCGATGCCAGGACGCCGGCCACGGCTGCTCCGGGTGATGCGCCTGGTAGTCGCCGTCGGTGCGGTAGGTCAGGATCTTCGGGTCGGGTGCGTCCAGGCACGCCTCGATCGCCGTTGTCACGACCGCGGCGGTGCGTGTCTCCAGGTCCTCGACCGCGCACCGCACCCCGTCCGGGATCGGGGACACGTCGGCCTCCCAGCGGTGCACGGTGCGCTCCTGCACCCGCAGATGCTCGGCCAGCCAGCGGGTGGTCAGCCCGAGGTGCTCGCGGACGACGCGCAGCTCGGCGCCGGTCATCACGTCCGTCTGCGTCTTCATGGCGTTCCCGGGCCCTGGCACACCTGGGAGAAGTGGACGTGGATGCACGGGCCGTGGCGTCGGCTCAGCGCGGAGATGGCGAGCCCGACCTCCCGGCCGACGAGGTGGTCGCCGTCGTCATCGGCCACGGCCTGGATGTAGCTCGCGCTCACCCGGGCCGGGGCGTGCCGGGTGTGGGCCACGATCCGCCCGTCGTGGGCGACGACCACACCCAGGCGGGAGTCCCCCGAGGGGCGGACCTGCTCGGCCCAGGCGGCCAGCGGCCCCGCGTGGTCGGGGTCGCCGCCGCCGCGGCGGAGCACCTCCCGGGCCTTGGCGGTGAAGTACGGGTGCATGTCAGTCCTTTCAGTCCTCGTCGCCGGGGCCGCGCACGTCGGCGATGACCTCGGCGGAGACACGGCGGTGGGTGGTCACGGGGACGAGCTGGGCCGCGATGGTGTGGATCTGCTCCAGGATGGTGGCGTGCAGGTCGTGGGCGTCCTGCCGGTACTCGTCGGCCGAGGTGTGGGTGTAGCTGGTCTCCACGGTCCACCAGGCGGCGGCCTCGATCATCACGGCGGCGATCACCTCGTCGCGGGTGGGCGCGTCGTCGCCGTAGATGCGGGTGGCGCGCTCGGCGGCGGCTTCGGCGTGGGGGATGAGCGCAGCGGTCGCGAGGCGACGCATGACGGCCGGGTCGTCGGTGGCGGTGATCTCGGCTGCGAGAGCGGTGGTGGTGGTCATTTCGTCCCCTTCGGGTTCCGGTCTGGCCTGCTGCCTGACCTCACAAGAACAACTATATGTCAGGAAGTCGGACATGGCAAGGGGTGGGCGCACCCCCTCAGCCGTCACCGGGCGCCGGGCGCGATCTGGTAGACCCGCGAGTAGGCCACCCTCGCCCGCTCGGCGACGGCGGCAGCCGGGATGCCGTCGGCGCGGGCGGCCACGATCAGCCGGTCCCGCTCGGCCTGCGCCGACCGCGTGTCGGCGCACAGCTGCTCGAACCGGCGGGCGGCCTCGCCGAGCTGGCGCATCACCTCCGGCGCGGACGCGTCCTGCTCGATGCGGACCCGCTCGACCGCGGCCGCGATCCGCGCCTCCAACGCGGCCCGGTCGGCCAGGTCGACCAGGTCGACGGGCACGCTGTGCCGCCGATCATCGGAGGACACACTCAGGGTGGGTCCGTGATCCACGCTGTAGGCGCTGACCTGCGGCACCCAGGTGTGCACCTCCCCCCAGGGGGAGATCGCGGCGGTGATCCCAGGCCCGGCGGGGGCACTCCACCAGGACCGGGAGCGGGGCGGGTCGGCGCACGCCCAGTCCAGCAGCTCGTCGATCGAGGCGAAGTCGTGGTCGGCGGTGGTCATCGGAAGACTCCTCACGGGGGGTTTGTGGGGTGCGGTGCGGGGTGGGCCCGATACCGGCGGGCCCACCCCCAGCTGGTCAGAACCGCTTGGCGATGTCGATGAACTCCCCGGCCTCGGCCTTGGTCATCGCGGCGAGACGCTCGTCGGGGGTGTCGCGGATCGTCTCGCGCTGGGCGGCGACGGCCACCTTGATCGCGTCGCGGACCGCCGCGGCGGCGTCGGCGGTGGGCCGCTCGACGGGCATGAGGGCAAGCTCCCAGCCCAACATCTTGCGCTGGGCGTAGCGGTTGGTGGTGGCCCGCATGATGTTGACGGCGTGGACGTGGTTGCGGCGCTCGATCTCCTCGGCCCAGGTGGGGTCCTGGGCGGCGGTGGTGTAGAGGTCGCGGATCTGGTCGCGCAGGGTGGTGGCGTAGGCGATCTGGGCGGGGGTGGCGGGCTGGTCGGCCATCGTGCGCTCCCTCGGTGTCGCTGTCTCACTGACACCCATAATCTAGCGCACTAGACAACAGCTGTCTAGTGGGTTAGACGAGATTGCTCGGATGGGGCAACATGGGGCCACAGGGCCAGTGCCCCGACGCTGGCCGGCGAAAGCACCCCACGGCACACCGCATAGCGCCGCCCACCCCCCCCGACGACGAGACCGGGCCAGCAGCACCCCGAGCTCGTGGTCGGCGGCGAGCCCGTGCCAGTGGATACCGTGTCGCATGGGTCAGCACCCCCGTGCTGACCCTCCCGCCTCCACCAACTCCCACACACCGTGCTCACTGCGCCGTACCCGCTGGTCCTCGAGCAACTCCTGCAGGGCCGCCCGCACACCCGAGCGCGATCGGCCGGTCTGCTCGATCAAAACCTTGAACTGCCGCGGACCGTCGGCCAGCAGCTGCGCCACCTGCTCCCGCGTCGTCCCCGGATCACCAGGCTCCACTGGCGGCGACGTGACGGGCTGCGCGCCGGAGATCTCGGCCAGATCCGCCGCCCGCGACGCCGCGGCCTGCTCGTGCCGGGCCGTGAAATCCGGGCCGAACGCCCGCGCCGTCATCTCATCCAGCTCGGCGTCCGCGGTCTGCGTGAACCATTCCTCCACCGTCGGCACCGGCAACTCGTGCTCGGCGGCGTCCTTCGCATCCGGCAGATACCGCGCCCGGAACGGCGCCGTCCGCGCCCCCGACCCGGCCGCCGCCACCAGGTACCCGAACCCCGGCAGCACCGGCAACTCGTACGGGTCCAGCTCGAGACCGGGGATGAGGTGGCCGGCCATCCTCGACGCGGTGCGCAGCGCGACCCCGTTCCCGGCCAGCAGGCTCGACCGGAGCGGCTCGCTGTGCCCGAACGTGTCCAGCCCGGAGTGCTGCGAGGCGGCGAGGACCGCGACCCCGACCTTGCGGCCCTCCCGCGCGACCGCCGCCCACCGCCCCGCCGTCCGCGAGTCGAAGGCCCGGTGGCACTCGTCGACGATGCACAGCACCCCCGGCAGCGCCGGGCTCGGGGTGAACCCGGCCAGCTCACCCACCCGGTTGTACTTCTGCCGGATCGCCATGCCCCGCTCCAACGCACCCAGGATCATCGGCGCCTGCGCCGGCCCGCCGGACCAGGTGGCGTACTTGGCCAGGATCGGGCTCGACGCACCGTCCTGCCCGTCCAGATAGATGACCAACGTGTGGCCCATCGCCCGGGCCGCCACAGCGATCGCCTCGATCAGCCGCGACTTACCGCTTCCGGACCCACCAAGGACGAATCCTCCCCACATGCTGTTGGTGGTGTACAGCCGCCAGATGGCCTCGCCGATCCCGTCGGCGTACGGGCCGAGCAGGATCCGCCCGTCGACGACCCGCGGCCGGTCGAAATACACCGTGTCCTTGATCGGGGACCGGTCGATGATCTGCAGCCGGGCGATCGACGGATCGTCGGTGTCCGGGTGCTGCTCGAGCACGATCCGGTCGATCGGCTGCCGCAGCCCCTGGGAGATCTCCGGCAGCCGGGCGAGCACCCGCGCCAGGGGCTGGCGTCCGGGCACCAGCTGCACCGACCACGACCGGCCGTGCTCGGTCACCCCCGGCTCGTACAGCCGGGCTCCCGTGACGGGCCCGCCCTGGTCGGCCACGTGCTGCTCCCACAGCTGCCCGACGGTCGCCGGGATCTCCGGCTCCGGGACGTCGCGGCCGTCCCGCGGCCAGTGATGCTGCCACCACGGCCCGGCCGCCGCCGCCCCGGCAAGGACCAGCCACTGGTCGGTGGCGTCCACCCCGGCCGCGGCGGTCCACGCCAGCCACACCCCGCCGAGGCCCAGCAGCGCGCCCGCGTAGATCCGCTCGACAGCACGGTCGAGCCGGTGCCGCAGCCGCACCCCCCACCACCCGGCCGCCACCACCCCAGCAGCCACACCCACCGCTACCGGGGACTCCCCGGACAGCAGCCACCCGGCCAGCCACAACCCGGCCAGTACGCCGAGCGGCGCCAGGCTGCGGCGGCCCCGCCACAGCAGCCGCCGCCCCGTCCGCGTGGCCCGCGGCCGCGGCGGCTCTAGCTCGGCGGCCAGCGCGGCCCGGATCTCCGCCGCCCGCAGCTGCTGCTCCCGACGTGCGCGACGCCCCACCTCGAAACCTCCCGGAGACGCGGGAGGGGACCGACCACGCTCGATCGGCCCCCTCGGAAATGACTAGATCAGTGCCGGTACCAGTCGGTGCGTGCGGTGTGCGCGGTAGCGTTCACCGCCTCCTCCACCAGCCCGTGCCGGGTGTTGAGCCCGTCGAGAGTGCGCTGCGCCGCGGCACTGGTCGCGTCCGCCGCCCTCTCCAGCTCGGCCGCGGCCGCCTCCAGGGTGTGCGCCGCCTCCAGCAGCACGGTGATGTCGGCCATCGTCTGCGGGTCGATGTCCACCTCGGCCAGGTTCGCCTGCATCGTCTCCGCCGCGGTGCGCAACTGCGCCGCCTCCGACTGGGCGGCCGCGGCGGTGTCCAGATGCAGGGTCGCGACCGCGGCCATCGACGACAGGCCCTCACGGGTCTGCTCGATCGTCGCCGCCTCGCCGGTCGTCACGTGGGTCACGATGATTCCTCCTCCAGGGTCGGTGATGCTCGGTCTAGGTGCGTCCGCGCCCACACCGGCGGGCGCGGCTGTCACGTCCTCTGTCACGCCTTCGCACCGCCGGTTGCGCAGCGCGCACGGGCACGACCAATCCGTGTCGGTGCAGCCACAGCCGTCGGTTTCCGCCGCGGTCTGCCGCGCCGTGTGCCCGCATCGGGGGCATCGGCCGGTGATCCAGTGCCGCCACGACGGCGCACCCGGATCGTCCCGCACCCCGCGGCGACGCTCACGGCGCTCGACGGCACGGGCCGTGCCCTTCTCCCAGCCGCGGCGCCACCCCGCCCCGAGGGACCGGCCGGCGCCGCGGGTGATCCGCCAGGTGCCGCGGGCCACCACCCCGGCGCCGACCCCGCCGGCCAGCGCCCACCGGGCCGGCGAGCGCCACCCCCGCCGCCGCACCTGCTCCGCTTTCGCGGCGGCGGCCCGGCGCGCCCGCACAGTGGTGGCCCGGGCCCCGGCCCGGGTGTCCGCCCAACCCTGCTCGACGGCGCCGACGATCGCGTACGCCACCGCGAACAGCAGCAACATCCCCACGTCAGCCCCCGAACATGAAGGTGAGTCCGTTACCGACCGCGGTGGACAGGAACCCCAACGCCGACAGCACCGCCGTGCCCAGCGCGCCCGCGGCGGCGGCCTGCGCCAGCGGGGGGATCGCCACCGCGGCGACCGAGGTGAACCGGCCCGCCTGGTGCTTGGGCCACAGGTCCCACAGGAACACCGCCAGCGCGAACAGCAGCAGCAGCGACGGCACCGGCGACCCGAACAGGTACGCCGTGGCCGACCCGGTCGTGCGGGTCGCCCACGCCGCCCCATTGGTCAACCAGCCGGCGATCGCGCCGGTCACCCCGGCCGACGCGGTCAGAAACAGCACCGCCATCGTCTTCGGCGCGCTCCTCTTCCAAAAGAGGAATAGAGCGGCGGCGAGGGCGAGGACGCCGACGCCGGCGGACACCGCAGAGAACATCAGCCGCTCCTCACCACGTCGCCCACAACACCAGGGCGAGCACCGCGACCAGCCCCAGCCGCGACGGCCGCTGCAGCACCCACAACGCGGCCGCCCCAGCCACCGTCACCGGCAGCGCCAGCAGCCAGCCGTACGCCTTCCCGAGGAACTCGAGGATCGGGGCCTGCTCACCCGGTATCCAGGCTCCCGATCTCGTGTAGGCGACGACGTCAGCCGGACTCGCGGGCCCATCACGCCACAGCGTGCGCGACTCCACCGCCGGCGCGGCCTGCTCGGCCGCGGTCATGGCGGCCCGCCGCCGCGATCTCGCCTGCCGGACACGCTCCGTGACCGCGGCGGCGTGGGCTACGATCGGGCCTCGCGTGCGCGCGCGCGTCGGCCGCGCGTTGGCGCGAGCCCCCGGGCCTGACCCGTCGTCTGGCCTGTCCCCTGTCCCCTCACGCAGCGACACATGCGTCACCGCCTGCCTCCCTTGGTCGGTTCCAACGTCTCCGCGGTCGTCAGCAGGTACTCCACGACCTGCTCACCCACCGCCGCGGCGACCTGCGGGTCCGCTCCCGCGATCAGCGCCCGCACGTAGTCGGCGGCATACGCGATCCGCCGCGACGGCACGTGCGCCGCGGTGATCAGATCCAGGTAGCGGGCACGTCGGCGGGCGGCGCGGGCGGTGCTGCGGTCCCAGCGGCGGCCGGCCATCACCGGGCCGCCGTGAACCGCGTCCAACCCCCGCCGCCGCGCTGGCGCCGCCAGATCAGCACGCAGTGGGGGAGGATCCGCTCCGGGTCGGGCCAGCCCTCCCGGCGCACCGCGGCCACGAGGATCTCCCGCAGCGCCGCCCCGTCGGTGGGGTCGACGAACCCCGACCACTCCTCGCGGGTGTAGCCGTCCCGCTTGAACCGCATCTCCAGCATCTCCGCGGCCATCAGGCCACCTCCCTCGTCCGCGTCGGTATGGCGGTGTGGCGGAGGCAGCGGCACTCCTGCGGGGGGCAGCGCAGCTGTCGCATCTCGGCGCGCTGGTCGGCGACCAGCCCGCCCAGCCACCCCCACGCCGCAGCCACCGCGGCGGCCACGACCGGCAGCAGCCACCCCCACCACGGGCCGGTGGCGAGCGCGACCACCCAGAACGTCACAGCCGCCGCCCCGGTCACGGCGGCCGGCCACACCGCCCGCGCCGTCGCCGCGGTCACCGGTCACCCCCACCGGCGGGGGTGTGACGGTGACACACCCACCCGGCCGCCACCCCGGTGGCGGTGAGCGCGGCCACGCCCGCCCACCAGCCGACCAGCAGGTACGCGGTGAGCCCGGCGGCCAGCGGGGCGGTCACCAGCAGCACCGCGAGCAGCGCCTCGGCGCCGTCGCGGTGGGTCGTCGTGTCGGTCACGGTTCGTCCTCTCCTCGGGTCACGCCGCCGCGGTGGCGGGCATCTGGGTGTTCTGGGCGCGTTTGCGGGCGCGGGCGCGCTGCTGGCGTTCGCGGGCCAACCGGCGCCGCCGTGCCTCGGGGGTCTCCTCGACGACGTCCGCCACCGAGGGCGCTGCCGGCTCAGCAGCTGGTGAGGTCACGGCCGGGGCAGCGGGCTCGGTCGGAGCGGTGTCACGCGCCGCTGGCGCCTCATCCTCGGCACACCCCACCTGGGCCGCCCGGGAGAGAGCCCGTTCGATGGGCTGGGCGTCACGCTGGACGACAGGCTTCGCCGCGGGCGCGGCGGCGCGCGCCGCCATCACGACCAGCGCCTCCATTACCGCGCCGGGCACCCACGCGATCAGCCAGGGCAGCCCCTCCTCGTGCAGCAGCAACGTCACGTGCACGAGGGTGTAGAGCGCGGCGCCGCCGCAGATGAACGACATCACGGCGGCCCGTTCGACCCGGGCCCAACCGGTCACACCATCCGACGCCCGCCACAGCCGGACCGCGACGGGCAGCACCAACGACATGAACACGCCGACGCCGACGAGCACCCCGGACCGGGGCAGCGCCCAGGTCACGTTCCCGGCCAGGGAGCCGGCGACGCCGAGGAGGATCGCCGTGCGCGCAGTAGCGCGCCGGACAGGAGCGCCCGGGCGGGCTAGAGCTTCGTGTTGACGCGCCGCCAGAGCGTGGTCTGCGGCAGCTCGGCCATCGCGGCCATCTGCGGCCAGGACACCCCGCGGCAGCGCAGCTCGCGGATCAGCTCGGCGCTCCAGGTCGGGGCCTGGCTGCCGGTCAGCTCGGCGTCCCGGATCCCGGCCACCAGTTCCTCGGTCTCGACCTGTGACAGGTCCTTGCTGAGGAGATCGGCCAGGTTCATCAACGCACGCGTCTCCTCGGGGGTTGTCACAGCCGGAAAGGCTAGCGGTACGGCTTTCCACGCATGGAAAGATACCGCATGCTTTCCACATATGGAAAGTTCGTGGGGGTAGGGCCGGTCACCAGCGGAAAGACCCCCGGCTAGCTACTATCTGCCGTGTGGTCAACACAGCAGCAGTAGCCACCACACAACATCACCGCTGCGCCCCGCCCCGGCACACCCCCGGCCGCCGCGTCTGGTGCTGCCCCACCTGCGGCGCCGGCTGGGCCTGGACCACCCGCCACCTCACCGACGGGCCGCTGTCCGGGTGGGCCCGCAACCGCGTCTACGACTCACAACTGGTGCGTGACGCCTGGCAGTACGAGCAGATCGCCAACATGCTGCCGTGGTGGCGGTGGGTCACGCGCTGGCAGCTGCGCCGTCACGCCGCCGACAACCGCACCATCGCCCGGGTGATCCTCTGATGGTCAAACACGGGACTCCGGCCGCATATAACCGTTGCTACAAGCGCCCCGAGGGATCCTGCGAGGCATGCCGAGCGGCGAAGCGGGCCTATATACGCCAGTGGAAGGACCGCAAGGACCCCGGGCGGACTCGACGTAGACCGATCGATCCGACACCGCTTCCGGGGGGCGGCTACGCGGAGCGCGTGTGGAAGGGGCTGAGTGAGCCCCAACGCGTAGCTCTGGAGGATCTAGCGCGAGGCAGGACCCCAAGGGGGACCAACTACATCGCGACTATTCGAGCTCTTTGCTCGAAGGAGCTAGTGCTGTCGGTCAGCTTCGAACACCAGCTGAGCGCTCGTGGGAATGCACTGCTGGTGTGGGCAGAAAAGAGAGGGCAGCGGTGATCGAGCACCGCTGCCGCAGCGGCGCCCGCTGCGTCGACCGCGAGAAGACCGTCACCCGCACCACCGGCTGGGAAAATTGCGGCTGCTCCTGTCACGGCCGCGGCCCGCACCACCCCTGCGACGCCGACGGCGGCTGCGGCCACCACCACGCCGAGCCCGCGGACACCGTCACCTGGGCCGGCGCCCAGATCGTGACCGAGTACGGGCTGTGCCCCGGCTGCGTCCGCGCCATCGGCTACGACATCGCCCACCTCAAAGGCGACGTCGCCGAGCTCACCATGCGCATCGCCCGCGACGGCACCGTCAGCGGCGACAAGGTCTCGGCCACCCGCGAACCCCCGACCCCGCTGCGGCTCGGCCTCGACGCGCTCCGAGCCGAGATCGACCACGAAACCCAGGCCTGGGCCGAACCCGTCGCCGAATCCCTCGGTATCG
The DNA here is from genome assembly GCF_000423625.1 of Pseudonocardia asaccharolytica DSM 44247 = NBRC 16224. Lineage (GTDB taxonomy): Bacteria > Actinomycetota > Actinomycetes > Mycobacteriales > Pseudonocardiaceae > Pseudonocardia > Pseudonocardia asaccharolytica. Next base: position 48,261 of record NZ_AUII01000012.1, read on the forward strand.
ACTGGCCCACCAGCCGCCAGCTGCGCGCGATGCGCCTCGGGCCCCGCGTGCAGCGCTGCGTCGACCTACTCACCAAGACCGTCGCCACCCTCGTCACGCTGCCCGCCCAGGAGCACCCGGCGTGGACCAAGGATGGGCAGCCGGCGTGGGCGGTCGAGCACGAATCCGACCCCGGGCCCGGTGCCTGGCAGATCCTCGAACGCGACGACTGGTGGCCGTATGAGCCGATCCGCGCCACCGTCGTCCGCGACGGCGTCGACGGCGCCCTGCGCCTGTCGCAGCTGCACCACCGCGTCTATCAGCGCCTCGGCCGCACCCGGCTCGTGCACCGGCTCCCGGCCCGCTGCCCCTGGTGCTGGCAGCGCACCCTGGTCCGCGACAACGGCGCCGCCCACGTCCACTGCGAATCGACCCGGTGCCGCGGCCGGACGATCGACGAGCGGCACTACGACTGGCTCGTGCAGGCCACGCTGGCGGTTGAGCAGGCCGCCGCCCGGAAGGCCGCGGCGTGAGCGGGACGTGGCCGTTCCCCGGCGACACCGCCGCCGACCGGGCCCGCCAGGTCGCCCGCACCTTCCGGGACGCGCTCGCAAAGGTCGACCCCGACGCCGCCGCGGCGATCGAGCAGGCCGCGATCGCGGTGGGGGAGACGTGGCTGCGGCCGGCCGTGGCGCTCGCCGACGACGAGGACTTCGTGTCCGTCGCGGACGCCGCGGACATCGTCGGCTGCTCGGTCCGCCTCGTCTACAACTGGGTGTCCGACGGCATGCTGCCGTCCTACCCGGAGGGCGGGAAGATCCGGGTGCGGGTCGGGGAGGCGCGCCGCGTGGACGCCGAGCGGCGTGCACGTGCATACTGATGCCAGTGGGCGGGGTGTGCCCGAATCCCGGAACCCACCCGATGTGGGGACCCGGGCTGCGGGCTGACCTCTCCGCCTAACTTGCTTTCGCCGGCCGTCCCGGCTTGCGCACCCAGACTGACGCGAAGTGCTCGATCACCGGCCGAGTCCAGATCGGGCCCGACCCGAGCCGGGCATACGGCGCCGGAAACTCCGGGTGCTCGCTGTGCAGCTGGTGCAGGAAACACGATACAACGTCAAGGATTATGGGGGTGACCATGCTCGGACCCGTCCTCGGCGCTGCCACGTCGACCACACCCACCACGCCAGCGCCCATCTACACCAGCAACACCCCACCCATCCACCGGCCGACCAAGCTCGACCCCCACCAGCTCCTCCGCATCCGCGACGCCGCCCACCACGCCAAGCAGACCTACCCCGGCCCCGTCGGCGAACTCATCGCCCACGAACTGCTCGCCTGGGCCGAATTCGGCTACCTCCTCGACCGCACCGGACTCACCACCCGGCTCGTCGACCACGTCCTAGCCCAGCCACCCCCACCCGCCCCCGACACCACCGCGACCGGGGGGCACAGCCGATGAACACCCCCGCCGACCAGGACCCCGCCCGGCTCGCCGGACTCGAAGCCAACTACCACTGCCCCAACCGCGAGGCCGTCGAACGCCACATCCTCGCCAACCGCGACCGCCTCACCCGCGCCCGGAACGCCCCCAACATCGCCGCCCGGCTACGCCACGACATCGACCTGCTCCTCGACCGGTGGCTCTACCTACACGTAACCGCGACCGCCGAATAGGGCGCCGCTATCCGGCGGCCCGTCGCCCGGCCGTCGTCAACCGCGCCGCGAACGACCGCGCCGCCGCCAGCTTCGCCGGCGGCACATCCACCACCCACTGAAACTCCGGGCCATCCACCAACAGGAACACCTCCCGGTCGTCCTGCTTCTTCTTCAGCGCCAGCGCGAACACCCCCACCGCCACCAGACGGGTCGCGGTCACCCGACGGTTAATGTTCCCGGCCGTGTCCACCACCGCCGACACCCCGGCCACCGGCCGCCGCTCCCCGTTCCACACCACCTCGTCGCCGTCCAAGACCACCCCGGCGCACCCGTACCCAGCGCGTTCCGCGAACCCGGCGTCCGCCTCCGCCCGAGCGCTCGCCTTCGCCTGATCCACGTTCTGCTTGATCGTCTCCAGCTGGCGGTCCCACGCCCACCGCACCCCGTCCCCGACCTTCCTCCACAACCCCACAACAGCCCCCTCCTATCCGGCCACGCCACCCATCCCGGACATCGTGCCCACAGCCCCCGCGCGACACCAGAGGACATCCCACACCCCACTGGTACCTCCCGGCCCACCACAGACCCATACGTCGCCAGGCGGCCCGCATGCCCACCCACCGGCCGCCCCGCTACTCGACGCCCTCGGCGTCACCATCCACCTCGACGACGGGCAGCAACGCGCCGAAGCCATCGTCATCGGCAAGGTCGTCGACCTCGCTGCCGACGACACCCGACACGAATCACTCGTGATCGGCGAACCCTCATCGACGAGCTGAATCCCGCAACGCGGGCTGCTCTCCGCCGCGCAACTCATCCTCGACCAGAACACCTTCGATAACGACGACTGCTGACCAGCGCGCAACGCGAACAGCAGGACGACGACGAACACGACAGCGCGCGAACCACACGAGCAGACAGAACGAGAAACGGCGATGAGCGGACAGTGGGAAGGACGCGCGTCCGGACGAAACAGCGCCGCCTGGAAACGCTTACGGCGGTTCATCCTCGACCGGGACAGCCACCGATGCACCTGGCCGACCGACCACGGGCCATGCGGTGCCCCGGCCGACCAGGTCGACCACATCGACCGGCACGGCGGCGACGACCCGAACAACCTGCGCGCGCTCTGCCGCCCCCACCACGCCATCAAGACCTCCGCGGAGGGCAACGCCGAACGGTGGCGACACCGCGAGCGACGACCGACCCGCCCCCACCCCGGCTTCCTTGATCAACAGGGGGTGGGGGGTGCCCCCCACCCCGCCACCCCTCCCTGACGGGAGGTGCTGGCGCTCACGGCGTGTACGGGTCTGGCCGAACCCCCGCCGGGGGACGTCTGGGCGGGTCTGATCGTGGTGCTGGTGCTCGTTTGGGGTCGGCCGGGCCTGAGGCGGACCCCCGGACGGCACGGACCCGCTGAGCCGGTCACCGGATCGTGACCTTGTGTTTGTGCAGGTAGATGGCCTGTGACCGTTACACTATGGGTATGAGGTCGCGTCCTTGCGTCTGGTGTGGGGCGGAGCTTCCGGTGTTGGCGCACAGCCGGGCCCGGTTCTGCTCGTCGCGGTGCCGCACCGCCGCACATCGTGCCGGGGTGCCGGGTGAGCTGCGGCGCCGTCCGCGCTGGGTGCGCTGGACCGGGCGGAAACGCCCGCAGACCGTCGACGGCCGGATCGCCTCGTCGACCGACCCGGAGACGTGGGCGACCTACCAGGCGGCCCGCCGGTCGACGGCCGGGGTCGGGCTCGGGTTCGTGCTCAACGGCGACGGCATCGTCTGCTTGGACCTCGATGGCTGCCTGGCCGACGGGGTCCCGAACGCGGCCACCCAACTGCTGCTCGAGCTGGCCGGCCGCACCTACGTGGAGATCAGCCCGTCCGGGCGGGGTCTGCACGTCTGGGGCCGCGGCGAGCTCGCCGCGGGCCGGTGCACGACGTTTCGGGGGCAGCCGGTCGAGCTGTACGGGTCGGGCCGCTACATCACGGTCACCGGCGTGCGGTTCCCGGGTGCGGGGTCGACGCTCGGTGACCTGTCGCCGGCGCTGGCCACGGTGCTGACCTCCTCTTCGCACGCCTAGCTCCTCCCCGACACGGGGTCGAGCGGATCCCGACATGGGAGTGATGGACGATGGCAGGAGTTGGACCGCCTCCGGCGGCGCGGAAGCGGCGGCGCAACGCCGACCCGGTGCCGCAGCGGACCTTGCAGGCAGACAACCGGACCCGCGGCCCACGGCTGCCCGGCGATGTGCTTCCCGACGGGGAGGAGTGGCATCCGCGGACGCAGGAGTGGTGGTCGACATGGCGAAAGTCGGCGCAGGCGCGCGAGTTCACCGCCACGGACTGGGATTTCCTGCTCGACACGGCGTTGATGCACCACACGATGTGGGCGAAGGCGCGGTGGGAGTTCGCGGCGGAGCTGCGGTTGCGGGCGGCGAAGTTCGGGGCCACCCCGGAGGACCGGATGCGGCTGCGGATGACGGTGGAGACACCAGGCTCGAAGCCGCCCACGGCCCGACCGCCGGCCGGGGGTGACGGTTCGGTGACGGATATTCGGTCGCGCCGGGCCCGTTTGAGCGGATAGCCGGGTGCCGCGCACGTTGGTGCGCGCCCCCGAGCACGACCGGGCCCGGTCGCTGGGTTGGCTGGCGCTGGCGTGGATGGAGTTCTTCGTCGTCCACGGTCCCGGTGATGTGCAGGGGCAGCCGGTGCGGCACGGGGACGAGTTCTCCGGGTTCGTCGCGGACTGCTACGCGCTGTCGCCGACTGGGCGGCTGCTGTACGACTCGGCGTTCTTGTCTCGCCCGAAGGGGGCCGACAAGTCCGGGATGGGTTCGCGGCTGGGGCTGTTCGAGGCGCTCGGGCCGTGCCGGTGGGCCGGGTGGGCTGAGGGCGGCGAGGTTTACGAGGACCCGTGGGGCCTCGGGTTCGTCTACGAGTACGAGCCGGGCGAGCCGCTGGGCCGCCCGATCACCGCGCCCTATGTCCGGATCATGGCCACCGAGGAAGGCCAGACCGGCAACGTCTACGACTCGATCTACTACAACCTGACCGACGACGACGCGCCGCTGGCGCACGTCCCGGGCATCGACGCCGGGCTGACGCGGGTGTTCCTGCCCGGCGGTGGGGAGATCACCCCGTCGACGTCGGCGGCGGCGTCGAAGGACGGCGGTAAGGAGACCTTCGGCGTCTTCGACGAGACCCACCTGTATGACCAGCCCGAGCTGCGGCGCATGTACGCGACAGTGACCCGGAACCTGCGGAAGCGGAAACGGGGCGCCGGCACGTGGTACCTGGAGACCACGACGATGTTCGCGCCAGGTGCGCAGTCGGTGGCCGAGGCGACCTACGAGCTCGCCGAGGCGATCGGGGAGAAGCGGGTACGACGGCAGCGGCTGCTGTATGACCACCGGTGGGGCGAGTGCGAGGACCTGCGGGACGAAGCGGCGCTGCGCGCCGCGATCGTCGACGCCTACGGCGAGGCGATCGACTGGAACGACCTCGACGGGATCGTCGACGAGTTCTACGACCCTCGGAAGGACCCGACCGATTCGCGGCGGTTCTTCCTCAACGCGCGCACCTCGGCGGCGGACGCGTGGCTGGACTCGGGGGAGTGGGCGGCGTGCGCCGACCCCGAGCGGGCGTTGGCCGACGGGGACGTGGTGACGCTCGGGTTCGACGGCTCGGTGCGCTCGGACTCGACCGCGCTGGCGGTATGCCGGGTCACCGACGGGCATATCGAGCTGTTCACAGTCGGGGATCGGGTGGCGTGCTGGGAGTGCCCCGAGGACGCCCCCGAGGATTGGCAGGTTGACCGCGAGGAGGTCGACGCCGCGGTCGGAGTGGCGTTCGACCGGTTCAAGGTGGTCGGGTTCTATGCGGACCCGGCGCACTGGCAGGACTACCTGGACCGGTGGAACAAGCTGTACGGGTCGCGGATGCGGGTGAAGGCGACTCAGGCGCGGCCGCTGGAGTGGTGGACGAACCGACCGGCGGTCATGGTCAAGGCGCTCGAGCGGTTCCACGAGGCCGTGCTGGGCAAGGAGTTGACCCACGACGGCGGCAGTGTCCTGACTCGGCACGTGTTGAACGCGCGCCGGCGGATCGGGCGGTCCGGGCTGACGATCGCGAAGGAGACCCCCAGCTCGCCCCGCAAGATCGACGCGGCGATGGCGGCGGTGCTCGCTTACGAGGCACGCGCGGACGCGGTGGCGTTGGGGTTGGACCGGCCGGCGAGGAAACGCCGAGCCCACGGATTCTGAGCAGGGGGTGAGCGTTGGCCGAGTCCACCGACCTGTCCCCCGTCGAGTGGCTGGGGACGCTGGGCCCGAAGCTGCTGGCCCGCCGCGAGAAGGTCGAGGTGTGGCGCCGTTACTACGAGGGCGACCACGATCTGCCGGTCGGCCCGGGGCAGCACAAGGACGCGTTCATCCGGTTCCAGAAGCTGGCCCGGACGAACCTGTGTCGACTGTGTGCCGAGTCGATGGTGCACCTCACCCAGGTCACCGGGTATCGCGACGTCGACAGCTCGGATGATGCGGTGTGGCGGCTGTGGCAGCAGGCCCGGCTGGATGGGCGGCAGTTCGGGATCTGGCGGAAGGCGTACTCGCGGTCCGCGGCCTACGTGGTGGTCGGGGTGGATCGGCGGGACCGGCGGCGGCCGCTGGTGACGATCGAGGGCCCCGAGAACGTGATCGTGGAGACCGATCCGGCGGACGCGCGGCGCCGGTTAGCGGCGCTGCGGCTGTGGCACGACCCGCTTGCCCGCCGCTGGTTCGCGACCGTCTACCTGCCGGGGTGGCGCTACCGCTACCGCACGAAGGCGCAGTACAAGACCGCCGAGGTGGGCGGGCCGCTGCGGTTCACCCCGGATCGGTGGGAGGCCACCGCGGAGCCGGCCCGGTCGCTGGCGGAGGTGCCGGTCGTCCCGTTCCTGAATGGGGATGAGGGGGAGGAGCCGGCCGCCGAGTTCGCCGCCGGCATGGACGTGCAGGACCGGCTGAACCTGACGGTGCTCAACCGGTTGACCGCCGAACGGTACGGGGCGTTCCGGCAGCGTGGGTTGTTGAACTTCGACCCGGAAGAGGACCCGGTGACGGGTCTGCCGGTGCCGCCGTTCAACCCGGGCGCGGACGCGGTGTGGACGGTGCCACCACCGGAGCCGGGTGACCCGGAGCCGAAGCTGTTCGACTTCGCGCAGACCGAGACGTCGGGGATCCTGCGCGGCGCCGAGGCGGACATGCGGGCGTTCGCCGCGATTACGATCACCCCGGTCTATTACCTGCCGGGCGATCTGGTGAACATCGGCGCGGACGCGGTCGCCGCCCTCGCCGCCGGCCACCAGGCGAAGGTCCGCCAGCGGCACGCCCAGTGGGGGGAGGACCTCGAAGAGGTCATGCAGCTGATGGCGGACGTGGCCGGCCTGGACCGGGACCTGTCCAACAGCGAGATCGTGTGGGCCCGCCCGGAAAACCTGAACCCGGCGCAGGTCGCTGACTACGCGGTGAAGCTGGTGGGGGCGAAGTTCCCGATCACGATGGTGGCCGAGGAGATCGGGTGGTCGCCGCAGCGGGTGCAGCAGTTGCGGGCCGAGCTCGCCGCGGACGCCCTGCGCGCCGGGTTCGCCACCCCGCAGGCGGAACCACAGACCGAAGCATCCGGGTCTTCCGCAGACGACATTGCCAAACGTGTCACCGCTGCTGGCGCTCTGATCCGCGCCGGGTTCGCCCCGGAAGCGTCTCTGCGCGCGCTTGGGCTCGACCCGATCGAGCACACCGGGCTGGTCCCCGTGACGGTGCGGTCGGACGCTGAGTGACGATGGTGTCGGAGGGATTCGCGCAGCGGCGACGGGCGCTGTCCGAACGGCTGATTGACGCTCTGGTCGCCCTGTTCCTCGGGTTGGGGTCGTGGCGCGACGAGGACGCCGCCCGATTCGTCGCACAGGCCGTCCCGCTCGTCGAGGGCGCTCAGCACACCCTCGCCGGGCTGGTCGCGTACTTCACCGCGGTCCAGGCCAGCGAAGCGGTCGGCGTGCCCGTCGCGCCGCCGCCGATCCCGGCCGAGGACGTCACCGGCCTGCGGGCCGGGGTCACACCCGCGGAGGTGTACCGGCGGCCGTTCACGACCGTCTACACCGGCCTCGGCCGCGGCCTGGACCTGCCCACCGCGGTCGAGCGGGGCGCGACCCGGCTCCAAGAGATCACCGAGATGGACCTGCAGCAGACCTACGCCCGCGCGGCCCGTTCGGCCATGCGGTCCCTGCCCGGACGTGCGCGCCCGACGGGGTGGCGGCGGGTGCTGGTTGGCCCGGGGAACTGCGCGTTGTGCGTGGTCGCGTCCACCCAGCGGTACACCCTCGCTGACCTCAACCCGATCCACCCCGGCTGCGACTGCACGGTCGCGGCGCTGTACGGCGGCCAGGAGCACGTGATCGAGCCCGAGCTGCTGGAGCGGGTGCACGGCGCGGTGGAGGAGCTCACCGGACAGGCCGACCGGGGCGCCCGCGCCCCCGACTACCGCAAGCTCGTCGTGTCGATGACCCGTGAGCACGGCGAGCTCGGCCCGCTGTTGGTGCGCCCCCTCGACCGGTTCACCACGGCGGCCCAGCTGCCGACCTGAGTCTCCGCGCCCGACACGGGCGCGGTCACATCCCGACATGGGAGCGAACATGAGCGACGACAACACCACCCCCACCCCGCCCGCCGGCGATGGCGGCGGGACCACCCCGCCCAACGGCGGGGCAGCGCCGGGCAAGCCCGACACGGGCGGCGAGCCGGACTGGCAGGCCAAGGTCGCGGCGGCCGAGCGGGAGGTGGAGAAGTGGAAGAGCCTCGCGCGTAAGCACGAGGGCAACGCCAAGGCCAACGCCGATGCCGCGTCCAAGGCCAAGACCGTCGAGCAGCAGCTCGAGGAGCTGCGGGCCCAGCTGGCCGAGCGGGACGAGCAGGACCTGGTGCGCAACGGCCGGCTCGCGAAGGCGCAGGTGCGCACGAAGCTCGCCGAGGCCGGGATCCGCGGTGACGCCGCCGCCGGGCTGCTCGATCTCGTCGACGCCGCGGCGCTGCTGCGCGACGGCGAGCCGGACGACAAGGCCATCGCCAAGTTCGCGGACTCGCTGACGAAGCTCACCGGCCAGGCCGTGCCCGACCCCGATCAGGGGCGCAGGGGCGGTGAGGCCCCGGCGGACATGAACAACCTGATCCGGCGCGCTGCCGGGATCAAGACCAGCTGATCAAGCCAGCGGCACGTACGTCCGCTGCGCGAGTAAACGGAGGTAATCGTGCCGTTCGACAACGTCGTGTCCCGCACCGATGCGGAGGCGCTCGTCCCCGAGGAAGTGTCCAAGGTCATGCTCGGCAAGGCGGTCGAGGACTCGGCCGTGCTGAGCCTGTTCCGCCGTGTCCCGGTGTCGCGCAAGCAGCTGCGCTTCCCCGTGCTGTCGGCCCTGCCCGTCGCCTACTTCGTCGACGGCGACACCGGGCTCAAGCAGACCACCGAGACGGCGTGGGCGAACAAGTTCCTCAACGTCGAGGAGATCGCCACGATCATGCCGATCCCGGAGAACGTGATCGAGGACATGGACGCCAACGTGTGGGACGACGCCGAGCCGTACCTGCGGGAGGCGTTCGCGCGTTGCCTCGACAACGCCGTGTTCTTCGGGGTCAACGCCCCCTCGTCGTGGCCGACGAACCTCCGGGCAGCGGCCGTCGCGGCCGGCAATGTCGTCACCGAGGGCACCGCCTCGGCCGCCGAGGGCGGCTACATGGGAGACCTGGACAATCTGATCGCCACCGTCGAGGAGGACGGCCACGACGTGTCCGGGTTCGCGGCCGCCGTGTCGGCGCGCCGGAAGTTCCGCGCGGCCCGCAACACCCAGGGCGACCGGCTCGACCCGGGCCGCATCGGACCGGACCTGCGAAGCCTCGACGGCTCACCGATCATCTACCCGCTGCGGGGGCTGTGGCCCGACGGCGGCGCGGCGGGTGAGAACACCCGCATCATCGCCGGGGACTTCGCCGGCCAGTTCGTCGTCGGGGTCCGCCAGGACATCACGATGAAGATCCTCGACCAGGCGGTGATCACCGACAACACCGGTGCGATCATCTTCAACCTGCCGCAGCAGGACATGATCGCGGTCCGGTTGAAGTTCAGGGTCGGCTGGCAGGTCGCGAACACCATCAACAACGATCAGCCGAGCGAGGCGCAGCGCTACCCGGCCGCTGTGATGGCGTACTGATGGTCGCCGTCGCAGTCGCCGGGCGGGGCCCCGAGGCCCGATCCGTGGCGGGGGTCGTCACGACCGCCGACACGGATACGGTCACCGCACCGGCGGGGAGCTTCCAGGCCGGGGATGTCGGCCGCGCGGTCACCGGTGCCGGCATCCCGGACGGTACGACCGTGGCGTCGGTGCAGAGCGCCACCGCGGCCACGCTTTCCACCACCGCGACGGCATCCGGGACCGTGACCGTGATGCTCGGCGCGGGAGCACCGGCGGTGTACGGGTTCCGCGGGTGGGCCCCCGAGTCCGCCGCCGAAGCGGGCACCTACTCCATCGCCGGCGGGGCCGGGGCGAGTGCCCCGGACCGGATCACCGACCCCACGACGCCGATCACCCGGCGAACCAGGAGCAGCTGAGATGGCCGACACGACGCAGGACCACGGGGCCACGCGGGTGGTGCCGCCCGCCGACGGGGCGGTCCACGGCTACGTGGGGACGGTCCCGGACAACACCCCGAACGCCGCCTACACGCACCCCCGCGAGGAGCCCGCTGCCCCCACCAAGGCGGGGGACAAGCCCAAACCGGCGCGGGCCACGACCCGCACCTGACCCAGACGAGGGGAGGTGGGGCTGATGTCGAGCTACGCGCAGATCGAGGACGTCGCGCTCCGCCTCGACCGGCCGATCCCGCCGACCGAGCAGTACCGGGTCCAGGTGCTGCTCGACGAGGCCGAGGTCGAACTCGCCCTGGCCGCCGGGGACATCGCCGCCCGGATCGCGGCCGGGAAGACAACCGCCGAGCGGGTGCGGCGCGCGGTGTGCGAGATGGTGCTGCGGGTACTGCGCAACCCGTCCGGGTTCCGCCAGCAGTCGGTCGGCCCGTTCTCGGTCACCGCGGACCGGCAGGTGGCGTCCGGGCTGCTCACGGTGTCACGCCGGGAGCGTCGGCTGCTCGGGCTGCGTGTCGGCGCGGCCACGGTGTCACTGTCGGACGCCGACAACGGGCTGGCCGTGCTCGGCCGGACCCCGCGGCGGTGGCCGGCCGAGACCACGCTGCCGCTGCCGTGACCATGTTCCGGTACACCCAGACCGTCACGGTGTGGGTGGAAATGCGTGACCGGACCGGGGACTTCGTCCGCTCCGGCGAACGGGACCTCCCAGGCTGCGTGATCTCCCCCCGATCAGTGTCCGAGGTCGGCAGCACCGAGCTCGACACCGGTCGCCGCGGCACCGTGAGCACCGGGCTGAACCTCTACGTCCCACCCGGGTCCGGGCTGACCCCCAACCATCGGGTCCGGCTCCCCGACGGCACCGTGTGGTCCGTCGTCGGCCACCCCGCGCTGTGGCAGTCCCCGTTCACCGGCTGGCACCCGGGCGACCAGGTCGAACTGCAACGCGTCGAGGGGTGAGAGCTGTGGCCGTCGAGTACCGGGCGAACGTCCGGAGCATGGGCGCCTACCTGCGCCGCTCGGAGGCGCTGCAGACCGCGACGATGGAGCTGGCCGCCGACATCGCCGCCGCCGCGCGGCGGATCGCCCCGGTCGACTCCGGTGACTACCGGGCCGGGATCCGCACCCAGCCACGTGCCGGCCGGGACCGGGTCGGCGCAGCGGTGGAGGCCACCGCCGCGCATTCGGCGGCGCTCGAGTTCGGCACCAAGCGCACCGGGCGCCGCGGCCAGCATGTGCTGTCGCGGGCGGCGGAGTCGACGTGACCCTGCCGCCGTTTCCCGATGCCGAGCTGCTGCTGCTCGACCTGCTCGAACCGATCGCCGGGGACGGCACCACGGTCACGCACACCGATACCGATCTGGCCGCGCCGTGCGTGCAGGTGATGCGCACCGGCGGCCGGGACGACGGGGTGACCGACCGGGCCCGCATGCAGATCACCTGCTACGGGGCCGACCGGCGGGCGGCGTGGGAGCTGAGCGCCCGGGTCGCGCAGGTGGTGCTGGCGGCCGGGGGGACCGCCGTGACCGGTGACTACGTCACCAACGTGTTGATCGACTCCACGGCGACGATCATCGCCGGGCGGGAGCTCGGGCAGCGGAACCCGGACCTGCGGATCGTGATCTCCGAGTTCTGGGTGTCGTTCCGCCGTCCCTGGTCGGTCTGACCGCAATCCGATTTCAAGCCGCCCCTGTTGGGGCTGTTCACCAACGCCCTGGGAGAGGGAGGAACCTGCTGTGCCGCTGCTCGAGGACATCCAGCAGAAGCAGAACGAGTTGATCCGTAAGTGGGTCGCCGCGTCCATGTTCGTGGCGCCGGAGACGGCGGCTGTGCCGACGACGCTCACCACCTACACCGCCGGGCCGCCGGAGACGATCGAGCTGGCCGCGCTGCCGGTCGGACCCCCGGCCTACGTGGACCTCGGCCTGGTGACGAAGGACGACGGCTACTCGTGGGGTAACGAATGGGACGTCTCCGAGACGACCTCGCACGGGTACGCCGACCCCACCCGACGCGACATCCTCACCAACACGAGCACCGTGGGTTTCACCGCGCAGGAGACCAAGAAGACCGTCCTGGAGATGTTCCACAACGTGGACCTGTCCGCGGTCACCCCGGACACCGACTCGGGTGAGGTGACGTTCGCCAAGCCGCTGCAGCAGGCGACCCGCTACTACCGGGCGTTCTTCATCGGCCGGGACGGGGTGGGCCCCCAGACGATCTACATGGGGGCGCTCTACCCGCGGGCGATGGTGTCCGAGACCGGGGAGCAGACCGGGTCGGAGGAGTCGGAGTACGCCTACCCGATGACGTTGACCGCGACCCCGGACCAGGCGTTGGGAACGTCGGTGCGGTTCTTCTTCGGTGGCCCGGGCTGGAAGGCGCTGCTGACGAAGATGGGCTTCACCCCGTGACCGACCGCGACGTGAGGAGACGACAAGTGGCAGACAACAACAGGCCGGTGACGCTGGTCGGGCCGGGCGGGGACGAGGTCACCGTGACCTCTCCGGCGGCGATCAACCAGTACCGGTACGGGCTGGGCTACCGGGTGAAGAACGAGCTCGCGCCGCAGCCGGCGGTGGTGCGGCGGAAGCCGGCCGACGCGGACGCGTCCGGGAAGCAGGGCTGATGGCCAGGGAATACGACTTCGACTCCTACCTCGCCGAGGCCCGCCCGACCGACTTCGTGCTCAAGGCCGGCGACGAGCGGATCGTCATCGAGCCGCCGGACGGTGAGACGGTGGTGCTGCTCGACGAGGCCACGACCGGCCGCCGCGTCCTGGAGCTGATCTGCGGTGACCAGTTCGGGGCGGTCTGGGAGTTGGTGCGGCACCGGCACTCCGGGGTGCTGAACAAGCTCGCCCGTGACATCGCCAAGCACTTCGGGTTGGACCAGCCCCCACCGGGGGGTGGAAGGGCCTCGTAGAACTGATCGGCCGGTTCGGCGAGGCCATCGAGTACGACCTGTTCGAACGCGGCTGGGACCTCCTCGACTACTTCCGGGGGGTCCGGCCGTGGCCGCAGCTGCTGCGGCTGATCGAGAAGCTGCCCCAGCACTCGCGCTATCAGCTGGCGGTGGCCGACGACGACGAGCTGCATGACGCGCGCGCCCCCGCCGCCGGTCGGGGTTCGGGTCGGCGGGGACCGGCGCTGGAGTCGTGGTCGGCACTGGATGAGCTGCGCGCCGACCTGGCCGACGGGTTCAACCTCGTGCAGCACGCGATCGTGGCGGTGAACACCCCGAAGGGGAAACCGCGGCCGAAGTTCACACCTGCGCGCCGGCCGAAGACCGCGGCGGATCGGGCGTTGCGGCGTCAACAACTACAGGTGCACGAGGAGATCGTGGCTGCGGTGCTGCCGTCGAGGGGGTGACGCTTCGATGGCCCAGTACCAGGCGGGCACGGCGTTTCTGCAGGTGCTGCCGTCGCTGAAGGGATTCCACCAGGCGGTCCGCAGCGAGCTGCGGGGGGTCGGGTCGTCGCTGGGGCAGGCGGCCGGGCAGGAGACCGAGAAGGCTCTTGCCCCAACGTTGACGAAGATCCGTTCCGATCTGTCGTCGGTGGGGTCGTCGGCGGAGTCGGCGGGTAAGACCGCCGGGCAGGCGTTGGGGTCGCGGCTGGCGTCCGCGGCCGCGCCGGGGCTGGCCGCGCTCGGCCGGTTCCGCGACGGGTTCACCAACGCCTCGACCGCCGCATCGGGGCTTGCCGGGGCTGCCGGGACGGTCGGTGGGGCGACCCGCCGGGCGATCGACCCGGTCCTCGGCGCCCTTGGCAAGGTTCGGGACGGCTGGAGCTCCTCGACCGCCGCCGCATCAGCGTTCTCCGGGGTCGCCGGGACGGTCGGTGGGGTGGCGCGCCGCGCGTTCGACGGGGTCACCGGCACCCTCGGGCGGGTCCGTGACGGGTTCGTGTCCGGAGAGGCCGCGGCGTCGGCGTTCTCCGGCCGCGCCGGCACCCTCGGCGGGGCGCTGCGGTCCGGGCTGGACGGGGCCCGGTCGGCGGTGGGCCGTCTCGGCGGCGGGTTCACCGAGCTGTCCGGGCACGCGTCCGGGGTGTTCTCCCGCATCGGCGAGTCGATCAAGTCCGGGATCCAGGCGCCGATCGTCGCCGGGATCGGGCTGCTGAAGCAGTTCGGGGCGCTGGCCGGGGTAGCCGGGGCCGGGTCGGCGGTGTTCGCCGGGGTCAACCGGCTCTCCCAGATCGAGCAGGCCAACGTCGCGCTCAAGACGATGATGGGCAACGCGGAGAAGGCCAAGGGTTTCCTCGACGAGGTCCTCGCCTTCGCCAAGACCACCCCGTTCGCGTTCCCCGACCTGGCGAACGCCGCCCGCAACCTCGTCGCGTTCGGCATGGACGCCCGCAACGTGATCCCCACCCTGGAGGCGGTCGGCAACGCCGCAGCCGGCGCCGGGCAGGGCTCGGCCGGGCTGACGATGATCGCCGACGCGTTCGGCGCGATCCAGGTCGCCGGGCGGCTGTCGCTGGAGGAAGTCAACAGGCTCTCGGCCAACGGCATCCCGGCGCTGCAGATCCTGGCGAACCAGGCCGGGATCACCGCGAACGAGATGCGCGACCAGATCAGCAAGGGCGCGGTCGACTCGAACACCGCGATCTCCGGGCTAGTCAAGGGCATCCAGGAAGGCACCAGGGGGATCGCGGGGGAGACCCCGCGCTTCGCCGGCCTGATGAACCAGATGAAGGACACCTGGGTCGGGTCGATCGACTCGCTCAAGTCGTCCATCTCCTCGACCATGGCGACGCTGATCGAGCCGGCGCTGCCGCACATCCGCGCCGGCATGAAGATCGTCGGCGACGAGTTCAAGAAGCTCCCCGACCTGGTCAAGGCCATCGGCAGCAACGAGATCTTCCAGGAGATCACCGGCGGAATCCAGGCGTTCTTCGGGGCGCTGCGCGACGGCGGCAACGACATCACCAGTTCGGGGCTGGCCGGGTTCCTCGAGGCGGTCGGGTTGGCGGCGCGGAACATGTGGGAGGCGCTGTGGCCGGCGGTCAAGTTCCTTGGCTCGATCGCGATCGGGGCGGCGGTGACCGCGTTCCGGCTGCTCGGGGCCGCCCTGGATTACGTGTCGCCGATCGTGGTGAAGCTGTCGGAGTGGCTGCGGCCGCTCACCCCGATCATTGTGGGGATCGCTGTCGCGGTCGGTGGGTTCTACGCCGTCGCGGGCACCGCGACGCTGGTGGTGGCTGGGTTCACCAAGGCGGTCGCGTTCGCCAAGGGCGTGATCCTGTCGGTGCGCACGGCGGTGTGGCTGCTCAACGCCGCGTTCGCGGCGAACCCGATCGGGCTCGTTGTCGCGTTGATCGCCGGCCTGGTCGCCGGGGTGATCTACGCGTGGCACAACTTCGAAGGCTTCCGTAACGTCGTTACGGCGGTGTGGGGGGCGATCAAGACCGCGGCGCTGTGGGCGTGGAACAACGCGCTCAAGCCCGCGTTCGACGGGATCGTCACCGCCGCCAAGGCGGTCGGCGCGGCCGCGGTGTGGCTGTGGGAGAACGCGCTGCGCCCGGCCTGGGACGGGATCGTCACCGCCGCGCGGGCGGTGGGGGCGGCGTTTTCCTGGCTGTGGAGCACGATCCTCAAGCCGGTGTTCGGGTTCATCGGCGACGCCGCGCTGTTCCTCGCGAAGCTGGTCATCGCGCTCGTCGTCGGCCCGATCGTCGCCGCCTGGGAGCTGCTGGGCGCCGCGTTCTCCTGGGTCTGGTCCGCGATCTTGAAGCCGGTGTTCGACGCCGTCGCCGCGGCCGGGCTGTGGCTGTGGACCAACGCGCTGCTGCCCGCGTTCCGCGGAATCCAGGCGATCTGGGACGGCCTGGTCGCGGCCATGAAGTGGGCCTGGGAGAACATCCTGCGCCCCGCCTGGGACGCCATCTCCGCCGCCGCGACCTGGCTGTGGACCAACGTCCTGTCCCCCGTGTTCGGCTGGATCAAGGACACCTGGGACCGGCTGCTGCTGGGTATGAAGGTCATCTGGGAGAACGTGCTCAAGCCCGCCTGGGACGCCGTGGCCGCCGCGGCGACCTGGCTCTGGTCGAACGTGCTGCGGCCGGTCTTCGACTGGATCAAGGCCGGGTGGGATGCGCTCGGCGCGGCGTTCCGCTGGATCTACGACCACATCATCAAACCCACATTCGACTTCTTCGCCTCCGCCGCCGAGGGGTTCAAGAACACCTTCGACCGCATCGTCGGCGGCATCAAGCGCATCTGGGAGGGCATCAAGGAGGCCTTCAAGGCACCCGTCCGGTTCGTGATCGAAACCGTCTGGAACAAGGGCATCGGCTGGCTGTGGGACAAGGCCAAGTCGGTGTTCCCGCTCGGCGACTTCCCCCGTGTCGACCTGTCCGGGTGGGCCACCGGCGGCAGCGTCCACGGCCCCGGCACCGGCACCTCGGACTCCATCCCGGCGCTGCTGTCGGACGGCGAGCACGTGTGGACCGCGCGCGAGGTACGCGCCGCCGGCGGCCACGGCTACGTCGAATCGCTGCGCCAGGCAGCACTGGACGGGAACCTGCCCCGGTTCGCCAAGGGCGGCCCGGTGCGCTGGGACGAGCTGTGGGATGTGGTCCGCCGCGCCTTCCCGACCGCCCGGCTCACCTCCGCGGTCCGCCGCGGCGACTCCGGCGAGCACGGCGCCGGCCGGGCGATCGACGTGGCCGGGCCCCGGCCGATGGACAAGCCGTTCATGCTGAACGTGAACCGGTGGATCGCGGCGAACTACCCCGACTCCCACGAGCTCATCCACACCCCGGGGATCAACCTGTTCAACGGCCGTCCCCACACCTACAACGCCGCCACCCGGGCCGGGCATCACGACCACGTGCACTGGGCGCGGGTGGAGAAGGGCGGCATGCTCGACGTGCTCGGGCTGTTCGCGCGCCGCCCCGGCCTGGCCGCCGACATCGCCTACTACACCGCCCGCGACCAGATCCAGCAGATCCTCGACGAGGTCGTCGGGGTGGTCCGCGGCTGGGTCACCGCCGCGTTCCCCGGCAACGGCACCATGGTCGGCGACTTCCCGCTCAAGGCGTTCGACTGGGCGTGGGGCAAGGCCCGCGACTTCCTGTTCGGCAAGGCCGACGAGGCCGACGCGGCGAGCAACTCGGCCGCCGCCGGCAGCCCCGAGGTCATCGCCGCGGTGCAAGCCGTCGCGAGCCGGTACGGCTGGGGCTCCGGACCGCAGTGGGACGCGCTGTCGAAGCTGATCCAGGGCGAATCGTCGTGGAACCCGAACGCCGCCAACCCGTCGAGTTCGGCGCGGGGCCTGTTCCAGAAGATGACCTCGATCCACGGCCCGGTCGAGCCGACCCCGGCCGGGCAGGCCGAGTGGGGCCTCAACTACATCCGCCGCGCCTACGGCGACCCTGTCACGGCGTACTCGCGGTGGCTGTCGCGGTCGCCGCATTGGTACGACCGTGGTGGGCTCGCGGTCGGGCCTGGTCTGCTGCCGAAGCTCACCGCGAAACCGGAGCGGGTGCTGTCGCCGCGGCAGACCAGCGCGTTCGAGTCGCTCGTCGCGGTCCTCGGGGACGGCGCCTACCGCGGTGGTGGCGGACCCCGCCAGGTGTACGCCGACCAACAGCTGGCCGACGGGGTCCGCGGCGGCGACGGCGCCGAGACACTCAAGGTCGAGGTGCTTGCCCGGGAACCGCTGTCCAGCACGGAGATCGACCGGTTGGCCGCCGAGGTGGTCCGCCGCCAGCAGTGGGCGAGGCGAAGCCGGTGACGATCCTGACGGTCACCCTGGACACGCTCACCGCCTCGCACGGCTCCTATGGCCAGCACGTCGACGACACCGGCACGGCGTGGATCCTCACCGGCCTCAAGGGCTGGACCGCGGGGCCGGGCCGGCGTACCGCGCACAGCGAGCGGCCGACGGCGGACGGGGCGCACCGGTCGGCGGCCTACCGCGGCACCCGCACCCTGGAGCTGGTCGGGCGGATGTTCCCTCCGACTGTGGAGCTGGGGTGGGAGCACGCGGACCGGTTGGCCGCGTTGTGCCCGGACCCGGGGGAGCGGTACCCGCTGGTTGTGCAGGGCGCTCACCGCACTCTGGTGGCCTATGTGGAGCAGGCCGGGGACATCCTGATCGATCCGGTGTCACCGCGGATCTGGGACTGGTCGGTCCCGTTGGTGGCGGCCGACCCGTACCGGTACGACCTGGCCTGGACGTCGGCCTCGGCGGCGGGTGGGGACCCGGGGTCGGGGGGGATCGACTTCGGTGGGTCGGGCGCGGACTTCTCGTCGCCCGGCCTGGACATGGGCACTGCGCCGGCCTACATCGACGCCACTGTGGCCGGTGCTGGGACGGCGGAGGCGCTGCTGGTGCTGCAGGTGACCGGGCCGACGAACAACGTTCAGGTTGAGGGTCTCGGTACACCGTCGGTGGTCGGGGTGCGCGGCGCGGTCGCCGCCGGGGAGGCGTTGTTCGTCAACTGCACAGGCCGGGTGGCGTTCGATGTGCCCGGTTGCGCGGTGCCGATCCCGGCCCGGGGGGCGGTGCTGGGTGGGCAGAACGCCCGCGGCGCGATCTGGGTGTCCGGGGGCTGGCCAGCGCTGCTGCCGGGGGAGTTGCGCACCTTCCGGATGTCCGGCGCGACCGGCCCGGGTTCAAGCCTGACCGTGCATGCGAGGGGAGCGTGGGTCTAAGTGGGCACCGTCAAGAGTCTGATCAGCCCGTGGGCGGCCACGCTCAAGGTCACCGAGAATGAGGCCCGGCTGGCGCTGGGCGCGGGCTGGGCCAAAGCGCCCGGGTCGGCCTACCAGGCCGAGACCGGGGTGGTCGAGTCCGCCGGGCCGACCGCGACGAAGAGCAGCAACAACATCGTGGTGACCGCGCATCAAGCGATCGTGGAGAACGCCTCGGGGACGTGGGTGTGCACGTCGACGGCGTCACTGACCTGCCCGCTGGAGACCCCGCTGCCGGCCGCGGGCCAGTCGCGGTGGGATCTGATCGTCGGCGAGGTGGTGTCCGGGGACTATCAGCTGCGCTCGGTGACCGGCACCGCCTCGTCGAACCCGTCGGTGCCCGGTACTCCGATCAACACCATCGCGCTGTTCCGGACCCGGGTCACCAACGCCGGTCCCCAAGAGGTCATCGCGCTGTACTCGTGGACCCGGGCGCCGGGTGGGATCCGGTTGTGCGAGGACTGGGACACCCGTGTCGGCTCGTTCGAGGGCGACCTGCGCCGGTTCAAGAACGGGCAGATCGAGGCGTGGGTCGGCGGGGTGTGGGTGCCGATGGTGTCCCCGGCCGCCTGGACCCAGTGGAACCCGGTCCTGTCCTACGCCGGGCAGGGCGGGAACCCGTCGGGCACGGTGAACCTGGGGGTGAACGGGCAGGCGTTGGGCCGCTACCTGGTGTCCGGGAAGCGTCTGGACCTGGCCTACACGTTCTTCTTCGGCAACAGCGGAATCAACGCGGGCACCGGCACGATCTCCACCACGCTGCCGCCGGGGATGACCTCGCGCACCGGGCTGGAAACCCACGTGCTGTGCGTGCTCTACACCGGCAACGAGGGCGCGCAGAAGCTGTTCTCCGGGGCGTGTTTCCTGCCGCCCAACTCCACGGTGTTGCAGCCCCGGTTCCCGATGAACGAGTCCTACACCGGGCTGGGCAACCTGAAGGCGGCCAGCGCCCCGGGCGCGGCCGGCACCGGCATCCCGCAGCTGCCCGGCAAGTACCCGATCACCACGGCGTCGGTGCTGTCGATCACCGGGACGATCGAGATCCAGTGACCGCCCCCGAGTTTGAGGTGCTGGTGGCCCGCACCCGCACCGGGGAGATCGTCGACGGCCTTGATCAGCCCAGCTGGGCGTTCGACGAGCCCCTGGCCTGGGGCGAGGCCGGCCGGGCCGACGTCACCGTGGACCTCCCCGGCCGGGACCGGGCCGGACAGATCCTGCGCTCCACGCTGCGCGGCATCGCCGCTGGCATGTCCAGCCTCTCCCTGGCCGTGGTGCGCGACCGCACCGTGCTCTGGGCCGGCCCGGTCACCACCCTCGGATGGGACGCCACCGGGGTGCGGATCGGCGCCGCCACCCTGGACTGGGTGTACGAGCGGCGGATCGTGGTCGCTGACGGCTACTGGCACGACCCGGCCAATGAGGCAGCCGACCTCGTCCGCGACCTGCTGCCCCGGGACCTGGTGCTCGAGCTGCTGGCCCGAGCCACCGCCGGCCCGGGCCGGTCCCTGCCGGTGAGCCTGCCGGCACAGTCCGGCGCGGAAGGCAGCACCGTCACCTACCTGGGGGCGGACCTGCGCACCGCGCGGGAGACGGTGGCCGAGCTGGTCGACGCCGACGGCGGCCCGGACGTGCTGCTGCGCCCCCAGTTGTCGGACGACATGGCCACGCTGTCCTGGGATGTCGCGATCGGGGACCCGCACCTGGGAGGGCCGAACGACGACGCGGTCTGGGACTTCCCGCTGGTCGCGATCGCCGGGGAGTTGGACGACTCGGAGACCCGCACCGTCGCCTACGCCGCCGGGGACGCCCCCGACGGTGACGGCGGCGAGAAGCAGCGGCTGGTCGGGGTGTACGCGGTCGACCGCGGCGACCCGTGGCTGGTGTTGGAGCGCGCCGACCGGGACAACGTGTCCAACGCCTACCCCGATCAACTGGCCGCATTGGCGCGCTCCTACCAGCAGCAGTACGCGCAGGCCGTGGAGGAGATCACCCTGGCCGCCCCGTCCGACGCCGGCCCGCCGTATCGGGACACCTGGGGCCTGGGGGACACCTGCGGGTTCACGGTGACCGGGCATCCGTGGCTGGACGATGTGGCCACCCGTCGGCGGATCATCGCGGTGTCGATGACCCCCGCCGAGCTGAAGCTGACCACGATCGGCGAGCGGTTGACGCCGGGGAGCCCGTGATGGCCCGGATCGCGCGGACCACGAAGGACGTCGAGCCGCAGACCGAGCGACGGCTGCGCGAGTTGGACCGGCAGGCCCGGCACCCGGCGGACCGGGTCGCCCGCGGCGCGGCCGCCGCCGCGGCCCAGGGCGTGGTCGGCTACCGCACCCGGGCCGGGGGGAACATCCACCCGTTCGCCGGTGGCACCCGGCGGATGGTGCTCTCGGCCAGCGCGCCGGTGGTGGCCGACCGGATCTATCTGGTCTCGGCCCGGGTCGGGGTGTGGACGGACGGCGCGGACTCCGGCGCCGACCTGTTCCTGACCTACACCACCAGTGGTGTTGAGCCGACCACGTCCAGCCCCGATCTCAAGCAATCGTGGGTGATTTTCCCCGGTGGCGGCTTCGTCAACGAGGGCGTGTTGGACAAGTTGTACGCCCCCACGACCGACCACGTGCTGTCGGTGCTGCTGTCCGCGCAGGGGTTCTCCGCCGGGCAGAACTACGGGGTGTGGTCCTCCGGTGCCTCGCGCCCCGAGCTGTGGATCACCGACCTCGGAATGGACCTCGGCCCGTCCGGGGTCGATTACTGACCGGAGGCCCGCATGACCGCCCGCGACCCCCAGCAGTGGATCACCGACCGGCAGCGGGTCATCGCTACCCCGAAGCTCGGGGTGAGCGTCCGCGGCCGAGTCGTCGGCTACCAGCCCGAGCAGGTGATCGTCGAGCTCGACGACGGCGGCCGCGCTGGCTTCCCGGTGGAGCAGGTGTCTCCGCTGGTCGACGAGCAGACGCAGATCGAGGCCCAGGCGGTCGCCGCGCTCGGCGGCGGCACCGCCGGGCGGGATCGGCTCGCCGCGCTGCTCGACGCTGGCCTGCAGGTCGTCGAGACCAGCCGGCCGCGGCTGACCCGGCCGGATCTCCGCACGCAGTAGCCGCGCGGCGCGGCCCTGAGACCCCCACGGACTGACCGCATCAGTAACCCGGAGGAGGGTCTTTGACCACGCTGCTCGCCCGCTACCGCTACCGCGGCCGCCACCGCAAACCGACCCACACCGCCCGCAACGTCGCCGCGGCCGCCGCCACCGGCGTTGTGGTCGCCGCGCTGGCCACGCAGACCGCTGAAGCCACCGAGCTCGCACCCGCGGTGGACTGGGGCCCGATCATCGCGTGTGAGTCCGGTGGGGACCCACGCGCCCAGAACCCCCGATCCTCGGCGTCCGGGCTGTACCAGTTCATCGACTCCACCTGGCTTGCCTACGGCGGCGGCCAGTACGCGGCCCGGGCGAAGGACGCCACCCCAGCCCAGCAGACCGAGATCGCCAACCGAGCCTACGCGGCCGAGGGGCTACGTCCCTGGGCCGCGAGCAAGGGCTGCTGGGCCGGCAAGACCGGGCCGGCCACACCGAAGCCCGCACCAGCCAAGACCAAGGCGGAGCCGCCGCTCACCACACCGGCCCCGAAGGCGGCGGGGAAGCACCACCAACCGGCGGGCGTCGGGACCGGCGTCTACACGGTGCGGCCCGGCGACACCCTCTCCGAGATCGCCGTCCGCCACGGCACCACCTGGCCGCTGCTGCACGCCAAGAACCGCGCTGCCGTCCCGAACCCGCACCTGATCTACCCCGGTCAGCGGCTGGCCCTCTGACCGACCCACATCCTCGCTGTCCCAATCCCGAGAGGACCCTCGCTGTGCGACGACGACTCTGGTTGATCATCTCGGCGTGCGCGGCGCTGCTGCTGACGGTTGCTTGCCAGCCCGGCTCCTACGACATCTCGGTGACCGGACCTGGCGTGGACGGCTCAGGCACGGTGATCGTGGACGGCTCAACGTCTCCGCCGCCGACCACCGACCCCACATCTCCGCCGCCCACGACGGAGCCCCCGCCGACGGCGGGCGACACCACACTGACCGCGACCCCCCTGGACGGGCAGGTCCGCCTCGACTGGACGACCACCCGCACCGACATCACCGGGCAGCACATCTCCCGGGACGGCACCGACACCGACGGCACCGGCTACTGGGGCACCGACCTGGGTCCCGAGGTGCGCACGTTCACGATGGACCTGCTGCGCCCCGGTGACAGCTACACGTTCACGCTCAAGACGTGGTCGGCGACCGAGGCGTTCCCGGATGTGACGGTCACCGCGACCCCGCTGGGGGACGCGCTGCCGCCCACCACCGACCCGACCAGCCCGCCCCCGACGTCCGGGCCGCCACCGCCGGGTGGGGACCAGACCGAGGCCGCGGTCAAGTACGGGTGGGGCACCCCGATCTGGGCCGACGAGTTCAACTACACCGGCGCCCCGGACCCGAGTAGGTGGTCGGTCTACGGCGAGGGCGGCAGCGGCGGCTGCTGGCCTGGGCACGCCGGTAACGGCCGCCGTTGTGTGCACGCGGCCACCGTGAACGGGTCGGCGTTGGTGCAGACCGGGTTCGCCAACGGGGACAGCGCCGGGATGGCGGCCAAGCTGGACCGCCAGTACGGCCGCTGGGAGGCCCGGGTCAAGTCCTACTCGACCGGGCCGGGCAGCAACACCTACCACCCGCTGCTGCTCATCTGGCCGACGAGTGACATCTGGCCCGAAGATGGCGAGTACGACTTCTGGGAGAACGCCGCCCCGGACGGCACCTGCGCCGGGCATTTCATCCACTACCCGCACCCGAACATGCCGGTGCAGCAGGAGGGCGGTTGGTGCATGACCCCGGGCGTGGATCTGGGGCAGTGGCACAACGTGGCGGTGGAGTGGACCCCGGAGTACATCGCCGGGTTCATCGACGGGGTCGAGGTGTACCGCTATTCCGGGGGCGCCGGCCCCGGCGGGCGGTCGTGCATCCAGTGCATGCCGTCCGGGCATCTGACCATCCAGCTGGACAACTTCTCCGGCACCAGTATGCAGCCAGCCAAGTACGAGATCGACTGGGTCCGGGTCTACGGGATCTGAGCCGGAGGACTGATGTGGGTGCCCGATGCGCGTGAAGCCCGGAGCGATACGCGACGCCGTGCTGCTGATCGGGGGCCTGGCGCTGCTGGGCTACGAGACGGTCATCGCCGCGGAACCACGGATCGCGATCCTCACCATCGCCGCCGCGATGATCGGCCTCCCCGCGACGGTGCTGGCCGACCGCAAGCTGATCTCCCGAAACACCACACCATCGGAGTCGGACCCGTCCCCGGGTCCGCCGTCGGGGAGGCCACCACGGTGACCCAGCTCGGCCAGATCGTCGAATCACACCCAATCAGCACCGCCTACCTGACGCTGTGCTCGCTGTCGTGGCTGATCGCGATGGTCGGTCTGTGGTGACCGGCCGCCACCGCCGACGACCCGTAGATCGGAGAACCCCTGTGAATCCTGCCCGGATCCTGGTCGGGGCCGCGGTCGGCGCGCTGCTGGCCGTCGCGCCGACGACCGCGCTCGCCGCCCCCGCCGCGGACTGCCGCGCGGAGGCCGCCGCGGTGACCACGGCGCAACGTGACTACGACGCCGCGCTCGCCGACGCCACCGCTCGGCTCACCGCGAAGGGCGTGACCACCGGGCAGATCGCCCAGGCCCGCCGCATCCTCGAAACCGGGGTGTCCAGTCAGGGACTCGCCGGTGGCACTGTGGACCAGCTGCGCGGCCTGTACGAGCAGGCGAACCTGCGGTTCGGGGCCGCGGATGTGCCGGTCGCGATGGCCGTGCTGAACACCCGCATCGCCTTGGAGAAGGCGGTGGTGGAGCGGGCGAAGTGCGTCCCGGCCCCCGCAGCATCCGGCCCGGGCAGCACCGTCACGCCGCACCCCGACACCGGCGCCGCGAAGACGACCAGCCCGCGCCACACCCCAGCGGACCGCGGCGGCGGCTTCACCCAGGTCGAACGGGTGCCGGTCGGCGCCCCGGAGACGGGCGGGCTGTGAGGCGGCTGCTGCCCACGCTCGGGCTGGCCACGATGCTGGTGGTGGGCTGCGGCCAGCCCGAACCCCCCGCCCCACCCTCGCATCCGGTGGCGCCGGTCGAGGTGGCCGATCCGGTCGCAGTGACCATCCCCGCCATCGGCGCCCACAGCTCGCTGATCCCGCTCGGCGTCGACCCCGACGGCGCCGCCGAGGTCCCACCGGTACACACCCCAGAGCAGGCCGGCTGGTACGAACCCGGGCCCGAACCGGGCCAGCCGGGCCCCGCGGTGCTGCTCGGCCACGTCAACGGCGCCGGCCGCCCCGGGATCTTCGCCCGGCTGCACGAGCTCCGGCCCGGGGACGACGTCACGGTGGACCGCGCCGACCACACCTCGATCACCTACCGGATCACCCGCGTCGAGCAGCTCCCCAAGCACGACTTCCCGACCGCCGCCGTGTTCGGGGACCAGCCCGAGACGGTGATCCGCCTGGTGACCTGCGGCGGCACCTTCGACCGGACCGCCGGGTCCTACATCGACAGTGTGATCGCCTACGGGGAGGCCACATGATCAGCGTCCCTCGGGATGCGCAGTCCCGCGCCTACCGCGAGATGGACAGCTGGGAGCGGTACGCCGACATCGAACTCGGCGCGCACGGCGAGGCCGAACACCCTCCCGCCACCGGACTGGACGGGATCCGGCTGCCCGAGCAGTACGAGGCGGCGATGTGGGACGCCGGCCGCCAGCCACCGCCCACCCCTGGCGAGGCCCGGGTCCAGCTGGCCGAGCGGATCGCCGACCCGGCCGCGCCGGACGGTCCCGAATCCGCCGGCGCCTACGACCACCTGGAGGACTGATGGGGGTTCGGGCGCTATGGCTGGCCGACGCGGCGCGGCTGACCGGTTACCCGGTGCTGGAGGTCGCCGGGTGGCGCACCCGCGGGCACGGCGACTTCCGGCAGCTCGAGGGTGTGGTTCTGCACCACACCGCCGACGGCCCGACCGGCAACTATCCGAGCTTGGGTGTGGTGCGCGATGGCCGGGCGGGCCTGCGGGGCCCGCTGGCCAACCTCGGGCTCGCCCGCGACGGCACCGTCCTAGTGATCGCCGCTGGGGTGGCCTGGCACGCCGGAGCCAGCCGCTGGGCCGGGTTCGCCGATCTCAACTGGACATTCCTCGGCATCGAGGCCGAATCCCGCGGCACCGTCGACGACTGGACCCCCGCGCAGCGCGACGCCTATCCGCGGCTGGTGGCCGCGCTGCTGCACTACATGCGCCGCGGCGCGGACCGGGCGTGCGGCCACAAGGAGTGCGCGCTACCACCCGGCCGCAAGATCGACCCGGCGTTCTGGGATCTACCCGCGCTGCGCCGCCGCGTCGACTGGATGCTCGCCGACCCGCTCGCCCGTATCCCGCGTTTCGCACAGGAGGACACCATGCCCACCGCCCGAGAGATCGCCGACGCGATCCTGGACACCCCGATCGACCGCCACGGTGACATCACCGAGGCCCAGCGGGAGCGGCCGACCACGCTGCGCGCGGTGCTGGCCTGGTCCGACCACAACTTCGTGCACGGCCCTTGGTCGTCCCCGGTGGGCGCCGACCTGACGCAGAAGATCGGCGAGGTGCACCGCACGTTGCAGTTCGGCCAGGCCGGGGTGCGCACCCCCGGTGACCTCGTCGCCTGGTTGCACGAGCAGTTCGGCCGGCTGAGCTCGGTGGGGGACGCCGGGCAGGTCGCCGACGCGCTGCTCGAGGCCGGGCTCGGCCGGCAGGTCGCCGCGGCCTTGGTCGCCCGGCTCGGCCCCGACCCCGACCCTGACCCCGAGCCGGAGCCGGGGACTTCGGCGGCGTGACCCGTCGGCGGGCCTGGGATCTCGCGTGGGCCGCGTGGGCCGCCGCCACCCTCTCCTCTTTCGCCTGGTTGGAGGCCGCCGCGCTGCGCCGCGCCCGGCATCCGACCCTGTCGCGCACGCTCGCCCGGTGGCTCGGGGTGCACCCGCGCCGGCCGTGGGGCCGCGCCGCGCCGCTCGTGTTCCTCATGTTCTGGGCGTGGCTCACGGTCCACGTGACCCGGATTCGATGATCACGAAGGGAAGATCCGGATGACTACTATCGCGTTCTGGCGGTCCGCTGCTGAGCGGTCCGTCAAGACCATGGCACAGTCGCTGCTGTCGCTGTGGCTGGTCGGGGACGTCCTGTTCAACCTGCTGGCCGTCGACTGGCCGCTCGCCGGCGGGGTGTCCCTGGGCGCTGGGGTGATCTCGCTGCTCACCTCGATCGCGTCCGCCCCGGTGCACGGCGACGGCACCCCGTCACTGGTCGGCGAGGGCGACCACCGGCCGCGGCACGCCGTCTGATGCCCGCCGTCCGGGCCGACCTCATCGTCGAGGCCGGCTCCTACGAACCCCAGTACTGGGTCATCACCGACCCCGACTCGGGCCAGCCGCTGGACCTGACCGCACCCGGCTACCTGGTGCATGCGGTCGTCTCCTCCCGGGAGGACGGCACCGGTGATGTGCTGCTCGACCTGCCTGACACCTCGGTGTGGCGGCGCACCGCCGACGGCCGGATTTATTTCGAGCCGCCGTCTGCCCTGTCGGCCGGATGGGGGGCGGTGCGTGGCTTCTACCAGGCCGAACTGTCCCATCCGGCGGGGGAGACCGTCCGGTTCTCCCAAGGCCGGTTCATTGTGGACCCCGAGCTTGTGAAGGACTGACAAATATGCCAACTGACATTGTTTCTGGCAGCTATCACGTTTTCCGAGGAATCGGAGCGTTCGTTGCAGTGGACACTCAGACAGTGGAGACGCGCTACGCTCCCCCCGGGAAAGATTATCATTAGCGTCCAGGCGTTCGTGGAGCATCCCGTAACCGGAGAGCGTAGACCTCTTGTGGCAGAAGTAAATAACGATGCCACTAGTTTCGATGTGTACGTCAAGAGTTTTGAACAGGGCGTCGCAATGAATGGTTATGCATGGATGATCTGCGCAAGCCTGCCCGCCTGAGCCTGAGGGACTGATGACTCATGGAGATCTTCCCCAACGAGGGGCTGGACTACCTGCTGGGCATCGTCCCGCGGGGCGGGGCCGCCCCGTCCACGCTGTACCTGTTCCTGTTCACCTCGCAGACCGCGGCCACGGTGCCGGCCGCGGACGCGGTGCTGGCCACCGAGACCGGGGTGACCGAGGCCGCCTACCCCGGCTATGCCCGGGTGGCGGTGGCCGCCGCAGACTGGGGGGCGCCGGTGTCCGAGACCCTTTGGTCGCAGGCGGTGCGCGCGGTGACCGCCGAGCAGAAGGTGTTCCCCGCGGCGACCGGCGCCGACGCCACCCCGATCCACGGGTTCGGGGTGGCCACCGCGGCCACCGGTGGGGTGGCGTTGTGCTACAGCAATTTCGACGACGAGGTCGCGATCCCCGAGCTTGCGCTCGGGGACACCATCAAGGTCACCCCGAAGTTCGGGTTCAGCGACTGAGCGGGGGCTGAGCGGTGCCCACCACCGGCCCGGTCTACGCGGGCGCCGCCGCCGCGGTCGCCCAGACCTGGGCCGGGCTGGGTAACGCCACCGGCGGCCCGGACAACGCCACCGCGACGTGGACCTCCGGCACCGGCAACACCACCGGCACCGTCGAGCTGTCGGGCTTCGGGTTGCACGCGGTGCTCCCGCCCGGCGGGGACGCCACCAGCGTCACGGTCACCGTCCGCTCCTCGGTGTCCGACACCTTCACCCTCCGCATCGCCAGCCACACCGCGCAGCTGTACCTCGGCGGTACCCCGGTCGGGTCGCCGACCACGCTGACCAAGAACACCGGGCTCACCGACCAGGCGTTCGTCGTGCCCGGGCCGATCCCGTACGCGCAGCTCGCGGATCTGCGGGTGCGGGTGTCGGGCACCAAGGGGGTGCAGAACACCACCACCACCGTCGCGGTGGACGCGGTGTGGGTGGAGGTCAGCTACGAGCAGCCGTCGACGACCCACGAGCAGACCGGCGGCGCCGCCGCCCGGGCCGCGGCCGGCGGGTGGCGGCTGGTCACCGGCCCCACCAGCTACGCGCTGTCCGGGGCCGCGGCCACCGCGACGGCCGCCGCCGGGGCGAAGACCGTCACCCCGGCGGCGACCCACGTCACGGCGGGTGGGGCGGCGGCCGCCGCGGCCGGGTCCGGCACCAGGACCGTGACCCCACCGGCCGTCCACATCCGCGGCGGCGGCGCCACGACGGTCGCCGGCGGCGGCGGGGCCGCGGTGCTCACCCAGCCGGCCACCCTGGCCCGGACAGGCGGGGCCGCCGCGACCGGCGCCGGCGCTGGTACCACGGCCGTGGAGCGGGCCCGGACAGGCGGGGCCGGCGGCCGCCCGGCCGGCACCGGTTCGGTCACCGTCACCCCGGCCGCAACGCACCCCCGCACCGGCGGGGCCGCGGCGCGGGGCGTCGCGGCCGGGGCCCGGGTCATCGACGGTCCCGCGACGATCATCAAGACCGGTGGGGCGGGTTGCCGCCCGGCCGGCTCCGGCGCCCGGGCGCTCGCGCATCCCGTCGTGCACCCCCGCCTCGGCGGCGGATCGGCGACCGCGGTCGCCGGCGGGCCCGCGACCGTCACCAGCCCCGGAACCAGCGCGAAATCCGGCGGCGCGGCCACCGGCCTGGCCGCCTCCGGCCAGCAGGTGGTCACCCCTCCCGCGACCCATCACCGCGGCGGCGGGGCCGGGTCGCACGGGGCCGGCGCCGGCGCGGCCGCCGTCACCTCGGCCACCACCCTCACCACGCATGGTGGGGCCGCGGCCGCCGCCGGCGCCGGCGGGGCCGCGACCGTCGCCCGGGCGGCCGTCCACCAGCGGGGCGGGGGAGCCGTGACCGTCCCGGTCGCGGCGGGCGCGGTCGTTGTCGCCTCGCCGAGCGCGGCGGCGCGGACCGGTGGCGCCGCCGCGGCGCCCGCCGCGGCCGGGACGGTCACGGTCAAGTCCTCGGTTGTGCACCGCAAGTCCGGTGGCGCCGCCGCGGCCGCAGCAGGCACAGGGCAGCACACGATCACCCACCCGACGACGCACGCCCGGACCGGTGGTGCGGCGCCGCTGGCGATCGCCGGGGGCACCAAGACCGTCATCCACCCATCGGCCATCAGCAAGACGGGTGGCGCCGCCACCGGCCCCACCGCCATCGGGCGGTGGACGTACCCCAGCAGTCACATCGTCACCGGCGGCGCGGCCGCGGCCGGGGCTGCTGCCGGGGCGTTGACGCTGCGCCGGGCGCTGGCCGGCTGGCCCCCCGACATCAGCGGACCACACCGCCACCCGCTCCTCGACCTCACCGCCCCGACGGCAGACCCGCTGATCACGACGAGCGGCCCCCACCCGGAGCCGCCGTTGAAAGCCGCGGCGCCGGCCGCCGACCCGCTGGTCTCCGTCACCGGGCCGGCCACGGAGCCGCTCGTGCGGGCCACCCGCGGTTAGGTGTCCATCCAGGCGGCGTCCATCACCGCCGCCCCCTCCGGATGCAACTCCCCCCGGGCGATGTAGACATCGGTCAGCGTCGACAGCTTCGCGTGCCCGGTCAGGTCACCGATCTGCCGGGTCGACAACACCCCGGCGTCGTGCCAGATCGTCGCTGCGGTCTTGCGCCACGCGTGGCTCGACATCCAGTCCAGCCCCACCCACCGCCGGGCCTCCCGGATGTAGCGGCCGGTGTTGTTCGGGTGCTTGTAGCCGACCCCGCCACCCCGGCGGGCTACGGGGAACACCGGGTCGGTGTCGGCGCCGCGGTCGCGGGCGGCGAGCGCCTCGACCACGAACCGCGGCAGCGGGATCACCCGCAGCGACCTCTCCGTCTTCCCGCGGTGCACCTGAAGTCCCTCCCCCTTGACCGCGACGACGTTCCCCGAGATGGCCACGATCGGCACCAGCCGCATCCCATCGAGGCCGTCGATCGGCACCCCCTCGAGGTCGACATCGCACCAGCGCACCGCGAGCGCCTCACCGAGCCGGACGCCGGTGCCGAGCATGAACCGCACCAGATCGGGCAGGTCGCGGCGCCGGGCCGCCTGCTGCGCCCTCCGCTCCTTGGGGTCGTCGGACTCGCCGTCGAGCCAGTCCAGCCAGCGCCGCCGCTCCTCCGGGGTGAGCGCCCGCGGCCGCTTCCGCGCGCCACCGCGGATGTCTTCGACGTCCCGGACCGGGTTCGACGGCAGCGCCTCGTGCCGCACCGCCAGGCCCATGATTGCGCTGACGACGGTCCGGACCCCCTTGCGGGTGCCACTGGCGTAGCGGGTGCCGAGCCCGGTGAAGAAGTTGTCCAGCCGGGCGACGGTGCACTCGACGAGGCGGAGGTCCCCGATCTCCGGGAGCACGATCTTCTCGAGCCGGTGCCGGTAGCGGTCAGCGCTCGTGCGAGTCAGGGCGCCGTCCGCGACCCTCGCGTCGACCTTCAGCAGCCACAGCTCCGCGGCGCGGCGGACGCGGTGGTGCGGCTTGAGGTCCTCGTCGGTGACGCCGCGGCGGTCGGAGAGCTTGTGCTGCAGCGCCCGCCGGGCGGCGGTCTTCGACGGGCCGCGGGCCTCGACCTTGACGGTCTTGCCGGTCATCTCCCGGTAGCGGCACCGCGCCACGAACCGGCCGGGGGAGAGTTCGCGGACGGTGATGTTCCCGTGGTGGCCGAGGTCGAGCGGCGGGCGCGGCATCAGGCTCTCCATCAGGGGTAAACGCCGAGTTTACGGTGGGTGATCTTGCTTTTTGGGATCATACCGTAGGCGGAGCCATGCCCTGACCTGCTGTGATGTGTGCCCCCGGTGCGACTCGAACGCACACTGGACGGATTTTGAGTCCGTTGCCTCTGCCGATTGGGCTACGGGGGCCCGGACGTGTCACCGCACACGACGCCGGGGATCACATCGGGACGCCCAGCCTAGCCCGGTAGCCTTTCCCTTTGTATCCGACCCACCGCTGAAGGAGAACGCCTGGTGACCCAGCAGGTTTCCGAGGACCCCGAGGCCGCCACCGCGGCCGGTCCGGCCGAGGGCTGGCGGGTGCTGGTCGTCGAGGACGAGGCGCTGATCCGGCTCGATCTCACTGAGATGCTGACCGAGGAGGGTTACCGGATCGCGGGGGAGGCCGCCGACGGCGAGGCCGCGATCGACCTGGCCCGGGAGCTGCGTCCCGACCTCGTGATCATGGACGTCAAGATGCCCAAGCGGGACGGGATCGAGGCGGCGGCCACGATCGTCGAGGAGAAGATCGCGCCGGTCGTCATGCTGACCGCGTTCAGCCAGCGCGACCTCATCGAGCGCGCCCGCGATGCCGGTGCGATGGCCTACCTCGTCAAGCCGTTCGCGCGGCACGAGCTGGTGCCGGCGATCGAGCTCGCCGTCTCCCGGTTCGCGGAGAAGCGCGCGCTGGAGGACGAGGTCGCCAGCCTCAACGAGCGTCTGGAGACACGCAAGGTCGTCGACCGGGCCAAGGGCCTGCTCATGACGCGCCAGCAGATGACCGAACCGGAGGCCTTCCGCTGGATCCAGCGCACCGCGATGGATCGCCGGACGACCATGAAGGCGGTGGCCGACGCGGTCATCGAGGGGCTCGCCGTGCCCCATAACTGACTGTGGTGACCATCATATTGGGTAATCGTGCCCTGAGCTCGCCTTTTAACCCTCAGGCGGCCTTGTGGATGGCGGGGTGGCGTGGCGCTGGTCCTCGGCGGCTGCCTTTGGGTCGTCCGGGTGATCGGCCGCAGGGTTTCGGTGGACTGGCCGGGGAGCCCAGCAGCGGCAGCCGCCGGGGGAATCCCCGGCGGATGCGGGTCGGGGTCAGCCGGGAGGTCGGCAGCCGGCGTTCCCAGGGCAGCCGGGTGTCGGCGGCGATCGGTCGGGCCAGCCGCAGCTGGGTGTCGGCGGCGAGGATCAGCCAGGTCCAGCGATCGGCCTGCTCGGGGGTGCGGATCCGGGGTGTGGTCCAGCCCAGGGCCTGCTTGCAGAAGCGGAAGGTGTGCTCCAGGTCGAAGCGGCGGAGGTAGGCGCGCCAGCACAGGTCCAGGTCCGGCGCGCCGGGGCCGGCCCACCACAGCCACAGCGTCTTGACCGCCCGGCCGCGGGGGCCGGGCAGGTGCTCGACCCGGACCCGGATCACCGTGCCGGTGATGATCGGGGGCCCCGCGTCGCCGGCCCAGCGGCCGCGGCCGGCCAGCTTGGGATGCAGGCCGGGCCAGGCGGCCACCTGCACGTGGCCGTATTGGTCGTCGCGGGTGGCCAGGGTCTGCGCCGGCGCCGGTCCACCGGCCGGGTCCGCGCAGCGAAAGCGGGCGCCGTGCCGGCGCGGCCGGCCCCGCTGGCCGGGAGCCCGCGTCCCCGGGTCGGTGTAGAACACCCGGTCGGAGCGGATCCGCACCAGCACCGCCACCGGCAGGTCGGCCAGGTCGACGGTGAGCGCGATCGGGTCGTAGCCGGCATCGAAGACGAACAGCGGCACCGGCCCCCGGCACGCCCAGCCGACCGGTCAGCGCCCGGACCTGGGCGGCGGTGGCCCGCCCGAGATCCTCACCCGGAGACAGGCGGCGGACGTCGAGCGGCGCGGTCCAGGAGTCGCGCGCCCCATCCAGCCGGGCGATCCAGGAGTAGCACCAGCCGGCCACGATCGGCTGGCCAGCCGAGTGCCGGGTCGGCGAGTAGTCGAACCCCCGCCCGGGGGAGCACTCGGCGTCGCAGCGGGCCCAGGTGCTGGCGTCCACCGCGAAGGTGGGTGTCCCCTCGCCGCCGCGGTGCGCGACCAACACCTCGGCCAGCCGCGCGGCGTCGATCTCTCCGGCGGCGAGGGCGGCATACACGCTGCCCCAACCGCGCCGGTGCACCGGCAGCAGGCTCAGATGCGGGAGCGACGGCATCGCCTCGGCCGCGAGCAACGCATCGACCAACTCGAACAGCGCATCCCCGCGCCGGCCCAGACACCCGTGCAGTTCCCCGCGGAAGCCCCGCAGCCGCTGCCGACCCGCGGCGATCAGGCCCTGGTCAACCTCATCCGTCAGCGTCAGACTGTCCATCGCGGCCACCGCCGTCGCTTCGAAGCGTCGCAACCTCGAAGGATTCCGCGGTGGCCGCCCTCACGCCAGACCCCGCATCACACTCGCGCAACCCCGACCGCCTGAGGGTTAAAAGGCGAGCTCAGGGAATGCAAGATTCCGGTTGCGGTCTGGTAGAGGCCCACCCGTCCTGATGGCTCGGGTGTGATCAGTCCCATAACGTCCGCTACGCTCTCGGCAGCGTTGAGAGTGCGGCGGCCCCCCGGGGCTTGATCACCATGGAAGGACATCAGGATGAGTCGGAAGCGGGCGGTCGTCGCGACCGCTGCGGTTCTCGCCGGGGCGCTGGTGCTCACGGCCTGCGGTACGAACCGATCGGAGACCGGTGGCACCGCCGGAGGGTCGTGCGATACCAGCAAGGGAACTCTGGTCATCGGGATGATCGCACCGCTGTCGGGTGGGCTCTCCGCGCTCGGTCTCGGGATGCGCAACTCCGCCGAGCTGGCGGTCGACCAGGCGAACCAGAAGTGCACGGTGCCGGGCTACCGGCTGGCCTTCCAGGCCGAGGACGACCAGGCGACCGCCCAGATCGCGGGCCAGGCCGCGACCAAGCTCTCCTCGGACCCGAACGTCGTCGGCGTCGTCGGCACGCTGAACTCCTCGACGTCGCAGTCGGTGCAGCCGATCCTGGCCGGTAAGAAGATCGTCCAGGTCTCGCCGGCCAACACCAACCCCACGCTCACCCTCGGTGAGGCCCCCACCACCGATCCGAAGCGCCCGTTCCCCGGCTATTTCCGGGTCGCGACCACCGACCTGGTGCAGGGCCCGTTCGCCGCGCAGTACATGGTGCAGAAGGCCGGCAAGAAGAACATCGCCGTGATCGACGACGGCAAGACCTACGGCGCAGGCCTCGCCGAGCAGTTCGCCAAGGAGGCCACCCGGCTCGGCGCCACCATCGTGGCTCGCGAGAAGGTGGGGGAGAAGGACACCGACTTCTCCGGGGTCATTGCCAAGATCCGCCCGCTGAACCCGGACGCGGTCTACTACGGCGGCGAGTACCCCGTCGCCGGTCCGCTGTCGGCGCAGCTCGCCGGCGCCGGTCTCGCCATCCCGCTGATGGGCGGCGACGGCATCGTCGACGCGGACTTCGTGTCCCTCGGCGGTCGGCCGGGCGACCTGGCCACCAACGTCGGGGCGCCCGCGGAGAGCCTGCCCAGCGCGACGGCGTTCATCGCCGACTACGAGGCGGCCGGCTTCGCCGAGGAGTTCAGCGCCTACGGCGTGCTGACCTATGACGTGACCAACGTGATCATCAATGCGCTGGCGAAGGTCGCCGACGGCGGCGCCTTCGACGACGCGAAGCGCCAGGAGCTCATCGACGCCGTGCAGCAGACCAGCCTCGACGGGGCCAACGGCAAGGTCGCCTTCGACCAGTACGGCGACACCACCAACATGCTGCTGACCATCTACTCGGTCGAAGGTTCCGACTTCGCCCCGGTCGAGACCGGCACCTTCCGGTCGAGCTGAACCCGGGCCCCGGCCGGGCAGGACAGTCCTCAGGCATGCCGCGGCGGGGGCGGGTGACCATCCGCCCCCACCGCGCATGCCCTCGTCGGAGGAAGCACGTGCTCCCCACTCTTCTGTCGCAAGTGGCCAACGGCCTCGTGCTGGGTTCGCTGATCGGCCTGATCGCGCTCGGCTACACGATGGTCTACGGCATCATCCAGCTGATCAACTTCGCGCACGGCGAGATCTTCATGGTCGGTGCCTACGGGGGTCTCGCCGCCCTGACCTACCTGCTGCCGGCTGCGATCGCGAACCAGTGGTATCTCGCGCTGCCGATCGCGCTCGTCGCCGGCGCCGTCATCGCCGCGCTCGTGGCCGTCGCCGCCGAGCGCTTCGCCTACCGCCCGCTGCGCGACGCGCCGCGACTCGCGCCGCTGATCACCGCGCTGGGCGTCTCGGTGGCGCTGCAGGAGGCGGTCCGGGTGTTCTACCCGGACGCGACCGCGGCGCTGCCCTTCCCGAGCATCTTCATCGAGGGAACGCTGGAGATCCCGGTCCCCGGCGGCACGGTGCCGATCAAGTACGCCGGGATCCTGCTCGCCCTCGTCTCGCTGGCGCTGGCGGCCGGGCTGCAGGTGTTCGTCGACCGCTCCCGCACCGGCCGTGCGATGCGGGCCACCGCGCAGGATCGCGATATCGCGCGACTGATGGGCATCGACCCGGACCGGGTCATCGTGCTCACCTTCCTGATCGGCGGGGCGCTGGCCGGCGTCGGCGGCGTCCTGTACGGCGGCTATCTCAACAACATCAACATCGATATGGGTTTCCAGAACGGGATCTTCGCCTTCACCGCTGCCGTGCTCGGTGGAATCGGCAGCATCCGGGGTGCCGTCGTCGGGGGACTGGCGATCGGGCTCGTCAAATCCCTCGGCGGGCAGTACCTCCCCGGCGGCACCGCCTACGACTACGTCTGGATCTTCGTGGTGCTGATCGTGGTACTGGTGTTCCGGCCGCAGGGCTTCTTCGGCGAGACGGAGAGGGTCCGCGCATGACGACCGTCCAGTCTCCGGTCCCGGCCTCGGCCGCGCCGGTCTCCGGCCGGGCGCGCGGCGCCGGGGCTCGGGGCGCCGCCTGGCTGCGGGTGGCGGGCGGGCTCCTCGCCGTGCTCGGCGCGCTGCTGCCGTGGGCCACGTTCGTGCTCAACGAGGGCCCCTACCCGGAGAAGGCGACCCTGCAGTTCTTCGTCGCGCCGCTGGGCCTGACGGGGTTCCGGCTGCATCTGGCGCTGCTGGGGCTCGCAGCGATCCTGGTGTCGGTGCGGGCGGTGCGCGGCAGGGCACGTATCGTGCGCGCGCTGGGCTGGGGCATCGTCGCGACGAGCCTGGTCAACGGGCTCTACATCACCGTCGAAGGCGGTGGCCTCGGCGCCATCACCGCGTCCGGCGGCTCGGCCGCGTTCGGTGCGGTCGTCGCCCTGATCGGCGGCGCGTTCGCGGCCGCGGGCGCCGTCGGGGGCGGCATCGAGCCGCTGCCGGTCCGGGAGTGGCGAATGCCCTGGTGGGCCGAGTGGCTGTTGCTGCTCGTCCTGTTCGGGCTGCTGTTGCTCGTCGTGTCCGCGGTGCTCACCAGCGGCGGGCAGGGCGGCGTGGTGAACCCGTATGCCGGCGCGGTGTTCCTGTCGTTCCTGGCCGCGGCAGGCGGGGCGTTCGCCGCCCTGCACGCGTCCGGGCTGCTGACCTGGCTCGCGGCCGTCGCGGAGCGGCACCGGGTGTTCAGCATCGTGGTGCTGCTGGTGATGGCGCTGCTGCTGCCGCTGACCGGGGCCGGCACCGAGTACTGGATGACGGTCGCGGCCAATATCGGCGTCTACGCCGCCACCGCGATCGGGCTGAACATCGTGGTCGGACTGGCCGGCCTGCTCGACCTCGGATACGTCGCCTTCCTCGGGATCGGGGCCTTCGTGGCGGCCAACCTGTCCGGCGCGGCGGCGTCGGAGATCGGGATCAGGCTGCCGTTTCCCCTCGTCATGATCATCTCTGCGGTGGTGGCCGGGCTCTTCGGTGCGGTCGTCGGATCCCCGACGCTGCGGGTCCGCGGCGACTACCTGGCCATCGTGACGCTCGCCTTCGGCGAGATCTTCGTGCGCAGCGCCCAGAACAACATCGGCGGGCTCACCGGCGGCGCGAACGCGATCCCGAACATCCCGCAGGTCAGCGCGTTCGGCACGGCGTTCAACGAGTCGATCGCGATCGGCGCGGTCACCCTCCCCGCGGGCGTCCTCTACTACGTCCTGATCGTGCTGCTGGTCGCCGTCGTCATGCTGGTGTTCGGGAACCTGAAGAACTCGCGGCTCGGGCGGGCCTGGATCGCGATCCGGGAGGACGAGGACGCCGCCAGGGCGATGGGCATCCGGACCGGTCCGATCAAGATCCTCGCGTTCCTGATCGGGGCCACCCTCGCGGGGCTCGCCGGGGCGTTCTTCGCGCACAAGACCGCGGTCGTCGCCTACGACAGCTTCCGGTTCCTCGAATCGGTGACGCTGCTCGCGGCGGTCATCCTCGGCGGTATGGGGACGATCCCGGGTGCGGTGTTCGGCGCGTCGATCCTGTTCGTGCTGCCGGAGAAGCTGCGCGAGTTCGCCGACTACCGGCTGCTGCTGTTCGGGCTCGCGCTCGTGGTGATCATGCGGTTCCGCCCGCAGGGCATCATCCCCGACCGGCACCGCAGGACCGAGCTCGCACCGGTGACCGCGCAGGACCCGCCACCGGCGAAGGGAGCCGAGGCATGACCGCGCCGATCCTCGAGGCGGCAGGCGTCACCATGGTGTTCGGTGGGCTGACGGCGTTGAAGGACGTGTCCTTCACCCTCCGCGATGGCGAGATCATCGGGCTGATCGGGCCGAACGGAGCCGGGAAGACCACCCTGTTCAACTGCCTGACCGGGCTGTACGCGCCGAGCCGCGGCGCCGTCGCGCTGCGTGGGACCCGGCTGGCGTGCGACCCGGCGCGGGTCACCGCGGCAGGTGTCGCGCGGACGTTCCAGAACATCCGGCTCTTCCCGGGCATGACCGCGACCGAGAACGTGCTGGTCGGGCGGCATGTCCGGATGACGCAGGGGCCCCTGTCGTCGCTGCTGCACGGTCCGCGTTTCCGGCGCAGCGAGGCCGAGGCGGCCGAACGTGCGGAGAAGCTGCTGGCGTTCGTCGGGCTCACCCGGTTCGCCGACGAGCTTGCCCGCAACCTGCCCTACGGCGACCAGCGCCGGCTGGAGATCGCCCGCGCGCTGGCCACCGAGCCCTCGGTCCTCCTGCTCGACGAACCGACCGCGGGCATGAACGCCCAGGAGACCCAGTCGACCCGGCAGCTGATCCTCGCGATCCGCGATCTGGGCGTCTCGGTGGTCGTCATCGAACACGACACCAAGTTCATCTTCACCCTGTGCGACCGGGTGCTCGTGCTGGTGCAGGGCGAGCTGCTCGTGGCGGGCACCCCCGACGAGGTCCGCGGCGACCCGCGCGTCGTGGAGGCCTATCTCGGTGCCCCACCCGAGGAGATCGAGGCGCAGATTCATCGGAGCGAGGTCTGATGGCGTTTCTCGAGGTTCGCGACCTCACCGTCGCCTACGGCGCGATCCAGGGCGTCCGCGGCGTCACCTTCGCCGTCGAGCAGGGCCAGATCGTCAGCCTGATCGGGAGCAACGGCGCGGGCAAGACCACGACGCTGCGGACGCTGTCGGGGCTGCTGCGGCCGGTCTCGGGTGAGGTGTGGCTGGACGGGACCCCGCTGCACCGGCTGCCCGCGCACGAGATCCTCGCCCACGGCGTGGCGCACAGCCCGGAGGGACGGCGGCTGTTCGCCCGGATGACCGTCGAGGAGAACCTGCGGCTGGGCGCCTACACCCGGCGCGACGAGGCCGGCGTCGTCGCCGACCTCGACCGGATCTATGACCTGTTCCCGGTGCTGGGGCAGCGGCGGCGGGCCAAGGCAGGCCTGTTCTCCGGCGGCGAGCAGCAGATGCTGGCGATCGGCCGGGCGCTCATGTCACGACCGCGGCTGCTCATGCTCGACGAGCCGTCCATGGGACTCTCGCCGATCATGACGCAGAAGATCTTCGACACCGTCCGCGACCTGCGCGCCGAGGGCACGACGGTGCTGCTCGTCGAGCAGAACGCGTTGGCCGCGCTCGCGCTGTCCGACCGAGCGTACGTGATCGACCTCGGCCGCACGACGCTGTCCGGGACCGGGGCCGAGCTGCTGGCCGATCCGCGGGTGCAGGCGGCCTACCTGGGCGAGGGCGTCACGAGCTGAGGCTCACACCTCGGGGCGGGTGTCGCGGTGCAGGCAGGTCAGCTTCGCGGTGCAGGTCCGGCGGCCCTGCTCGTCGGTGAGGACGATCTCGGTGGTGGAGGTGCTGCGGCCGATGTGCAACGCCCGGGCGACACCGGTGATCCAGCCCGCGGTGGCCGCCCGGTGGTGCGTGCAGGCCAGTTCGAGACCGACGGGGAACCGCTCGGGCAGGGCATGCAGGGCCGACAGCGTGGACCCCAGCGTCTCGGCCAGCACCGCGCTCGCCCCGCCGTGGAG
This sequence comes from Pseudonocardia asaccharolytica DSM 44247 = NBRC 16224, assembly GCF_000423625.1. Classification (GTDB taxonomy): domain Bacteria; phylum Actinomycetota; class Actinomycetes; order Mycobacteriales; family Pseudonocardiaceae; genus Pseudonocardia; species Pseudonocardia asaccharolytica. The sequence goes on from NZ_AUII01000012.1 coordinate 88,393, forward strand.
CAGGCCGTAGGGCTGCCGGTTCCCGGTGACGGGCATGCGTCCGACGACCTCCTCCAAGGTCATCGACGTGATCTCGATGCCCATCCGGCTCGTCAGCAGCTCGGCCGTGTCCAGCGAGGGGAAGTCGGCGAGGTCGGCGGGGTTGATCGGCACGCCCTGCACTGTATGCGACGGCGTGGGGCGATCGGCAAATGAGGGATGCCCCGCCGGTCCGTGATCAACATTTGCGGGACATCGGCCCCGGATTCAGCACGAGCGACCCGATCTTCTTCTTGCTCGTGCGGTGATGCAGCAGCGCGACCTGCGCGGTCCGGCCGCCGGGCGCGGCGTAGTCCAACGGCACCGCTGGCCTGCGATGGCTCAGCGCGCGACGGCCCGTCCCGGGATCAGGCCGCAGCGACGTGCCCGGACGGATTCTCCACCACGGCCCCGACACCGGGGCCGCGGTGGCGGCCGCCGGGGCGGTGGCGTTGCGGCTCACTGCCGTACGCAGTCCGGAGCGAAGCACATGTCGTAACCGATGGATATGGTGTTCCCTGCGCCCGTCGCTACTGTCAGGACCGTGACCAGCCCAACAGCGAAGGTGGATGCCTTCCGCGCGCTCCACGTGCCCGGCCGTCCGCTGCTCATGCCCAACCCGTGGGATGCCGGCTCGGCCCGGCTGCTCGCCGCGCTCGGCTTCCCCGCGCTGGCCACCACGAGCAGCGGTTTCGCGGCGACCCTCGGCAGGCTGGACGGCACGGTCACCAGGGACGAGGCGCTGGCGCACGCCGCGGCCATCGTCGCCGCGGTGGACGTCCCGGTGTCCGCCGACCTGGAGAACGGGTTCGCCGCCGACCCCGGCGCCGTCGCCGACACGGTCCGTGGGGCCGTCGCGGCGGGGCTGGCGGGCTGCTCGATCGAGGACTTCAGCGGTGACCCGCAGTCCCCGATCTACGACCTCGGGTTCGCCGCCGAGCGGGTGGCCGCCGCCGCCGTAGCGGCGCACCGCGACACCGGGCTCGTCCTGACCGCGCGGGCGGAGAACTTCCTGCACGGCAATCCCGATCTCGCCGACACGATCGCCCGGCTGCAGGCCTACCAGGAGGCGGGTGCCGACGTGCTCTACGCGCCGGGCCTGCGCGACCTCGACGACATCCGGCGGGTGATCGCCGCGGTCGACCGGCCGGTCAACGTGCTGGCGTTTCCCGGGCTCGCCGGCGTCGCCGGGCTCGCCGCGGCCGGCGTCGCCCGCATCTCGGTCGGCGGCGCGTTCAGCGCGGCGACGATCGGCGCGCTGAACCGGGCCGCGCGCGAACTGCTCGACGCGGGCACCTTCGGGTTCCTGGAGCTCGCCGCCGAGGGCCGGGTGCAGGCGGCCGCGGTGTTCGGCCCCCGCTGAACCGCCGGGGCCAGGGGTGCCGGGGAACTCATGGCCGGTGCGTCACGAAGATCGCGGTGCCGGGGAAGAGCGCCCCTCGCAGCGGCGACCACTGCCCCCACACGGTCTCGCGGCCCTCCGGCCATTCCGGCTCGACGAGATCGTCGAGCACCAGTCCGGCCAAGACGATGTCGCGCACCCGGTCGCCGAGCGTGCGGTGGTGCTCGACGTAGGTCGCCGCACCGGTGGCGTCCACCTCGACGTAGGGCATGCGGTCGAAATAGGACTGGATGACCGTCAGCCCGTCCGGTCCGGGGTCGTCGGAGAACATCCAGCGCATCGGGTGGTTCACCGCGAACACCCAGCGCCCGCCCGGCCGCAGCACCCGCTTGACCTCCCGCATGACCCGCGACGGCTCGGCGACGAAGGGAATCGCGCCGAAGGCGGAGCACGCCACGTCGAACGACCCGTCGGCGAACGGCAGCCGCTCCGCCGCGGCCTGGACGAGCGGTACCGCGACGCCGGTGGACGCGCCGAGCGCGGCCGCGTGTCGCAGCATGCCCGCCGAAAGATCGAGGGCGACCGGACGGGCGCCTTGGGTGGCGAGCCAGCGGGCACACGGCGCGGAGCCCGCACCGACCTCCAGCACCCGCTTGCCGGCCACCTCGCCCAGCAGCCGGGCATCGGCCTCGCGCAGCCCCTCCGGGCACCAGACGAAGTCGATCTCGCCGATGTCGTCGCCGTGTTCGGCCAGGTAGTCGTCGGCGTCGGCGTCCCACCAGGCCCGGGCCGCGCGCCGGGACTCCGCGGAGCCGACGGTGCGCCGGGCCATCCCGGTGGTCCCGAGGACCTGCTCGGCGCTCATGACTCCTCCCTTGCCGTCGGATCGCACCCCCGTGCACCCGTCATCGTTTCGGTGTCATCGTCGCAGTTCGGACCCGGGCCCCGCGTTGCCCTGCTGATCGGGGGCCGCGTAGCATCGGCCCCGCACTGTGGTCAATGTGGCGCCCATGTGGCTCTGCTCGCGGGCCGCCACTGTCCGCACGGCCACGGGATCGACGAACGAGGGTGACTGTACGCAGGTCACAGCGACACCGAAGCACAGCGACACAGCCAGCACGACTCATCCATACCATTACCGGAGCACCCCACTACATGTCCACCGACACCACCGCCGCCCCGACCACACCTCAGGTCGCCGTCAACGACATCGGGTCGGAGGAGGATTTCCTCGCCGCCATCGATCAGACGATCAAGTACTTCAACGATGGCGACATCGTCGAGGGGACCATCGTCAAGGTCGACCGTGACGAGGTCCTGCTCGACATCGGCTACAAGACCGAAGGCGTCATCCCGTCGCGCGAGCTGTCGATCAAGCACGATGTCGACCCCGCCGAGGTCGTGGAGGTCGGCGAGCACGTCGAGGCCCTCGTCCTGCAGAAAGAGGACAAGGAGGGCCGGCTGATCCTGTCCAAGAAGCGCGCCCAGTACGAGCGCGCCTGGGGCACGATCGAGGCCCTGAAGGAGGCCGACGAGCCGGTCGAGGGCACCGTCATCGAGGTCGTCAAGGGCGGCCTGATCCTGGACATCGGGCTCCGCGGCTTCCTGCCCGCCTCGCTGGTCGAGATGCGCCGGGTACGGGATCTGCAGCCGTACGTCGGCCGCAAGATCGAGGCCAAGATCATCGAGCTGGACAAGAACCGCAACAACGTGGTGCTGTCGCGGCGTGCCTGGCTCGAGCAGACCCAGTCCGAGGTCCGCAGCGAGTTCCTCAACCAGCTGCAGCGCGGCCAGGTCCGCAAGGGCGTCGTCTCCTCGGTCGTCAACTTCGGCGCGTTCGTCGACCTCGGCGGTGTCGATGGTCTGGTGCACGTCTCCGAGCTGTCCTGGAAGCACATCGACCACCCGAGCGAGGTCGTCGAGGTCGGCCAGGAGGTCACGGTCGAGGTCCTCAGCGTCGAGCTCGACCGCGAGCGCGTCTCGCTGTCGCTCAAGGCGACGCAGGAAGACCCGTGGCGGCTCTACGCCCGGACCCACGCGATCGGGCAGATCGTTCCCGGCAAGGTCACCAAGCTGGTTCCCTTCGGCGCGTTCGTCCGCGTCGAGGAGGGCATCGAGGGCCTGGTGCACATCTCCGAGCTGGCCGAGCGGCACGTGGAGATCCCCGAGCAGGTCGTGCAGGTCGGCGACGACTGCATGGTCAAGGTCATCGACATCGACCTCGACCGGCGCCGCATCTCGCTGTCGCTCAAGCAGGCCAACGAGGGCATGACGGTCGACACCGAGTTCGACCCGACCCGCTACGGCATGGCCGCCGAGTACGACGACCAGGGGAACTACATCTACCCCGAGGGCTTCGACGTCGACAGCGGGGAGTGGAAGGAAGGCTACGAGGCCCAGCGCGAGGCGTGGGAGAAGGAGTACGCCGAGGCGCACGCCCGCTACGAGCAGCACATCGCGCAGATCCGCAAGGCCGCCGAGGCCGAGTCGACCGCTGACGCCGGGACGAACTACTCGTCCCAGGGCGGCGCGCCCGCCGAAAGCGGCAGCGGTTCGCTGGCCAGCGATGAGCAGCTCGCCGCGCTGCGGGAGAAGCTCTCCGGCGGTGCGTGAGCGCTCCGGCGCCGAGAGGTGACCTGGGAGGCCCCGGTGACTGCGGTCACCGGGGCCTCCCGGCGTTCCACGGAGCATGCGGATGCGGGGACTCCGGAAGGTCTGAGTTCGGTCACCAACCGGCCACGTTGGGTGAATTGATCTCTATGCCGAACTAAGTTGGAGGCATGGGTGATCGGGGGGCGCATCGGGGGATCGCCGTTGCCTGCAGAGTTCTGTTGTTCGGTCTGCTGCTCGGGGTGACGGTCGCGTGCGGTACGGCGTCGGGGGACACCAGGGCCCCCGCGATCCCCACGTTCGCGCCACCGACGACGAAGGCGGCGGGAACCGATGCGGCCGCCGAGGCCGGCAAGCTCCCCACCGACTGTGAACGGGTGCTCACCGCCAATGATCTCGGTGCCCTGTTCGCCCTGCCGCTGGACACGGTCTCGGTACGCAGCATCCGGGGGGTGCCGCAGCCGGCCGTCGACCGAACCGAGCGGATCGGCTGCACCTACACCCGCACCGGCCCCGGCGCTCCACCGCTGATGGAGCTGAACATCAGCCGATACACCGACGAGGCCGCGGCGGCCAACCAGTGGCGGATCAACAGCGACGCCCAGCGAGCCGGCAGTGAGAGCCGCGACGTGCCGATCGGCGCCGCCAAGGGGGTGTTCGTCGAGCGTCCCGGTGAGGCCGTGCTCCTCGTCGCCTACGGCGTGGACAATCTGACCTTCGTGCTCCCCAGCACAGCCGCGACCGACCGCCCCGCCGCCGACGTCCTCGTCGACCTCGCCCTGCGGGTGATACCGCAGGTCAGAGCGACGATGCCGGCCTGATCCGGCAGGTGCGCTGATCGTGCTGCGGGTGGGGCTGACCGGTGGGATCGGATCGGGGAAGTCGACGGTGGCGCGCAGGCTCGTCGAGCACGGCGCCGTGCTCGTCGACTCCGACGTCCTGGCCCGCGAGGTCGTCGCGGAGGGGAGCGAGGGTCTCGCCGAGGTCGTCGCGGCGTTCGGAGCCGAGGTCGTCGGACCGGACGGCGAGCTGGACCGGCCGCGGATGGCGACGCTGGTCTTCGCCGACCCGGCCGCACGCGACCGGCTGAACGCCATCGTCCACCCCCGGGTGCGGCGCCGCTCCGAGCAGTTGGTCGCCGCGGCGCCCGCGGGGGCGGTCGTCGTGCAGGACGTCCCGTTGCTCGTCGAGGGCGGGATGGCGCCCACCTTCCCGATGGTCGTGGTCGTCCACGCCGAGGCGGAGGTACGGGTGCGCAGGCTCGTGGCCGGCCGCGGCATGCCGGAGTCGGATGCCCGCGCCCGGATCGCCGCGCAGGCCGACGACGCCGAACGCCGCGCCGCCGCCGATGTCCTGCTGGACAACAGCGGTTCGCCGGCCGACCTCGAGGCGGCCGTCGACGCGCTGTGGGCCGGTCGGCTCGTCCCGTTCGCGGAGAACATGCGCCTGCGCAGACCGGCCCGCGGCGGCTCGCCGCGGCTCGTCGACCCCGACCCCGGCTGGCCCGCCGACGCCGCCCGGATCGCCGCGCGGATCGAGCCGGCCGCGGGGAAACGGGGGCGCGGGGTTGCGCACATCGGCTCCACCGCGATTTCTGGGCTGCCCGCCAAGGACATCATTGACGTGCAGCTCGCTGTTGACACGCTCGCCGACGCCGACGCGATCGCCGGTGCCCTCGCCGACGCCGGATTCCCCAACCGGCCGGAGATCACCAGGGACAACCCGAAGCCGGCGCAGCCGGATCCGCAACACTGGCGCAAGCGCTACCACGCGAGCGCGGACCCCGGCCGGCTCGTCCACGTGCATGTCCGTGAGCTCGGCTCGCCGGGCTGGCGCTACGCGCTGCTGCTGCGCGACTGGTTGCGCGCCGACGGCGCCGCGCGCGTCGAGTACCTCGCGCTCAAGCGCCGGGCCGCCGCCGAGTTCGCTGCGGACCCCGACGCCGCCCGCTACGCTGCGGCCAAGGAACCGTGGTTCGATGCGGCGCTGCCGCGCGCCGAACGGTGGGCGAGCGACTCCGGCTGGAGCCCGGCCTGCTGATCGGCGATGGCGCATCTGTAACACCGCTCGATCGTTGTCCGATTGAGGGTCGGGGGTGCGCACCGGCTGCACGAGGTGTGTGACAGCAGTCTGCTCCGCCGCGCCTGCCAGACGACCGGAGGGACGAGGGTTGAGCGCGCTGGCCCAGCACCGCGCCGATTCCGGCGACCGAGAGAGCACGGTGTCCGACGAGCGGGATGCCGCCGAGACCGCCGCGTCCGGGGATGCCGGCGCCGCCGAGACCGCCGCTGAACCCGCGGACGTGCAGCCCGAAGCCTCCGAACCGGACGCCCCCGAACCGGACGCCGCGGAGCCGGCCCTTGCCGCGCGGGACGCCACCGGCCAGGGGGACTTCGCGACCCCGGCCGAGCTGCGCGCCGACTTCGGCGCCCACCTGGAGGCCAACTACCAGCGGCTGGTCGCCCAGCTCTACGCGATCACGCTGAACTCCGGCGAGGCGCACGAGGTGGTCCAGGACGCGTACTCGCAGGCCTGGCGGGACTGGGGGCGGATCAGCCGTTCGGAGGACCCGACCACATGGATCCGCCGCGTCGCGGTGCGCTCGACCATGCGCAGCTGGCGGTCGGTGCTTGCGCGGATCGGGATCGGCCGGTCCACGGGCGCCGGCACCGAGGCCGCCGACCCACGGACGGCCGCACTGCTGGGCGCGCTGCGTCGGCTGTCCCCGGCGGAGCGGCGCAGCGTGGTGCTGTTCCACATGGTCGGCGTTCCGATGACCGAGATCGCCGTGTTGGAGCGGGTGTCGCTGGGCACCGTACAGGCCAGGCTCTCCCGGGCACGGCAGGTTGCGGCCGAGGGTTTGGCGGACGTGCTGTCATCCGAGTTCGGGCCGTACGACGACGAGGACACATCGTGACCGACCCGCTGGCTCAGATGACCGCGGAGTTCCGCAGGCTGGACGACGAGCTCTCGGCCGGGGTCACGCTCCCCGCGGTCGATGACGTCATCCGGCGGGCGAGCTGGTTCAACCGGACGAGCTCCGCCGCCGCGGCCGCGATCCTGACGGTCGGCGCCCTCGGCGGGATCACCGTCATCGCGCAGGGCGCCGCGCCGCCCGGCGCCGCCAATCCGCCGCCGGTCGCGGTGCCCGGCGCATCGGAGGTGACCACACCCGAGCCGACCCGGGTACCCGCGCCACCCGTTGCAGAACAGTCCGCCCCGGCCGCCTCGCCCGCCGACCGTCCGGTGCAACGGACCCGGGCCCGTCCGTCCCGGACCACGGTCGTTCCGACCCCGTCCGTCCCGCCGTCCGCCGAGCCGACGACCACCGACCCCGAGCCATCCGAGACGACGCGGCCAAGCCCGACCGGGACCTCGACCGGATCGCCGGCTGGCTCGTCCGCCCCGGCGGGCGTCGCGGAGGGGACCCCGGACCCGATCACACCCCCGCAGGCCAGCTCGTCGTCGACGACGCGGACGAGCCCGCCGTCGACCACCGGCACCACCGCACCCACCAGCGCGACGCCGCCGTCGTCCGGCGAGCTACTGCCGGTGGCCTGACCTGGGGCGGCTGCGCCAGCTCAGCGTGATGCCCTCGGTGGCGAGCCACCGGTCGAGATCGTGGCCGTGGGCCGCCAGCGCGGTCACCGTGTCGTGGGTCCGGTGCATCGCGTACTCGGCGAGCGCGGGTTCCAGCAGCCCGCCCGCGACCGCCTCGACGAACTCGTCGACGTCGATCACCTGGGAGCTCCGCCCGGTACGGACCACGACGTCGAGGTAGAGATCGGTGAGCCGCCACCGCTCGGGGCCGCGCTCGATGGCCGCGATATCGACATAGAAGTCCTGGTCCCGCTCATGACCCGGGTTCCACCACCAGTCGGTCACGCAGATCCCCAGATCGGGCAGCAGCCACGACTCCACCCAGTGGGTCGTGACCCGGTTCACCATCGCCCGGCTCATGTAGAGACCGAACGGCTCCACCCGGAACTCGTCGACGGCCCGGACGGTCCCCTTGTTGTCGATGTTGGTCTTCGTCGGGACGTCGAAGGTCTGGATCTTCGGCGGATGCACCGGCCCGATCCTGGCAGACGTCGTCGACGGGCGCCGCTGGTGCCGCGAACTGTCGGTGGTGGCTCGTACCCTGGGTTCGTGGCATTCGCGACAGAGGTTCCGGGTAGCGCGCACGCACGCCTGGCCGGCGCCGAGCCGGAGACCCCGCTGGCCCATTCGGAGTACCGGCCGGTCGGGGAGATCCCCCGCACCGGGGGGCGGTTCGAGGTCGTCAGCCCCCACGAGCCCGCGGGTGACCAGCCCGCCGCCATCGACGAGCTGGAACGCCGGATCAGGGCAGGCGAGCAGGACGTCGTGCTGCTCGGTGCCACCGGTACCGGCAAGTCGGCCACCACCGCATGGCTGATCGAACGGCTGCAGCGGCCCACGCTGGTGATGGCGCCGAACAAGACGCTCGCCGCACAGCTGGCCAACGAGCTGCGGGAGATGCTGCCGGCCAACGCCGTCGAGTACTTCGTCTCGTACTACGACTACTACCAGCCCGAGGCCTATATCGCGCAGACCGATACCTACATCGAGAAGGACTCCTCGATCAACTCCGATGTCGAACGGTTGCGGCATTCGGCCACCCAGAACCTGCTGTCGCGGCGCGACGTGGTCGTGGTCGCCTCGGTCTCGTGCATCTACGGCCTGGGCACCCCGCAGTCCTATCTCGACCGGTCGGTCGAGCTGAGCGTCGGGGACGAGGTGGAGCGCGACGCGTTGCTGCGGGCGCTGGTCGATGTCCAGTACACCCGCAACGACGTGGCGTTCAACCGCGGGACGTTCCGGGTCCGCGGCGACACGGTGGAGATCATTCCCGCCTACGAGGAGCTCGCGATCCGGATCGAGTTCTTCGGCGACGAGATCGAGGCGCTCTACTATCTGCATCCGCTCACCGGCGAGGTGCTCAAGCAGGTCGACAAGGTGAGGATCTTCCCGGCCACGCACTACGTCGCGGGTCCGGAGCGGATGGAGCGGGCCGTCCGCGACATCGAGGCCGAACTGGAGGAGCGGCTGGCCGAGCTGGAACGCCAGGGCAAGCTGCTCGAGGCCCAGCGGCTGCGGATGCGCACCCAGTACGACGTCGAGATGATCCGTCAGGTCGGGTTCTGTTCAGGTATCGAGAACTATTCGCGGCATATCGACGGGCGCGGTCCCGGTTCGGCCCCGGCGACCCTGCTGGACTACTTCCCCGACGACTTCCTCCTGGTCATCGACGAGTCGCACCAGACCGTCCCGCAGATCGGCGGCATGTACGAGGGCGATATGTCGCGCAAGCGCAACCTCGTGGAGTTCGGGTTCCGGCTTCCCTCCGCGGTCGACAACCGGCCGCTGACCTGGGAGGAGTTCGCCGACCGGATCGGGCAGACCGTGTACCTCTCGGCGACACCCGGTCCCTATGAGCTCTCGCGCACCGGCGGCGAGTTCGTCGAGCAGGTCATCCGCCCGACGGGTCTGGTCGATCCGAAGGTGGTCGTCAAGCCGACCAAGGGCCAGATCGACGATCTCATCGATGAGATCCGCACCCGGACCGAGCGCGACGAGCGGGTGCTGGTCACGACATTGACCAAGAAGATGGCCGAGGATCTCACCGACTATCTGCTGGAGCTGGGCATCCGGGTCCGCTACCTGCATTCGGAGGTCGACACCCTGCGCCGGGTCGAGCTGCTGCGCCAGCTGCGGCTCGGCGAGTTCGACGTGCTCGTCGGCATCAACCTGCTGCGCGAGGGCCTCGATCTGCCGGAGGTGTCGCTCGTGGCGATCCTCGACGCAGACAAGGAGGGCTTCCTGCGCTCGGGGACGTCGCTGATCCAGACCATCGGGCGCGCCGCGCGGAACGTCTCCGGCGAGGTACACATGTATGCCGACACGGTCACCGATTCGATGCGGCATGCGATCGACGAGACCGACCGGCGCCGGGCCAAGCAGATCGCCTACAACACGGAGAAGGGGATCGATCCGCAACCGCTGCGGAAGAGGATCGCCGACATCCTCGACCAGGTCTACCGCGAGGCCGGCGACGCGGAGGTGCCGGTGGGCGGGTCGGGCCGCAACGCCTCACGGGGCAAGCGCGCGGCCGGCGAGCCGGGCCGGGCCGGCACCAGCTCCGGTGTGGTGGCGCGGCGCGATACGAAGAACATGCCACGCGCCGAGCTGGCCGATCTGATCCAGCAGCTGTCCGACCAGATGCTCGCCGCCGCCCGCGACCTGCAGTTCGAGCTCGCCGCCCGGTTGCGCGACGAGATCGCGGACCTGAAGAAGGAGCTGCGCGGGATGGACGCGGCCGGAATCAGCTGATCCGCTGCGACCCACCTCGGTCCGGCGGGCTACCGTGTGTCCGGACCAGGACCGCAGGATCGGCCGGAGGACCGCTTGTCCGTCTCGAGCACCTCGACGCCCGCCGCCGTGCTCGCCCGACGATTGCGCGCTCGGCTCACGGCACCCCGCTCGATCCTTGTCGTCACGCTCCCGGCGCTGGCCCTGGTGCTCACCTGGTTGCTGGTCCGGACCCACGGCTACCACATCGACCTCGAGGTCTACCGGCTCGGCGTGCAGACCTGGCTGGCCGGGGAGGACATGTACGGCAGCCTGCCGCCGACCGTCAGCGGGCTGGCGCTGCCGTTCATCTATCCGCCGTTCGCCGCGATGGTGCTCACCCCGCTGGTGCTGCTGCCATGGACGCCGTCCTGGATCGTGTTGTTCGTGCTGTCACTGGCCAGCCTGGCCGTGACGCTTTACGCGGTCGCGCTGCGGAGCTGGCCGGCGGGCGGACGGGCCGGGGCGCTGGCCGTCGCGTCCGCCGCGCTGCCGCTCGCGCTGCTGCTCGAACCCGTGCGGGAGACGTTCGAGTTCGGCCAGGTCAACCTGGTGCTGATGGCGCTGGTGGCCCTCGACTGCCTGGTCGCGCGGCCGCGCTGGCCCCGCGGGCTGCTCGTCGGCCTCGCGGCCGCGATCAAGCTGACGCCCGCGGTGTTCGTGCTGTACTTCCTGCTGCGCCGCGACCTGCGCGCCGCGATCGTGGCCGCCGCCGCGGGTGCGGCCGCGACCGGACTCGGTTTCCTCGTCGACCCGGCCGCGTCGGTCCGCTACTGGTTCGACGGCCCGGCCTCGGGGATCAGCGGATCGGTGTTCTACACCAACGAGACGATCGAGGCGGTGCTCGCCCGGATGGGCCTCGACGGGACGGCACTCACCGCGGGCTGGCTGGCGGTGGCCGCCCTGCTGCTGGTCCTCGCGATCCCGATGGTGCGCAGCGCCGACGCACCGTTGGCGCTGGTCACCGTGGCCACCCTCGGGCTGCTGGTCTCGCCGACATCGTGGTCGCACCACTGGGTGTGGATCGCGCCGGCCCTGGTCGTGACGGTCGGGCACGCGCTGCGGGAGCGCTCGCCCGGTTGGGCCACGGCCACCGGCGTGCTGCTCGTCGCGTTCTACCTCGCGCCGTTCCAGTTCCTGCCGCACAACCACGAACGCGAGCTCGGCTGGAGCGGGTTCCAGCAGGTGGTGGGCGCAACCTACGTCATCGTCGCGGTCGCGTTGCTGGTGGCGGGCTGGTGGTGGTACGGGCCTGCGAGGCGCCGCGGTCGTCAGACCATGTCGAACTGCTCGGTGTGAATCCGCTCGTCCGCAACGCCGAGGGCGCCCAGGGCATCGAGCACGTCCCCGAGCAGCGACGGCGAGCCGCAGATGAAGTAGTCGAGGCGGTTGCGGTCCCGGTCGTCGTGGCCAAGGCCGGCGAGGACGGCGGTGAGCAGGCCGACGTCGATCGGCCCGGTGGCCCCGGTCCAATCCGGGGGCGGGCGCCGCAACACCTCGGTGACCTCGAGATCGAGCTCCTCGTGCAGCACGGTGAGCTCATCGCGAAACAGCAGCTCGCCGCCGTCGCGGGCGAGCACAACGAGCCGGAACGGCCGCGGGTCACCGCACTGTCCGGCCGTGCGCAGCATGCTCATCATCGGAGTGATCCCGACCCCGCTGGCGATCATCACCACCCCCGCGGAGGTCGCGGGATCGCTGGTGAACGCGCCGTAGGGTCCATCGACCCACACCGGACTGCCCGGCCGGAGCGCACCGAGCGTGGCGGTGAAGTCGCCGGTGTGCCGGATTGTGAACTCGGCCCGCGTCGGGTCGTGGGCACCCGAGGCGATGGTGAACGGATGTTCCTCGACGGCGGCCCGGTGCAGCCGAAGCCAGGCGAACTGCCCCGGCGCGAAGTGCAGACCCGCCGAAGGCGCATGCCGCGCGCGTGGCTCGAGAACCAGGGTGCTCACGCTCCGGTTCTCCGGCCGCACCTCGCGGACCACGAACTCGCTGCTCTCGTCCAGCCACGACCGCCACACCCATCGCTGCCCCAGCACGATGAGCAGCGCGCAGCCCAGCGCGACCAGCATCGGGCCCACGATCGGATCGGCGAGGACATGTCCGAGCAACAGTGTGTGCAGCGCGGACGCCCCGAGCGCCGCGGCGGCGAACAGCAGGTGCAACCAGCGCCAGAGCTCGTATCGAGAACCCAGCCAGGTTCGGTTCAGCGCGAGCGCCAGCAGCACCGACAGGGTCACCACGCCGGCGACCGCGGCCCGCGCCCGACCCGGCGCCGTCGTCACGTCGAGCAGGGCGACCTGCGCCGGGTCGGCCGCCACGACGCAGGCCAGGTGCAGCGCGACGAACAGCCCGGTCAGCATGCCGAGCTGGCGGTGGACGCCGATCACGTTCTCGATACCCAGCACCCGGGTCACGCTGCGCAGGCGGGAGGGCAGCACCGCGGCGCACACCATCGCCGACAGGGCGACGAGACCGGTGACGATCGACAGCTGCCGCCACAGGCTCAGCGGCTCGGACCGGACCAGCCAGATCAGCGCCGGTCCGGCAAGTGCGGTGATCAGGACGGCGGTCCATCCGGCTCGGGCGAGCGTCCTGCGTTCCATGCCGCAGGACGGTAGGGACGCGCCCGTGCAGGCCCCGCAAACCTGAGGATGACCCGGCGCCGTCGTCGCCCATCGGCCCGCAGACCATCGGCGAGCGGCAGTAGATTGCTCTGTTCACCAGGAAAGTTGCTCTGTTCGCCGAGCAACCTTTCAGGAACTCGCGCGTCCATGATCGTCCCACTCGGATGGTCCGCTCGGCGGCGTCGGATTCGTCGTTGCGGGGCTGCCCTGAATGTTCTCTGAGGACTCTCTGAGACGGATCCATCGCGTTCGGTTGTCCCGATTGGGCGGAACGGAGCAAACCCGCGCCACTCGTCGCGCCCCGATCGACGCGTGCCGTCAGGACCTCTCAGATTCGCAACCTCGGTGGTGCTCGGGTCCCTACGGTCTTCCCGTCTTCTGCGGGACCCATGCCCGCCGGAGCCGCTCCCCAGCGAGAGAAGGACCCCCGATGAACGACCACGGCCCTCGACGGCCGGTGCGCACCCTCTGCGGCCTCGCCGCGGCCGGGCTGCTGCTCGCGGTCAGTGCCTGTGGCTACACGCCGGGTATCCCGGCCAGCCAGGCCGCCCCGGTCGGTGACGCCGCGCCCGGCCCGGCCCCCACGCCGGCGCCCGGCGGGCTCGGCACCGCCGTGACACCGCTCGGCACGGTCGTGACCAGCGACGGCTTCACGCTCTACCGATTCGAGAAGGACACCCCGAAGCCCTCGAAGTCCACCTGCAACGACACCTGCGCGACGAGCTGGCCTCCCGTGCTGGGTGACGGTCTCCCGGCCCTGCAGGGGATACCGCCGAGGTCGGTCGGGACCGTCGGTCGAGCCGACGGTAGCCAGCAACTGACCCTGAACGGCTGGCCGCTGTACCGCTTCGCGCAGGACACCGCGCCCGGTGAGGTGAAGGGAGAGGGCGTCGACGGCACCTGGCATGCCGTCGGCGTCGACGGGAAGCCGGTCGCGACGGCCTCGCCCCCGGGAGGCTCGTCCGGCGGAAGCCATGTCACGGCCCCGACCCACGGCACGAGCCCGTCCCTGGGTGGATCCGGCTCCTGAGCCGCGCTCGCACGGTCCCACCGCCACGTATCGCCTCTCCGGGTCCGGCCACGACGTCCGGGCTCGGCGGCGTGACGGCGGCGTTCGTGCCTCCGCTCCCCGATCACGAGAGGTAATACCCCCAGATGCTGCGCCGGATTCCCGCCTACCTCCGCTGGTCCATCGTCATCGCGCTGGTCGCCGCGGTCTCGATATCGGTGGTCCAGTCCTGGGTTGCCGCCGCACCCGGTACCGGCGGCTGGACCCAGACGCAGTTCGGCCCGCTCGGCCCCGCCGACCGCGACCTGCTGGTGAAGGTGCGGCTCGCCGGACTGTGGGAAGGGCCGACCGGCCAACAGGCCCAGCAACAGGCCTCCTCCCCCGCGGTCAGGGAGGCGGGTGGCCACATCGCGGCCGAGCACGCCGACCTCGACCAGAAGGTCCGCGACGTCGCGGGCCAGCTCGGCGTCCTGTTGCCCAGCCAGCCCAGCAGCCAGCAGCAGGGCTGGATGGCCGAGATCTCCAGTAAGACCGGGTCGGACTACGACCGGCGGTTCGTGCAGCTGCTCCGGCAGGCGCACGGGGCCGTGCTACCGGTCATCGCCGAGGTCCGCAGCGGCACCCGCAACGACCTGGTCCGCTCCTTCGCCATCACCTCCGAGGAGTTCGTGAGCAGGCATATCGGCTACCTGGAGAACACCGGTCTCGTCGACTACGCCGCGCTGCCCGAGCCGCGATCCCCGGGCCTGCTCGCCGGGGCGACCAGCCCACTGGACCTGCTGGTGCCAGGCCTGGTGATGGTCGCCTCGCTGCTCGCCGCCGTCGGCGTCGTCGTCGCCCTTCGCCGGCGAGGCCGGCCCGCCGACAAACCTGCCCGGAATCGGCGCCGCCAGCCGCCGACGATCGCGATGCCCGCCGGCCGCGCACCCCGGCTCGACCACGGGCCACGGCACGCCTTCCGGAGGAGATCCACGGATGTCGTCGCCGCCTCGGCCCGCCGCTCCCCGAATGGAGGATGAAAGATCCGATGACCACCCGATCTGCACCCCGCACGAAGCTCCGCACCGTGCTCGCGTCCTCGGCCGCGGCCCTGGCGGTGATCCTGGCCCCGGCCGCCTGCGGCTACGCGGAGGCCGCCCCGAGCCTGACCGCCGCCGAGGACGCCACGAACGGTGACCAGGGCGGTGATACCGATGGTGCCAATGGCGCCAGTAACACCGACCCCGCCACCGGCGCCGACCGCGGCAATGCCGCCGACCGCGGCAATGCCGCCGACCGCGGCAATGCCGCCGACCGTGGGAACGGCGCCGACCGCGGCAACGCCGGGGAGGCGAATGGCCAGGGCGGTGACGTGACACCCCCTCCGGCCACCGACGCTCCCCCGCCCGCGCCCCCTGCCGACAACAACAACGGGCTCGACGTCCTGGCTCGCGACTGCACCGAGAGCAATCTCGAGCCGCACGATGGGCTCCAGAAGGCCCCGCGGTGCGTCGATACGAGTTTCGGCGAGGTCGCGGCGGCGGCGCAGAGCCCGTCGCTGCTGATCACCGACGCGCCCACCGAGGTGACGGCGGGCCAGCCGTTCCAACTCGAGGTGAGCACCCGCAACCTGGTCCGCGACCGCTTCCTCTCCGCCGCCGCGGGCGGCTACTACCTCGAGAGCTCGCTGCTCGACGGCCAGGGTCTGCAACGCGGGCACTTCCACACGGCCTGCCGGGTGCTGCCGAGCACGGACGTCGCTCCCGACGCGGCGCCGGCGCCGGAGTTCTTCGTCGCCACCCAGGACAACGGCGGCGGCGCCGCCCCCGACACCGTGACGATCGACGTTCCCGGCCTGCCGACGGCCGGGACCGCGCAGTGTTCCTCCTGGGCCGGGGACGGCTCGCACCGCATCCCGATGATGCAGCGCGCGAACCAGACCCCCGCGTTCGACTCAGTGCGCATCACCGTCCGATGACGAGCGGAGCAACGATGACAACGACCGATCAGACGCCGATCGCCGCGCCGGACCCGCTCGGTGCGGCACTCGCGACGGTGGTCGCCGAGGGCGATGCCCATTCCGTCCGGCGGATCGGCGAGGCGTGCCTTGCCGCGCTGCCGACGACCCGGGTGGCGATCACGGTGCGGACCGGGGACGGCCGCCGTGAGTCGGTGTGGGCCTGCGACGAGGCGGCCCGCGATCTCGACGGGCTGCAGTTCCGCCTCGGCGAGGGGCCGTGCCTCGACGCGTTCGCCGGACCCGACCCGGTGCACGTCCCCGATCTGGCCGAGGTGCCGCCGCATCGCTGGCCGGTGTTCGCCGGGGCCGCGCTGCGGTCCGGGGTGCGGGCGGTGCACGCGTTCCCGCTGCACGTCGGCGCGCTGACCGTCGGGATCCTCGCGCTCTACCGCGACGAGCCCGGAGAGCTGGCTCCGGAGGATCTCGCCGGGGCGCGGCGGGCCGCTGACGCGGTGCTGTGGACCCTGCTCGCCCGCCGCGGCGACGGCCCGGCCGTCGGGCGCTGAGCCCGCGCGGCGTTCAGAACAGGGCAACGGCGATGCAGCAGGCGACGAACAGCAGCTGCATCGCCGCGCGCGGGACCAGCGGAGTGACGGCCCGCCCGCCGATCGAGGCGCCGGCCCGCGCGGCGTGGACGTTGGCCGGGAACATCAGCACCAGCAGCAGCGCAAGGCAGGCGGCTGCCGGCCGGTAGGTGGCTGGCAGCAGCAGCCCGATGGCGCCGGCGGCCTCCCCGGCCCCGGTGACGCTCACCAGGGTGCCCCGTCGGGGAAGACCGGGGGGAACCATCGCGATGAGGTCGTTGCGCCGCTTCGGTGAGAAATGTGCCGCCGCGGTGAGCAGGAACATCGCCGCGATTCCCCCGCGCAGTGCCGGATGCCAGCCATCGAGCGCAGCGACGCCGAGCAGGCCGATCACGCGGAGCACGAGCCAGGTACCGACCAGGGTGATCAGGGGTGCCATCGCGAACCTCCGGTCCGTTCGGATGCCATATCTGGACATTGACAAGATGCTCCGGCGCGGCATGTCTTGTCAATGTCTAGATGGGTTTCATAGGCTGCCACCGTGAGTGACCGGCCCTACCATCACGGCAACCTGCGCCGCGCGCTGCTCGACAGTGCCGTGGAGCTGATCGCCGAGCGCGGACCCGCATCGCTGAGCCTGCGCGAGGTGGCGCGGCGCGCGGGGGTGTCGCATGCCGCGCCCGCCCACCATTTCGCCGACAAGACAGGCCTGCTCACGGCGGTGGCCGCCGAGGGCTGGCGGCTGCTGACCGCCGCCCTCGCCGACCGCGCCGCCACCGCGGACTTTGGTGAGCTCGGCGTGAGCTACGTCGTCTTCGCGACATCCCACCCCGCGCATTTCGCGGTCATGCGCACGCCCGGTCTCGTCCACCCCGACGACCCGGA
Organism: Pseudonocardia asaccharolytica DSM 44247 = NBRC 16224; assembly: GCF_000423625.1. Lineage (GTDB taxonomy): Bacteria > Actinomycetota > Actinomycetes > Mycobacteriales > Pseudonocardiaceae > Pseudonocardia > Pseudonocardia asaccharolytica. The sequence continues at coordinate 105,779 of NZ_AUII01000012.1, forward strand.
GCTCGTCGCGGCCCGCGACGGCGCGGGAACGCTGCTCTATCGCGGTGCCGGAGTCCCGGGCGAGGACGCCGGCAGGCCGGCCGCGTCGAGCGGGCGCGGGCGGGTACTCGCGGCCTGGTCGCTCGTGCACGGGCTTGCGGTGCTGCTGCAGGAGGGACTCGTCGCACCGGGCCCCGGGGAGGACATCGAGACGCTGGCCAGGGCCGTCACCGCGCAGCTGGCCCCGGCCTGATCGCCGGGCCCGCGCGGCTACCCCTGGCCACCACCGCCGCGGCCTCCTCGCACAGCGCCTGCAGCACCGCGCGCACGGCGGGCCGCACCGCGGTGCTGCGCCGGGCCACCGCCTCGATGAGCCGGACGGCGCGGACCCCGGCCAGTGGTCTGCGCGCCAGCCGCCGCCCGCCGCGGTCGTCGGTGCAGTAGCGGGGGAGCAGGGCGATGCCGTGCCCGGCGGCCACCAGCTGCTCCGTCACCGAGAAGTCGTTGATGCGCTGGACGATCCGCGGTTGCGCGCCCGTCGCGGCGGCCAGCGAGCGCAGCACCTCGTCGACCGGCCAGCCCACCCCGACGCTGATCCACCCTTCGTCGGTGAGGTCGGCCAGGCGCAGCGTCCGGCGGCGGGCCAGCCGGTGCCCCGGCGGCAGCACGACGTCGAGGGGCTCGCGCAGCAGTGGGGTGAGGGTCCATCGGCTCGGCGTGCCCGCGTCCGGGGCGGGGCTGCGTTCGTCGCGATGCGTGACGACGATGTCGGCGTCGGCGGTGAGCGCGGGGACATCGGCCGGGGTCATGTCGACGTCGCGGCAGACCAGATCGATGTCACCGATCGCGACGACCCTGGTGAGCAGGCCGGGAAGCAGCAGCCGGGCGCCGGAGGGGAACAGCACCACCCGGACGGTGCCCCGCGGGCTCGACCGCAGCCGATCGAGCGCGGCCTCGGCGTGGGCGAGGGCGGCCAGCACCTGCTCCGCTTCGGCCACGAGTGCCTGCCCGGCGTCGGTGAGCCGCAGCCCCCGCCCGGCCGGCTCGGTCAGCGCCATCCCGGTCTCGTCGGCCAGCGTCTTGAGCTGCTGGGAGATCGCGGAGGGGGTGAACGACATCGCCTTCGCCACCGCGGCCACCGAGCCGCGGTCGGCCAGCTCACGGAGGATCCGCAGCCGCTGGACGTCCATGTAGCAACTCTAAACAGATGTTTCACATCTTTTCGCTCGACTTCCTCCTCGTCGCCGCGAACCGTGAGGTTATGACGCCCCGCGACCGCGTACTGGGCGCCCTCGTCGCTCTGATCTGGGGGATCAACTTCGTCGCGATCCATATCGGACTGCAGCATTTCCCGCCGCTGCTGCTGGCCGCGCTGCGGTTCGGCCTGATCGCGCTGCCCACGGTGCTGCTGGTGCCCCGGCCGCAGGTGCCGGTGCGCTGGCTGATCGGCTACGGGCTGGGCTTCGGCACCGTGCAGTTCGTCTTCCTGTTCATCGCGATGGACATCGGAATGCCCGCCGGGCTGGCGTCACTGGTGCTGCAGGCCTCGGCCCCGTTCACGGTGCTGCTCGGTGCGCTGCTGCTGCGCGAGCGGCCGACCGTGCGGCAGGGCGCCGGGATCGGCCTTGCCGTGCTGGGGCTGGCCGCCATCGCGGTCAGCCGCGCCGAGAGCGCGGCGCTGTTGCCGGTGCTGCTCACCCTGGTCGGCGCGCTGGGATGGGCGTTCGGCAACCTCTGCGCCAGGCTCGCCGCGCCACCCGACCCGCTGCACCTGACGCTGTGGATGACGGTGGTCCCGCCGGTGCCGCTGCTCGGGCTGTCGCTGGTGCTGGAGGGTCCGGCGGCCGACTGGGCGGCGCTGCGCGCGGCGTTCACCCCCTCCGGGGTGCCCGGGCTGGTGGCGCTGGTCTACCTGGTGCTGCTGGCGACCGTGCTCGCCTCCGGGATCTGGACCGCGCTGATGCGCCGCTACCCGGCCGGTGTCGTCGCGCCGTACTCGCTGCTGGTGCCGGTGGTCGGGATCGGTGCGGCCGCCGCGGCGCTGGGGGAGCGGCCGACCATCGTGGAGTTGGCCGCCGGGGTCGTCATCATCGGCGGGGTCCTGCTCGGCACCCCGCGGGTTCCGCGTCGGCCGCGGGCCGGGGCGGCGCCGGCCGGATCAGGTCTATGGCGTCTGCCACAGCGCTCACCCTAGGCTGGCCAGGGGAGATGCGGAGGGCGGGAGTGGACGAGGGCGTCTGCGCGATCCGGCCGGGGATCGACCTCGACCTCGACGAGCCGCCGGACCCGGTCGCCGCCGCGGGGGCCGAGCGCCAGCGGACGCAGTCCCCCCTCGCAACTCTGCTGCAACCGTTGCCCGCCGCACCCGATTCCGGTGAGGTGGGTCACGGGGCAGCTGCCCCGTGACGCGGACCGGTACGGGAGGGCCTGGTGCAGCAGGGCGGACCGAACGGGCGAGGCGGCGCCGTCGCCACGACGCTGCCGGTCATCCCCGGTTCGACCATCGGCATCGTGGCCAACCCCATGTCCGGCCGCGACATCCGCAGACTGGTCGCGCAGGCGTCGGTGTTCCCCAACGCCGAGAAGACCAACATGGTGCTGCGGCTGATCGCGGCGGCGGGCGGCGCCGGCGTCGACCGCGTCCTCATGTCGACCGACGCGATGGGCGTCGCGGGCGGCGTGCTGCGAGTCCGGGACAAACGCCGCGCCACCGCCGGCCGCTGGCCGGACCTGCACTTCGTCGCGCTCGACTCGATCAGCGGAACCGCCGAGGACACCCGCGCACTGGTCCGGCTCATGCGCGAGCGCGGCGCCTCGGTCATCGTGCTGCTCGGCGGCGACGGCACCGTGCGCGCCGCATCGGGTCAGAGCGGCGACGTCGCCCTGCTGCCGCTCTCGACCGGGACCAACAACGCGTTCCCCGAGATGTGGGAGGCCACCGTCGCCGGCGCCGCGGTCGGGTTGTTCGCGACCGGCCGCGTCGCGACCGGCGAGGTGACGCGGCGGGCGAAGGCGCTGCACGTCGCGGCGGGCGCGGTCAGCGAGATCGCGCTGGTCGACGTCTGCGTCTCGACGGTGGCGCACGTCGGCTCCAAGGCGCTGTGGCAGCCCGAGACCCTGCGCGAGCTCTACTGCGCCTTCGCCGAACCGCACGCCATCGGGCTGTCGAGCATCGCCGGGCTACTGGCGCCCAGCAGCCGCACCGGCCCCGACGGCGTCGCGGTCGCGATGACCGCACCCGCGCGGGCCGCGCGGACGGTGCTGGCGCCGATCGCCCCTGGGGTCCTCGCACCGATCGGGATCCGGGAGGCGCGGGCGCTCCCGCCCGGGGTGGCGCAGCCGGTCGCCCTGGACCGCGGCACGGTCGCCGTCGACGGCGAGCGCGAGATCGAGTTCGGCCCGGCCACCCCCGTCACCGTCACCCTGGCGCACGACGGGCCCAGGGTGCTCGACGTGCGCGCCGTCCTCGCCGCCGCCGCCGCGCGGCGGCTGTTCGTCCGCGAGTCCCGCGAGCTCACCCAGGAGATCCGATGAAGGCAGCACGCTACATGACCGGACAGCCGGTCATGATCGACGGAGGGATCGTGATGTCATGACAGGCACTCTCCCGACCACCGTGACCCAGGAGCTCGGCCCGGACGCCCTGCTCACGGCCTACCGCACGATGCGGACCGTCCGGGAGTTCGAGGAGCGGGTGCACAAGGAGTTCGCCGGCGGCGACATCCCCGGCTTCGTGCACCTGTACGCAGGCGAGGAGGCCTCGGCGGCCGGGGTGTGCATGCACCTCGACGACCGCGACGCGATCGCCTCCACCCACCGCGGGCACGGCCACTGCATCGCCAAGGGCGTCGACGTCGGCGGGATGATGGCCGAGATCTACGGCAAGGCCACCGGGTCGTGCAAGGGCAAGGGCGGTTCGATGCACATCGCCGACCTGTCCAAGGGCATGCTCGGAGCGAACGGCATCGTCGGCGGTGGCCCGCCGCTGATCTGCGGGCGCGCGCTGGCAGCCAAGCAGCAGGGCAGCGGCGGGGTGGCGGTGGCGTTCTTCGGCGACGGCGCGTCGAACCAGGGCACGACGCTGGAGTCGCTCAACCTGGCCTCGATCTGGAACCTGCCGGCGATCTTCGTGGCCGAGAACAACGGCTACGCCGAGACCACGTCGTCGACCTGGTCGGTGGCCACCGACGACATCGCCGACCGCGCCGCCGCATTCGGGATGCCCGGGGTGATCGTCGACGGGTTCGACTTCTTCGCCGTCCACGAGGCCGCGGGCGAGGCGGTCGCGCGCGCCCGCGAGGGGGGCGGCCCGACTCTCATCGAGGTCAAGTTCACCCGCTACTTCGGCCATTTCGAGGGCGACCAGCAGCTCTACCGCGGCGACGAGGTGGCCCACGCGCGGGAGAACCTCGACTGCCTGAAGCGGTTCCGCACCCGGGTCACCGAGGCGGGCCAGCTGACGAACGAGCAGCTCGACGGCGTCGACACCGAGGTCGCCGAGTTCATCGACCAGGCCGTGACCGAGGCCAAGGCCGCCCCCAAACCGGGTCCGGATCAGCTGCTCACCGACGTCTACGTCGCGTACTGAGGAGGGATCCGCAGTGGCACGCAGCATCACCTATCGCGAGGCGATCAACGAGGCGCTCGAGCAGGAGATGGAGCGCGACCCGCGCGTCATCGTCATGGGCGAGGACAACGCGGGCGGTGAGGGCTCGCCCGGTGAGATGGACGCCTGGGGCGGGGTCCTCGGGGTGACCAAGGGGCTGTACGGGAAGTTCCCCGGCCGGGTGATGGACACCCCGATCTCGGAGTCGGCGTTCATCGGCGCCGCGATCGGCGCGGCGACCGGTGGCCTGCGTCCGGTCGCCGAGCTGATGTTCATCGACTTCATGGGCGTCTGCTTCGACCAGATCTTCAACCAGGCCGCGAAGTTCCGGTACATGTTCGGCGGCAAGGCGGTGACCCCGGTCGTCATCCGGACGATGTGGGGTGCGGGCCTGCGGGCAGCCGCGCAGCACTCGCAGTCGCTGCTGCCGGTGTTCACCCACATCCCCGGACTCAAGGTCGCGGCGCCGTCGAACGCCTACGACGCAAAGGGCCTGATGATCTCCGCGATCCGCGACGACGACCCGGTGATCTTCGCCGAGCACAAGCTGCTCTACGACACCGCGGCCGAGGTGCCGCAGGAGAGCTACACGATCCCGTTCGGCGAGGCCAATATCGTGCGCGAGGGCTCCGACGTCACGATCGTGGCGATCGGGCGGATGGTGGGTATGGCGGCACAGGCCGCCGACGAGCTCGCCGGTTCCGGAATCCAGGCCGAGATCATCGACCCGCGCACGACGAGCCCGCTCGACACCGACACGATCCTGGAGAGCGTCGAGAACACCGGGCGGCTGGTGGTCGTCGACGAGTCGAACCCGCGCTGCTCGCTGGCCTGCGACATCGGGGCGATGGTCGCGCAGGAGGCGTTCGGGTCGCTGCGCGCGCCGATCCGGATGGTGACCGGCCCGCATACTCCGGTCCCGTTCTCGGACGCGCTGGAGGACCTGTTCATCCCGGACGCGGCGAAGATCGCGGGCGCGGTGAAGAAGGCGGTCGACTATGGCGGATGAGCGGATCCTGCGCATCACGATGCCCAAATGGGGTCTCTCGATGAAGACCGGGAAGATCATCGAGTGGTTCGTCGAGGAGGGTTCGACGATCAGCACGGGCGACGATCTCGCCGACATCGACACCGACAAGATCGCCGGCACGCTGGAGTCGACGGTCGACGGGCTGCTGCGCCGCATCGTCGCGCCCGCCGACTCCGAGTTGCCGATTGGGGCCACGCTCGCGGTGGTGGCCCCGGCCGAGGTCCCGGACTCCGAGATCGACGCCGTCGTCGCCGAGGCGCTGGCCGAGGTCGAGTCGGGCGCACTGGAAGCCGAGGCCGAGCCGGAGCCGCAGTCGGTCGAGGTGGCGGGGCGGACGATCTCCTACCTCACGCTCGGGGCGGAGACCGAGGCCGAGCCCGTCGTGCTGGTGCACGGCTACGGAGGCGACAAGAACTCGTGGCTGTTCGTGCAGCAGCCGCTGGCCGAGCACCGGCCGGTGCACGCCCTGGACCTGCCGGGACACGGCGCGTCGAGCAAGGACGTCGGGGACGGGTCGCTGTCGCTGCTGGCCGACACCGTCGTCGGCTTCCTCGACGGGGTGGGCATCGAGCGGGCGCATCTGGTCGGGCACTCACTCGGCGGAGCCGTCGTCGCCGCCGCGGCGAAGGCCGCGCCGGAGAAGGTGGCGTCGCTGACGCTGCTGGCCCCGGCCGGCTTCGGTGGCCGTCCCAACGCGGGCTACCTGCGTGGATTCGCCGCCGCGACGTCGCGGCGGGAGCTCAAACCGCTGCTGGGCGACCTGTTCGCCGATCCCGGGCTGGTCACCCGACAGCTCGTCGACGACCTGCTGCGCTACAAGCGGCTCGACGGCGTCCCGGAGGCGCTGCGGACGCTGCTGGGCACGCTGCTCACCGAAGCCGGCGAGCAGGCCATCGACACCCCCGGCCTGCTCGCCGGGGTGGAGGCGCCGGTGACCGTCGTCTGGGGGCGGGAGGACAAGATCCTGCCGCTGCCCGAGGGGAAGGTCGAGCAGGTCGACGCGGGCCACATGCTGCACATGGAGGCCGCGAACGACATCCTCCGCCTGATCCCCCTGTGAGTGCGTAACAGTGTTGGAACACTGTTACGCACTCACAGGGGGAGGTGACCTGCGTCGGGACTGCTCACGGCCGCGCCTGCAACACCATGTTGAACGGGGTTTCGGCCACCCGTTGCACCGTGCGGAAGCCAGCCTCGGTCAGGACCTGGCGCAGCCGTGCCTCGCCGGCCTGCGCGCCCAGCGCGGACCCGCCGTCCTGGGCGAGCGAGTTCGGGGTGCACAGCTGGGTGGAGAACGCGTAGTAGGTGGCGCTGACCGGGTTGAGGTTGTCCTCGATCCGGTCGGCGGCCCTCGGTTCCACGATCATCGCGGTGCCGCCGGGGTTCAGGGCGGCGCGGCTGTGCCGGCCGGCACCGGTGGGGTCGCCCATGTCGTGCAGGCAGTCGAAGAACGTGACCAGGTCGTAGGTGCCGGGGAAGTCGGCGGCGGTGGCGATCTCGAACCGGACCCGGGAGGCGAGGCCGGCGTCGGCAGCCCGTTTGCGCGCCGCGGTCACCGAGTCGGGATGCGGGTCGAAGCCGACGAACCGCGACGCCGGGTAGGCCTCGGCCATGACCAGGGTCGAGGCCCCATGGCCGCATCCGATGTCGGCGACGGTAGCGCCGTCGCGGAGCCTGTCCTCCACCCCGTCGAGGGCAGGGATCCACGAGGTGACCAGGTGGTTGCGGTAGCTGGGGGCGAAGAACCGCTCGCAGCCGGGGTAGAGCTCGGGGTGGTGGTCGCCCCAGCCGATGCCCGCGCCGGTGCGGAACGCCTCGGCCAGCCGATAGGTGGACTGGACCGTGGCCAGCGCCAGCTGGTAGGCGCCGATCACGCAGACCGGGCTGGTTTCGTCGGTGAGCGCCACGGCGTGCTCCGCCGGTAGCGTGTACCGTCCGTCGCCCTCGTAGGTGAGATAGCCGTTGGCGGCCTGCGAGGCCAGCCACTCCCGCACGTAACGCTCATGGGTGTCGGTGCGCGCGGCTAGTTCGGCGGCGGTGAGCGGGCCGGCGTCCGCCATCGCGGTGAACAGCCCGAGCCGGTCTCCCAGCGCGACCAACGCCGCGTTGCCCATCAGCCCGACGTCGGCCACGGCCTTGTGCACGAACTCCATCAGCCGGTTCTCGTCCATCTTCTGCTCCTTTCCATCGGGTGGGAGGGCGGGACCCACGGGTCGCCGCCCTGGTCGAGGGGGTCGGTGACGCGGAGCGCGAGCAGCGCGGACGCGGCGAGTCCGGCGGCGAGCATCAGACCCAGCCAGGCGTAGCCGGCGCCGGCGATCAGCGCGCCGCCGACGGTCGCGCCGAGTAGGTAGCCGAGCTGGGTGACGGCGGTGCGGGCGGCCATCATCGCCCCGGGCTGGTCGGGCAGCTGGTCCAGGCCGAGCCCGGCCGAGGCCGGGGTGCGCACCCCGGCGGCGAACCCGATCAGAACGCAGAGGGCGACGGCCGACGCCACCGAGCCGGCCGCGGCGAGCAGCACCGGCAGCAGGAGGGCCATCACCAACGCCGCGACCGCCACCTGCCGTCGCCGCGGCAGGAACCCGGTCAGCCGACCGCTGCGGGTCGCGGTCACGACGTAGGCCGCCGGTCCGGCGGCCAGCACCCAGCCGACCGCCGCGTCACGCACCCCGAGCGTCTCGATGAAGAACGCCCCGCTGAACGTCAGGAACGCGGTCCAGGCGCCGTAGGCGATCAACTCTCCGGCCAGCCAGCGCCGCGCCGAGGCCGTGCCGAGCACCGCGCGGAGCGGCCGCGCCGCCCGACGAGCGGGCACCGGCGCGGCGGTACGCGCCGCCAGCAGCGCCGCGACCGCGATCACCGCGGGGACCGCCTGCGCCACCCGCCAGGACATCCAGCCGGTCAGCAGCCCGACCATGGGGTTGATGAGGATCCATGCCCCGGCGTTCGCGGCGGCGACGTAACCCATCGCGCGCCCGCGCCGAGGCGGCGGGGAGACCGATACTCCGGCGAAGCCGGCCGAGAGCAGGCAGGCGAACGCGAGGCCGACCAGCAGGTGCGCGGTCAGGAAGACCGCCAGCGTCGGGGCCGTGGCGACTGCGGCGCAGGCCACGATCGCCAGGCCGGCGCCGGCCGCGAGCAGCCGTCGGCCGTCCAACGCGCCGGAGCGGGCGGCCAACCCCCCTGATGCGGCGAGCGCGGCACCGGCGGCGATCGAGCGGGCCTGGCCGACCACGCCCACCGGCGCCCCGAGCTCGTCCCCGATCGCCACGATCGTCGGCCCGAGCACGACCAGCAGCGCCTGCGAGGCCATCGTCGCCAGGACGAGCGGGGCGAGGGCGGCCCGGGAGGATGCAGTGGTCACCGCTGGAACGCTATGAGCGGGCGGGGCGGACGCCTTCCGTTCCACCACCCAATTCCCGGCCGGCGGATGGCGGTGTCCACGTAGCCGAACCTCAGCGACCTGACGGGGCCTGCTCGACCCGGGCGACATAGGCGGCGGCCGCGGCCCGGGCCCCCTTGCCCGAAACGCCCAGCTTGGCGTAGCTGTTGGACAGGTGCCGCTCGACGGTGCGGGCGCTGATGTGCAGCCGATCGGCGATCTGCTCGTTGCCCAGTCCCGCCGTCACCAGCCTGAGCACCTCGCGCTCGCGGTGGCTCAGCTCCCCGGCGGCGACGGGAGCAGCCGGCGGGGTCTCGAGGAAGGCGTGCAGCTCGCGCACGAAGACCGGCCAGGCAGGCTCGTCGGGCAGCAGCACGTGGTTGCGGCTGTCCAGCGGCAGCAGCCGGGCGTCCGGGATCCGGGTCGCGAGCAGGCGTCCCTCCTCGAACGGCACGCTCACCTCGTCGCGGGCGTGGGCGACCAGGGTCGGGACCCGCACCTGGTCCAGCAGACCGGTGACGTCGACCTCACCCCATGTGTGCCGCAGCCGCCCGGCCATCGTCGGGGACGTCGATACCCGCATCAGCTCGTCGAACCACGCCATCTGCCGGTCGGTGGCATCCGGTACGAACCGGGTGGTGAACACGCGCCGGAACACCGGGTCGGCCCGCTCCCAGCCGACCCGGACGATGCCCTCCAGCAGTTCGACCTCCGCCCGCTGCTCGGCGGACAGGTCCCGCCGCATCCGCCCCCTCGCGTATCCGCCGCAGAGGACCAGCCGGCTGATCCGCTCCGGGTGCCGGGCCGCGTAGCAGATCGCGGCCGCTCCGCCCTGCGAGATGCCGAGCAGGGCGAATCGGTCGAGACGGGCCGCTTCGACCACGGTCGCCAGGTCGTCGACGAACGCCTCCAGCGTGATCCGCTGTGGCTCCCGATCAGACAGACCGCATCCACGTTCGTCGTAACGCACCACCTGGTGGCCCCGTCCGAGCTCCTTCCACCAGTGCCGCCACAGCGGGCTGTGCCAGTCGTGCTCCAGGTGGGTGACCCAGTTGGCGACCTTGACGATCGCCGGCCCCCGCCCGTGTGTCGCGTATGCCAGCCGGATCCCGTCCACCGCCGTGCAGAACCGGATCTGCTGCTCCACCCGCCCAGTCTAGGGCGAACCCGCAGCTCAACGCCCCCTGTGAGGGCGTAACAGTGTTAGAACACTGTTACGCCCTCACAGGGTGTCCTTGCGGTGGAAGCGGTAGGCCGCAAGGGCGCCGAAGATCAGGGCGTAGCTGAGCGCGGCGAACACGCCCCGGGTCATCTCGCCCCAGTCGACCTGCTCGGCCAGCAGCGCCGACCAGGCGGTGGCGTCGTGCGTCGGCAACCAGTTGCGCAGGTCGCCCAGTGCGGTGATCTGGTCGAGGATCTGCGACACGATCGACACCGTCACCGCACCGCCGACCGCACCCAGCGGCGCGTCCGTGCTCACCGACAGCAATAGCGCGAGCGCGGCGACCCAGCTCAGCTGCACGGCGACGTAGAGCGCGCCGAGCAGTACCCGGCCGGCGGCGGTGGCGAAGCCCAGTGACTCCCCGGCGGGACTGACCAGATCTCCTGTTCCGTAGGCCAGACTCCCGACGATCAGTGACACCACCGGTAGCAGGAGAACCGCGGCCAGCGCCAGCAGCCCCGCCACGATCGCCTTCTGCCGCAACAGCCGGGTCCGCGGAATCGGCGCCGCGAGCAGATAGCGCAGGCTCGACCACGACGCCTCGGAGGCAACGGTGTCGCCGAAGAACAGCGCGACCACCACGACGAGCAGGAAGCCCGACGAGGCGAACAGGGCGAACACGGCGAAGTTCGGCGCGCTCTGCTTGGCCAGGTCGACGAAGTTGAACGATCCGCCGGGCGGCCCCTCGGAGGCCAGGCTGAAGGCCACCCAGAGGATCACCGGCAGCAGCGCCATCAGGGCGAATGTCACGCTGGTGCGGCGGCGGCGCAGCTGGCGGACCAGCTCGACGCGCACCGGCAGGGTCCGCTCCGGGCGGTAGGACGGGCGGGACGCGGCCGAGCCCGCGGCAAAGGTGCCCACGTGTCCCCGGTGGGTGGGAGGCGAGTCGCTCACGGTGCGGTGTCCTCTCCGACCAGTTGCAGGAAGGCGTCCTCGAGGCGACGCCGTGGGCCCGCGGACTGCACGTCGATCCCGGCGGTGACCAGCGCCCGCACCACCGATGCGCGGGGGGCGCCGTTGAGCTCGGCGTGCACGAGCGTCCCGTCGACAGCGACGTCGCGGACCCCCTCCAGCGCGGCGATGACCGCGGCCGCCCGCTGCGGGGCGTCGACGGTGAAGCTGGCCGCGCCGCCCCCGGCGATGATCTCCTCGACTGTCCCGGCGGCCACCACCCTGCCGTGGTGCATGACGACGACGTGCGTGCACGTCTGCTCGACCTCGGCCAGCAGGTGGCTGGAGACCAGGACGGTGCGCCCGGCCGCGGCATAGCGGCGCAGCACCTCCCGCATCGCGTGGATCTGGGGCGGGTCGAGCCCGTTGGTCGGTTCGTCGAGCACCAGCAGCTCCGGCAATCCGAGCATCGCCTGCGCGATCGCCAACCGCTGCCGCATCCCCTGGCTGTAGGTGCCGACCCTGCGGTGCACCGAATCGCCGAGCCCGGCGATCTCCAACGCCTCCTGAAGCCGCGCCTCGGCGGCGGGCCGCCCGGTCGCGGCCCAGTACAGCCGGAGGTTCTCATGGCCGGACAGATGCGGCAGGAACCCCGGCCCCTCCACGAACGCGCCGATCCGGGCCAGCACCGGGGCCCCGGGCCCGATCGGCTCGCCGAACGCGCGGATCGCGCCCGCCGACGGACGGACCAGCCCCATCAGCATCCGCAGCGCGGTGGTCTTGCCGGCGCCGTTGGGTCCCAGCAGGCCGAGGACCATGCCCCGCTCGACGGAGAACGACACGTCCGACACCGCGGTGACCCCGCCCCGGTAGGTCTTGGCGAGCCCGGTGATCTCCAGCGGCAGGTCGGGGTCGCCCGTGACGCGGGTGGGACGGCGCCGCCGGCGGATCCACCCCGCGACGCCGGCGCCCAGCGCGATCGCCAGCACGACACCGATACCGATGACGTAGCCGATCGGGACGGTGTTCGCCGTGACGGCGCGGCCGGGCACCACGGGAACGCTCAGCGCGCCGTCGAGCTCGATCCGCCAGACCGCCGGATCGTCCGGCGACGCGTAGCCCTGGTCGGTCGTGCCGATGGACACGACGATCCGGTCGCCCGCCCGCACCGGGGCGACCACCCCCGGCAGGGTGATGGTGACCCGGGCGGGCGAGCCGTCCGCGGGCACCGGTATCCGCATCGGGGCGACCGCGCCGCCCAGCAGCGTGCGCCTGCCGTCGGCGGAGACCGTGGAGACCCGGCCGAACAGCACGGCCTCGTCCGCGCCGGGCTGGCCCGGGACCCGGGAGACGGTCAGCTCGGCACGCGGGGCGCCCACGATCGTCACGGGCGCGGGCAGCGGCTCGCTGCGGAACCGGGCAGACTGTCCGGGGATCTCCGAGGTCACCGCCGCCAGCCTGCCGCCGAGGTCGCCCAGCTGCCCGCCCACTCCGGGCAGGGCCGTGATCGCGGCCGGGCTGCCGGCCGCCGGATGCACCACCGGCTGCGGCGGACCGGCCAGCGCGATCGACTCCGTCGGCACCGGGGGCGCACCGGGCAGGCCGGGATACCCCTCGGCGACAACGGTGCGCTCGGTCGGGGTGTCCCGGTTCGTGCGCAGCTCGCTGCGCACGGCGTAGGCGAAGCCCGCGCCGGGAGCGTCACCCCGGCCGGCCAGGTAGTGGTCGAACCAGTCGGCGATCTCGGCGCGCACGGCGTCGCCGGGGGCCTCGCCGTCGTGGCCACCGGCGTACCAGACGACCCGGACGGTGCCGCCCGCGGCCGCGATCTGCCGCGCGTTGGCGTCGGCATGGTCGAGACCGAACAGGGTGTCGCGCTCGCCCTGCACGATGAGGGTCGGGGCCGTGATCCGGTCGGTCACCGAGGCCGGTGACGATCGGCGCAGCAGCTCCGCGGTGGCCGGGGAGAGCAGGCCCGTCGTCGCCGCCTCGGTATAGGCCGCGCAGATCTGCGCGGTGAACCGCCCGCAGGTCAACGGGGTGGCGTCGGCGCCTGCTGCCCGGCCGGCCGGGGAACCGGTGGCGCCCTGGGCGAAGAAGAAGCCCGCCCAGCCGCGCTTGAACACCCCGTCCGGGCCGAACGTCCCGCGGGCCGGGGTGTCCACCGGCGGTGCGGTCGCCGCGGCGGCCTCGGGGAACAGCGCCTGGCCCAGGTCGTTCCAGGTGATGACGGGGGCGAGCGCGTCGATGCGCCGGTCGTACCCGGCGAGCAGCAGCGACAGCGCCCCGCCGTAGGAGCCGCCGGTGACGCCGACACGCGGGTCACCAGGCCCGTCCCGCACCACCTCCGGCCGCGTGCTCAGCCAGTCGACGAGCTGCCGGGCGTCGGCGACCTCGTGGTCGGGGGAGTCCAGCGCGATCCGCCCGGTGCTGGCCCCGAACCCGCGGGCCGTCCAGGCCAGCACGACGAACCCGCGGGCGGCGAGGTCGCGGGCGTCGGCGTCCACCGAGGTCTTGTCGCCGCCGAAGCCGTGCGCCACCAGGACGGCGGGGGCGGGTGTCGTCTCGGGCAGATAGAGCGTCGTGTCGAGGCTGACCGGCCCCGGTGCCTCCGGCCCGCCGCGAACCTGGATCCGCTGCTCGCTGGTGCGGACCGCGGCGGCTGCATCCCGGTCGCCGGCGAGCCCCGGGAGCCCGGTGAGCGCGGCGGCGCCGGCGGCGAGCAGCGCGAGCGCGAGGACGGCGACGAGCACGCGCGGGAACCGGGGCAGTCGGGGCACTCGCATGACGTTAGGCGAGTCGGTGTGCGGTCCGGCCGGGCCACCCTCAGTGAGCTCTCAGGGTGCCCCGCGGCCGGAGACCTCGACCACCCTGGGTGGCGGGTTCCCCGCACCGGGGTGCAGACTCGGGGACTGCACCGCAGGGGAGTATCCCGCTCGTGGTGGCATCGTCAGCACGGAGCCCGGCCGACAGCGGTTCGGGAGCCCGGTGCCATCGGTCGCGACGCTCGCACAGAGCGGATCGACGGGAGAGACCTCGGGCTGCTTCACGCTGCCCGAGACCCCGGAGGCCCACCTCATGACAGTGCCCGCCTGGCTCTGGTTCGCCACCATCGGCGGCCTGGTCGCCATCATCCTGGCCGACCTCTTCCTCGTCGATCACAAACCGCATGCGGTCACCGTTCCCGAGGCCACCCGATGGGTGCTGTTCTATGTCGCGCTCGCCATGGTGTTCGGGGCGGGCCTGTGGCTGTTCGCCGGCGGGACCTATGCCGGGGAGTTCTTCGCCGGCTACATCACCGAATACTCGCTGTCGGTCGACAACCTGTTCGTCTTCGTCATCATCATGGCGACGTTCAAGGTGCCGGCGATCCACCAGCACCGAGTGCTGCTGATCGGCATCGTGATCGCACTGATCATGCGCGGCATCTTCATCGCGATCGGGGCCGCGGCCATCGCCCGGTTCAGCTGGGTCTTCTACGTCTTCGCCGCCGTGCTCATCTACACCGCGGTCAACCTGGCCCGGCAGGGCACCGCGCACGACGAGGAGTACACCGAGAACCGGGTGCTGCGGCTGCTGCGCCGGATGGTGCCGGTGACCGAGGACTACCACGGCGCGAAGTCGTTCGTGAAGATCGACGGCAAGCGCTGGGCCACTCCGATGATCATCGTGATGCTGGCGATCGGCTCGACCGACCTGCTGTTCGCGCTCGACTCCATCCCGGCGATCTTCGGCCTGACCCAGGAGGCCTACCTGGTTTTCACGGCCAACGCGTTCGCGCTGATGGGGCTGCGCCAGCTGTACTTCCTGCTCGGCGGGCTGCTGGAGCGGCTGATCTACCTGTCCTACGGGCTGGCGATCCTCCTGGCCTTCATCGGTGTCAAGCTGGTGCTGCACGCGCTGCACGAAAACTCGCTGCCGTTCATCAACGGCGGCCGGCCGGTGCCGGTACCCGAGGTGGACATCGTCGTGTCGCTGAGCGTGATCGTCGGCGTGCTGATCATCACGACCATCGCCAGCCTGATCAAGGCCCGGCGCGGCCTCCCGGCGCGGACCGACGCCGACCGGCCCGGCGCCCGGGCGTCCGAAGGGCGCGGCTGAGCCCGCCCGCGGGGGCTCGGCCAAGCGTCACTGCACGTCGAGCAGGTCCACAACGAAGATCAAGGTCTCGCCGCCCTTGATCACGCCACCCGCGCCGCGGTCGCCGTATCCCAGCTGCGGCGGGATCACCAGCCGGCGCCGCCCGCCGACCCGCATGCCCGACACCCCGCGGTCCCAGCCCGCGATCACCCGTCCGGCGCCGAGCGGGAACTGCAACGGCTGGCCGCGGTTCCAGGACGCGTCGAACTCCTCGCCGGTGGAATGCGCGACGCCCACGTAGTGCACGCTCACGGTGGAGCCCGGGGTGGCCTCGACGCCGTCACCGAGCTGGATGTCCTCGGTGACGAGGTCGGTGGGGGCGGGGCCGTCCACCGGATCGATCACGGGTCGCTGCAGCGCCACGGGTGTGCTCCTCACATATCGGGGCCTCACAGGGTGCCAGAGGACATCGGGGGTCGCGGGTTCGGCCGGGCCGACAGAGACTGGAGCGATGACCGAACTGCTCATCGGCGGCTCGGGCATCGGGTGAGTCGTGGCGAACCCGGTGGCGGCCGAGGCCTACGTCGCGGATCCGAGGCGTTGGCGGGCGTTGAGCGTCACGCTCGTTGCGGGGTTCATGACCCTGCTCGACGTGAGCATCGTCTCGGTCGCGCTTCCGTCGATGCAGCGCAGCCTGGGGGTGAGCCCGGCCGAGGCGCAGTGGGTGATCTCGGGTTACGCGCTGACCTTCGGCCTGACCCTCGTCCCCGCCGGGCGGCTGGGCGACGCGCTGGGCCGGCGCCGGATGTTCCAGTTCGCGCTCGGCGGGTTCGTGCTGTGCAGCGCGCTCGCCGGCGCCGCCCCGACCGCGGTGCTGCTCATCGTCGCGCGGCTGGCCCAGGGACTCGCGGCGGGCGCACTCGCGCCACAGAACTCCGGCCTGATCCAGGACCTGTTCCGCGGCGGTGAGCGCGGCCGCGCCTTCGGCCTGTTCGGCGGGACGGTCGGGGTGTCCACGGCGGTGGGTCCGGTCGCGGGCGGGCTCATCCTCGCCGCCGCGGGCGAGCCCGACGGATGGCGGTGGATCTTCTTCATCAACGTCCCGATCGGGGTGCTCGCCCTGCTGCTCGCCGCGCGGTGGCTACCCGGCCCGCCCGCACACGCCCGGCGGGGGAGTCTCGACGTCGTGGGCGCCGGGCTGCTGGGCGGCGCCGTGTTCGCCGTGATGCTGCCGCTGGTGGAGGCCTACGCCGGCGGCCTGGCCAGGCTGTGGTGGCTGTTTCCGGTGGGCGCGGCGCTCGCGGCGGCGTTCCTGGCCTGGGAGCGCCGGATGACCCGCCGCGGCCGGGCACCGCTGCTGGACCTGCGGCTGCTCACCGACACACCCGGCTACTCCTCGGGGGTCGCGCTCGGGATGACCTATTTCGTCGGGTTCAGCGGCATCTGGCTGGTGTTCGCGCTCTTCTTCCAGATCGGGCTCGGCTACACCCCGCTGCAGTCCGGCCTGGTCGTGACGCCGTTCGCGCTCGGCTCGGCGGTGTCCTCGACGCTGGGCGGGCGGCTGGTCGAACGGTTCGGCCGCCGGCTCACCGTGCTCGGGCTGGCGGGGGTGCTCGTCGGGCTCGGCACGACCGCGGTCGTGCTCGCGTTGGTCCCGCCGTCGGTCGCCGGGCCCGCGATGATCGCGCCGATCCTGCTGGCCGGGATCGGCGGGGGGCTGGTGATCTCCCCGAACGTGACGATGACGCTGCGGTGCGTCCCGGTGCGGATGGCCGGGTCGGCGGGTGGCGCGCTGCAGACCGCGCAACGCATCGGCGCGGCGATCGGCACGGCCGCGCTCGCCGGGATCTTCTACGCCGTCCTCAACGCCACCGGCCGCCACTACCAGCGGGGGGTGGGCATCGCGCTCGGCGTCGCGGTCGCGATGATGCTGGTCGCGTTCGCCATCGCGATCCTGGAATGGCGGGCGGGCTCCGGGCGCCCCGCCGCGGGCGAGGGGCCCGAGCCGACCGCGGCGGACACCTACCCCTGAGCAGCCGGTCAGCCCGGCCGGGGCACATCCAGCGCGGCGCGCAGGAACTCGACCTGCAACACCAGCAGGTTCTCCGCGACGACCTCCTGCGGGGTCATATGGGTCACCCCGGACAGCGGCAGCACGCTGTGCGGGCGGCCCGCGGCCAGCAGCGCCGAGGACAGCCGCAGGGTGTGCGCGGCGACCACGTTGTCATCGGCCAGCCCGTGCACCAGCAGCAGCGGCCGGTGCGGGGTCCGGGCCGCGGCGACGTCGGCGAACAGCGACGAACGCTCGTAGGCCTGCGGATCGGCGTCCGGGTGGCCCAGATAGCGCTCGGTGTAGTGGGTGTCGTAGAGGCGCCAGTCGGTGACCGGCGCGCCCGCGACGGCGGCGTGGAACACGTCCGGGCGGCGCAGCACTGCCAGCGCGGCCAGGAACCCGCCGAACGACCAGCCGCGGATGCCGACGCGGGACAGGTCCAGATCAGGGTGGCGGGCGGCGACGGCGTGCAGCGCGTCGATCTGGTCGTCGAGCACCGGTCCGGCGAGGTCGCCGTGCACGGCCCGCTCGAACGCCGGGCCGCGTCCCGGCGTGCCGCGCCCGTCGACCACGACCACGGCGAAACCCTGCTCGGCGAACCACTGGCTGGTCAGGTGCGCGTTGCGGGCGGCGAGCACGCGTTGGGCGTGCGGGCCGCCGTAGGGGTCCATGAGCACGGGCAGCCGCTGACCGGGCCGGTGCCACGACGGCAGCAGCACCGCGGTGCGCAGGTCCCGCTCGCCCGCCGTGACGATCTCCAGCCGCGGTTCCAGCCCGGTGGGCTCGGCGAACGAGGCGATCGTGAACTCGGCGCCGTCGGCGCGCCGGACCCGGGTGATGGCGCCGTCGGTGCCCAGGTCGGCGCGGGTGACCAGGAGCGTGCCGCCGGCGAGCCGCCCGCCGTACACCCCGGGGTCGGGGGTCAACGCGGTCAGCCCGGCGTCGGGCGACCAGCTCCACAGGCCGATCGAGGTCGGGTCCTGCGAGGCGCGCAGCAGCAGCGTGTCATGGTCGACGTCCAGCAGCTCGCGGACCTGCAACGACGGCGGCGTGATCGGCTCGCCGTCGACGACGAGCCGGCACGCGTCCGCGTCGGTGGCCGTCCAGACCAGCTCACCGCCGGGCAGGTGCGCGGGGACCCCGGGCACGATGTCGACCCACTGATCATCGGTGGCGGCGGTGACCTCGGTGGTGGCCCCGGACACGGTGTCGACCCGCAGCACCCGCAGCGCCCGCTGGTCGCGGGGCTGCACGGTCACGAACAGCCCGGTGGCGTCCCACATGGCGGCCACGACGTACTCGTCGGCCGCGGTGTCCCGGGCGACGGGGACGCGGCCGCCGTCGAGACCGATCAGATGCAGGGTCACCGCGGCGTTCGGGGTCCCGGCCGCCGGATAGGCGACGGGGGTGGGCTCGTGCTCCGGGTTGGCCGGGTCGGCGATGTGCCATCGCCGCACCGGCGCCTCGTCGACCCTGGCGACGAGCAGCCGGTCGCCCTCGGGGGACCACCAGTAGCCGCGCATCCGGCCCATCTCCTCGGCCGCGATGAAGTCGGCCAGCCCCCAGGTCACGTCGTCGCCGTCGGGTTCGACGAGGGTCGTGGTGAACCGGGGGGCGAGCTCGTGCACGTGCAGCGCCCCGCCGGCGACGAAGGCGACGCGCTGGCCGAGCGGGTCGGGTCGCGGGTCGATCACCCCACCGGGCGTCTCGATCTGGCGCGGGCTCAGCCCGGCCGCGAAGTCGGCGACGTAGAGCTGCCCGGACAGGGTGAATGCGGCCATGGTGACCGCCCGGTCGGAGTGGTAGCCGACGATTCCGCCCGCCTGCTCGCGACTGCGCTCCCGGCGGGCCCGTTCCGCGGGCGGCAGGTCCTCCTCGGCACCGGACTCCAGGTCGCGCGGGTCGGCGACGAGGCGCTCCTCGCCGGTGTCCAGCTCGAGCGTCCACAGGCAGGTGACCGGGTCGGTGCCGGTCTTGCTGCGCAGGAACACGACGCGTCCCCCGTCGGGGGAGAGGGTCGCGCCGCGCGGCGCGCCGAGGGTGAACCGCCGGGTGCGGGCCTGCCGGCGGGGAAAGCTGTCCGTCACGGTGATCAGTCTGCCGCGCCCGGCACCCGCGGGTCCCGCGCCCCGAGACCTCACGCCGTTATCGCTCACGCAGCGCGAGCTGGATACTCCCACGCCACTCTCACGGGACTTCTTCCTGCGCTCGGGCCGGTTAAGATCATCACCGCATCCGGATCTCTGAGGGGAAGAGATGCTTGCTCGCGTCGGAAAGGCTCGCCATCGGGCTCGCTACGGCCACCGCGCTCGGACTCGGTGTCACGACTCCGGCCTCGGCCGCGACGTCTGCGGCAGAGGGCCTGCCCTCATGTCTTGATCATCAATGGGTCGGTGACGCGGGCGTCATCAATGTTCGGACCGGTCCGAGCCGGACGATCGCCTGGAACGTGCGTGATCACACGGACAATGGCGGGCTTTGGGTGGCGCTGGTTTCGTGGATGATCGCCAGGTCGACAACAAGACCCAGAACTACAATCCTCATGGAAGTGTCAGCCCACTGGACTCCCGTCCGGGATCGATCTTCCGCCTCGACATCACGCATACGGACACCCAGGGAAGGACCTCTCACAGTGAGCGTTTCTCAGTAGCGGCATGATCATGTTGTTCTGTCGTGTTCGATGTGCAGTAGCACGAGCGCGGCGGCGGTGATGTCGCCGATCCGCCACGGGCAC
>NZ_AUII01000013.1 GCF_000423625.1 Pseudonocardia asaccharolytica DSM 44247 = NBRC 16224
TGGACAGGCAGGTGCCGGCCGATCTTGACGTACACCTGGTCTGCGACAACTACAGCACCCACAAGGCGCCCGTGGTCCGTGCCTGGCTGGAGCGCCATCCGCGCTTCCACCTGCACTTCACCCCGACCTACTCGTCCTGGCTCAACCAGGTCGAACGCTGGTTCGGGCTGCTGACCGACCAACGGCTCCGCCGCGGGGTCCACAAGAACCTCCAAGCCCTCGAACGCGACATCCGGGAGTGGATCCAGAGCTGGAACGACAACCCCCGGCCCTTCGCCTGGACCAAGACCGCGGACGAGATCCTCGAACGACTCGCCGCATATCTTGACCGGATTCCTGGCGCGACTCACTAGGCCGACGTGTCGACGATCTTCCAGTACGAGTCCTTGCGGACGACCTTGCCGTCGCGGAACTCCCAGTGGTCGCATCCGCGCACACGCACCTGCCGACCATCGAGTGTCGTGCCGGTGAGAAGCCATTCGGACACACCGAGATCGCCGCTGACCCAGTGCCGGTCATCGCCGTAGTGGACA
Organism: Pseudonocardia asaccharolytica DSM 44247 = NBRC 16224; assembly: GCF_000423625.1. Taxonomy (GTDB): domain Bacteria; phylum Actinomycetota; class Actinomycetes; order Mycobacteriales; family Pseudonocardiaceae; genus Pseudonocardia; species Pseudonocardia asaccharolytica. The sequence goes on from NZ_AUII01000013.1 coordinate 534, forward strand.
TCAGGCAATCCCTTGAAGCGAGTGGCCAGGCCCTCCCGAACCGCCGCCTTGCCGGTGAGTCGCCGGCCCCAGGGTTCGGGTCCCCTCGGCATGTCCAGCGAACAGTCCTCGGCGAAGAACTCCATGATCGCGTCCAGATCGTGCGCGTTGAACGCGTCCGCGATCGCCTTCAACGTCTCGACCGAGGCCCCGGCCCGATCTGCCATCATCAGTCCTCCCCCGTGCTTCCGGTCACCGGTCGCGTCAGGGAGGGTACGCCCGTTCCCACCCATGCCCGGCAACGCTTCCGGCCGCGTTCACCCGGCCTGCCCGAGCCACCCCTGCACGATCGACGGCCGCGGGCGCGTGCTCGCGCATCGCCCACGTCGACCTCGTGCCGGTCGCCCGGCTCCCGGCCACCGCGCACCTCGCCCCGATCCGGGGCGAGCGCGCCGTGCTACTCGACGGGCACACCGCGCTCGCGTTCGACCACGACGCCATCGTCGCCCGCGCCGTGGCCTGGGCCCGGGACCTCTACCGGGAACGACCCGACCCGCGCGGACCGGGCGGCGACGAGTTCACCCTGCGGAACCTGGTCCCCCCGCCCGCGGGCTCGGCTCAGCCCGCCGTCGGGCGGAGGGCGACCAGCGGGAGCTGCTCGACCATCCGCCGCCGAGCCTCGACCGACCCGTCGTAGCGCCATCCGAGCAGCCACGACAGGATGCGCCGCAGGATCGGGCCGATCGGCCGGTTGCGGCGCTCGTAGTCGGCGAACACCGCGACGGCCTCCTCCGGACCCAACCGGCGGTGGTCGGCGGCGAACGTCGACCCGCCGACGGTGATCTCCGCCGCCCCGCCGGCGTCGAGGTTGCGCAGCCAGTCCGCGCGCGGACCGAACCCCGACACGACCACGAACTCGGGAATCCGCCGGTCACAGCCCACGACCTCGAGAACGGTGGAATAGCGCTTACCGCTGCGCCGCCCCACGTGGGTCAGCCGCAGGAACCGACGACCCAGTACCCAGCCCATGCCGTGGTGGTAGAGCCGGTCCGGCAGCCGGAACGCGACCCGCAGCCACGACGGCACGGCCGGTGCGCTGGTCACGCTCGCCTCCGCTCCGGGCCGTCCGGTTCGCGCAGCTCCCGATGGGAGATCTTGCCGCTCGGGGTGAGCGGCAGCGCCTCCCGCAGGTGGATCCGGGCCGGGATCTTGTAGGCGGCGATCCGGGTGCGCAGGAACGCGACGAGCTCGTCCGGATCCACGGTGCGACCGCGACGCGGGACGACGAACGCGACGGGCACCTGGCCCTCGTCCGGGTCGGGGGCGGCGATCACCGCGGACATCGCGACGGCGGGGTGCTCGTCCAGCGCCGCCTCCACCTCACCGGGGGTGATCTTCGACGTGCGCCGCACGATGACGTCCTTGAGCCGCCCGGTGAACCACCAGACACCGGCGGCGTCCCGCCTGCCGGTGTCCCCGGTGCGCAGCCAGCCCCTGTCCAGCGTCGCCGCGGTGAGCGCCGGGTCCTCCCAGTACCCCGCCATGAGCATCGGGCCCCGCACCAGCAGCTCACCGGTTTCCGGGTCGGACCGCACCTCGGCGCCGCCCACCGGGTGCCCGATGCAGCCGTCGCGCTCGAGGTGTGGCTCGCGCACCACGGTGAGCCAGATGGCCTCGGTCATCCCCCAGCCCACCGCGATCGGCAGCCCGGCCACCTCCAGGAAGTCCTTCTGCAGCCGGGCCGGGACGGTGTCGCCGCCGGTGTAGACCCCGCGCAGCGACGAGAACCAGTCCCGCGTCGCCCCGGGCGCGCGCACCACCTGGGCGAGCACGTCGATGTGCGTGCAGACCAGCGTCGGCCGGTGCTCACGCAGCGCGGCGACATAGCGCGCGACGTCGAAACCGTCGTACAGCGCCACCGTCCCGCCGGCCAGCAGCGTGGTGAGCGTTCCGATGAAGCCGCTCACGTGCACCAGCGGCTCGAACACCTGCGTCACGTCGCCGGCCCGCACGTCGCCGAGCGCCTCCGAGGTGCTGGTCAGCATCGCCAGCGCCGAGGCGTGGCTGTGCACGACGCCCTTGGGCACACCCGACGAGCCGGAGGTGAAGAACAGGACCGCGGGCCGGTCGGGCGCGACGGTGGTCCCGGGCCGGCCCGGCGTGGCCAGCAGCGGCGCGAAGGGCTCGTGGGCCTGCGCGTCGCCCACCACGAGCACCCGGGTCCCGGCGAGGGCCGCGGGATCGACCTGGGCGAGCCGGTCCAGCCGATCCGCATGCACCACGATCCAGCGGGGACGCGCCCGCCGCAGCGCCCGCTCGACCTCCGGCGGCGCGTACCGCGAGTTCAGCGGCGCGGCCACCGCTCCGGACGCGAAGCAGGCGAGGTAGCTCGCCACCGCCTCCGGGCCGTTCGGCAGGAAGATCGCGACCCGTTCGCCGGCGAGACCGTCGGCGGCCATCGCGGCCGCGAGCCCGTCGACCGAGGCGGCCAGCTCCCGATAGCTCCATCGCCTGCCCGCGTGCACCAGCGCGGTCCGCCCGTCATCCGCATGCCGGTGTGGGGCGAGCAGCCGGTCCAGTGATCGCTGCATCCGGCCAGTGTCCCAAGCACAGCCAGCTCGCGGAACCGGCGGATGCCGGAGATTCGCCGCCGGCAGGCCTCGATCAGCTGACCGCGACGACGTGCAGGACGCTCTCGAGGTGCCGGAAATCGCCGGCGTTGCGCGTGGCCAGGCTCAGCCCGTGCCGCTCGGCCGTCGCGGCGATCAGCAGGTCGAGCCGACGCGGTCGCGGATCACGCCCCGCGCTCCGGAGGATGTTGGCCAGCAGCCCGTAGGACTGCGCCACCGTGCTGTCGAGCAGGACCCGCCGACCCCCGGGCGCCGTCACCGCGACCGCGGCTCCCACGGGTTGACCGGCGCTCGATCACCGTCGTCGAACGCCTCGGCCGCCTCGGCCATGTCCCGCTCCCAGAGCGCGGGATCCGGACTGAGCGCGTCGTCGGCAAGGAGTTGGTCGACCACGACAGCGGGAACGAGGCGCGGACGTGCCGCCCCTCCCGCTGATGCGGCACGAGGTCGGCGATCGCCCGCCCGTGCACCGTCACGGTGAACGACTCGCCCTCCGCCACCCGGCTCATGATCTCTGCGTTGTTGTTGCGCAGCTCGGATTGCCTGATGGTCTCGCCCGCGGCGAGAGAATAGCTATCAGATAGCGAAAACGCTACGAGCTGCACGGCGCGATGGCATGGCTGCGTTCAGCCGCCGCGCCGCATCCGCAACGCCAGGGCGGTGGTGATCACCAGCACGATGGTGCCGACGGACTCGACGACGAGTGTCGTCGGGACCAGCTGGTTGCCGAGCTGCTCGCGAACCCCGAGCAACCCGACGGTCAGCGCGAGCACCAACCCGAGCAGCGTGCCCACCATGAGCAGCAGGCTCAGCACGCATGCCACGGGCAGGAACCGCCGCGGGGCGCCGACCATCGCGATCGCCAGGACGAGCGCGCCGATCGCGTTGACCACGAACAGGGCACCGACGAGGCCACTGAACCCGTGGAAGACGAGATAGAGGTGGATCCCGCCCATCGCCAGCAGCAGCAGGGCGCTCAGCACCCGCCAGGGCATCAGCGAGCGCTGCCAACCGTGGCCGACGCCCACAGCGCCCGGATCGCTCGAACCGACTGCCCCAGAGCTACCCATGTCCGCACCTCCCCGAATCCGCGGCCGCACCTCTGGCGGACCATCGTCCTGAGAACGAGCATCAGTCAAGACCTGCAGAACGGGATTCCCGTGTTGCGAGATGTCGAGAATCCTCGGGTAGGTACGTCGTGACTCGTCGTCCGCGTCAGCCCGGGCCATCCAGTTTCGCAGGCATGACTCGGAGATCGATAGATCTTTCGCGACCGCAGACACGGTGTGTCACACCCGTCCGGGGCCGAAGGCGGAGAGAGTGGGTGGACACCACCCTGAGTTGATGAGTTCTTTGCCCAGGGGTAGGCCATATCAACTAGGGGGAGGTCCTCGTGGGACGAGGCCGGCCGAGCGACGGTCTGTGAGCGGTTGAGCGGTGCGCCCGACGAACTCAACCAACGGTTCGGCGGCCTGCCCAGCCCCCGCGAGGCACGGGACAGCTGGGACGACATCTGGCACCTGGAGGCGCACCACTCGACCGCACTGGAGGGCAACACGCTCGCGCTGCGTGAGGTCGAGACCCTGCTGGACCGACGGGTCGCTGATGACGCTGACGGAGGTTCGCCACGTTCACCGGGTCGCGATGACGCCGGTGGCAGGTCGCCCCGCACCCCGAGGCGACCGATCGGGAGGGACCGGGCAACTTCCGCGAGCACGACATCCAGCCGTTCGCCGGCATGCCGCCACCGCCGTGGCCGCTGGTCCCGTCGCTGCTAGGCGAATGGACCGAGGAGGTGTGCGCCGTCGGGGGCCGGATCCGGGCCGCCGACGATCTCGACCGCCCCGCGTACCTCACCATCACGGAACGCGCCGACTCCGGGGACTACGGCGCGCTGGGCGCGCTCATCGCCCAGCGCCATGCACGACACCTCATGCGCTTCGTCGTACTCAATGTGGCCGGTCCCGCCCGGCTGGTGCCGCTGGCCGCTCTCGTCAGCGAAGACTTCAGCCTCGCGGCGCTGCGCCAAGCCGCCCAGCACGGCAGGTTGGACGCCGTCCAAGGAGCGGACGGAGGCTGGCGCAGCTCACGCAAGGCGCTCGACGCCTACCGCGCGACCAAACACCGACGACGACCGAAGGTCCAGCAGTGATGACAGACGGGAGCAGCCACAGCGATACGTCCGGTGCCGCCGACGACATCACTCGGACCGGCACGGCCTCAGCGACGGCATGCCCGGTTGCCGCTCCGCCACGCCACCCAGCAGGATCTCCGCGGCCCGCCAGCCGACCATCTGGGCGGAGACACTCGTCGCGGCGGCCGGGGCCCGGGGAAGCACCGCGGCGTCGGCGACGCGGAGGTTCGTCGTGCCGTGCACGCGAAACTCGTTGTCGACGACAGTGTCGACGACGCCGCCGGAGCCCGAGCCCATCGCACAGGTGCCGACCGGGTGGAAGAAGGAACCGAGCGCGGCCCGGACGAACTCCTCGATCGACGCCCTGTCGCGCACCGCGGTGCCCGGCATCAGCTCCGAGAGCCCGAAGGGGCGGAGTGGTCCGCGGCTCACGACGTCCCTGACCAACTCGACGGCGGCGACGAGCGGAGCGAGGTCGCGGGGGTCGCGGAGGTACCCGGGATCCAGGAGCGGTGCCGCCTGGGGCTCGGCGGGGTCGAGCGTCACGGTGCCGCGACTGTGTGGGTCGAGCAGACCGATCAGCGCGGTCGCGCCGTGCGGCGGCGGGGCGACAGCCGGGGGCAGGAAGGGTAGATGCCCGAACGCGACGATGAGGTTGCGGCCGCCGGCCCGCGGCTCGTGGTCCAGGAACAACATGGACTCGAAGAACTGGCGGTTCGGCGGCGCGACGGGTTCGGCGCAGGACCAGACGACCGGCAGGGCGGGATGGTCCTGCAGGTTGCGGCCCACCCCGGGCAGCGGGACGACCGGGGCGATGCCGCAGTCGTACAGGTGCTCGACGGGCCCGATGCCGGAGCGCAGGAGCAGGACGGGCGAGTCGACGGCGCCGGCGCAGAGCACGACCTCTCCGTTCACCGGCAGCTCCTCCGGCACGCCGGCGGTCGTGACGTGGAGGGCGCGGACCCGTCGGTTGTGCAGCACGAGACCCTCGACGGACGTGTCCGGGCGGACGTGCAGGTTGAGCCGGCCGACAAGGGGCCGCAGGTAGGACCGCGCGGCGTCGGCGCGGCGTCCCTCGTCGTCGATCGAGAGGTCGTACAGGCCCGCCCCGCGGGCACCGGGTGCACCCGCGTCGACGAACCGCGGGAAGCCCGCTTCCACGGCGGCGTCGACGAACGCCGAGCACAGCGCGTTCGGGTTCGGCGCGGTTCCGTTGCGGACCGGGCCGCCGCGCCCTCGCCCGGGTTCCGGGCCTCGGTGGTCCTCGATCTCGCGCAGGACGCGGGCCGCGTCCTGCGCCGTCCAGCCCCATGCCGCGACGTCCTCGACGAGCGGCGGTTGGTGGATCATCGCGTTGAGGCAGGTGGTGCCGCCGACGATGCGGCCTCCCGGATCGCCCGCCACACCCGCTGAGGCGTACAGGGCATCGCGACATCGGTGACGCCGAGGTGCCGCAGCGCGTCGACGACCGCGTTCACGACCGCGGGCGTGGCGGCGATCGTCCCGGCCTCGCCCGCGCCCTTCACCCCGAGCGGGTTGGTGGTCGCGGGGGTGACGGTCCGGCCAGTCGTGAAGGCGGGCAGGTCGGGGGCCGCGGGGATGGTGTAGTCGGCGAACGTCCCGGTGGTCATCGTCCCGGCCTCGTCGTGGACGACCTCCTCGTGCAGCGCCTGGCCGATGCCCTGGGCGAGGCCACCGTGCATCTGGCCGTCGACGATGACCGGGTTCACGACGACACCGACGTCGTCGACGCAGACATAGGACCTCAGGGTCACGCGACCGGTCTCGGTGTCGACCTCGGCGGCGGCCAGGTGGGTGCCGTGCGGGAAGGAGAAGTTCTGTGGGTCGAAGGTGGCATCGGCGTCGAGGGAGGGCTCGATGCCGTCGGGAAGGTCGTGCGCGGTGAACGTGGCGAAGGCGACCTCCTGGATGGCCACGCCCTTCGTCGTGCCGCGGACGGTGAAGCGACCCTGGGCGAACTCGACGTCGGAGGCGTCGGCCTCGAGCATGTGTGCGGCGATCCGGCGGGCCTTCTCGATCACCTTGTCCGCCGCGTGAACGGCGGCGATGGCACCGACGGCCAGCGAGCGGGAACCGTAGGTGTCCAGACCCTTGGCGGAGACCTGGGTGTCCCCGTGCAGCACCTCGACGTCCTCGAACGGGACGCCGAGCTGGTCGGCCATGATCTGGCTCCACGCGGTCACGTGGCCTTGGCCGTGCGGGGAGGTGCCGGTGACGACCTCGACCTTGCCGGTGGGCAGCATCCGGACCGTGGCGTGCTCCCAACCACCGGAGCCGAACGCGAGCTGCCCGAGCAGCCGGGACGGCGCGATGCCGCACATCTCGGTGAAGGTGGAGATGCCGATGCCCAGCTGGACCGGGTCGCCTTCGGCGCGGCGGCGGGTCTGCTCGGCACGCAGGCCGTCATAGTCGAAGAGCCGGACGGCCTCGTCGGTGGCGGCCTCGTAGTTGCCGCTGTCGTAGGTCAGGCCGGCGACGGTGGTGAACGGGAACTCGTCGTGGTTGATCCAGTTGCGGCGGCGCAGTTCCAGCGGGTCCATGCCGAGCTCGGCGGCCAGTTCGTCCATCATCCGCTCGATACCGAACGTGGCCTCCGGCCGCCCCGCGCCGCGGTAGGCGTCGGTGACGGTCTTGGTGGTGTAGACGTTGGTGCAGGCGAAGCGGTAGGCCGCGAACTTGTAGATGGCGTTGAACATGAACGCGCCGAGGATCGGGACCCCGGGCCCCAGGAGAGCGTTGTAGGCGCCCATGTCGGCGAGCAGGTCGACACGCAGCGCGACGACCGTGCCGTCGCGCCGGGCCGCGAGCGTCAGGTCCTGGATCTGGTCACGGCCGTGGTGGGCGGTGAGCATGCACTCCGAGCGGGTCTCGGTCCACTTGACCGGGACGCCGAGCCGGCGTGCCACCAGCACCGCGACGACGTCCTCGGGTAGCACGCCGAACTTTCCGCCGAACCCCCCGCCGACGTCGGGCGCGATGACGCGTAGCTTGTGCTCGGGCAGCCCGAGGGTCAGGGCGAGCATGATCCGGAGAATGTGCGGGATCTGGGTCGCCGCCCACAGCACGAGCTGCTCCCCGGTCGGGTCGACGACGCACGAGCGCGGTTCCATGAACGCTGTCGCGACGCGCTGCTGGCGGAACCGCCGCTTGACGACCACCTGCTCGGGGTCGTCGCGCGCCGCGGCGATCGCCTCGTCGGCGCTGCCTCCGGTGCCCGCCGCGCCGGAGTCGAACACCCAGGTCGCGTTGCGGTTGCTACCGAGGTCCGGGTGGACGAGCGGCGCGCCGTCCCGCAGGGCCTGCTCCATGTCGAGGACCGGCTCGAGGGGTTCGTAGTCCACCTCGACGGCATCAGCGGCGTCCCGCGCCTCGGCCGGTGTCCTGGCCACCACGACCGCCACCCCCTCACCGGCGAACCGCACGGTGTCCACGGCCAGCGGCGGGCGCTGCGGCGTGGCCATGTCCGGCGTGATCGGCCAGGCGGTGGGCAGCGTGATGCCCTCGGCGCCGAGATCCGCGGCGGTGAACACGCCCACCACGCCGGGCATCGCCCGCGCCTCGTCCAGCGCGATGCCGGTGATGCGCGCGTGCGCGAACGGGCTGCGCACGAACGCGAGATGGAGCAGACCCGGCAGGACGACGGCGTCCGTGTAGCGGGATCGCCCGGTGATGAGTCGGGCGTCCTCCTTGCGCGTCCGCGCACGGCCGATCTCGGTCCGGGTGGGCGCGGCCAGCTGCTCGGCAGGGTCGTGGGTGGTGGTCATCGGCGACCGGTCCTCTCGGCGTCGGGCGGCCGGAGCGCTCGGGGCGTCCGTAGGCCAGGAGCCTGCCGCCGCGGACCGTGCGCTGTCAACATTAACGTCGTATGTTCGACACTTGTGTGAACATTAATGTTGATATATTGACATATATGTCACGTCGCCCTACCGTCACCGGGAAGCCCGCTCACCGAGCGGTCCGATGCGAGGAGGCCTCGGATGACGACGCCGTCCGTCATTGCCCCCCGGTCCGCCGTTGCCGCGGTCGCGCTGTGCTTCGGGGCGATCGTGTTCGACGGCTACGACCTCATCGTGTACGGGTCGGCGCTGCCGGCCCTGATGCAGTACGAGCCGTGGGCGCTGACTCCCACGCAGGCCGGCGCGATCGGCAGCTACGCCCTGGTCGGTATGCTCATCGGCGCCATCGCGTCGGGCTGGCTGACCGATCGCCTCGGCCGCAGACGGCTGTTCATCGCCTCGCTGACCTGGTTCTCCGTGATGATGGGGCTGGTCGCGCTCGCGCCGACGCCGGAGACGCTGGGGCTGTTCCGCTTCCTCGCGGGCCTCGGCTTCGGCGGGATCCCGCCGACCGCGATCGCCCTTGTCATGGAGGTGACCCGGGCCGGCCGACGGCACGTCGTCAACGGCCTCATGCTCTGCGGTTTCCCCATCGGCGGAGTGCTCGCCGCGGTTCTCGCCCTGGCGCTGCTGGAGCCGCTCGGCTTCCGCGTCCTGTTCGCGATGGGCGCCCTGCCTCTCGTGACGCTCGTTCCCCTCGCGCTCTGGTTGCTCCCGGAGTCGCCGAGCTTCGTCCCCCGGACAGCGAGGGGACGCTCGGCGCGCCACGGGCTCGAGCGGCTGCTGCGTGGTCGGGCCGGCGTCGCGACGTTCCTCTTCGCGATGGCGAACTTCTGCGGGTTCCTGCTGGTCTTCGGGCTGAACACCTGGCTGCCGCAGCTGATGCGCGGCGCAGGCTACGAACTGGGCTCGGCGCTGGCCTTCCTGCTGGTGCTCAACGTCGGGGCGGTGGTCGGCGGGCTCGGCGGCTCCGCGCTCGCCGACCGCTGGGGCAGCCGCTGGATCGCGACGGTCCTGTTCTCGCTCGCCGTGATCTCGCTCGGCCTCATCGCCGTTCCGCTCCCCACCGCCGTGCTCTACCTGCTGGTGTTCGTCGCGGGCGCCGCGACGACGGGCAACCAGATCGTCGTCTACGGCTACGTCGCCGCCCACTACCCGCCGGCGCGCCGGGCGACCGCGCTCGGGCTCAGCAGCGGATTCGGCCGGCTCGGTGCGATCACCGGCCCGCTGCTCGGCGGGGCGCTCGTCGCGGCGGGCCTCGGCCTGGGTGGCAACGTCTGGGTGTTCGCCGTGGTTGCCGTGGTGGGAGCCCTGGCCTGCGCCCTCGTCCCGCGTCCTGACGGGGAGACCGAGGAACCCTCGCTCCCGGCCACGGCCGATCGTGCCGCTCCCGGGACGCCGCAACCGCGTGAGGTGCCGTCATGACCCGACTCGCCGCTCAGCTCGTCGCGGCGATGGGGCAGGATGGATCCGCCCGCACGACGAGCGATCCCGGAGAGGCACCCATGGCGCGCCAGCACACCCGCAGGCGGCTGGTGTCCAACGAGTTGCTCGAGCACTCGGCCCGGCTGTTCGCCGAGCAGGGGTTCGCCAACACCAGCTTCCAGGACATCGCCGACGCAATGGGCATCAGCCGGCCGGCTCTGTACCACTATGTGAGCAACAAGGAGGAGCTGCTCGCCGCGCTGGTGCACGACGTCCTGGAACGCGTCGTGGAGATCCTTGAGCGGACCCGCGCCCGCACCGACGTGACGGAGGACGTGCGGGTCGAGCTGGCGCTGCGCGAGATCATCGTCAACAACGCGCGCAACACCACCCGGTTCCGCCTGCTGGACCGCAGCGAACCCGATCTCCCCGCCGAGATCGCCGAGATGCACCGGCAGGCGCGTCGACGTGTCCTCAAGCTGTTCGCCGGAATGATCGAGGACGCCGCCGTGGCCGGGAAGCTGCGGCCCCTGCCCGCTCGCACCGTCGCGCTGGGCATGCTCGGGGTCGCGAACTGGGTGGCGTGGTGGTATCGCCCGGGCATCGACGGCGACGCCGAACAGATCGCGGATGTGCTGGTCGACATGGTCATGACGGGCGTCCGGCGCGGCGCCGATCGCACCGTCGAGGCCGGGCCGTGGGCGGCGCTGGCCCTCCTCAAGGAGGACATCGTGCATCTGGAGAGCGCGATGTCCACGCTGACGCCCATCACCCCGGACGACGCCGACAGCTGACCGACCGCGCCTGCGGCTGACAGGCGCGCCTCGCGCACCTCTGACATAACTGTCGATTTTGCTACACTCATGACGAACGAGGAGCTGGTCATGACGATCGAGGCAGAGGCGCCGTCGCCACCCTTCCCCGCCGCTCGCGCCCAGCGGTATGTCCGGCAGGGCGTCTGGGGAACTCGGACGCTCGGCGACGCGTTCCGGGCGGCGGCGCGACAGCACGCCGACCGCACCGCGCTCGTCACCGTCGAGCAGCGGTGGACGTTCCGCGAGCTCGACGAGCTGACCGACGGCGTCGCCGCGGGACTGCTCACGGTCACGTCCCTGCGTCCGGGCGACCGGGCGATGTTCCAGATGGGCAACGTGGCCGAGACCGTCCTCGCCTACTACGGGGCGGTCAAGGCGGGGCTGGTGCCGGTGTGCACCCTCCCCCAGCACGGTGCGCGGGAGATCGGCCTACTGGCCGAGCACACCGGCGCCCGCGGGCACATCGTGCAGGCCGACTTCCGCAACCGGGACCTGGTCGATCTCGCCGGGCGGCTGTCCGCATCCGTCGAGGTCCTCGACACCCTGCTGGTCGCGCGTGGGCCGGCACCGGACGGCGCGCGCACTCTCGACGACGTCATCGCGGCCGGAGCCGGCGCCGATGCCCGACGGCGGCTCGCCGAGGTGCGCGCCGATCCCGCCGGGGTCGTCGCCATGCAGCTCTCCGGCGGGACGACAGGCCTGCCGAAGGTCGCCCCCCGGCGCCACCAGGAGTACGTCTACAACGCGACGATCTGGGCGGAGGCCCTCGGGCTGACCTCCGGGTCCGTCGTGCTGCACCCGCTGCCGATCATGCACAACGCCGGGATCGCGGCCGCGCTGCAACCGGCCCACCTCGCCGGCGCGACCTGCGTCGTCGCCCCGAGCGCCGCTCCCGGTCAGATCCTGGAGCTGATCGCCCGGGAGCGGGTGACCACGATGCCGGTGGTGCCGCCCGCGGTCGCGATCCGCCTGCTCGACGACCCCGCCGCCCGCTCCACCGACCTGAGCAGCCTGACCCGCTTCGTGCTCGGCGGACAGCGCCCGCCGGTCGAGCTGCTCGAGCGGCTGGAGGCCGAGCTCGGCATCCCCACCCAGCAGATGTTCGGCATGGCGGAAGGCATGTTCCTCTACACCCCGCCCGACGCGCCGCTGTGGGTGCGGCGGAACACGGTCGGCACGCCGATCGCACCCGACGACGAGGTGCGGGTGCTCGAGGTCGGCGGGGAGGACGAGGTACCCGACGGCGAGCTGGGCGAGCTGGCCTGCCGCGGCCCCTACACCATCCCGGGCTACCACCGCGCCCCCCAGCACAACGCCTCGACGTTCACCGCCGACGGGTTCTACCGCACCGGGGATCTGGTGACCCGGCACCGGATCGACGGCCGCGACTGGTACGCGATCGACGGGCGGATCAAGGACGTCATCAACCGCGGCGCGGAGAAGATCCACGCCGAGGAGGTGGAGGAGCTGCTCGTCCGCCACCCGGCGGTGCACAGTGCGGCGCTCGTCGCCATGCCGGATCCCGTTCTGGGCGAGCGGATCTGTGCCTATCTCGTGCTCAAGGACGACGCCGCCGCGCCCACCGTCGCCGACGCCGGCGCGTTCCTCCTCGAGCAGGGCCTGGCGAAGTTCAAGCTGCCCGAGCGCATCGAGATCGTCCCCGAGTTCCCGCTCACCAACGTCGGCAAGGTGTCGAAGAAGGACCTGCGGGCGGACGTCGAACGCAAGATCGAGAAGGAGGGCGCTCCCTCATGAGGCTCACCAGCGTCGCGGTGCTCGGCGGCGGCCCGGGCGGGCTGTACGCCGCGCGGCTGCTCAAGCTGGCCCATCCCGAGGCCGAGGTCGTCGTGCACGAGCAGAGCGTGCCCGAGCGCACCTTCGGTTTCGGCGTCGCCGTCGCCGCACGCACCCAGCGCAACCTGCAGGCCGCGGATTCCGCGACCCTGGCCGACATCATCGCGGCCGGCCGGCCGCATGACATGCGGATGCTCATCGGCGACCGGGCGACGCGCGTGCACAACGGCGTGCTCATCGGGATCGCCCGTACCGAGTTGCTCGCCGTGCTCAGCCGGCACGCCCAGGCCGCGGGGGTCGAACTGCGGTACGGCACCCGCCGCGGGCTGGACGAGATATCACCAGGAGCCGACCTCGTCGTCGTGGCCGACGGGGTGAGCAGCCAGACCCGCATCGAGCACGCCGAGGACTTCGGCGCCCAGGTCGACGTCGCCGGCGGGCTGTACCTGTGGGCCGGCACCGACTTCGCGCTCGACACGGCGATCTTCGCGCCGGCCAGCACGACGCACGGCACCTTCGTCACCCACGCCTACCCGTACGCACCGGACCGCAGCACGTTCCTGATCGAGACCGACGAGACCACGTGGCGCGCCGCCGGATTCGATGCGACGACGGAGGCGACCCCACCCGAGGAGTCCGACACGGCCTCGCTGGCCTACCTCGAGCGCGCCTTCGCCGAGCACCTCGACGGACATCGTCTCATCGGCAACCGCACGCGGTGGCTGCGCTTCCGCACGGTGCACTGCCGGCGCTGGACCCGCGGCAACGCGGTGCTGCTCGGCGACGCCGCCCACACCGCACACTATTCGGTCGGCTCCGGCACCAAGCTCGCGATGGAGGATGCCATCGCGCTGCGCGACGCCATCGCCGAGGCCCCCGATCTGCCCGCCGCGCTCGCCGCCTACGAGCGCGGCCGCAGGCCGCAGGTCGAGCGGCTGCAGGAGCTGGCCCGGCGCAGCCGCCTGTGGTGGGACTCCTTCCCGCGTCGCACGCACCTGCCCGTCGATCAGTTGATGATCGCCTACATGACCCGCACCGGGAACGTGTCGCTGCAGCGGTTCGCCCGCACCAACGCCGATGTCGTCCGGCGCGGCCTCGCGCAGTTCGCCGACGTCGACCCCACGCACGTGCCGGCCGATGGAGTCGCCGACTGGGTGCTCGCCCGACCGCTCGAGCACGGCGGTCGGCGCTGGCCGCACCGCGTCCTGGCCGGGCCCGACCGGGACCAGCTCTCCGCGGCACCATCCACCCCGCCCGCACCGGACGGAGCCGACCTCGCCCGCATCACCGTCGAGCTGGATGACCCGTGGGGACCCGCGGCCGACGCGCTCGTCAAGCAGGTCAACGATCTTGTCGGCTCCGGCTGGCGCGGCGCGTGGCTGGCCGGACCGGCCGACCGCGGCAGCCTCCTGACCCGGCTCGACGTCGGCGAGCGGCTGCGGTCCGAGAGCGGCGGTCTCGTCGTCGTCGAGGGGCCCACCACGTTCACCGAGGACCTCGCCGCCGGTGTCGCGGCGGGCCGCGCCGACCTGGTGTGGCCCGCACCCCGCGGTGCATGAGCGCGACCGAGCCGGGTTCGCAGCACAGACGTCATTAGCGAAAGGCAGGCCGATGAACCAAGACGAGCACCGGGTCAGGGGCGTGGACCACGCCGCCTTCCCCACCTTCGACCCCGTGGCGACCGTGCGCTTCTACCGGGACGTGCTGCGCTTCCCCGTGGTGCACTCGATCTGCGCAGCCGGATGGGGACCCGAGCAGCACCCGGACTTCATCCACTTCTTCTTCGACATCGGCAACGGCGACCGGATCGCCTTCTTCTACTACTTCGGCCACGAGCCGGTGGGCGATCCGACCGCACGGGGCGACGCCTGGGCCCGGTTGCCCGAGGGCACACCGGAGTTCTTCGCCAACTCCCGGCACCTCGCCATCCACGTGGACTCGGAGGAGGACCTGCTGGAGTACCGCCGCCGGCTCGACGAGAGCGAGTGGCCGGTGGAGATGCAGGTCAAGCACGAGACGATCGAGTCCATCTACACCCACGACCCCAACGGCTACATGCTGGAGCTGACCCGCGCCCTGCGTCCCGTCACCCCGCAGGAGGACCTCGACGCCGCACTGACCATCGAGGCGCTGTGCGAGGTCGCCGCCAGGGACGAGCCGACGCTGGAGAAGCTGCTCACCCGCAAGGCCGAGTTGATCGTCGAACGGGCGGTCGCCTGGGAACACGACCGCACGACCGAGCCGAGCGTCGAACAGGCAGCGGCGTGGGAACACGACCGCGAGGTCGAGGCGAGGGTCGGCCGATGACCGCGATCTTCGTGCTCGACGTCCCGGAGAACGACGGTGTCGTGCGCGTCGCCGAGCAGGATCCGGCGCTCGTGGTGGACAAGGTCGGGCCGTACTTCCGTGTCACGACCGGCGACACGGACGGCGAGATCGTCATCGACCGGCGGGCCACCGGCTGCCGGCATGCCGTCTGGTACTCGGCGGTGGCCGGCCTGCAGGACGCCCGGATCGTGCAGCACGACAAGGACGCGCTCCGCGCCGTCGCGCGCCGAGCCGCCCGCTGACCCGCACCCGGGCGGGACGCGCCCGCGACCGGCCGTCCCGCCCGGCGCCCCCGAGGAGGGACCGACATGACCGGCGCGCCGCGCCCGCACCACCGGATCGGCCTGGTGGTACCCAGCTCCAACGTCACCGTCGAGACCGAGATGCCGGCGCTGCTGGCCCGGCACACCGAGGCGACCTTCTCCTTCCACTCCACCCGGATGCAGATGCACACCGTCTCCCCGGAGGAGCTACGCGCCATGAACGCGCAACGGGAGCGGTGTATCGACGAGATCGGCGACGCCGGCGTCGACGCCGTCCTCTACGCCTGCCTGGTCGCCCTGATGGCCCAGGGTCACCCCGGCGGCACGGGCGAACACGTCGGCACGGAGGCCGCCGTCGCCGCGCAGCTGGCCGAGCGCGGACAGGCACCCGTGGTCACGTCCAGCGCCGGCGCGCTCGTGCACGCGCTGCGCGCCACCGGCGCGCGGCGCGCCGCGCTGGTCATGCCGTACCTGCGCCCGGTCGCCGAACTGGTGGTGGCCTACCTCGAGGCCGAGGGCATCCGCGTCGTGGACTGGCGTGCGCTGGAGGTCGCCGACAACGCCGAGGTCGGTTGCATCCCGGGAGACCGGGTGCGGGACACCGCCCGCTCGCTCGACCTGTCCGGCGCCGACGCGCTCGTCCTGTCCGCCTGCGTCCAGATGCCGTCCCTGCCGCTGGTCCAGGCCGTCGAGGACGAGCTCGGGCTCCCGGTGCTGACCGCCGCCACCGCGGGCGCGTTCACCCTCCTCGACGGGCTCGGGCTGCGCGTCGACCTCCCCGGCGCCGGCCGGTTGCTGACCCGCGACGCCCTGGTCGGTGCGTGATGGCGGGCAACCCCGGGCTCAACGTCGACTGGCACCCGGCCGAGCTCCCGGCGGGCACCGGCATCACCCTGCGCACCAGCGTCACCATCGACGACAACGCCGCGAAGGGCACCCTCTACACCCCGCCCGGACGCGAGCCCCGCGACACCGCCGTCGTGGTGCTGATGCACCCCCGCGTCGACTTCTCCCGCCACTACCTGGTGCCCGCCCTGCTCGAGGCGGGGCACGCGGTCTTCGCCCAGCAGGCCCGCGACGCGGGCAGCGATCTCCGCCTGATCCACGAGCAGGCCCTGCTCGACCTCGGCGCCGGGCTGGAATGGCTGCACACCATCGGGTTCCGCCGCACCGTGGGGCTCGGCAACTCCGGCGGTGGCGGCCTGCTCACCTACTACGTCCAGCAGTCGCTGCGCGCGCCGGAGAACCGGGTCGCGCGGACGCCGGCGGGCCGGCCCAGCCGGCTCGACCGGGCCACCCTGCCGGCCCTCGACGCGCTGGCGTACCTGGCCCCGCATCCGGGACAGGGCAAGCTCCTGGCCGCCTGCATCGACCCGTCGGTGGTCGACGAGTCCGCCGCCTTCTCCGTGAACCCTGAGCTCGATCCCTTCGCCGAGGCCAACGGCTATCGCCCTGCCCCGGAGAGTTCGAGCTACGCACCGGCGTTCGTCGAGCGCTACCGCGCGGCCCAGCTGCAGCGGGTCGCCCGGATCGACCGGGCGGCGCGCGCAGCGGTGGCGGAGGCCCTCGACGCGCGGAGGTCGGTCAAGGCGGGCACCGCAACCGCCGAGGACCGGCGCCGAGCGGGCACGGCGCGGCTCATCACGGTCTGGCGGACCGACGCGGACCTGCGCGCGATGGATCTCGGCCTCGACCCCTCCGACCGCCGCTACGGCTCGGTCTACGGCGCCCGCCCGGAGACCACGAACTACGGCATCGTGGGATTCGGCCGGCTGACCACCCCGGACGCGTGGCTGTCCACCTGGTCCGCCCTGTCCTCGAACGCCTCGATCGAGCGGGCCGGCGCCGAGATGGTGCTGCCCACGCTGCTCATCTCCTACACCGCCGACAACTGCGTCTTCCCGAGCGACTTCCGGGCGATCGTCGACGCGATCGGCAGCAGCGACAAGCACGTCGAGTCGATCGTCGCCGACCACTACGGCAACCCGATCGACCCCGGCGACCGGCGCGACGCCGCCGCGAACCTCGTGGACGCGTGGCTGAAGAACCTGCCCTGACGGTGAGGACGACTGCGGACCATCGAGCGACATCGACATCCTCGTCGAGTTCCTGCCCGGGCGGACACCGGGCCTGCTTGTTGGGTACCTCCTCGGGCTGTGCGGCGGAGTCGGGGACGGTGGTCAGCCGGGCTCGCTTGAGGACATCCAGGCCGAGGTAGCGGCGGCCTTCGGCCCGTTCGTCGTGTTGCTCGGCGAGCAACACGACGAGGCGGATCAGCGCGTCGCGGTCGGGGAAGATGCCACGACGTCGGTCCGACAACGAATCTCGCGGTTGAGCCGCTCGCTGGGATTATCCGACCAGATCTGGCGCCAGATCTCCTTGGGGAAGGCGGTGAACGCGAGAACGTCGGAACGGCCGGTGTCCAGGTGCTCGGCGACGGCGGGGAGCTTCTCGGCAAGGGTGTCGAGAACCCGGTCGAACTGCGCGTGCACGCTGGCGGCGTCGGGCTGGTCGTAGACCGAACCCAGCAGCGCCCGCACCCACGGCCAGCTGCTCCGGGGAGTGATCGCCCTCAGGTTCGCTGGGTAGTGGGGGCGGCACCGCTGCCAGGACGCGCCGGGCAGGGCGGCGCCGATGGCGTCGACCAGCCCGCGGTGCGCATCCGAGGTGACCAGCCTGACTCCGGTCAACCCGCGCGCGGTCAGGTCGCGGAAGAACCCGAGCCGGCCGGCGCCGTCCTCGGCCGAGCTGACCTGCAGGCCGAGGATCTCCCGGTGCCCGTCACCGTTGACCCCGGTGGCGACCAGCGCGTGCACGTTCACCACGCGGCCGCCCTCGCGGACCTTCAACGCGAGCGCGTCGGCGGCCACGAAGGTGTAGGGGCCTTGGTCGAGCGGGCGGGCACGGAACTCGGCGACCGTGGCGTCGAGCTCGGCGGCCATCGTGGAGACCTGCGACTTGGACAGCCGGGTGATCCCCAGCGACTCCGCAAGGCGCTCCATCCGCCGGGTCGACACCCCGAGCAGGTAGCAGGTCGCCACCACCGTGGTCAGGGCGCGTTCGGCGCGGCGGCGGCGCTGCAGCAGCGAGTCCGGGAAGTAGCTGCCCCCGCGCAGCTCGGGGATCGCCACGTCCAGGGTGCCGGTGCGGGTGTCGAAGTCGCGGTGCCGGTAGCCGTTGCGGGTGTCGACCCGCTCCGGGCTGCGTTCGCCGTAGCCGGCGCCGCAGATCGCGTCGGCCTCGGCCGACATCAAAGTGTTGAGGAACGTGGTCAACATCGAACGCAGCAGATCCGGCGACGCGGACGCCAGCTGCTCGTGCAGAAAGCGGGCGGGGTCGGTACTCGACGGTGCGGTCATCGCGTGGTGCTCCCGTCGGACTGTGGTAGGTCTCCAAGAAGATCACGCGGTGGCCGCCCTACTCCTCTACGCCACGCCCCTCACCAGGGGCCCTGCCGTACACCACTCTGGTGGACGCCACTCGCGCTCCACGTGACGATGGGATCCCTGCGGAACCGATTTCCGGTGAGCCAGCGGTTAGCGTAATCTTGTCCCGAACCATGCGTAACCGCTCTACCAGCGACAACGGTGGGGCGGGTGGGGCTCGAACCCACGACCTGACGGTTGTCGATCCCGTTGCCCTGTCGCTGCCCGCTCCCGTCCGTTGACGGCCTGACCAGCGGCGCGAACACCCGTTGCTCCCGGGTGCCGCCCGATCATGTCGGACGATTCCGTGGCGTAAGCGCGGCTGTCTACAGTAGATCTTCCAGGGCCGCCGCAGCCTCCGCCGAGGCGATCCCCCGCCCCATGTAGACCCGCTGGGTCATGGACGGGTCCGCATGCCCGGCCACGTCCGCGATCGCCCGCGCCGACAGGCCCGCCTCGTCGAGCACGGTCACGCAGGTCTTGCGGAACACATGGGAGGTGACCCACCCGAACCCGGCCGCGTCGCGTGCCTGACGCATCACCCGCGCCACGTTGCCCGGCCACCGCCACCCGCCGAGCTCGTCGGGGAACACCGGATAGCCGGAGTCCTCGGCGACCCGCCGCCCGAGCAGCATGTCCACGCACCAGCGCGGCACCTGCAGCGTGCGGGTCCCGGCCGCCGACTTCGCGCCGGCCACCCGCTGCAGCCCGACCCCGCGCACCGGGACGAGATGCCAGCGCACCGCCACCGTGCCCGCCTCGAGGTCGACCTCGTCCCATGAGACGGCAAGCGCCTCGCTGATGCGGCAGCCGGTCGCGAGCATGAACCGGGTCAGGTCCGGAATCGCCCAGCGGGCCGCCTTCTCGTCGGCCTCCATCGCCGCCAGCCACCGTGCCCGCTCGTCGCGGGTCATCGCCCGCGGCGGCCGCCTGCGCCCGCCGGGGATCGGCGAGATGTCCCGGACCGGGTTGGCCGGAATCGCACCCATGCGGGCGGCGTAGCCGAGGATCCCCGACAGCACCGTGCGGGCGCTCTTGGTCGCCGAGGCGCCCTTCCGCTTGCGCAGCTCCAGCTTCCACACCTCGCAGCGTGCGACGGTCACCTCGCGCAGCCGCAGCCCGCCGAGGGCCGGCTCGATGTAGAGCGTCCACGCCGAGCGGTACACGGTCAGCGTGGGGTGCGCGAGCTCGCCGGCCTCCTGCTGTGCCTGGCGCTGTGCGAACCAGTGCGCAGCGGCGTCGCGCACCCGCGAGTCGGGGCCCAGGTGCGCCTCGGCGGCCTGCCGGCGCTCGGACAGCGCGACCTTGACCGCGTTCTCGGCGGCCGCCCGGCTGCGGGCCCGCCGCCGCAGGTGCCGGGTCTCGCCGTCGGGGCTGCGGTAGCGGCACCGCGCCTCCCACAGCTTGTCACCGAGCTGCCGGGTGGTGATGTTGCCGTGGGCACCGACGGGCAGCGGCGGACGGCCGCTCACGGCGACTCCGGCCGTGGCCACGGGATGGTCGGTGGGTTGAGCGCCGTCTCGATGGTGTCCCGGTCCACCAGGTAGCGGGCGGCCAGCTCCTGCAGGTCCTCCTCGGTCCAGCGACGCTGCCCGGCGAGCTCGGCGCCGTCGGGCACCAGCAGGTGCGCGGTCTGATGCTGCACCGCGACTTCCTCGGTCGCCGCGAGTCGCCGCGGCACCGGGCCGCGCAGCAGATGCACCAGCTCGTGCACCAGCGTCGAGCGCATCTCGGGCAGCGTCTGGCCGGCCGCCAGGTACACGGTCTGGCTGTCGAAGTGGGTGAACCCGAGCGCCCCGGTGGGTAGATCGGTCATGTGCAGGGACAGCCGGCCTCGCCGGGTCAGGACGTCGTACAGGGCTTGGATGAGGCCGACGGCGTCGGCTCGCGGGGAGTAACGAACCACACACGTACTGTCGTACGCGAAAGGATGAGACGTTAGCGGCCGATCGGCGGATCGTACCGAACTGTTACTGATCGTCCCGCTCTCTGCGGCGTCGGGCTGCCCAGTGCTCGCCCTCGACGCCGAGATCTTCCGGGCTGATGCGGGGGATCGAGATCGGCGGGGCAGGTGGCAGGTCCTGCTCCTCGTCAGGGATGAGGCGGCGACTCAGCTCGGCGAGCAGCTCGCCGTTCGACATGTCCCGGGCGCTGCGGTGGCGTTCGACGACGGTGACCTCAATGTCCTCGGGGGTGAGCAGGCCGGCGGCGATCATACCCTCGGCGGTCGGTACCCCGAGCGCCTCGCACACCGTGCGGATCGATTCGAGGTCGGGTGTGGCGCCGCGGGTGAGCCAGCGTGAGACCTGGGGCCGTGAGGCCTTGCCTCCGCTGCGACGGACGAGGTCGGCTTGGATCCAGCCGCGTTCGTCGAGTTGAGCTTGTAGCCATTGCGCCCAGGATGAGGCCTGCCGGGGATTGGGTGCCGTCACGGCCTCTGATGGTAGTTGCGTACACGCAGCACGGGGATCTCTGAGCGGGTGAACCTCCCGCAGCTACGGCGATCGGTGAGCGTTGCGCACGCGCAACGGAGTCAGAGCCACTGACGAACGACACGCAGTCTCACCAAGGCAATGTGTTGCGTTAGCGAGAGGGTCCGACTATGTTGCTGCCTGTCCGAGATATCTCTCGGATGAGCAACAGGAGGACACGGACGTGAGTTCCACCAACCGCCCCACCATCCGCATCCGAACCGATCAGCTCGACGTGGCCCGCCGCGCGGCCGGCCTGGTCAGTGACGCCGCATTGGCCCAGGCCATGGGGATGCACGGCGCCACCGTCGGCCGCACCCTCTCCGGCAAGGCCCAGCTCGGCGGCGCGTTCATCGCCGGGCTGCTCAAGGCGTTCCCCGGCTTGTCGTTCGAGGATCTGTTCGCCGTCGAGCAGCCCGAGGCGATCCCGGCATGAACACCCAGACCCGCGAGGGCGCGCCGCCGCGGACCGCCTACACCGCCGCCGAGGTCGCCGCCTCCCTCAACCTGCCGATCAAGCAGGTCTACGCGCTGTGCCGCACTGGGCGACTCCGCCACCGCCGCGTCGGCAAGCACATCCGCATCCCCGTCGCCGCGCTCGCCGAGTTCAACGACGGCCGCGACTGACCCCCGTCCGAGGAGCCCGACTATGACCACCACTTCGAAGCCCACGGCGGCCGAGTACGCCGCCGGGCTCCGCCAGCTCGCCGACATGATCGAAACCAACCCCGACATCCGGACCGCCTACCTCGAGCGCATGCACGTCTGGTGCCCGCGCGACCGCGAGGAGCTCCAGCGGGTCGTTCGCGCCGGCCTCGCCGCAGGCGCCCACGTCGACAAGGAGTACAGCGACCACGCCGCGAACGTGGTCCTGCGGTTCGGCCCCGTCGCCGCCATGGCCCTGGCGGGCCGCTCGATGGTGTGCGAGCGCGTCGTCGTCGGCACCCGCACCGTGCGCGTCCCCGACCCCGCCTACGTGCCGCCAGAGACCCCCACGGTCGAGCAGACCGTCGAGATCACCGAGTGGCGCTGCAACCCGCTCATGACCGAACCCGCCGCCCACTGACCCCCCAGGAGCCCGACCATGACCGACACCGTCACCGACATCACCGCCGTGCCGCTGGCGCTGCGCGTCGCCGTCGACCTGCGCGCGCTCGCCGACATCGCCGCCGCCGACCCCGAGCTCGCCACCCGGCTCGCCGACACCCTCGGCTGCCTCTACGTCGTGCTCGACGAGTACGACCCCCTCACCCCCGACCGGCTCATCGACGCCCTGGTCGCCGAACACGGCGCCACCCCGGGACGGCGCGAGCGCCCCAGCCCGCCGTGGGCGGCCGCCAGCGCCGCCCTGCCCGCCGGGGCGATCCGCCTGGTCGCGCTGCAGCCCCAGCCCGACATCGGGGACGCCGAGTGAGCGTGCTGGTCATCGCCGCGGCCGACGCCGCCGCGCTCGCCGTGATCGCCGGCCTGGCCGTGGCCCAGATGCGGGCCCGCCGCCGCGTCGGCGCGCACCGGCTGCGCCGCCACCACACCCGCTCCATCGTCCTGAAAGGACAGCCCCGATGATCGCCGTCGCGTTGTTCGCCGCCGTGGTCGCGCTGCTCGCGGCCGCCGCCCTGGCCGTGCAGGTCCGCCTCATGTCCGCCCGCGTCGACCGCATCAACAGCGCCACCGGGCTGTGGCGCGTCGCCGAGCGACCCCAATCGGTGGACTCCCCCACCGCGCTGCTCGACGCGTTCGACCGGGCCCTCGCCGAGTTCCTCGACCAGCACACCCCCGCAGACGCGGACGGGTCCCCGCCGGAGCGCCCCGACGGAGACCCGTACCCGCCTCACCGTCACCCGACCACCCCCTGAACAGGAGCACCCGAGCGATGCACACCCTACCGCCTGACACACCGTCCGATGTGCTCGATCCACCGAACCCGACCGGGCTGTGCTGGTGCGGCTGCGGGCAGCAGACCCCGCTCGCCCGCCGCACCTCCACCCGGGACCGGCTGCTACGCGGCCACCACCTGCGCTACCTGCCGCAGCATCACCACCGCTGCCGGGCGCCGGTCGGCCCGCCCGCCGATGTACCCGCCGACGCCTGGCGGTGCGCCCGCTGCGACTGGCCGCTGCACCCGCAGACCACCCCGCCCCGGCCGGGGTACCGCAGACACAGCGCCCGAGGCCTCTGCCTCACCTGCCACCGGCGACTCACCGGCACCGACGAGCTGTACGACTACGGACGCACCACCTACACCCGCGACGAGGTACTCGACGAATGGGACCAGCTGCGCCGCGACGGAGTGCCGCGGTGCGAGGCGGCCCGACGGATCGGGATCAGCCTCGACGCGCTCGACGCGCACATCTACCGGGCCCGCCGCGACGGTGACCCCCGCGCCGTCCTCGGCGCCCGCGGACTGGTGGCGGCGTGAACCCCGTGCAGGCCGACACGGCCCCGTCGGCAGCCGACGCCACGGACATCCCCGCCGAGATCTGCCCCCGGTGCGACCGGCTCGACGACCCCGCACTCGGCAGGCCCTGCCCCTGCCGCGCCTGGAAGGAAACCCGATGAGCACCCGCATGACCGTCAACGAACCGGGCACCACCGCCGTCGACAGCCTGGCAACCTGGGTGCAGGCCTACCGCGAAGCCTGCACCAACCGCGACCAGTGGGGCGAGATCGCCGACCGAGCCAAACAACAGATCACCACCCACCTCGAGCAGACCGGCGCCGAGATCGGCACCATCAACGGTCACCCCGCCGTAAAGTGGACCGAAGTCGTGTCCCGACGGCTCAACACCAAGGCGTTGAGGGAGAAAGATCCCGAGATCGCCGACCGCTACACGATCGAAACCGTGTCTCGCAGGTTCGCTCTGCTCACTCCCACCGACACCGGTGAGCAGTGATGGAACTCGCCGCGTTCGCGCCCCGAGCCGAGGACGAGCACCCGATCAGAATCGCGCTGCGCTCGGCGATCGTCGACGCCGCCAACAACGCACCCCGGTCGCTGCAAACCGCGCTCGGCCCCTCCGAATACGGCGATCCCTGCGCCCGCCGCCTCGCCTACAAGATTATGGAAGCGCCGAAGGTCAACACCGACAGTGACCCGTGGGCGTCCATCCTCGGCACCGCCGGACACGCCTGGCTCGCCGACGCCCTCACCGCCGACAACCAGCGCACCGGCGAAACCCGCTGGCTCATCGAGCAACGCCTCCAGATCCGCGACGGGCTCACCGGATCTTGCGACGCCTACTACGTGCCCCGCCGCGCCGTCGTCGATCACAAAATCGTCGGCCCGGCCAAGCTCCGCGAATACCGGGCCTCTGGTCCCCCCGACCAGTACCGCAAACAGGTCCACCTCTACGGCTACGGCTACACCCGACTCGGGCTTCCCGTCGCCGAGGTCGCCCTCGCGTTCTACCCGCGCGCCGGGCAGCTGTCCGGCCTGCACCTGTGGTCCGAGCCGTACGACGAGGAAATCGCGCTCGCCGCGATCAACCGCGTCGACACGATCATCACAGTCGCCTACCAACTGCAGGTCGACGACCACCCCGCGCACTACACCGCGATCCCCCGCACCCCCAGCCGGACCTGCCTCTACTGCCCGTGGATGCGGCCCGGCCCCGACACCGGGGTCACCTGCCCTGGCGACACCACGCTCCCCGCGGCCCCGCCGGCCGCGGGCTGAGAAACCAAGAGACGGAGACAACGGACCATGGAACTGGGCACCTACGCACCCCGGCCACGTGAGGAATCGATCGGCGACCAGCTGCAGGCCAAGGAGGCCGTTGACCGGCCGCTCATCGTGTTCGTCCGGGAGCACCGCACCGGGATCACCACCAGGTTCAAGCCCGACGGTGACGGAGTCGGGATCATCCTCGACATCGCCGACGTCCACACCAACGAGGTGTGGCTCGACGTGCTGTGGATGAACGGCGCCGTCGTCGACAACCTCGCCCCCTACGTCGGGCAGGCAGTACCGATCAAGCTCGTGTGGGCGTCCCCGAAGAACGGCGGCAACCCCTACATCAGCCTCGTCGCGCTCGACGGCCCCCAGCTCGCACAGGCCCAGACCTGGGCGGCCGCTAACCCGACCCGGTTCGACGACGAACGCGCCAACCGTAGTGCAGCTGCGGAGGCTGACGACGCGCAGACCCAAGCCGCGTCCACGTCCAGCCCGCCCTCGGCCCCGGCTCCGGCTGCAGGGTCGGCCCCACTCGACCCGAACGACCCCGCCGTCGCCGCGCTGCTCGCCCAGCTCAACGCCCAGCAGACCACCGCCTCCTAACGGCGACGGTCAGTGAGCCTGCCGCCCCGGCTGCAGAAGTCGGGGCGGCGGACTGAAAGCCCGTCGCTCCCCAGCACCACACGGGCACGAGATCACAGAGGTAGCCGTGGGAGATACAGTGAACTCGCCCTACATCCTTCGCGTCGGATACGACGGAACGATCAACGTCGGCGCTGCCACCAACGGCACCAAGGTCGGCAGCCGATGAACCAAGCCGCAACCCAGACTGGAGCACTCGCCTGGTACGACGCAGGCTGCAGCGTCGTCCGTGTCGCCCTCGACGGCTCCAAACGCCCCGACGGCCCGTGGAAGCAATACCAGACACAACGAGCCGACCGCGACACCGTGCAACGCTGGTTCAGCAACGGCCATCCCGGGGTCGGCGTGATCTGCGGAACCGTGTCCAGGCACCTCGAGATGCTCGAACTTGAGGGCCGCGCCATCACCGAAGGTCTCCTACCGAAGATGGCCGCCGCCTGCGACGAGCTCGGCGTCGGCGACGTATGGCGCGCCGTCACCGGCGGCTGCGCCGAGGCCAGCCCTTCCGGAGGGCTGCACGTGTACTACCGGGTATCCGACGGGGTCGCCGGCAACACCAAGCTCACCCAGCGTCTCGCCCGCGACGACGAGTACACCGACGAGGAACGCGACCTCGCCACCAAGGGCAAGACCATCGTGCGCAGCCTCATCGAAACCCGCGGTGAAGGCGGATTCGTGGTCGTCGCCCCCTCCACCGGGCGGGTACATCCCAGCGGGAAGCCCTACGTGTTCCTCGCCGGTGACCCCAGCCGCATCCCCACCGTCACCGGTAAGCAACGCGACCTGATCCACATCGCCGCCCGATCCCTCGACCAGATCCCGGCCCCCGCACCGATCCCCGAGGTGACCGTCCTCGACACCGACCGCCGCAACGACACCAGCGGCGGCATCTCACCCGGCGACGACTACAACAGTCGCGGCAGCTGGCACCAACTGCTCACCCCGCACGGTTGGCGACCCGTCTACGCCCACGGCAACGCCACCTACTGGCGGCGCCCCGGCAAAACCTTCGGGATCTCCGCCGTCACTGGCGGCAACCAAGGCGACTACCTCTACGCCTGGACCACCTCGACCGTATTACCTGCCGAACAGGCCATGTCCAAGTGGCGGGTATACGCGATCCTTAACCACAGTGGCGACTTTCACGCCGCCGCCAAGCGGCTCAAGGACGACGGCTACGGCGAAACCCCGCCGCCACCACAGCGGCCCGTGCTCACCAGCATCCCCATGGGCGGCACCGCCCGAAGCTCCCGCTCCGATACCCCCACCCATCCGACCACCGCCGTGCCCGTGGCGACCCTCGAGCGGTCCGACGACGGCAACGCCCTCACCCTCGTTGACACCTACGGCGACAAGATCCGATACTGCGCTGAACGCGGCCGCTGGCTCCACTGGACCGGGCAGCGCTGGGAGTGGTGCCCCGCCACTGGCGGCATCGTCCGCGAGTACGCCAAGCAGATCGCCCGCGGCCTCGCCGACGACGATCCGGCAGCCCTGCGGCACAAGCAACGCAGCCTCGGCGCCATCGGAACCACCGCCATGCTCACCCAAGCCGCCACCGATCAGCGGATCGCCGTCTCCGTCGACGCGCTCGACGCCCGCCCCTACGAGCTCAACACCCCCACCGGGATCGTCGACCTCCGCACCGGCGACATCACACCAGCAGACCCAGCGCACTTGCACACCCGCATCACCGCCGCCGCGCCCGATCCGACGGCCGACCCGGACCGCTGGCTCGGGTTCCTCGCCGACACATTCGCCGGCCACGACGAGCTTCCCAGCTACATGCAGCGGCTCGTCGGCTACTCCGTCACCGGAGTCGTCCGCGACCACATCCTGCCGTTCCTGTTCGGGGCGGGCGCCAACGGAAAAGGCGTGTTCCTCGAGACCATTCGCGCCGTCCTCGGGGACTACGCCACCACCGCCCCCTCCGGGTTCCTGATGGCGAAGAACTACACCGGGCACGAAACCGAGATCGCCCGCCTCGCCGGGGCCCGCATGGTCGTCTGCTCCGAGATCAACGAAGGGGACCGGTTCGACGAGGCGAAGGTCAAGCAGCTCACCGGTGGTGACGCTCTCACCGCCCGTTTCATGCGGCGAGATCACTTCACGTTTCAGCCCACTCACAAGCTGTGGCTGATGGGCAACCACCAGCCGTCGGTCACCTTGGGCGGGCACTCGTTTTGGCGGCGGCTGCGGATCGTGCCGTTCGTCAACACCGTGCCCCAGGAGAAACGGGTCGACGACTTACAAGGCATCCTCGCCGAGAAGGACGGCGGCACGATCATGGCGTGGATCGTGGCCGGCGCCGTCGCCTATTTCGCCAGCGGCCTGCAGGAGCCCGAGATCGTCAAGGCCGCAACTGACGAGTACGCGAATGAGCAGGACACCGTCGCCCGGTTCGTCGCGGACCGCTGCCACGTCGGTGGGGGCAGCCAGGTCAAGGTGAAGGTGGGAACCTTCCGGGCCGCCTACGAGGCGTGGTGCGCTGACGAGGGTGACCTGCCGGTGAAGCCACGGACCCTCGGGCTGACCCTGCGGACACGGTTCGGGGTCGAATCCAGCCGCACCAACCGGGACCGGTTCTACGTCGGGCTCGCGCTGCTGTCCGAACGCGACGAGGACCCGAACGATGCGTCACCGCCGATCGACCGGCTGGACGGGGCAGGAGCTGGCTGGTGACGGATCGGCACGCTCAATGCGTCACCACCATCGGTGACGGAAGTGACGCATCATTTCAAGATCACGCCTCGCGCGCGCGCGCGACGCGGACTCACCCGACAATCCGTCACCTGAGCCTGTGGATAACCAGCCCGGTGACACAAGTGACGCAACTTCTGACTTATCAACGTGCCACGAACACCGGTGACGGAAGTGACACATCATTTCAAGATCACCCGTCGCGCGCGCGCGCAACGGCGCCATACCCGAAACCAAGGTCAATGCGTCACCAGCGTCACTGCGCCGAGGACCGCCCATGAGCGCCTCCAGCCGGCACCTCGTCACCACCGCGCCCCGCCGCGGCACCTGCCCGCGCTGCCGCCGCGTCGTCCTCGAGGGCATCAGCGACGGCTGGCCGTACCACGTCGACGCGATCCCGCTCAATCTCCACGGCGAACTACACGCCCGCACCACCGGCCGCAACAGCTACTGGCTTTTAGCGGGCCGGATCTACCTGCGCGAGGCCCACAACATCGCCCTTGATGCACGCGACGGTCGCCCCGCCGTCGTCGCCACGCACAGCTGTGAGCCGATCCAGCTCGACCACATCGACCCCACCTACGTCGCGACCCTCGCCGCCCTCACCGCTGACGAGGCATCCAAGGCAACCGAGCCCAAGGGACAGGAGCAGAACTCCTTGTTCGTCCTCACCGGCGCGTTCGCCGGTGCCCAAGTGACTGTCGTGCCAGTCGATGACGACCGGCCCCCGTTCTGAGCCGAGAGAGGACCTCATGGTCAGCCCCCAGAAACGCCGCGGCGACGACTTTGAGCGCGCCGTGCAAGACCACCTGCGCAGCAACGGGTTCCCGTGGTGCGGGCGCACCCGCGCCGGCTACGCCCGTGATCACGGGGACCTGCATTTGGTGCCGGGTCCGGCGGTGATCGTGCAGTGCAAGAACGTGGCGCGGCTGGCGCTGCCCGAGTGGCTTTCGCAGCTCGCCGAGCAGGTCGCCGAGGCGGGCGCCGATCACGGTGTGCTCGTCGTGAAACGCCGCGGTGTGGCCGATCCGGGCCGCTCGTACGCGGTCATGGAGCTGGACGCGATGGCCCGGTTGTTGCGTGCCGCCGGGTATGGGAGCGAGTTGGAGGTGGCGGGATGAGGTCCGTCGTGGATGAGGCCACTGTTGAGCGGTTGATCGCGGGGAAGCTGCGGCGCTCGGACGCCCGCGTGTCCGATGTGACTGAGGCGGTGCGGCGGATGCGTGCCGACGGGATTTCGGTGTCGCAGATCGCGCGTCGCCTGCGGACTGGGGCTGGTGCGGTGCAGCGGATCGCGCGAGATGCCGAGGAGACCCACTGATGCCCGAGTCTGACCTGCTGTGGAAGGCAGTCAACCGGGACTACACGTCCCTGAAGGGTGTGGTGTGGGCGGTCGGTGAGACGACCACGCATCCCACGTCGACGAGCATGGTGCGGGACCAGCCGGAGACGTACCTGTCCGCGTCGACGGAGCCCGCCGAGACGCTGATCGACAGGTCGTGGCCGTGTCGTCTGCTGCGTGTCCGCCCGGTCGGGGAGACGATCGACTCCGACGAGCACCCCCACAAGGTGGGCGCCCTCGCCTACCAGGTCGTCGAGGAGACGGCCGCGTGGCAGGCGCTCGGACCTAAGGGCCGCCTGGTGGCGGCGCTGATCGAGCGGCTCCGCGGCCTGACGGGTGCGGAGGCCGACGCGATCGCGGCGAGGTTCGCGGCGGCGGGGGACACGGCGTGGTACGCGGCGAGGTTCGCGGCGTGGGACGCGGCCACCGCGCTCGTCGTGCGCGACCTCCTCCCCGCCCACCACTACCGCACCCTCACCGACCCGATCATCTCGGTGCTCGGCCACCCCGAGACGTGGCCCGTCCCCGCCTGGTGCGACACCCCCAAGACCGAGGAGACCCCGGATGTCTGATCTGATCATCGACTCTGCCCGGCTGACCGACATCCGCCTCGATGTCGGCGACCACGACTCCCCCGGGGAGGGGCTCTGTCTGCTGGAGGCGGTGGCCTACCTGGCGGGGGAGCCGCACACAGACCACCCCGAGTGTGTGTCCCCGGTGCTCGGCGCGTTCGGGCGCGCCCTCAACGATGTGCTGCCAGACGATCTGCGGCAGGAGCTGGTGCCGCTGATTCCGCTGCTGCCCGGCACGGCCGGTGATGGCTTGGACGAGGCCCGCTCCTACATCGCCCTGGATTGGTTGATCCGCACGTGGCTGCCGGCCTGGCTCGATCTCGTCCCGGCCTGCCGTGAGGCGGCGGCCCGGGTGCGGGGGTTGGGGCGGATTGTGGGCATGGTGTCGGCGGAGCGGGCCGGCCCGGTGGTGCGGGAGGCGCGCGAGCAGGCGACCGCCGCTCGGGCCGCCGCGTGGGCCGCCGCTCGGGACGCCGGGGAGCACCTGCAGCCGACCGTCACCGCCCTCCAGCGGTCCGCGATCGACCTGTACGCCCGGATGATCCGCCCAGACCGTGAGGAGGCTTGCTGATGCCCGAGACGACCCGTGACC
This sequence comes from Pseudonocardia asaccharolytica DSM 44247 = NBRC 16224, assembly GCF_000423625.1. GTDB lineage: Bacteria > Actinomycetota > Actinomycetes > Mycobacteriales > Pseudonocardiaceae > Pseudonocardia > Pseudonocardia asaccharolytica. The sequence goes on from NZ_AUII01000013.1 coordinate 31,176, forward strand.
TGGTGGGGACGGTGCGTGTCCACCCCGACGACGACCCGACCGCCCCGGACGCCCGCCGGATCATCCGGGGCGACGAGGGGGTGTGGCGGCAGATCACCGGCTCCCATATCACCTTTGCGATCTTGGAGGAGTGGCGGGTGCAGCCGCTGCCCGACCTGGCCCGCATCCTCGGCCACCCCGACCCGGCCGTCCCGGGCTCGGATGAGCTGCTGATCGTCACCCACCCCGCCCGCCGGGGCGGACGCCCCACGATCGGGCACACCCGGCTGGATGTGGCCACCATCTGGGAGTGGCTGGCGGCCGGGGAGACCGTCGAGCAGATCTGCCGCGCCTACCCGCACGTCACGGCCGGGCAGGTGCGGGTGGTGGAGGCGCTGCACACCGACCTCACCGACGATGACGACGATGACGACGAGGAGACCTGCTGATGTTCGACGGCGCTTTGACCGCAGACCAGCTCACCCACATCCGGGGGGTGCGGGACGACTGGATGCGGGTCGGCCTGTCCACCGAGCGGTGTGACCGCCCGGCGGCGGAGGCGGCGGTGCGCGCCGCCTACACGGCGGCGGGGCTGGAGGCACCACCCCGGATGGTGTGGGCAGACTCCCCGCTAGGTGGGGCGAGGGTGGTGCCCGACCAGCTCGGGGCCCAGCTCGGGGGCCAGCTCGGGGTCCAGCTCGGGGTCCAGCTCTGGGGCCAGCTCGGGGTCCAGCTCGGGGTCCAGCTCTGGGGCCAGCTCGGGGACCAGCTCTGGGACCAGCTCCGGGACCGACTCTGGACCCAGCTCGGGGACCAGCTCCGGGGCCAGCTCGGGGACCGACTCTGGGGCGAGGTCGGGGGCCACCTGTGCCCGTGGCGGGACGCGTACTGGCTGGCGTCCCACCAGTGCGCCCGGCCGATCGCTGGGCTGCCCCCCTCACCGCAGCTGGACGCGCTCGCCGCCGCGGTCCGGGCGGTCGGCTGGTGGTGGCCGATGCGTGACGTGGCGGTACTGACCGACCGCCCCACCCAGCTGCACCGGGACGAGCGGGGGCGGCTGCACCGGGAGGGCGGCCCGGCGGTCGCCTACGCGGACGGGTGGGCGCTGCACTACCGGCACGGCACCCCGCACCCCGCCCTCACCGCCGGGGAGGCCTTGTGACGGCGGGCCGTGCCGAGACACGGCAGGCCGCGGCCGCGGTCCTGCGGGAGGCCGCCACCCTCGCCGGGGCGGAACCCACCGCCTCGGCTGCGACCCGGGTCGCCTGGCAGCACCTCCACACCGACCGCGCCCTGATCGGCGCCGTGTTTCGGGCGTGGGCGGACGCCGAGCAGGTCGACGACATCCACACCCTGGCGGGGGTGCTGCACCGTCGACACCGCCTGCCCGCCCAAGTCGCGGCCTCGCTCCGGCAGGCCGCGCTGCACCGTGACGCCGGACCCAGCGAGGGCTACGACAGCAGCGGCCGCTACACCGACCTGCCCCGCTGCTGCGACACCTGCGGCGCGCACGGCGAGTACGGGGTCCCGTGGCCGTGCCCGACCGCCCGAGCCCTCGGAGCCACCGATGAGTGAGCACCGCTGCCCCCTCCCCGACCGCCCCGACACCCGCATCCTCGACGACGACACCGCCGACCTCGTCGCCGACATCCACGCCATCGCCGACCACCTCGACACCCTCGGCGCCGCCGGCGCCCGCGATGCGCTGCGCCGGGCCGCAGACACCCTCGTCGAGCTGGCGGGCGCGCTCGAGCGGGAGCGCCGCTACCGCACCCTCGGCGGACCCCCGCCACCCTGCGACCGCGACTGGGCCAACCTCGCGTGGCCGCCGCCGCCGTCGGCGAGCGACCCGGCCGCCCCACCGCTGCACCGACCCACCCGCGACGAAGCGCCGAGCGCGAGAGGATGACCACAGTGGACAACCCCTACCTCGCCGCCTACCGGGCCGCGACCGCCCACCAGCGCGACCACGACCCGCGCGGGCTGGGCCCCGACGGCGCCCCGTGGCTGAGCTGCATGTGCGACGACTGCCGCGGCCTGGCCCGCCAGCGCGGCTTCTACGGGCTGCTCCGCGAGTACGCCTGGTCCATCCCCACCGACACCGCGCTCGACACCATCGCCGGGTGCTCGCCGCACGGCGTGCTCGAGGTCGGCGCCGGCGCCGGCTACTGGGCGTGGCAGCTACGCGGCCGCGGCGTGGACGTGCTGGCGTTCGACCCGGACCCGCACGGCCGAGCCGGCTGGTCATCCGGGCGGCGCTGGACCGGGGTCGGAGTGGGCGACCACACCGCCGCCGCGCAGCATCCCGGCCGGACACTGCTGCTGTGCCGACCGGAACCCGAGTGGGGCGCTGCGGCGGTGGACGCCTACCGGGGCCGCACGATCGTCTACGTCGGCCAGGTGGCGGAGCGCCCCGCCCAGCTGTCCTCGCCGGCGCGGGTAGTGGAGCTGCCACGCTGGGCGGGCGCGACGGACCGACTGGAGGTGCACGAGCGGTGAGCGCCGAGATGATCGAGTTCCTGCGGGCCCGGCTCGACGAGGACGAGCGGCTGGTGCGGGCCGCGACGCCCGGCCCGTGGCGCTGGACCTCGCCGACAGGCGCCGACTTCCCGCAGGGCGACGTCAGTCTCGTGGCCGACCAGGGCCAGTGGAGGTCATGTCAGTACTACTGCAGCTGGCCGGCGGGGTCCGACGAGGACCGCGGCACGCAGGGCACCCCCGGCCATGAACACCGCGAGACCGAGACGGTCGTGGACGCGTGGGGGTACGACGCCTGGGGCATCACCGTCGGTGATGCCGATGCCGCGCACATCGTGCGGTGGGACCCGGCGCGGGTGCTGCGCGAGATCGAGGCCAAGCGGCAGTTAATCGACTGGCTCGAAGAGGAGTGGGCGATCCCGATCGCGGCTATGCAGAGCATGCTTCGGGCGCTCGCGCTGCCGTACGCCGACCACCCGGACTACCGGCCCGAGTGGCGGCCGTGAGCCGGGCGTGGCGAGGCGGCAGCACCCGAGCCTGGCGGCGCACCCGCGCGCTGGTGCTGGCCCGCGACGGGCACCGCTGCCAGCTGCAGCTCGACGGCTGCACGACGATCGCGACGCATGTGCACCACGTCATCGGCCGTGCCGTGTCCGGGGATGAGGACCTGTCCAAGCTGGTCGCCGCCTGCGCCTGGTGCAACCAGTCCACAGGGGACCCACGGCGGCACGACCCGGCACCGAGGCCGAGGGGCTGGTGGGAGTGAGCACGCAACGCTGTCCACGATGTACCCACCAACTTCCGCTCGCCGCCTTCCCTGAGCGCCACCGAGGCAAGCCCGGGAACTACTGCACCGACTGCGCCCGGGACTACCGGCGACAGTGGAAGACCTGGAGCCCGGCCGCGCGGCGCGAGCGAACTTCCACCACTTGCACGGTCGCCGGCTGCGGCAAACGCATCCGCGCGGGCCGCGCCTACTGCGCACCGCACCAGCAGCGCGCGGACAAGTACGGCGACCCGCACGGCAGCCGGCCCGTGAGCACCAGCTACCAGGCGGTACACAAGCGGCTCCGCAGGACCAAGGGTGCGGCCAGCATCTACCCGTGCGCGACCGGCTGTGGCAGGCAGGCACGTGACTGGGCCTACGACCACGGCGACCGGGGAGCCCTAGTCGCGCAGTGGTACGGCAAGACCGTCCGCTACTCGACGGACCCTGAGCACTATCGACCGCTGTGCGGGTCGTGCCACACGAAGAGTGACCGAGTGAATGGCTACGCAGCGCAACCGTCTGACCCTGAGCCGCGGCCACTGCACTGGTGGCTATGAGTAATCGTGACACTGTTTTTTGCGGGGCTGGTCGGGCCCGCACACCCCAATGCCCTGGGTTTCTCTCTCCCCGATTGTCGCAGGTCAGAGGCCTATAAACGATCATCGGGTTCGTAGGGCCCGTCGTGATCGACTACGCACTGTCACATTGCGTGATGTCACACTCTGTAGCCGAGTGAGGGCTCGTGACCGTCTGCTGCGGATCGTCTGATTCGGACGGTACGATCTCGGTGTCGCTCCCCGCGTCCACTGTGGTACCCCGCGCGTTCGTCGGGCCGTCACAACCTGGCGCGCGTGCCGCCGTCGGCCCGCGGGGGGCGGCATCGCCCCGCCCGGGAGGTGCTGCGCATGAGGCGGTTCGTCGGATACCGGCCCGTCCCGCCCACGGACTACGTCGCGAAGGGACTCGCGAACGCGCCGGACGAGCCGCAGTACGAGGGCGTCGTGTTCACTGACGGCAGCGTGGCCTGCCGGTGGCGCACCGAACTCCGTTCGACCTCTGTGTGGACGTGCTGGGAGGACTTCTGCCGGGTGCACGGTCACCCCGAGTACGGCACGCGGATCGAGTGGCTCGACGGCGAGGGGTGAGGCGTGTCGCTGCTGGAGTCGGTGGGCGAGTCGCTGGCCGCGCTGGACCTCGGTGAGGCCGACGCCGCGGTGGCGCACCTGGCCCGGCTGTACGCAACGCAGATCGACCGTGCCGGGGCCGCGGCCGCGCAGGCGGACAAGGCGCTGCGGCTGGCCGAACGGGACGGCGACGAGGCGCTCATGGAGCTGATCGCCGCGCTGAAGACCAAGCTCGCCGAGCGGGACACCCTGGACCGGCTCGGCGCGCGGTTGCATGCGGCGCTGGTGGAGCTGCAGGCCACCCCGCGCTCGCGGCCGTCGCGGGCCGACTCGGGGGCGGGCGCGGGGAAGCTGCGCGGGCTGCGGGCGGCGGCGTCGTGAGCGCGGCACCGTACTACGCCGATGCCCTGGTGACCCTCTACCTCGGGGACTGCCGCGAGATTCTGGACTGGCGCGCCGCTGACGTGCTCGTGACCGACCCGCCGTACGGGGTGAGGTTTCGGTCTGGCATGCGGGGCGCATTCGGTGAGAGCCGGGTCGCGGGCGACCGGTCCACGCTGGCCCGGGACGCCGCGCTCGCGCTGTGGGGTGAGCGGCCCGCACTGGTGTTCGGGCACTGGCGCGCGCCTCGCCCCGCGCTGACGCGCGCCCTGCTCACCTGGGAGAAGGGTGGGCACGTCGGGATGGGCGACCTGCGGATCCCGTGGAAGCCCAACACCGAGGAGATCTACGTCCTGGGCCACGGGTTCACCGGGCGTCGGGGAACGTCGGTGCTGCGCCACCTCGCGATCGCGGGCACGGTTGGCCAGCGCGGGCGAGGCACCCGCCACCACCCCACCGAGAAGCCCGTGTCGTTGCTCGCCGAGCTGCTCGAAAAGTGCCCGCCCGGAGTGATCGCCGATCCGTTCGCGGGCGCTGGGGAGCACCTTGCTGGCGGCGCGGCAGCTAGGCCGCCGCGCGATCGGCGTGGAGATCGAGGAACGGTACTGCGAGGTCATCGCGACCCGACTGGCCGGGATGGCGGCAGCATCGTGACCGCGATGCTGCTCGCTCTTGCCGCGCTCGCCACGTTGACCGGTGCGGTCGCAGTGCTGTGCGCGCTGGCCTGGGAACTGTGGCGGACCACGTGACGGGCCGTAGCGTGCCGAGCGTCGGCGAGCGGATCTGGTACGGCGTGCCGTTCGCGATGGCCGCGCTGCTGGTGGCCGCGCTGATCGTGGGCCCGGATCGGTTCGGCTGGCTGGCCCTCCTGCTGTCGCTGTCGGGCTCGCTGCTGTGGGTTCTGGCAGAGGCGGAGCGGCCGTGACGGTGATGCTGGAGCGGCCGGCGCAGATTCTCGGGCGGACCGAGCCGCGGCTGTGGACCCGCCCGCTCGTGACCGGACCGCCCGGTCCGTGCGGCTGCGGCTGCGCGCTCACCCCCGCCACCTCGCTCGGGTTCGAGGCCATCGAGTTCGCCGCCGAGGTCCTGGGCGTGCAGCTGCTGCCGTGGCAGCGCTGGTGGCTCATCCACGCGCTCGAGCTGCGCCCCGAGGGGGGCTACCGGTTCCGCACGCTCCTGACGTTGATCGCCCGGCAGAACGGGAAGACCACCCTGCTGAAGATCGTCGCGCTGTGGGCGATGTACATGGGCCGCGCCGAGCTCGTGCTCGGGGCCGCGCAGAGCCTGGATATCGCCCGCGAGTCGTGGGCGGGTGCGGTGGCGCTCGCGCGCGGCAACGACGAGCTGGCCGCCGAGGTGGAGAACGTGCGGCGGGCCAACGGCGAGATCTGCCTGACCCTGACCAACGGGGCCCGGTACCGGATCACCGCGGCGACCGATGAGGCCGGCCGCGGCCTGAGCGTGGACCTGCTGGTGCTCGACGAGCTGCGGGCGCAGCGGGACACCGGGGCGTGGGCGGCGCTGTCGAAAACCACCAGCGCGCGCCCGAACGGGCTGATCGTGGGGATTTCCAACGCCGGCTCGGACCAGTCGGTGGTGCTGAACACGCTGCGGTCGGCGGCGCTCGCCGAGACCGAGCCGACGCTCGGGCTGTTCGAGTGGTCGGCGCCGGACGGCTGTGAGCTCGACGACGTGGACGGGTGGGCGGCGGCGAACCCGGCGCTGGGGCGCACCCTGTCGGCGGCGTCGGTGCGGACGTCGCTGGCCACCGACCCGGCGGAGGTGTTCCGGACCGAGGTGCTGTGCCAGCACGTCGACGCGCTCGACTCGGCGTTGGACGCGGCCGGGTGGAAGGCGGGTGCGGACCCGGCCGGGTCGCTCGCCGCGGTGCGGGCGAGGGTGGCGGCGGTGGTGGACGTGGCCCCGGACGGTGCGCACGTCACCCTCGGCGGGGCGGCACTGCTCGACGACGGCCGGGTCCGGGTGGAGATCTTCGGGGCGTGGTCGTCCACCGAGGACGCGCGGCGGGAGCTGGCCGAGCTGCTGGCGCGGATCGGGCCGGCCGCGGTCGGCTGGCTCCCGGCGGGGCCGGCCGCGGCGCTCGCCCCGGAGCTGCGCGCGCTCGGCGCGGTCGAGATCAAGGGCCAGCAGGTGCACGAGGCGTGCCAGGGCCTGGCCGACCTCGTGCAGGCGCGGCGGATTCTGCATCCCGCTGATCCGCTGCTGGATGCGCACGTGGCGGGGGCGCAGCGGCTGCACACCGGGGACGGGTGGCGGTTCGCGCGCCGCGGCGCCGGCCACGTGGACGCCGTCTATGCCGTCGCCGGGGCGGTGCATCTGGCGCGGACGGTGCCGGAGCCGGTGGTGATCCCGCGATCGAGGATCTTCTGAGGGGGGCGCTGGTGGATCGGGTGCGGTTGTGGGCGGTGTGCCAGGCCGTCGGGGTGGCCGCGGTGCTGGGCGGGCTGTTCGCCGCGCTGGCGTGGCCGCTGGCGCTGACGATCAGTGGGCTGGTGCTGCTGTTGGTCGGGGTGCTGTTGGAGGCCGGCCATGGCTTGCCGCGGCCGGGGAAGGGGACCTGATGGGCCGCTATGACCGGATCTGGGTCGACATCCCGGAGGGCACCCGGCTGAGCGAGGCGGAGTCCGCGTGGCTGGGTGAGGTGGTCGAGGGCCTGGCCGACGCGCTGGAGGGCCTGGAGGGGCCGCCGCCGAGGCCGTGCCGTCATTGGCGGTGCCGGGTGTATCGGACGGTGCTGCGCTGGGCGCTGCGCGGGCTCCCCGGGGGTAGCTGATGGGGCTGGGGGCGCTGTTCCACCGCAACTTGGTCTACGAGGCCACCGACACCAAGACTGGCCAGACCGCGACGTACACGGTGGTCACCGACGGTGGCCCGGGGATGTACGCGGACTGGGCGCAGGACAGCTACCGGGGCGGCATGTCGATCCCGGGTGCGTGGCGGGCCGCGCGGCTGCAGGCCGGGATCCTCGGCGGGGTGCCCTGGCACGCCTACCAGGACCGCGGCGGCCGCGCGCAGCGGGTGAGGCCGAGCCCGGCGCTGGTCGAGCAGCCGGCACCCCCGGACGTGCGGGTGACAACGTTCTCGTCGTGGCATCTGGATCTGCTGTGGCACGGCAACGCGCTCGGGCTGATCGTCGACCGGGGCCGCGACCGGGCGCCGACGGCGGTGGTGCCGGTTCCGGCCCGGTCGGTGTTCGTCCGCCGGATCGGCCAGTCGGACAACCAGGCGGCGGACTTCCCGGTCGGCGAGATCGTGTACTGGATCGGTGGCCGGTGGCGCTCGACGCGGGACGTCATCCACGTCAAGGGGCTGTGCGAGCCGGGTGCGCTGCGCGGCATGGGGATCCTGGAGGCGCATCTGGCGGGCGCGCTGGGGCTGTCGGTCGAGCTGGACAAGCAGGCGCGGGGCGTCTCCGAGCACGCGGTGCCGAGCGTGAAGATCAAGAGCGAGAACCCGGACCTGACACAGGTCGAGGCCGACGAGCTCAAGGCCAAGTGGATGGCCAGCGTGCGCACCAGAGTGCCCGTGGTGCTCAATCCGTCGACGGACGTCGAGCCGATCGCCTGGAACCCGACCGAGACGCAGCTGTTGGAGGCGCGCAAGTTCAGCCTGCACGAGATCGCGCTGATCTTCGGGCTGGACCCGTCCTGGCTCGGCGCCGCGCAGGCCTCCCGGGTGTACGCGAATATCGAGCAAGAGGGCATCAACCTGGTCCGGTTCTCGCTGCAGGAGCACTTCGAGCGGTTCGAGCAGACCCTGTCCGCGCACCTGCCGGCCGGGATGTGGGTGAAGGCCGCGCTGGACGGGCTGCTGCGCGCGGACACGCTGGGCCGCTACAAGGCGCACGCCATCGGGATCCGCGAGGGCTTCCTGCAGCCCAACGAGGCCCGCGCGTTGGAGGACTGGGCGCCGATCCCGGGCCTGGATGAGCAATGGGCCGAGCACGTGTTCCGGGCGCCGACGGCCGGGCCGCCGCCGGCCGGGTCTGTTGAGGAGGGTCAACCGTGACCGAGCTGCGTCGGATGTTCAACGCCGCGCTGGAGATCCGCTCTCCAGCGCAGGGTGGCGACGGTCGCATCGTGGAGGGCATCGCGGTGCCCTACGGCGTGGCGATGCGCATCGACGCCGACCTCGTCGAGCAGTTCGCGCCCGGGGCGTTCGCGCACCAGATCGCGGCCGCGCACCGGGTCAGGTTCCGGCGAGATCACTGGCAGCTGATCGGGCGCACGCTCGAGCTGCGGGAGGACGCCGCGGGCCTGTGGGGTGCGTGGCAGGTGGCGCGCACCGCGGCGGGCGACGACACGCTGGCGTTGATCGAGGGTGGCGCGCTGACGGACCTGTCGATCGGGTTCCGGGAGCGGCAGAACCGGCGTCTGCCCGACGGCACGATCGAACGGGTGACCGCGGACCTGCGGGAGGTGTCCGTGGTGGACGAGGGCGCCTACGGCGAGCACGCCACGATCGCCGGCGTGCGCGCGGCCGCGGGCGACGGTGACGCGGTCGAGCGGGTGGGGCTGGCGGAGTGCGCGCAGATCCTCGGGCGGCTCCCCGTGCTCTCGTCGTCGTGATCGGCTAGCATCCGCAGGCGATACACCAATGCCGGCCCCTCGGCCCCGAGGTCCGCACCCCCGCCGCTCCCCCGTGATGCGGGCACCCGGACACGGTAGGCGGGCGACACCCCGGTCTCTAGGTGGACCTACACACCTATCGACTTGGGAGCACACGTCGTGGCATCCCCCTATCTCGTGCGCAAGCGCGAGCAGTATCAGGAGATCCGGACCGAGATCGAGGGCCTGCAGGCGCTCGCCGTGGCCGAGAACCGGGACCTCACCGAGGACGAGCTGGGCACGATCCGGACGCGGGCGGCGGACGCGGAGAAGCTGGCCGGCGAGATCGAGTCCCTGGCGGACTTCGAGCGCCGCTCGGCGAAGGTCGGTGTGGCGGCGGCGGAGATCGCCGCGGCCGGTGACGGCCCGCCGCCGGAGGCGACCGGGGACCACACCCGCGCAGCTGGCGGCGAGACGCGGTCGGGTGGCGCCGAGGCGCTGACCGGCACCGCGCAGACCCGCGACCGCGACCCCGGGCACTACCGCAAGGGCGGCGAGCACAGCTTCTTCGGCGACATGTTCCGGGCGAAGCAGGGCTACCAGGACGCCTCGCGGCGGCTCGCCGAGCATCACCGGGCGCTCGACACCCCGAACGAGGGTGTCGGGCTGGTCGCGCCACACTGGCTGGTGGAGGAGTACCAGACCATCGCCCGGCAGGGCCGCCGCGCATCCGGGGCGGTGCGGCAGGTGCCGCTCGGGGACGACCCGCGGCCGCTGACCCTGCCACGGCAGACCGCGGGTACCGACACGATCGTCGCCGAGCAGGCGTCGGAGAACACCGCGCCGACGTCGACCGACGCCTACGACAGCGACACGGTCACGGTCACCCCGAAGCCGACCACCGGGGCGCAGGTCTTCTCCCGGCAGATGCTGGACATGGCCAACCCGGCGATCGACGGGCTGATCTACGGCGACCTGCTGTCGGTGTACAACCAGAAGATCGAGGCCAAGGTGGTCGCGGCGATGGTCACCGCGGCCGGGACGGCGGTCACGACCTACGCCAACGAGGCCGCGTGGGACACCGCCGCGGGCAACCTCGCGGTCTCCGATGACCTGATCGACCTGGCCATCGCGGTCCGCAACGCCCGCAAGCTGCCCGCCGACATCCTGGTGCTGTCGGTGGCCCGCTACGGCGAGCTGCTCAAGCTCAAGGACTCCGCGGGTCGGCCGCTGATGCCGATGGACTCGGCCGGCCCGATGAACGTGGTCGGCACCGGCAGCGTCGCGGTGGACGGGCGGATCCACGGGCTCGGGGTGATCGCCTCGGACGGGGTCACGCAGTACCCGGAGAGCATCCTGGCCGCCCGCGCGGCGGACACGCTGCTGTTCGAGTCGGCGCTGATGCGGTTCCGCTACGAGGAGAAGTCAGGCCCCCATTCGATCGAGGTGGGGATCTGGGGCTACTCGGCGGTCCACGTGAAGTACAGCGGGGACTCGGTGAAGCGCAACGTCATCACCGCGGCGGTCTGATGGCGATGGCCCCTCCGTGGAGGCATCTGCACACCGCGGCGCTGGGTGTGGGAGTCGAGCCGGTCGGCACGCAGCCGGCCGTCTCGGCCCCGGCCGGCGGCGAGGTCGTCGATACCGAGGCGCGGGCCGCGCTGGCCGAGGTGCTGCGGGTGCTCGAGGCGTTCGGGCTCACCGCTGCGCCACGGCCGGTCGGGTCCGGCGGCGGGCGGCGGGCCCGGCACGCCCGGAAGGACGGTGCGTGATGGCCTGGCCCCCGACGCTGACCGCGCTGAAGGGCGACCTGGGCATCGACGAGGCCGACACCCGCGACGACGCCCGGTTGACGTCCATGCTGGACGCCGCGGTCGTGTTCGTGCAGCGGGTCCACGCGGGCGGGTTCGACTTCGCCGGGGACCTGGGCTCGACGCTGCCGGAGCCGGATGCGGACCTGGTGACCGGCACGCTGCGGCTGGCCGGGCGCTGGCACACCCGCCGCCGCTCACCGGATGGGCTGGTGGCGATGGCCGAGCTCGGCGCCGCCCGGGTGCCGTCGTTCGATCCGGACATCGAGCGGCTGCTGCGTATCGGCCGCTACCGGTCCCCGGTGATCGCCTGATGGGCGCGGTCGCGGACGCCGCGGCCGAGCTGGCCAGCGCGCTGGGCACCGTGCCGGGGGTGCGGGTCTACACCGACCTCGGCGCGGTGATCGACCCGCCCGGGGTGGTGCTCGGGCCGCCGGCGCTCACGTGGGGTGGTCCGTGTGCCGACCCGGTGTCGGCGCGGTGGCTGGTCGCGGTCGTGGTCGCGGCGGACGAGCGGGCGCTGCCCCGGCTGTGGGATCTGGCGCCGCTGGTAGCGGCGGCGGTCGACACGGTGCCGGATGCGGTGGTGATCCGCGCCGATCCGGGGGTGTGGTCGACCGGCACCACCGAATTGCCTTGTTACGAATTGCAGATAGAAACGAGTTTGTAAATGGTTGCGCATAACCGCAAGCTCAAGCAGATCACATTTGATCTGGGCGGTGTCGAGTACCAGTGCCAGGTCGTGTCCTGGCAGATGGTGAACAACTCGGAGGACGGCGAGAAGCGGTACACCTACTGCCCGGACGGCGAGTTCCGTGAGGAGACCGACCCGGACTGGTCGCTCGAGCTGACGTTCTACAGCGACTGGCGCTCAGGTGGAATCTCTGACTTCCTGACGTTGCAGGACGGGCAGGACGTCGCGTTTCAGCTGGACCACCACCCGGACATCCCGGCTGAGCACGTGCGGTGGACCGGCACGGTGACGGTCAAGGCCCCGAGCGTCGGCGGTGAGGTCCGCACCACGGAGCAGACCGAGGTCACCCTGCCCTGTGTCGGTAAGCCCGTCTACTCCCGACCCTGATCGGAGACTGAGTAATGGCACGTGTGGATGTGACGACGCAGCCGATCACCCGGGCGGGGGTGGCGCCGCCGCTGACCGCCCCGACGATCGACGGGGACATCGTCGACGTCGGCGCGGTCGCGGTGTGGGTGGACAACGCCGGCGTCGCGGCGGTGACGGTGACCGTGCAGACCCCGGTGACGCAGGACGGGCTCGCGCTCGCCGACCTGGCGGTGACGGTGCCCGCTGGGGCTCATCGGCTGATTGGGCCGTTGCCGTCGCGGACGTTCGCGCAGCCCGCGGACGCGGCGGAGGGGGCCGGTCGGGCGCTGGTCGACTACTCGGCGGTCACTGATGTGACGCGCGCTGTGATCAGGATCTGAGGGGTCGCGGTGTTCAACTTTCGGGTGGTCCCGGACTCGGGTGAGCCGTTCAGTGTGGTCGCGGGGTCGCGGGACGTGCTGGCGTGGGAGAAGGCCGGGCCGGGTCGGTCGGTGGGCGCGGTGCTCGCCGCGCCGACCCTGACCGCGTTCTACCAGCTCGCGTACGCCGCGGCGTCGCGGCAACGGCTGTTCACCGGCACCCAAGCGGAGTTCGAGGCGACATGCGAGCTGACCCGGTTCGACGAGGCGGCGGACGCGGCGGACCCTACCCAGCCGGCTCCCTGAGCCGGTCGGTGGTGGCTCTTGCCGTCCGTACCGGCATCCCGCCGTCGGTGTGGGCGGCGGAGGGGGCGCGGGTGATCGCGACGGCGTACGAGCTGCTGGACGGCAGCAACGACGGGCGGCGGGCCGACGACGGTCCGCAGATGAGCGGCTGAGAGAGGGGTGCGCGGATGGCCGGCGGGTTGACGATCAATGTTCGGATCACCGGGGTCCGCGACACCCTCCGCGCGTTCCGTGAGCTGCCCAAGGATGCGTCCGCCGAGTTGCGGGACCGGACGATGGTGCTCGCGCAGTCGTTGGCCGCGGTGGCGCGTGCGTCCGGGATGGGTGACACGGCGCAGTCGGCGCGGGCGGCCAGCTCGGTGAAGGCGGTTCGGGATCGGGTGCCGGTGGTCAAGGCCGGTGGCACGAAGCGGTCGTCGGGTGTGATCTTCGGGTCGGAGTTCGGGATGAACCGCCGTTCGGGTTGGTATGCGCGGCGACGGTATCGGGGGTCGGCGGGTCGGCAGTACCGGCCGCATCAGGGCGCGCATAGCTATTGGTTCTTTACGGCGATCGAGGGTGAACAGGACCGGATCGACCGCACCTGGAACGAGATCGCCGATTCGGTCATCCGCAAGTGGGGGTCCGGCTGATGGCCAACGCATCCACATGGGAGGATGAGGCGGGACCGGGGAGCGCGCCAACGCTCACCCGGCCCCTGACCCACCTACTCGATCTCGGCGAGAGGGGGCTAGCCATGAAGGCTACCCGCGTCTGCTCTATTCCTGGCTGCGACCTGGTCCACGAGGCGCAGAGCTACTGCAGGACCCATTACTCGGCGCTGCGACGTCACGGGTCGCCGTACGCCACCGGCCCGGTGCTCGGCCCGACGCGCACGGATCGACCGTGTCAGGCGGTGGGCTGCGACCGGCCCGTTGGGCGCAGTGGCGCCCGGGGCTGGTGCTACAAGTACTACGTCCGATGGAAGGTGCAGGGCGACCCGCAGAAGCTCGGCTACGTCCGCGGAGAGGACAACCCGGCCAGTCAGCGGATCGGTAAGGCGCATCCGCTGTGGGTCGGCGATGAGGCTTCCTACTCGCTGCTGCACCAGCGCATCGCTCGCGAGCGCGGCAAGGCGTGCGAGTCCCCGTGTGTGACGTGCGGCAGCAAGGCCGCCGACTGGGCCTACGACTACACCGACCCGAAGCCGAAGACCGACGAGCGGACCGGGCTGCTCTACAGCCTGGACGTCGCTCGCTACCGGCCCATGTGCAAGTCGTGCCACAAGCTGCACGACCTCGCGCATGGTGAGGAGGTGAACAGCTGTGGCTAGCGCATCCCGGACTATCCGGGTGAGGTTTTGACGGCAGTGTCGACGGCCTGTCCCGGGCGGCGCGCAAGGCACAGGCCGACCTCGAGGCCTTCCGGGCGAAGAGCGAGGGGCTCGACAGGTCTCTGTCCAAGGCGTTCGTCGGGGCGGCGAAGGGCATCGCGCTGCTGGGTGCCGCCGGTGGCGGGGTCAACGCGCTGGTCGGGTTGACCGGGGCGATCGTGTCCATGTCGGGGGCGCTGCTCGCGGTGCCCGGTGCCGCGCTCGCCGGTGGCGCCGCTCTGGCGACGCTCAAGGTGGCCACCGCCGGGTTCGGCGACGCCCTGTCCAGCATGGACGACCCGGCCAAGTTCGCGGAGGCGATCGCCGATCTGGCGCCGGCCGCGCAGGAAACCGCGCGGGCGTTCCAGGCGCTGCGGCCGGAGGCGACCGCGCTGCGGCAGGAGGTGCAGGGCCGGTTTTTCGCCGGGTTCGCCGACGACGTCGGTGAGCTCGGCGGCACCTACCTGCCGATCCTGAAGACCGGGATGTCCGGGGTCGCGGGCGAGATGAACGCGATGGGCCGGTCGGCGGCGAAGGCGCTGATGGCGCCGTCTGCGGTGAACGACGTCAACGAGGTTCTCGGCGGCACGCAGGATCTGCTGCGGGAGATGCGGCCGGCGCTGGGGAATGTGCTGTCCGGGTTGCTCGGGCTCGGCGGTGTGGGTGCGTCCAAGCTGGGTCGGCTCGGGTCGGCTGTGGATTCGGTCACCGGGAAGTTCAAGCGGTGGGTGGATGCCGGGGTGGAGTCCGGCCGGATCTCGCAGCTGATCGACCAGGGGGCGGAGTCGGCCAAGAAGTTCGGCACCGTGCTGGGGAACCTCGGCTCGATCGGGGGCACCGTGTTCTCCGGGCTGTCGTCGGGGCAGGGTGACTTCCTCGACGGCATGGTCACCACGACGCAGGCCGTCGAAGACTTCTTCAAGTCCGTGGAGGGTCAGGAGGCGCTCAAGGCGCTCGGGGAGACCCTCAAGGTCGCCGGGGATGTGACCCGGGATGTGCTGATGGCGGCGCTGCGGGAGGCGGGGCCGCTGATCGTCGAGCTGGCGCCGGCGGCGCAGGCGGCGGCGAAGGCGTTCGGCGGGACGTTGGTGTCTGCGTTGCAGGTCGTCGGGCCGCTGCTGCAGGGCCTGGCGGGGTTCCTGTCGGAGCATAAGGAAGTCGTGGCGGCGGTGGTGCCGCTGCTGGTCGCCTACGCCGGCGGGTTGAAGGCGCTCAAGGTGGCGCAGTCGGTGGCGGGCTGGCTGGGTGGGGCGACGTCGGCGATCGACGGGCTGGGCCGGTCCGCGGATGGTGCGGCGAAGAAGACCGGGACCTTGAGGACCAAGCTGGGCGGGTTGAAGGGGCTTGGTGCGGCGGCGGCGGTCGCGGCGGTCGCGGTCGAGATGGACAAGGTCAACCTTGCCGCCGCCGGGGGGAACGCCGACAACCTGAGCTACTGGGGTGATCAGCTACACGATTTCGTGGAGGCCGCGGGGCAGATCGCGTCCGGCGATATCGGCGGGATTTTCGACGAGATCGGCTGGGAATGGCAGCGGATCGTCAACAACATTAATGGGAACCATCCGGATCCGATTAAGTTGCAGGCCGATGGCACGGCCGCGCAGGGCGATTTGGACCGGTTCATTACGCAGGTGAACTCGGCTGCTCCGGAGGTGAACATCAATGGCAACTCGAACGGGGCCGGGTTCGCCCTGCGGCATATCCTCTCGGAGATCGCCGCCGGGAAAGAGTCGGTGCTCATTGAGGGCAAGACCGTCCCGGTGCAGGACGCGCTCGCCTATGTGCTGCGACTGATCGACGAGTCGGTTGGCACTGTGCCGATCGACGGGAACACCGAACCGGCCGGTGGCGCGCTGGCCACGCTGCTGAACCGGGCGGGAGCGTCGAAGGGTGTGGTCCCGATCGACGCGGACACGGCCGCCGCGCACGGGAAGATCACTGCCGAGATCGCCTACGCGGACGGGTCGACGGGCACGGTGGCGATCGACGGGGACCCTCGGCTGGTGAACGGGAAGATCGTGCAGTCGGTGAAGTTCGCGGACGGATCGACCGGAACGATGGTGCTGGACGCGAACCCGGACCCCGCCACGGGGAAGATCAACGGCACGGTGCAGTACGGCGACCGGCAGCACGCGACGATCACCTTGGACCCTCGGGACCTGGTCACTCCGGCGATCGACAACATCCCGCGCACCGGCACCACCGTGTGGACGATCAAGTACATCGACGAGGGCCGCCGCCCGGGTGGGTCCGCGCCCCGTCCGCAGGCGATGGGCGGGGTGCTGGCGCCGATGGCGTCCGGTGGCATGCTCAAGTACTTCAACGGCCACCGGCTGCGCCCCATGTCCGGCTCACGCGCCGACGTCGTCCCCCGCAACACCTGGCGGATCATCGGCGACAACATGCGTGTCCCCGAAGCGTTCATCCCCTTGGACCGCTCCGCCCGCTCCCTGTCGATCCTCGCCGAAGCCGCCAGACGGATGGGCATGCGGATCGCCCCGATGGCCGCCGGTGGGCTCAACCTGCCGGACTTCCTGGCCAGCCGGATCGGTGCCGCCGCCAGCTCGGGCGCCGCGCCGCGGGTCACGGTCGGCGGCACCAACATCACAGTGATCTTGGATGGGCAGCCGATCCGCGCGGTCATCCGCGAAGAGCTGGACCGGCGTGACCGCGAAACCCGGCGCACCGTCGGCGCCGGCGCCGGCGTCGGCTACTAGGACAGGAGGACACGGTGACGATCGAGCAGGCCACGGTGGCGGAGACCGCCGCCATCACGGGCGCCGCCGAGCTGGGCGGGGCGGTCCGGTGGCGCGGCCGCGCCACGGTCGCCAAGTACTGGGCCGATGACGACCTGCGCCGCGCCACCCCGTACGAGGTGCTCGAGGGTGACAACCTGTTGTTGACGGCGGGGGCGACGCTGCTGCTGAACCGGTTGTGTGGGATCGCTGGGACGGCGCTGGACGAGACGAACGCGCGGGTGTGCGTCGGGGACGGCACGGCCGCTGCGGCGGCCGGGCAGACCGATCTGCAGGGCACCAACAAGTTCCGCAAGCTGGTCGACGCTGCGCCGACGGTGTCGGGGAATCAGGCGTTTTTCTGGGCGACTTTCGATACGAGCGAAGCGAATTTCGATTGGGAGGAAGCGGGGCTGGCGAACGCCGCGGCCGGGGCGACGCTGGTGAACCGGTTCGTGCAGTCGTTCGGGACCAAGACCAGCTCGTTGCAGTGGACGCTCACGATCACGGTGACGGCGAGCTGAGCTGACTCATGGGCACCCTGATCAATCTCGTCGAGAACCCGGCGTGCAAGGTCAACGCGGCGGGGTGGTTCGGTGAGGCTGGGTGGGGTCGCACGACCTCGGCGCATGCGTCGCTGCCGCGTACTACGGGGTTCGCGGGGACCGCGGCCGGGGATGTGATCTGCGCGAATCAGATCCCGATTGTCGCGGACAGCTACTACGTCGGGTCGGTGCATATTCGGGCGGTTGCCGCAAGCACGGTGACGGTCGGGTTCGACTGGTACGACGACAGTAGCTATCTGTCGTCGTCGTCGTTTGTGCCGTACACGCTGTCGGCTGGGTCGACGACCCGCGTCAATACGGGGGTCGGTGCGGGTGCGGCGGTGCCCCCTGCGGGGGCGACCCGCGCGGTGCTGGTCGTCGCCGGGGGGGACGGTGAGGCGCAGTACACGGCCTCGATGATCACGCTCGGGTCGACGCTGCACGACTACTTTGACGGGGACAGCCCGCGCGCGACGTGGGAGGGCACCCCCGGCAACTCACGCTCCTATCTGATCACCGGCGACGACAGCTGGGGGTGGGCGGACAGCGGGGACCAGACCGCCACACAGCCGGGCCCGACCGGGCAAGACACCGCGACCTGGGGCGAGACCGGGGCGGCTACCGGCTCGGGCACCCGGGACGACCCGATCTCGTGGGGCGAGTCCGGGCTGATCGTCGCTTCCGGCTACGACGACGACCACGGCCGGATCAGGGTGGAGGCGATCGGGTTCCCGGCCGGGACGATCTGCGCGGTCGTGTACTCCCGCCCGGCCGGGTCGACGGTGTGGACGCAGGTGCGGGGCGGGAAGGTCAGCGTGTCCGGTGGGCGGATGGCCCGCCCGGTGGACGACTACGAGTACACCGCTGGTGTCCCGATGACGTACCGGATCGTGGGGTTGTCGTCGCCGGAGGGCGCGGCGGATGTGGTGACCGCGACGGCGCAGGTGATTCGGTCTGGGGACCCGGCGCACGCGTGGATCAAGTTCATCGCCGCCCCGTACCTGAACCGGAAGATCACCTTGACGGGGTGGTCGCCGATCACGCGGGCGGCCCGCAACGCAACCTACGACGTCAAGGGGCGGATCCCGCCGGTCGTCGTGACCGATGTGCACTCGTCGCGTCGGGTAGAGATCCAGGTCCGCACCGGCGATATCGACGACACGGAGCGGCTGGACGCGGCGCTGAGCCAAGGGCATCCGATCTTTCTGCACACCTGCTCGGGCACGCCGCTGCCGAGCATGTACGCCGCGGTCGGCGAGTACGAGTGGGCGCCTCCGACCCCACGGTCGGCGGCGGCGCAGTGGCGGATCCCGCTGACCGAGGTGACCGCCCCGCCCCCGTCCGTGGTCGGCGCCTCGACTACCTGGGAGACGGTGCTAGCCCAGTACGGCACCTGGCAGGAGCTGCTCGACGCGGCCGGGACCTGGCAGGAGATCCAGTAGATGTACGAGGTGTCCGCGCGGTTCGCCGAGGTCGTCACCGGCTCGCACCGTGCCGTGTCCCGGGTGCAGGTCCTCACCGACACGCAGTTCGGGACGACCCCGACCGGCGGCATCGAGCTGCCGCTGCTCGGCGGGGACGTCAAGCTCGGCTCCACATCGGACGTCAAAGCCACACTGAGCGTGACCGTGCCCGGTGACTACTGGGAGCTGTGCCAGCCCTACGGCAACGAGCTGTTCGTCGAGCGCGGCATCGACTTCGGTGACGGCACCCGCGAGCTCGTGCCGCTCGGCTACTACCGCATCGACGAGGTCGTCCAGGACGACGCCCCGTGGGGGCCGATCCGCGTCACCTG
Organism: Pseudonocardia asaccharolytica DSM 44247 = NBRC 16224; assembly: GCF_000423625.1. Taxonomy (GTDB): domain Bacteria; phylum Actinomycetota; class Actinomycetes; order Mycobacteriales; family Pseudonocardiaceae; genus Pseudonocardia; species Pseudonocardia asaccharolytica. Next base: position 50,440 of record NZ_AUII01000013.1, read on the forward strand.
CTCGGACCGGATCAAGCAGATGCAACAGAACCGGGTGCTGTACCCCTACCAGGTCCCGGCCGGTGGCCTGTCGCATCGGGTGATCTTCCACCGGCTCGTCAACGGCGACCCCGCCGTGTCCGGGCAGCCCTCGCAGGAGGGCTACGGAATGTACATCTACCACTCGGTCCCGATCCACTGGCAGGGCTACGACCCGGACACGACGATCGTCCCGGCCGGGCAGGTCGTCGAGGACTCCACCTACGAGTTCCTGGCGAAGCTCGCCGCCGGGAAAGGCTGCGTGCTGATCTTCGACGAGGCCGGGGAGCTGTGGGTGACCCCGCGGGACCGCGACCCGTCCGAGCAGGCGGTGTACACGCTGCGCACCGGCCGCACCGGCACCCTGGTCCGCGCGTCGCGGTCGGTGTCCCGCGAGGGCGTGTACAACATCGTGTCGGCGTACGGGTCGGACTCTGCGCACCCGACCGGCTATCAGCTGGCGTACAACAACGACCGCAACAGCCCGCTGTTCTGGTCCGGGAAGTTCGGGGCCGCCCCCCGCTACTACGCGTCACCGGTGCTCAAGACGGCTGAGGCGGTCGAGCAAGCCGCCGCGACCGTGCTGGCCCGCTACACCGGGCTCCCCTCCAACGTCTCCGTCTGGAGCGTGCCGCACCCGGCGTTGCGGCCTCTCGACGTTGTGGACGCGGCGATCGGGACCACGCTGGAGCGGCACGTCATCGACAACCTGACCGTGCCGCTCGTCGGGGACGCCCCGCTCGAGGTGGTGACCCGTCAGCTGAATCCGGTGGGGTCGATCGAGACGCAGCCTGACCCGACGCCGACGCCGGACCCGGACCCCGGTGATCCGGGTAACCCCGGTAACCCGGACCCGGGTCCGGGTGGGCCGGAGGACGGCACGCAGGCCGCGGCGATTCTGGGCTGGGGCCCGGTTGTCGATGGTGACGAGTTCCAGTACACCGGCGCGCCGAGCTCGGCGAAGTGGGTGATGTATGACGGGCCGGGGCACGCGGGGAATGGTCGCCGTACGCCGTCGGCGTTTTCGGTCGCTAACGGCATCTTGACCTGCTACGGGAACGCGGGCGGGGATACCGGTGGGATGGCGTTCCGCCGCGACGAGTACGGCTGCCGCATCGAGGTGCGGATGCGCACGTATTCGATTGATCCGGGTGCGGGCGGTAACCGCTACCACCCGGTCCTGATTACGTGGCCGACGTCGGACGAGTGGCCGGCCGGGGCGGAGTACGACTTCTTTGAGACAAACTGTGATTCCGGTAAGGCGGAGGCGTATCTGCACTATCCGAACCATCAGCCGATCGTGCAAGAGTACGCCTCCAAACCAATGGATATCCAGAATTGGCATAATTACGCGTTCGAGTGGAATCCGTCGGCGCGCACATTGAAGAGCTGGATTGATGGCGAATACTTTTTCGAGTTCTCCGGGCGGGTCGCCGAAGCCCCCGGACCCATGCACCTCACTTTCCAGCTCGATGCGTTCTATCCGAACGGTTTCAACCCCGCCAAGATGGAGGCCATGTGGGTACGGATCTACAATCGGCCGAACGCATGAACGCCCATGATGTGGCGATACCGGCGGTGTGCTTCGTCTTCCCACGCCTCACCGGCTCGGCGCTGGAAACCGTCCTTCCCCCGGTTGAACCGTGTGCGTTGCCGTCCCTGCGCTCGCAGCCTCTGGTCATGCAGGTGGTTCGCCATCGCCATCTTGCAGGCCAGGCAGCTCCGGCCCCCGGCTTTCGTCGTGGACGGCACGAGGTTAGGTGCCACCAGGTCGTGCCCGAGGGCACACGTCGCCTTGCGCGCTTGGACATGCGAGCCATTGCGCACCGAATCGTCAGTGTTCTCCGAGCGTGTGCCCCAGTACAGATTCTCGACGCAGTTGTTCGCTGGGTCGTCGTCGCGGTGAAGGGCGTTCGGTTTGTCATCTGGCGGCTCACCTACGAAGGCCAGCAGGACGAGGCGGTGAACCTTCGCGGTGGTGTGCACGTTGTCGTCGCCGACGAGGGTCACCCCGATGTACCCGTGAGGGATGATCGTTGCACCTTTGAGTATCCGTCCTGGCCGCCAGGTCCGGGTTCCCCACCGATTGCCCGAGTAGAAGCCGAGACTGCGCACTCGGCCTTTCGAGCTGACTTCGTATCGGTCCTTGTATCCCGGGATAGGACGCCATCGCTCAACCACGCATGCAGTCTACAGCGGATAGATAATTTCAGGGTGACCGATGGCTAACGACCTGTCCGCGCTGTTCCTCACGCGCACCCCCGACGGCGCCGTCGCCCCCCTCATGGGCGCCTGGCTCACCGCCTGGAACCCCACCACCTACGAGAACACCGTCAACATCGGCGGCGCCGTGATCCTGCAGAACCTGCCCGTGGTCAACCCCGCCGGGGTCGCCGTGGGAATCGTGCTGCTCGCGAACACCGCCGCCGGCCCGATCATCCTCGGCCGCATCTACCAGACCACCTAAGGAGGGCACCGATGGGATCGACGACACGGTTCGGGCTGCGGTATCCGGGGCTCGGGGACGCCCCGAACGGGCCGCAGCTCGCCCAGCAGCTGGCCGAGGACACTGAGGGCTGGCTGGCCCGCGCCTACCCGTGCACGAGCTCGACCCGCCCGACCGGGGTGGGTGAGGGGTTCCTGATCCGCGAGGCCGACACCGGCAGTGTGCTGATCTACACCGGCGCGGACTGGGTGGCGGTCGGCGGGTCCGGCGGCGGCGGCGGGGGTGGCGGGTCGAGCGCGTACGCGTCCTACGCCGCGACCGCCGCCCAGTCCATTCCCTCCGGCGCCGACACGGTGGTCGCGTTCGGGGTGGAGACCGCCGCGCACGCCCTGGTCACTCGCTCGACACAGGGGTCCGGGCACAAGTTCACCCTCGGTCAGAGCGGGCTGTGGGCGATCACCGCTGTGGCCCGGTTCGTCGCCGCCTCCAGCGAGCGCACCTTCGAGCTGTTCACCGGGGGCGGCGCCACCCTGGCCAAGGCCGGCGGCCCCGGCCCGGGGCTGCCGTTCACGACAACGCTGTCGGCGACCCGGCAGCTGTCCGCGGGCACCACGGTGCGGCTGGAGGCGTGGCAGGACAGCGGGGGCTCGCTCGCGCTCGAACCGAACGGCGGAAATTGGGTGCACATCGACTTCGCGCTCGTCGGCTGACCAACGACCCTCGGAGGACTGATGTGGGTGTCGGATGCGGGTGAGGTACGGGCGGCTGCACGCGACGCTGCTGGTGCTCGGCGGGATGGCCCTGGCCGGCTACGAGGCGGTCGCGGTACCGGAGCCGAGGATGGCGATCCTCGGCCTGGCCGCGGCGATGATGGGGCTTCCGGGTGCGGTGCTGGGGGACCGGCTGATGGCACGGATCCTCGGCGGACAGAAACCGGAGCCGAGCCCGGACCAGAAGCCGGAGGCACCGTGATCGCGCGGGCAGCACGCATGCTGGGCTGCTACCCGATCACCAGCGTGTACGTCGCGCTGTGCACCCTGCTGGTGCTGGCGCTCGCGCAGGGCTGGCTCGGATGACCGCGGCCGAGCCGACCGCGTTCCCCGGCGGCTGGCTGGCCGAGGCCGAGCGGCAGTGGACGCGGCGGGAGACCGCGCTGCGCGCCGCGCTCGACGAGCTCGCGCTGTGGCGGGCACTGGCGCCGCTGCTGCCCTACGCCGTGCCGGTCCCGCGCCGACGACCGCGGAGGCTGCGGTGAGCGCCGTCGACTCCCTCGCGGCGTGGGGCATCCTGCGCGCACCCGAGGTGGCCGCCATCGCCGCCGGGGTCGGTCTCGAGCTCGCGGCCGCGGCGACGCTGCTGGAGAAAGAGAGTGCGGGCGGCCGCAACGTGTGGGGCCACGACAGTGTGTCCACCGGCGGCTACTACGAGAAGGGTGGCCCGGTCACCCGCGAGAACTACACCGCCTGGAAACCGCACCGCGGCCGTCTCGGGTCGCAGGGTGTGGGCCCGTGCCAGCTGACCTGGCCCGGCTACCAGGACCAGGCCGACCGGGCCGGCGGCTGCTGGGACCCGCTGGTCAGCATGCGCGTCGGGTTCGCCGTGCTGGCCGGGCACATCGGCCGCCACGGGCTGCGCGACGGGTTCCGCCGCTACAACGGCAGCGGGCCCGCAGCCGAGCGCTACGCCGACGACGCCATGGCCAAGCTCGCGAAGTGGCGCGACCGGCTCGGCACCCACCACCCATCCCCGGCCCCTCGAGGAGGTCCGCTCATGGCCCTGTCCGACGCCGAGCAAGGCGAGCTGCTCGCGCTGGTGCGCACCCTGCACCACCAGCTGTACGCCGGCGAAGGCGACCCCGCCACCGGCCGCGCCGGCTGGCGCACCTGGGCCGGTGGCACCGACGAGACGCTGACGGTCGTCGACTACCTGCGCCGGGCCAACGTCGAGACCCGCCAGCTCCACCCGAACTTGATCAGCCTGCACCAGAAGGTGGATCGGCTCACGGCGCGGGAGACAGACCGGGCGACGCCGCCGGCGGGGCCTGGCGGCGGGGCGCCGGTGGATCTGGACGCGCTCGCCGCCCGGGTGGTCGAGCTGCTCGCGCAGCGGCTCGCACAGTCCAACAACCAAGAGAGGTGATCGAGATGGGTGAGCATTCCTGGGTGGGCGACGACGCCCCCGACCACGCCCCGCCGGCGGTGGTGGAGGCCAAGGTGTGGGCGTCGACGCTGGTCACGCTCGCCGCGAGCGTGGGGGTGGCGCTGCTCAACGCGGTGCAGGACCAGCCGACGTTGCTGGGCGGGCTCCCGCCGTGGCTACAGACGCTGCTGCTGGCGCTGGTGCCGCCACTGCTGGCGTTCGTGGCCGGCTACGCCAAGCGCTCCAACCGCGTCTGAGAGCCTGAGTCGGTCCGCTCCCCAGCAGGGCACAGCGCCCCTCACCCGCTCCCCCCAACGGCGAGGGGCGCTGTTCCGTGTCAACTGGCCTTCGACCAGGTGCAGCCGCCGTTGGTCTTGAAGTACTTCCCATTCTTCAACGTCACGACGCCGGGCCCGGAGATGTTGTCGTTGTGGTCGATCCCCGACAGGCTCCCGCTGCCGTCCGAGACCTCGAAGTAGCACGAGCCCCCCACTCCCGGGCCCGGCGTCTTGTACTTGCCCGGCGCCATGTCTGGGCCGACCTCGTAGATTCCGTCCGAGACCGACGTCCGCGGACCCGCCGCGGCCGCAGCGGTCGGCTCCGGCGTCCACGCGACCGCCGGAGCCGTCGAGAAGGACCTCTCCGGGCAGTACGAGCGCTCCGCAGCAGCCACCAGAACCTCGGCCACCTGTGGCCCGAACTTCGTCGTCCCCATCGCCCCGACGAGGACCTCACGAGTGACCCCAGGGGTACCGATCGCATCGCACATGCGCCGCCCGAGCTCGATGATCTCGCTATGCGGCATGTCCGTGCTCAGCCCCGGCGTGTCGAGCACGTCCCGGAGGAACCGCTGCCCCGGGTCGGTCGGCGTCCACGGCGGCGGGAACGTCGGCGACGCCGCCGGTGAGGCCGATGGCGCCGCGGCACCGGTGGTCCGCAGCAGCGTGCCCGCGGTCGCCGCCGCGGCGAGCACAGCGATGACGGCGAGCCCGATCAGCCACGGCTTGCGACGCGCCGGGCGGCGCGGCTGGTCGGGGGCAGGGTCAGACGACATCATGGCGCTCCGAACGGTTCAGGGCGGGTATCTGATCGTCGCGCGTCGGGTATGTCGTGTTACGACCCGTGACCGGATCGTCACCAGGGGGGCCGCACCGCCTCGTACGCGCGCCGGCCCCACCGGACCATCTGCCCGTCGCCTCCACACCGCCCGCAGTCGCGATAGCTGCGGGTGATCGGCGACCGCCACCGGCCGCTGCCCGAACACCAGTGGCAGCGTCGGTACGGCCAGACCACGCACTCGATCGCGTACAGGCCGAGCGCGACGACGGCGACGACCCACCACGTCACGACGGGCAACCGAGGTTGACGCCCGGCAACCCGCGCCGGCAACCGCGTGACCTGCGGATACGGCTCATTCGTCCTCCAGGTTGCCGGGATCGCCCGCGTTGCCGTCGTCGTGTTTCCGCAGGTCGGCGGCCCGGACCCCGCTCGTCGTGCGCCCGGCAACCTTGACCTTTCGGACCTGCACGCCGCGGTTGCGCAGCCGCTTGCCCAGCTCGTCAACGTCCAGGCCGGCGTACTCCGGGCGCAGCTCGCCGAGCCACTCGACCAGCTCGACGAGGTGCGCGGTCGGTCGGCTGCGGTCGGCGAGCACGCGCTCGACATCGGCCACCTCGTCGAGCACCACGAACACCGGCTCGTCGTCAGCGGCGGCGCCGGTGAGCATCCCGACGCCTGCGCGGAGCGCCCGCGCCCGTAGCGCCACCTCGTTCGCGGCCGGCGCGTCCAGCCCGTACACCGAGCGCACGATGCGCGGGGCCGCCCCGTCGGCCTTGAGGTAGCCGATGCCCTTGTCGTCGAGGTCGAACATCGTGGCGTCGATGCCGCGCTTGTAGCTCCCGGTGCCGAGGATCCGGTCGTTGGGTTCGTGCCCCTCCAGCTTCATCGCGAATCGGATCACGGCGTTGTTCGCGATCGAGGTGGGGATCGTCGCGTCGTTCACCTGCTGCGTGGCGAGCAGCACGATGATGCCGAGCGCCGGGCCCAGCTTGACCAGCTCGGTGACGCCGGACCGCAGTTCCTGCCGGATGGCCTTGTGGTCCCTGTTGCCGTCGTCGCCGTAGGAGAAGTACGACTGCGTCTCGTCGATGCCTACGACGATCGGTCCGAGGTCGAGGTCGGGTCGGGCGCGCACAAGCTCGGCGGTCACCTTCGACTCCGGGCACTGGTCGAACGGCAGCGCGTCGATGATATCCGCGCGGCGGCCCAGCTCCTTGCGGAGCCAGCGCACCGTGTCGAGGACCTGCGCGATCTGCTCGGGCCGGTCCGGGCGGGCGCCCCGCAGGTAGACGTGGGCGAAGTGCGCGCACGCCGACAGGTCGCCGGTGCCCTTCCCGTCGAGCGCGATGACCTTGGCGGTGACGTCGAGGCCAGCGATGAGCAGCAACTGGCGCAGCACGAACGTCTTTCCGATGCGCGGCACCGCGCCAATGATCATGTTGCTGTAGGCGAGGGTGACTCCGACCCACGCGCCACGCTGGTCGGTGAACGCCGGGACGGGCGCGAACAGGTCGACCTCGCCGCGGCGACGCAGCGGCCACGGCTCCTGCGTCGCCGACGCAAGCGGTTGGTCCGACACGAACAGGGCCAAGTGTCCGGGGTGGCGCGTGCCGACGGCGGGCCAGACCGTGCCGAGCTCGCGGCGCAGGGCGGCGGCGAACTCCTCCCGCTTGCCCTGCACGAACGAGGCGGGCACGGCGGGCGGCAGCTCCAGGTCGACCTGCACGCCGGGGCCGTGGCGGTGCGGGTCGGTGAGCAGGCGGATGGAGTCGGGTTCGCGCATCTTCGAGTTGCCCAGCGTGCACAGCGCCTCGGTGACCATCGGCGCCGTCAGCGGCGGCACGCGGCCACCCTCCGCGACCCCGGGCAGGGTGACGAGTGGGCGGGCGCGCGGGCGGCCCACCCAGCCGAGCACCAGCACCGCCACCGCCCCGGCCAGCCACCACAGCCATCCGGGCGGCACCGGGACCGTGGTCGCCAGCCACGGCGTCGCCAGGTAGGCCAGCAGCGCCAGTCCACCGGCGGCGACCAGCTCGGCGAGCCCGCGCCCGGGGATCAGCTTCACCGTCCACACGAACACCAGCCCGGCGAGCAGCACCCCGAGCGCGCGCGGCGCGGTCCAGGCCAGCACCACTCCCAACACCGCCAGGACGGCCGTGCCGTTGACCATCAGCCGGGCGGTCAGGTTCGCGGAGCGGGCCCGGGAGACGCGCTCGTAGTCGGCGGACTCGCGGGCGCCGGCGTGGTGGGCGCGCAGCTGCGCCGTGTCGTGGTCGCGCAGGTAGCGGGCCCACGCCGCGGTGATGCGGGCGAGCCCGCGGGGGGACCAGGCGAGCAGCAGCGCCACGCTGGCCGGCACCTGGCGCGCCACCCGCCATGCCGTCCAGGCCTGGCGGCGCGTCACCACGGCGGCGCGGACCCGCACGTTGGTCAGGGTCGCGGTGACCCGCTGCCGGGCCGGTGGTCGCACGGTCACCAGCTCGGACTCGGGGCGGCGCGCCACGGTCACCGCACCCACCCCCGCCCGACCGGCGGGAGAACCTCACCGTCGACCACCACCGGCGGGCGCACGGCCCCGACCGGGAGCGACCCGGCGGCATGGACGTGCCGGACGGTCACCACATGCTCGTGGCGCACCACCACCACGACCGGTCCGCCGGGCGCGACGGGCGCGGCCTGCCGGTCGTGGTCCCGGACCGCGAGCCCGGTCCCGACCGGTCCGCGGTGCGGGTGCCGGCACCGCCCCCGGCCCCAGATCAGCGCCACCGGCACGGCGAGCGACGCCCACCCGCCGAACGCGGCGAGGACCTCACCCGGGGTCACGACGCCACCCGGTCGCGCAGGCGGGCGAGCAGCTGCCGCGCCTCGTGCTCGGTGATCTCCAGCTCGCGCGCGATACGCCGCCGGCCGGCACCCTCGGCCACCAGCGCGGCCGCGCGCCCGTCCACGTCGTCTCCCGCCTGCTCGCCCGCGGGTGGCACCACCGCCAGCGGCCGGGCGGTCGCGGGCGCGACGTCGAGCGTGGCCCCCGGCTCGGCGGTCTCCTCGGCGGCGGCGACGTCCACCGGCCGGGGCGACCCGCGCCCGACCAGCACCGCCAGGTGCACCGTCCCGCCGACCACGGCGGGCGGGATCGCCCCCACCACCACGGCCACCCACCACGGCGGCACCACTGCGGCGGCGTGCATGCCCTGGACGGCCGCGTTGCCGGCCACCGTGCACGCCAGCAGCGCCCACGTCATGCCGCGGGCGACCCGGGCGGCATCGGCCGGTGCGCGCCGCGACAGCCACGTCGCGCACGACACCGCGGCCCCGGCGTCCACCGCGATCGGCAGCAGCCACGCCAGGCGCGCCGGGATGCCTGCCGCTACGGCGAGGTCCCGCAGCGCGTGGAACGACAGCACGGCAGCCGCGGCGAGCACCACGGCCAGCCCCGCCCACATCACCACGTCCCGGCGAGTCACCGGATCTCCAAGGTCAAGAGCGCGGCGACGGGGATGCGGAGCTGCTCGCCGTGCCCGTTGGTGAGAACGAGGGCACCGCCGTGGACCTCCACGTCCAGATACCAGGCGGACATGCGGTAGGTGCGCACGATGCCGCCGGCGGCGCGGTAGTGGATGAGCGCGACCCGCTCCGACACGGCGCCACCGACACGGCGGGCGGCGCGGAAGAGGCGGCGGATCACCACACACCCCCGCCAGGGTGGCCGTGCGGGCGGGTGGGCGGTTCGGTCCTACGTGCGACCGGCGGGCGGTCCTGCATCGTCGCGCTCCCTGCCCCGCCGCAGATCGGTGCGGCGGCCCTGCCCGGGTAGGCGGGACCACGCGGCGCGGACCTCGACGGGGCGGTACAGGAGCGCGCCGTGCGGGCCGTAGGTCGCGGTGAGGTGGCCGCGGTCACGCAGGACGCGGAGGCGATACCGTGCGGAGTCCAGGCCTACGCCCATCTCCCGCGCGACGTCCTCGACGCCCCAGAGCGTCTCGCTCACCGGGCGGCTCGCACGGCCAAACCTTCGCATAGCCTGTGTGAAAGTTGCAACGGGCACACCGCGGACGGTAGCGGCGCGGCGCGGCGCGGCTGGGGACGCACGGGGAGCAACACCTACCTTCGCGCAAGATCAGCGCGGCATTTCCGCGGCATGATCTTGGTTCGGCGGTCGGGAAACCGCGTCTGACGTGGGGCGGGTGGGGCTCGAACCCACGACCTGACGGATTATGAGTCCGCTGCTCTGACCAGCTGAGCTACCGCCCCGGTGGGGCGAGCCTAGCGACCCGCCAGATCGGCGAAACAGACTCACCCGTCGAAAGCCCCGACGCGACCTTGTCGTCCGGCTCGATCCTGGGTCGCGCCACGGGCTTGCCGAGTCGCGGCGATCCGACCACCTGGCGCACCGGTTTACCCCGACTCGGTCGCAGAAACACCCCGACTCGCGCACGGAAATACCGCGACTCGCGGGGTCAGGTGGCGAACCGCTTCTGGAGGGCGGCGAGGCCGGCGGCGTAGACGTTGCCGGCGAACAGTTCGGTCAACTGCGCCTCGGCGGCGCCGTCGGCGTCGTACTCCGACCACCACTCGACGAACGCCTGACCGGTGTCGGTCACCGGGGCGACCCGGATCGTGGATACGTAGCGGCGCACCTGGAACGGGTTATCCACGAACTCGTAGGTGTAGCGGCGGTCGGCGTCGTCGAGGATGAGCAGCCGCTCCACGACCACTGCCCCGTCGCCGAGGGTCAGCTTCCGGATCGCACCGACCTCGGCGGCGGAGCCGGCCGTCAACTCGCTGGTCGCGATCGCCGGGTGCCAGCCGGGCAGCCCGTCGAAGTCGCGGACCAGCTGCCAGACCTGGTCGGCGGAGGCGGGGATGACGGCGCTCGCGTAGGGACGGGGCATGAATCCTCCTTGGTCACGTACGGGACAGGCGGGTCTTGAACGCTCGGGTCTGGTCGGTGAGCGCGGTCTCGGTGGGCAGCCGCTCCATGCTGGAGGCGCCGTAGAAGCCGTGACAGTGCCTGGCGCGTTCGAGCACGTAGGCCGCGTCGTCGGGCATCGCGATCGGCCCGCCGTGGCAGAGCACGAGCACATCCTCACGCACTTCGAGCGCTGCCGTCGACCATTCGTCGATCAGCGCGACACAGTCGTCGAGCGATTTCGCGGTCTCGGCGCCGATCGACCCGCCGGTGGTGAGCCCCATGTGGCAGACGACGATGTCGGCGCCGGCCCGGGTCATCGCGTGGGCGTCGGCGGCGGAGAACACATACGGCGTGGTGAGCAGGTCCGCGGCCCGGGCGGCGGCGATGAGGTCGACCTCGAGCCCGTAGCCCATCCCGGTCTCCTCGAGATTGGCCCGGAACATCCCGTCGATGAGCCCCACGGTGGGGAAGTTCTGGATCCCGGCGAAGCCGAGGTCGGCCAGCTCGCGCAGGAACCGATCGGTGATCATGAACGGGTCGGTGCCGTTCACCCCGGCGAGCACCGGCGTGTGCCGCACCACCGGCAGTACCTCGGCGGCCATCTCGACGACGATCTCGTTGGCGTTGCCGTAGGCCAGCAGCCCGGCGAGCGAGCCGCGCCCGGCCATCCGGTACCGCCCGGAGTTGTAGATGACGATGAGGTCGATGCCGCCGGCCTCCTCGCATTTGGCCGAAAGGCCGGTGCCGGCGCCGCCGCCGACGATCGGCTCGCCACGGCGGGCCATGTCCGCGAACCGCTCGACGAGCTCCGCGCGCGCGAACCTCACTTCTGCACCTCCTGCCACGCGGCCACCAGCGCGGCCGCGAACTCCGAATCGTTGAGGTGATGCGGCACCCGGACGACCCTGCGGTGCTCGGTCTGCCGGACCTCGCTCTCCAGGGTGGCGAACAGCGCCTCGTCGGCGTCCGGGTCCCAGAACGGCTGACCCGGCGCATCGAGCGCGGAGACCCCACCGACGGGCAGCAGAAACCACACCGGCCCCTCGCACGCGTTGAGCTTGCGGGCGAGGAACCGCCCGATCGCGACGCATTCGTCCAGGCTGGTCCGCATCAATGTCACCTGCGGGTTGTGCACGTACAGCAGCCGGTCGGCATACCGGGCGGGCACCGTGGCGCGACCGCCGAAGTTGACCATGTCCAGCGCCCCGCAGGACCCCACGTAGGGCACCCGGCGGCGGGCGATTGCGTCCAGCCGGTCCTCCCCCGCGGCCATCACGCCGCCCGCGATCAGATCGCATATCTCGGTGGTGGTGATGTCGAGCACGGAGCTGACCAGGCCGTCGTCCACCAGCTTCTCCATGGCGCGGCCGCCGGTGCCGGTGGCGTGGAAGACGAGCGGGTCGACCAGCTCGCCGAGCGCCTTGGTCACGGCCGTCACGCACGGTGTGGTGACCCCGAACATCGTCAGCCCGACCGCGGGCAGGTCCGCCGCGTCCGGGATCTCGTGGGTGACCATCCCGGCCAGGGCGTGCGCCGCATTGCCCAGCACCTTGCGGGAGATCCGGTTCAGCCCGGCGACATCGGTGACCGAGTACAGCATCGCGACGTCCGCCGCCCCGACATAAGGCGCGACGTCCCCCGACGCGACGGTCGATACCATGACCTTCCCGATCCCCACCGGCAGCGCCCGCATCGCCGGGGTGATCAACGCGGTCCCGCCGGAGCCGCCGAGACCGAGCACACCGGCGACGTCGTCGCGGGAGGACAGGAACCGTTCGAGCGCCACCGACATGGCGGCCACGGCGCTGCCACGATCACCGGTGAACACCGCCGCCTCGCCATCCGGATGGTGTCCGGCAACGGTTTCGGCGCTGACGTCGGCGGCCGGGCCCGACCGGGTCGTGGACACGTCGACGGTCACGACGTCGCCCCCCGCCCCGCGCACCAGATCCGCGACGTAGGTCAGCTCGGCGCCCTTGGTGTCGTACGTGCCGATGACATACGCGAGGCCCATGAGGGCTTTCTAGCGCACGTTCGGTTCCGGCACGAGCAGCCCAGGCCGTCGGTCAGGTCCGCAGATGCGCCGGCCGGTGGGTCACCGCCTCGATCTCGCTCGCGGCCTTGTCGAGCAGTTGGTGCACGAGGTCCGACAACGCTCTCGCCGCCGCGATCTCCTCGCCGATGCGGGGCTGCGCCGGGTCCGCGGGATTGCGCTTGGCCTGTCCGCGCGCTCGCAGCTCGGTTCCGTCCGGCAGCCGCAGCAGCAGCGCGGCCGCGGTGTTGACGTCGCGCTCGTCCTCCTTGAACTCGACCTCGATATGCCATCCGACGGTGGGCATGGCGACTCACCTCCCTGTGCTGGGACAAGGATGCGCCGATCGGCCCCCGCCGACATCCCTTCCCGGCGCATCTCGTCGATGACCGGGGCGGGAGACCGCGGGAATCAGCTCATCGACGAGCAGCCGGGCCGTTGCGCGCACGCTCTCGACCGGTACGGTGCCCATCCACCCGAGGTTGAGTTTGATCGTCTCCGTGCCGAACAGTTCCTCCGCCTGCCCGCCTGCGTGCCCGCAGCACGGCGTCCGGCGCCTGGATGTAGTGCTGGACCAGGGGCATGCCGGCCTCGGCAGTCGCGCGGGGCGGCGTCGATGTCGACGACCTCCCCGCGCAGCAGCCGCCGCACCAGGTCCAGATGCGCGGCAAGATCTTTCCGGATCCGTTCGCCGGGCGCACCGAAGGCGTCGGTGTACGGGCCGGGCCGGTGGGGCGCCACGCCCACCGCGACCCGGCCCGGTGCGAACTCGCACAGGCTGGCGATCTCCTCGTTGACCCAGACGCCGTCGAGTCCCCTCGTCTCGGCGGATTCCAGGAACGCCATCGCCTCCGGCAACGGGAGCGGTTCGAGCCCGGCCTGGCATCCGGCCAGCCCGATCCGCAGCCGATGGCTCACAGCCCGGCGAGGATCTCGTCGACCTGCGCATTGTCGAGTTCGGTCTTGTAGATCTCCGAGTAGAACCGCGAGACCTCGCCCGCCAGGTCGAGGCCCGCCAACTGGTCGGGGTAGAGCTGCTTGGCCGCCCACAACACGGTCAGCGGTTGCTCGCTGGTGCGGTTGCCCCACAGGTGCGCGGCGATCGGCGTCGCGTACACCCGCTTGTTCTGCACCGCCGCGACCCCGGCGAGCCTGGGGTCCTCGATGACCGCGGTGATCTCGGCGGAGCTGCTGACGAAGATGACCTGCGGGTTCCAGGCGAGGATCTGCTCGATGTTCAGCTTCAGCGACTCCTGCTCGGAGCCTTCCGTGACGCTGCGGCCGCCGGCCTGGGTGATCCACCACTCGGCGATCAGATGCGGCCGGGTCATCGCCTTGTGCGACAGGTACAGCGCGGAGGTCCGGTCCGCGGCCGGGACCGCGGCGAGCGCGTCGGCGATCTGCCGGCGGGACCGGTCGAAGTACCCGGTGTAGGCGCGAGCCCGCTCGGGCTGGTCGAGCACCTGGCCGAGCAGGTCCACGACCTTGGTGACGTCCTCGGGGTCGCGCCATTTCAGGGTGACGACCTTCAGTCCGAGCCTCTCCAGGGGCTCCGCGTCCTCCTTGTGCATCGTCAGCACGACGTCGGGCTTCAGGTCGAGGATCTTCTCCGTCGACGGCTGGCGGTCGGCGGACTGGGTGACGGGCTGCTGCTCGATCTGCGGTGCGAAGACGTACTGGTATTTCCAGCGCGGATTGCGGGCGAAGTCGGGCAGGCCGTTGACGATGACCTCGCCCTCGCCGAGCGCGAAGAGGAAGCTGTTGATCACTGGGACCGCCCCGAGCGTCACCACCCGGCTCACCGTGGCCGGGACCTCGACCGTGCGGCCGTTCATATCGGTGATCGTCCGGGTGTCGCCGGCGGTGGCCGTCGCGGCGCCGGACCCGCAGCCGGTCAGGATCAGGGCGAGCACGGCCACCAGCGCGGCGGCCAGGCGTGAGGTTCTCATGGACGGGGCCTTCTGTTTCGGGGGTGGGGAGGCGGCCGGATCAGGAGACCGAGCCGGATGTCTCGGGGGTGACGGCCGGGTCAGACAGGACGGGCACGCATACCGGTGTCGGAACGGGCTGCCCGGGCAACGCGACGGTGCCGACGTGGACCGGCGTGGCATACACCTGCGTGAGGCGCTCGGAGGTGAGCACCACGTCCGGGGCTCCGTCGGCGACGAGCCGCCCGTCGGACAGCAGGATCGCCCGGTCGGCGTAGTGCAGGGCGTGATCGGGCTGGTGGGTCGTCATCACGACCGTGTGCCCGGAGCGGGCGAGCCGGGCCACGGCGTCGAGCACCCGCCGCGCGTTCCCGAGATCGAGCGCCGCGGTGGGCTCGTCGAGGACGAGCACGTGCGCCTGCTGGACCAGTGCCCTGGCGATCAGGACCAGGGATCGTTCGCCCCCGGACAACTGTGCGATCGACCGGTCCGCGAGATGACCGACCCCCAGGTCCTGCAGGACACCGAGCGCCGTCGCGCGGTCCGCCGGGGTCGGCGTCCGTCCCGCCGGCAGATGCGGGGTGCGCCCCATGACGGCGATGTCCAGCGCGGTGAACGGGAACGTCGTGGCGGTCGACTGCGGGACATAGGCGACGTGACGGGCCCGCTGCCGGGCCGGAAGCGCGGCCAGGTCCTCCCCGGCCAGCCGCACGGTCCCGCGGCTCGGGGTCAGCAACCCCAGCAGGCAGCGCAGCAGCGTCGTCTTGCCGGCACCGTTGGGGCCGAGCAGGCAGGCCACCTCGGAGCGTTCGATGCGCAGGCCGATCCCGGCGAGCCGGTGCCGGCCGCCGGAGTGGGCGAACTCGAGCTCTGCGGCCTCCAGGGCCGGGGGGGACGGATTGTGCGTCACGACCATTGACTCCGGACCCGGGCGAGCAGCAGGACGAAGAAGGGGGCGCCGATCACGGCGGTGAGCACACCCAGCGGCAGCTCCATGGTGGACGCGCTGCGCGCGACGTCATCGACGAGCACGAGGAACCCGGCGCCCATCAGCACGGCGGCCGGGAGCAGCCGGTCGAACGAGGGCCCGACGATCATCCGGGCGAGATGTGGGACGACGAGACCGACCCAGCCGACGATGCCGGCGAGGCTGACGGCGGTTGCGGTCAGCAGCGTCGACGCGCCGATCACCACCGCCCAGGTGAGGGCCCGGTTGACGCCCAGGGTGCTCGCCTCGTCGCTGCCCGCGGCCAGCACCGTTACCGGCCAGCGGACGGTGTACAGCGCGGCCAGGCAGATCACGATCAGCACCGCGGCCCCGATCAGGTCCTCGGACCGGATCCGCCCCAGACCACCCATCAGCCAGAACGTGATCGACGGCAGCGTGTCCTCGGGGTTGGCCATGAACTGAGTGATCGAGATGAAGGCCTGGAACAACGTGGAGACCACGACACCGGCCAGGACCAGCACCACCGTCGATCCGCGGCCGAGCAGCCGCGCGATGGTGAGCGCCAGCGCGGCCGCGACGAGCCCGAACACGAACGCCATCGCCTGGATCGCCGGCCACGGCAGCTCGGCCAGCAACCCGAGCGCCGCGCCGAAACCGGCGCCCGCCGAGACCCCGAGGATCGCGGGCGACACCAGCGGGTTGCGGAACATGCTCTGGTAGCCGGCTCCGGCGGCCGCCAGCCCCGCGCCGACCAGGACGGCGCCGATGATCCGCGGCAGCCGGACCTGCGCCACGATCGTCTCCTCGACCGCGCCGGCGCCGTGCCCGGCTCCGGTCACCTTGGCGATCAGGACCCGCAAGACCGTTCCGGTGTCGACGGCGAACGGCCCGAGCGGGAACGACACGAGGACGATCGCGACGAGGCCGGCGAACAGCAGGAACATCCGTATCCGGGTGGAGGTACGGGGAGCCGGCGCACGCGACTCGCCGCGACGGGAGTCCGTCGTGGGTGAAACCTGCATGGCTCTCCGTCGAAGGTCTTAGAAGTCTCAATGTGACTAGTAGTAGTCTAGTTGAGACTAGTAGGTGACCCGGGCGGGGACCAGATCCGGATGGTCGTCGTCCACGCATCGACGCAGGAGGCCCCGATGTGCACCAGCACCAGCACCAGCACCACCCCCACCGAGCCGAACCCCGCCCCGAGCGCGCAGACGTTTCCGAGCACGGAGGCGTTCCTGGCCGCGATCACTCCCGGGATGGAGCTGTGCACCAGCGATTTCACGGGGTGGGCCCAGGTGGAGAACGTGTCCAGGGGGCCGGTGCCGAGCGTGCGCGGGCGCCGCCGCTCCGACTCCCAGATCGTGGAGGTTCCGGCCGGCGAGCTGATCGATCTGCGGGGCGGTCACTGCGTGCGCATCGACCGGGTCCGGGCGACGATCGACCAGCAGGGGTGGGAGGTCCGCAGGGCGGACGACGTGGCGGACTGACCGTCCCTATCGAAGTTCCGACGGCCGGTCGCAGTACAGCCGGACGGCCTCGTCGAGAAACCGCATGACGGCACTGGTGGTCTCGGTCCGCCAGATACCCAGCAGTGCGTCGAATCCCGATTCGGGCGGACGGGGTTCGGTCAGCGCCCGGTGGACCGGGGCCAGCGCGTCGCGCTGCGCCTCGAGCAGCGGCCGCACGCTCCGCCCCAGATCGTCCAGCAGGGCCAGCTTGAGCAGCAGCTCCAGCCGAACATGGCGGACATGACGAACGGGTGTGGCGAGCCAGTCGTCGAGCGCCACGCGACCGGCTACGGTCACCTGTTTCGGCGACCTCGAGGGGCCCAGCGGCGTCGACTCGGGCTCACCGGAGACGACGAGGCCACGCGCCTCGAGGTTGTTGAGGGCGCGGTAGACGAGCGGACGCCGAACCGTGAGGACGCGCCCGATGCGCTGCCCGGGATCGAACTCGCGGGCGAGGGCGAAACCGTGCCTCGGCCGGCGGACGAGCAGGCCCAGCACCGCGCCCTCGGTGAGGGTGAGCGAGGAATCGCCGCCGGACATGCGTCCACGCTAGCCGTCGGCGCCCGCGCGGCTGCGGCCCCGGACCGTCAGTCGGCGCCCGCCGGGTCCCCGCCGATCACGCCCGGTGTGTGGGGCGGAAGATCCGCCAGCCAGATCCCGTCCGGATCGTCCTCGACCAGCCACGACGGCCGGGAGTGTTCGGCGCGACCACCGCGGCCCACCGCGGCGGGCGGCATCATCGGAACTCCGGCATGGCCCGCGGTCGTGCGGGGTGCGGGTCCGGCGTTGCGGACCGGCGCGACGTCCCCCGTCGGGCCGGAGCTGCCGAGGGGTTTCGGCGCCGCCAGACCGCTTCCCGGTCCGCTGCCTCGCACGGGTCCCGAACCCGCGGCCGAGCCCTCACCGGCCGGTCCGGACAGCCGGGGACTCCAGGCCCGGCCGCCCGGCCCGCCGGGCCGGAGCCCGTCGACCGCCTGCCGTGTCCCGACCGACGGTCCGGTCAGGCCCGACCCAGGCACAGACCAGGGAGGCGCGTTGTGCGGGTTGAGCGGCCCGGGCGCCGCTCGGTCGGATCGGAAGCGTGATTCCGGTTCTCGATGCCCACCCCCCGCCGACGAGCCCGAAGGGGCAACCGACGGAGCCGGTGTGATCGGCGGCGGGACGGCGCCCGTACCAGCACCGCTCGCAACGCCGCCGCCACTCGCGACGCCGCCCCCTCCGGCTCCGGCCCCGCCGGCAGAGCTCGGGGCACCGGCACCTCCCGGGGCGCCGCCGGTCGCCGGTGCAACCGGAGCCGCCACACCCGGCTGGGCCGCCGGCCCGCCATCCCCGGCTCCGGCTGCCGGCCACAGTGGGCTCGACGTCCCCGGACCGGTGCGCACATCCGGGACGGGGGCGCGCGGCGGCTCGAAGGCCTGAAACGTCGCGGTGAGATTGTGGTTGGTGTTGCTCTGGTAACGCTCCGCCGCATCGACCGCCGCCACCCGCGCCTCCTCCCGCTGTCCGTCGGCCGGCGTCCGGTTCTCCGGACGGTCCACATCGGTGAGTGCCGCCATGTCGTTGTGAACCCGGGCGTGGAAGGCGGCCTGGTCCTCCAACGCCATCGCCGCCAGCCGGGCCTGTGCCGCCCCGGTCTGTCCCGCGGCGGTCATCTGGATGATGTGCTGGGCGCTCGCGTCCGCCGCCACCCCTTCGTGCGCGGCCTGCGCGGCGCGAAGGACCGCGCTCAGATCATCGGTCGCTTTCTCCAGGGTTTCCGCCAGCACGGTGTAGACGGCGGCCGCGTTCTCCAGCACCCCGCTGCCGGGCCCGGCCAGGACGGGATCGCGGATCTCCTGAAGCGACCAGGTGTGGAACGGCAGTTCGGTCTGCGGATAGTCGGTCACCGAGAATCTCCTCCCGAATACTCACTTCAGCGGCGGCAGGTTCGACAACACCGCCTCGGCCATCCGCCGCGACCGCTCACAGGGGTCCGGTAATGAACCAACCCCGACGTTCCCGTCCACCCACAGCAACCGGTCATCGGCGACCCCGACCCACAGTTCGCAGAACGGACCCGGGTTGAGGTTGGCGCGGACGGAAGGACGGCCAGCGACCTCGCCAGGCTCAAAAACCGCGAACTCGTCGCGACGGAGGTAGGTGCTCTCGAGCCCGCTCGTGATCGCGTCGGTCGCGATCAGCACGCCCGCAACATTGCCGTCGTCGGTCTCCCAGGTGCAGTCCTTGCTGACCCTGCTGTGGGCCGGCCGCGCCGAGTCCGGCTGCAGACCGAGGTCGACGAGCTGTGCTCGGGTGAGCAGATCGCAGGCCGCGATTCCGCGGGCATCCTTGGGATTCCGCACCCGCGGGGCGTGCATCGTGGACGTCGGCGCCGCCGCAGTCGGCGACGCCGACGGCACGGTTCCAGATGTTGTCGCCGAAGCGGCACCGTCGGTCGCCGACCCGCCGCACGCTGTCAGGACGAGCAACGTCGCCGTCGCCAGCAGGCGGATCACCCGGCTCATGCCCGTTCCGCGCGGTTCGCCTGCTCTGCCTGGACATAGGCCTCCAGCTGTTCGCGCAGCGCCTGCTGGGTGGCTTCGATCTGGTTCGCCCAGGCCGCGACGTAGGCGTCGGCACGCCTCGTCATCTCGGCCGCATTCCGCGCCATGTTCACGCTGACGGCATCCTCACTGGGTGCAGAGAGCGCGGCGCGGCGCAGCTGGGGCAACGCGGTCTTCCTGAGATCCTTGACGATCTGCCCCAACTCGTCGATGCACCGCTGCGCGCGTTCCGGATCCACCACCAACGTCCCGGGCGCCACCGGACCCGAGCCCGGCGTGGCGAGGGCCACCAGGATGCGGCGCTCGGCCTCCCGGCCCCGCACCGGCCCCAACCCGAACACCCGATCGATCGCGACATCCCGCGGTCCCGTCATGGTCGGCATCGTCGCAGGACCACCCGGTTCCGCGGGGCCGTTTCAACCGACTCGGTGCAGCTTGACCCCCACCTTCTCCCTCGCGAATACTCGATCTCGAATACCATGAGGAAGGGTGACCGTGACCAAGCGGAAGGTGTCCAACCCCCTGGCCCTGGCGGTGCTGGCGCTGCTGACCGAGCGCTCGATGCACCCGTACGAGATGGCCTCGACGCTGCGCGCGCGGGCCAAGGAGGAGAGCATCAAGCTCAACTACGGGTCGCTCTACTCCGTGGTCGAATCCCTGCAGAAGCACGGGCTGATCGAGGCCATCGAGACCCTCAAGGAGGGCCGGCGCCCCGAGCGCACGATCTACGGGATCACCGAACCGGGCCGGACCGAGTTCGCCGACTGGCTCAGCGAGCTGATCTCCGTCCCGGTCAAGGAGTACACCCGGTTCGAGGCCGCCCTGTCACTGCTTGCCGGGCTCCCACCCGACGAGGTGCTCGGCCTGCTGCAGCTGCGCGCGCACCGGCTGACGATGGAGATCTCAGCGGGCGAGTCGGCGCTGGCACGATCCGCCGAGCAGGGGCTTCCCCGGCTGTTCTCGATCGAGTTCGAGTACCGGATCACCCAGGCCCGCGCCGAACTGACGTTCGTCGAGGCACTGATCGACGAGGTCGCGGACGGCCGGATGGAGGGCTATGAGTTCTGGCGGCGGGTGCACGAGTCGGGCGAGTTCCCCAGCAACGCCGACATCTTCGGCCGCTGACACCAACGACGTCATTGTGACACCATTCTTGACGGCATCACGTTCGTCGTCAGATACTCATCATCGGATATTCGCACTCGCAAAGAGGCCCTGGCCGGGTGCGGCAACACCCGGCCGGGACCACCTCCCAGGTCGGCTCCGCACGCGGACGAACCCAGGCGCACGTTCACGATAGCCGCGGCGCGGACCGGCCTCCGACAGAAGGGGCCGGTATGGAACCGGCGATCAGCGTCGAGGGCCTGACCAAGCGCTACGGCGAGGTCACCGCCCTCGACGGCCTGTCCGTCAGCGCCGCGCCCGGCACCGTGTTCGGCCTGCTCGGCCCCAACGGCGCGGGCAAGTCCACCACCGTCAAGATCCTCACCACGCTCACCTTCCCGGACACGGGACAGGCCCGCGTCGCGGGTCTCGACGTGGTCTCCGCCGCCGCCGAGGTCCGGCGCAGCATCGGGGTCGTCACCCAGAGGTCCGGTACCGATCCGCAAGCTCGACGCCGCGATGGGGCTGATCCACCACCCGCCGGTGCTGTTCCTCGACGAACCGACCACCGGGATCGATCCCGCCGCCCGCGCCGACATGTGGGCGGAGATCGCCGACCTCGCCCGGGGCGGCACGACGGTCCTGCTCACCACGCACTACCTCGAGGAGGCCGACCAGCTCGCCGACCAGGTCGCGATCGTCGACCGCGGGCGAGTCGTCGCCACCGGCACCCCCGACACGCTCAAGAGCGGCCTGCGCGGCGACGCGGTCGTCGTCGAGCTCGCACCGGAGGCCGACCCGGCGCATGCCGAGGCCGTGCTGGTCCGAGCCGGCGCCCGCGAGATCACCGGCGAGGCGCGGATCTTCCGGGCCCGCGTCGACGACGGCGCCCAGGCGGTCCCGGCGTTCCTCGCCGCATTGGAACAGGCGGGCGTGCCGGTCGCGGCGATCACCGTGGCCCGACCGTCGCTGGACGATGTCTACCTGCGTCACACCGGCCGGACGTTGGTGGCGGCATGAGCACCCTCGTCCCGCACACCGCCCATCTCACCGGCCGCAGCCTGCGCGCATTCGCCCGCCAGCCGGTGTTCGTCGTCACGCTCGTGCAGCCACTGATCTGGCTGCTGCTGTTCGGGCAGCTGTTCTCGGGCATCGTGCAGCTGCCGGGGTTCGGGGCCGACTCCTACCTCGACTTCCTCGCGCCCGGCGTCGTGATCATGACCGTGTTGTTCTCCAGCGGCTGGAGCGGCATGGCCTTCAACGAGGACATCGATCGCGGCGTGATGGACCGGATGCTGTCCTCACCGGTGAGCCGCGGCGCGCTGATGGCCTCGTCGGTGGTCTACAACGGGTTCACCACGGTGATCCAGTCGGTGATCATCATCGTGATCGCGCTGATCGCGGGCGCCCGGTTCGACGGCGGGATGCTCGGGGTGCTGGTCCTGCTGGCGGCCGCGATGCTGCTGGCCGCCGCGTTCGGGTCGCTGTCCGACGGGATGGCGCTGCTGCTGCGCACCCGCGAGTCGCTGATCGGGTTCTCGACGACGCTCATGCTGCCGCTGTCGTTCCTGTCCTCCGCTACCAGCGTTCGGTGTGACGGGCCCGAGCCGAGGGATCAGTGCACCGCGGCGACCCGCTTGCGGACGTCGCGCGCTGCCCCCTCCGCCACGACACCCAGCTCGTGGGCCCGAACGGCCAGGTCGCCGCGCAGCTTCGCGGCCTGCGTGGCGGCCTCGGCCGCGAGCGACGACAGCTGCTCGGCATAGCCCGGGCGCTTCCGGCGGGCCCCGGCCAGCGCCTTGTGCGCCTGCTTCTCCCACGCGGCGAACGCGGCCTGCCGCTTGTCGGCCTCCTTGCGCAACGCCTTGGCTCGGTGGCCGGCCTCGGTCTGCCAGTGGGCGGCGCGCTCCTCGAGAGCCTTCCGCCACTCGGCGCCGCGCTTCTCCACCAACTTCTGCAGGTGCTCCCGGCGCCGCTGCGCCTCGCGGGAGACCTCGCCGGCCCGCTCGGAGACCTCGTGGGCGAGCCCGGAGACCTCGTGCGCGAACTCGGTCGCCGCATCCGCCTGCGTGGCGGCCGCGGCGGCGGCGAGCCGGGCCGCCCGCCTGCCGCGCCACGCCAACGACGGCCTGCCCTCGGTGTCGGCGGCGGCGATGAGCAGCCCGCCGAACAGGCTGACATTCTTGATGAACTGGATCCGCTGGGCCTGCCGCTCGGCCTCGTCGTGGATCTCCCAGAACCGGTGACCCGCCAGCGTCGTGGGGATCAGGGTGCCGGCCAGCACGGCCGCGGAGATCCGGGGCAGCACGCCCAGCGCGAGCAGCGAGCCGGCGGCGACCTTGATCGTGGCCTCGGCCTTGATGAGGGTCTCGTCGGAGGGCCGCTGCTCGATGGGGGCCATCTCCACGATCTTGTCGATCGCGGGTGACGCCGCGTCGAGCACGGGCTTGGCCGCCGCGACGTGCCCCTCGGGCGCGCGCAGGGCGTTGATCCCACCGGAGACGAAGATGGCGGCGAGCATGGGTCGGGCAACACGACGCAGGACTGACATGATGACTCCCTTCCCGAGCCGCTCGGGTGGCAAACCCCGCCCGGTCACCGGGTGCGGGATGCTGCGGGGATGACAAGCGTAGGGCACCGGACGGGCGAACGCCGGGCGATCGGCCTCGACATCGGAGGCACCAAGATCGCCGGCGCGGTCGTGCGAGAGGACGGGACGGTCATCGCGGAACTCACCCGGCCGACACCGGAGCACTCCGACACGACGACGACGGGCAAGACCCTGCTGGGCATCACCGAGCGGTTGCACGCCGACCACCCCGAAGTGCTGGCCATCGGGGTCGGAGCGGCAGGCCTCGTCGAATGGCCGCACGGCCTGATCCGCTGGGCACCCAACAGCGCCTACCGCGACTGGCCGGTGCGCGTCGAACTCGAGGACGCCACCGGCCTGCCCACCGTGGTCGACAACGACGCCAACGTCGCCGCGCTCGCCGAGGCGCGGCTGGGTGCCTGCCGCCTCCGGGACATGGTGCTGCTGACCGTCGGGACCGGGGTGGGTGGTGGTGTCCTGCTCGGCGGCCGGATCTACCGTGGGCCCACCGGCCGCGGCGCCGAGCTCGGCCACATGGTCGTCGACCCGGACGGGCCGCGCTGCGGCTGCGGAAACCATGGCTGCCTGGAGGCCCTCGCCTCGGGAACCGCGCTGACCCGAATGGGCCGGGACGCGGCCGCCGACGATCCGGACGGGCTCATCGCGACCCTGGCCCGCGACGAGCCCGGCGGGACCGTGACCGGCGAGACCGTCACGCGCGCGGCGCGGCAGGGCGACCCCACCGCGCAGGCGTTGTTCACCCGGCTGGGCCGCTGGCTGGGGGTGGGCATCGCCTCGCTGGCCAACATCTTCGAGCTGGAGGCCGTGGTCATCGGCGGTGGGCTGGTCGAGACCGGCGACCTGCTGCTCGCCCCGGCCCGTGCCGCCGCCCGCGAGTTCGCCTACGCGCCCGGGGTGCGCGGGGTCGTGCCGATCGGGCCGGCCACGTTCGGCGCCGAGGCCGGTGTGGTCGGCGCCGCGCTGCTGGGCCTGGAGCACGCCGCGTCGAGCAGGCCCGGACGGCACGCCGGCACCCCGTAAGGTGTCGCGATGGTGTCCCTGCTGCTGGGCCCGGTGCTGCGGCACGTCGACGAGACCACCGCCGTGGTCTGGGTGCAGACCGACGCGGCGGCCCGCGTGGAGGTGCTGGGCTGCGCCGCCGACACCTTCGAGATCGCCGGTCACCACTTCGCGCTGGTCGTCGTCACCGGTCTGCTGCCCGACACCCGCACCCCGTACCAGGTGTACGTCGACGGCTCCCGGCTCTGGCCGCCGCCGGCGTCGCCGTTCCCCGGCAGCGTGATCCCGACCCGCGGGCCGGCCTCGGCGGGCCGGCACCGGATCGTGTTCGGTTCCTGCCGGTACGTGAAGATGTCCGACCCCGAGGACGCCGCCCGGTACGGTCTCGACGCCCTCGACGCCTACGCTGCCCGGATGGCCCGGCGCCCGGTCGCGGAGTGGCCCGACGCCCTGTTGCTGCTCGGCGACCAGGTCTACGCCGACGAGCTCACCCCGCAGACCCGCCGGCGTATCGCGGACCGCCGCGACATGCACCCGGAGTGGCCCCCCGACGAGATCGTCGACTTCGCCGAGTACGTCGGCCTGTATCGCGACTCCTGGGCCAACCCGGAGATCCGCTGGATCATGTCGACGGTCCCGACCGCGATGATCTTCGACGACCACGACGTGCGCGACGACTGGAACACCTCGGCCCGCTGGCGGCAGGAGATGGCGCGCGTGCCCTGGTGGCGCCACCGGATCCGGGCGGCGCTGGCGTCCTACTGGGTGTACCAGCACCTGGGCAACCTGTCCCCCGGCGAGCTGGCCGCCGACCCGGACTATCGCAAGATCACCGGACGCGGCGGGGACGTCTGGCCGGTGCTGGCCGGGCTCGGCGATCGTGCCGATGCCGAGGTCGACGGATCCAAGGGAGTCCGGTTCAGCTTCCGCTGGGACCTCGGCCGCAGCCGGCTCGTCATGATCGACTCGCGCAACGGCCGGATCCTCGAGGGCGGGCGCCGCATGCTCGGCGACGGCGAGTTCGGCTGGGTGGAGGACCAGGCGCTGGCGCCCGGCGAGGTCGACCACCTGATCCTCGGCACCTCGGTGCCCTGGTTGCTGCCGCCCGCGATCAGCGACCTGGAGACCCTCAACGAGGCCGCGGCCGACCGCCCGGGGTGGCGCGGGCGGCTCGCCGAGCGGATCCGCCAGCGAGCCGACCTGGAGCACTGGCCCGCGTTCCGGACGTCCTTCGACCGACTCACCCGGCTCGTCGAGGACGTCTCGGCCGGCCGGGGCGGGGCGCCGCGACCGGCGACGGTCAGCGTACTGTCCGGTGACGTGCACCATAGCTACGCCGCCCGCGCGCACCTGGCCCACTCCGGGCACGCCGGGAACACCGCCGTCCACCAGCTCACCTGCTCGCCCGTGCACAACCGCGTCCCGCGGGTGCTCGAGGCCGGCTTCCAGCTCGGCTGGGCACCGGCCACCACCCGGCTGACCCGCCGCATGGCCCGCCGTGCCGGCATCCCCGCACCCGGGGTGCGCTGGGAGCGGCGGGGCGGGCCGCTGTTCGGCAACACGATCGCGACCCTGCTCGTGGACGGTCGCCGCGCCGAGGTCCTGTTCGAGCAGCCGCACAGCGCGGCATCGCTGCACACGGTCGCCCGCCACGAGCTGAGCGCCGGATGACCGGCGGCCACTCCCCCGGCGCGCCCGCGCCGCTGCGCGGTACGGAGCCAACGGTGACCACGGGCAGCGACGCGCTGGCCGGCCAGACCGTTGTGCTGCGCCCGACCGGCCCGCAGCACGTCGCCGCGTTCATCGAGATCCTGCACCACCCCGAAGTCGCCCGCTGGTGGGGCGGCTACGACCTCGAACGGGTCCGCCGCGAACTGCTCGGTCCGCACGGCTACGCCGTCGAGTTGGCCGGTGAGGTCATCGGGCTGGTGATCTTCTACGAGGAGAACGACCCCGACTACCGGCACGCCGGCCTCGACATCGCGCTGCATCCGGACGCACACGGCCAGGGCCTCGGTACCGACGCGATGCGCACCCTGATCCGATACCTGTTCAACCGCCGCGGCCATCACCGCATCGTCATCGACCCCGCGGCGCACAACGAACGCGCCATTCGCAGTTATCGGCGGGTGGGATTCGAGCCCGTCGGGGTGATGCGCCGCTACGAGCGCGGCACGGACGGCAGCTGGCACGACGCCTTGCTGATGGATCTGCTGCGCGAGGAGTTCATCGGGTAGTACGCGCCCGATCGGCCTGGGCCACAAGCCCCTCGACCAGCAGGTTCAGCCCGAAGACGAAGCGCTCCTCGCCGCTGCCCTGCAGCATCAGCGGCGCCAGCGCGGCCATCGTGGGGAACCGGTCGGCCGGCAGCTCGCTCAGGTACCGGCCGACCTGCTCGAAGTAGGCCCGCGGGTCGCGACCCGCGCGCTGCCGGTCGACGTGCACAGCGCCCTCGACCGCGTTCGCGGCGACGAAGAGGCCGACGACGTCGACCGCCCAGGCGACGGTCTGGTCGGGCACCCCGCCCAGCCGCAGCAGCGCCATCGTCGCCTCGGAGACGCGCAGCGCGTTCGGGCCCAGCGGCACCGTCCCGAGCGCGACCCTGGCGATGTCGCCGTGCCGGGCCAGCGCGGCGTGCGAGTCCTTCCACAGCTGCGTGACCTGCTCCTGCCAGCGCCGCGGGTCTGGTTCGGGGACGGGGACCTCGCCCACGACCTCGTCGAAGACGAGCTCGAGCAGCTCGTCCTTGTTGGCGATGTGGGCGTACAGCGATGCGGCACCGGTCCCCAGTTCGGTGGCCACCCGACGCATGCTCACCGCGTCGATGCCCTCGGCGCGCAGCACTTGCAGCGCCACCTCGACGATCACCTCGCGGCTCAGTTGACGGCGGGCGGGCACGGCCTTCCGCGGGGTCCGCCACGGGGGCTCGGGAACAGCATCGGGCGCCGCGGTCATACCGGGACCCTACTTGACACGAACGCCGTTCGTTACTAAAACGCTGTTCGTCAACGAACACCGTTCGAGCGAGGTCTCCATGTCCGACCTGCACACCCCCGCGCCCGCCGACCCCGCCCTCGACGCGCCGCCCTTTCGCTGGCGCTGGCTGGCGCTCGTCGCCGTCCTCACCGCCGAGATCATGGATCTGCTCGATGCCACGGTCGTCGCCGTTGCCGCGCCGTCGATCGAGAACGAGATCGGCGGCGGATCGACCATGATCCAGTGGATCGCCGCGGGTTACACGCTCGCCTACGCCGTCGGCCTGGTCACCGGCGGCAGGCTCGGCGACCGCTACGGCCGGCGCCGGGTCTTCCTCATCGGCCTTGTCGGTTTCGTCGCGACGTCGGCGCTGTGCGGGCTCGCCGTCTCCCCCGCGATGCTCGTGACCTGCCGGATCCTGCAGGGCCTCACCGGCGCCGTGCTCATCCCGCAGGGCTTCGGCATCGTCAAGGCGACCTTCCCGCCCCGGGAACTCGGTGCCGCGTTCGGCTCGTTCGGTCCCGCGATGGGGCTCGCCGCGGTCGGTGGACCCATCCTGGCCGGGGCGCTCATCGGCTGGGACGTCGGTGGCGCGGGCTGGCGGACCGTCTTCCTGATCAACGTGCCGATCGGGCTCGCCTGCCTGGCGCTGGCGTGGCGCGTGCTGCCCGAGTCGCGATCGGAAACCGCGCTTCGACTCGACCCGGTGGGCATGCTGCT
Source organism: Pseudonocardia asaccharolytica DSM 44247 = NBRC 16224 (assembly GCF_000423625.1). Taxonomy (GTDB): domain Bacteria; phylum Actinomycetota; class Actinomycetes; order Mycobacteriales; family Pseudonocardiaceae; genus Pseudonocardia; species Pseudonocardia asaccharolytica. The sequence goes on from NZ_AUII01000013.1 coordinate 78,384, forward strand.
GGTCAGCGCCGGTCTGCTGCTGGTCATCTTCCCGCTCGTGCAGGGTCGCGAACTCGGCTGGCCGTGGTGGACGTTCGCGCTGCTCGCCGCGGCGGTTCCGGTACTCGCACTGTTCGGCAGGCACCAGATCCGGCGCGTCCGGGCCGGCCGCTCGCCGCTGGTCGAACCCGCGCTGCTGCACAACCCGGCGTTCCGCGGCGGCCTCGTGGTCGGGCTGGTCTTCTTCGCCGGAATGACCGGCCTGACCCTGACCATCGGGCTCTACCTGCAGATCGGGTTGGGCTACTCCCCGCTACGGGCCGGACTGGCCCTCGCCCCATGGGCGTTCGGCGTGGCCGCCGGGGCGGCCCTGTCCGGCGCCGTGCTCGCCAACCGCTTCGGGCGCGCCGTGATCCAGGCCGGCGCGGTCGTCATGGCGGTGGGCATGGTCGGGGTGATCGCCACCCTCGACCTCGCCGACGGGCCGGTCACCGGCTGGCAACTGGCGCCGGCGCTGGTCGTGTGCGGACTCGGCATGGGGCTGCTCATCGCGCCGTTCTTCGACATCGTGCTCGCCGGCGTGACCCTGCCGATGGTCGGCTCCGCCTCGGGGGTGCTCAATGCGAACCAGCAGCTGGGCGCTTCGGCGGGGGTCGCCGTGCTCGGGACGGTGTTCTTCCAGGTGGCCGCGTCCGGGGACTTCACGGGCGGGATGCGCGCGGTGCTGTGGAGCGCCGCGGGGGCCGTGCTCGCCGCCGGTGCGCTCGCCGTCCTGCTGCCCCGCCGCGCCCGGCCCGAGACCTGAGCACCCCGGACACTCGCGGGTGGGCGTCAGAACGAGGTGTGAGCGAGGAAATGCATCAGGACCTCGCGGTCGCCGAGGACCTCCACCTGGGGGGACTCCGCCGGGATCCGCCGCAGCAGGGTGAGGAAGAGGTCGCTCGCCGCACCGCGGACCGCCACGGTGCCCTTGGCATGCCCGTGCTCCCAGGCGATCAGCTCGTCGGCGGGCCGCACCATCCACTCGCCGGCCGCGCCGAGGCCCTCATCGGTGGCGTGCAGATGCATCGTGGCGCCGGGGGGCAACGGCGCCCCGTCGGCGCCGGGGCGCGGCACCGTGAGCAGGCTCAGCCACTCCGACACGGCGTCGGCGCCGAGTCCGGGCGCCAGGTCGTAGCGGGCACCGAGGGCGAGCGCGGCGTCGGCGCGATGCGCGATGACCTCGTGCAACCGGCGCCGGATCCACCACTCGGCCGGCCGTGGCCCGGTGAAGGTCCAGACCGGGGCGTCCGCCCCGACCTCGTCGACGGCGGCGAGCAGCTCCGCCGCCCCGGTTCGCAGCCAGGTCGCGGCGCCCTCCGGATCGGCGGGTGGTTTCCCGTCGGCGACGGTGCGCGGATCGACCGGCTCGGTCGCCCCGGTCCGCACGATCGTCGCCGACCAGCGCTCACCGCGGCCGACGTGCGTGATCAGGTTCCGGATCGTCCATCCCGGACAGGTCGGGACCGGCGCCTCCGGGTCGGCGTCGCGGGTCAGCTCCGCGAACAGGGCGGTCTGCTCGATGAACGCGGCGCGATGGTCGAGGTCCAGATCGGTCACACCTCGACGTTACCGACGCATTGCCGGGGAGGAAACCGGGTACGAGCAGCCATGGTGTCCGAGCGTGCTGGCTGGTCGTTGCGCGGCCCCCTGCGGGCCCTGGTGTGGTGGCCGCTGGTCGCCTTCGTGCTGCTCGCCGTCCACCCGGCGGCCGGGCCGGTCGTCGTCGCGGGAGCCGGCGGCGCACTCGCCGTGCTCGGGGCGCTCGCCTCGAGTGTCTCGCGCCGGCCGGCGGCGCGCCGGGCGACCGCGGAACCGGATCCGGTCTCGCCGTCTGCCACCGATGCCGCACCCGGCGAGAACCGCGACGCCTGATCGCCCGCACGTACCTGGTCGCCGACCGGGCGGAGTGACGCCGATCGCCTCTATCCGGACAAAGCTTGTACGTCCGATACTAGGATGCCAAACTAAATTTTGGCCGCCATCGCCCCTGTTCCTGCCAGGAGGAACCCATGACAGCGTCGTCCGCGCTGCACGTACCCGCCCACCCGGTTCGGTTCGTCACCGCCGCGAGCCTGTTCGACGGCCATGACGCCGCGATCAACATCATGCGCCGCATCCTCCAGCGGCAAGGTGCCGAGGTGATCCACCTCGGGCACAACCGCTCGGTCGACGAGGTCGTCGCCGCCGCCATCCAGGAGGACGTGCAGGGCGTCGCGATCAGCTCCTACCAGGGCGGGCACGTCGAGTACTTCAGCTACCTGGTCGAGCTGCTGCGCGAACGGGGCGCCGGACACGTACGGGTCTACGGCGGCGGCGGCGGCGTGATCGTGCCGGCCGAGATCGAGCTGCTGCGCTCCCGCGGGGTGTCGCGCATCTTCTCTCCCGAGGACGGGCAGCGCCTCGGCCTGCCGGGCATGATCAACCTCATGATCCGGGAATGCGACGTCGACCTGGCGGCCGCTCCCCCCGCCTCCTACGACGGCCTGTTCACCGGCGAGCACCGCACGCTGGCCCGCGCCCTCACCCTGGCCGAGGCGGGCAGGCTTCCGGACGAGGTCCGCGACCGCATCGCGAGGACCGCCCAACAGCGCCCGGTGCCCGTCCTCGGCATCACCGGAACAGGCGGTTCGGGCAAGTCGAGCCTCACCGACGAGCTGGTCCGCCGGTTCCGGCTCGACCAGGAGGACAAGCTCCGCATCGCGGTCCTCGCCGTCGACCCGACCCGCCGGCGCGGCGGCGGAGCGCTGCTCGGCGACCGGATCCGGATGAATTCGCTCACCGGGGAGCAGGTCTTCTTCCGGTCGATGGGCACCCGCGGTGTCGACGGGCACCTGCCCGAGTTCCTCGCCGACGCGATCGCGGTGCTCAAGGCCGCCGGGTTCGACCTGGTCATCGTCGAAACCCCGGGCATCGGCCAGGGCGACGCCGGCATCGTCCCCTTCGTCGACCGCTCGATGTACGTGATGACACCGGAGTTCGGTGCCGCGTCGCAGCTCGAGAAGATCGACATGCTCGACTTCGCCGACGTCGTGACGATCAACAAGTTCGAGCGCCGCGGCGCCGAGGACGCCCGCCGCGACGTCGCCCGCCAGCTTGTCCGCAACCGGGACGCGTTCGGCACGGCCTGGGAGGACATGCCGGTCTTCGGCACCAGCGCCGCCACCTTCAACGACGACGGCGTCACCGCGCTCTACCAGCACCTCGCCGGGTTGCTCGCCGACAACGGGATGCCCATCGGCGAGGGCAGGCTGCCGAAGCCCGAGAGCAAGACCTCCAGTGACTACGCCGCGGTGATCCCGCCGCAGAAGGTGCGCTACCTCGCCGACGTGGCCGAGACCGTGCGCGGATATCACGCCGACACGGTCGAGCAGGTGGAGGCGGCGCGGCGGCGCCAGCACCTGCGCACGGCGGCCGCGGCCCTCACCGAGGCCCGCGGCGACGCGGGCGGGCTGGCCGAGGTGCTCGAGCAGGCCGAGAAGGCGCTCGACCCGGCCGCCGCCGACCTGCTCGACGAATGGCCGCAGGTCGTCGAGGACTACTCCGGCGACGAGCTGGTCGTGAAGGTCCGCGACAAGGAGCTGCGCACCGCGCTCACCCGCGAGACCCTGTCGGGCAACAAGGTGCCGAGGGTGTCGTTGCCGCGCTACACCGAGGACGCGGAGCTGCTGCGCTTCCTGCGCAACGAGAACCTGCCCGGCAAGTTCCCGTTCACGGCCGGCGTCTTTCCGTTCAAGCGCGATGGCGAGGACCCGGCCCGGATGTTCGCCGGCGAGGGCGACCCGTTCCGCACCAACCGCCGCTTCCACCTGCTGTCCGAGCACTCCGAGGCGAAGCGGCTGTCCACCGCGTTCGACTCGGTGACCCTCTACGGGCGCGACCCGGGCACCCGCCCCGACGTCTACGGCAAGGTCGGCACCTCGGGCGTCTCGATCGCCACGCTCGACGACATGAAGATGCTCTACTCGGGCTTCGACCTGTGCGCACCGAGCACCTCGGTGTCGATGACCATCAACGGCCCGGCCCCGACGATCCTCGCGTTCTTCCTCAACACCGCGATCGACCAGCAGATCGACAAGTTCCGTGAGGCCCACGGCCGGGAGCCCTCGGCCGACGAGCACACGGAGCTGACCGCGTTCGCGCTGCAGAACGTCCGCGGCACGGTGCAGGCCGACATCCTCAAGGAGGACCAGGGCCAGAACACCTGCATCTTCTCCACCGAGTTCTCGCTGCGGATGATGGCCGACATCCAGGAGTGGTTCATCCAGAACAGGGTGCGCAACTTCTACTCGGTGTCGATCTCCGGCTACCACATCGCGGAGGCCGGGGCCAACCCGATCAGCCAGCTGGCGTTCACCCTGGCCAACGGGTTCACCTTCGTCGAGTCCTACCTCGCCCGGGGGATGAACATCGACGACTTCGCCCCGAACCTGTCGTTCTTCTTCTCCAACGGCATGGACGCGGAGTACTCGGTGATCGGCCGGGTGGCGCGGCGGATCTGGGCGGTCGCGATGCGGGACCGCTACGGCGCGAACGAGCGGTCGCAGAAGCTGAAGTACCACGTGCAGACCTCGGGCCGGTCACTGCACGCGCAGGAGATGAACTTCAACGACATCCGCACCACCCTGCAGGCGCTCTGCGCGCTCTACGACAACGCGAACTCGTTGCACACCAACGCCTACGACGAGGCGATCACTACCCCGACCGAGTCGTCAGTCCGCCGGGCGATGGCCATCCAGCTGATCATCAACCGGGAGTGGGGCCTCGCGATGAACGAGAACCCACTGCAGGGGTCGTTCATCATCGACGAGCTGACCGACCTCGTCGAGGAGGCCGTGCTCGCCGAGTTCGACGCGATCGCCGCGCGCGGCGGCGTGCTGGGCGCCATGGAGACCGGCTACCAGCGCGGGAAGATCCAGGACGAGTCGATGCTCTACGAGCACCGCAAGCACGAGGGCACGCTGCCGATCATCGGGGTGAACACCTTCATCAGGCCGGACGCCGAGGACGACGAGCCCCAGGAGATCGAGCTGGCCCGCGCCACCGAGGAGGAGAAGCAGTCTCAGCTGCAGCGGCTGGCCGACTTCCAGGCCCGGCACGCGTCGGAGGCGCCCGCGGCGCTGCGCAGGCTCCAGGATGCCGCGACCGGTAACGGAAACGTGTTCGCCGAGCTGGTCAGCGCCGCCAGGGTCTGCTCGCTCGGCCAGCTGACCGAGGCGTTCTTCGAGGTGGGCGGCCAATACCGGCGCAACATGTGACACCCAGGGACCCCGATGCCCCGTAGGGCGGCGCTCCCATGTCCCGTTTTCGCAGCATGGTGGCTTTGCTCCGGTCCGACCGGAGCAAAGCCACCATGCTGCGGTGAGGTTGCGGTGAAGACTGCGGGTGAAGGAGGCGGGTGAGGGAACCGTGAGCACGATCTGGACAGTCACCGACGACGAGCACCGCGCGGTCGAGGTTCCGATGCCGGTACGCCGGGTGGTGTCGATCGTGCCGTCGCTGACCGAGGCGGTCGCGATATCGGCGCCGGGCCTGCTGGTCGGCATCACCGACTGGTGCACCCACCCCCCCGGGCTCGACGTCACCCGGGTCCGCGGCACCAAGAACCCCGACGTCGAGAAGATCGTCGCGCTCGCGCCCGACCTGGTGCTGGCCAACCAGGAGGAAAACCGGCAGCCCGACCTGGACGCGCTGCGGGCCGCCGGCGTGCCCGTCTACGTCACCGATATCCGCACCCTCGACGGCGAGCACGGCGCGTTCGACTCACTGGGCCGGATGCTCGCCGCCTGCGGGATCGACGAGCCGCCCTGGCTGGTGGAGGCACGCTCGGCGTGGGCGGAGCTCCCCGAACCGCGGCAGCGGCGCCGTGCCGTGATCCCGATCTGGCGCCGGCCGTGGATGGCGGTGGGCCGCGACACGTTCACCGGCGCGGTGCTGAGCCGCTTCGGCATCGACAACGTGCTCGTCGACGGCGGCCCGACCGGTGAGCGCTACCCGCGCTTCGACCCGGACGATCTGCCGCCGCACGATCTCGTGGTGCTACCCGACGAGCCGTACCTGTTCACCGCCGACGACGGCCCCGAGGCCTTCCCGGACGTACCGTCCGCACTGGTCAGCGGCCGGTTGCTGACCTGGTACGGCCCGAGCCTCGTCGAGGCCGCCCGGCAGTTGCCCGCCGCGCTGGGATGAACCCGGTCCTGGTCCGGCGCCAGGGCGCGCTCGGGCGGCTCACCCTCAACCGCCCCGAGGCACTGAACGCGCTGAACCTGCCGATGATCCGGATCCTCGCCGCGGCGCTGGACGCGTGGGAGCACGACGACGCCGTATCGGCGGTGCTCCTCGACGGCGCGGGCGAGCGTGGGCTGTGCGCGGGCGGGGACGTGCGGTTCCTCGCCGACGACGCGGCCGCCGGCGGGGACCAGGCCGCGGTGCTGCTGTCCCAGGAGTACCGGCTCGACGCGCGGATCGCCCGCTACCCCAAGCCGTACGTCGCGCTGATGGACGGCGTGGTGATGGGCGGCGGGGTCGGCGTCTCGGCGCATGGCAGCCTGCGCGTCGTCACCCCGCGCACGGTGCTCGCGATGCCCGAGGTGAGCATCGGCTACGTTCCCGACGTCGGCGGCAGCTGGCTGCTGGGGCACGCCCCCGGTGAGCTCGGCCTGCACCTCGCGCTGAGCGCGACCCGGCTGGGCGCCGCGGACGCGATCGGCTGTGGGCTGGCCGACGTCGCCGTCGCGTCCGAACGGCTGGGCGAGCTGGTGGCCGCGCTCGTCGACGGCGCCGAACCCGCGGCCGCGGTGGCCGGCCTTGCCGTCGACCCGGGGGTCGCTTCCCTTGCCGCACACCGGGAGTGGATCGACCGCTGCTACACCGCGCCCGGCCTGCCCGGAATCCTCGACGCGCTGCGCGACGCCGGGGAGCCCGACGCCGCGCAGGCGGCCGAGGCGATCGGGCGGGCCGCACCGCTGGCGGCGACCATGGCGCTGCGGGCGCTGCGGGCCGCTCGCGAGTTGCCGAGCCTGGAGCGCGCGCTGGAGGCCGAGTACGGGCTCACCCGCTGCTGCGTGCGCTGGCCGGACTTCGCCGAGGGCGTGCGCGCGCTGCTGGTCGAGCGGGACGGGTCCCCGCGATGGGACCCGCCCTGCCCGGAGGATGTCACCGACGAGGTCGTCGCCCGGTTCCTTCGTGGCGTCCGCCCGACGGATCCCCCGCTGGGCCTGCTGCCCGGCTGATACCGGTTCAGCCCCCGAAGGCCCGCACCTCGCGACGGACCCGGATCGCGGCCATGATGACCAGCACGCCGAACACCACCGCGAACACGCCGACCATCCAGAGCAGCGCGAGGAGTCCTGCCCCGGGCATGGCCAGCAGCACGGCACCGAACAGCACCCCGATGACGCCGCTGGCCAGCAACCAGCCCCAGATCTCGGAGCCCCGCTTGCGGGCGGCGAAGGCTTCGACGACCTCCGCGACCCCGTGCACGATGCTCCAGAACGCGATGATCAGCAGGATCGCCAGCGCCGTCACCCCGGGCCACAGCAGCGCGATCACACCGGCGATGAACGACACCAGGCCCTGCACGATCTGCCATCCCCAGTGCCGGTCGACCTGGCGGTGACGCACCCCCAGCACGATCGCGGTGATCCCGTCCACGATGGCGTAGGCCCCGAAGACGATGACCAGCGCGAGCAGCGCCGAGGCCGGCGCGAACAGCGCGAACAGCCCGAACGCGACCGCCAGCACCCCGCGTAGCAGGATCAGCCACCACAGGCTGGTCAGCGCTCCCCGCACGTCCGAACTCGTGATGTCCATACCACTACCCCCACCCGGTCGCGGTTCGATTCCGCAACGGTATCGCCCGGATGCGGAATCCGGATGGGCCTTCGGTCCTGATTGTCCGGTACGAGGGGCCTCGACCTGGGCGGACGTGCGTCGAGCCGCTCTGCCGCGGGTAGTCCCGGGTCATGGCTGAGCATGTCGATGACGAGCTGTGGGACGAGTTCCACCGCGTGGTGAACATGACCTCCCGCGAACTGCGGGAGTGGCTGATGACCCACTCGGCCGGCGAGGACAGCGAGATCGAGCCCGACCACGCCGGCACCCCGACCGGCCGGGAGGTGCTGGACATCCTCGGCAAGCGGCGGGCCGACCTGACCGCCGCCGACGCCCGGACCATGCGCAAGGTCGTCCAGCGGGTGCACGAGCAGCGCCGGGACGACCTGGAGCCGACCGCGGGCCAGACCGCGTGGCGGCACAGGCTCATGCGGATCGGCCACGACCCGCTGCGGCCGGTCGATACGCGTCGCTGACCGGCCGGCTCATTCCGCCAGGATGTGCCGCAGGCTCAGCGAAGGTGCTCGACGAACCAGTCGCGGGCCGGGGCGCTCGCCGCTTCGAACCCGGCGACGTAGGCGTCGAAGTGCCCGCCGGGCAGGATGACGAGCCGCTTCGGCTCGCGGGCCCGCTCGAAGGCGTCGATGGCCAGGTGGGCGGGAGTCAGATGGTCCTCGCGCGCCACGATGAGCAGCAGCGGGGTCGGGCTGATCCGGGCGATATAGCTGCCCGGCTCGTACTCCCCCAGCATCTCGACCGTGCGCAGGGTGACCTCGTTGTGCCAGGCCGGGGCGCGGGTCTTACCGGTCTCGGTGAACCACTGGTACGAGTCCGGGGTGGGCAGCGCGGACGGCGCGAACAGGTCCTCCGCGACCACCGGGACCATGGCGGGCGGGTCGCCGGCGAACCGGGCGGCGCGGTCGGCGTCGAACAGCTCGCGGAACCCTGCGCGGAAGTCCGCGCGTACCAGTTCTGCGAGGTTGGCCGAGCCGCTGACCAGCGGCACCTGAGCGACGACGGCCTTCACCCTGCGGTCGATCGCGCCGAGGACGAGCACGTGACCACCGGAGTAGCTGCTGCCCCAGGCCCCGATCCTGGTCGCGTCGACGTCGTCGAGCGTGCCGGCGTAGGTGATCGCGTGCCGGTAGTCGCGCACCTGCGCCCACGGGTCGATCTCGTAGCGCGGCTCCCCGTCGCTCGCCCCGAAGTTGCGGTTGTCGAACACCAGCACGTTGAGCCCGGCGGCGGCGAACACCTCGGCGAACGAGTCGAGGTACATCTCCTTCACCGCGGAGAACCCGTGAGCCATCACGATCGTCGGGCGCCGGCCCGCGCCTTCGGCCCGGTAGAACCAGCCCCGCAGCGTGGTGCCCTCGGCGTCGAACTCGATGTCGTTTCGGGTCATCCCGGCCTCCTCGCGGTCGCAGGGTGTGCGCCGAGAATAGGTGTCGCGGGTCGCCTTCGGGGAGGACAGCGAGGCCCTGGTGTTCATCGGCAGGCCGCGGGACAGTGAACCCGCCACCGATGGCCGTTTTTGTGGAGGGATCCCATGGCCACTCCCGCAGCTCAACAATGGCATCTCCGGGGCGAGTGGTTCGACGCCTGCAAGTGCTCGATCCCGTGCCCGTGCTCGTGGGCGCAGCCGCCGACCCACGGCGACTGCAACGGCGTGCTGCTGTGGCACATCCGCGAGGGCAGCTACGGCGAGACCGGGCTCGACGGCCTGAACGTCGCCATGCTCGCCTCGTTCGTCGGCAACGTCTGGGCCGAGCACAGCGACGCCTACGCAGCCGTCTTCCTCGACGAGCGGGCCGACGACCAGCAGCGCGAGGCATTGCAGATGATCTTCGGGGGGCAGGCCGGCGGTTGGCCTGCCCAGCTCGGCGAGATGCTCGGTGCCGAGATCCGGGGCATGGAATATGTGCCGATCAACGCCGCCATCGCCGAGGACCTCTCGACGTGGAGTGTCGAGATCCCGGGCAAGGCGGCCGCCACGGTGGAGGCGCTGACCGGGCCGACCACCCCGGAGGGCGCTCGGGTGCAGGTTCACAACCTGCCGGGCGCCGAGGTCGGGCCGGGGCAGGTGGCCACCTGGGGTCGGGCGACGACGGACCGGGCCGACGCCTTCGGCTTCCGCTGGGAGCGCAGCGGCAACTCCAGCAAGCACATGCCCTTCGACTGGAGCGGACCGGACGGGCTATGACGTCGCGGACGGCCACGGGCCGCGACCGCTCGGGCCTGCCGTCCCTGCGGCGCTGGTCGCGCGGCGAGTTCGCGCTCGCCGCGCTGCTGCTCGCCCTGGCGGCGGCGGCCTGGCTGCTCACCCACCGCCTCGCCATGCCGGACATGCGCATCGGCATCCTCACCGGGGCCCACCCCATGGATCAGACGATGAGGGGACCGGGGTGGGCCGAAACCGGGCTGTTCCTCGGCACCTGGTTCGTGATGATGGCCGCGATGATGCTTCCCGCGATCGCGCCGTTCACGGTCGGCATGACCCGGCTCATGCGGGCCGGCGGGACGGGCTGGTCGGGCACCGTCGCGCTGACCATGGGCTACTTCGTGGTGTGGGTCGTCGTCGGCGTGATTGCCTTCGCCGCGGTGCAGGGCCTCGACGCGATCGCCCGCACGTCGCCCGCGCAGGCCGCGCGCGCGGGCGCGGTGATCCTGCTGGCCGCGGGGCTCTACCAGTTCACCCCGCTCAAGCGGGTGTGCCTGCGGCATTGCCGATCCCCCGCGCTGCTCGTGCTGCAGCACGGCCAGCAGGCGGTGCGCAGCCGGTTCGGCGCGTTCCGGGCTGGTCTCGGCCACGGCGGCTGGTGCTTCGGATGCTGCTGGGCGCTGATGGCCGTGCTGCTCGCCGCGGGCGCGATGAGCCTGGTCTGGATGGGCGTGATCGCGGCCGTGGTCGCGGTGGAGAAGGTGCACCGGCACGGCGAGACGATCAGCCGCGTGTTCGGCGGGCTGCTCGCCGTTGTCGGCGTCGTCGTGCTGGTCCAACCGGGCGTGGTGGGCGTGCTGGGCTGACTCGTCGCCTCTGGCCGTCGAGAACGAGATGATGGACCGATGCGGCACAGCGCGGGGATCCTGTTGCACCGGACCGCTGCGGGCGGCGAGCCGGAGGTTCTGCTCGGGCACATGGGCGGGCCGTTCTGGGCGCACAAGGACGAGCACGCCTGGTCCATCCCCAAGGGCGAGCACCCGCCCGACGAGGACCCGCGGGTGGCCGCGGCGCGCGAGTTCGCCGAGGAGCTGGGGTCACCGCCGCCGGACGGGTTCCTTGTGGATCTGGGCAGCGTTCGCGGCTCGGGCAAGCTGATCACCGCGTTCGCGCTGCGCGGCGACCTCGACGCCGACAAGGTCGTCAGCAATCTCTTCGAGCTGGAGTGGCCACCGCGCTCGGGGCGGATGCGGAGCTTTCCGGAGATCGACCGGGCCGCCTGGTTCGACCTGCCCACCGCCCGCACGAAGATCGTCAAGGCACAGGCGGTGTTCCTCGACCGGCTGCTGACCACCCTCGGCTGAACGTTTCCCGCGCACCCGTCCGCGCGCCATCGCCCGCCGCATAGGCTGCGCGAATGCCCGACCAGGAGCGCGACCTGGACTACTGGTCCTTCGTCGACGTCGCGATCGGCCGCACGACCCGAGCGCTGCCCGCCGTCGATGCGCGCGCCATGCGCCTGGTGCTCAGCCTGCATCGCGCGGCGAACGCCATCGTCTACGACCTCGAGTCCACGGTGCACCGGCCGCGGGGCTGGTCGTGGCCGGGGTTCCGGGTGCTGTTCGTCGTGTGGCTGACCACTCCGGTGGAGGCAAAACGGGTCGCGCAGCTGTCCGGGATGAGTCGTGCGGCGGTATCCGCGCTGGTCAACACCCTTGAACGGGACGGCCTGGTCTCCCGGCGGCAGGCCAGCCACGATCGGCGCGCGGTCGAGCTCAGCCTCACCGCCGAGGGCGAACGGGTCTTCGCCGCCGCGTTCGTCGAGCACAACCGCCGCGAGCGGGACTGGGCGGGCGCGCTGGACGACGAGGAGCTCACCACGCTGACCGCGTTGCTGGAGAAGCTGATGGCCAGTCCCGTCGCGGCGGCGGCCAACCGGCGGCGCTGAGGCCGCACCGGCCTCAGCCGCGGTCGGCGGTGACGAGCCAGGCCGCCGAGTCGAAGTTCACCCCCTGCTCGGTGTGGTGCGCCGCGATGGTGGCCCGCAGGGCATCGAGGCCGCGGGCCCGGCCGTCGTCGTCGAGCCCCTCCAGCATCCATCCCAGCAGGCCCAGGAGGAACCGGTAGGTGTCCTCGACACCCGAGCCGAAATACATGGGCTCGTTCACGCTTGCGATCCGTGGCTCGCCGAATCCGGTCCTGGTCAACAGATCGCGTATCCGCTCGGGATCGCTCAGCGAGAACGGTCCCGGGGCGTCCTGCGGGGGTGGCGGCAGGTCGCGTCCGACGGCCAGCGCGGTGCTGAAGGCGATGATCCATTCGTTGCGTGTCGCCGGCTGCCACACGAGCAGGACCAGACGTCCGCCCGGTCGCACCGCGCGGGCGATGTTGCTGAACGCGGTCTGCGGGTCGCCGAAGAACATGGCGCCGGTCCGGCTGATCGCGAGATCGAACGAGCGCTGCGCGAACGGGTGCACCTGCGCGTCGGCCTGCTCGAACCACGCGTTGGTCACGCCCTCACGCTCGGCGATCCGGCGGGCCACCTCGATCATCTGGGACGACAGGTCCACTCCCAGCGCCGAACCGGCACTCGCCCGGCGGGCGGCGTCGCGGGTCGTCTGCCCCGTGCCGCAGCCGATATCGAGCACCCGCGCCGTCGCGGGGATCGCGGCCGCCTCCAGGAAGCGCCGGTGGTGGCGGGCGATCGCGGCATCGAGACGTGCGGCGTGCTCGGCCCAGTAGCCGCCCTCGTCGCCGTCCCAGAAGCGCGCCTGCTCGGCGTTCGACGCGTCGATGCGCATGGAATAGGTCACCGCGATACCCCCGCCCCGTACGCGATCCGGTGCCTGCCGGCGGTGCAGCCGTGGAGCAGCTACGAGCTGGCCCGGCAGATGGACCGCAGCCTAGGACGAAGCCGGACTCGGCATCAGGCCCGGGTCACAGCTCGGACAGCGGGACGCCCGGGTCGGCGAGCCGGTCCGGATCGACCGGTGCGCCCGACCGGACCAGCCGCTGGATGTCGTCGGTGACGTCCCAGACGTTGACGTTCATCCCGGCCAGCACCCTGCCGTCGGAGAGCCAGAACGCGACGAACTCGCGACCGGCGAGGTCGCCGCGCACGACCACCCGGTCGTAGCTGCCGGGCTGGGCGTATCCGGAGTACTCCATGCCGAGGTCGTACTGATCGGAGTAGAAGTAGGGCACCCGGTCGAAGACCACATCCTGGCCGAGCATCGACCGGGCAGCGGCGGGGCCGCCGTTCAGCGCGTTGGCCCAGTGCTCGACCCGGATCCGCCTGCCGAGCAGCGGGTTGTGCGCATTGGCGACGTCGCCCGCGGCGTAGATGTCCGGATCGCCGGTCCGCAGCGACTCGTCGACCAGCACCCCGTTGTCCACCGCCAGGCCGGCGGTCCGTGCCAGCTCGACCGCCGGGGTGATGCCGACGCCGACGACGACCGCGTCGGCGGGGACCGCGGTGTCGTCGTCGAGCAACACCGACGCGACCCGGCCCTCGCTCCCGGTGATCTCCCGGATCCCCGTGCTCAACCGCAGATCGACCCCGTGCGCGGCATGCAGATCGGCGAAGACCTGGGCCATCTCGTCACCGAGCACCCGCCGCAACGGCAACGAGTCCAGCTCGACCAGCACGACCGCGGCGCCGCGCTGGCGGGCCGCCGCGACCTCCAACCCGATCCAGCCGCCACCGATCACGACGATCCGGGCACCCTCGGTGACCACTTCGCGCAGCGCGTCGGACTCCTCGATCCGGCGCAGGTAGTGCACGCCGTCCAGATCGGCGCCGGGAACGGCCAGGCGGCGAACCACCGAGCCGGTGGTGAGCAGCAGCTTGGCGTAGTTCACGGACTCGCCGCCCGCGAGGGTGACGGTGTGCGCCGCCGGGTCGAGTTTCTCGGCTCGTGCCCCGGTGCGCAGCTCGATGCGCTGCTCGTCGTACCAGGAGCGATCGTGGACGAACGCCTTCTCCCGCTCCTCGGCGCCCAGCAGGTAGCCCTTGGACAGCGGCGGTCGCTCGTAGGGGGCTTCGGGCTCCTCACCGATGAGCACCACCCGCCCCGTGAAGCCCTCGGCCCGCAGCGTCTCGGCCGCCTTCGCTCCCGCCAGGCTCGCCCCCACGATCACGAAAGTCCGCTCATCACGCGCGTTCGGTTCGGTCATCGGTCCCACCTTCCTGTCTCCTGCTCGAATGGATGTCCCGTCGAGCAACAACCGACACCGTGTCCACGTTCGCGCATCTCAGCGAGGCCTGTGAGTGCGTAACAGTGTTAGAACACTGTTACGCACTCACGGGGCGGGAGGACGTGCCGGTGAGGGCGAAGAACTCGTTTCGGGAGCGCGCGTCCTCGCGCAGCACGCCGTGCAATGCAGAGGTGATGGTCCGGGATCCGGCGGCGCGGACCCCGCGCAGCGACATGCACATGTGCTCGGCCTCGATCACCACGCCCACACCGCGGGGCGCGAGGTGTTCCTGCAGCCAGTCGGCCACCTGCTTGGTGAGCCGCTCCTGCACCTGCAGGTCGTGGCCGAACAGCTCGACCACCCGGGCGAGCTTGGACAGCCCGAGGATCCGCTGCCCGGGAAGATAGCCCACGTGCGCGACCCCGTGGAACGGCAGCAGGTGGTGCTCGCACAGCGACTGGACCGGCAGATGCGTGGCGACGACCAGCTCGTCGTAGCCCTCATCGTTGGGAAACGTCGTCAGGTCGAACTGGCGGGGCGTCAGCAGCTCGACGAACGAACCCGCGACGCGGCGCGGCGTGTCAGCCAGGTGCACCGAGTCCGGGTCCTTACCCAGCGCGCGCAGCAGGTCAGCGACGGCCCGCTCTGCGGCGGCCACGTCCACCGCCGTGCGGTCGCTGACGACGCGCAGCCGGGGAGCCGCCGGTGGGGCCGGGGAGGACGGCGGCTGACGCGGGGAAGCGGTCACGTCGGCGACCATGGGCCCTCCTTCTAAAGATGAAAGTTCTCGTTATTAGAGACCGGCGGCCGCGACGATGTCAAGATCTGCCGCCCTGGCGTCGGGCCGCGGGATCCAGCCGCACACAGCACCGACCCGGGCCGGGGGCCAGCCGGGCGGTCCACCCCGGATCATCAAGGCCATCGAGCAGCCCCTGCAGCAGCCGCAGGTTCATCCCGCACACGAGGTTCGGGTGCTCCTGCACCAGAGCGTGGAAGGGGCAGTTCACCAGTGCGATACCGCCCCCCTCGGCGCGGGGCTCGAAGCCGTGCTCTCCCAGCACCCGCAACGCGGCCATGCGGCTGTCCACGCAGGCTCCGGCCGAACCCGCCCCGCGGGCGAGCTCCATGCCCAGCCGGTGCGCGCGCCGGCCGAGAACCACCCGCGGCGCCTCACCGGAGCGTCCCACCTCGACGAGCGCCCCGGCCAGCAGCTTCCCGGCCAAGTCGTAGCGGCGCTCGGGCAGCGACACCACAACCTGGCAGGCCGCCCGGCGATAGAGCTTGGCGGGCCGCCCGGCGCCGGGACCGGTCCGCCCGGTGCGCCGCTCGTAGACGACCTCGAGCAGGCCCTCGTCCACGAGCCGATCCAGATGGAACGCCGCGGTCGTGCGGGGCAGCCCCACGGCCGCGGCCGCCTCGTCGCGGCTCACCGATCCGGGCTGGCGCACCACATGGTCATACAGGCGGTGGCGGGTCGGCTCGGCGAGCGCGGCAACCGCAGCGATCTGAGTCCGCCTGCCTTCGTCGTCCATACCGCCATCGTATAATCAACTTTTGTTGACGAAACCCCGTCGAGACCCGGATTCAGAACAGCCGGCTTCACAACAGCCCGGATTCGCGTGCCGTATGCACCGCCGCGGTCCGGTTGTGCACGTTGAGCTTGCGCATCGCGGCGCGCAGGTAGGCCTTGATTGTCTGCGGGCTCAGACCGAGCTCGTGGGCGATCTCGGCGTTGCTCGCGCCGACCGCGGCGAGCCGCAGGGCATCCAACTCGCGTGGCGCGAGCCTGATCGACGAACTCGCCGTGCGGCCCGGATCGCGGTCGCCCAGCTGCCGGCAGACGCGTTCGAGACGAGCGCGCAGCACCGGGTCGTCCGTGGATCGGATGATCATCGTCAGCTCGTCGAGGGCCGCCCGTAGCTTCGGCGTCGAATCGGCCGCCACCTCGGCCGGTCGCCATCCGACGGGCCGATCCCTCCCGAGCAGCCCCTCGATGTCCTTCCCGAGCTTGGACGCCACGACGTTGGCGTGCCGCAAGGCGACGTCACCGATCGACATGTCCGCGCGCACGGCCCCGTAGACCACCCCGCCGACCGTTCCGTGCACCCTGATGGGGACGGCGAACACCGAGGTGAGCCGCTCCGGCGCGACGTGCCGGTCGTAGTCGTGGGTGATCGCACGGCTGCTGGTGTAGTCGTTGACCAGGCAGGGTACGCCGCGCATGATCGCCGTGCCGCCCAAACCCCGGCCCACCGAAACCGATACCCCGTGCAGCGATCTGGTGCGGTTTCCCAGCAGCTGCGTGATGAGCAGATGCTCGCCGGCCTTGCCCCTGCGGGTGGCCCCACCGAACACGACCGGCAATCCGGTGGTCTTGCTCAGCACATCGAGCCGCTGGCGGAGCAGATTCTCGATCATGTCGCGCATAGGGCCGGCATCGACCACTTCCGCTCCCCTCTCCGCAATCATCGTCTTTGCCCGGTTCAGGCGGATGGAAACGATACGCAACGTCAGCGCCGAATCAGCGGAAAGCCCCGCTACCCACTTTTGCGTGTGGTGCGTGGCCGCCGCCGTCGGGGATGGTCTCGCATGCCCGCAGGGCGGTGCCGCTGGTCATGGTGGCGGCGGTTCTCACGATCTAGGAGGACATGGATGTCCACCCACGAGGCGGTGTCGCCGCCGGACGTGCCGATGCGGCGGGTCGCCCTCGCGAGCTGTGTCGGGACGACGATCGAGTTCTACGACTTCTTCATCTACGGCACGGCGGCCGCGCTCGTCTTCCCGAAGGTGTTCTTCCCCGCCCTGGGCCCGACCGCGGGCACGATCGCCTCGTTCGCGACGTTCGCGGTCGCCTTCGTCGCCCGCCCGGTCGGGGCGGTGCTGTTCGGGCATTTCGGCGACAGGATCGGCCGCAAGCGCACCCTCATCTCGACGCTGCTGCTGATGGGGGTCGCCACGATGCTCATCGGGCTGCTCCCCGGTGCCGACACGATCGGGGTGGCCGCCCCGATCATCCTGGTGATCCTGCGGTTCGCCCAGGGCTTCGCGGTGGGTGGCGAATGGGCCGGGGCCACGCTGCTCACGGCGGAGTACGCACCGAAGGCGAAACGAGGGCTCTACGCGGTCTTCCCGCAGCTCGGCCCGGCCTTCGCCTTCGCGCTGTCCAGTGCGACGTTCCTGGTCACGGGCCTGACGCTCGGCGACACCGACCAGGCGTTCCTCGACTACGGATGGCGGGTGCCGTTCCTGCTCAGCGTCGTGCTGGTCGGGGTGGGCCTCTATGTGCGGGTCACGATCGAGGAGACGCCGGTCTTCCGGCAGGCCCAGCAGCAGCGGGCGGCCCGGGCCGATGCAGGGCGCACGCCCTTCCTGGAGGCCATCCGCCGCCAGCCGAAGGAGGTGCTGCTGTCGGCCGGGTCTTTGACGATGTTGTTCGCGTTCTTCTACATGGGCACGGCCTATCTGACCAGCTACGGAACCAACCCGAACGGGACCGGGCTGAGCCGTCCGGTCGTGCTGACGCTGGGCATCGCGGCGGCCGTGGTCTTCGGGCTGGTGATCGTCGCCGCCGGCATCTGGTCGGACCGCATCGGGCGCCGCGGCGTCATCATGACCTCCTGCGCTCTCGGCGCGGTCTGGGCACTGGTGCTGTTCCCGCTGCTCGACACCGGATCTGCCGTCGCGTTCGGTATCGGGCTCACCGTCACGCTCGCCATCTTCGGTGTGTCCTACGGGCCCGCCGGGGCCTTCCTGCCGGAGCTGTTCGAGACTCGTTACCGCTACACGGGCGCCGGCATGGGGTACAACCTGGCGGGTGTGCTCGGCGGCGCGGTCCCGCCGCTGCTGGCGCCGCAGCTCGCCGCGTCCTTCGGCAGCATCGCCATCGGTGTCATGCTCGCCGCGCTGGCGGTGCTGAGCTTCTTCTGCACGCGTGCGCTGGCGGAGACGAAGGACCGCCGGATACAGGACGAGCCCGCCGACGCCGCGGTGGCGGCCGGCTGATCCCCTCGAGCTCCGTGAACTTGGCCTGCGCCGCGGCATCGGTCGGCGCCGTGATCGCAGTCAGCATCACGATCACCTTGACGCTCCGCGGGTCGCGCCCCTGCTCGGCCGCCTGCCTGCGGATGTCGTCGACCGTCGGACGATTCCCACAGCTTGTCATCGAGGCCGCGGCTGGGCGATCCTCCGCTCGTGCGGCGGACCCGGGACCGCACAGATCATCCACGGACCGCCACCGATCTCACGCTGGGCCCGGCACAGGGCCCGACCAGGACCGCACCAGCGCGGCTGTTTCCTCGCGCAGCAACGAGTAGGCATGCCGGTGTGCATGCTCGAGTGAGGGCGCGTGGTCGGCGAGCGCCCGCGTGCCGGAGATCCCGGCCGCGATCAACGCCTCCCGGTCCAGCCGGACTCGGCCCGCGACGGCGAGGACCGGGGTGCGCCGGGCTGAGGCGAGCCCGGCGACGCCGACCGGGACCTTACCGGCCAGGCTCTGGGCATCGAGCGACCCCTCGCCGGTGACGACGAGATCGGCGCGGGCCACCGCAGGGCCAAGTCCGGCCAGCTCGGCCACCAGGTCGAACCCGGACACCAGGCAGGCGCTGAACCCGGCCATCGCTCCGGCCGCGAGGCCACCGCCCGCGCCCGCACCGGGGATCTCGGCGACCTGCCCGGCACCGGCCGCCACCAGCGCGCTCGACCAAGCGTGCAGCGCCCGGTCGAGGATGGTGACGCCTCGGTCCTGTGCGCCCTTCTGCGGGGCGAACACCGCGGCGGCACCACGCGGGCCGAGCAGCGGATTGGTGACATCGGTTGCGACCCGCACCCGTACGCCCGCGCAGCGGCGCCGGACCGGCGCGAGCTCGACGGTGCGCACCCTGGTCAGTGCCTGCCCGCCGAGCCCGACCCGGTTTCCGGCCGCATCGACCACCACGACACCGAGCGCCTGCAACATGCCCGCCCCGCCATCCGTGCTGGCAGTGCCGCCGACGGTGAGCACGATGTCGCTGATGCCCTGGTCCACGGCGTGAGCGAGGAGCTCGCCCACCCCCCAGGTATGCGCCGCGAGCGCCGACCACGGCGTCGGCTCGACGTACCCGAGCCCGCAGGCCTGTGCGGACTCGATATAGGCGACCCCGTCGCACACGGCGTAGCAGGCATCGACCGGATCGGTGACCGGCCCGGCCACCCGCACCTCGACGGGTTTCCCGCCGCCCGCGATCAGGACATCGAGCGTCCCCTCGCCGCCGTCCGCCATCGGGATCTCGACGATCTCGGCGTCCGGCGCCGCCGCGCGCACGCCCTCGCGCATCGCGGCGGCGGCCTGCACCGCGGTCAGGCTTCCCTTGAACTTGTCCGGCGCGACAACGACTCTCATCGACTCGTCCCTCCCGTCAACGGGACACGACGGACAGCGGCAGCGATCGGCCCACCAGCACCGGCCGCGGCGCGGGCAAGATCCCCGCGATCCTCGTCAGCTCGCGAGCGGGTGCGGCCTCCGGCGCGGCGAGCACCACCGGAACGCCCCGGTCGCCCGCCTCACGCAGCTCGATGTCGAGGACCACCTGGCCGAGCAGCGGGGCGCCGGCCTCCGCGGCGAGCACGGCACCACCTCCGGATCCGAAGATCGCTGTGGGCTCTCGACAGCAATGACACACCAATGCGCTCATGTTCTCCACGACACCCGCGACGGTCGCGCCGGTCTCCACCGCCATCCGGACCACCCGCATCGGGCCGCGCCACACGACGGGCCGCTCGTCAGGGACGAAGAAGCCCACCGACATGATGCCGACCCCGCCCTTCCCGCTGGCCACCGCATAGATCCGGGACCGCCGCCGAGCCCGCCCATGATCGGTGGGGTGGTGCGGAGCCGTTCGGCGAGCTCGACCCGCTCGACCACGGACATCGTCGAGAAGCTCACCTCGACCACGCGGACCCCGTCCAGCCCGGACACGGCCGCGGTGTCGATATCGGGCCGGCGGGTCAGCACGTCACGACTCCACCCGGAAGGCGCGTCGGCGGGGCTTGACCGGGCGCATGAGGAACCCCGGACGGCGTTGCCCGCCAGGCCCCAGCGTGGTGTGGGTGCGGGCGAGCCACTCCCGGTAGACCTCCCGCGAGCGTCGCGCGTCCACGTACACGTCGCCGTACTGGTCGCCCGCGTGCGCCTTCTCCATCTTGACCTTCTGCAGCCAGCAGTGCATGCCCGAGTGCGGGTCGGGCTGCACGCCGAACGCGAGGTTCTGGTGCACGCCGGGGTCGGTCCACCAGATGCGCTCGGAGTCGGGGTCGTCGGAGGAGAAGGGCGCGATCCCGCTCTTGTAGCGCAGCATCCAGGAGTCGGGGCCGTCGGGGTGGGTGATGTCGACCAGGCCCTGCACCCAGCGGCTGCCCTCGGTGTCATGCAGCCGCCAGCGCCCCATGTGGTGCGACAACGCGCACACGCCGGGCCGGATGCCCTCGGTGACCCACACCCGCCCGACCAGGTAGCCGATGGAGGTGTTGAGCCGGACCAGATCGCCGGTGGACACCCCGTGGCGGGCGGCGTCGACGGTGTTGAGCCAGGCCGGGTGGCTGTTGGAGATCTCGTTGAGGTACTTCGCGTTGCCCGAGCGGGTGTGGATGAGCGTCGGGAGCCGGAAGGTCGGGACGAGCACGAGCTCGCCCGCGTCGAGGTCGATCTCCGAGCGCGCGACGTGCGAGCGGATGTAGCCGGGGGTGGCGTACTCGGGCCAGCCCCAGTCGCGCATCGCGGTGGAGTAGACCTCCAGCCGACGCGACGGGGTGAGCCAGCCGGCCGTGACCGTGCCGTCGGCGTGCCGGATCCCGACCGCGCCCGCCTCGCCGACCAGCGGAGGCGTGGAGTCGAGGTCGGTGGGCTTGCGCAGTACCCCGGCGGTGTCGGAGCCCTCCGGGTCCGGGACGGCGTCGGCGAACTCGGCCTCGGTGAGCGGGCACTCGTCCTGGCGGTAGAGCGTCTCGGCGACCTCGACCACGCCGTAGCGGCGCATGTAGCCCAGCGGGCTCAGCCCCTCGGCCTCGGCCTTCTCCGGCAGCCCGGGCACCCGGTTCTCGAAGATCCACCGGTAGTACTCGTCCACGGTGACCTTCTCACCGGGCCGGTACGGGGACTCGAAGTGCCTGCGAATCCCCATCGAGCCGTCCGGGTCGATGCGCCAGGACAGTTCGAACCAGAGCTCGGTCTCCTCCCACACCTCCCCGGGGTTGGCGTCGCGGGTGTCGCCGACCGGCATGCCCAGCTTCTCCATCGCGACCCGGCGCACCGGCTGGCGGAAGCCCAGCCACTTGGCGGCGTGGGTCTCGTAGGACTGGGTGTCGTGCCGTTCGGTGGAGTGCCCGACGGGCAGCACGTAGTCGGCGAACTCGGCGGTCTCCGACCAGGTCGGGGTGAGCGCGATGTGCAGCCCCACCTTCTCCGGGTCGGACAGGGCGCGCATCCAGGTGAAGCCGTCGGGGTAGGTCCAGATCGGGTTGAACACCCGGGAGAAGTAGACGTCGATCCGCCCGCGGCCCTCCTCCATGAAGTGCGGCAGCAGGATCGACATCTCGTTGCAGGCCAGCGGGTACTCCGGCGGCCAGGCCAGCTCGTTCCAGTGGTCGTGGGCGGGCACGTCGGGGCCGTGCGGGATGAACTTGTTCCAGCCGTTGGGCTGGGTGCCCCCGACCGTGCCGATCGAGCCGGTGAGGGCGAGCACGAACCACATCGCGCGCGAAACCTGCCAGCCGCCGAGGTTGCCCGCGGCCGCTGAGCGCCAGATGTGTGCGGCGAGCCGGTGGTCGCACTGCGCGATGGGTTCGGCGAGCTCGACCAGCTTCTCGACCGGGATCTGGGACTCCTCGGCCGCGAACCCGAAGGTGTACTGCGCGTAGTCGGCCTCCAGCGTCTCGAGGAACGCCTCGAACGTGGGCTCCGCGCCGGGGTGCAGCTCGCGCAGGTAGACCTCCCAGTTGAACCAGCGCCGCAGGTAGGGCTCGTCGATCCGCCGGGTGCGCAGGAGGTGGGCGGCGACGGCGAGCAGGATCGCGGCCTCGCTGCCCGGCCACGGGGCGAGCCACAGGTCCGCGTGGGAGGCGGTGTTGGACATGCGCGGGTCGACCACGACGACCTTCGCCCCGGACTGCTTGCCCTCCATGATCCGCTGGGCGTGCGGGTTGAAGTAGTGCCCGGTCTCCAGATGCGAGGAGAACAGCAGGATGACCTTGGCGTTGGCGTGGTCGGGCGAGGGCCGGTCGTAGCCGCCCCACAGGGTCTGGCCCAGCCGGGCGCCGGACGAGCAGACCTGGGTGTGGCTGTTGTGCCCGTCGACGCCCCAGGCCTGCAGCACGCGCTCGGCGAACCCGTCCTCGCCGGGCCGCCCGACGTGGTAGGTCACCTCCTCGTGGCGACCCTCCTGGATCGCCGCGCGGATCCGTCCGGCGATGTCCTCCAGCGCGGTGTCCCAGCTGACCCGCTCCCACTGGCCGCCGCCGCGGGCCCCGGTGCGCCGCAGCGGGTGCAGGATGCGCTCCGGGTCGTGGAGCTGGTTGATCGTGGCCGGGCCCTTGGCGCAGTTGCGCCCGCGCGAGCCGGGGTGGGCGGGGTTGCCCTCCACCTTGCGCACCGAAAGGTCGTCCTTGTCGACGTAGGCGAGCAGTCCGCAGGCCGACTCGCAGTTGAAACACGTCGTCGGCACGAGCATGTAGCTGTGCGGCACCTTGCGCGGGTGCGCCTCGGCGTCGTACTCGACGTGGTTGTCCCACTCCGACACCGGCGGGTAGTTGTGCAGGTGCTCGTGGCGGCGGGCACCGGGCAGCGGGTGGCCGACGGGCACGATCGGCGTTTGTGGGGCAGGCACGGTCGGGGCGGCCGCGGTGGGATCGGCCGCGGTGGGATCGGCGGCGGGGCGAACGGTCTCGGTCATGGGGGTCGGGCCTCCGGCGTGGTGGGCGCGGGTCGGACGAGCGGTCGGGGCGCGGCTACGAGAGCGGCACGTCCTGCCCGGCCCGGACGAAGACGGTCTCGTAGGCGAGCAGCGCGACCTGTACCGCGACGCCGGCGACGGCGACGGCGACGGCGACGAGCACGGTGCCCCCGCCGTTCCAGCCGGGGAACGCGACCGCGGCGGCGACGACGGCGAGCGCCACGCCGAGGGTCCAGAACGGGATCGCGTACCGACCGTGGGTGATCATGTGGGCGGCCACGGCGGCCGCCCGGCTCGCGTGCCTGCCGCCGTACTCCAGCAGCAGCATCAGCACGTGCAGGACGGCGGCGGCGGCGAGGAAACGGGCGACGAACGCGGCGCCGTCCGCCGTGGTGTTCACGATCAGCGCGGCGACGGCGAGCGCGCCCGCGCCGACCATGACCGCCGCGACGTTCAGATGCCAGAACAGCAGCGGCGACTGCCACAGGTCGCGGCCTTCCGCCTGCCCGAACAGGAAGGCGGTATAGCCCGCGACCATGACACCGGCCGGGATGCCCAGCACCGCGAGGATCGTCCACACGACTTCGGACGCGGTGAGCAGCCCGGTCTCGACACCGATGCCGTAGAGCAGCCAGACCCCCGACACCGCCGCGTGCGCGGCCAGCGCGTAGGCCCCGAGGACGAGCCAGGAGCCGAAGTTGGACTTGAGCAGGATGTAGAGGAACCGCTCGGGGCGCTTGAGGTCCCACACCAGCAGGGCGCCGGTGACCGCGGTGCCCGCGACGCCGAGCGCGGGCGCCACGATCGTGGTCAGCACCCCGAGGTCGACGCCCAGCAGGATCCCCAGCGAGGCGATCATCAGCGCGCCGCCCCCAAGGCCCTTGGCCCACAGGTAGGTGATGACCCGCCAGCCCCACGGCCGGGTATGCGGGATGTCGAGCGTCGTCTTCGCGCCGCTGACCGGGTCGACCGGCAGGTCGGCCGCGACGGCGGCGCGGTGCGGGTCATCCAGGTCACCGACCCAGATGGAGTGGGTGGGGCAGACGACCACGCAGGCCGGTTCCTTGTCCTGGTCGATGCGGTGCGCGCAGAAGTTGCACTTGGCTGCGGTGTGCGTGTCCTCGTCGATGTAGATCGCGTCGTACGGGCAGCCCTGCATGCAGCTCTTGCAGCCGATGCACCGGTCCCGGTCGAAGTCGACGATCCCGTCGTCGCGGACGAACAACGCCTTGGTGGGGCAGATCTTGACACAAGGGGCGTCGGTGCAGTGATTGCACCGCATCACCCCGAAATCGCGTGTGCTGTCGGGGAAGGTGCCCTGATCGACATACTTCACCCAGGTGCGGAACTGCCCGACCGGCACTTCGTGCTCGGTCTTGCAGGCGACCGTGCACGCGTGACAACCGATACATGTTCGCTGATCGATCGCAAACCCATAACGCATGAAGAAAACTCCCTGTCGGATGTCGGGTGGTCGCCACTCGCCACATACACATCCGTCGTCGTGTCCCACGCAGTGTTCTCGATGGGTCGACCAGGCGTCGATAACTGCGCGCAACGTTGTCAGTATGGGGTTCCGGCCGGTAGCGGCTCGCTGTCGATGGGCTCATAAGTCAGCGCTATGGCGATCAATGCGGTCCGGTCACGACGCCCTCGGGAACCGGCCGGATCGGCCTGCCGCGCGAGTTCTCAGACCGACGAGGCGGCGGCATGCGTTCGCATCCGGTAGGCGTGGGCCGCTGGTAGCCCTGGAACGGCTCGTCCACCACGGCGATACGGGTCAGTCACTTCACGTTGCCCATGCCGTACCTCTTCGAGCGGCCCGCGCAGCCGGGTACCGGTCCACTCCCCGTTCCGACGGGAGCGACCGGATACCGCAGTGCCTCATGCAGGAATCCGTGGTTACGGAGCGTCAGGCCAACCTCCTCCCGCCTCAGGTCGGCCATCGACACCGTCCTCTACGGTCGGCTCCCACCACCGTTCGTGGCAGCTGACGGGCGACTCGACGCCCGCATCCGCCAGCTGCGACAGCCGGGCGATGACGTCGGGGTCCGCGAGCTCGCCCGCCGCGAAGTGCCCATTGAGCGTTTCCCAGTAGCGATTTGATCATGTGGTTCGGCCGTGCTCGGTGTGGAGCAAGATCAGCGCGGCGGCGGTGATCGCACCGATCTGCCAGGGGGCACAGGCTGACCCGGCGCAACGCCTTGAAGGTGGTCTTGAGCAGCGCGTTGCCGCGCTCGGCCAGGGCTCGGGTCGCGGAGTGCATCGCGTTGACCGTGCGTTGCTCAACACTGAGCCGGGCCAGCTTGCTCGGCTTCTTGATCGGACAGGTTAGCCGGTCGGCTTCCCCGAGGTAGCCCCGGTCGGCGAGCACGAGGTGCTCCGAGTCGCTCCAGGCGGTCAGGGCGTCGAGCAGTCCGGAGTGGGTGCGTGCGCAGGTCACGTCGTGCTCACGGCCGGGCCGGACCCGGCCGTGAGACAGCGGCCACCCGTCCGGGGCCGTCACGACCTGCACGTTCCCGCCGTGGTGGTGATGCTTGCCTGACCACCAGAGATCGACCTTGGCCGTAGGCCCGGCGGCCTTGCTGCGATCGGTGCGGATCAACGTGCCGTCCAGCGCCACGTGGGTATGGCCGGCCGCCAGGGCGGCGAGCACGTCGATCGCCTCGTGCAGGTAGAGGTTCTGCACCTCTTCCTGATCATCTGCGTGTCATCGGCGTGTCGCCACCGGTCCCGCTACTGGGAAAGGCCCATTGTTGAGATAGACCGCTCCGGTATCGGATGCCCGTAGAAGAACCCGATGAGCGGTTTGAGCTGGTGCTCGATGGCGAGGAAATGATGGTCCGAGCCGCCGGTGGCTGACGAGCGGCGGGAATACCCGGGCGGGCGGTTGTCCGACACTGTGAACGGCGGCCCTCGCCGAGCCGGTCGGAACACCCCCGATAACCGAACCTTATGTCCGACCCATCAATGAATCCGATGACGGCATTAGGGAATCCGAAGGCCACTACCTTGCCCGTGCCGCGAACAGGCTGATTAACTCCTCTTGCACTCGGCCCTCAGTGGGTGCACCGCCACGGACCGTCGCCGAGAAAGCCCGGCTGACGATCTCCACGAGAACACCGTGCGGGCCTGGCCCGACACTTCAGCCACCAGTGAACGCAGGCAGTCGCCGGCACCGGAGAAGAAGGTGCCGGACACATGCGGATCCCAGAGGAACACGTGGATCACGAGAGGAAGCCGTGGTAGGAGTCCCCGAGGTTCAGGACCCGACGTTAGCCTCCGCCGCACTGCGCCGCTATGTCGCGAGCACCCCGCCCGAGCTGCTGGACCCCGCGGCGATCGCGTTCTTCGGTGCGCTGGACGCGGTCGGCGCCGCGCTTCCCGACATCGCGAGCTCGATCGCCGCGGAGCTGGGCGACCAACGGTCGAACATCAAGCTCATCGCCAGCGAGAACTACTCGTCGCTCGCCGTCCAGCTGGCGCAGGGCACCCTTCTCACCGACAAGTATGCGGAGGGCGTGCCGGGCCACCGCTTCTACGCGGGCTGCGACAACGTCGACGCCATCGAACGCCGCGCCGCCGACCTGGCCCGGAAGGTGTTCGGCGCCGACCACGCCTACGTGCAGCCGCACTCCGGTGCCGATGCCAACCTCGTGGCCTTCCTCGCGGTGCTCTCGCAGACCGTGGAGGCCCCGACGCTGGCCCGCCTCGGGCACACCAACCTCGCCGAGCTCCCCGAGCCGGCGTGGGAGGCGCTGCGCCGGGAGATCGTCGGCCAGCGGCTGCTCGGGATGGATCTGTACTCCGGTGGGCACCTCACCCACGGCTACCGGCACAACGTCTCCGCCCGGCTCTTCGAGGCGCACTCCTACACCGTGGACCGCGAGACGGGGTTCCTGGACTTCGACACCATCGTGCGCCAGGCGCGCGCGCTGCGCCCGCGCATCCTGATGGCCGGCTACAGCGCCTACCCACGACGGATCGACTTCGCCCGGTTCCGGGAGCTCGCCGACGAGATCGGGGCGGCGTTCGTCGTCGATATGGCGCATTTCGCGGGCCTGGTCGCGGGCAAGGTCTTCACCGGCGT
This sequence comes from Pseudonocardia asaccharolytica DSM 44247 = NBRC 16224, assembly GCF_000423625.1. Lineage (GTDB taxonomy): Bacteria > Actinomycetota > Actinomycetes > Mycobacteriales > Pseudonocardiaceae > Pseudonocardia > Pseudonocardia asaccharolytica. Next base: position 105,604 of record NZ_AUII01000013.1, read on the forward strand.
GCACGACCCGGTGCCGCACGCCCACATCGTCACCACCACCACGCACAAGACGCTGCGCGGCCCGCGCGGGGGGATGGTCCTCTGCTCGAGCGAGTATGCCGATGCGATCGACAAGGGCTGCCCGCTGGTGCTCGGCGGGCCGCTGCCGCACGCCATCGCGGCCAAGGCGGTCGCGCTGCACGAGGCGGGCCTGCCCGATTTCGGCCGCTACGCGCACGCGGTCGTCGACAACGCCCGCGAGCTCGCCGACCGGCTGCGCGGCCACGGCGGACGGGTGGTCACCGGCGGCACCGAGAACCACCTCGTACTGCTCGACGTCGCCACCAGCTATGGCCTCACCGGCCGGCAGGCCGAGTCCGCGCTCCGCTCCTGCGGCCTCACCCTCAACCGCAACGCGCTGGCGTTCGACCCCAACGGCCCCTGGTACGCCAGCGGCCTGCGGCTGGGCACCGCCGCGGTGACGACGCTGGGCATGGGCGCCGCCGAGATGCACGAGATCGCCGGGATCATCCACGACGTCCTGACACCGGCCCAACCGGTCGACGGCAGCCGCGCAAGGTTCGACCTGCCCGACTCGGCCGTCGCCGCCGCCAGGGCGCGGGTCGCCGTACTGCTCGACCGCCATCCGCTCTATCCCGAGATCGACCTGGGGCTGCTCGCCCCGGGCGTCGCCGGCTAGCCGTGCACGCTGTCGCGACCGCCCCAGGCCCGGCGCACGGCCCCCCGGTCGTGCTGCTCGACGTCGCCGCCCGGCACGGCATCCAGCTGCGGTTGTTCCACGGCCGCGGCGGCGGCCCGACCCGCGACAGCAGCGCCGCCCGCGCCGCGTACCGGGAGTTCCTCTCCCACCTCGGCCTCGGCGAGTTCTTCCGCACCGCAACGCCGGTGGACGAGCTCGGCAGGCTCAACGTCGGGTCCCGGCCCTCGCGAAGGCCCGGCGGCGCCCGGTCGCTGGCCGAGCTGCGCGCGATTCCGTGGGCCTTCGGCTGGACCCAGACCCGGATGATCGTTCCCGGCTGGTACGGCCTCGTCGCGGCCCGCGACGAGGGCCACGGACCGGTCATCGAGGACATGCGCGACTGGACGTTCTTCACCAACCTGCTCGGCAGCTCCGCCTACCTGGAACCGCTGCACCACCTGCAGGTCGAACTGCTCGCCCGGCGTCGCCGGGCGATGGCCGCGGGAACCGAACCCGACCCGGACCTCCGCCGCGCCCTGCTGCTCACCGTCAACGGCATCGCGGCCGGCCTTCGCAACACCGGAGAGAGAACCTTGACCGATCACTGAAGTGTCACCGGAAAGTCTTCATGAGCTCTCAGTAAAAAATTCAGTACAATTGGTATTGATATTTCTTGGTATCCAGGACTGTAATCACCGCTGTTACCCACCAGCCCCTTTAATCCTTCGCATGCGCGTTTGAGAAAGGTGATGACGACGATGTCGAATGGATTCACTCATTTGTTCCTTCCCGGTCCGACAAACGTACCGGAGCGGGTTCGACAGGCGATGAACGTGCCCATGCAGGACCATCGGGCGCCGGATTTCCCCGAGCTGACCCTGCCACTCTTCGCGTCGCTGAAAAAGATCTTCAAGACCGAGACCGGCCGCGTCTTCCTCTATCCCGCCTCCGGAACCGGGGCCTGGGAGGCCGCGATCAGCAACACCCTCAACCGGGGTGACCGGGTGCTGATGTCGCGCTTCGGGCAGTTCTCCCACCTCTGGGTCGACATGGCCGAACGCCTGGGCCTCGACGTGATCTGCGTCGACGTCGAGTGGGGCACCGGGGTGCCGGTGGAGGCCTACCGGCACCACCTCGAGGACGATCCGACGATCAAGGCCGTTTTCGCCACCCACAACGAGACGGCCACCGGTGTCACCTCCGACATCGCGGCGGTGCGCCAGGCGATGGATGCCGCCGGTTCCGACGCGATGCTCTACGTCGACGGCGTCTCCTCGATCGGATCGATCGAGTTCAAGCAGGACGAGTGGGGCGTCGACCTCGCCGTCTCCGGCTCGCAGAAGGGTCTGATGGCCCCCCCGGGGCTGGCCGTTCTCGGCGTGAGCCAGAAGGCGCTGGCCGCGGCCGAGTCCGCCACGATGGAGCGCTGCTACTTCGACTTCGCCGACATGATCGCCTCCAACGACGTGGGCTACTTCCCTTACACCCCACCGATTCCGTTGCTGCACGGCCTGCGCGCCTCGGTTGACATGCTGTTCGTCGAGGGACTGTCGAACGTGTTCGAGCGGCACTTCCGGCTGGCCGAGGGGGTGCGCCGGGGCGTGCACGCCCTCGGCCTGTCGCTCTGTGCCACCGCACCGTACTGGTACTCCGACACCGTCTCGGCGGTCCGGGTGCCCGACGGCGTCGACGGCGCGGAGGTTTGCCGAATCGGCTATCACCGCTACCGCACGTCCTTCGGAGGGGGGCTGAACAAGGTCGCCGGCAAGGTCTTCCGGATCGGCCACCTCGGACACCTCAACGAGGTCTCCTGCCTCGCCGCGCTGGCCAGCGCGGAGATGGCGTTGGCCGACGCCGGCGCCGGCATCGAGCTCGGGGCCGGCGTCGCCGCCGCGCAGGCCTACTACCGCCAGGCCCTCACCGACCGGCAGGACCTGGCCGACCTCGACCTGCTGGCTTCGGCCGCACCGCGCTGAGCAGACCTGCGATATCCGCCAGAACCTAAGGGAGACATGCGATGAGTCATACCCTCTACCCGACGCGCCGGCCGCGCCTGCAACGCAGCGAACTCGCCGTGCCGGGCTCGAACATGCTGTTCATCGACAAGGCCGTGCACAGCGACGCCGACTACATCTTCCTCGACCTCGAGGACGCCGTCGCGCCGCCGGAGAAGGAACAGGCGCGTAAGAACGTGATCTCCGCGCTCAACGAGATCGACTGGGCCGCCGCGGGCAAGACGGTGTCCGTGCGGATCAACGGCCTCGACACGCAGTACATGTACCGCGACGTCATCGACGTGATGGAGCAGGCGGGCGACCGGCTGCACACCATCCTGGTGCCCAAGGTCGGTGTGCCCGCCGACCTGTACCTCGTCGAGGCGCTGATCACCCAGATCGAGACCGCCCGCGGCTATGCGACCAGGGTCGGCACCGAGGCGTTGATCGAGACAGCCCTCGGGATGGCCAACGTCGAGGCGATCGCCGCGGGCGGCGGCCGCCTGGAAGCACTGCACTTCGGTGTGGCCGACTACGCCGCCAGCAACCGGGCCCGCACCGTCAGCATCGGGGGCCTCAACCCGCACTACCCCGGCGACCAATGGCATTTCGCGCTGTCCCGGATGATCGTCGCCTGCCGGGCCTACGGGTTGCGCCCGATCGACGGTCCGTTCGGCGACTTCTCCGACCCCGACGGCTACCTCGACGGCGCCCGCCGGGCCGCTGCGCTCGGCTGTGAGGGCAAGTGGGCGATCCACCCGAGCCAGGTCGAGCTCGCCAACCAGGTGTTCACCCCGCCCGCCGAGGAGGTGACCAGGGCACGCCGGATCGTGGAGGCGCTGCGCGAGGCCGAGGCACAGGGCAAGGGCGCGGCCTCGGTCGACGGCAAGATGATCGACGCTGCCTCGGAACGCATGGCGCGCAACGTGATCGCGATGGACGAGGCAATCGCCGCGAGCTCCGGCCGCGGCTGAGGGGAACCATGGACATCCACGAGTACCAGGCCAAGGAGCTTCTGGCGCGGTTCGGGGTACCCGTGCCGCGCGGGGGCCTTGCCTACAGCCCCGAACAGGCCGCCTACCGGTGCACCGAGCTGGGCGGAACGGCCTGGGTGGTCAAGGCGCAGATCCACTCCGGCGGGCGGGGTGAGGCGGGCGGGGTGAGCGTGTGCCACTCCGACCGCGAGGTGCAGGAGGCCGCCAACCACCTGTTCGGCCAGCGGTTGGTGACCCGGCAGTCCGCGCCGCGGGGCAAGCCCGTCTACCGCGTGTACGTGGAAGAGACCGTCGCCATCGCGCGCGAGCTCTACTTCGGAACCGTCCTCGACCGGACGACCGAGAAAATCATCATCATCACCGCGGCCGAGGGCGGGATGGAGATCGAGGAGCTCGCCGCGAGCGCTCCGGAGGCGGTGCAGCGCAGCGTCGTTGAGCCCGCCGTCGGCTTCCTGGACTTCCAGGCCCGCGAGATCGCCTTCGGGCTCGGCCTTCCCGCCGAGTTGATCGCCCCGGCCGCCCGGCTCTTTCGCGCCGCCTACCGGGCCTTCCGGGACCTCGACGCGACGATGCTCGAGATCAACCCACTCGCGCTGACCAAGGACGGCGAGCTGGTGGCGTTGGACGCCAAAATGTCCTTCGACGATAATGCGATGTTCCGCCACCAGGAGATTTCCGAGCTGCGTGACCGCAGCCAGGAGGATCCGCGGGAGAGCCACGCGGCCGACCGCGGGCTGGCCTACGTCGGGCTCGACGGCGACATCGGCTGCATGATCAACGGTGCCGGGCTGGCCATGGCCACGATGGACATGATCAAGCACGCCGGCGGCGAGCCCGCCAACTTCCTCGACATCGGCGGCGGCGCGTCGCCGGACCGGGTGCTCAAGGCGTTCCGCGCGGTGCTGCACGACGACCAGGTCAAGGTGATGCTGGTGAACATCTTCGCCGGCATCAACCGCTGCGACTGGGTCGCCGAGGGCATTGTCGCGGCATACGGCGAACTGGACGTCCGGATTCCGGTCATCGTGCGGCTGGCCGGGACGAACGTCGAGGAGGGCAGGCGCATCCTGCGCGAGTCCGGCCTGCCGATCATCACCGCGGATACCTTGGCCGACGCCGCCGAGAAGTCGGTCGGTGCGCTCGGCATGTCCCTTTCCGCCTGACGAGACGAAGGACGCACCATGGCGATCCTGATCGATGAGACGACGCGAGTGATCGTGCAGGGCATCACCGGGCGGATCGGTCAGTTCCACACCAAGGAAATGCTCGACTACGGGACCCGGGTGGTCGGTGGCGTCACTCCGGGCAAGAGCGGCGAGACCCGGATGGGTCTGCCGGTCTTCGACACCGTCAAGGACGCGGTGAGCGTCACCGGCGCACAGGCGTCGATCGTGTTCGTACCGCCGCCGTTCGCGGCCGACTCCATCATGGAGGCCGCCGACGCCGGCATCCGGTACTGCGTCTGCATCACCGACGGCATCCCGGGCCAGGACATGATGCGCGTGAAGCGCTACATGCGCCGGTACAAGACCGCAGAGCGAATGGTCCTCACCGGCCCCAACTGCGCAGGCACCATCTCCCCCGGCAAGTCGATGCTCGGCATCATGCCCGGGCACATCTACCTCCCCGGCCGCGTCGGGATCATCGGACGGTCCGGCACGCTGGGCTACGAGGCCGCGGCGCAGCTGACCGCACTCGGGATCGGGGTGTCCACGTCGGTGGGAATCGGCGGCGACCCGGTGAACGGATCGTCCTTCCGCGACCATCTCGCCCGCTTCGAGGACGACCCCGACACCGATATCGTGATCATGATCGGCGAGATCGGCGGTCCGCAGGAGGCCGAGGCGACAACGTTCGTCCGCCAGCAGATGACCAAGCCGGTGGTCGGCTACATCGCGGGCCTCTCGGCGCCGAAGGGGCGCAAGATGGGCCACGCGGGTGCGATCGTCTCGGCGACGGGCGAATCGGCCCAGGAGAAGGTCGAGATCCTCTCCGCGGCGGGCATCACGATCGCCCCGAACCCGTCGAGCATCGGGCAGACCGTGGCCGACGTGCTGAACCGCCGTGGCCTGCTGGCCACCGCGTGAGTACCGCATGAGTGAGGAGAAATCGGTGGACGAGCCCGTCATCGTCGTCACCCGCCGCTGGCCCGGACCCGTCGAGCGGGAGTTGCTGCGCCGCTATCCCGGGGCGCACCTCAACAGCCAGGACGCCCCGCTGGGGTTCGACGGGCTGCGCACCGCCCTGCTCGAGGCCGACGTGGTGCTGCCCACCGTCACCGACCGGCTTCCCGCCGAGATCTTCGACGGCGAGCTGCGCGCACGCTTCCTCGGCAACTTCGGCGTCGGCTTCAACCACATCGACACCGTCGCGGCCGCCAAGGCGGGGATCGTCGTCACCAACACCCCCGGCGTGCTGACCGCCGCCACGGCCGATACCGCCATGACCCTGCTGCTCATGGCGGCCCGGCGGGCCGGTGAGGGAGAGCGGGAGGTACGGGCCGGGGCGTGGACCGGGTGGCGGCCGACGCATCTGCTCGGCACCGACGTCACCGGCAAGACCATCGGGATCCTCGGGATGGGCCGGATCGGCACGGCGCTGGCCCGCCGGGCGCACTTCGGGTTCGATATGCCGGTCGTCTACTACGACGGGTCCGAACATGCCGATTCGCACGGCATCCCGGGCGCCCGCCGCGCCGCCTCGGTCGAGGAGGTGCTCGAGGTCGCCGACTTCGTGTCCCTGCACATGCCGGGCAGCGACGAGAACACCCACCTCATCGATGCCGCCCGGCTGGCCCGGATGAAGCCGACCGCGTTTCTGATCAACACCGCCCGCGGCGACATCGTGGACCACGCAGCGCTGGTCGAGGCGCTGCGGGCCGGCACGATCGCAGGCTGCGGCCTCGACGTGTTCGAGAGGGAGCCCACGATTCCGGACGGGCTGCTCGAGTTGGACAACGTCGTGGCGCTGCCGCATCTGGGCAGCGCCACGATGGAGACGCGCACCGCCATGGGCATGCTCGTGCTCGACAACCTCGCGGCGTACCTGGCCGGACGCGAGCCGTCCTGCCGGGTGGTCTGACGCCGGTTTCGTCGGTCCCAGCGTTCTAGCGCCTGTTTAAAAAGTGGATCTTCGTCCGTCGCCTGTGCGTGTCGGTCAGCGGAGATGAGTGAGGTCTCCGGTAGATGGATCAACGACCAAGAAGACCATCACCACCGGAGACCTCGTGGGCACCGTACTCGCGGGGGCCCGTCATGACCTCACCGACGCGCAGTGGCAGCTGCTCGAGCCGCTGCTACCTGCGGTGAGTGGGCGTGGACGGCCCCGAACCGGGACCTGGCGGCAGTTGATCGACGGGATCCGGTGGCGGGTCCGGTCCGGTACACCGTGGCGGGACGTGCCCGAACGGTACGGGTCCTGGCAGTCGATCTACGGCCTGTTTCGACGCTGGCAGCGCGACGGCACCTGGGCGGCGATCCTGGCTGGTCTGCAGCAGCTCGGAGACGCGGCGGGCCTGATCTGCTGGGACGTCTCGGTGGATTCCACCCTCGTGCGGGCGCATCAGCACGCCGCCGGCGCCCGCCGGGATCCGGCCAGCCAGGTCGAGCCGCCCGGCGCCGAGCCGGTCGACCACGCGTTGGGCCGGTCTCGGGGCGGGTGGACCACCACGCTGCATCTGGCCTGTGAGCAGGGGCGTAAGCCGCTGTCGATGGTGATCACCGCCGGGCATCGGGGAGACAGCCCGCAGTTTGTGCGGGTCCTGGAACGCATCCGGGTGCGGCGGCCGGGGCGGGGTCGGCCCCGGACCCGCCCGGACCGGGTCCTGGCCGACAAGGCGTACTCATCCCGGGCCAACCGGGCCTACCTGCGCCGCCGCGGAATCCGGGCGACCATCCCGACCAAGCGCGATCAGCAGGCCCACCGGCGCAAGCGCGGATCACGCGGCGGGCGGTCGCCACGGTTCGACCCCGACATCTACCGGCAGCGTCACGCCGTCGAAGCCAGCATCAACCTGCACAAACAGAACCGGGCAGTCGCCACCCGCTACGAAAAGCTGGCCCTGCGCTACGAAGCCACCACCCACATCGCAGGGATCAACATCTGGCTCCGCCGATTAGTAAACACGCGC
>NZ_AUII01000014.1 GCF_000423625.1 Pseudonocardia asaccharolytica DSM 44247 = NBRC 16224
TAGAACTTGACCTTGGGCTCGGTCTGATCACAGCTGCGGGTCGCTCGGCGCGCCTGAGCCGATCATGAGTGAACTCCTGGTGGGCGGTCGGTTGTCTACGCCAGCCGCGCTACCAGGAGTTCAGGTGCCATCTTCGCCCGTCTGCCCGTGTGTGTCATGCCCGGTCCACGATCGGGGCCCGGCCACCCCGTGCGCGGTGTACCCCGCGTCGTCGATCACCGACGCCCAATGGTCGGTACTGGAGCCGCTGCTGCCGGCACCGGGCAACACGCGGGGTCGGGGCGGACGCCCGGAGGCCCACCCCCGCCGGCTGGTGCTCGACGCGATCTTCTACCTGGTCAGGGGTGGTATCGCCTGGGCAGCGCTGCCTCACGACTTCCCGCCGCACCAGACCGTCTACGGCCTCTTCACCCGCTGGGCCCGCCAGGGCGCGTGGCAGCAGATCCACGACGCACTACGCGATCTCGTGCGGGTCCACGAGGGCCGCGACCCGCTGCCCACCGCGGCGATCATCGACTCCCAGTCGGTGCGCGGCGCGGACACCGTTCCGGGCCGCAGCCGCGGCTACGACGCCGGGAAGAAGATCAACGGCCGCAAACGCCACATCGCGGTGGCCACCGGCGGGCTGCTGCTCGCGGTCGTGGTCACCATCGCCGGGGTCCAGGACCGCGACGCCGGCCACCGCCTGTTGACCGCCTTGGCCAGCCGGTTCTCCAGGATCAGCCTGGTCTGGGCCGATGGCGGCTCCGCCGGACGACTGGTCGTGTGGGCCAAGAAGGTGCTGTCCCTGACCGTCGAGGTGGTCAAGCGCACCGACGACGTCAAGGGCTTCAAGTGGCTGTAGCACTCTGAACTGGCCCCACCGTTCTCCTCGGTTCTGGCCCCACCTGGGGCTGGCGGCGGTGCGGGCGTAGCACTCGGAATTGGCCCCATCCGCGGTGATGTCGGCGGGCGACACGCCGCGGGGTTGCGCGGTGGATCGCCGGTACGGGCGGATCGTGGGTCTGTCGGTGCTCGTCCGTCCGCTCACGTCGCGGGGGTCGGGATGGGGTCGAGGGTGGAGCTGTACGCGGCGATCCGGTTCGACTGGCAGCGCAACCAGATGTCGGTTCGGGGACTGGCGGACAAGTACGGGGTGCACCGGCGCACGGTGCGGGAGGCGATCGACTCGCCGATACCGCCGCCGCGCAGGAGCCCGCCGCGGCGCACCCTGGTGCTGGACACGGTGCGCGGCGCGATCGACGCGATGCTGGCCGAGGATCTGAGTGCGCCACGCAAGCAGCGGCACACCGCCAAGCGGGTCTTCGAGCGGCTCCGGGCCGAGCACCACGCGCAGGTGTCGTACTCGTATGTGGCGAAGTACGTGCACCGGCGCCGTCCACAGCTGGCGGCGGAGGCGGCGGCGCGGGACGCCGCCCGGGCCGGCGTGGTGGCCGGGTTCGTGCCCCAGTGCCACCCGCCGGGCGCGGAGGCCGAGGTCGACTTCGCCGATCTGTGGGTGCGCCTGGCGGGTGAGATGACCAAGTGTTTCCTGTTCACGCTGCGGTTGTCGCACTCGGGCAGGGCGGTGCACCGGGTGTTCGCCTCGCAGGGCCAGGAGGCGTTCCTGGAAGGGCACGTGGCTGCGTTCGAGGTCCTCGGCGGGGTCCCGTTCGACAAGATCCGCTACGACAACCTGCGGTCGGCGGTGCACCGGGTGCTGTTCGGGCGCACCCGCAGCGAGTCCGGGCGCTGGTTGGCGTTCCGCGCGCACTACGGGTTCACCGCGTTCTACTGCCTGCCCGGCAAGGACGGCGCGCACGAGAAGGGCGGAGTGGAAGGCGACGGCGGCCGGTTCCGCCGCACCCATCTGGTTCCCGTGCCCGCCGTCGACACCCTCGCCGAGCTCAACAACCGGCTCGCCGCCGCCGACGCGAGCGAGGACGCCCGGCGCATCGACGGCCGCGCGCAGACCGTGGGCGAGGCGTTCGCGGTCGAGGCGCCGCTGCTGGTGGCGCTGCCGGCCGAGCGGTTCGACACCGCGTTGTCGCTGACCGCCCGGGTGGACCGCTACGCGAAGATCATGGTCCGGCAGTGCCAGTACTCGGTGCCGGCCCGGCTGATCGGGACGCGGGTCCGGGTCGCGCTGTCGGCCTCGGAACTGCAGGTGTTCGATGGGTCGCGGCGGGTGGCGACCCATCCCCGGCTGATCGCGCGCGGCGAGTGCCGGCTCGAGCTGGACCACTACCTGGAGATCCTGCTCGGCAAGCCCGGCGCGCTACCCGGCTCGACCGCGCTGGCCCAGGCTCGCGCCGCGGGCCGGTTCGCCGCCGCGCACGAGGCGTTCTGGGCCGCCGCCCGCGGCAAACACGGCGACGCCGCCGGCACCCGCGCCCTGATCGAGGTGCTGTTGCTGCACCGGCGGCTCCCGGAGGCCGCGGTGCTCGCCGGGATCCGCGCCGCGGTCGCGGCCGGCAGCGTGTCCGCCGACGCGGTGGCCATCGAGGCCCGCAAGCACACCACCGCGACCGGGACGACGACCGGGACCTCGATGACACCGGCGGCGGGGGCACCGGCGGCCGGGCCGCAGCGATCGCGAGCGGCGGTGGTGACCCTGGGCGCGCGGCGCCGCGCGGCCTCGCTGTCTGGGCTGCCCGCGGACGGGCGGCCGGCGCCGTCGGTGCGCGACTACGACCAGCTGCTGGCCCACCGGACCGGACAGGAGCGCAGCTCATGACCCGCCCGCCCGCCACTCGCGATGAGCTCACCGACGCCGCGGCCGACGCCGCGATCGAGCAGGCCTGCCGGATCCTGCGGCTGCCCACCATCCGCTCCCAGCACGCCCGGATCGCCGCGGCCGCCGCCCGGCAGAAGGCCGGCTACAAGGGGTTCCTGGTCGAGCTGCTGTCGATGGAGTGCGACGAACGCGAGGACCGCCGCAAGGTGCGGTTGATCCGCGAGGCCGGGTTCCCCCGCGCCAAACGCCTGGTCGACTTCGACTTCGCCCTCAACCCGCTGGTCGATCCCGGGCTGATCCACACCCTGGCCAAGGGCGCCTGGATCCGCGCCGGCCAGCCGCTGTGTCTGATCGGTGACTCCGGCACCGGCAAGTCCCACCTGCTGATCGGGCTGGGCATCGCGGCCGCCGAGGCCGGCTACAAGGTCCGCTACGTCACCGCCGCCGCCCTGGTCAACGAGCTCGTCGAGGCCGCCGACGACAAGCACCTGTCCCGCACCATCGCCCGCTACGGCCGCGTCGACCTGCTCTGCCTCGACGAACTGGGCTACCTCGAACTCGACCGGCGCGGCGCCGAACTGCTGTTCCAGGTGTTCACCGAACGCGAGGAACGCGCCTCGATCGCGGTCGCGTCGAACTCCGCGTTCTCCGAATGGGCCCGCACCTTCACCGACCCCCGGCTCTGCGCCGCGATTGTCGACCGGATCACCTTCGAGGCCCACATCATCGAAACCGGCACCGAGTCCTACCGGCTGCGCACCACCCAGCGCACCCGCGCCAAGGCCGCCGCCCGCGACCGGGACAGGACCACCACATGAGCGACGATCACCTCGGCGGCGATCACGACGGCTACGACGCGGTGACCGCGCGCGACATCGCCGAGTTCCTCCACCACCTCGCCGAGCTCCGCTGCGCCCCCGACGGGCCGAACCCCGCGGACCGAGCGGCATTCCTCGCCCGCAAGGCCGAGCTGCTCACCCGCATCGCCGCCCGCACCGCCCGCACCCGCCGCGACGCCTACGCCGAGCAAGTCCGCCAGATCGCCGCCGACGCCCGCACCGCCGCCACCCGCGCCCGCCTCGCGCTGCTGCCACAGCAGAGGGTGGGGCCAACTCCGAGGAGAACTCCCCGCGCCGAGCCAGACCAGGGTGGGGCCAGATCAGAGGAGAAGTCCGGGGCCAGTTCTGGTTGACACAGCCACTTCAAGGTCCTGCCACGCCGCTGGGTCGTCGAGCGCACCTTCGCCTGGACCAGCAAGTTCCGCCGCTGCGTGCGCGACTACGAGACCCTCCCCGCCCGCCACGAAGCCATGGTTCACATCTCCATGATCATGACCATGTCACGCCGCCTCGCCCGCACCGGCGACTGGTAGCGCGAGTTCCAAGATGCCCTCTTACCGGACTTCGCATCGCGGTAGCGGTGCGGATCGTCGCCGAACTCGGCGAGCACCCGGGCCCCGCGGATCACACCGAGGCCGGGTTGGCTGGTGTAGATCTCAGCATCCGGGTGCCGACCCAAACCCTCGGCCAGCACTTCCTCCAACTGAGGGAGCTGGGCGATGATCCCGGACAGCAGCCGGAGCCGGGTGCCGACGATGACCGTGTAGGCCGACTCCAACGCCGCCGGTTGCCGCAGCGCCGGGGCCCGTGGCGCGGCCTGGATCCGCTCGGCGCGGCCTCGACGTCACCCCGGCGCGACTTCTTCAGGATCGCGGCGATCTTCGACCGGGACAGCCGGGCTGCCCGGCCGAAGATCCGTGGCCCGCTCCAGCAACTCGAGGGCGTCGGGGTCGGTGAGCTCCCGACGGCCCGCGGTGATCGCATCCAGGGCGGCGGGGAAGAACTCCCGCAGCACCTGACGCAGGCGCTGAACGTGGCGGGTGCGGTCCCAGATCAGCGTCTGACGGGTCCGGGCGATCATCTTCAGGCCTTCGACCTGCGCAGAGTCCCGGCCACCGGGCGATGATGCGCGCGGTCCAGACGCACGATCTCGGCCAGCACTGCCCCGGGCCGCGAGCCTCCCAGTTTCGGGGTCGACATCGGCCTCATCGAGGTGTTCGGCGATCATCTCGTGCAGCCGGATCATCCCGGCCATGCCCTCGGGCAACCGGGCCCGACCCACACGCCTGCCGATGTCGCCGAGCAGCTCCACGTCGTGGTGGTCCTCGGCCCAGTCATCACCCACGAACACCGTCATCCGGCCTCCTGCGCGCTCTACCAGCAACAACGGCAGCTGGAGGAGACCACCGCGCCCCAATGGTCGAGTGCTCACCCGTCCGCCACGGTCACCGCCCGGGGGCACGTCATCCCATCAGCAGTCCCAGCCTCCTCGCGACCAGCGGGCGACCCTAGAACTCACAGGCTCTGGGGATGAGAGTGCTGACCCGCTGGCCGCTACCAGCGCCGAGCCTGGCACAGACCAAGCCCGACAGAGCCCATTAGGGGATGGCTAGCCGACCAGCGCCCGCAGCCGCGGCACCACGTCCTCACTGAACTGGGTCAGGAAGCGCTTCTGGTCGTGCCCCGGACCGTGGAACACGAGGTGGTTGAGCCCTGCGTCGAGGTAGGGCTTGATCAGCGCCACGGCCTCGTCCGGGTCGGAGGTCACGATCCACCGCCTGGTGACCTGCTCCATCGGCAGCTCGTCGGCGAGGCGCTCCATCTCCTCCGCGGAGCTCACCGAGTGCTTCTGTTCGGGGGTCAACGACAACGGGGCCCAGAATCGGCAGTTGTCCCGCGCGCGCCCTGGATCGCGGTCGTAGGACAGCTTGATCTCGATCATGCGGTCCACCTCCTCGACGGACCTCCCGGCCGCCTGTGTCCCCTCGGCCAGCGCCGGCATCAGCTTGTCGGTGTAAAGGTCCATCCCCTTGCCGGAGGTGCAGATGAAGCCGTCGGCGGCGCGCCCGGCATAGCGTGCGACCAGCGGGCCCCCGGCGGCGACGTAGATCGGGATCGGCCGCTCCGGGCGGTCGTAGATGGTGGCCTCGACGGTGCGGTAGTACTGCCCCTCGAAGCTCACGCTCTGGCCGGTCCACAGCTCGCGCATCAGCTGCACCGCCTCACGCAGCCGGGCGAACCGCTCCTTGAACTCCGGCCACTCCCGGCCGGACACCGCGATCTCGTTGAGCGCCTCGCCGGTTCCGACCCCGAGCATGACCCGGTCCGGGCAGAGCAGGGCCATCGTGGCGAATGCCTGCGCGAGCACCGCCGGGTTGTACCGGAACGTCGGCGTGAGCACGCTCGTGCCCAGCTGCACCCGGCTGGTGCGCTCGCCGACCGCTGCCATCCAGGCCAGCGAGAACGGCGCGTGGCCGCCGTTGTGCCGCCACGGCAGGAAGTGATCGGAGACCACCACGCTGTCGAGCCCGACCAGTTCCGCCCGCACCGCGAACTCGACGAGCTCCCGGGGACCGAACTGCTCGGCCGAGGCCTTGTAACCGATCTTCAACGCCACGTATCGAACCTTCCTGTCGAACCGGGCCGGGCCGTCATCGAGTCAGCTGCGGCAGCACGGCCTCGGACGCAAGCTCGAGCTCGGCCTCGGCCGTCGCCGCGTTCACCGGGGAGAGCACGACGCTGGTCGCGCCGGCGGTGCGCAGGTCGCGGATCCGGGCCGCCACCTCGTCCGGGTCACCCGCCACGGTGAGCTCATCGACCCACTCCTCCGGCATCACCCGCGCGATGTGCTCGGCGCCGCCCTCGGTGAGGAACTCGGCGAGCTGGTCATTGTAACCGTACGGCGCGGTCAGCGCGTTGTGTGGCCCCACCGCGACGAGGTAGGCGGCGAGTGTCGGCCGCACGGCCGCCTTCGCGGCCCTGCTGTCCTTCGCGACGCTGAACAGCGCGAACGTGGGGATCAGATGATCGGTCCGGCCGGACTCGTGCATCCCGGACTGGATGTGCGCGGCGGCGGCCTCGAGGTACTTGCGGCCGGCGAGCACGCTCATCACCGTTCCGTCCGCGATCCGGCCGGACAGCTTCAGCGACTTCGGGCCGAGCACCCCGGTCAGGATCGGCATCTCCTCCTCCACCCGGTGGGTGGCGGCGACCGCCCGGAAGGTGAACTGCTTGCCCTCGACGTCGACCGTCTCGCCGGCCAGTAGCCTGCGGACCCCGCCCACACACTCGGTCAGCGCGGTGAGCGGAGAGGTGGCCGTCACCCCCATCTGGTCGGTCCAGATGCCCAGCCCGTGGCCGATGCCCGGCAGGAAGCGGCCGGGATGGGCACGGCCGAGTGTCGCGATCTCCATGGCGGTCACCGCCGGGTGCCGGGCGACCGAGGCGACGACCCCGAGCCCGACCTTGACGTGCCGGGTGGCGCCCAGGGCAAGGGCCGCGGCGGCGAAACCGCCGTGACAGAAATAGTCCTCGGCCACCCACACCTCGCCGAAGCCCAGGCACTCGGCGGTCGCGGCGATCGGGCCGATCTGCTCGGGCGGTGTGGACGTCGCGATGAACACACCAACCGGCGCGGTCTCGGTCACGGGGCCTCCTCGGGACGGATGCGGTGCGGGTGCCGGACGACGCGAGGAGCGGACGGCCGGGGCAGACGGATGACGGCTGCGTCGTAGTCTCCGGCCGGCTCCGCCGAACCGACAACTGACGGACCCAACCAAGTCCGCACCGCAGTTTCTCCAGATCTGTCAATAGACAGCACGACGCGGTCCGTCGAGTCTGGCGTGCGTCGCAAGACTGATCTCGGCTCGGCCAGAGCGCCGAGTCGCCGACAGAACCGAGTCCGTTCTCGCGCGCCGGCTGGTAACGAACCGGCGTGGCCACCGGAGGCTGATCGTGACCGAACAACACCTCCCGCCAGGGCTGATCGGCGCGCGGGTGCGCCGCAAGGAAGATCCACGGCTGCTGACCGGGCGCGCCCAGTTCGTCGACGACGTCGCGCTTCCCGGCATGCTCGAGGCTGCGATCCTGCGCAGCCCGCACGCCCACGCCCGCATCGTGAGCGTCGATGTCAGCGCGGCCCTGGAACTCCCCGGCGTGTTCGCCGTCATCACCGGCGCGGAGGTCGCGCAGGCGTGCGCGCTGCCGCAGCCCGTGATCTGGCGCCTGATCCCCGACCAGCGGATGACCGACCTGTACGCGCTCGCCCACGACAAGGTGCGCTACGTCGGTCAAGGAGTGGCGGCCGTCGCGGCGGCCGACCGGTACGTCGCCGAGGACGCGCTCGGCCTCATCGAGGTCGAGTACGAGCAACTCCCCGCGGCGTGCACGCTCGACGAGGCGCTCGCCGACGGGGCTCCGCTGCTCTACGAAAACTGGCCGGACAACGTCAGCTGCCGGCAGACCGTCCCGAAGGGCGACGTCGCAACCGCCTTCGCCGCGGCCGACGTCATCGTGTCGGAGACGATCACCTATGGGCGTCAGATGGGCACCCCGCTGGAGACCCGCGGGGCCGTCGTGTCCTGGGATCCGTTCACGGACCGGCTCGAAGCCTGGCTGTCGACCCAGTCGCCGAACCTCGCACGCGATCTGTTGGGTGAGGTTCTCGGTCTGCCCGTGGAGCGCATCCGGGTCCGCACCCCGGACGTCGGCGGCGGCTTCGGCAACAAGTTCGACTTCTACGGTGAGGAGGTCGTCGCCGCGCTGCTGTCCAAGCGGTCCGGGCGACCCGTGAAGATCATCGAGGACCGGCTGGAGAGCTTCGTCGCGAACGCGCACTCGCGCGAGCAGCGCATCGAGGTCGAGGTCGCCGCGAAGTCCGACGGGACGATCACCGGTATGCGCGGGACCGTCTACGGTGTGCTCGGCGGGCAGCTGTCCACGGTCGGCATCGGACCGTGCTGGGCTGCCACCGTGCTGATGCCCGGGCCCTACGACATTCCGAACGTGGAGGTGACCGTCGTCGGGGTGGTGACCAACCGCTCCCCGTACGGTTCCTACCGTGGTTGGGGCCAGCCGAAGGCGAACATCGCCCACGAGCGGATCGTGGAGAAGCTGGCGCGCGAGCTCGGGATGGCGGCCAACGACGTCCGCCGCAAGAACCTCATCGCACCCGACAAGTTCCCCTACCCGAGCCCGGTCTTCTACTACGACAGCGGGCGCTACGAGGAATGTCTGGAGGCGGCCGAGCGGGCGGTCGTCGACCGCGGGTGGGCCAAGCGTCAGGCCGAAGCGGCCAAGGAGGGCCGTTCCCTGGGGATCGGCTACTCGTTCCACATCGAGATCAGCGCCATCGGTCCCTCGCGCATCCTCAACCAGGCGGGGCTGCAGCACTCCGGGTTCGACGAGGAGTCGGTCCGCATCGACTCGACCGGTGGGGTGATCGTCCGCTCGGGCCTGTCGGCGATGGGGCAGGGCATCCAGACCGCGCTGGCTCAGGTCGCCGCACAGACCCTGGGTGTCCCGCTCGACAGCGTCACCGTGCTGACCGGCGACACCGAGACCAACCCCTACACCGGATACGGCACCGGAGGCAGCCGGGGCGCCGCGCTCGGTGGCGGTGCGCTGCTGCGCGCGTCCACCCGGCTGCGCGAGAAGGTCCTGCGGGTGGCCGCCGAGCTACTGGAGGCCTCACCCGACGACCTCGTCATCTCCGACGGCCGGATCTCCGTCGCGGGCACCGGCGTCGGCGGGCGCTCGGTGTCGATGCGCGACGTCGGCGACGCCACCTACCGCCGCCTCGACGGCAAGCTGCCGCTCGGCGAAACCCCCACGCTTGAGGAGCGCGACGTCCTCGACCCGGACAACACCGCCTTCTCCTACGGCACCACCGCCGTGCTGGCGGAGGTCGACCGGGAGACCGGTCGGGTGCAGGTGCTCGACTACCTGATCGCCCACGACTGCGGGACGGTCATCAACCCGATGATCGTCGACGGTCAGCTGCACGGAGGCGCCGCACAGGCGATCGGTGGCGCGCTGTTCGAGGAGATCGTCTACGGGCCGGACGGGCAGCCGCTGACCACGACGTTCATGGACTATCTGATCCCGACCGCGTCCGAGTTGCCGGCCTTCGAGACCGTGCACCTGACGACCACCGCCGATCACATCCCCGGCGGGTTCAAGGGCATGGGCGAGGCCGGCACGATCGGCGGCGCGTCCGCGATCACAGCGGCGATCGACGATGCGCTACGCGATCTCGGCGTCGGCGTCGTCCAACTGCCGATCACCCCGCCGCGTCTGCTGTCGATGATCGAGGCCGCCGAGGCCGGCGGCACCGCCACCGACGTCGAGGAGCAATCATGAAACCCGCGCCCCTGGACTACATCCGCGCGACGAGCGTGGCGCACGCCGTGCAGGTCCTGGCCGAGAACGACGGGGACGGCAAGGTCCTCGCCGGCGGTCAGAGCCTGGTCCCGCTGCTCGCGATGCGCCTGTCCCAGCCCACCGTGCTCGTCGACCTCGGCGGGCTCGGTGAGCTGTCCTACATCCGTGACGAAAGCGGCCACGTCGAGATCGGCGCCATGGTCCGTGCCCGCACCGTCGAGATCTCATCACTGATCGCCGACGCGGTTCCGCTGCTGCCGGTGGCGCTGCGCCACGTCGGGCACGTGACCATCCGCAACCGCGGCACGGTCGGCGGGAGCACCGCACACGCCGACCCGGCCGCCGAGCTCCCGGCCGTGCTCCGCGCGCTCGACGCCGACGTCGTGGTCACCGGGCCGTCGGGATCGCGCACGATCGGCGCCGCCGACTTCTTCCAGGGCTTCCTCACCACCGCACTGGCCCCCGACGAGATCGTGACGGCGTTGCGGGTGCCGAAGTCGGCGCCGGGAACCCGGGTGGCGGTGCAGGAGTTCGCCCGCAGGCACGGCGACTTCGCCATCGTCGCGGTGTTCGCCGCCGTGGAGCTCGGCGCGAGCGGCGAGATCGCCGCCGCCCGGATCGCGGTGGCCGGCGCCGACCAGGTCCCGGTCCGGGCCGCGGCGGCCGAGGAACTGCTGGCCGGGCAGGATCCCTCACCCGCGGTGCTGCGCGCCGCGGCCGCCGAGGTCGCCGGGGCGACACGTCCGTTCGACGACATCCACGGCACTGCCGACTACCGCAAGAAGATCACCGCCGTTCTCGCCCGCCGTTGCCTGGAGCAGGCGCTCCCCACGGCCGAGAGGAGCTCCGCCGCATGACAAGCCTGGACGTCACCATGACGGTCAACGGCCGGACCGTCACCGGCCGGGTCGAGGCCCGGCGAACCCTCGCGGACTTCCTCCGGAAGGACTGCGCGGCGACCGGTGTTCACCTCGGATGCGAGCATGGTGTCTGTGGCGCCTGCACCGTCGTCCTCGACGGGTGCACCGCCCGGTCCTGCTGCACCCTCGCGGTGCAGGCCGACGGCGCCGAGGTGATGACGGTAGAGGGCCTCGCCGACGGTACGGACCTGCACCCGCTGCAGGAGGCGTTCTGGGCCCGCCACGGGTTGCAGTGCGGGTTCTGCACCCCGGGAATCCTGCTCACCATGCGTGAGCTGCTGGCCGACAACCCGGACCCGTCCGAGGAGGAGATCCGCGAAAGCCTGTCCGGCAACATCTGCCGCTGCACCGGATACCAGTTCATCGTCGAGGCGGTGAAGGACGCGGCCGCGGTGCTGCGCGCCTCGTCGGCGGACCGGGGCTAACCTCTCCCCGACCCGTGTCGCCGCCGCATGCTTCACGCGGCGGCGACACGGCGTGATGGGATAGGTAGCGGATGTGGGAGCTGACCGCGGACGACGTCGAGCACCTCGCGCTCGGCGCCGCGCTGATGGGTTCCGGCGGCGGCGGCAGCACCCGATCGGCCCGATCACTGCTGCGCCACCAGCTGGAGCGGAGCGGACCGATCCCCGTCGTCTCCCTGACCGAGCTGGCACCGGGTTCGTACGCCATCCCGGTGGGACTGGTGGGGTCGGTGACGGTGTTCGAGGAGAAGCCGCTCAACGGCGGTGAGTTCGCCCGCGCGGTCGCGGCGGCGCAGCGCTACCGCGGGGTGGAGTGCGCCGCGGTGCTGGGCTTCGAGGCAGCCGGGGTCAACGCCCTGCTGGCGGCGGCTGCCGCGGCCGCGCTCGGCTTGCCCCTGGTCGACGCGGACGGGATGGGACGGGCGTTCCCCGAGCTGGAGCAGACGACCTTCTTCCTCAACGGGGCACCCCTCACACCGGTGGTCGTGGCCGACGAGAAGGGCGCGGTGCTGGTCATCGACGGCGTCGACGGGTTCGCCGCCGAACGCCTGACCCGCTCGGCCGTGGTGACCGTCGGTGGCTGGGGTCTCATCGCGCTGGCGCCGCAGCGCGCCGAGCTGCTCGCGCGGACCGCGATCCCGCGCAGCATTTCCAGGGCACTCGACGTCGGTCGGCTTCTCAGCGCCCGCAACCAGCCGCGCCTGCTGCACGACTATGGAGGTCGGCTGCTGTTCACCGGCAAGGTCGTCGACGTCGAGCGATCGACCGGCCCCCGGTTCGCCCGGGGTAGCGCGGTGCTCGAGGACGCGGAACGCCTGATGCGCCTGGAGTTCCAGAACGAAAACCTCCTGCTGCTCGAGGAGGGCCGGGTGCTGGCCTCGGTCCCCGACCTGATCTGCCTTGTGGCACGAGAGCAGGTCCGCCCGCTGACGACGGAGGAGATCCGCTTCGGTCTCGAGGCCGACGTCCTCACCCTGCCCGGCGCGCCGCAGTGGCGGACACCGCGCGGGCTCGGCCTGGTCGGTCCCCGCGCCTTCGGTTACGACGTCGACTACGCCGCTCCGGGGCGAACCGGATGAGCGGGCCGCACCCACCCCGGGCCGACACGGCGCCCGTCCGCCGGCTGCAGGTCCAGCACCTGCTCGGAGTCAGCGAGCTCGACGGCGCCGAGCTGATCGGCGGTCACGGGGGCCTGGACCGGGAGATCGCCGACGTGGCGGTGGTACACGATGCGGGGAACACCGAGGGCCTCAGCCAGGGTGCACTGGTGATCGCCACCTTCCGCGCCCCGGCCGGGTACGAGCTGGAGGTACTGATCCGTGCCGCCCACCTCGAGGGAGCCGTCGCCGTGATCGTGCTCGGGCAGATGCGCATCCTGCGCTCGACCCGGCAGATGGCCGACCGTCGGGACCTTCCCGTCATCGTGGTCACGGCCCGCGAACCGGTGCAGCTCGCCGCCCGGCTCTCCGCACACGTGTTCGAGCCCACCCGGCTCGCCGTGCAGCGCGCCCTCCAGGTCCTGCACCGGCTGCCCGACGTACCGACCAGCACCGAGCAGATCCTGCAGCCACTCACCGAGAGTCTCCGCGCGCCGGTTGTGCTGCTCGGCCGGGACCGCACGGTCCTGGCCGGGCCCACGAACTTTGTCCTGGCCGAGGTCGAACTGCCGTCCTACCCGCAGGTGGTTCGGACGGTGGGCGGGCACCAGGTCCTCGCCCCGGTGTTCGTCGACGACCCGGTACGGCCCGATCTCTGGCTGGCGACGCAGCTCTCGCCGTCGCACCAGGCGTGGCTGAACGGGGTCACCCAGCTGCTGAAGATCGCCGCGTTCCCGGTGGCGGCACTCACCGCGCGGCAGCGCATCCTCGGTGAGCAGGACGCGCGGGACCGCACCACGTTGTTCGCCGAACTGATGGATGCCACCCAGACGTTGGGACGGCGCGCCGTGGAACGTGCGCTGCACATCGGCTGGCGGCTCGACGGCTGGCACACCGGGATCTACCTGCGGCCCGCCCCCGGCACCGGGCGGGAGCCCGCCGCGACCGCCGCGCTGACCCGGGCCCTGCGGGAGCAGGGGCTCGTCGGCGCACTCGCCGAACGTTCCGACGGCTGGGTCTTCTGGGTCACCGAGGACACCGAGCCGCCGTCGACCACATTCCGGGCCACCCGGTTGGCCGTGGCGCAGGCCGTGGAGAGCCTGCGCGACCAGCTGCCGCTCGTCGCGGGGGTCGGCCGACCCTACGAGGGGCACACCGGGATCACGCGGACCGTACGGGAGGCCGAGGAGGCCTGTCTGTTCGCCGGGGTGACCTCCCGCCGCAGTCCGGTCGAGCACATCGACGAGCTCGGCGCGCGACGGATCCTGGCCCGCTGGCACGAGTCGGAGGCGTTCAGCTCCTACGCACGTACCGTGTTGGCCCCGCTGCTGGACGGCGAGGACGTCCTGCTGGACACCCTGCAGGTCTACCTGGACCGGGAGTCCTCGGCGAGCGCCGCCGCCTCGTTCCTCGGCGTGCACCGCAACACCGTGAACCAGCGGGTCGAACGGGCCGAGCGGGCACTCGGCGTCGATCTGTCCCGGCCCGACGACCGCCTGGTGATCCAGCTCGCCTGCCGCGTGGTGCGCGGCTCGGAGCAGACCCGTCCCTCGAGCTGAGCGGTGCGAGATGCACAAACCCAACGGCCCGATATCGCACCCGTTGTCATGACAGCCGCGCCGGATCCGGTGAGCATGGAAACCACGCGACATCCCGTCGGTCGAGACGGCGCTCAGTACCCGACTCCGGCGGGCCGCACCCGGTTCCCTTGCCATTGTCGGGCACCGCCCGCCGGATCCCTCGAACCAGCAAGGAGCTTCTCGTGCAGTCGGGACTAAGGCGCCGGTCCGTTCAGCTCGACACCCGCTGGTCCGGCGACGTCGCCCAGGCTCCCGCGGTACCGGAGGCGGTCCCGCCGAGCAGCCGCAGCTGCAGCTCCGCGATCAGGCGCTCGACCGGATCGGACAGATCCAGCCCGCACAGCTCCCGGATCCGGCGCAGCCGGTAGCGCAGCGTGTTGCGGTGCACGAACAGGATGCGGGCCGCCTCGGTCAGGTCGGAGGCGGTGTCGAAGTATGCGCGAAGCGTCGCGATGTAGTCCGTCTTACGCGTGCGGTCGATCTCGATCAGTTTCTGGATCGGTCCGGCCAGCAGCTGCGGGCGCGACTGGGCCAGCTCGCGGAGCAGCGCCAGGGTGGCCCGTGGCCGCAGCTCGGCGCAGGTGGCCATCGCGCGATCGGGATCTGCCGCGAGCAGCTTGAGTGCGCGATCGACCTCCAGCCGGGCGTCGAACAGGCCCGGGACCGGATGCGGCGTGCAGTTGATCGCCGCCACCAGCTCGCAGCCCAGCTGGTTGCCGATCAGGGTGATGGTCTCCTCCGCGAGCGCGCCGAGGTCGTCGGAACCGCGGTCGCAGCCCGGCAGGGCCGCGTAGACCTGCCCCCCGACGACGACGGCCGTGGCACCCGGCCGGGTGGCGAACTCCCGGCGTAGCTCGAGCTGCTTACGGACGTAGAACGGATCCACCGTCGGGTCGGGCCAGCAGGTTCGGGCCCGGAATCCGACGAGGTCGAAGGAGATGTCGGGTCGCATGTCCAGCCGCGCGGCGAGCACCGAGATGTCGGCGTTGCCCTCGAGGGCGGCGACCAGCAGCTCACCGCGCCTGCGGTGATCGCGGTCCTCGGTCGTGCCCTCGCGAACCAGGTGCGCCGAGACCACCCTGGCCACCTCGGCCAGGACATGGTGGTGGCGCTCTCCGAACGGCTCGTCGCCCTCGGCGACCCAGACGTAGCCGAGCACGTCGATGCCGGCGCGGACCGGGATCACCAGGCGCGGCCGGCTACCCGGCGGGCCGATCCGCAGCGGCTCGGTGGCCCGCCGGAGCCGGGCCGCCGTGCCGGACTCCCGCAGCCAGGTCAGGAAGTCACCCGGCGGGATCCGGGTGAGGATCGATCTCGTCCGCAGCTCGTCGATCTCGCCCGGGAGGTTGGAGAACGCCAGCAGGTTCAACGCCGCGTCGTCGATCTCCACCGGCCCACCGAGTGCGGCCGCCGCGGTGTTCGCCACCGCGTAGAGATCCGACGACGTCGAGCCGACGCTCCCGACGCCACCCGGCCAGATCGCGGCGACGGTCCGCACCCGAGCGTGCACCTGATCCCATGCCAGTTCGCGGGGTACCACGAGCACCGTCACCCCCAGCCGCTCGGCTTCGGTGCGGACCCACGCCAGGTTGACCAGGCCGCGGATGGCCACCGCCGCGACCGCGGCGTCCCGCGCCGCGGCGAGCAGCCGGGACAGCTGCGGCGAGGCCGGCACGAGCCCGACCGCCAGGACCAGATCGCCGGCTCGCAGATCCCCGAAGGAACTCGCGTCCCCGTCGCAGGCGTCCCAGATGTGGGGCCGGCGGACGGGTTCGGCCAGCCCGCCGGGCGTCGTGCAGAGCACGTCGATGAGTGGCCCGGCGATCTCGGTGAGCAGCTGACCGAGGCTCGGCCCGGTGCCGCCGGTTCCGGTCCGGGCCATGGGGGCCGGCATCCGCGTCATGTGCTCGCTCCGACGACGTCCGCGCCTTGCCGCAACGCACCGAGTACGGCGAACGGCGAGACCGGTAGCTCGTTGATCGGGCGCCCGATGGCGTCGGCGACCGCGCACGCGATCACCGCAGCGACCGGGACGATCGGCGGCTCGGCGGCGCCCTTCGCACCGAACGGCCCGGACGAGCACGGGTTCTCAAGGATCTCCAGATCGACCGGCGGGACGTCGAGCGCGGTCGGGAGCCGGTAGCTCTCCAGACCGGCGTCGAGCACCCGACCCGCGTCGTCGAGTCGCAGGTTCTCCAGCATCGCGTACCCCAGGCCCTGTGCGACTCCACCGTGAACCTGACCCTCGATCATGGTCGGGTTGATCGCCCGTCCGACGTCCTGGGCGACGACGTAGCGCAGGATCGTGACCACGCCGGTGTCCGGGTCGACCTCCACCTCCGCCAGGTGCGCGTGGTAGGACGCCGCACTGAAATGTGTGAACAACGCCCCGGCCATGCAGCCGGCGTCGAACGGGACCGGCGGCGAGACGAACCGTCCGGATGCCGAGATCGGGCCACCTGCCCACATCGCCGCAGCGCCCACCGCGGCCAGGGTGACGGCCGCGTCCGGGGCGCCCACGACCTGCACCTGGCCGCCGACGAGCTCCAGGTCCTCCGGGGACGCCTCGAGCAGATCGGCGGCGGTCTGCAGGATCTGGTCACGGACCTGCTCGGCCGCGTCCCCGGCCGCCTTGCCCATGCCGTAGGTGGTGCGGCTGCCCTGTGCGCCGTGGTCGTAGCCACCCGCGTCGGTGTCCGGGGCGCTGATCAGCACGTCCTCGATGGGGACCGACAACGTCTCGGCGACGATCTGCCGAACCCCGGTGGTGACCGCGCCGGTACCGATCTCGGCCGCCGCGCAGGTCACCATCACGGTGCCGTCCTCGGCCAGCTTCAGCGAGGCCTCCGCCGGCCCGGGGTTGGTGATCCAGGTGACCGGGACGACGGCGACCCCGCGCAGCGGCCGGGACCGGGCGGTCAGTTCCGCCCAGGGGGCACGCGCCTCGACCGACTCCAGCGCCTCGACCAGGAACGCGTCGGAGAGAACCTGCCCGTTCACCATTTTCTGGCCGGGGCGCAGAACGTTACGCAGCCGAATCTCGCGGCGGTCGATCCCGAGCTCGCGGGCGATGTGGTCCATGTGCATCTCCTGGGCGTAGATGCAGTACGGGCCGTTCACCCCGCGGAACGCCGCAGTCGGCGGCGTGTTGGTGTAGACGACCTGGCTCAGATAACGCGCCGCCGGAATCCGGTACGTCCCGCCCAGGGCGAGGGGTGCGACCCCGGCGCAGGCGACCGTCTCGCCGCTGCTGTTGGCGCCGTTGTCGGCGAGGATGTGCCCGTCCTGCGCCAGGATCCGGCCGTCGGCGTCCACCGCCGTGCGCAGCCGGACAATGGCATTCTCCCGCGGCCCCGCCGTGCGCAGCTCGTCGGCCCGGGTGTTGAGCACCTGCACCGGACGCCCCGCCTTGCGCGCCAACACGCAGGCCAGCGGCTCCAGCAGGGCATCGAGCTTGCCACCGAAGCCACCCCCGATCGTCGGTACGACGATCCGCACCGCTGACGGCCGGACGCCGAGCAGCTCGGCGACCCGACCCCGGACCAGGTAGGGGAACTGGCTGGGGGTGTGCACCGTGAACCGGCCATGGTCGTACCGGGCGACCGCGGCATGCGGTTCGATCGGGCTCTGGTGCTGGCGCGGCACCCGGAACTCGTCGCTGACCACCTGATATGCGGACGCGAACGCGGCCGCGACGTCCCCGCGCTCCAGGCGAGCCTCCCAGGCGAGGTTCCCGCCCCTGGGCCCCGGCACCAACGTCTGGTAACTCTCCCAGTCCGGGTGGATCAGCCGGGTGCCGCTGTCGAGCGCCGTGTCGAGATCGAGGACCGGGTCGAGCGGCTCCAGCTCCAGCTCGATCGCCGCGGCCGCGGCCGCGGCCTGCGCCGGGGTGTCGGCGGCGACCGCCGCGATCGGTTCACCGACGTAGCGGATCACCTCGGAGGCGAAGACCGACTGGTCCTTGAGTACCAGCATGCCGGACAGCCCCGGGGCGTCCGCCGCGGTCGCGACGGCTCGGACGCCGGGCATCCGCGCGGCTGCGGTGGTGTCCAGCCGGACGATCCGGGCGGCCGGCACCTCGGCCCGGCGGACGGCGGCATGCAGCATGCCGGGCTCGATGTGGTCCATTCCGTAGATCGCGGAGCCGCGCACCTTCGGCTCGCCGTCTGCCCGCCGGACACGACGGCCGATCGCACCGCTGCCGGATCCGTTCCCACCCGCCGTGGTCATCGCGCCTCCCGCAGTGCCGCGGCCGCGGACAGCGCGGCCTCAACGATCTTGTGATAGCCGGTGCACCGGCAGATGTTCCCGACCAGCGCCTGGCGCACGGACTGGGCGTCGGGGTCCGGATCGGCCTCGAGCAGATCGCACAGGGTCATCACCATGCCCGGAGTGCACGCCCCGCACTGCACCCCGCCGCATTCCAGCAACGCCTCTTGCACGGGGTGCAGCGGACCGTCCGGCGCGGCCACCCCTTCCACCGTGGAGATCGGCTCGTCCGTCGCGACCGCGACCGGAAGCAGGCACGACGCCACCGTCCGATCCCCCAGCCGGACCGTGCACGCGCCGCAGCGGCCTTCCGCGCAACCCTTCTTGGCTCCGCGCAACGACAGTTCGTCGCGCAGCACGTCGAGCAGCGGGGTCATACCGGGCACATCGACGGACTCACGACGTCCGTTGACCGACAGTTCGTAGGACATCAGGCCTCCGTGGTGACGACGTCGTGACCGGCTCGCGTGGCGGCGCGTTCGAACAGGCCGGGCAATACCGCGGTCCGGTACCAGCCGGGTGCGTCCAGCCCACTGCGTGGCGAACACTCGGCCGCGGCGGCCGCACCTGCGGCGCGGGCGGTGACCGCCGACAGCGGAGCCCCGCGCAGCGCGGCCTCCGCGGCGGGGCACCGCCGGGCGAGCGGCTCCACGCTGCCGACCGCCACCCGGGCGTCGGTCACCGTGCCGTCGGCTGCGGCATCGACCGAGATCGCCACCGAGGCGATGGCGTACTCGCCGCCGCCGCGCACCGTCAGCCGCGCGTAACCGGAACGCCGGGTCGTCGCCACCGGGAGCTCGGCGGCGACGATGATTTCCCCGGCCGGGCGGGCGTCTCGATCGGCGAGGTAGTTCGTGAGATCGACTGTCGCGCGTCCGTCCGGGCCGGCCAGGACCAGCCGGGCCTCGAGCGCGAGCAGCGCCGGCACCAGGTCTGCCTCGACGAACCCGCGGGCGCCGATGTTGCCACCCAGCGTCGCGACGTTGCGCACCTGCGGGAACGCGGAGTGGTGCGCCGCCTGGCGCAGCGCGTCCAGGGCGGGCGGCCCGGCCAGGCCCGCGAGCGCGGTATGCGTCGTCAGCGCTCCCACGACGACGGGGTCGGTGCCGGTGACGGCGCGCAGTTCGGGGACCCGGCCGAGCGCGACGTAGGTCTGCGTGAGCGGCTCGCCGCGCTGCTCGGCGCGCATCACCCACGTCCCGCCGGCGAGCGGTGCCGCGCCGGCACCGAGTTCGGCCAGCCAACCCACCGCCTCCTCGACCGAGGATGCGTGGCGGACCTCGGGACGAGTCAAGACGATGCTCACGCGCCACCTCCCAGTGGTGCCGAAATGTGCTCGACGGGGACGAACTCCTCGGCCAGTCCGAACGCTTGCGGTCCGAACGCCTCCAGCGCCGCGGCGGTCCGCATGATCTCGGGGGTGGCGATGGCGAAGACGCACACGCGCTGCCCGTAACGCAGGGACTCGGCTGTGATCGGTTCGCCGGTCTCCAGGTGCAGCGCCGTGATCAGGTCCGGAACGACGGTCCGCACCTGCCCGTCGACCCTGGCCACGAGGAATTCGTTCTGGAACTCGACCTCGCACGACGAGTCGGACTCGAAGGCCGCCAGCCGGGCCACGCCGCGGGTGAACCCGCCCTCGGTCCGCCGGTCGACGTCGACGACCTTGCCCGTGAACAGCCTGCTCCCGTGCCTGTAGAGCGTGTCGGGCAGCATCTCGGCGAGTGCGTCGATCGGATCGCGGTGCCCCTCCCGCGCTTCCCGCAGGGTGCGGCCGAGCCGCAGCGCGAGGGAGAGCGTTCCGGGGATCGCGGTGCGCTTGACGTCGGCGCCGCTCATCGCGTACTCCGCGATGTATCCGACGCCGCCCATGCGCACGGTGACGGCGCGGGCGTACGCCTCCATCCTGCGGTTGTCAGCCCCGGTGTCGACCACGGCGGTGTATCCGCGCTCGTCGGCGATCGCCAGCGGCGAGCCGTCGATGCCGTAGATCGCGAAGGTCTCCATCTGCAACTCGGGGAAGGCGCGTCCCATCCCGTCGGCGTCGACCACCGGCAGCCCGGTCTGCGCGGCGACCAGCAGCGGGATGGTCGAGTTGATGCCGCCGGACTCGATGGGCATCGTCGCGCTGGCCGGCCGGCCGATCTGGGCCTCCAGCCGACGCAGCGCGTCGACCGGCTCGGTGCCCCGGGGAAGCCGCTCCAGCAGCACGCTGGGCGCGCCCATCATCGCGGTCGGGATCACGAGCGCGTCGTCGTCGAGGTCCTCGGGGCTCAGGATCGTGATCGATCGCTCGCCGAGGGCGTGGGCGACGAGCACTCGGCCGATCTGCGGATCGCCCCCGCCGCCGGTGCCGAGCAGCGCGGCCCCCCGCACCAGGTCGGGAAGATCGTCCACCGTCAGCTGAAAGGCCATCTCAGCTCCCTTCACCGACGCGGGCCGCGCCGGCTGGTTCCGGCGTCCGGGCCCGTCGCGCCGGATCGAGGGTCAGGTCGCCGACCGCGCGCACCCGGATGCGGGTCGCGTTGCCGGGCAGGTAGGCGATCGGGACCTCCTCGACGTCGACGACCTGGACCGTGCCGGGGTTCGCGCCCGCGGCGGTGGCGCGCCGGATGGCCTCGTCCTTGGCCTCGTCGAGGACGCTGTCGCGCTGGCCGGGGTTGATCGAGAAGATGCGGTCGACCTCGCCGCCGACCTGGGCGATCGCCGCGCCGATGGCGTTGGCGACCGCGAACTGGCCGGGCCGGTGCACCTCCTCGACACCGGGCAGCTCATCGGGCAGCAGGATGCTGCCGCCCCCGACCAGCACCACCGGCAGCGGCGCGGCGCTGGTGCGCATCCGGTCGACCACCCGCGCCGTCTCCCGGACGATGTGCGCCAGCCCCTCGGCCACCAGCGACCGGTCGAGCCCGGCCACGGTTGACGGATCGCCGATCTGGGCCAGCCCGGCCGCCACCGCCAGGTCGCTGGCGGTCAGCGTGGAACCACCGAAGATCAACGCCTCGTCCCGGAGCCAGTAGCCGACGCTGTCCGGCCCGACCGTCACACCGCTGTCGCCGCCGCGCACCCGACTGCCTCCACCGATACCGACCGAGAGCACATCGGGCATGCGGAAGTTGGTCCGGACTCCCCCGACGCTCACCTCGGCCGTCGCCTCCCGGGGGAAGCCGCCGTTCAGGATGCCCACGTCGGTGGTGGTACCGCCGACGTCGACGACCGCGCAGGACTGCAACCCGGACAGGAACGCCGCACCGCGCATCGAGTTCGTCGGACCGGAGGCGAAGGTCGCCACCGGGTAGCGGCGCGCGTACTCGACGTCCATCAGCGTGCCGTCGTTCTGGCTCAGGTACAGCGTGGCGCTGAAACCCTCACCGGTCAGCGCGGCGGCGAGCCCGTCGCAGATCTGCTCGGCCAGCTCCCGCAGGCACGCATTGATGATCGTGGCGTTCTCCCGCTCGAGCAGCCCCATCCGGCCGATCTCGTGGGAGAGGCTGATGTGGACGTCCGGGAGCTGCTCGCTGATGATCGCCGCGGCCTCCTGCTCCATCCCGGCGTTGACCGGGCTGAAGACCGAGGAGATCGCGACCGAGCGCACGCCGCGCTCGCCCATGTCCTCGGCGGCGCGGCGCAGCTCGTTGCGGTCGATCGTGGAGATCACGCTGCCGTCGAACTCGTGGCCGCCGTGGCACATGTAGGCCTTGCCGTCCACGGCCGCCACCAGTCGCTGCGGCCAGTCGCAGAACGGGGGAAGCGCCGCCGTCGCCGGCAGCCCCAGCCGCACCGCCGCGGTCGGGGCGAGGCGACTGGCCTCGGTGATCGCGTTGATGAAGTGCGTGGTGCCGATCATCACGGCCGTGACCTCGGCCGGGTCGAATCGCCGCTGGGCCCCGAGTTCACGCAGCACCTGCACGATCCCCGACGTCACGTCCTGGGTGGTGGCCGACTTGACCGCGGCCAGCACCGTCCCGCCGTCGATCAGCACGGCATCCGTGTTCGTGCCGCCGACGTCGATACCGATTCGCATGAAGTCTCTTTCTGCGCCGGCACCGGCTCGACCCTGATCGGCCGGCAGGTGCGAAGTCGAACGGGAGGCTCCCGGTCAGGGGTCCTCTTCCTCTGCGATGAGCGAACCGTACGGGCCGCCGTGGCGCGGCACACCAGACAATCTGCTGTATCAGAAGGTCTGATGAGTGCAGAACGCTGCATTCTCGTGCTCCGTCAACCGCCGTCAGGTCGGTCCTGTGCCCCGATCGGGCGGTTCGCGCCGTCCCGGAGCGCATCCGCGCGATGGCGATGTCCGAGCCCTCGAAGCACGCGAAGTAGATCGCGGTCAGCGCCACCAGAGCGCCGAGGATGAGCCAGAACATCGCACCGGCCAGGGCCCACTACACGCTTCGTGCGACAGCCGCGCGGGTGTCGATCTCGCCAATTCCGCCAAAATCGGCGCTGCCCATCCGTGCGAATCGCCGGAGCAGGGCAGCGCCGCACCGTTTCGGGCCGCCCCGGTGGGGTGGCCCCGGTGGGTGGCACCGGGCGGCTACCCGCGCGTCCGCTCGCCGAGGTAGATCCGCGGCACCCGGGGACCGACCCGGGTGACGATCTCGTAGGCGATGGTCCCGGCGGCGTGCGCCCAGTCCAGTGCGGTCGGCTCCCCCCGGTCACCCGGCCCGTACAGCACGACCGCGTCACCCCGCGCGACCGCCGCGTCATTCACATCGATCATGAACTGGTCCATGCAGACACGGCCGGCGACCGGGTAGGTCCGACCGGACAGCAGCACCCGTCCCCGCTCGCTCGCCGCCCGGGGAACCCCGTCAGCGTAGCCGAGCGGGACGACGGCCAGCGTCGTCGGACGGGTGGTGGTGTAGCGGTGACCGTAGGAGACACCGACACCCGCGGGCGCCCGTTTGGTCTGGGCGACCCGTGCCGCGAGCGTCATCGCCGGCCGCAGCCGCAGTCCCGGCACGTCGTGATCCGGGTCCAGTGGATTGAGCCCGTAGATCGCCAGTCCGGGGCGGACCAGGTCGAAGCGGCTCTCGGGCAGGGTCAGGGTGGCAGCCGAGTTGGCGATGTGGCACTGCCGGGGCCGCAGCCCGGCTCGCCGCGCCACCTCGACGGCCTCGGCGAAGGCGGCGAGCTGGCGAGCCGTACCGGGATGGCCCGGCTCGTCGGCGCAGGCGAGGTGGGACCACACGCCCGCCACCTCGACCAGGCCGTCGCGCTCGGCCCGGTGGGCCGCGGCGACCAGTCCCGGCCAGCCGTCGCGGGTCGCGCCGCCCCGCCACATCCCGGTGTCGACCTTGAGGTGCACGGCGGCCGGGGCGCCGGACGCCGCGGCCGCCGCCGAGATCTCGGCGAGCTGATCCACGCTGTAGGCGGCCACGTCGACGTTCTCCGCGATCGCCCGGCGGAAGTCGGCCCCGGGTGCCGCCAGCCAGGCGAACACCGGGACGGTCACCCCTGCGGCACGCAGTGCGAACGCCTCCGCGAGCACGCTCACCCCGAGGCTCCGGGCGCCACCGTCGAGGGCGGCACCGGCGGCCGGAACGAGGCCATGCCCGTAGCCGTCGGCCTTCACCACGGCCATCACCTCGGCCGCGCCCGCCCGGGACCGCAACGCCGCCACGTTCTCCCGGATCGCGTCGAGATCGACGGTGCAGGATGCCTGCGGCGGGCCGGGGCCCTCTGCCGGCCGCATCAGCGCAGCGGGTCGAACGGCGCCAGCTCGACCGGGCCACGGCCGGTGGCGATCCGCTCGGCGAGCAGCTGCCCGGTGGCCGGTCCCAGGGT
This sequence comes from Pseudonocardia asaccharolytica DSM 44247 = NBRC 16224, assembly GCF_000423625.1. GTDB lineage: Bacteria > Actinomycetota > Actinomycetes > Mycobacteriales > Pseudonocardiaceae > Pseudonocardia > Pseudonocardia asaccharolytica. The sequence goes on from NZ_AUII01000014.1 coordinate 24,057, forward strand.
GATACCCCACATGCCGTGGCCACCGGCGACGAACACCCGCGGCGAGCGGGTTGCACCGATCAGCGGCAGCCCGTCGGGGGTGCACGGCCGGGCACCGACCCATTCGTCGACCCGGGCATCGAAGTCGGCCCCGCGCAGCAGCGGACGAGCGGCCTCGACGATGGCGCGGATCCGCCGCGGATCCAGCGGCGCGTCCGGGGCACGGAACTCCATCATCCCGGCGACCCGAAGCCGGTCCCCGATCGGCGTGCAGGCCACCCGTTGCGAGGGGAAGTAGATCGGCCCGGCGGGGACGTGCTCGATCGGGACGCCGAAGCTGTAACCGCGGCCGGCCTGCACGACGGTGCGGACCCCGAACGGCCGGGCGAGATCTCCCAGCCACGCCCCGGTGGCGACGACCACGGCGTCGAAGGACTCGGCCCCGGTGGCCATCTCGACCTCGACCGTGCGGCCGCCGTCGCGGATGGCGGTGACCGTGGCGCCCTCGCGGATCTCGCCATCGCGGCGCCGCACCGACTCGGCGAGCTGGTGCACATACCGGCCCGGGTCGATGAACCGCTGCCCGTGCAGCCGGATCGCGCAGCCGATCTCGTCGGACAGCGAGGGCTCGACCTCCCGGGCCTCATCCCCGGTGAGCACCTCGAACTCGATGCCCTGGCCCGCGGCGTGGATGTGCTCGATCTCGGCGAGAAGCACGGTTCGCTCGGCCTCGGTGCGGTAGGCCGCGAGGAACGACTTCGCCTCGACGGTCTCGCCGCCCGCGCCTCCCCCGGCCAGCGCGTCGAAGCCCTCGAGCGCGCGCCGGTTGATCGGGACCAGGGCGGCCATCGCCCGCTTCCACCGGACGGCCGTGCTGTGCCGGGCGAAGCCGGCCGCGAACCTGAGCAGCCGCGGGTCGGCGCTCGGCGGCAGGTACACCGGCGAGGACGGGCTGAGCACCGCGCGGATCCCGTAGCGCAGGACGGCGGGTTCGGGCAGCGGAGTCGTGATGCCCGGGGTCAACCAGCCGGCGTTGCCCCACGATGACCCGGCGGCGACGCCCTCCCGGTCCACGACGGTCACCGCGACGCCGCGTTCCTGAAGAAACCAGGCGGTGGCGAGGCCGATCATGCCGGCCCCGACGACGGCGACCCGTTCGGGCGGACGTGCTGTGTCGGCGGCAACCATCGCGCGAGCTCCTCTCAGACGGTCCGATCAACCGATCCTGACCGCTGCGCCCGGCATGGTCTTCAGATGGAAAGGACAATCGAGCAGGAGCAAATAGTGCGCATAGGACAATCCCCTGTGCATCGCGACACGCGGCTGCGCGCGTCGCGCCGGCCGATGCGGTTACGCGGCACCCCCTCATCGCAGCCGCCAGTTCGTGATCGCCGCGAGGGATGCCTGGGCGCTGCGGGGGCAACCGCAACGTGGCTTTCGCGGCGATCAGTCGCCGGACGCTCCCAACGCCTCGGGGTGGAGGATGTCGATCTCGGAGATCGGTGCGGGGAAGTCCCGGCGGTTGTCGGTGATGAATCTGCCGGCACCGGCCACGACCGCCGTCGCCAGATGAATGGCATCCGCGACCCTGCGCCGATACGTGACGGCCAACGCGTGTCACCCGGCTGCCACGCGGCCCGAGAACCTGGCCCCGTGGCAGCGCCGGCCGGGGGTCACTCGATCGACGCTGATTCGGCCGTCGTCGCGTTCGCGGCGCGGACGCGACGGAGGGGGACGGCGCGGGCGGTCCCTGGAGCTCAGGCTCCCGCCGTAGATCAGGCCGGCGACCCGGCGGGCATAGGCGGGATCGCGGTGCCGGCGCGGGGTGAGCAGGTGCGGGAGCGCCTCCGGCCGCCCGGGGATCATCAGCGCCCCGGTCGAGGTGGCGACGAGCACGAGGCGCCGGCAGCGGCGCGGGTTCTGGAACGCGAACTGCTGGGCCAGCCCGCCGCCCCAGGAGACGCCCAGGACATCGACGCGGCCGTCCAGCGGCCCGACGACCAGCGTCTCGATCCCCGCCGCGGCGGCGCCCTCCCGCGCGGCATCGGCCATGTCGGTGTAGGCGATGACGAACCGGGCGCCGGAGTCGGTCAGGTAGAACTCGACCTCGCGGCCCTTGAGCAGCGGGTTCATCGGGACGACCGCGGCGCTCCTGCTTCGCGCCCTCGAGCACGCCGCGGGCCTTGCTGGTGTTGTGCAGCTTGGCCAGCCCGGCCAGCGTCGGGGTGAGCCGCCCGCTCTCGGCGAGCTTGGTGATCTGCACGCAGTACAGCTGCATGGCGGTGACGTCGGCGAGCATGTGATCACCGCGAGAGATGCCTGGGCGTTGCGCGGCCAACGGCAACGCGACTCTCGCGGCGATCAGGTTGGAGCAGGCCCCATTCCTTCCTCCCGCCTGGTCCACCAACTGTCGTGCACCGCGCGGCAGCGCTGCGCCGACAGCGGCTCCGGCCCATCGAACCCGGCCCGCACCGCCGCGGCACCGGCGAAGTCCTGCCCCGCGGTGTAGTCGTTGGTGACGACGATGGTCGCCAGCCCCGCCGCCGTCACCGATCGCAGGCCGATCGCCGAGTCCTCCACGGCGAGCGCCTCGTCGGCGCGCAGGCCCAGCTCCTGCAGGACGAGCCGGTAGGCCGCCGGATCCGGCTTGAGCCTGGGCACCATCTCGCCGGTGACCAGAACCTCGACGACGTCGGGCCCGAGCAGCTGGGTGACCAGCGGCTCCGCCCATGCGCGCCGGCCGGTGGTCGCCACGGCGATCCGGATCCCGGCCCGGCGCAGGTCCGCGACGAGCTCCGGCACCCCCGGCCGCGTGGTGAAGCCGCCGGTGACGACGCGCTCCCGGAACAGCGCCGTCTTGGTCTGGTGCACCCGCACGGCGAGGTCCTCGGCCTCCGGACCGTAACCGCGCTCCCCCAGGTAGGTGGCGACCCGGCGGCGGCCGCCCGTGATCTGCAACAGTCGGCCGTACTCCTCGGCGTCCCAGGCGACATCGAGACCGTGCCGCAGGAACGCCTCGTTGAAGGCGGGACGGTGACCGTCCCGTTCCGTGTCGGCGAGCGTCCCGTCGACGTCGAAGATCACCGCTTGCAGGCGCGGCTGCCGCAGCGCGGGCCGGGCGAGGGACGGCCCATGATCACCTATACCGCTCACGCGCCCGCTCCCACCTCGTGATCGTCCGGCCGCCGGCTCCGCACGGAACCGGCATCGGAGGTCGAGTGTGGGCGAGCGGGCGAGCAGACCCGTCCCCCGCGCGGGGGGCCCGATGGGGAGCCCCGCACCGGCCCGCGGGGATGCTGCCCCGCGCCGCCAGCGACGGCAGTATTGACCCGTGACGACCAACGCACGGCTGCGCGCCCTCGTCGAGCTGGCCCAGACCGGTTCGGTGCGCGCCGCGGCGCAACGCCTGGTAGTCACCGAGTCCTCCGTGTCGTCGGCGATCAGCGCGCTGGCCGCCGAGCTCGGCGTTCCGCTCGTCGACCGCGACGGTCGCGGGGTGCGCCTGACCCCGGCGGGCGAACGCTATGTCGGGTATGCCCGGCGCATCCTCGGCCTGCACACCGAGGCGATCGCCGCCGCCCGCGGCGAGGCCGACCCCGAACACGGGGTCATCCGGCTCGCCGCCGTCACCACCGCGGGCGAGCATCTGATCCCCGCGATCCTCGCGTCCTTCCGGGCCGAGCACCCCGGCGTCTCCCTCGGCCTCGAGGTCGCGCCGCGCGGGGCGGTGTGGCCGATGCTCGCGAACCACGAGGTCGACCTCGTGGTGGCCGGGCGCCCGCCCGACGGACTCGCGGCGCTCGTCCGCGCCGTGCGGCCCAACACCCTGGTCGTGGTCGGCCCGCCGGCGGCCGCCCCGGAGTTCGACCCGGCCACGGCCACCTGGCTGCTGCGCGAACCCGAGTCCGGAATCCGCGCGACGACCATGTCCCTGCTGGCCGGGCTGGACATCGCGCCGGCCCAGATGACGCTCGGCTCGCACGGCGCCGTGGTCGCCGCGGCCGCGGCGGGACTCGGCATCACCCTCGTCTCCCGGCAGGCGGTACGTCAGCACCTCAACTCAGGGTCGCTGGTCGAGCTTCCCGTGCCGGGGACGCCGCTGCACCGACCCTGGCACGCCGTCAGCCAGATCGACGCCTCCGCCAGCACCCTGCTGCTGATCCGGCACCTGCTCGCCAACGCCGATCTCGGCTGGCGGCGACCCGGGGCGGCCCCGAGCGACTGAGCCCGGCCGTGGACATCGCCACGTCCCCCGTGTTTGTACGATACCCCCCCATGGTATTTTCGGCTGAGAGCCGGAAACCTCGGAAGGGGAGAACCAGATGAGCACCAACACCTACACCGTGACCGGCATGACCTGCGGCCACTGCGTCGCCTCGGTCACCGAGGAGCTCGGTGAGATCGGCGGGGTCACCGACGTGGCCGTCGATCTGCCCACCGGCGCCGTCACCGTGACCAGCGACCGTCCGGTCGACGACGCCAAGATCCGCGCGGCGGTCGAGGAGGCCGGTTACCAGCTCGCCGGCTGAGCGGCGAGGCGGCCGCGCTCCGGCCCATCCAGACGGGATATCGCATGAACCCGAAAGTGTTGCTCATCGCCTACGGTGCGGCGCTCGTCCTGCTCATCGCGGGGGCGTACGCCGTCGGCACCGCTGTCGGCCCCCTCTCCACCGTCACCGCCGAGGACGAGCACGGCGCGATGTCCGGCGCGGAGCCCGCGAAGCACACAGACGGCACCGTCGCAGGGGCATCCGACCAGCCCGGCGGGCTGGCGTCGAGCAGCGGCGGCTACACCCTCACGCCCACCGACCCGACGCTCACCCCCGGCGTCACCGACTCGTTCGCCTTCCGCATCACCGGTCCGGACGGCGCCCCGGTCACCGCATTCGACGTCGAGCACGACAAGCGCATGCACCTGATCGTCGTGCGCCGCGACGCCACCGGATTCCAGCACCTCCACCCCGAGATGGCCGCCGACGGCACCTGGAGCGTCCCGCTCACGCTGCCCGCGGCCGGCTCGTACCGGGCGTTCGCCGACTTCGCACCCACCGGAGGCGCGGCCACCACGTTGGGCGTCGACCTCGCCGCGCCCGGGGTGTTCGAACCGGTCACCCACCGGCCGAGCCGGGTCGCGCAGGTCGACGGCTACACCGTCGAGCTCACCGGTGACCTCGTACCCGGCAAGGCCTCCCCGGTCACGCTGACGGTCAGCCGTGACGACCGGCCGGTCACCGACCTGCGACCCTACCTCGGCGCGTACGGCCACCTGGTGGCGCTGCGCCAGGGGGACCTGGCTTACCTGCACGTCCACCCCAATGGCACCCCCGGCGACGGACGAACCCCGGCGGGCCCGCAGATCCAGTTCGTGGCCGAGGTCCCGAGCCAGGGGGCCTATCGCCTGTTCCTGGACTTCCAGCACAACGGAATCGTGCGTACCGCGGAGTTCACCGTTCCCACGTCCACGGCCACGGGCGCTCCGCCGGCCGCGCACCCCGACGCGGGCGCCCCCGGCCACGGCCACTGATCGCGAAAGGAGGGACTCGGGCATGGGTACCACCACGACCGCCTCCGGCGTCGCGGTCACCGATATCGAGCTTTCGATCGGCGGAATGACGTGCGCATCGTGCGCCAACCGGGTCGAGCGCAAGCTGAACAAGCTCGACGGGGTCACCGCGACGGTCAACTACGCCACCGAGAAGGCCCGGGTGCACGCCCCCGACGGGGTGGACCCCGCGGTGCTGGTCACCCAGGTCGAGGCCGCGGGCTACACCGCCGAGCTGCCCCCGCCGCCTGCGCCGCTCGCCGAGGCGGGCGACGAACCCGCCGGGCCGCGGGAGGAGCCGGACCCGACGCGGTCGCTGCGCGAGCGGTTGCTCATCAGCATCGTGCTGTCCGTCCCGGTGATCGCGATGGCGATGGTGCCGGCGCTGCAGTTCACCTACTGGCAGTGGATCTCGCTGGCGCTGGCCGGGCCGGTGGTGGTCTGGGCGGCGTGGCCGTTCCACCGCGCCGCCTGGACGAACCTGCGCCACGGCGCCGCGACCATGGACACCCTGATCTCGCTCGGTGTGCTGGCCGCGTTCGGGTGGTCGCTGTGGGCACTGCTGCTGGGCACCGCCGGGATCCCCGGCATGACCCACCCGTTCGAGCTGACCATCGCCCCGTCCGACGGGGCCGGGAACATCTACCTCGAGGTCGCCGCCGGGGTCACCACGTTCATTCTGGCCGGGCGCTATTTCGAGGCCCGCTCCAAGCGCCGGGCCGGTGCCGCGCTGCGCGCGCTGCTCGAACTCGGCGCCAAGGACGTCGCCGTCCTGCGTGACGGTGTCGAAACCCGGATCCCGATCGGGCAGCTCGCCGTGGGCGATCGGTTCGTCGTCCGCCCCGGCGAGAAGATCGCCACCGACGGTGTCGTCGAGGACGGCAGCTCGGCGGTGGACGCCTCGATGCTCACCGGCGAGTCCGTTCCGGTCGAGGTCGGCCCCGGTGACGCGGTTGTCGGGGCGACCGTCAACGCGGGCGGCAGGCTCGTCGTGCGCGCCACCCGGGTCGGCGCCGACACCCAGCTCGCCCAGATGGCCGAGCTCGTCGAGGAGGCCCAGAGCGGCAAGGCCGAGGTGCAGCGGCTCGCCGACCGCATCTCCGGCATCTTCGTGCCCATCGTGATCGCGCTCGCCGTCGCCACCCTCGGGTTCTGGCTCGGCGCCGGGGTCGGCACCGCCGCCGCGTTCACCGCCGCGGTCGCCGTGCTGATCATCGCTTGCCCGTGTGCCCTCGGGCTGGCCACGCCCACCGCGCTGCTCGTCGGCACCGGCCGCGGAGCCCAGCTGGGCATCCTCATCAAGGGCCCCGAGGTGCTGGAGTCCACCCGCCGGGTGGACACGGTGGTGCTGGACAAGACCGGTACCGTCACCGCAGGCCAGATGAGCCTGGTCGAGATCCACACCGCCGCCGGCGTGGACCAGGACGAGGCGCTGCGGCTGGCCGGCGCGCTGGAGCACGCTTCCGAGCACCCCATCGCGGCGGCGATCAGCCGCGGCGCCCAGGAACGGGTCGGCGATCTCCCACCGGTCGAGGAGTTCACCAACCACGAGGGCCTCGGCGTGCAAGGCATCGTCGAGGGGCACGCCGTGCTCGCCGGCCGGCCCGCCCTGCTGGAGCAATGGAGCCAGCCGCTGCCGGCCGACCTCGCCACGGCCAAGTCCGATGCAGAGGAACGGGGGTACACCGCCGTCGCCGTCGCGTGGGACGGCGTGGCCCGGGCGGTGCTGGTCGTCGCCGACACCGTCAAGCCGACCTCCGCCGAGGCCATCGCCCAACTGCGGAACCTCGGGCTCACCCCGGTGCTGCTCACCGGCGACAACGCCGCCACCGCCCGCACGGTGGCCACCCAGGTCGGCATCGGCCCCGACCCCGACACCGTCATCGCCGAGGTGCTGCCCGCCGACAAGCTCGACGTCATCAAGCGGCTGCAGAACGATGGCAAGGTCGTCGCCATGGTCGGGGACGGCGTCAACGACGCCGCGGCGCTCGCCCAGGCCGACCTCGGGCTGGCCATGGGCACCGGCACCGACGTCGCCATCCAGGCCAGCGACATCACCCTCGTCCGCGGCGACCTGCGCGCCGCCGCGGACGCGATCCGGCTCTCCCGCCGCACCCTGGGCACGATCAAGGGCAACCTGTTCTGGGCCTTCGCCTACAACGTCGCCGCCCTGCCGCTGGCCGCCGCCGGGCTGCTCAACCCCATGATCGCCGGAGCCGCCATGGCGTTCAGCTCCGTGTTCGTCGTCGCGAACAGCCTGCGACTGCGGCGCTTCAGCTGACCCGGTCACCTGAGCGGCGCAAGCGTCATCCAGCGACGCTTGCGCCGCTCACGTGCCGGTCTCACGCCAGGCGCACCGTGGCGCGCCCGGTGCGCGGCACCCCCGCGTAGGCCGACAGGGTGAACCATCCGGGCAGCGTCCGCCGGATCGACGGCGGGCCGTCCAGGACGACCTCGCCCGCGCGGACCGCGGCGGCCCAGTCCACGTCGCCGCGCCAGATCTCGACCAACCGGCGCAGGGTCGTCTCGACGCCCACCGTGACCGGATACCCCGGGTCGGAGTCGCAGACGTCCACCTCGTCGGGCGTGATCACCAGCCACCACTCGCGGTTCGGCACGGCCGCATCGGTGAAGACGAACCACACGACCGCACGACCGCCCGGCACGACGGCATGGTCGACATTGCGGTGCATGTCCCACAGCAACAGATGCGGGTCGAGGTCCTCGTCGCCCAGCTCCCCGATCCACCGGGTGCCCCAGGTGCCGAGCGCGTCGACGATCGGTTGCAGCTCGCGTCCTGCCTCGGTGAGCACGTAGTCGACCCGGTTTCCGCGGGGCCGGCGCTCCACGAGCCCGGCCCGGATCAGCCGCTGCAGCCGCTTGGACAGCAGGGCGGGCGACATGCGTGGCACTCCGCGCCGGAGCTCGTTGAAATGTCTGCTGCCGCAGACCAGCTCGCGGATCACCAGCAGGGTCCAGCGCTCGTCCAGCAGCTCCATCGCCTTGGCGACGGGGCAGAACTGGCCGTATCGCGATCCCACCCGGCAAGGGTACGGACGCAGCCGGATCCCGACCAGCCTCCGTTCATCGGGCCGGGGCCGTAGTACAGATCGAGCACTAGGTGCGGCTTCGCGCGCTCTCTAGCGTCCCCGCCATGACGACAACGATGACCCCCACCACCACGACCGAGACCCCGTGGACGGACGAGCAGTTCGTCGCACTCGCCGCCGCGGCGGGCCAACGGTGCGGGCCTACCGAAGTCCCGCACGACCGCGACGCCACGTTCGTCGCCGAGGCCTACCAGATCCTGCACGAAATCGGCTACCTGCGGATGGCCGTCCCCTCCGAGCTCGGTGGGCTCGGGGCCGGCATACGCCAGGTGATACTTGCCGAGGGGGAACTCGCCCGCCGGGCGCCGTCCAGCGCGCTGTCGGCCGCGATGCACCTCTACCTGACGCTGGTGCACTGCTGGCGCCGACGACGCGGGGCGGCCGACGCCGAGGGCGCCCTGCGCAAGATCGCAACCGACGGCCTCGTGATGGCCACCAGCGGCGGCTCGGACTGGGTCAGCCCCACCACCACGGCCGTCGAGGTCGACGGCGGGTTCCGACTCACCGGGCGGAAGGCCTTCTGCAGTCAGGCGCCGGCCGCAACCGTCATCTCCACGTCGGCCGTGCTCGGCGAGCCCGGGCCCGACACGGTGGTGCTGCACGCCGGTGTGCCGTTGTCCAGCCCCGGAGTCTCCATCCTCGACACCTGGGACACCCTCGGTATGCGCGGCACGGCCAGCCACGACGTCGTGTTCGAGGACGTTTTCGTGCCGGCCGAACGGATCCTGGGGCGAAGGCCGTACGGGGAGCTGGCCGGCCCACTGCTGGTCGCGGCGATCCACTTCGCGCCGGTCGTGGCCGCGGTGTATCTGGGCATCGCGCGCGGCGCCCACGACGAGGCGCTGCGGATGGTGGGCCGGCGGGATGAGCCCGCACCGGCCGCGGTCCGGCAGCTCGGGGAGATGGAGGCCCGCCTGCGGGTCGCCTGGTGGACGCTGCTCGCGGCGATCGACGAGATCGGCGAGGACCCGCCCGCCAACGACGCCACCCTCACCGCCGTGATGGTCGCGAAGCGGCACGCGGTGCTGGAGGCCAAGGCCGTCGTGGATCTGGCCCTGGAGGCCGTCGGCGGACCGGCCTTCTTCCGGACCTCGCCGCTCGAACGCGCCTACCGCGACGTGCGCGCCGGAATGTTCCATCCGCTCACGCCCGAGGCGACCCTGACGCATCTCGGATCCGTGGCCGTCAGGCGTCGTACGGACAACCGCTCGGTTCCGGGCGGCACGCCGTAGCCCCTGCTCGCTGCTTGATCACCGTGAGGGAAAGTGGGCGTACGCTGGGGATATCGGGCCAGGTCATGGTGGTGGAGTGCCCGATGGTCACACCCCGTAAGCCGATCGTGCCGGCCACCGAGGCTACCGACCGGTTTGTACCCGCTTCGATGACGTGTTCTGCCGGCTGGCGGAGCGCACCGCGCTGCGGCACTACCTGGGCCTGACGAACGGAATCCCGGCGCGGGTGATCGTGGGTGGCCGCGGGAGCCTGAACCGTTCCCCGAGTCCTGTTACCCGCTCGAGCCATCCTCCCCGGAACGACATCCGGCCGCCGGAGCGCCGGTGAATTCGGCACCAACCGATGTGGCCGCGCCGCGATGAAGATGTGGCCGCCACGCGTTGCTGATCGGCAGATGGAGGTCCTGGCCGAACGCTCTCGAGGTAACTCGGACGCCCGGCGGGGCGTAGCGGCGGGTCCGCTCCGCCCGCGCAATGCGCTTCAGGACGGATGTGGCGACGTCGAGGCCGTGCCCCGCGTCGACAACGTCCGACAAACCCTCGCCGTGCTCGACGAGACGTCGGATGATGTCGTCGAGTTCTCCCCAGTCGGTCGTCGGCCCGGAGCCGAGCCGTTGCATCGTCGACGCCCGGTGCAGCAGGTTCGCCGGAAACACCGCGCTTCGCTCCTGGCGGTAAGCGGCGAGCTCGTACACGACCGTCTTGAGGCAGTCCTTGAGCGGTGCGAAGCCGCCGGAGAGATCGCCCAGCAGGGACGCCTCACCGATCGATATCTCGCTCTTGTTGCCGGTCGCAAGCACGAGATACCCGCGTTCCATGAAGATGTCGCCGAGCACGGCGGCACGGGAGCGGGCATAGCGACGTTCGCGTTCGCGTGGCGAATCGACCATTTGTTGTTCCCGGGCCGGGGTCGGCACCTGCTCGGTGCTGCTCGCCATACTCACCGGGATCACCTCGAGGGAGATGCCGAGGTTCTTCGCGAGCGTGCGCGCGTCGGCGGTCTCGGCTTCAGTGGTGTCCGACGACGGCATCGCCAGAGCGAGGACGTGGTCCGGCCCCACCGCGTCGACGGCCAACGCCGCCGTCACCGCCGAGTCGATGCCACCGGAAAGGCCGAGGGCGACGCCGCGGAAACCGTTGGCGAGGACATAGTCGCGCAAGCCGGTCGCGATCGCGTGCCACACCGCCTCGACGTCGCTCTTCGGCTTGTTCGGCCGGGTCGGAACGCTCGGCGGCCGAAGCGGAGTGGGCCGGGTGTGGACGTTGGTGACAGCGCGACGCAACACTCGCGGGGGCGCAACGCTCACGTCGAGCCAGAAGCGGTCCTCGGCGAACTCCAGGCCGCGGTGCAGCAGTTCACCGTCGGCATCCACCACGATGGAGCCGCCGTCGAACGCGAGCTCGTCCTGTCCGCCCACCATGTTGACGTAGACGACCGGAAGGCCGTTACGCCGGGCCACGGCGCGCGTCGTCGCGAGCCGCCCGCCTGCCTTGCCCCGATGGAACGGTGAGGCGTTCGGCACGAGGAGGATCTGCGCACCCGCCGCGGACTGCGCCTCGGGTGGACCGTCTGCGGACCACATGTCCTCGCAGATGACCACGCCCGCCACGACGTCGCCGATGCGCCAGAGCGCGTCCGGATGTTTGCCCGGCGCGAAGTACCGTGCCTCGTCGAACACCTCGTAGTGGGGAAGGAGGACTTTGTGGTACTTGCCGCGGATCTCACCGCCCGACAGCATGGCCGCGCAGATCGCCACATCGCGTTCGCGGGTATCCCACGATCTGCTCGGCTGGACCCGGTCGATGGTGCTCAGGATGGTGGTGACGCGACCGGAGCGCCGCGCCAGCTCCGCGAGCGCGGCTGCGGCATCGTCGACGAACTCGTGCTGCAGCACGAGGTCGCGGAGCCCGTAGCCGGTGAGGGTGAGCTCCGGCAGAACCAGGACATCCGCTGCGATGTCGTGCTCGGCCCAATCCATCGCCGCGATGATGCGGTCCGTGTTGCCGTGCAGATCGCCGACCCGGTTCGGCAGTTGCGCCACGGCAACGCGCAGCTGGGTCATGGAACCTCCTGGCGTTGGAGCGCGGTCGACGCCTCACCACTCGGCGAAGCGACCGACCAGATGTCGCGGATCGATACCGGTGAGTTCCCGCTGGAACAGCCGGTAATAGGCGAGTTCCTCCCGGGATCGCAGCGGTGGGTCGAGCACATGGCGGGTGGCTTGGAACTCCTCCTCCGAAACGGTTGAGCTGTAGTACTCGCCCAGCACGTCACGCGCGCCGGAGCCCTGACCGAACTGCGCCTTGGGTCGCCACAGCACCCGTTCGGGAAGCCAGCCGGTGAACGCCTTGCGCAGCAACCATTTCTCCATGCGGTCACCGCGCGACAGCTTCCATTGGGCAGGCAGGCTCAGCCCCAGCTCGACGACGTCGAGGTCGAGGAACGGCGTACGTGCTTCGAGACCGGTCGCACCGGCGATCCGGTCGACTCGCTGCAGCCCACCGATGTGCATGCCGCGGATGGTGGCGAGCAGTTCGTCGTGCAGCTCCTCCTCGCTGTGGATCTTGCTGTAGTAGCTGTAGCCCGCGAAGAGCTCGTCGGCGCCTTCACCGATGAGCACGACCTTCACCGACCGCGCCGCGAGCTTGGACACCAGCAGGTTCGGTACGGAGCTGTGCACGAGTTGTGGGTCGAACGACTCGATCACCCGAATGACCTCGGGCACCCAGTCGATGAGTTCGTCGTCGGTGTAGAGGCGCTCGCTGTGGTCCGTACCGAGTTCGCCCGCAACCTGGCGGGCAGCCAGAATATCGTCGCTGTCCGCCCCGCCGACCGCGAACGTCCGTAGCTGCCGCCCATTCCGGTGTGCGTGCCGGGCCGCGATCGCGGTGACGATGCTCGAGTCGAGCCCGCCGGACAGCAGCGCGCCCACCGGGACGTCGGTCACCATGAGTCGCTCGACCGAGCTGATCAGTCGATTGCGGATAGTCGCCAGAACGTCCTCCGACGGCTCGGCGTCCGGGTCACTGTTCGCCGCCGGGCTGACCGGCTCGACCTTCGGCAGGCTCCGAAAAGCACGCAAGCCATCGGCGGGCGTCCAGAAATGCCCAGGTGGGAACGGCTCCACCGCCGGGCGCCGGTCCGGGTCGAAGGCCTTGAGCTCGCTACCGAAGATCACCAGGTGGTCTTGCCGCGCCCAGTAGAGGGGAGCGATCCCCATGGTGTCGCGAGCGGCGAAGAACTGTCCGTCGACAGTGGCGCCGGCGAGCGCGAAGTTACCCCAGAGACGGGACAGCGCCGAGAGCCCGTGCGCTTCGAGCAGGTGCAGCGCACTCTCCATATCGGCGCGGGAGCGAAACTCGTGTCCCTGCGATTCGAGCTCCCGACGGAGGCGCTGGTAGTTGTAGACTTCGCCGTCGCCGACGAGCCAGTACTCGCCGCCGGGATCGCGTAGCGGCTGGGCACCACCTGCGAGGTCGACGATGGCCAGCCGCCGGTGCCCGAGCCATGCGTGCTCGAACTCGTGAGTGCCCTGCCCATCGGGACCCCGGTGGGTCAGTCGATCGAGCATTCGCAGGCCCTCGAGTGAATCGAATGGGCCGTATGCAGCAACGATGCCGGAGATTGTCGGTCACCTGCCTCGGGCCGGGAAGCAGGTTCCCATGCTAGGCGAACCCGATTCGGCCCACCGGGGTGCCCTAGTCGAACCGCTCGACGACGTTGCCCATCGGTGCGCCGACGCCGGTGCGTCTGGCGGTGTCCCGCACGGCGAGAAGATCCCGCGGCAGTCGCGGCGCACCGTCTCAGTCGGTCGCCGGTAGCCGTCTTCGACGCCGACACAGGCGCCGGGTGAGTAGACCGTGGCGCGGCGGGCGCGCCCAGCGCGTCCGCGATGCGATCAACGGCGTAGCGGCGGCCGAAGTAGGCGAACGCGTCGTGGGAGGTGACCAGGACCCGCCGCGGCGCCGGCACCGCGGCCATCCGCTCGCGGATCCCGGCGTCCAGGGAGGTCAGCTCGGCGAGGTAGGCGTCGAGGTTGCGCCGGTAGTCGGCGGCGTGCCCGGGATCGGCCGCCAGCTGCCTTCTGGGATGGCCTCGATCGCCGCGCGGATCCGCTTGTCCTGCCGCGCGGTGATGGAGAACCGGGCCCCGAGCCTGCCTGCGGTGGTGATCATCGCGCGGGAACAGAACGCCGAGTCGGCGCGCACGGTGAGCTCACCAGTGGCGCCGGCGTGGCGCAGCCGGCTGACGGTCTCGGTCAGAAACGACTTGGCCTTGCGGGCCGCCCCGGCCGAGCCGCCGCGCATCCGGGAGAAGACCACCTGCCCGGTCTCGGCCAGGGTGGCCAGCTGCGGGTGATAGCCGCGCACCTTGGTGTAGCCGAACTCCGCACCCTGCTTACCGCGCCCGTAGACCTGCACGATGATCGAGTCGAGATCGACCGTCAGCGGGCCGGTCGGGTCGGCCGGACCGGCGCCGGCGGCCCCCAGCCGGGCCCGCAGCTCGCGGGAGACCGCGTCGAGCTCCCGCACGTTCGACCACCTGAACGCCCGCAGCCAGCACCCGATCGTCGAGGACGCCCGAACCTGGTCGAACAGCCCCGCGCCGGCGCCGCCGCGCTCGGCCAGCACCGCCGCCGGCAACAACCCCGCGCACGACACGAGATTCATCTCGTCGAACCTCACCGACACCCGCGCCAGCTCATGAGATGCTCGCACCCGTCAAATGCTCCTCTGCTCGGAGTCATGATCGGCCTCGACAACCGGCAAGCCCACCTGCGCGAACGGACACGCGAAGGTCACCTCGGAGAACATCTGCGACGGACTGGCCGCTGCCGCGCGCGGCCGGGCCCGGGTCGGGAGCCGGAGCGCTTGTGGCATCGGCTGTGGCGCGAAGCGCACGGCGACCCGGTGGGAGACGATGTTGAGTCATGGTCTCTCAGACAGGAGCACGCCTGGTCGCCGAGCAGCTCGAGGAGCTACACGCGCGCCACGGCACCCGCGGGGACGACCGCATCGTCAGCTTCTACCCACCCGAAGCCGCCGCCGACCGCCATCTGTTCGCCATCGCCGGCACCAACGTCGACGGTACCCGCTGGGGAGTCGGGGACTGCGAGGTGCGGTTCCCGCTGCAATCGATCTCCAAGGTCTTCACCTTCGGGCTTGCGCTCGAGGACAACGGTCGCGAGGCCACCCTCGCCCGAGTGGGGGTCGAGCCCTCCGGCGAACCGTTCAACTCGATCACGTTCGACGAGGCCCACCACCGCCCGCACAACCCGATGATCAACACTGGGGCCCTCGTTGCGGCCAACCTCGTCCACGGCGTCGACCGCCACGACAAGATCACCCGACTGCTGGAGCGGTTGCGCACCTACAGCGGCAACCCCGACCTCGCCGTCGACCAGGACGTGCTCGCCGCCGAGCTGACGTCCAACGACCGCAACCTGGGCTTGTGCTACATCATGCGCTCGCTGGGCATGATCACCGGGGAAATCGGTGACACCCTCGCGGTCTACTTGGCGATGTGCTCGGTGACCGTGACCGCCAGCGAGCTCAGCGTCATGGGCGCCACCCTGGCCCATGGCGGGATCAACCCGCTCACCGGCCAGCGCGCACTGACCCGGCGCTACGTCCGCGACGTCGTCAGTGTCATGAACACCTGCGGTATGTACGACGCCGCCGGCCAATGGGCCACCGATGTCGGTATCCCGGCCAAGAGCGGCGTTTCCGGCGGGCTCGTGGCCACCATCGTCAATCACCTCGGACTCGGCATGTTCTCCCCCGGCCTCGACGTGCACGGCCACTCCGTGCGCGCGGTCAACGTGTGCCGCGAACTTTCCGAACGCTTCGGACTCCACATCTTCGCCGACCCCGGTGAATCCAGCCTCGGCGGCGTTCCGACGGCCGACACACCACCGGCCCGACCCGATCGGACAAGAGAGGTTCTTCCGGCGGCTGAGGCGGAGCACGCCGAGCACCATGAGGGCCGGGCATGACATCAGCCCGCCGAGCGAGCGCCCAGGCCAACGAAGGCGTAGGTCCCGTCAGATCCAGTAGTCTGCCGAAGTTGCCCGTGAGGGCACGACTGGATCATGAACTGGTGACGATGCCGATCGCGTCCTTTCTGCCCGGGGCCGATGATGGCGGGGTGGACGAGTCCGATCCGGCTGCCCGGCCTCGGCGAGTGTCCGGCTCCAGCCGATAAGGACGCCGCTGCGACTCGCCCGCGCCACGAGAAGCGCGTCACTCCCGACGCAAGAGGTGTCGCTGTACCTCCCGCCGACACGACACCCGACTCCGCCGGACACGACCTACAAAGCCCTACTAGATGTCGACGATCACCTCGCACGACCAGCCGGAGTCAATCCGGCCGAACCGCAGCCCGTGCAGCGTGATCGCCTTGGGCGGGGTGCCGGTGAGCTGGACCTTGTCGAGCGCGACGAGGCCGAGGTCGAGGCGTAGCCCCCCGGGTGTGCGCTCGGTCCGTACCGAGACCGGAACGGCCCCTTCGGTGTCCAGAATGAAGATCACCTCGTCGAGGGCGGCGAGCAGGGTGTCCTGGTCGGTCCCGGCCGGCAGGTCGGCCGCCCTGCTCCACTCGGCTCGCCGCCCCGACGTGTCGGCGAAACTCTCGACCAGCGCGATCACCGCCTCGGCCAGGCATTCGTCCCGGCTCGGGGCCCAGGCCTGCAGCACGATGTCGGCGGTGTGCCCGAGGCTGCGGTGCCCGCGACTCACCGCACCACCCGCATCATCACGTCACGGTCCCTCCTCCGATCGCCCGCCGGGGCATCGTCCACCAGACCAGCCGCCGTGACCAGGGCCTTTGGAGCCCACCAGCTCGGGACCGCCGACCGGTTGAGAACCCGCTCCCCTCGCGAGACCCTGGCTTGGCCAAGGTCGTGCGGGACGATGCCCGAGAGGACCACGTGACCACCACCCATGCACTCAGCCTTGTTCAGGAAACGCCGTACCGCTGGCGTCTCGACCCGATCGACGCCATGCGCGTCCCCGGCGTCGTGTTCGCCACCGAGGCGCTGCTGCCCGCCATGACGGACGACCGGTCGCTGGATCAGGTGGCGAACGTCGCCACTCTGCCCGGGATCGTGACCGCCTCCTACGCGATGCCGGACGTGCACTGGGGCTACGGGTTCCCCATCGGCGGCGTCGCCGCGACCGATGTGGACGCCGGTGGGGTGATCTCGCCCGGCGGGGTCGGCTTCGACATCTCCTGCGGGGTCCGGCTGCTGGTCTCCCCCCTGCAACGCGACGAGCTGCAACACCAGCTCACCGCGTTGATGGACGACCTGGACCGGAACATCCCGCGTGGCGCGGGTCCCGGCGGCATCTGGCGCCTCGTCGGCGGGCTCGCTGAGCTGGAGGAGGTGCTGCGCGGCGGATCCCGCTTCGCCGTGGAACGCGGGCACGGCGTCGCCCGCGATCTCGAGCACTGCGAGGACCGGGGCGCGGTCGACGACGCCGACCCCCGCCAGGTGAGCGCCCGGGCGCATCAGCGCGGGCTCAGCCAGGTCGGCAGTCTGGGCTCGGGCAACCACTTTCTCGAGGTCCAGTACGTCGACGAGACCTACGACCAGGCGGCCGCGGACGCCTTCGGCCTGCGCGTCGGGCAGGTCTGCGTGATGATCCACAGCGGCTCGCGGGGGCTTGGGCACCAGGTCTGCACCGACCATCTGAAGGCCATGCTCACCGCCATGCCCCGCCACGGCATCTCCGTGCCCGACAAGCAACTCGCGTGCGCCCCCGTGCAGTCACCCGAGGGCAGGGCCTATCTCGGGGCGATGTCCGCGGCCGCCAACTACGGCAGGGCCAACCGGCAGTTGCTCACCGAGGCCACCCGACGCGCCTTCGAGCGCGCCGTCGGGACCGGTGAGCTCGACCTGCTCTACGACGTCTCCCACAACCTGGCCAAACTCGAGCGGCACACGGTCGACGGACGCGAGCGCCAGCTCTGCGTGCACCGCAAGGGCGCCACCCGAGCGCTGCCGCCACACCATCCGGAACTGCCCTGCGACCTCACGGAGCACGGCCAGCCCGTACTCGTCCCCGGCTCCATGGGCACCGCCTCCTACGTACTGGCCGGCAACGTCGAAGGCGACGCGTTCCATTCCGCCTGTCACGGCGCCGGCCGGGTGATGAGCCGCCACGCCGCCCTCCGCTCGGTGGACGGCCGCGCCCTGAAACAACAGCTCGAGAAGGCGGGCATCGCGGTCCGCGGCACCTCCGCCCGCGGACTGGCCGAGGAGGCCCCCGCCTCCTACAAGGACGTCAACGAGGTCGTCGGCACCTGCGAACGCGCAGGTCTCGCCCGGCGTGTCGCCCGGCTCCGTCCCCTCGGCGTGGTCAAGGGCTAGCTTTCCGATCACCCCGGGCGAGCGGGGCTCCGGTGCCAATCGGGCCGTCCTCCCCCGTCCGGGAAGGGCCCAGTCGCCACGCGCCTACAGCATCAGCCGGCAACGCCGCTGCTGATCGTCTCGCCGCAGCGCAGCCCGATACCTCGGCGCCCGCAGCCGGCTGGATGATCCACGGGACACGCTCTGGATCACAGACCAATGGCCCTAACGAACTCGTTGGCTCCCAGCATGATGGAGATCGGTGCCGTAGGACTTGGGTAGGGTCTGGCGGCCTACGAAGATCGCGAACGACTGGAGGACAACAAAGCATGCCCGCAATTCACCTGGGTGACGAGGCTCCGAACTTCACCGCGGACACCACCGAGGGCACAATCGACTTCCACGAATGGAAGGGCGACAGCTGGGCGGTGCTGTTCAGCCATCCGGCCGACTTCACCCCGGTGTGCACCACCGAACTCGGCCGCACCGCCGGTCTCAAGGCGGAGTTCGACAAGCGCGGCGTCAAGGTCATCGCGCTGTCGGTCGACCCGGTCGAGGACCACCACGGCTGGGCGCCCGACATCGCGGAGGTCACCGGGAACGCCCTGAACTTCCCGATCATCGCCGACCCGGACAAGAAGGTCTCGCACCTCTACGACATGATCCACCCCGGCGAGGGCGACACCTCGACGGTGCGGTCGGTTTTCGTCATCAGCCCGGACAACAAGGTCAAGCTCACCCTGACCTATCCCAAGTCCGTCGGCCGTAACTTCGACGAGATCCTCCGCGTCGTCGACGCGCTGCAGCTCACCGAGCGCATGCCGGTGGCCACCCCCGCGGACTGGACCAGCGGCGAGAAGCTCATCGTCTCCCCCGCCATGTCCACCGATGACGCCAAGTCGCGTTTCGGCAAGGTCGAGGAGATCAAGCCTTACCTGCGGTGGATCGAGCAGCCCGCAGGCTGAGGTGATCCATCCGGGAACCTCGGGCGCAGGGATCGCGCACCTCGGCATGCGATCCCTGCGCCCGGCCCCGGCCGACCGGTCTCCACGATCCGACGATCCCGCGCCCCGATGAGTTCTCGCGCCGCCCGCAGTCATCAAGGGCGAGCGCAGGATCCGGTCGGAGGGCGAGATGGAGAAGACGACGTCGGCGGACGGGACGACGCTCGCGTTCGACGTGTGGGGCAGCGGCCCGCTCGTCGTCATCGTGGGCGGTGCCTTCAACGACCGGCACACCTGGGTCGAGCTGGCGCAGGCGCTCGCCGATCAGGGCTTCCGGGTCGCGTCCTACGACCGCCGGGGACGCGGGGACAGCGGCGACCCGCGGCGCTACGGCATGCAACACGAGATCGACGACCTGATCGCCGTGATCGGCGCGGCCGGCGCGGACGGGCCGGTGTTCGCGCACGGGGTCTCGTCGGGGGGTGGGCTGCTGCTGCACGTCCTGGCCGCCGGGGTGCCGGTGGCGCGGGCGTCGGTACTCGAACCGCCGTACCGCATCGAGGGTGCGCCACTCCCACCGGAGAACTACATCGCCACCCTCCGGGGCCTGGTCGAGGCGGATGACCGCGCCGGGCTCGTCGAGTACTTCCACACGCGGGTGGTCGGGATGCCGGGCGAGATGCTCGAGCCGATGAAGGGCTCGCCGATGTGGGACTCGCTCCTGGCCATGGCCCCGACGCTCGTGCACGACGGCATCGCCATGGGGGGTGACGACCAGTCGCTTCCGGTGGGTCTGCTGGCCGGTCTCACCGTGCCGGTACTGGCGGTGACGAGCACGGGCACGCAGCTGCCGTGGCTGTCGGCGGCGGCAGGCGAGGTCGCCGCCGCCGTTCCGGGCGGCAGGCTCGCGCGGCTGGAGGGCGGCTTCCACGAGGTGCCGGCGCCGGTGCTCGCGCCGTCGCTGGCGCGGTTCTACGGTGAGGGGGGAACGCGATGACGGCGGTGGTCGCCGCGATCGCGCAGTCGCTCGACGGCTACGTCACCGGACCGGACGACGGACCGGGCAAGGGTCTCGGCGAGGGCGGCGAGCGCCTGCACTACTGGGTGTTCAACGGTCCCTGGTCGTACGGCGAGGCGCCGCCGGGCGAGGCGGCGAGCGTCGACAAGGAAATCCTCGACGAAGGCGTCGGCCGCAGCGGAGCGATCATCGGTGGCCGTTCCACATACGACGCGGCCGCGGCGTGGGGCGGCGAGAAGGACGTCGGGATCATGGGTGGTGCCGACACGATCCGCCAGGCCCTGGCCGCCGGACACGTCGACGAACTCATCGTGACGATCGCCCCGGTGATCCTCGGCGCGGGAAAGCGGCTGTTCGAGAGCTTCGACCAGGGCGTCGAGCTCGAGCAGGTGGACGCGCGACAGTCGCGATGGGCGACGCATCTGCGATACCGGGTCGTCAAGAAGTGAATGCCGACGCCCACCTGCCCGGTTCCGTGGGCAGCGGTGGGCGCCAGCGGCACACGTTCCCGCCCACTACAGCCCGCAGGAACCCCGGTCCAGCTGGAAATATCTGGCATTGGCCCAGCGGCAGAGCCAGATGCCGACGACGACGCCCGCGATCGTGACGATCGCGGGGAGGTACCCGCTGGCGACCTGGATGATGGGGATCGCCGGGCATCCGCCCGAGATCGCCCAGCCCGTGCCGAAGAGCACCGCGCCGGGTATCACGCCGGCGTGGATACGCGCCGGGGAACGGCGGACCCGGAGAATCGCGTAGGCCACCACGATGATCGCGACCGCGCCGGCGAAGGCGAGGAGCATGCGCAGGTCCTGGAAGGTGAACATGCGGTTCAGCTCGGCGTAGTCGCCGAACCCGATGTTGGTGACGGTGAAGCCGAGGCCCAGCCCGGCGACCATGGTGGCGACGAGCATCCCGCCCCGCGAACGCATCAGATCACCTTCCACAGCAGGAACGACATCACAACCGCGGCGCCGAAGAAGACGGCGGTCGCCAGAAGGCTGACCGGTTGCAGCCGCCCGCAGCCGCTGAGCCCGTGGCCGGAGCTGCACCCTCCGGCGAGGCGGGTGCCGAAGCCGACGAGGACACCCCCGACGAACAGCAGGACGACCATGGTGATCGGATTGCTGGTGACGATCTCGCTGAAACCCTCGCCCATGTCGAGGCGGAGATCGAACCGGCCTGCGGAGGCGGCCGCGATCCCGCCGCCGACGAAGATCGACAGGAGCAGCACGGCCTGGGTGAACAGCGGCGCCGGGCGCAGGCTCGTGGCCTGGGACCCCTCACCCGCCGTTGGTCCGGGCTCCTGACCGCGTGGCGGCGTGTCCTCGCGCGCCGCGTCCGGCGCGGGGGGCGCTGCGGGGTGGGCTCCGAAATGCTCGGCGGTGGCCGCGGCCAGCATTTCGGCGAGGGCGCGGTCGTCGGCGAACAGGGCGTTCTGCCGTTCGATCTGCCGTTCGGCACGCCAGTGCAGGACTCGGTCCCACGCCGACGAGACCCCGAGGAACCGGTTCGTGGCGAGGGTGAAACCGACGGCGACGAGCGCGAGCCCGATAGCGCCCGCCCACCACGGCCAATAGTTACTCATGCGGGGCCTCTCATCCAATCGATCAGTCGAGCCCACCAGCGGCGCTTCGAACCACGCGCCTGCTGCGCGGGTCGCCTCGACCGGGCCGGTGGGATCCCTGGGAGCTGTGAAACGTGTGCGGTTGCGGACGGCTGGGGCGGCCGTACCGGCGTGGGCGCCGGTTCGAACGGGGACGGTGGTCCGGGGTGGAGCTGTGCCGGCGGCGCATGCCTCGGCTCCGCCGCGCCCGACCGCTCGGCGTCGGGAGCGCGTCCGAGGTGCACCGCGTCGTGCCCGTTCGGGAGCAGCGAAATCGGCACGAGCCGGCCGGTGCGCGACAGCTTGTATCGCGCACAGTCGCGCCACCTGTCCTCAGTGTCGCAGTAGCAGTCGCGCCAGCCCCGCAGGCTCGCGTTGAGGAGTGGGAAAAGTGGACATTCTTCGGCGTGTGAGCAGCTCACGGCGCTCCGATCTGACCGGCGCACGCCGCCCGGGGGAGACGGTATGGCGCGGTCTTGTCGTTGCAGAACGAGCCCGGCGATCCAGGGCAAGAAGTGTAGCCGCCCCGTTACGTACCGCTGAACGGGCTAGACCCTACTGCTCGATAAGATCAATTTCGATTGTGATCAATCCGACATTCTGTACATCCGGTCGCGCCACCACCGGCTCGCGGCGGATCTCGCCCATCACGGAGCGATGAGAATCGCGGCGTCCCAGGGTCCGTACTGGCGACGGCGAGGGAGGAGGGGCGTCACATGCGCAAGCCACAGACGTTGATGACGGGTCTCGCGTTCGGCGAATCACCGCGCTGGCACGACGGTCGGCTGTGGCTGTCGGACTGGGGGGCGTATGAGGCTCTCGCCGTCGACGCAGCCGGTCACAGTGAGGTCGTGGCGTCGCTACCCTCGTTCCCGTCCTGCATCGACTTCTTGCGTGACGGGCGCCTGCTCGTCGTCAGCGCGGACGACGGGCGGCTCCTGCGCCGAGAGCCGGACGGCTCGCTGACCACGTACGCCGACCTGTCCGGGCTGGCCGACCATCCGTGGAACGAGGTCGTGGTGGACGGCCGGGACAACGCGTACGTCAACAACATCGGCTTCGACTTCCCCGACGGGGAGCCCGCGCCCGGCACCGTCGCTCTGGTCATCCCCGACGGCTCGGCGCGTCAGGTCGCCGATGGCCTCTGGTTCCCCAACGGCATGGCCGTGACGCCCGACGCCACCACGCTCGTCGTGGCCGAGTCCTACGCGCACAGACTCACCGCGTTCGACGTCGCCGCCGATGGCAGCCTGCGCAACCGCCGGTCCTGGGCCGACCTCGGCGACGGGGTGCCCGATGGGATCTGCCTCGATGCCGAGGGGGCGATCTGGTACGGCGACGTCCCCAACAAGCGCGCGGTGCGCGTATGTGAGGGCGGTGCGGTACTCGAGACGATCGAGCTCGACCGTGGCTGCTTCGCCTGCGCACTCGGCGGTACCGATGGGCGCACCCTGTTCCTCGTCGCCACCGAGTGGAACGGCCCGACCGGCATGACGACCGGGGAACGAACCGGTCAGGTACTCATCCTCGAGGCCCCGGCACCTGGCGCCGCCTGGGCATGACCTCGTCCGGAGAAGGGTCGATCACCATGGTGTACCCGGTTGATCCGCGGGTCGACGCCTACATCGACGCGCTGCCGGACTGGCAGCAAGCCATCTGCCGAGAGGTCCGCGATCTCGTCCACGCCGCCGACCCCGAGGTCGCCGAGACCATCAAGTTCAAGGTCCGTCCGTACTTCGTGCTGCAGGGCAACGTCTGCGCCTTGTTGGCCGCGAAAGACCACGTCAATGTGTTCCTCTACGACAGCGCGATCGTGCCCGACCCAGCGGGGATCATCACGGGCGGCCACCACAACACGACCGCCCGGACCGTTGCCGTCCGGCGAGGCGAGCCGATCAACGCGGCCGCCCTCACCGCGATGTTCACGCACATCGTCGCCAACAACCGCGCCGGAGGCCGGCGGAAGATCAAACGCGACGGGTAGCGGCGCGGCCGTCGTCTACGGCGATTCCGGCAGGGGAGCGTCGAGGAACGCCGGGATCATCGCGAGCAGCCACTCATAGCGGTCCAAGATGCCGCTGCCCGGGGGAATGAAGTGTGTGGTCCCCGGCAGGATCGCGAGGCGGGCCTTCGGCATACCGGCCAAGTCGCCCATCGCGTCCCCGCCGAGGAGGCGGAAGAGCTCGACGGCGTGCTCGGCGCGGATGGCATCGGCATCCCCGATGACGATCAAGGTCGGTGTCGTGATCCGCCGGATGTCCGCGGCCGGCCATACGAAGGGCGTCATATCGAGCGTCTTGAGCTTCTGGACCAGAACCGGGAACCGACCGGGGTCGGGAGCGATCTCCCGGTACGTGGCTTCGAGCGGCGACCCGGCCAGCGTCTCGAGCGTCATGCTCGGGATCACCAGAGTCGCTCCAGGAGACCGCTCGCTTCAGCGGCGGAGGACCGGCGCTCCCCCATTCACACGTAACCCGCAGCTGGCGTTTCTCAACGAGGTCTCGGCGGTGCCGCTGCAGCAGGGCCTGCGGCACCTGCAGGCCGCGTTCGCGAGCTTCTGGGCCAAGCGCGCGAAGTACCCGACGTTCAAGTCCCGCAAGCGGTCCCGCCAGTCCGCGGCGTACACCCGCTCGGCGTTCCGCTACCGCGACGGGCGGCTCACCCTGGCCAAGATGGACCAGCCGCTGGACATCCGCTGGTCCCGTCCGCCGCCCGAGGGGGCGCAGCCCTCCACCGTCACGGTGAGCAGGGACGCGGCCGGCCGCTGGTTCGTGTCGCTCCTGTGCGAGACCACGATCGCCCCGCTGTCCCCGACCGACCGCGCGGTCGGGCTCGACGCCGGGCTCACCAGCCTGGTCACGCTGTCCACCGGGGAGAAGGTCACCAACCCGCGGCCCGAACGCCGTGACCGACGCCGGCTCGCCCGCGCCCAGCGCAACCTGGCCCGCACGCAGAAGGGATCGAACAACCGGGCCAGGGCTCGGATGAAGGTAGCCCGGGTCCATGCCGTCATCGTCGACCGGCGCCGGGATCACCTGCACAAGCTGACGACTCGACTCGTTCGTGAGAACCCAAACGATCGTGATCGAGGACCTGACCGTGCGGAACATGGTCCGTAACCACACCCTGGCCCGGGCGAGCTCCGACGCCGCGTGGTCGGAGCTGCGGGCCGTGCCGGAGTACAAGACCGACTGGTACGGGCGCGAGCTGGTCGTGGTCGACCGCTGGTACCCCTCGTCCCGGGTGTGCTCCGCCTGCGGGGCGCTGCGGGACGCGATGCCGCTGGGCGTGCGGGAGTGGACGTGCCGCTGCGGCGCCGTGCACGACCGCGACCTCAATGCGGCGCGGAACATCCTGGCGGCCGGGCTGGCCGTGGCAGCGTGCGGAGACGGTGTAAGACCCGCCCGCGCGTGAGCGCGAGCAGGCAACCGTCGGTAAGCACGAACCCTCCCCGGTGACGGGGAGAATCCGCCTCCTTCGGGTGGCGGAGAAGTCAACTCCAGAAGCTCGGGCTGCATCCCGCCGCTCGTGTAGGACGCCGAGATGGGTACGAGCGCACGAACCACCTGCGGGTGGCGGATGGCGAGCTGGAGCGCGACGCCGCCGCCCAGGCTGTAGCCGACGGCGTCGGCCCTGGCGACGCCGAGGTGCGCGAGGAGCGCGGCGGCGTCATCGGCGAGACCCTCGTAGGTGAGGGGGCGGTCGACGTCCGCGGTGCGGCCGTGGGCCTGGAGGTCGGGGACGATGACCCGGCGGGTGGCGGCGAGGCCCGGCAGCAGCGGCCCGAAGTCGCCGGTCGACAGGTAGGCCCCGTGCAGCAGCAGGACGGGGATTGCACCGTTGCCCTCCTTGGAGTCCGTTGGCCGGGGCGTACCCGGACTGCGGGGATGCGGCGGCGGTCACATCCGCAGTGTCGCGCTGCGGTCGGGCTGTGCGGAACCCTCCTCGTCGGCCGGAGACGCGGTCGCTGCGACGCCATCACGAGACGGACGGCGTCCGCTCCGTCTCCCTACCCGGACCTGCCAGTAGTTGAGCAGCGAGACGATGAACACGCCACCGATGATGTTTCCGGCAGTGGCCGCGCCGAGCCATGCGGCGTAGGTCCCCACCGAGACCTCCCCGGTCAGGGCGGCCACCAGGATGTAGCCGCTGGAAGCGATGCAGTGCGCCAGGTGCAGCAGGCCCACCACGAAGGTCACCAGCCAGACCACGACGATCTGCCCGATGGTGTTGCTGCGCGCGCTGCTGACCATCCAGGCCATCAGGGCGACCAGCCAGCCACCGAGGATCCCGCTGGTGAACACGTCGGTCAGGGGTTCGGCTGTGGCGGTGGTACCCAACTGAACCAACTCGGTGACCGCGGCTGGTTGCAGCGCCCCGGTCTTGACGGCCAGCGCGGCGAAGGCCAACGCGCCCAGCACGTTGGCGGCGAACACCACGACCCAGAATCGCAGCGTGGTCAGCAGGTGGCGCCGTTCGTCGAGGACGACCACGACCGGGAACAGCGTGTTCTCGGTGAACAGTTGGGCCCGGCTGACGACGACCACGATGAACCCGAGCGGGTAGAACAACTGTGCGACGAACTCTGCTCCCTCGCCCGGCAGCATGGCCTTTGTGCCCGCCACGCCCAAGCCGGTGAGCCCCATGAACAGGCCGCCGGCAAGACCCGAGAAGGCCAGCGCCCCGGCCGGTCGGTTGAGCTCGCTGCGCCCGTTCGCCAAGGTCTGGTCAAAGATCTCGTGGGCACTCAAACGCTGCGGTTCCTGTGTCATCCACTCCCCTGCAGATGATCTGGGCTGCGTAGCCCCGGCGGAGGTCCCGTGCTGATACCCGTGCGGTCGTCCCCATACTCGCGTTCCCGCGAATCGCGTCCCTCGCCACATTTGCCGGGCGATCAGGTGCAGGCCGCGGCCCACACCCGGTCCAGTCACCGCTGTCGACGCGCCGTGCAGCAGCCTCGGCGGAAACCGCAGATCCCGATCAGCGGAGCTCGGGCGACGGCCTCAGGGTCCGGCGCGGTGCCTGCCCAGGCCGCAGATCAACGCCGATCAGACTCAGCAGCACCACGAACCCAGCACCGCCGACGAGGGCGATATCAGCAACGTTGCCGACGAACAAGCCGTAGTAGTCGATGAAGTCCACGATGTGACCGCGCCCGAAACCGGGCTCGCGCAGCAGCCGGTCACCGAGATGACTCACGGCACCGCCGAGCAGCACCCCGACACCGATCGCCCAGCTCCGGGTGAGCACACGCGCCGCGAGCACGACAAGCCCGACCACCGCGAGCCCCGCGACGACAGTCAGCACCCAGGTGAACTCGGCAGCGAGACCGAAGGCCGCCCCCGGGTTGTAGAACAGCCGCCACTGGATGAACTCGCCCAACACCGGGGTCGCCTCACCGCGCAGGAGCGACGTCTCAGCCCACCACTTGGTGAACTGGTCGACCGCAACGACACCAGCAGCCAGCAGGAAGACCCACGGCAGCAACCGACGCGCCGAGTGCGTCGGCACAGCGGCGTCAGACCCGGTCTTGGACGTCATGAGCCGATCCTCCTCGAACTCGGCGACGAGACCCAAACGACGGACCATCGGCGATCGGCTCCTGCGCCCCGAGCACATCCGCGTTCTCCCTCGTTCGGGCTGCGGGACAATTCCGCCACCGAGCCACACATAGCGGCGCGGACGCTCACCGTGGAACGCAGGCGACACTTTTCGCTGCCGGTTGACGGGCCGGAGGACACAGGCTGCCCGGCGTTGGTCCAGCTCGGCCGGGCCGACGTGCAGGCCAATGTCCGGCCCGGGATGTCGATGAGGATCTCGTCGCCGTCGGCGACCAGCGCGATCACGCCGCCGGACGCGGCTTCCGGGGACACGTGTCCAATCGAGAGCGGCAACGAGCGGCTACTGGTCGGCGGAGGCGGTCCCCTGCTGGCCGGCTGATCGTCGTACCAGCGCCACGCCGACGAGGATGAGTGCGGCTCCGAGGGGCAGCGTCCAGTGCGCGGTCTCGTCGAGGATGAGGATGCCCAGCGCGAGCGCGACCGCTGGCACGAGGTAGGTGACGACGCTGGCGGCGGTCGGGCCCTCGGTCGCGATGAGCGTGAAGTTGATGATCAGAGCCACGCCGGTCCCGATGACTCCGAGGACGACGACAGCGACCAGGGCGAGCGGGGCGGGCTGCGCGGAGATCCCGCCACCGACCGGCAGAACCAGGGCGAGGAGCACGGTCGCCATGCAGAGCTGCGCTGCCGTGAGCGTCAGCGGGGACAGCCCCCGGTTGGTCAGGTAGCGCGACTGGTAGACATAGGCGACGCCGTAGCTCAGCGCCGCTGTGACGCAGGCGAGCACCCCCCCGAGCTCGGCTCCGCGTGTGGCGTTCCACGGCTCGAACAGCACCAGCACGCCGAGGAACCCGAGCGCGACGCCGAGTCCGCGCCGCGGCGTCAGCCGGGTGTCGGCCCGGGCCGTCGCGGCGATGAGCACCGTCCACAGCGGGGTCGTCGCATTGATGACGCCGGCCAGGCTCGACGGGACGGACTGCTCGGCAACCGCGAACAGCGAGTACGGGATGGCGTTGGCGATCAGCGCCGACGCCGTGAGGTGCGCCCACATCGTCGGCCCGCGCGGGCGGGGCAGCCGGCGGGCCAGCACGATCGGCACCAACACCAGCGCGCCGAGGGCCAGCCGGATGAACGTCAGCTGCACGGGCGTGAACCCGTCGAGCGACAGCGCGATCCAGAAGAACCCCGACCCCCAGAGCAGCGCGAGCGCGCCGATCAGCACGGTGGCACGCACTCTTACGCCACTCGTCACGGCGACCACGCTGCCATTGCTCAAGCGAGCAGATCCGGACGGCCCGCCGCGGGCCCGCTGATGAGGGCACAGCCAGCGCGAACGGGCACGGACGGCGGCACGGGTGCCTAGCAGCAGGGGAGTGCCGACCGGGCGGCCTCGCTGAGCTGACCGGCTCCGGACCCGATCACCTCGGGCGAACGGAGCGCGGCCGACGGTCACCCGTGCCCGGTCTTCGTTCGAGCACGGCGGCGCGACAACCGCCGACGCTCGAGCTCTCGCTGCCACTCGTCGTACGTCGCACGACTGATGCCGCGGCTGGCCAGGTGGTGTTCCACCCCGGTCGCGTCCCACCACCGGTCGTGCGTCGGCGTCGTCGAGAGGCCGGGCGTGGTCCGGGCCACCCCACCGACCGGTCGCCAGGACCAGAGGTCCTGCACTCCTCTCGAGTGCCAGAAGCCGAGGCCGAGGACAACGCCGAAGATCAGATGTCCGACGAGCGAGAGTGTCACCGTCGTCGCGGTGAGGGGGAACATCAACTCCTGCCCGCGCGGCGCCAGCGCAACGGTTGCGATCAGGCCGGCCCAGACGGGGGCCACGGCGAACCCGACTCCAGCGAGCACGGCGACCCGCCGCCGGCGCCGGCCCAGTCCGGCGGCCACGGCGAGGATGAAGAAGGCGATGCCGATTCCGCCGCTGTCCCCGATGTAGCGCCACAGGTAGCCGACCATCGCACCGTCCCAGGCGCCGGGTCGTCCGCCCGTGACCCACGAGCCCATCGTCGGGATGAAGTCCCCCCACAGGCCGAGCAGGTACACCGTGTCGAGCCGGAACACGTCGTACACCACGCAGGCGGCCATCCCCCAGAGAAAACCGGACACGGCGATCCGGTCGCTCGAGTGGGGGGCGAACAGGGAGAGCAGGGCGATGACGATGACGAGCGGGACGATGATCAATGCCGCTGCCGCACGCATCGGGAGGAAGCCGAAGACCTGGGCGGAGATCGCCAGGAGCGGCACTCCTGCCAGGACCAGGTGCAGGAGCATGCGCGTGCCGGCGTGGACACGCGACTCGTCCCGGGTTCCGGCTCTCGGCTGCTGTGCCTGCAGCGCCGCTTCCCCGAACGTGCGCTGCTGACCGACGGAGTAGGTGGACATCGGTGGCGAGGTTAGGTACGTCACCGAAATGATTTCGCGAATCTGAGCAACCCGACGGGTTCGGCCGGTTACCAGCACTCCGGCAGCGGCGAACGGTCTCCGGAATGCTCTGTACGGAGCAGCCGTTGCGCCGATAGCAGTCGCCAGCCATTAAGGAACATCGCGCCCCTGTCGCGGGGTATCAGTACGACGGCTCACGCCACGCGACGAGCACCCGGCGCAGCGCGGCGAGCCGGTCGGGCCGCAGCCACCCCTCGGCCACCGGAGCGTCCAGCGCGCACTCGGGGCCGGTCGGCGACCCAGAGGGTGCCCGCACCCACGCGGGCAGCCCTCAACGGCGTCCCTCAGGTCGCGCTCTGGTGGAGCGTGTAGGTGGAGTCGATCACCTGTCGCAGTGTTCGACGATCGATCGCTGGCAGCGTGATGGCCATCGCCCGCAACACAGGTTGAAATGCTGGAGTTTCGGGTGGTCCGTCGTGCGGACGTCGGCGGTCGGGTGTGTGCATGCTCACGGCATGAGGTATCCGGATTCCGGACGGCCCGCCCGAACGCCCCGCTGAGAATCGCGTGCACCACCCGAATACTGGCTGCGGACAGCGGCCGGCATTCGTGCGGCCGGCAGGCCCGCACGCACCATCGGCACGGTGCCGTCGGATCGCCCGACACCTCCCGTGCGCACCGGCGCCGCGCGCTGTGCTCGTCGCAGACGGGCGCGCCCTCGGTGCGGTGCTGCACGAACTTCTCCCGTGGCAGTGCTCGCGACACCGCCGCAGCTGCGCGTAGAGCCCCTCGATCGTCTCCACCTTGATCCGGCCGACCTGCAGCCGCCCGATCGTCGGCCGGATATGCTTCTCGGTCTTCCCGACGTAGCCGATCCGCGTGGTCCGCTCGATGTCCAGCACCGCCAGCCAGACGTCCCACGGGGAACGCTGAACTCATGCCACACTCATGCCACGCTGCGGGCCGAGATCTCGGCAACGTCGTCGGTCCCATAGTGCACACGGAGACCCGTGGGTGAGACCAGCGTGGAGCTGCTCGATCGCCTGGGTCCACGCGCTGATCTTTGCCGGGTGGGGCGTTGGCTCAGCCGAGGATGACCTGTCGTCGGGCTGAGCGCCGGGGTGGCTCGCGGAGCAGCGCTCCCGCTGTTGCTGCACCCAGGTTCGTCGGGGTCGTCCTCTAGCCTGAGGCGGTCCAGTCAGGGCAACCTGGGAGAACCGTGCACAGTCCGTTCACCTACCTCACCGTGGAGAAGGCCGATCTCTACAGGCGGGTGATGCTGGTGTTCGTGGCGGCCAAGCGGCGGTTCACCGTCCACCTGCGGCCGGAGGACGTGTGGGCAGAAGCCGGTGGGGAGCTCGCGGAGGTCACCGCCGCGCTCGTCGCGCTGCAGGGCTGGGGGAATCTGCGGGCTGACCCCGACACCAGCCGGGTCACCAGCGTCGAGGAGTTCCATCGGGCGCGGTTCCTCTACCAACTCACCACCGAGGGCGAGGCCGCGGAAGAGGCCCTCGGCGTCTACGACGAGGCACTCGGCAGGCGCGGCGCTCTGCAAGCCGTCGCACTCGCCGACATCGCGACCCACCTGCGGGCGCTGCTTGAGTTGGCGTCAGTCGCCGAGGCGGACGCGGCCAAGGTCCACCTCCTGCTCCGCGCCCTCGTGGACCGCTTCACCGATCTCGCGGCGAACGCGCAGGCGTTCATGGGCTCGCTCCAGCGGTCGATCGACATGCAGGACACGGACGCGGAGGCCTTCCGCGCCTACAAGGACCGGCTGATCGCCTACCTGCAGCGATTCATCACCGACCTCGTGGCCACCGGTGGGGAGATCGCCGGGCTGGTCGCTCACCTGGACGAGGGCGAGGTCGACCGGTTGCTGGATCTGGCGGCCCGCCGCGAGGCGGCCGACACCGCGCCGGGCGCATCGGCCGAGGACGATCCCCGGGAGGCCGAGTTCGTGCGGCTCGCGGCTCTCTGGCGGGAACGGTGGGCGGGGTTCCGGGGGTGGTTCGTGTCCGCGCCCAGCCACCCCAGCCAGGCCAAACTCTTGCGGTCGCAGGCCCGGGCGGCGGTCCCCCAGCTCCTGCACGTGGTCTCGGCGCTCAACGAGCGGCGGGCGGGGCGGTCGGACCGCTCGGCGGACTTCCGCACCCTCGCGGTCTGGTTCGCCGAGGCACCGGACGACACCGTGCGGCACCGCCTGTGGCGCGGGGCGTTCGGTCTGCACTCCTCGCGCCACCTCACGGTGGATGCCGAGACGTTGGACGCCCGCGAGGTGGAGCCCGTAGCCCCCACGACGTCCTGGTCGGCGGCGCCGTCGGTGCACATCAGCCCGCGGCTGCGACGGACCGGCAGCTACGAGCGGCGTGGACGTCCCACTCGGGTGGAGGACCGCTCCGCGGCACGCCGCCACCTCGCCGAGCTGGCGGAACGGGAGGCCGCGGAGGTGGTCGCCGCCCGTGCCGCGCTGGCGACCGAGGGCACGGTCCGGCTCTCGGACGTCGGCCACCTGGACACCGCACCCTTCCGGCTGTTCCTGGGCCTGCTGGGAGACGCGCTCTCGGCCCTGGGACCGGGCCGGCGAGAGGTGTCGACCACCACCACGGACGGCTCGATGGCGGTCACCCTGACCGTGCTCGACCAGGCCTCGGAGGTGCGGCTGGACACGCCGCACGGCGTCTTCCGCGGGCCGGACCACCTGCTGCGGATCACCGACCTCACCGCGCCCGAGCAGGTGGAGCGCACCGCGTGAGCGCCGAACTCGACGCCGTCGACAGCGCACGACGATCCGATCTGCACCGTGCAGCGCGTGCCCTGCTCCGCAGGCCGGTGCTGCAGGCGGGCGGGCCGACGGCGGAGCAGTACGTGCTCGTCCGACGCCGGGCCGAGGAGCTGCGGGACTGGTTCGGCCGGAACACCGGCTGGCGCCTCCACGTCGACGGCGAGGTGGCGCGGCTGGTCAAGACCACGACCGAGCCGGATGCCACGCACCCCGCACGGGACCGTCGTACGAAGGCGCCCTTCACCCGGCGCCGCTACGTCCTGTTCTGCCTGGCGCTGGCGGCGCTGGAGCGCGCGGACGCGCAGATCACCCTCGGCAGGCTGGCCGAGCAGGTCGTGCTCGGTGCCTCGGCCCCGGAGCTCGCCGCAGCGGAGATCGTCTTCACCATGGAGCGGCGGGACGAGCGCGGCGATCTCGTCGCCGTCGTCCGACTCCTGCTGGAGCTCGGGATCCTGGCTCGGGTGGCCGGGGACGAGGAGGCGTTCGTCCGGGCGGACGGGGATGTTCTCTACGACGTGGACCGACGGGTGCTGGCCACCCTGATCGTCACGCCGCGGGGCCCGTCGACCGTCACCGCGACGGACCCCGACACCCGCCTCGCGATGATCACGGAGGAGCTCCTGCCGACCACGGACGACCTGCGCAACCAACAGATCCGCCGCAGCCTCACCCGTCGGCTGCTGGACGATCCCGTCGTGTACCTCGCCGAGCTCGACGAGGCCGAGCTCGCCTACCTCACCAGCCAGCGCCACCACGTGACCAGCCGGATCACCGAGCTGACCGGCCTCGTCCCCGAGGTCCGCGCGGAGGGCATCGCGATGGTCGACCCGGCGGACGACCTCACCGACGTCCGGATGCCGGACACGGGCACCGAGGGGCACGCCACGCTGCTGCTCGCCGAACACCTCATCGCTGCGGACGGTCCCGTCGGAGTGTCGGCCCTGCGGGCTCACCTGCGAGTCCAGGCGAAGGCCCACGCCGCCTACTGGCGGCGGGCGGCGCAGGAGCCCGGCGCCGAGAACGAGCTGACCGACCAGGCCCTCCAGCGGCTGGAGGCCCTCAAGCTCGTGC
The DNA here is from genome assembly GCF_000423625.1 of Pseudonocardia asaccharolytica DSM 44247 = NBRC 16224. Taxonomy (GTDB): domain Bacteria; phylum Actinomycetota; class Actinomycetes; order Mycobacteriales; family Pseudonocardiaceae; genus Pseudonocardia; species Pseudonocardia asaccharolytica. The sequence continues at coordinate 57,641 of NZ_AUII01000014.1, forward strand.
GCCGGGCGGGGGACGAGGTACACGCGCTGCCCGCCCTGAGCCGCTACGCCGTCGGAGAACCGGAGGTCATGTGACGACGCTCCCGGAACCCGCCCTCGAGCGCTGGCAGCCGCTGCGCGCGGGGCTCGTCGACCTCTTCTACTACGACGTCGAGGAGTTCCGATTCCACGACGGCAGGCTCCTGCTGCGGGGCAACAACGGTGCGGGCAAGTCGAAGGTGCTGGCGCTCCTGCTGCCGTTCCTGCTGGACGGGGACCTGTCCGCGCACCGCGTCGAGCCGGATGCCGACCCGAAGAAGCGGATGGAGTGGAACCTGCTGCTCGGCGGCGACCATCCGCACTCCGAGCGGTTCGGTTACACCTGGCTGGAGTTCGGCCGGCGCCGCGAGGACGGCGACACCGAGTTCTGCACGATCGGCTGCGGGCTCAAGGCCGTCGCGGGCCGCGGCATCGCTAAGCACTGGTTCTTCGTCACCGACCAGCGTGTCGGAACCGAGCTGTCACTGCTCGACGCCACCCGCACGGCGTTGAGCCGGGAGCGCCTCGCCGACGCGCTGGCCGGACGGGGGGCCGTCCATGACCAGCAGCGCGACTACCGTCGTGCGGTCGACGAGGCACTGTTCCGCCTGGGCGAGCAGCGGTACGGCGCGCTGGTGGACCTGCTCGTCCAGCTGCGCCAGCCCCAGCTGTCGAAGCGGCCCAACGAGAAGGCGCTGTCCGCCGCCCTCACCGAGGCCCTGCCGCCGTTGGACCAGGCGGTGATCAGGGACGTCGCGGATGCGTTCCGCACCCTGGAGGCGGATCGGAACGACCTCGCCGCGATGGTGGAAGCGCACGGTTCGGCGCAGGCCTTCCTCGGGCACTACCGCCGCTACGCCGCCGTCGCCGCGCGGCGGCGGGCCGAGCTGCCGCGGCGCGGTGAGCAGCGGTATCGACAGGCGCGCGAAGCGGTCACCACGGCGGAGACCGCCTACGCGGACGCCGACTACGCCGTCGCCGAGACTCTCGAACGCCGCGACGAGCTGGCGGCCCAGCTCGAGGAGCTGCAGGCACAGGACCGGGAACTGCGCACGAGCCCCGCCATGGACGCGGCGGCCGATCTGGAGAGACTCCGGACGGCCGCGCGCGAGGCGCGGGAGTCCGCGACGGATGCCGCGAACCGACGGAACGAGGACGCTGCCGCGGTCGCGGACCGGGAGCGGCGGCTGACCGCGGCGAGCACGCACCTCCACACCCAGCAGGACCAGGTCACGGCCTTCCGCAGCCAGGCGGCGGAGGCCGCAGCGGCGGCCCTCCTGGCCGAGGAGCACCTGCGCGAGATCGACGCAGTCCTCACCGATACACCGCACAATCCGCCGCGCACCGCGGCCGCTGCACTCGTCGATCGTCGAAAGCGCGCGCTCCGCCACGTCGTCGAGCTCCTGGACATCGCGGATCAGGCCGCAGCGGCAGCCGGCAAGGCTCGTGCCGAGCGAGACCGCCTCGACAGCGTCCTGGCGCGGCTCGCCGACCAGCGGGCGGAAACCGAGGCGGCGATCACCGCCGCGGCCGAGGTCTTCCTCACCGAGTTGCGGTCCCGGCTCGCGGCGGCCGTCGAGCTCGTCGTGGCGGACGTCGCCGCGGTGCTGGAGGCCACCACCCTGTGGGCCGAGACCCTCGCCGGACCGAATCCGGCCCGGGTCGCGATCGACGCAGCGGGCCGTGCGGCCGCGGACCGGCACGCGCGCGTGGCCACGGAGCTGGACCGCCGTGCGGCCGACGCCGAGGCCCGGACCGCGGAACTCCAGGGGGAGATCGCCCGGCTCGAGGCCGGTGAGGACGGCGAGCCACCCGCACCGCACACCCGGGATCCCGGGGTCAGGGACGGTCGGCCCGGAGCGCCGTTCTGGCGGCTGATCGACTTCTCCGACGACTTCGCCGACGATCGGCGGGCCGGATTGGAGGCGGCCCTGGAGGCCTCGGGAGTGCTCGATGCCTGGGTGGACCCGGACGGCGTGCTCCGCGACCAGGTGGGGGACGTCGTGCTCGCCCCGGCAGCCGGCGCCGCCACGACGTCCCTCGCCACCGTCCTTCGGCCGGCGGCCGACCCGGGAGACGACGCGGCGGCCGCCGTCCCGGTCGCCGTCGTGGAGCGGGTGCTCGGCGCGATCGGGTTCGGCGCGGGCGACGAGGTGTGGGTGGACGACCGGGGTCGGTTCCGGCTGGGGCCCCTCACCGGTTCCTGGCACAAGCTCTCAGCGGAGTACATCGGTCGCGGCGCCCGGGACGCCGCCCGGCGGGCGCGGCTCGTCGTCCTGCGGGAGGAGGTCGCCCGCGTCGAGGACGAACAACGGGTGATCACGGACCAACGGACCGAGCTGGCTGGGCGGCGCTCCACACTGGATAGTGAGCTCGCCGCTCAGCCGGACGACGCGGAGCTCCAGCGGGCCCACGCGACGCTCGGCGCCCTCGCCGCCCAACACCGGGAGACGATGCAGGACCGGGTCGAGGCGGAGCGTCGCCTCGGCGCGGTGACCGAGGCCGCCGCACAGGCCGCAGCGGAGGTCACCGAGGGCGCCCAGGACGTCGACTTGCCTCCGGACCGCACCGCCCTCGACGACGTCCAGGCCGGCGTCCATCGCTACGAACTCGCCCTGACGGCGTTGTGGCCGGCCGCCGAGGCGCTCGGGCACGCGACGGACCAGGAGCAGCGGTCTGCAGCCGACCTGCAGACGGCCTCCGAGACCCATCTGCTCGCCGTCGACCGGGCCGAGGAGGCGGAGCGCCGCGCTCGCGCGAGCGCCGCCGCGCACGCCGCGCGCGAGGAAACGGTCGGTGCCTCGGTGCGGGAGCTGCAGGAGCGGCTGGCCTCGATCGACCGGCAGACCAGGACGGTCACCGACCAGCACCGGGCGAGCTCCGACGCCCACACGCAGGCCTTCGGGCGGCGATCTCGTGCGGAGGGCGAGCGGGAGACCGCGGGGCAGGAGCTGGAGAAGGCGGCGGCGGAGCGGGCCGCCGCGACGGAGCAGCTGCGCCGGTTCGCCGCGACCGGCCTCCTCGCCGTCGCGCTCCCCGAGCTCGCCCTGCCCGACCCGGCGAACGACTGGGCGCCGGATCCCACCGTCCGGCTCGCCCGACAGATCGACCAGGAGCTGGACGGGACGCCGCACTACGACACGGCCTGGGACCGTGCGCAGCGTCGGGTCAACGACGAGCTCAAGGGCCTCACCGACGCGCTCGCGGTCCAGGGTCACCGGGTCTCGGCGGAGCTGCTGGCGGACGGCATCGTCGTGGAGGTCCTGTGGCGCGGGCGGCCCGCCACAGTCCCTGAGCTGGCCGAGGCGCTCGGCAGCGAGATCACGGACCGGCGGAGACTCCTCGACGAGCGAGAACGCGAGATCCTGGAAAACCATCTGGTCAACGAGGTGGCGAGCACCCTGCAAGAGCTGATCTCCGAGGCGGAGGGACAGGTCCGCCGGATGAACGACGAGCTGGCGGCGCGCCCCACCAGCACCGGCATGCGGTTGCGCCTGGACTGGCTCCCGGTCGACGACGGGCCGCCTGGGTTGGCCGAGGCGCGCCGGCGCCTGCTCCGCCAGACCTCCGACGCGTGGTCCGAAGAGGATCGGACGGCGGTCGGCGGGTTCCTGCAGGAGCGGATCGCCGCGGAGCGTGCGGCGGACGACAAGGGCACGTGGCTGGAGCACCTCACCCTGGCCCTGGACTACCGGTCGTGGCACCGCTTCGCGATCAAGCGGCACCAGAACGGGCAGTGGCGTCCCGCGACCGGCCCGGCCTCGGGCGGCGAGCGGGTCCTCGCCGCGAGCGTTCCGCTGTTCGCTGCGGCATCCGCGCACTACGCCTCGGCCGGTAGCCCACACGCTCCCCGGTTGGTGATGTTGGACGAGGCGTTCGCGGGCGTGGATGACAACGCTCGTGCCAAGTACCTCGGCCTGCTCGCCGCTTTCGACCTCGACGTCGTCATGACAAGCGAGCGCGAGTGGGGCTGCTACCCGGAGGTGCCGGGGCTGTCGATCGCCCAGCTCGCGCGGGCGGACGGGGTTCCCGCGGTCCTGGTGACCCACTGGCGCTGGGACGGGAGCCGTCGCGAACGCATGCCGCGTCCCGTCGTCGTACCGGAGCAGCAGGTCACCCCGGTCCCGGACGAGGAGGCACTGTTCTGAGCGACCCGCGGCTGGAGCGTCTGCTCGGCGGACCCGACCTCGCGTGGGTGCGCGACCGGGTCCGCAGGCGACTGGAGTTCGGTCAGCCCCTGGTGGGACCCGTCACGCTCAGCGGGGCCACCGAGGCACAGCGGGTGGCGGTGGCTCGGCTGCTGGGGAGACCGGCTGGCTCCGGGGCCACCGTGACCGTGCGTCTGGAAGCGGTCGACGCGGTGCTGTGTCGCTCGGGAGTGTGCCCGGACGGCCTCGGCGCCGCAGTCGTGGCGCTCACCGGACCGGTCGACGATCGCGCGGCGGCGGCGGCGCGACTGGCTGCGGCTTGGCGAGAGGCGTTCGCTCCGGTCGAGCGGGCGGCCGCCGGTCGCGACGACCTGGCGGCCTGGGTGGCCGGGCTGCAGGCGAGCGGAGCAGTGCGCCGGATCGTCCGGGAACCCGAACGAGCGCGTGAGCTGCTCGGACGGCTCGGCGTCGTCCTCGAGGCCCTACCGGTGGACCCGGCGGAACCGATCGGCCGCTTCGCCGAACGCCTGCTCGGCTCGGCACACGCACTCGATCCGGGTGGTCCGGTGCATGGGCTCGCTCTCAGTGCCGCACGAGTGCTCGGCGGAGAAGGTGATGGCAGCGGCGCGGAATGGCGCCGTCGAGTCTGGGCCTCGGTCGGTCTGGTCCTCGACGAGGTGTCGACCACCGTCCTCGTCCTCAACCTCCCGGTGGCGGCCGACACCGCGACCGGACGGATGCTGGCGGGTCTACGGGAGACAGGAGAGCCGGCGGTCGTCACCCTGCGCCAGCTCCGTAGTCCCCTCCGCGTCAGTGGCCCTGCTCCGACCATCTCGGTGTGCGAGAACCCGGTCGTGGTGGCCGAGGCAGCGGACCGGTTGGGCGCCGACAGCGGTCCGCTGGTGTGCGTCGGAGGACAGCCGGGGGTCGCCGCGCTCACCCTTCTCCGACAGTTGGCCGACGTGGGAGCCGCATTTCGCTATCACGGCGACTTCGACTGGCCCGGCGTACGAATCGCCAACCATCTCGCCGCCCGCCTTCCCATTGCCCCCTGGCGGTTCGATGAAGGCGCTTACCGCGAGGTCAGCATGCACGGCTCACTACTCACCGGTGAGCCTGCGACGCCCACGTGGGACCTCGGACTGGGAACAGCCATGGCGGAGATCGGGCGAGCGGTAGAGGAAGAGCGAGTCGTCGGCGACCTGCTCCAGGACCTCCGGGCTGGATGAGCTTACGGCAGGCCGTGTCCGACGCGCCGAGAGTGTCGTTGCCCCCGTGAGAGCCGCATGAGCGTGAAGCAGGCCGAGATCGTGTCGCGACGAGGAGATCGCCTGCCTGACACCAATCGTCTCGGCGTGGCGTCCTGAACAGAGCTATGTCCCTCCGCGAGGGTAGCGCACGACGTGAGCAACCCAGTTGCGCCCGACGGCGACGTCGAGATCGCCATCACGCACGACCTCATCGTGGCTGCGCTACGTCAGTCAAGCGTCAGGCTGCCAGAGGACGCCGTGTACGCCTGCACGTCGTGAGGTCGGATGGCGCTGAGACTCCACGTCGACGCGGCCTCTCCACCCTCACCGGCAAGGCCGGCTCCGGCGATGGGCGGCTCGGTACTGATACCAAGTCGATCGTCAGGAACGAGTTGGGCCGCGGGCCTGAGTGACCCTACGACAGTCTGCTCGACGTATCGCATCGCGATTCACAGCCGAGTGGGTCCGCACGCCCGGCACCGTACCGAGGCATGCGACGCAACCAACCGAGATCGCCCGAGCCGATGCGGCCAGGCCCTACTCGTCGTCAGTGCGACCGCGGAGCAGGTATCTGCTCACCCGGATCGACGCGGCCGTCGAGCATCGCTCGCAGCGGAAGGATGTCACCGCGATGAGCCTGTTGCGAAGCCCGCACGTTCTCCTCCGGATCCATCGACGCCCACCGAAGCCGCCATCCTGCGTCTACCGCCAGCTGGGTGAGAAACGCACGATGCGCGCGACCATTGCCCTCCCGGAAAGGGTGCAACGCGTTCACATCGGCGAACAGGTTCGCCAGCTCATCGAGAAACCTCGGCCGCTCCAGGCCCCTCAGGAAATCCTTGCCCGCCAGACGACCGAAGACGTCCGAGGCGAAGGACGCGATGAACTGCGGTAGGCAGAACACGTCGCCCTTACCGATCACCACCGAGCGCAGCTCGCCGGCCCAGTCGTAGACGTCGCCGAAGACGAACCGATGGAACGCCTGCAGGTGCGCCAGGTCGTACCCGCCAGGAAGCGGGTCGTCCTGCAGCTCCACGAGGCGCAGCGCCGTCAGCTCCGCCTCGACCTGCTCCAACTCGACCGGGTCGACGATCCCTAGACGATTCCGCAGCAGCCCGTACTCGGCGTCGAAGTACGGATCCGCTGCGCTCACCGGCGATAGCGGGACAGCACGTGCTCACGCGCCTCCGCCGTCGACAATCGCCCCTCGGCCACCGCCTCCAGCCGGACCAGCCCCTCCGGACTCGGCTCCAGCCCCTCCGCCCGAACCGACGCCAACGCCTCGCCGACCGCCTCACGGCGCCCCGCCGCCGCGACGAGCTCCTGGTAACGCTCCACCGACAGCACCACCGCCTCAGCACGGCGGTGCGCACCCACGAAAACCGGCTCGGCACCAGGCTCCTGCACGCGACGAAGGGCAGCGGCCAGACCAGCACGGAACTCCCGGAACGACAGGACCTCAGGAAGCTGCACACCACCAGTGTACGCAGACGCGTACGCGGTCGCGGTCGCGATCGCGGTCGCGGTCGCGGTCGCGAACTCACTCGTTTCCTCAGTCTCTCCGGACAACGCGCTCACCGTGGCATGAGTCCGTCATGCCACAGTCTCCGCAGACAGGATCGATCACCCGAAGCCGCTGACCAGCGGCAAAGCCGGAACCTCAGCAGTCGAAACAGTGTTTCCGCGAATGCGTCGGGTCGAAGACACCCAGAACACAGAGCGCACAGCTGCAAGGCTCTGAGCTGCAGTTATGGTGGAGCCGCCTTGGGGAGTCGAACCCCAGACCTACGCATTACGAGTGCGTCGCTCTAACCGACTGAGCTAAGGCGGCAGGTGGTGCGGGGCCCAGTGTAGCGACCATCCCTCGCCGTTCCGGCGCCCGGTCGGTTCGGCGCGACGCTCAGCCGCGGTGCAGCGAGACCAGCATGTCCTCGACGGCGATCTCGGGCTTGACGTTGGCGTTCAGCGCCTCGCGGCAGGCCAGGACGGCCTCGAGCCTGCGCAGCGCGGATTCGGGACTCCACTCGCCGGCCGCGCGCCGCACGTCGTCCTCCCGATCCGGGTTGGCCAGCGCGACGCGGGCGCCGCTGCCGGCGACCAGGACGTCTCGGAAGAAGCCGGCGAGGTCGATGATCGTGCGGTCGAGGGCGTCGCGCTGGTTGCGGGTACTGCGTGACTTCTGGCGCTTCTCCAGCTCACGCTCCGCGGCCTTGGCGCTGCGGGCCGCGGCCGCGACCCCCTTGCCCACGCCGCCGGCGCCCATCGCGACGGCGAGCTCCTCGCGCTCCGCGGTGTCGCGGACATCGGCGGCCTCCGCGGCCTCGGCCTTGGCCGTGCGGACCAACGTGTCGGCGAAGGCGAAGGCGTCGCCGAGACCGCGCAGACGCAGCGGCAGGTCGAGCGCCTCGGCGCGACGCTGCCGAGCCTCCGGGTCACGGGCGAGCCAGCGCGCCCGGCCCACATGCCCGCCCGCCACGGTGGCGGCCCATCGCGCGGTTTCCGGGTCCATCCCGTCCCGTTCGACGAGCACCTCCGCGACCACCTCGGGCGAGGGTGTCCGCAGCGGGACCGGACGGCAGCGCGAGCGGATGGTGACCGGTACGTCCTCGGGATGGTCGGACGGCGCGCACAGCAGGAAGACGGTATGCGGTGCCGGCTCCTCGACGGCCTTGAGCAGCGCGTTCGCGGCGCGCTCGCCGAGCCGGTCGGCGTCCTGGATGACCAGGATCTGCCAGCGCCCGGTGCTCGGGCTGCGCGCCGCGAGCTGGACGAGCGTGCGCATCTCGCCGACGCCGATCGAGAGCCCCTCGGGCACGACCTCGCGCACGTCGGCGTGCGTGCGGGCCAGCACCGTGCGGCACACGCCGCACTCCCCGCAACCCTGGCGTGGGCATTGCAGCGCCGCGGCGAATGCCCGGGCCGCCACCGAGCGGCCCGAACCGGGCGGACCGGTGAACAGCCAGGCGTGGGTCATCGCAGTGGGATCCCGCGTCGCGGCGCTCAGTTCGGCCACGGCCGCCGGTTGTCCGACGACGTCGCGCCACACGCTCACTGGTGCACCATCCTCGTGTCGGTAGCCGCAAGGCTCACGAGTGCGTCCGGGCGTCCGGGCCGATCGGGGGTTCCGCCACGCGCGGACCACCCAGGATCGGCAGCAGGCCCGCGAACACCCGCTCGGCGACCTGCTCGGGCGTGCCGTCGGCGTCGACCACTACGTAGCGGTGCGGTTCGGCCGCCGCCATCCGGGTCAGCAGCCGCTGGACCCGAACGTGCTCCTCGCCCGCGAGACCGCGGCTCTCCAGCAGGTCGGGGGTCGGCGCGCGGTCGAGCAGCACCGAGATATCGGGCCGCAACCGCCCGGTGGCCCAGGCGGCGAGATTCTCCAGTTCGCCCTGGTCGAGCACCGCGTCCATCCGGTCCGCGGCCACGCCGAACTGGGCGAGCGGGCTGGCCAGGAACCGATCGACCACGACGACGGCACCCCCGGCCAGGGCGGGGCGGATCACTCGTTCGACGATGTCGGCGCGCACGGCCGCGGCCGCCAGCGCCTTGGCCCGGGCACCGGACAGGTTGGCCTCCCGAGTGGCGGCGGCCCAGCGGGCCTGGTCGCGCTCGCCGTGATCGGGTTCGACGACGAGGTGGCCCTGGGCGCGCAGGGCCGCGGCCAGCCGACCGGCCTGTTCGGTCGTCTCCGCGGCCGTCGCGCCCTCCACGGCGATGAGCACCCCGGAGCCGGTCCTGCGGTCCCCTCGGCGCAGCGCCGCGAGCAGGTCCGGCAGCAACGGCTCGGTACGCCGGTCGTCCATCTGGCGATAGGCCAGCGTGCCGACCGCCGCGGCGACCAGGCCGCCGGCGAGCATCACGGTGCGGGTGCCGTCGATGACGAACGGGTAGCCGAACACCTCGACCCGGCGCGCGCTGACCAGCCCGACGAGCAGCGGAACCATCGACATCGAGCCCAGGAGCACGATGCGCACCAGCGACTGTACGAATGCGACGACCCGCCCGCGGACCTCGTCCGCGACCTGGGCGCCGATGATCGTCAGGCCGGTGAGGAACGCAATCCCGGCGAACCCGCCGACCAACCCCACCGCGATGATCGCCAGAAACAGGTGCGGCGCCAGCGCGACCAGCGACAGCGACAGCCCGGCCGCGACGATGGCCGTCCCGAACAGCCTGTTGTGCGGAAGCCTGCGGGCCAGCCGGGGCGCCGCACCCATCCCGACCGCGAGCCCGACGAAGATCGAGACGAACAGCACGCTGTAGGCCGCATCCCCGCCGCCGAGACTCGCCGAGTACAGCTTGGCCGACGCAATGACCGCGCCGCCTGCCGCGAACGCCCCGATGATGCCGATGACGAGGCCGCGGATCAGCGGTGTGCTGCCGACGAACCGGAAACCCTCACGCAGCAAGTGGATCAGGCTCGGCGCTTCCTCCTGGCGCCGGGCCCCGCGGCCGGAGATCTCCTTGATCCGGAACCAGACCGTGATCGCGATGAGCAGGTACGCCGAACCGTTGATGATCAACGCCACGTAGACGGTGATCAGCGGCGACGTGCTGCTGATCAGCGACCCGGCGCTCGATATCACGGTGAACAGCCCGGAGGCGGTGATCACGGCGACGCCGTAGGTCATCACCAACGCGAGCTGGTTGGCCGTCTCGATCTGGTCGGGACGCCGCAACAGGTTCGGCACCGCGGCATCCTTCGCCGGGATCCAGAACAGCGCGCAGATCTCGATGAGGAAGGTGGCCACGAACAGCCACCAGAGCGACCCGACGAGCGGGATCGAGATGAACAGGCCGAAGCGCAGCAGATCGCAGACGACCATGACGCGACGGCGGTCGAACCGGTCGGCGAGCGCACCGGCGAACGGGCCGAGCAGCAGGGCCGGGAGCAGCTTCGTCGCGACGACGCCGCCGAGCGCAAAGCTCTGCGCCTGGTAGCCGGTGGTCAGCTGGGTGGCCAGCGAGGTCAATGCGAGCAGCGACAGCCAGTCGCCCGTCGAAGACACCGCCGTGACCAGCCACAACCGGCGAAACGCGGGAATCGCCAGCACGCTGCGCACGCGGTGCGATGTCGGCGGGGAAAGCGACGGCCCGCCGGGCGGAGCGGTCTCGGGACGGATCGCTCCTCACCTCCTCGGCGGTGCCGCCCGGCTGCTGGGATACAGGCCGCCACCAGCGGCGGGCGACGACCGTCCGCCGCCAGGGTAGTCGCCACCGGGCTCCAGCCGGTGGCACGGGCGGTTCGCGGGGCTCAGCACGTTCTCAGACGTCGAGCAGGGCGACGATCATCTGAACGAAGATCATCACAAAGATCATCGCGAAGAACAGGTTGAACAACCGCGATCCCAGCCGTCCGCGGGTATGCCGGGACAGGCCGAGCAGGCTCGGCTCGGCCTCGATGCGGGGGCGGTAGGTATCGGGTGGAACAGCGCGGTACGGGCCTGCTGGGACGCCGCGCTGGGGGAACGCCGGAACCGGGCCGGGCGGACATCCCGGAACCGGGCCGTTCAGGCCTGTCGGAACCGAGCCGGACGACTCCATGATCGGCGTTTGGGCAGCGTCCGTCGCGAATGGCGCGGCCGGCGGCTCCGAAACGCCGATCTTGGGGGCGGGCCAGGGCGGCCGGCCGGTCTTGGGGAGGGGCTCGGGCGGCCGGCCGCCGGGCGGCTCCGCGTCGTCGGTCCCATCGGGGCCGAACAACACGTCGGACCGATCGTCACCATCCCCCATGGGGCGGATGGTAGAGCCTGGTCAGCCCGTAGGCGGCACCGTCGAGCGGCGTGTCAGAACGATCACCCGCACCCGACGCCTCGGCACCCTCACCCCGGCGGGGCACCCCCATCGGGCGGCGGGGCACCCCCATCGGGCGGCGGGGCACCCCCATCGGGCGGCGGACCACCGGGCGGCGCGGGCTCGCCACCCGGCGCCGGCTCACCACCCGGCGCCGGCTCGCCGCTCGGCGCGGGCGGCGGGGCGGGCACCGTGCCGCTGCTGATCTGCAGCACGATCGTCTCACCCGGCAGTGCGGTGCCGCGGGGGCTCTGGCCGACGACGGTCCCCCGCGCGGCCAGGTTGTCGACCGTGCGGGTCGAAACCGGCCAGCCGGCCCGGTCGAGGACTGCACGGGCGTCGTTCAGGCCACGGCCGACGACATCGGGAACACGGGACTCCGCGCCGCCCTGCAGGTACCGATCCTCCGTCGGCGGCAACGGCAGCACGGGCTCGCCCTCGAGGATCGGCTTGACCGCGTTGAACCACGTCTGCGCCGGCGTCTTGCCGCCGAAGATGTTGCCGCTGCGGCAGGCGAACGGTGCGCCGCCGCCGTCGCACAGCGGCTTGGGCGAGCGCGAGTTGTCGAATGTGATCACTGCGGCAGCCAGCTGCGGGACGGCCCCGACGAAGGCGGCCGACTTGTGCTGCTGGGTGGTCCCCGTCTTGCCGAGCATCGGCCGGTTCCAGCCTGCCGCACGAGCCGCGGCGGCGGCGGTACCGCTGATGTCGTCCTTGCTCAGCGCGTTGACCAGGGTGTTGGCCAGACCCGGGTCGACGGCCTGGTCACAGGGCGCCTCGATGATCGGAACCGGCTTCCCCGCCGCGTCGGTGATCGACTCGATCGGGCTCGGCGGGCACCACTTGCCGCCGCTGTAGAGGGTCGCGGCGACGTTAGCGAGCTCCAGCACGCTCGTCGGACTCGTGCCGAGGGTGAACGACGCCTGCTTCTGCGCCTTGGTCACCTCGGCGATCGAGCGGTCGGTCCGCTTGCCGGTGGCGGGATCGACGAACGGCATCGTGGACAGCGACTTCAATCCCAGCCGGACCGCCATATCGACCACGTCGGGGACCCCGGTGAACTCCTCGAGCTTGATGAACGCGGTGTTCGGCGACGTCGCGAGCGCGTCGGTGAGGTTCATCCGCTCCGGGTAGCTACCGGCGTTCTGCACCGGGATCGGACGTCCGCCGCCGTCGAGGTAGATCGGCGAGGTGTAGCCGCTGGGCGGGACGGCCAGCGAGTAGTTGATGCCGATCCCCTTCTCCAGCGCGGTCGCCGCGGTGAAGATCTTGTAGACCGAGCCGGCCCCGAGGTTGACCGGCTCGTAGGGCAGCCCGTAGCTCGTCTCGTACTCGTCGGCGTTCAACCCGAACGTGCGGCTGGAACCCATCGCGAGCACCCGGTGCTTGTCCTGTCCCGGCTGCACCATCGACATCACGTTCGCGACGTTCGGCTGGGTCGGCGACACCCTCTCGTCCAGCGCGGCCTTCATCTTCTCCAGCGCGTCGCGGTCGAGGGTGCTCTTGATCGTGAAGCCGCCCCGGGTGAGCTGGTCGATCGGGAAACCGGCCTCGGTCAGGTACTCCACGACGTACTTGCAGAAAAAGCCGGCGTCGCCCGCGCCGATACAGCCGTTGGGTTGGGTGTTCAGCGGAGTGATCACACCGAGCTGGCTGGCCGCGGCCTCCTGCGCCTGGGCATCATTGATCATGCCCTGCTCACGCATCTGGGCGATGACGAGGTTGCGCCGGTCGAGCGCGGCCTGCGGGTGCGCGACCGGGTCGAACCCGGTGGTGCTGCGGACCATCCCGGCGAGCAGCGCGGCCTGCGGCACGGTCAGCTTGTCGGGGGTGGCGCCGAAGTAGGTGCGCGCCGCCGCGGCGATCCCGTAGGCGCCGTTGCCCCAGTACACGATGTTCAGGTACCGGGTGAGGATCTCCTCCTTGCTCAGCGATCGCTCCATCTGCAGCGCGATACGCGCTTCCTTGAGCTTGCGAGCCGGTGTCTGCTCGGTGGCCTTGAGCCGCTCCGCCTCGGTCTGGGCGTCGACGTAGAGCATGTAGTTCTTGACGTACTGCTGGGAGAGCGTCGAGGCGCCCTGCACGACGTCCCCGGACGCCGAGTTGGCGACCACCGCGCGGATCGTGCCCTGCCAGTCGACGCCCTGGTGCTGGTAGAAGCGCCGGTCCTCGATCGCGACGATCGCCGCCTTCATCGCCGGGGAGATGTCGTCGGCCGCGACCGAGGTGCGGTTCTGGTCGAACAGGTAGGCGACCGGCTGACCCGCGGAGTCGGTGATCGTCGTGCGCTGCGGCAGAGCGCCGTCCACGAGATCGCCGGAGGTGCTGTTGACGCTGTCCCCGGCCTCGTTGGAGACCATGCCCATCCAGGCGGCAAAGGGGAACACCATCCCGGCGGTGACGACGCCGGCCAGCATGCAGAACCCCAGAAGCAGTCCGATCGGCCGGACCAGATGCCGCGGAATGTTCACATCGGGTCAGGGTACGCGGAGTCCGGTTCGGCCCCCGTCAGGTCACAAAGGAGTGAGGTTGAGTAGTTCCACACGCTTATCGGTGGAACCGGTCGGCCAGAGGATCCGTCACAGGCAAGGTCGTCGACTCCGGCGGCCTGGGGACGGACCGTGGGGGTCGGGATGACGGGCAGGTGGAACTGGCGGGCAGCGGCGCGGTGCCGGACCCGAGACGCCGAGGGACTCTTCGTGACGGGAGCGCGGCAGCGGGACGCACGTCGGTTCTGCTTCGTCTGCCCGGTGCGCACGGAATGCCTGGCGCACGCCCTCGACCAGCGGATCGAGTTCGGGGTGTGGGGCGGGATGACCGAGCGGGAGCGCCGCGCGCTGCTGCGCGCCCGGCCGGCCGTGCGGTCCTGGGCCCGGCTGCTCGGCGAGGCCCGTTCGGCGCACTATGCGGGCGCGACGAGCGGATAGTGGTCAACGCGCCGCACCCAGCGCGGCGGACCGCTCGTGCTCCGGGTACCCGTCCGCCGCCAGCCGCGCGCCGATCTCGCGCAGCCCGTCGAGGTTGGCGATATCCCCCGCGACGGCGGGCACCCGCGCCACCGCGACCTCGGGATGGGCGCCGGCGAACCGGCTGAACAGCCGGTCCTCACGCTCGGCGAGTTCGACCCGGTCGGCGTGCAGCCGCAGCACCGCGGCGGCCAGCGTCGGACCGTTCGCGTTGTCCGCGGCATCACGCGCCTTGGCCGCCGACAGCCTGGCCAGCACCGGATGCGTCCGGTTGAGGATGAGTCCGGCCAGCGGCATGTCCTCTGTGGAGAGCCGGTCGACGAAGTACGCGGCCTCGCGCAGCGCGTCCGGTTCGGGTGTGGCGACGACGAGGAACGCGGTTCCCGGCGAGCGCAGCAGCGAATAGGTCGCGGTGGCGCGCTCCCGGAACCCGCCGAACATCGTGTCGAAGGCCTGCACGAACGCCGACGCGTCGGCCAGCATGGCGCCGCCGATGACCGTCGAGACGGCCTTGGCGAACAACTGGAACCCGGCCCCGACGATCCTGCGCAGACCCCGGCCGCCCGCGCGCGCCGGGGCGGAGAGCAACCTGATCATCCGGCCGTCGAGGAAGTCCGACATCCGCTGCGGGGCGTCGAGGAAGTCCAGTGCCGACCGCGACGGTGGAGTGTCGACGACGATGAGGTCCCAGTGCCCGGTTGCGGCGAGCTGACCGAGCTTCTCCATCGCCATGTACTCCTGCGTCCCGGAGAACGACGAGGAAATGGCCTGGTAGAACGGCGTGGCGATGATCTTCTCGGCACGATCGGGGTCGGCATGCGCATAGACCATCTCATCGAAGGTCCGGCGCATGTCGAGCATCATGGCGTGCAGCTCGCCGTCGGCATCGAGTCCGGCGACCCGGCGGGGCTCGTTGGAGAGCTCGCCGAGACCGAGGGCCTGGGCGAGCCGCCGCGCCGGATCGATCGTCAGCACGACCACCTTGCGGCCACGTTCGGCCGCCCGCATGGCGAGCGCGGCCGACGTCGTCGTCTTGCCGACCCCGCCGGACCCGCAGCACACCAGGATCCGGGTCTCGGCGTCGTCGAGCATCGCGTCGATCTTCAGCGGTGGCGGCTGCTTCGGCGGGCTCACGCCGACGCCCCGCTGGTCTGCCGCACGTGGACGCCCTGAGCCACCAGCGCCTCGGCGAGCTCGTAGAGCGAGCCGAGATCGACGCCGCCGAGCAGGTGCGGAAGCTCGAGCCGGGGCATCGGCTCGGCGAGCTCGCTGTCGAGCCTGGCCAGCGCGGCCGCCTCGGCGGCGACCCGCACCGCGTGCTCGACGGTCTCGGCCACCAGCCCGTCGACGACCTCCGCGGGCAGGTCCAGCCCGGCGGCGGCCAGCCCGTTGCGGACCCGGGCGGTGTCGATGCGACCGTCCGCGGCGGGAGCCACCGAGCGGTCGGGCAACCACTGCTCCCGCACCTTGTTGATGATCAATGCCCCGGCCCGCAGATCGGCGGCGTCGAGCTCGCGAACGGTATTGAGGGTTTCGGTCACCGGAAGGTCCTCCAGCAGCGTGACCAGATGCACCGCGGTCTGCGGCGAGTGCAGCAACTGGACCACGCCGTCGGCCTGGCTGTGGATCGGCCCTGCCTTCGCGAGGTCGGCCATGGCTCTCGTGACGTCCAGGAACGTGACGACCCGTCCGGTCGGCGGGGCGTCCAGCACCACCGCGTCGTAGACGTACCGGCCGTCGCGACCGGTGCGGGTCACGCACTCCTTGACCTTGCCGGTGAGCAGCACGTCCCGCAGGCCGGGGGCCAGCGTCGTCGCGAACTCGATCGCGCCCATCCGGCGCAACGTCCGACCGGCCATCCCGAGCCGGTAGAACATCTCGAAGTACTCGAGCAGCGCGGCCTCCGCATCGATCGCGAGTGCGCGGACCTCGCCGCCGCCGGGGGCGACCGCGATCCGCCGCTCCTCGTAGGGCAGCGGCGCGGTGTCGAAGACCCTGGTGATGCCCTGGCGGCCCTCGACCTCGATCAGCAGCGTTCGCTTCCCGCCGGTGGCCAGCGCGAGCGCGAGCGCGGCCGCGGCCGTCGTCTTGCCCGTGCCGCCCTTGCCCGACACGACATGCAGGCGGACGCCGGAGAACGCGGCGGGCCAACCGGGGGAGGTCACGGGCTCCAGCCTACGGTCGCCGTCGCCGGGCGGGCCCGGCCTACCGAGTCAGGCGGTTGCGGCCGAGGGCCGAATCGGCCGCGTGGCGGCGCACACTACAGTCACGCATCATGAGCTCACCCGGCGTCACCCGGTGGGAGTATCTCACCGCACCTTTGCTGATCCACAACACCAAGGCGATCCTCGACAACTTCGGTCGGGACGGTTGGGAGCTGGTCACCGTCACGACCGGGGCGAACCCCGAGCAGCTGGTGGCTTTCTTCAAGCGTCCGATCCAGGGCGGCTGAGCCGTGGCGACCCCCAGCGAACGGCTGCGGGAACTGGGTATCTCCCTGCCGTCGGTGACGGCCCCGGCGGGCGCCTACATCCCGGCCCGGCGCACCGGCTCGCTGGTCTTCACCGCCGGGCAGGTGCCGTTCGTCGACGGCGCGCTGCCGGCAACGGGGAAGGTCGGGGCCGAGGTCAGCGCCGAGGACGCCCGTGGCCACGCTCGGATCTGCGCGCTCAACGCGCTCGCGGCGATCGACGCACTGGTCGGTATCGACGCGGTGACGGGGGTGGTCAAGGTCGTCGGATTCGTGGCGTCCGCGCCCGGATTCGGCGGCCAGCCCGGCGTGGTCAACGGGGCATCGGATCTGCTCGTCGAGGTCTTCGGGGAAGCGGGACGGCATGCGCGCTCGGCCGTCGGTGTCGCGGAGCTTCCGCTGGACGCCCCGGTCGAGGTCGAGCTGATCGTCGAGGTCGCGTGATGGAGGCGGAGGCCGACCGCGCCTGCCACGAGCTGCTCCTGCGGCTGGCCGGTCGGCTTCCCGACGACCTGCTGTGGCGGCTGCGCGACTGGCTCTCGGTCGAGGGCCGCTCCGCGGTCGGTGCGACCCTGCCGAGGGCGCTGCTGCGCAACCGGATCGGGCTCACCGCCGACGAGCGCGACCTGCTGGTGCAGGCCGTCGGCGGCTGGGGCGCGCCGCGCCGGCTGCTCGACGCCGTGTTGCCGGTCCACGCGCCGGAGGCGCGCAGCGCCGGGTTCCGAGCGGGCGCCGTCGTGCCCGACGTCGCCGCGCTCTGCGTGCTCGCGGTCGTACGTGGCGAGACCGGGGTGCGCGAGCTGCGCCAGAGCCTCCGGATCGGTCCCCGTGGCGAACAGCGCGTCGTGCTCGTCCTCGGCGCCGACCGGCCGTGGGTGCTGACCGGCACGCTGCAACGGCTGCTGCGCGCGCACGGCGATCGCACGCCGGGCGTCGAGGTCCTGCCCACCGGGTTCGAACCCGCCCCCTACCACCAGGCCGCGATGACCGGCTCCACACTGCTGTGGTCCGCCACCGGCGGCGAGCACGCCACCGCGGCGCCGGTCGGTGCGTTGACGTCCGCGTGACCTGGTGAGCCGAGCGAAGGAGGTGCCGTGGCACGGACCGGGACTCCGGCCCTGACGATGCACGAGCTGCTGCTCGCCCTGGCCGGCAGGGTCGACGACGACCTGCTCGCCCAGAGCAGGGAGCTGGTGGCGATCGGCGAGGACACGCAAGCCCTGGAGCTGCTCGCCGCCACCCTCGTCGCCGACCGCACCGCCCTTCCGTCGCAGGTCCGCGAGACCGTCGTGGCGCTCGGGCAGAGCCTGCGGATCGGGCTCGATGCCGAGCGGGAGCTGGTCCCGGCGCGCCGGGAGGGCGGCACGACGCACCGCTTCGACGCCGACGCCGGGGGCCCCGCTGCGGCGGCGCGCATCGGCACGGTGCTGGCCGGCGCCGCCCATCGACCGCCTGGCTGTCGGACCTGGCTCACCTGGCGGATCACCCCCGCGGGATCCGCGCCCGGCCCGCTGCCGTACCCAGTGATACTGGTCGAGATCGCCGCCGAGGCCGCGTTCGAGGAGCATCTCGCGGACGTCATGGCCTACCGGTTCGCGGCCACCCTCGACCGGGCGGGCACGGCTGCGTCCGTCGAGGTGTTCGTGGCCGGGACGGCGCTGCCGAGCTACCATGCGGCGGCGCTGAAGTCCGCACGCCCGGTCCCGGATGCGTCCCCACCCGCCCCGCGCCGGCCGGCTGCGCACGTGCGTCCACGGTCGACGCCACCGCCGCCCACCCCTGGCCGGGCGCCCTCGGTCGACGGAGTCCCGCCCCGTCCGGTCCCCCCGCAGCATCCGGCTCCCCGGCTCGCCGCCGACCCTTCCGCGGTGGACGTACCCACCGTCGGGCTGCGGCTCGGCCCGGCCGGGCCGCCCGCAGGCGGTGGGTACGTCCAGGGCCCGCCGGCTGCCCTACCTCCGGCTCCGAACGCGCATCCGGCCGCCGAACGTTCCGACGCAGACGTCGCGCCCGTCCAGGAACCACCCGTCGAAGCCGAGGCCGACGACGAGGGTGACGGTATGGCTGCAGCATCCCCCGGCGGGCGGCCCGACCCGCTCAACGGTCCGCTGCGTCAGCCGCTGCTGGACCCGTTGCTCGACCCGACCTCGGCGATACCCGAGCCGCAGGCCTCACCCAGGCCACCGGCCCCGCTCAAGCCGCCGGCCGCGCCCAGGCCCTCGGCGGCGACCGAGCCGCCGCAGCAGCCCTGGGCGGACGAATGGGCCTCGGGTGAGTGGGCCATGCCCGCGCCGTCGGTGCCCGCGGAGGACTCCGGGACCGCGGCCCCCACGGACGAGGTCGCCACCGACGCCGCCGAGGAGCAGGGCGCCATCGACCAGCCGGACACCGGCCGCGCGGCCGGCCCGAGCGCCCGGCTCACCGACGCGGCGCCCGGCGCGGAACAGCAGGATCCCGCCGAACCCGATCTCTTCGAACCCGATCTCTTCGAACCGGAGTCGACCCAACCCGATCGGGACCCGTCCGATCTCGGCCAACCCGATCCCGGGCGGTCCGGCCCGCCCCGGCCGGAGTCGACCCGGCCCGATCATCCCCAGCCGATGACCGGACCGGCCGCGCCGCGGCCGGTCCGGCGGCGCGCGCCGCATCAGGCGACCGGCGAACCGCCCGCACCGGAGGGCGGTCGGCGACGGGCCCGGCATCGCTCGGACCCGGACCCCGAGGAGCAGCGCGGCGCCGGCGCGCCACCGCCCGCCGCGGGCGGTGGCGACCCAACGGAGTCCGCGGCGGATCCGACGCTGACGCTGAGCGACACCGAGCGCGACCTGCTCAGCCAGCTGCGCGCCGAGCTGGCCGCGCGCGAACGGGCTCCGCGCCACGCGGACCCGGTCAACGAGCACAGCAACGGGTTCACCCCGCCGCACCCGATCGGCCCACCCGAGCTCAACAACTGAGCCGGCGCGTCCGCCACCTGCGCGGCGGCTCTCGCGCGATCAGCTGATCAACAGCCTGCGGGGGGGCCGCTGCCGGGGCTGCCTTCGAACGAGACGTGGACGTGGTCCATGTGGTTCGCCGTAGCTCCGCCCCGATCCTCCATGGGCTTCCAGCCGCTGCCGGTGTTGATGCGCTGCCGCCAGATGACGTACTTGATACCGAGGGCGTCCATGTTCCTCAGGGCGCATTCGGCCAGCCCGTCACCGGTGGCGCGGTCCACCATGAAATCGACGGCGAGCCCGGCCGGGTGGTCAGAGGGGCCGCCGCGGCCGGCGACGCCTCCCACCTGCGGCTGGCCGAACCGGCACCCGAGGAACTCCGCAGCGTCCCGGACCCAGGGCTTCACCGCGCCGAGCCCGGCGGTGGACGGGTTGCAGGAGACGGCCGCAGCGGTGGCCGGCTGTGGCGAACGCTGCCGGGTGCTGTGCGCGACCCGCTCCTGGGCCTGGGCGGTCGCGCGCTCCGCCTCGAGCAGGCCGACCCGGTCCTGTGCCCGCTGGAGCGCCGCCACCACCATGAAGCCGTTGACGTTCGCCGCGTGTTCGACGCCGTCCACTGGTGCAGCAGAGTTCAGCACGGTGGAGTTCGGCACGACGGTGTCGGCAGCGACGTGGAGAGCCGCCGCGGTGTCGGGGGCGGTGACAGTCGGTGCGGGGACGTCCGCACCGCCGCCTGCGGCGCCCAGCAAGGACAGGACCCCGCCGGTGACGGCGAGCATGATGCCACCTCGTCGGATCGGACGGTGCCTGTGTTGGGGGAGGATTGCTGCCGCACCCCGCGCCTTCGCCGCCCGCCGGACCTGCGGCCGCGGGAGGTCGAGGGTGGGGCGACGGCCTCGGGGGGAGCGATGCCGAGCCACGACTACCTTCCGGATCCACGGCTCGGCAGGACACCAGGAGGAGCAGCGGGGAGCGCTTGTGTCCGTTTCGTAACCGAGTCGTGTTCGATCCGCGACAAAAGGTAGGCAATCGACCGCCGTGATCGCCGCTCCTCAGAGCGGCAGCTGAGACGACGGAGCGGTCCGGAGCGACGAGCGGTCCCCTACTGCGCCATTCGCCACACCATCCATTGGCCCTTTCCGACCAAGAAGTGCCGACCAGCCTGCGGTGCGGCGTGGACCGCCGAGCGCGCCACGCGTCGTCCACCCGCTCCGGCGAAAGGACCTCCCCACACCGTGTCCGTCGTCACCGCGCGCTACCCGGCCGATCGGTTACGGTCTGCCGCGTGAGCATCGGAGCCGGAGAGCCGCGGGAGCCTTCCGTGCCACGTCCTGCGGCAACCGTTCTGCTCGTGCGCAACTCGCCCGGGCCCGCGGACGGACCTTCGCCGCTGCAGGTCTTCCTCCAGCGGCGGGTCACCGGGATGGCGTTCGCCGGGGGGATGACGGTGTTCCCCGGCGGTGGCGTCGACCCCGACGACCGGCCCGATCCGGCGCGGTGGTCCGGCCCTGAGCCGCGCTGGTGGGCCGAGCGGCTGGGCTGCTCGGCCGAACTGGCCGGCGCGCTGGTACTCGCCGCCGTGCGGGAGACCTTCGAGGAGTGCGGGGTGCTGCTCGCCGGACCCGCCGACGGAGACCCGGTCGATGCCGACGTGCTCGTGCAGGGGCGCGCGGACGTCGTCGCCCGCAGGCGGACGTTCAGCGGGTTGCTCGGCGCCGCCGATCTCGTCGTGCGCGCCGACCTGCTGCGCGGCTGGGCCCGCTGGATCACCCCGGAGTCCAGCCCGCGACGTTACGACACGTTCTTCTTCACCGCGACCGTCCCCGACGACCAGCAGGCCGACGGCGCGACGACCGAGGCGGTCGAGGCCTCCTGGTGGCGCCCGCAGGACGCGCTCGCGCAGTGGCGGCAAGGCGCGATCCAGCTGATGCCGCCCACCCTGCGCACGCTGCGGCAGCTCGCCGAGCATTCCGATACGTCCGGGGTGCTCGCCAGCGCGGAACAGCAGCCGATCGAACCGGTCATTCCGAAGGTGGTGCGGCGCGGCGACGAGATCGTCGTCGTGGTCCCCGGTGACCCGGACTATCCCCTCGCCGTCGATCACCTGAACCCGGCGGTCCGACCATGACGGGGCAACATCCCGCCTACGGCGTGCTGCGGGAGGTCACTCCGATCGCGTCGGTGCTGCTCGCCGAGAACCCGTCGCCGATGACCTTGGAAGGCACCAACACCTGGGTGCTGCGCGCACCGGACACCGAGGAGTGCGTGATCGTCGACCCCGGTGAGGACGACGAGGTGCATCTCGGTCGGCTCGCCGCGCTGGGCCCCGTGGCTCAGGTCCTGCTCACGCATCACCACCGGGATCACGCCGGCGGTGCCCGCCGGTTCGCCGAGCTGGTGGGGGCGCCGGTGCGGGCGCTCGACCCGTCACTCGTACTGGGCTCGGAGGCGTTGGCCGACGGGGATGTCGTTGCGGCGGCGGGGCTGGAGATCCGTGTGCTCGCCACTCCAGGCCATACTGCCGACTCGATCTGCTTCGTTCTCGACGGCCCCGGTAACGCAGCCGCGAGCGTGCTGACCGGTGACACGATCCTCGGCCGTGGAACGACGGTGATCGCGCATCCCGACGGGGCGCTGGGCCCGTACCTGAGCTCGTTGGCGATCCTTGCCGACCTTCCCGAGGGCACCGCGGTGCTGCCCGGGCACGGTCCCGAACTCGCCGATGCTCCGGCCGTCGCCGCAGCCTACCAGGCGCACCGTGAGGAGCGGCTCGATCAGGTCCGAGCCGCGCTGGCACGGCTCGGACCCGACGCGACGGCTCGCGAGATCGTCGAGATCGTCTACGCCGACGTGGACCCGGTGCTGTGGGGCGCCGCGGAGTGGTCGGTCCGAGCCCAGCTGGACCACCTGCGTACCTGACGCCAGAGCGGGACCTCAGCGGGCCCGGCGGGCCAACCGCTCCGGCTCGAGGATCAGCACGCTCTTGCCCTCCAGCCGGAGCCAGCCACGGTGCGCGAAGTCGGCCAGCGCCTTGTTCACCGTCTCCCGCGAGGCTCCGACCAGCTGCGCGATCTCCTCCTGCGTGAGGTCGTGGGTGACCCGCAGCAGGCCAGACTCCTGCGACCCGAACTGGCGCGCCAGCTGCAGCAGCGACTTCGCCACCCGGCCGGGGACGTCGGTGAAGATCAGGTCCGCGAGCATGTTGTTCGTCCGGCGCAGCCTGCGAGCGAGCACCCGCAGCAACTGCTCGGCGATCTCGGGCCGCTTACCGATCCACTCCCGCAGCGCGACGCGGTCCATCGTGAAGGCGCGCACCTCGGTGACCGTCGTGGCGGTCGATGTGCGCGGACCCGGGTCGAAGATCGAAAGCTCGCCGAACATGTCCGACGGGCCCGCCACCATCAGCAGGTTCTCCCGCCCGTCCGCCGACTTACGGCCGATCTTCACCTTGCCGCTGCCGATGATGTAGAGCCGGTCACCGGGTTCGCCCTCGGCGAAGATGACGTGCCCGCGCGGGAATTCAACTGGCTCCAGCGACTGGGCCAGTACCTCCGCAGCCTGCGGTTCCACGCCCTGGAAAATTCCTGCGCGGATCAGAACGTCGTCCACATTCCCGCTCCTCGTCCATCCAGCCGCTACTCACGACGGATCATCGGCGCGCTAGTCTAGGCGTTACTGCCCTTCCAACGACGACGAGGTCCCGTCTCAAGTGCGAGCCGGAGCATGCCAGTCGCGCGCACTCGGCGCGACCGCCCCCCTCGAAAGACCCGATCAGCTACGAGGAGATCTTGGTTCGCCGCGCCGAACGGCGATGACCCGGTGTCCGGTTGCGCAACCGGAACAGCTCCAGCGCCCGGACCGTGCCCTGCCGGAACAGCGCACGCACCTCGTCGGGACGTGGTCGTTGGAGCAGCTCATCGAGCTCGTCCTGACGGAGAGTGGCTTCTCGCAGCCGGGACTCGACGCGCTCCATCCCAAGCGCGAAGAACATCACCAGCAGCGGCACAAGGACGGACAACCAGGCAGTCATGTCGGCATCGATGATTCCGCACCGCCCCTGGGACCGCTCACCGGGGGCCCCGATCCGCGGAACCCGATACCCATTCGTGACCTGACCTGCGCATCGCCGGTTGTCAGCGGGCGCCCGTAGGCTCGAAACCGTGAACAACCCCGTCCGGACCCTCCCCGATCGGCCCCTCCCCGACCGGCGCAGGGCGGCCCGGCTCGCCGCCCGGATCGCCGCCGGGGAGAGCAGCCTGGGCCGGGCCCGGCGCGTGGGCCGCATGCTGCGCGCGCTGGCCGCCGCCTTCCCCGACGCACGCTGCGAGCTCGACTTCACCACCCCACTCGAGCTCGCGGTCGCCACGATCCTGTCGGCACAATGCACGGACAAGCGGGTCAACGAGGTCACCCCCGCGCTGTTCGCCCGTTATCCGGCCGCCGTCGACTACGCCGGGGCCGATCGCACCGAGCTCGAGGAGCTCATCCGGCCCACCGGCTTCTTCCGCAACAAGGCGACGGCGTTGATCGGGCTCGGGCAGGCGGTCGTCGAGCGCCACGACAGCGTGCTGCCCGGCACCCTCGACGAGTTGGTGAAGCTCCCCGGGATCGGGCGCAAGACCGCCAACGTCATCCTGGGCAATGCCTTCGGAGTCCCCGGGCTCACCGTCGACACGCATTTCGGCCGGCTCGTCCGGCGCTGGGGCTGGACCGCGGAGGAGGACCCGGTCAAGGTCGAGCACGCCGTCGGGGCCCTCGTTCCGAAGCGGGACTGGACCATGGTCTCGCATCACGTGATCTACCACGGCCGCCGGATCTGCCATGCCCGCAAGCCGGCGTGCGGGGTCTGCACCCTCGCCGTCGACTGCCCGGCGTTCGGCACCGGGCCCACCGACCCGGCGCAGGCCGCCGTACTGGTCAAGGGTCCGGAAACGGTGCATCTGCTGGCACTGGCCGGCTTCGGCGTACCGGAGGGCGACGGTGCGGTGATCGTGGCGGGGGACAGCGAGCCATGATCCTGCGCAGGTGGAGGCGATGAGCGCGAAGCTGACACGGCCATCGCGTTCCGAGATCGTCATCACCGTGGTCGTGGTGCTGCTCACCGCGGCCGGGGTGTTCGCTCTGTGGCCCCGCGGCGGTTCCGAACCGGGCGCCCCGGCGGCCGCACCCAGCGCGGCAGGGGCTGCGGACCTCGACTCGCTGCGCGCCACCGCGGCCCTGGAGCCATGCCCGATCGGGACCGGTCCTGGAAGCGGACCCCTGGCCGGGATATCGGTGCCGTGTCTGGGCGCCGACGGTTCGGTCGACCTCGCGGCCGCGCTTGCGGGCCGGCCGGCGCTGCTCAACGTCTGGGCGTCGTGGTGCGCGCCGTGCCGCGCCGAGCTGCCGGTGCTCGCGGAGTACGCGGCGCGCCCCGGGGCCGTTCCCGTGATCGGCATCGACGTCCGGGACGACCCGCAGTCCGCGCTGTCGCTGCTTGCCGACCTTGGCGTGCGGCTCCCCTCGGTGACCGATCCCGACGACGCATTGCGCCGAGCCCTGTCCCTGCCGCCCGCGCTGCCGGTGAGTTACGTCGTACGTGCGGACGGCAGCGTCGCGCTCGTCGACCCGCCGATACCGTTCGCCGACGCCGACGACGTCGCCGACGCGGTGGCCCGGCTCGGGGGAGCCGCATGATCCCGGAACGGCTGCTCCGGCTGCATCCGGAGCGAGCGCCGCAGTGGCTGGTGCCGCTGCTGGAGGGCGTGCGCGATGTCGATGCCGCGACGCTGAGCCGCCACCGGATTCCGCCGCCGGCGGGAGGCAGACGGGCCGCGGTCCTCATGCTGTTCGCCGAAGGCAACGGCACGCCGGACGTGTTGCTCATGGAACGAGCCGCCGATCTGCGCAACCACCCGGGCCAGGTGGCTTTTCCCGGCGGCAGCATCGATCAGACCGATCCTGGCCCCGTCGCCGCGGCACTGCGGGAGGCCGAGGAGGAGACGGGACTCGACCCGACCGGGGTGGTGCCGCTGACCCGGCTGCCCGAGCTGTTCATCCCACCATCGGGGTTCGTGGTCACCCCGGTGCTGGCACATTGGGAACGGCCGACGCAGGTCCGCGCGGTCGACCCGGCGGAGACCGCACGGGTGGTGAGGGTTCCGATCGAGGAGCTGGCCGACCCGGCCAACAGGCTCACGGTGCACCATCCCTCGGGTTTCGTCGGCCCGGCGTTCAACGTCGCGGGCCTCCTCGTCTGGGGTTTCACCGGGGGCATATTGTCCGCGCTGTTGCAGCTGGGGGGTTGGGAACGGCCGTGGGATCCGTCTCGGGCCCACAACCTGGGAGAAGCGTGGTCCGCCGCCAGGGCCGCCGGGCAGGAGGTCGCAGGCCGATGACCACGGTCTCCGCATGAGCGTCAGCTGGGTGGACGTCCTCATCATCGTGCTCGCACTGATCGCCGGGGTGTCCGGATGGCGGCACGGGATGGCCGTCGCGCTGCTGTCTTTCGTCGGTGTGCTGGGCGGCGCCATCCTCGGGGTCCGGCTGGCGCCGCTGCTCGCACAGAACATCGAGACCGAGAGCACCCGGGTGATCGTCAGCATCGTCGTGGTGGTGCTGCTCGTCGCGCTGGGCGAGACGACCGGGGTGTTCCTCGGTCGCCGGATTCGGGACCGGATCACCGGCGAACGCAGCCTCAAGGTCGATTCGGCGTTCGGGTCGGTGCTGCAGGCGCTCACCGTTGTGGTCGCAGCGTGGCTGGTGGCGCTGCCGCTGGCCTCGGCGAGCTTCCCCGAGTTGGCGTCGAGTGTGCGCAGCTCGGAGGTGCTCAAGTCCGTCGATTCGGTGATGCCGACGGGGGCCCGCCAGCTGCCCGCCGAGCTGCGTCAACTGCTCGACAACTCCGGATTTCCGGATGTACTGAGCCCGTTCGCACAGACCCCGATCACCGCCGTCGGCCCGCCCGACCCTGGAGTGGCGCGCAGCCCGGTCGTGCGCGAGGTCGCAGGCTCCGTGGTGAAGGTCCGCGGGCGGGCACCGTCGTGCTCGCGTCAGCTCGAAGGAACGGGGTTCGTCATCGGCCCGCAGCGGGTGATGACCAACGCCCACGTCGTCGCCGGTACATCGGAGACCAGCGTCGAGGTCATGGGCCGCGGCGGGCGCACCCGTGACCTGCGGGCCACGGTCGTCTCGTACGACCCCGAGATCGACGTCGCCATCCTCGCGGTGCCCAGCCTGCAGGCCACACCGCTGGAGTTCGCGCCGGACCCGGCGAATGTCGGCGACGACGTGATCGTGCTCGGCTATCCGCTGGACGGACCGTTCACCGCCACCGCGGGCAAGGTCCGCGACCGGATCCAGCTGCGCGGCCCGGACATCTATGACAGCGGCACCGTCACCCGCGACGTCTACACGGTGCGTGCGGTTGTGCGCTCCGGGAACTCCGGGGGGCCCATGATCAACCCGGATGGGCAGGTCATCGGTGTGGTCTTCGGGGCGGCGCTGGACGACTCGGAGACCGGTTTCGTGCTCACCGCGGATCAGGTGGCCGACGCGCGGCTCAGCTCGCCTGCGCTCAGCCGCAAGGCCGACACCGGGGCATGTGCGGCCTGACTCGCCGTGCCCAAGGCCCCGGACCTGTCAAGGCCGGGCCGGGGCCATCGGACCCGATCAGACGTTCCGGGTGATCGTCTGGTTGCGGCCGGGGCCCACCCCGATCGCGCTCACCGGAGCGCCGGTCAGCTCCTCGACGCGGTGCACATAGGCGCGGGCGTTGGCGGGCAACTCCTCGAACGTCCGGCAGACCGAAAGGTCCTCGAACCAGCCCGGAAGCTCCTCGTACACCGGAACGGCGTGGTGCACGTCGGTCTGCGTCATCGGCATCTCATCGGTCCGCTTGCCGTCGACGTCGTAGGCCACACAGATCGGAACCTTCTCCAGTCCGGACAACACGTCCAGCTTGGTCAGGAAGAAGTCGGTGATCCCGTTGACCCGCACCGCGTAGCGGCCGATCACGGCGTCGAACCAGCCGGTCCGGCGGGCCCGCCCGGTCGTCACGCCGACCTCCCCCCCGGCCTTGCGCAGATGCTCGCCCATGGCGTCGAGCAGCTCGGTCGGGAACGGCCCCGAACCCACTCGCGTGGTGTACGCCTTCAGGATCCCGATCACCCGGTCGATCTTGTTCGGGCCGATGCCCGATCCGACCGCCGCGCCGCCGGCAGTCGGGTTGGAACTGGTCACGAAGGGGTAGGTGCCGTGGTCCACGTCCAGCAACGTGCCCTGTGAACCCTCCAGCAGGACCGTCTCGCCCGCCTCGAGGGCCTTGTTGAGCAGCAGCCGGGTGTCGGCGATCCGGCCGGCGAAGCGCCTGCCATGGGCGAGCACGGTGTCCACGACCTCGTCGACGTCCAGGGCCCGCCGGTTGTAGACCTTGACCAGAACCTGGTTCTTATAGGCGAGCGCGGCCTCGACCTTCTGGTGCAGGATCTTCTCGTCGAGCACGTCGGCGGCCCGCACCCCCACACGGGCGACCTTGTCCTGGTAGGCGGGCCCGATGCCGCGACCGGTCGTCCCGATCTTCGCCTTCCCCAGGAAGCGCTCGGTCACCTTGTCGATGGCAATGTGGTAAGGCATGATCAAGTGTGCGTCCGCGCTGATCAGCAGGCTGCTGGTGTCGACGCCGCGGGCCTCGAGCCCGGCCAGCTCCTCCAGCAGGACGCCCGGATCGACGACGACGCCGTTGGCGATGACGTTCTTCGTGCCCGGGGTGAGGATCCCGGATGGGATGAGGTGGAGGGCGAAGTCCTGCCCGTTGGGCAGTACGACGGTGTGGCCGGCGTTGTTACCGCCTTGGTAACGCACCACCCACTGCGCCTGACCGCCCAGCAGGTCGGTCGCCTTACCCTTCCCCTCGTCGCCCCACTGGGCACCGATGAGCACGATCGCCGGCATGCGAAACTCCAGTCCTTGACGGCGCGACGCGGCGTGAGCACACGCCCCGACACGCGCGAAGCAGACGGGTGGCGCGCCTCGGCGTCGCGGCGAGAGGGTATCCGATCAGGTGAGTTCGATCGATTCGGACGTGGTGCTGCTGACGTGTGACGGTGGTGCGGCGGAACGTCGTCGGGGCATCCCCGCGGGCGGAGCGACGCGGATCCCCGCCGTCCTGGCGAACGTCCCGGCCGTGCAGGTGCCGGCGAATCCCGGGCGCGCCGAGATCGATCCGGTGCTCGCCGAGTACCGGCCCGCCCGGTTGATCGTCGCCGGGCGCGACGCCGACCTGAGCGCCGTGCTGGTGCGGCTGTTGCGCACCGAGCGCCTCGGAACGACCGAGGTGGCCTACGTCCCGACGAGCCGCCGGTCGGCGGCGGCGCAGGTGTGGGAACTGCCGCGCGATCCGGCGCGGGCCGCGGCGTTGGCGCTGGACGGGACGGCGTCGGCGGTCCCGCTGATCCGCGACGACGCCGGAGGCGTGCTGGTCGGGCGCGGCGAGGTGCGCGGGCTGCGCGGCGAGGCCTACTGCGACGAGCGGCTCGTGCTGCGCGGGAGCGTGCGGCGGCTGCACGTCGAGGCCGGCCCGCGGGGAGTGTCCGCCCTGCCCGGCCGTGGGGTGCAGGCCGCCACCGGCCGGGCGCTGCAGGTGGGGTGCATCTCCGCGACCGTCGTCCACGACGGGGTGCCGCACCCGCGTGAGGTCACCCGCTGGACCTGGTACCGCCACACCTCCGATTGGCTCCTGGTCAAACCCCCCCTGTGAGTGCGTAACAGTGTTCTAACACTGTTACGCACTCACAGGGGGGTTCAGGCTGCGGCGATGTCGCCGGGGCGAGGGTGGTAACGATCGACGTACTCCTGCCCCGACAGCCCGGCGATCGCGTCCATGATCTCGTCGGTCACCGCGCGGCGGATCGCGGCCGAGCTCTCGAGACCCTCGTAGCGGGAGAAGTCGAGCGGCTCGCCGAAGCGGACCGTCAGCGGTGCGATCCGCGGGATCTTCGTTCCGATCGGCTGCACCTTCTCGGTACCCAGCAACGCCACCGGGACGACGAGCGCGCCCGTGCTCAGCGCCAGCGACGCGACACCGGTATGCCCCCGATGCAACCGCCCGTCCACCGAGCGCGTGCCCTCCGGATAGATCGCGAACACGCCACCGGAGCGCAGCACCGTGCGCCCGGCGTCGAGCGCGGCCAGCCCCGCCTTGGCGTTCGCCCGGTCGACGGGCACATAGCCCAACGCGGACAGGAACCGTGCCCCCAGCCGCCGCTTGAGGCCTCGGCCGGTGAAGTACTCCGCCTTCCCCAGGAACGAGACCGGGCGCGAGGTGACGAGCGAGATCACCGCCGTGTCCACGGCGCCGCGATGGTTGGCGGCGAGGATCACCGGCCCGGATCGCGGGATCCGCTGAGCACCCTCGACCACGGGTCGATACAGCAGCCGCGTGATCGGGGCCAGCAACCATCTGATCAACAGGTGCATCACACCACCTCTGGGATCCGGGAAACGGGTGTCAGCCTGGCACGCGTTTCCGAGAGCGGCCCGAGCCGTCAGTCTCTCGACCGCATCGCCGCCAGCGCGTCGTCCCGGCTCATCCCGCTGGCCTGCAGCAGATCCAGCGCGATGGACCGGAGCTGAGCCACCATCACGTGCTCCGCGGGACTCAGCGCTGCCCCACCCTCCCCCGTCGAGGACGACAGGCCGTGCACGATCTCGAGGACCGGTGCGCGCACCCGCGCCCGGTCCCCGTCCTCGCCCAGCTCGGCGGCCAGCCTGCCGACGGCGTTGCCGAGCGCGGCGACCGCATCCCCCAACCCGTCGACGGTGGAGCCTCGGTCGCCGAGCGCGGTATGGGCGCGGCGGGCGAGCACCCGGGTGTTGCGCATCGCGTAGTCGAGACGTTCGGCGAGCTCGTCGAAGCGGTGCAGTTCGCGGCGGCGCGGCCGGCGCAGCGGCGCGACCGCGGTGACCTCGCGCCCCGAGGACAGGGCCGCGCGCAACCCGTCGATGAGCGGCTGGCTCTGCCGGGCGCGGCGCAGCGCGGCCGCGGCGGCGGTGACGTCGCCGTCGCGCAGTGCATCGGCCATCGCGTGCAGCACCGCGGCCAGTTCGTCGAGCGCCGCCCGGGACGCCCGGCGCACCGGACGGACCGGGTCAACGGGAAGCACCGCGGCGACGACCAACCCGACGACACCGCCGACGAGCGCGTCGACGCAGCGGTCCAGTCCGCCGACGCTGCCGGGCGGGAGCAGCGTCGCCACCAGCACCGCCGACGCCCCCGCCTGGCCGACGATGAGCGTGCCGGTGTCGGCGAACACCGCAGCCGCCATCGCCAACGCCACAACCAGGGCGATCTGCCACGGGCCGCTGCCGATCACCGAGATGATCAGGTCGCCGACGAGCACCCCCAGGCTCACCCCGACCACCAGCTCGACCGCCCGGCGCAGCCGCTGTCCCAGGGACACCCCGAGGCTGATCACGGCGGCGATCGGGGCGAAGAACGGCTGGATGTGTCCGACCAGTTCCGCGGCGACCCACCAGGCGAGACCCGCGGAAACCGCGCACTGCACGATGGGCACGGCGGCTACCGTCAGCCTGCGGGCGCGCTTCGCGACCGCGGCCCGCGCCCGGGTGGGCACCGCGGCCTCGGTCAGGTCAGGCCGAGCGCCGCCGGGGCGGCGGGGTCGGATTCGGCGAGGAAGGTTCGGCAGCGCTCCATCTCGTCGGTCTCGCCGATCGCCTCGGCGGCCCGCAGCAGCGCGGCGAGGGCACGCAGGAAGCCCCGGTTGGGCTCGTGCGACCAGGGAATCGGGCCGAAGCCCTTCCAGCCGTTGCGGCGCAGGTGGTCGAGCCCGCGGTGGTAGCCGGTGCGCGCGTAGGCGTATGCGTCGATCGTCCGGCCCTCGGCGAGCGCGGCCTCGGCGAGCGTCGCCCAGGCCAGGCTCGAGGTGGGGTCGGCCGCCGCGACCTCGGCCGGATCGGTGCCGGCGTCCAGCGCCGCAGCGGCGGGATCGACCGGGAGCAATGTCGGATCTGGGCCGAGCAGGTTGCCGTGCAAGCTCATGCGGCACATCCTGCCCGGTCGTGGGGCCGTACGCGGTAGGCGGTACCGGCGCAACCGCCTACCGCGCGATCGGACGTCAGCGTCCGACCGTGCGGCCCGACGACTTCAGGTTCTCGCAGGCCTGCACCACGCGGTCGGCCATCGCGACCTCGGCGACCTTGAGGTAGGAGCGCGGGTCGTAGGTCTTCTTGTTGCCGACCTCGCCGTCGATCTTCAGCACGCCGTCGTAGTTCGTGAACATATGCGTGGCGATCGGCCGGGTGAAGGCGTACTGGGTATCGGTGTCGATGTTCATCTTCACCACGCCGTAGCTCAGCGCCTCGTGGATCTCCTCGAGCAGCGATCCGGAGCCGCCGTGGAAGACCAGGTCGAACGGCTTGGCACCGGTCTCGAGACCGAGCTTCGCGCAGGCCACCTCCTGGCCCTGCTTGAGGATCTCCGGGCGCAGCTTCACATTGCCCGGTTTGTAGACCCCGTGCACGTTGCCGAACGTCGCGGCCAACAGATAACGACCCTTCTCCCCGGCGCCGAGAACCTCGACGGTCCGCTCGTAGTCACCCGGGGTGGTGTAGAGCTTCTCGTTGATGGCATGGGCGACGCCGTCCTCCTCGCCGCCGACGACACCGATCTCGACCTCGAGGATGATCTTGGCTCGGGTCGCCTCGTCCAGCAGTTCTGCCGCGATCTTCAGGTTCTCCTCGAGCTCGACCGCGGAGCCGTCCCACATATGCGACTGGAACAGCGGGTTCTCGCCGCGGGCGACCCGCTCCTGACTGATCGCCAGCAGCGGCCGGACGAAGCCGTCCAGCTTGTCCTTCGGACAGTGGTCGGTGTGCAGCGCGACGTTCACCGGGTACTTCGCCGCGACGACGTGCGCGAACTCGGCCAACGCGGTCGATCCGGTGACCATGTCCTTGACGGTCGTGCCCGACAGGAACTCGGCACCGCCGGTGGACACCTGGATGATCCCGTCGCTCTCCGCCTCGGCGAAACCACGCAGGGCGGCGTTGAGCGTCTCGCTGCTCGTCACGTTGATCGCCGGGAAGGCGAACCCGCTGCTCTTGGCGTTGTCCAGCATCTGGTTGTAGATCTCGGGGGTGGCGATCGGCATGTGTCGGCCTCCTCGATGTCTGCGGCTTCAGCCGCCAGTATCGCCCATCCGAGGATGGATACCCCGGGTGCCGGATCCGGACGCAGATAGGGTGTGCCGGGTGAGTGCAGACGGGATCGAGCGCGCCGTCGAGCAGACGCTGAGCAGGTTGCGTCGCATCGACAGCCGCCCAGGCCCCTCGCTGCCCGAGACCGCCGCGCAGGCGGCCCCGCGCACCCTCGCCGACCTCTACCGCGACCACCGGACGCGGCTCGTCCGGCTCGCGATCCTGCTCGTCGACGAACCGGGGACCGCGGAGGACGTCGTCCAGGAGGCGTTCACCGGGCTGCATCGGAACTGGTCGGGGCTGCGCGACGAGTCGGCCGCCCTCGGCTATCTGCGCACCGCGGTCGTCAACGGGTCCCGCTCGGTGCTGCGCCGGCGCCGGACGGCGCGCGACTACGTTCCCCCGCACCAGGTCAACGCCCGGTCCGCCGAGTCGCTCGCGATGCTGTCGGCCGAGCACCAGGCCGTCGTCGACGCGCTGGCGACCCTGCCACCGCGGCAGCGCGAGGTGCTGGTACTGCGCTACTACGGCGGGTTGTCCGAGGCCGAGATCGCCGACGCGACCGGGATCAGCCGAGGTACCGTCAAGTCGACAGCGAGCAGGGCCCTGGACGCGGTGGCCAGGGCGATGGCCGGGCGAGCGACGAGACGATGAGCACGATGGACGATCCCGAGCAGCGACTGGCCGAGGCCCTGCGAGCCCGGGCCACGCAGGCCGGGCACCCCGCCCCGCCGCCCCCACCCCCGCAGCAGGTGCCCGGCTTCCGGTCGGCCCCGCCCAATCCTGCCCCCGGCTCGCGCCGCGACGCCCCGGCGCGCAGCCTGCAGGCCCAGGCCGGCTGGGCGTTGCTCATCGCGCTGATCGCCGGCGCGGTGTTCGGCTGCGCGCTCGGGCTGCTGTCCGTACTCGCGCCGGGACTGCTGCCCCCACTCGGGTGATCTCTGTTGACGGGTACCGTCGTGTTCCGTGACGCCTCTCGCCACCAGCACTCTCGCGCTCGGCCCGGAGTGGCTGAAACCAGACACGATCATCGAGTGGTTGGGCCCGTGGGCCCTGGTCGGCCTCGCGGCGATCGTGTTCGCCGAGTGCGGCCTGCTCATCGGGTTCTTCCTGCCCGGTGACTCGCTGCTGTTCACCGCCGGTCTGTTCGTCGCGCACAACTCGATCAAGGCGCCGCTATGGCTGACCTGCCTGATCCTGGTGGTCGCGGCGTTCGCCGGGAACGTGACAGGATACTGGATCGGCCGCTCCGCGGGGCCCGCCATCTTCGACCGTCCCCGGTCCCGGCTGTTCAAGCCCCAGCACGTGGTCAAGACCCAGGAGTTCTTCGACAGGTACGGCAACCGGGCAATCGTGCTCGGCCGGTTCGTCCCGATCGTGCGGACGTTCATCACGGTCATGGCCGGGGTCGGCCAGATGGAGGCGCGGCGCTACCTGACCTACTCGCTGATCGGCGGCGTCGCCTGGGCGGCGGGCGTCACCGTCCTCGGCTACTTCCTGGGCCAGTTCGACGTCGTCAAGGACAACATCGAGTTCATGCTCGTGCTCATCGTGCTGATCTCGGTGCTGCCGATCATCATCGAGATGTACCGCGCCCGCCGGGCCGCACGCCGTTCCGCCACCGGGCCTCGTCACCTGCGCTGATCGACCGTCAGCCGGGCCGCCGCCTCCAGCAGCATCCATCCCGACAGCTGCACCGACAGATCGGCCTCCGGGGTGTCGCGGGCGGGGATTCGTGCCGGGCGGCGCCAGTCCTCGGCGAACACCGGGCCGCCCTCGGCCTCGGCCCTGTTCGCCCACACCGACTCGGCGCTGGCGAGCACCAGCCGACCGGCGTCGGCAGCCAGCTCGCGGCGGCGCAGGGTCGCCTCGGCGAGATAGCGGGCGAGGATGCCGTTGAACAGGCCGCCGTCGCCGGCATCGGTGCCGCCGGGGATCACCCCGTCGGCGCCGGCGATCCGCTCGGCGACGGCCGCGAGCACCGCGGCCGCCCGGCGCACCCACCGCGGATCGCCGTCACGCTCAGCGAGCTCCACGCACGCGCCCAGGTAAACACCCTGGCAGTAGGTGTAGATGGCGGTCTCGACCAGGCGCACCGAGCCGTCGGGGTGCACCCGGACGCCGTCGCGGACGAGCCCGATGTCCGGATCGACCAGGGTGGCGGCCATCCAGTCGGTGATCTCGACGGCCGCCCCGAGCTGCCCGCCGCGGGCCAGCAGGATGGCGGCCGGGCCGTTCGCCGGGGCGTTCTTGAAATCGTCCCCGCGCCGCCACCAGATCCCGCCTCCGCCGTCGGAGGTCCAGCCCGCCCGCAGCTGCCTGGTCACAGCGCTGAGCGCGGCCCGTCCCGAGGGCCCGACCCGCGCGCCCGCCCGCTGCACGGCCAGGCCGAACCAGGCGACGTCGTCGTAGTAGGCGTTGGTCCAGCGGCCGAGGTTGCGCAGCCGCACCGTGCGGACCAGCTGCGCGATCGCCGCGTCCCGCTGCCGCGTCGGCGCCCGCAGCTGGGCATCGACGAGGCAGTCGAGCAGATGGGCCTGCCACCAGTAGTGCCATGGCGACAGCGGCGCCGGCATCCGGCGCGGCCAGCGCACGCGGCCGATCCGGGTGCCCGGCAGCACCCCCGCGAGCCTGCGCAGGTGACGGTGGGTGACGGCGCGTTCGGCGAGCGCAGCGCGATCGGCCCAGCACCGGGTCATGCCTCCGATCCTCGCACCGGGTTCTGTCGGTGTCCGTGCCTAGCCTGCGCCGCATGAACCGCAGCGAACAATTCATCCATCAGGCCGATCAGTACGACACCTGGCAGCGGGACACCATCCGGCGCTATGGATGGGCGTTGCAGGCGGTGCTCGCCGAGGGGGACTCTCCACCGTTTGTCTACACGGTCGGTCTGACCGGGTTCGGCCATCCCGAGCTCATCCTCTTCGCGACGACCCAGGCCACTGCCGCGACGGTCCTCAACGAGCTGGGCGAGATGGTCCCCGCGGGTGCCCGGCTCGAGGCCGGCCGGGCGGCGCGGGTGTCGGCGGGGCGGGTGCAGTTACTCGCGTTTCCGGACTCGGCCGACTGGCTGCTCGCAGCCCAGTCGCTCTACCGGCGGTCGGGCGCACCGCCAGCCCCGGTGCTGCTGGTCGTGCCCGAGGACGGGCTGGTCGAGACGCCCGGAGAGGACCGGCCCTGCCCCTGCTGCTCGTGATCCACTCGGCTACCAGGCCCTTGTGAGGTCCGCATGGGCGCGGATCCAGGTGTGCATGGCGATACCCGCGGCGACCCCGGCGTTGATCGAGCGGGTGGAGCCGAACTGGGCGATCGACACGACCAGGCTCGCCGCGGCACGCGCCTCGCCCGTCAGGCCGGGCCCCTCCTGCCCGAACAGCAGCAGACACTGCCGAGGTAGCCGCGCCGTCTCCAGCGGCACCGCCCCCGGCGTGTTGTCGACCGCCACGATCGCCAGCCGGTGCTCGGTCGCGAACCGGACGAGCCCCGCCACGTCGGCGTGGTGATGGATCTGCTGGTAGCGGTCGGTCACCATCGCTCCCCGACGGTTCCAGCGTCGCCGCCCGATGATGTGCACCCCCGCCGCCGCGAACGCGTTGGCGGTCCGCACCACCGTCCCGATGTTGTGGTCGTGCCCGAAGTTCTCGATGGCGACGTGGAACGGGTGCGCGCGGGCTGCGAGATCGGCGGCCACAGCGTCGCGTCGCCAGTACCGGTAGACGTCCACCACGTTGCGCCGGTCGCCGTGCTCGAGCAGAGCGGGATCGTAGCGTTCGTCATCGGGCCATGCGCCGCGCCCACCCGGCCACGGCCCGACGCCCACCTGCCCGGGCACCGTCCATTCCGTCGGTCCGGCGGGCACGGTCTCCTGCTCGGTCACACTCCGATGATCCCGCTGCCGTGCCGCGCGCCCAACACGGCGGGCCCGCCGCGACTCGCTCGCGCGATTACCCCGGCTCGGGCTCGGAAATAGCGCGACTCGCGGGGACGGGAGCGGGCTGTGCGCCCGGTAGCCCGATCTGCACCCCGGTGTGTCCGCGATGCGCCCCGACGACGGCCGCGTGGTATTCCTCCAACCGGGCGAGGAAGTCCGGATCGGTGTAGACGCTCCCGTCGACCATCGGACCCTTGGCACCCGACAACACCGCCTCGACGTCCTCACCCGAAAGGGTTTTCCGCGTCTCCAGCGCGTGCGCGAGCGCCAGAACGGCCGCGCGGTTGTCCCGCAGGATCATCTCGGCCCGGTCTAGCAGATCGGAGAGCTGGTCCTCGATCCGGTCGGCCAGCGCCTTGCGCAGCATCGTCTCGGTGCTCTCGCCGTGCTTGCCCGGTGCGCCGCGGCCGCCGCCGGGGCTACCCACCTCGAGCCTGCGCGCCGTGGAGTACGACGACACGGTCGAGCCCATGCCCCAGAAGCCCTCCATGAACGAGGCCAGGGTCGTCGCGGACTCCAGGTCGCCCGACACCCCGGACGAGCTGTCGCCGTCGAAGAACATCCGCTCGCCGGCCAGCGAGGCCAACGAGACGAGGATGTCGGCCTCATACTCCGAACGCCAGCGGGTGAACTGGTCCTCCGGCGGGATGCTGGCCACCATCCCGAGGTAGTCGCTGCCCTTCTCGATCGTCGCGAGGTCGATCTCCATGTGCTCGCGCACCCGGAACGCGACGACGGCGTGACAGCCCTCGTGCACCGCGACCGCGTGCCGCTCACGCTCGATGTACTCGACGTCCTCGGGCGGGCCGAGGTCTTTGAGTTGCTTGGCCCGGAGGACGTCGCGCCAGGTGATGACCTTGCGGCTGTCCCGGATCGCCATGATCAGCGCCTCGTTGACCAGGTCCTTGATGGTCGCGCCGGTGGTGTACGGGGTGATCGTCGCGAGCTTGTCGAGCTGCGCGGCGGTGATCTCGTGCGGCACCTTCGCGAAGTAGCCCTCATAGGTGCGGATCCGGCCGGCCTTGCTCGGGTAGCCGACCTTGTAGATCCGGTCGATGCGGCCGGGCCGCAGCAGCGCCTCGTCCAGCGCCTCGGGCATGTTGGTCGCCATCATGACCAGGATCCGGTACTGCGGCGGTGGCTTGGGCCGCATGCCCAGCGCCCGGCGTCCCCACCGGTTGATCAACCCACGCGGCTTCTTCAGCCCCGACAGCTCCGTGAGCAGGGCCTGCAGGGTGCCCATGCCGGCGCCGCCGCCGCCGAGCCCACCCATCACGAAGCGGCTGCGCCGAGCGGGCTCCGCGGGCGGATCCGGGGCGGCGACCCGCATCGCCTCGCGGGCCAGCAACAGCCGGGTGTCCTCGGAGAGGTAGGAGAAGCCGTGACAGCCCGTCGCGTGGAACGGGGCCGGGCGCATCCCCCGCGGACCACCCGGGCCGGTCTGGGCGAGCGCGCCGCGGTTGCCGAGCGCGTCCGCCTCGTCGAAGAAGACGATCACGCCGCCGTACCGGAGGGCGAGCTTTCGCAGCTTCCGGAACAGCGACTTGACCTTGAGGATCCCCACGCCCATGAACATGTTGATGAACGCGCCAGGGTCGACGAAGACATACGGCCTGCCGGTCTCGCCCGCCACCGCCTCGGCCATCAGCGTCTTGCCCGTGCCCGGGGGCCCCCACAGCAGGATGCCGCCCGGCACGTATCCGCCCTTGCGCTCGATCTCCTCGGGCCGCTCCAGGAACAGAATGTTCTCCTTGATCCGCTCGAGGACGTGGTCCTGGCCCCAGACGTCGCGGAACCGGGTCTTGATGTCGTCGGGGTAGTAGGTGTCGACGCCGCCGCGCGAGAGCAACCAGAACAGCCCGATGAACTGGAACGCGATGAAGAAGAACGCGAACGCCAGCTGCAGGATGAACGGCAACGCGGACCAGATGAGCGCCGGCAGCTGGAACACCGCGAACACCGGCGAGGTCTGCAAGATCTGGGCGGCGACCAGCGCGAACAACACGATGATCGCGACGATCTTGAGCAGCCGGCCGATCCGGAACCGGGTCCAGTCGGAGAACCGGCGCTTGACCATACGATCGGTTCCACCGAAGATCTTCTCGTTCCAGAACCGGTGATAGGCCGACCAGTGCTCGCTCACCAGAAAATGTACCTGGCGCAGCAGCTCGATGCCGAACAGCCACAGCAGCCACTGCGATTCGACGAGGCGGATCCGCAGCGAGTCGATGAACGGCAGCAGCGGGTTGTCCGCCATCGCCGCCCACACGATCACCAGGAAGGCCACCGCGAACAGCAGCAGCAGCCGGACCCGGTCCCACATCGGCATGGGCTTGCGCTTGGCGTGCGACGCGGCCGCAGTGGTCATGGCTGCTCCCGGACGGTGAACGAGGAGATGACGCTCTCGATCTCCTGCTCCCGCTGTTGGAAGCACTGGGCAGAACAGCGGGCGAAGGCGAGGTAGAGCTTGCTGGCGTCGTCGTTGAGGTAGCCGATCTGGTCGATGACCTGGAGCGGGCCCTCCTGGATCCGGTACTGGTACTCCGAATGCACGCCGCGCACCCCATGGCCGGGTGTGAGCACCTCGTCGGTGATCAGCGTGAAGTCACTCAGCGTCGACGATCCGCTGAACTCGAGCTGCTGGCGAGCCGTCGGCGACACCGGATAGACGAGATCCCGGATGTGATCGAGCCCCAGTTGCCCGCGGACGTCCTCGGGGATGGTCTGCACGCTGACGAACACGACGGGGTGCGCGGCGTCCGGCCCGAACAGATGCGACGGCGACGGCTGGCTGTCGGCGTCATAGGCCTCCATCCAGAATCCCTGGTCGCCGGCGGCCGGATCGATCCCGAGGATCTCGGCGAGCTGCCGCTGGTCGATCGGCCGCCAACTCGCGGGAACCTTGATATAGGTGTGCTCCGCGGAGTTCGCGACGTAGGTGAACGACGGTGCCCCGCAGCCCACCAGCGCCAGCAGGACCGCGACGATCGCCACACATGCCATCGCGAACCGCTGTCGCCCCGCCCGGACAGTCATGCGTCCTCCCCGCCGTGACCTATCCGTGACTTGGAAGTATGCGGCACGAGTGGCCGGTGCGCCTGCACCGAACAGGTTGCACGAAACGGCTCGTCAACAGCGGCCGTGAGTGCGTAACAGTGTTAGAACACTGTTACGCACTCACAGGAGGTTGAGGTCGGCGAGGCCGAGGAGGGAACGGTAGAGGGCCCCTTCGGCCTCGATCGCCTCCCGGGCCCCGGTGTTGCGGTCGACGACGGTCACCACGCCGACCACGGTGGCCCCGGCGTCGCGGACGGCGCGGACCGCGGTCAGCACCGACCCGCCGGTCGTGGAGGTGTCCTCGACGACGAGCACCCGGCGCCCGGTCACGTCCGGGCCCTCGATGAGCCGCTGCATTCCGTGTTCCTTGGTGGACTTCCGCACGACGAACGCGTCGACGGGCCGGGAGTCCGGCTCGAGCGCGGCGGCGTGCAGCACGGCGGCGGCGACCGGGTCCGCACCGAGGGTCAGACCGCCGACCGCCTCGTAGTCCCAGTCGGCGGTGAGCACCCGCAGCAACCGCCCGATCAGCGGCGCGGCCTCGTGCTGGAGGGTGACCCGGCGCAGGTCGACGTAGTAGTCCGCCTCCGCCCCGGAGGCCAACGTGACCCGCTGATGGATGACGCCCAGGTCGCGGACCAGGGCGGCAAGCCGGTTGCGGGCGGTGTCGGGGGTGGTCACTGGTCCTCCTCGGACGGCGGTCACGTACGGTCGCGGTCGAACCGGCTGATCAGCGTGCGCAGCACGCCGCGGGGCAGCAGGTCCGCCAGCCCGACGATCGCCTTGTACTGGGGGCTGGGTACCGAGACGACCTTGCCGCGCGCGAGATCGGCCAGGCATTCGTCGACGACGCGTTCGGCGTCGAGCCAGAGCGGTCCGCTCCGGTCACCGACATCGATGCCGGCGCGGGCGTGGAACTCGGTCCGGACGAACCCCGGACACAGCGCGAGCGCCTGCACCCCGGTGCCGGCGAGCGACGCCGCCACCCCCTCGGTGAAGGTGATCACCCACGACTTGTCGGCGGTGTAGCTGGAGCCGCTCCCGGTCAGGAAACCGGCCACGCTCGCCACGTTGACCACCGCGCCGCGGCCGCGGCCGACCATGCCGGGCAGCGAGGCTCTGGTCAGCTGCAACACGCTGGTGACGTTGACATCGAGCTGGCGCTGCAACGCCTCGGCCTCGGCCTCCAGGAAGCCGTCACCGACGGTCATCCCGGCGTTGTTCACCAGCATCTCGACCGGGGCGCGATCCGGGTCGGCGAGCCGGGCGCTCACCCGCCGCCGGTCGGTGGAGACAGCGAGGTCGGCCGGTAACACCTCGACCGAGGCACCCCGTCGGCGCAGCCGGTGCGCCGACGATTCGAGCCGGTCGGCATCC
Source organism: Pseudonocardia asaccharolytica DSM 44247 = NBRC 16224 (assembly GCF_000423625.1). Taxonomy (GTDB): domain Bacteria; phylum Actinomycetota; class Actinomycetes; order Mycobacteriales; family Pseudonocardiaceae; genus Pseudonocardia; species Pseudonocardia asaccharolytica. The sequence continues at coordinate 98,780 of NZ_AUII01000014.1, forward strand.
CGGGCGACCAGGACGAGGTCGTGCCCGTCCGCGGCCAGCCGCGCCGCGAAGGCGGCGCCGATGCCGGCAGTGGCTCCGGTGATCAGGGCGGTGGGCACGCCCACAGACACTAGTGTCCGGCGGCGCGCGGCTCACCGGCGACGGCGTTCTTCCCGGCGATCGTGTGCTGGGTGCGGCCACGCCCGGCGACCCGGGCGCCCAGCCGCAGCGTCCGGCGGGGCAGCTCGATGAACCCGCTGACCATCCGGTACACGATCCCGGGCGCGGAGACGACCTTTCCTCGGCGGTTGTCCGCGAGGCAACGGGCGACGGCCCGGCCGGCATCCATGATCAGGAAGCCCTGCCGGAACGCGGCGTCGGGGTGGATCTCGGCGACGAGGTTGGTGCGCACGTAGCCCGGGGTCAGCGCGGTCATCCGCACCCCGGTGCCCTGCAGCGATGCCGCGATGGTGTCGGTGAACGCGATCGCCCACGCCTTCGTCGCGCCGTAGGACGACCCGCGCGGCGGCAGAAACCCCGAGAAGCTCGACACCGTGATCACCGATCCGCGACCGCGCTCGATCATCCCCGGAAGAGCCGCATGCGTCAGCCGCAGCACCGCGGTGATGTTGACGTCGATCTCGCGCTGCAGGGCCGGGAGCGCGGCCTCGGCGAACTCGTCGCGGATCTCGACGCCGGCGTTGTTGACCAGCACGTCGACCGGCGCGGCGGGGTCGGCGAGCCGGGCCTCGACGGCCGCGCGGCCGACAGGCTCCGCCAGGTCGGCGACCAGCGGCTCGACCGCGACGCCGTGCCGCGCTCGATGCCGGGCCGCGGCCTTCTCCAGCTGGTCCCGGCCACGGGCCACGAGCACCAGGTCGTGGCCCTCGACGGCCAGTTGGTCGGCGAAGGCGGTACCGATACCCGAGCTGCCGCCGGTGATGAGAGCGATGGGCACCCGGCGAGGCTAGTGGATGAATCGGGCGAATCCTCCATCAGTGACTCTTCGGCACCGTCTGCCCCTGCTCGAGCGCCGTGGCCACCTCGGCCATATCGGCGAGCAGGTCTTGCAGCCGCTCCGGCGTGGCCTCGACGGGCGCGGCCGCGAGCACCCAGGAATCCTCGGCCCAGAGCAGTTCGATGTCCTCGCCGATCGCGTCGCCCGCCGAGGCCAGCCGCTCGGTCAGCAGCGGCTTGACGGCCTCGGCATCGGACACGAAGGCGTAGCGCTCGCCGACCGGCTCCAGCAGATCCAGGCCCGCGTCGTCGGGCAACGGGGCCGACGGCAGCCGGAGCTCGACCGCGGCGGGCAGTTGGGTCCGGACCTGGACGGCGGCGAGCACCGAGCCGACCCGCCCGGCCTGCTCGTGGTCGAACACGTAGGCCTGGCGCGGTCCGTCGGGCGTCGGGACCATGCCGCTGATCAGGTTTCGGGCCACTCCGGGCCCACCCTGGTGAATCGTGCCGTAGCGCCAGCGGCTGGGAAGGACCGGATCGCTGTCCGCGTGTTCCCACTCGTGCAGCGCGGCCCACCGCTTCCGGTCGCGGATACCTCCGCTGCCCCGCGACCGGTCGACCAGCAGCAGAACGCCCCCGGCCAGCAACGCGACCGCGGCTATGACGAACCACACCGAGGATGGGATGCCCACGCGCGGAGCCTAGCCCCGGGGACCCCCGGGGGCCGGTAACGCCACGATCATCCGGACGGGTATCGCCCGAACAGATCGTCATCGGCGGGCCGGGAGGCCTGCCACCCCCGCAGCTCCGCGTCGGCCTTGGCGTCCTCCTTGCCACGCTCGACGACCACCTTGGCGCCCGGCAGCCGTCCGAGCTCCTCGGCGGCACCCGCCACGGCCGGCGACATCCCCAGCGGATTCTCCCCGGGAGCCGGCCGCCGCAGCGCACCGGAACCGGTCGCCCCGGCGCCGATCCGCTCGACGCCTCGCGCGACCGCGTCGGACACGTCGTCGAGCCGCCCGCAGGTCCGGCCGAGCGAACCGGCCAGACCGGTGAGATCATCCAGCAGCGACCCGATCCGGTCCGCGATCATCGCCGCCACCTGGCAGGCCCGGTTGACGGCCCAGGCGACGGCCGCGGCGAGGGTGGTCCCCGCGCTGGCCACCGCGGCGACCACCGCGCCGATCCCGACCATGATCAGATCGGCGACGAACGAGGCGACGACGTCCCGGACGAGTGCCCGCACCGTGCCCACCAGCTCGCCGGTACCCAGGATCAGCACCGCGAGCTCATCGGCCTGGGCTCCCATGTTCCGCAGCGCGGTCGTGTAGCAGCGGGCCGCGGCGCGGTACGCGTCGGCGGCGGCGCCCTCCCACCCCGGCAGCGCACCGGCCTCGTCGCGGTACCGGCCGACCACCGAGCGGAGCTCACCCGCCACGTTGTGCCAGGTCCGGGCCTGGGCCCTGATCTGGGTGGGGTCCCCGGCGAGCGCGTCGAGCGGCTCGTGCAGGAACGCGACGTGCTCGATGAGCCAACCGATCCCGGCCTCGAGGAGCGACCCGAGCGGGTTCATGACCAGGCCCAGCGCATCGAGGCCGGCCCCCGCCGCGGAGAACGCCGCCAGCTGCGCGTCCCCGCCGGTGAGGCCCGCGGTGAGGTCGGCGACGCTGGAGAACACGCCGGCCCCCTCCCAGTTGGCGGGCTCGGCGTCCTCGTTCTCGGGCGCGGCGATGAGCGGGTTGGTCACCGGAACCCCCGGAACATGGTCACGACGCCCCGCTCCACCGCCGTGTAGTCCGCCCCCGAGTACCGCACGCCGTCCGCGAACGAGGTCGCGGCCCGCGCCATCACGGAGACGACGACCGAGGACCGCGCCGCCGTCTCGGCCGCGGCGTCGGCGAAGATCTGCCCGATCAGGCCGTAGGCGTCGCGGGAGAGCGGCCTGCCCGCATCGGCGGCGGCGCCCAACCGGTCGGCCACCACCTCGACCTGCCCCGCATGCGAACCGAGCGCCGTCAGGTCGACGGCGAACCCACCCCTCACCGCGCTTCTCCGGAGGGCGGTGCGGCCAGCGCCGAGCGCACCACGCGCATCGCCTCGCTGGTCTCGCCGATCAGCGGGGTGATCGCGGCGGCCGCCAGCTGCGCGGCCTGCGAATGCGCCCGCCGGGCGGTGACCAGCACCGCCTCGGCGAGCTGGACCCGGGAAAGGCCCTCGGCCGCGCGGCCGAGGGCCAGTCCCTGCAGGGCGCCTGCCGGGTTCACGGTGACCGTCACCGCCCCGTCCGGGCTGCTCGCGCTGGCCCGGACGGTGGCGAGCTCGGCGTGCGCCTGCGCGGCGCGGCGGGCGATATCGTCGGTGCGCCGGCGGTAGCCGGGGAGCCACTCGGGTGCGTCCATGCCGGACAACGGTAGGCACGAGCGGCGTTCGCCGTGGCGTTTTGCCCGGACTCGTGGCGCCGGTCAGGCGGCCGCGACCGGCAGCCCCTTCCCGACGACGAGCCCGCCGGTACCCCCGCCCGCGCCCGGATCGAGGTCGACGCGCACGCTGTCCCCCTCGCGGATGGCACCCGCGAGCAGCTCCTTGGCCAGCTGGTCACCGATCGAGGCCTGCATCAGCCTGCGCAGCGGGCGCGCCCCGTACACCGGGTCGAACCCGTTCATCGCCAGCCATTCGCGGGCCGCCTCGGACACGTCCAGGGTCAGCCTGCGCCTGGCCAGCCGCTCACCGAGCAGCCCGAGCTGGATGTCGACGATCTTCGTCAGCTCCTCGGTCGACAGCGCGTGGAACACCACGACGTCGTCGAGCCGGTTGAGGAACTCCGGCTTGAAATGGGTGCGCACGACCGCCATGACGGCGTCGCGGCGACCCTCGTCGTCCAGACCGGGATCGGCGATCGCCTGCGAGCCGAGGTTCGAGGTCAACACCAGGATCGTGTTGCGGAAGTCGACCGTGCGGCCCTGGCCGTCGGTCAGCCGTCCGTCGTCGAGCACCTGCAGGAGCGTGTCGAACACGTCCTGGTGTGCCTTCTCAACCTCGTCGAAAAGCACCACCGTGTACGGGCGCCGGCGCACCGCCTCGGTGAGCTGGCCGCCCTGGTCGTAACCGACATAGCCGGGCGGGGCCCCCACCAGGCGCGCGACGCTGTGCTTCTCGCTGTACTCGCTCATGTCGATACGGACCATCGCCCGCTCGTCGTCGAACAGGAACTCCGCGAGCGCCTTGGCCAGCTCCGTCTTGCCGACGCCGGTCGGGCCGAGGAACAGGAACGACCCGGTCGGCCGGTTCTCGTCGGCGATACCGGCCCGGGCCCGGCGCACGGCGTCGGACACCGCACGCACCGCCTCGGACTGGCCGATCACCCGCTTGCCGAGCTCGTTCTCCATGCGCAGCAGCTTGGCCGTCTCGCCTTCCAGCAGGCGGCCCGCCGGGATTCCGGTCCACGCCGAGACGACGTCGGCGACGTCGTCGGGTCCGACCTCCTCCTTGAGCATCAGGTCGGCATCCGGTGCGGTCGCGGCCGTCTGCTCGGCGAGCTTCTTCTCCAGCGCCGGAATCTTGCCGTAGCGCAGCTCGGCGGCGCGGCCGAGATCACCGTCGCGCTCGGCCCGCTCCGACTCCCCGCGCAGCGCCTCGAGCTGCTCCTTGAGCTCACGGACCGACTCGATCGAGGTCTTCTCGTTCTGCCAGCGCGCGGTCAGCGCCGACAGCTCCTCCCGCTTCTCGGCCAGCTCGGCACGCAGCGCGGCCAGCCGCTCCCGCGACGCCTCGTCGTCCTCCTTCGCCAGTGCCATCTCCTCGATCTCCAGCCGCCGCACGGCCCGCTCCACCGTGTCGATCGCGACGGGCCGGGAGTCGATCTCCATGCGCAGCCGGGAGGCCGCCTCGTCGACGAGGTCGATCGCCTTGTCCGGGAGGAACCGCGCGGTGATGTAGCGATCGGAGAGCGTCGAGGCGGCGACCAGCGCGGCGTCGGTGATCCGGACGCCGTGGTGGACCTCATAGCGCTCCTTCAGCCCGCGCAGGATGCCGACCGTGTCCTCGACGCTCGGCTCGCCGACCAGCACCTGCTGGAAGCGGCGCTCCAACGCGGCGTCCTTCTCGATGTGCTGGCGGTACTCGTCCAGCGTCGTGGCGCCGACCATCCGCAGCTCACCGCGGGCGAGCATCGGCTTGATCATGTTGCCGGCGTCCATCGCACCCTCGCCGGTCGCACCGGCCCCGACGATCGTGTGCAGCTCGTCGATGAAGGTGATGATCTGGCCCGCCGAGTCAGTGATCTCCTTGAGGACGGCCTTGAGCCGCTCCTCGAACTCGCCGCGGTACTTCGCGCCGGCCACCATCGAGCCGAGGTCGAGGGCGACCACCCGCTTTCCGCGCAGCGACTCCGGAACGTCACCGGCCACGATCCGCTGGGCCAGCCCCTCGACGATCGCGGTCTTGCCGACTCCGGGCTCGCCGATGAGCACCGGGTTGTTCTTGGTGCGCCGCGACAGCACCTGCACGACCCGGCGGATCTCGGTATCGCGGCCGATGACCGGGTCGAGCTCGCCCTTGCGGGCCCGCTCGGTGAGATCCACGCCGTATTTCTCCAGGGCCTGGTAGGTGCCCTCCGGGTCGGGGCTGGTCACCCTGGAACTGCCCCGGACCTTGGTGAACGCCTCGCGCAGCGCCTCGGGGGTGGCGCCGTGGCGGCGCAGCAGATCGGCGACCGCGCCGGGCGTGGACGCGAGCCCGACCAGCAGATGTTCGGTGGAGACGTACTCGTCGCCCATCTCGGTGGCGAGCTGCTGGGCGGCGGTGATCGCGGCGAGCCCCTCGCGGGACAGCTGCGGCGCGCTGACCGTGGAGCCCGCCGCCGAGGGCAGCCGGTTGCCGAGCCGGGTGAGCTCGGTGCGCACGGCGGCCGCGTCGGCGCCGACGGCGGCCAGCAACGGCGCGGCGATGCCGTCGCCCTGCGCGAGCAGCGCGCCGAGCAGATGCGTCGGACCGACGTCGGGGTTGCCGGCGAGGGTGGCGGCCTGTGCGGCAGCCGAGATCGCCTGTTGGGTCTTCGTGGTGGGGTTGAAGGAGTCCATCCCCGCGTCCTCCTGCGTCGTGATGTCGCTGGGCTCCAGTGGACCACTGCGCCCGTCGTCGTACTCAACGTCAAAAAAGTTGAGTCTGTTCCACTCAGGTTTGGTTTCGGTGCGCGGGGACGCCGGGTCATCCATCGCCATCACCACGGTGCGCGCAAGACGCCACTCAGGTGGGAGCAGCGGCTATGATCACGGTCTGGCGCCTCATCGGTGCCACCCCACGTGATCGCCGTCCCCGAACGGATGAACGATGACTGGTTTAGCGCCGAGCGCGTTTAGGGTCGTGACTCCGACCCCCATGCGGGCGCCGACGCCGCCCTGACCGACCACGAGCGAGGAGAGTGTCGGCCCGACATGACCGCTGAGCCACTGTTCACGACAGACCTCTCCGCGGACCGTGCGACGACCTCCCCCGACACGGGCACGACCGAACTCACCCGGCGCAGCTGGGCCGTCGTCGAGCCTCGCGCCGACGAGGTCGGCAGCCAGTTCTACGCCATCCTGTTCCACATCGCCCCCGAGGTGCGGGATCTGTTCCCGGTCAACCTGGAGGTGCATCGGAGCAGGCTGATCCGTGCGCTGGTCCATGTCGCGCACCAGACCGACGACATGGACGAGCTCCTCCCGTTCCTGCACCAGCTGGGGCGCGACCACCGGAAGTTCGGCGTGCGGCCGGAGCACTACGACGCCGTCACCACGGCGCTGGTCGGCGGGATTCGGAAGGTCAGCGGCGAGGCCTGGACGCCGGAGGTGGAGGACGCCTGGCGGGAGACCTTGGCGCTGGCCGCGACGGCGATGCGAACCGCGGCCGACACCGAGCGCGGACCGGCATCGTGGATGGGCCGGGTGGTCGAGCACACCCGGCACGGCTGGGACATCGCGACGCTCACCGTGCAGACCAGCGAACCCCTTCCCTACCGGGCCGGGCAGTACCTGAGCATCGAGACGCCGCAGCGTCCGCGGCTGTGGCGCTACCTGTCGCCCGCCAACGCCCCGCGCCAGGACGGCACCATCGATTTCCACGTCCGCGCGGTTCCGGGCGGCTGGGTCAGCCGGGCCATCGTGGCGCACGCCAACGTCGGCGACACCTGGCGGATCGGCTCCCCGATGGGCCGGATGGGCGTGCGGCCCGACAGCGACCGCGAGCTGCTGATGGTCGCGGGCGGAACCGGGGTGGCCCCGATCAAGGCGCTGCTCGATGACCTCAGCCAGCGGCAGCGGCAGCCGCGCACGCAGGTGTTCGTGGGCGGCCGCACCTGGGAGGACCTCTACGACTTCGACGCCCTGCGCAGGCTGTCGTACGCAGGCGCCTGGCTGGACGTCGTGCCGGTCGTCGAACAGGACGACCGCGCGTCGGGCGCCGAACGCGGCACCCTCGCCGACGTCGTCACCCGCTACGGTGCGTGGGCCGACCACGACGTGCTGGTGTCCGGGTCCCCGGCGATGATCCGGGCCACGGTGTCGCGCATGCTGGTCGCCGGCACGCCGCTCGACCGCATCACGTACGACCCGTTCACGATGGAGTAGGAAGGCAGCTCACCTCAGGTGTCCTGCCGCGGCTTCGGCCGCCAGACCACCAACGCCTGCCGCCGGTCGACCGGGACCAGATCGCGTCGATAGGACTGATGCACCATCGCCGCGGCCTGCTGGGCGGCCGCCTCCGCGGCGGCCAGCTCCTCGGTGAGCTCGGCGATCCGGCCGCGCAGCTCGTCGACCAGCCGTTCGAGCTCGATGATCCGCTTCACGCCGGCGAGGTTGACCCCGTCGACCTGGGAGAGCCGCTGCACCTCGCGCAGCAGTGCGATCTCGCGAGCCGAGTAGCGACGGCCCCCGCCCGGCGTCCGGCCGGGGCTGACCAGCCCCAGCCGGTCGTAGCTGCGCAGGGTCTGGGCATGCAGCCCGGCCAGCTCGGCGGCCACCGAGATCACGAACACCGGGCTGTCGAGGGTGGCGCCCGGCGGCAGCGACTCGTCGGCGCCGCCGGTGTCCCGGGATCGTGTGCTCATCTCATCGCTCACCTCCCGCCGAGCAGATCGGCCCGCGGATCGAATGCCTTGGTCGCATCGGCGTAGGCCCGCAACGCCTCGGTGGCGGCGCCGTCGAGCTTGCTCGGCACCGCGACCTCGAGGGTGACCAGCAGGTCGCCGGTCTTCCCGGAGCGGCGGCGCACCCCACGGCCGCGCACACGCAGCGTGCGGCCGCTCGCCGTACCGGGCGGGACCTTCAGCGAGACGGACCCGTCCAACGTGGGCACCGTCAGGGTCGTGCCCATCGCCAGCTCGGGGAACGTCACCGGCACCTTGATCGTGAGGTCGTCGGCGTTGCGCGCCGAGCGCCCGAACAGCCGGTGCGGGGTGACGTGCACGGTGACGTACAGATCGCCCGCCGGAGCCCCGCCGCGTCCCGGCTCGCCCTGACCGGCCAGCCGCACCTTCTGCCCGTCGTCGACACCCGCCGGGACCCGCACGGTCAGCGTGCGGGTGCGAGCGCTGACGCCGACGCCGCCGCATTCGGGGCACGGGTCGTCGATCAGCCGTCCGGTGCCGCGGCAGTCCTGGCATGGTTCGGAGAACGCGAACGCGCCCTGGCTGTGGCTCACCAGCCCGACGCCGTTGCAGGTCGGACAGGTGCGCGGCGTGCTGCCCGGCCTGGCGCCGGTGCCACCGCACCGTTCGCATCGTCCGGGTGAGGTCAGCCGGATCTGCACCTCGGCGCCGCGGACGGCGTCCTCGAACGAGATCCGCAGCTCGCTCTCCACGTCGGCACCGCGCTGCGCGCGGTTCGCCCCCGTCCGGGTGGCGCCTGCTCGACCCCCGAACAGCCCGCCGAGCAGGTCGCCGAGACCCCCGGCCCCCGACGCGGCGCCGGGGCCACCGGCCCGGGCGAACAGGTCTCCGAGATCGAAGGCCTGCCCGCCCGCGCCGGCACCGAACCCGCCGGGGAATCCTCCGGCGCCCGGGGCGCCGGAGAAGGCGCCGCCCGCGAACAGCGCGCGCGTCTCGTCGTACTCGCGGCGCTTGTTCTCGTCCGAGAGCACGCCGTAGGCCTCGGACACGGCCTTGAACCGCGCCTCGGCCTTGGCGTCACCCGGGTTCGCGTCCGGGTGCAGCTCCCGGGCCAGCTTCCGGTAGGCCTTCTTGATCTCGTCCGCGGACGCGTCGGAGGCGACGCCCAGTTCGCGGTAGAAGTCCTTTTCGATCCAGTCGCGCTGGGTCACTCCGCCTCCTTCCCGTGCTGTGGCTCAGTGGGACGTCGGGTCGGCCCCGCCGCCTGCGGCATCCCTGGTATCTCGGGCATCCCTGGTGTCCGAGGCCGCATCCGCCGGGCTCTCGGCGCCGGCCCCGCTGCCGTCGTCGATCTTGTCGACAACGATGACCATCGCCGGCCGCAGCAGCCGATCGCCCATCCGGTAGCCCCGTCGGAGCACGGCGGAGATCACCGTGATCGTCGGTGCGAGGGCGTCCGTCGCCTCGTGCTGGACCGCCTCGTGCTGCGTCGGGTCGAACACCTCGCCCTCGGCGCCGAAGGGTTCGAGACCCTGCTTGGTCAGGATGTCGGTGAGCTTGTCGGCCACCGCCTTGAACGCGCCGTTCAGGTCGCCGTGCTGCTCGGCCCGATCGAGATCGTCGAGCACGCTGAGCAACTCGAACAGAACCTGAGCCTTGGCCCCGGCGAACACGCCCTCCCGGTCGCGATCGACACGCCGCCGGTAGTTGGCGTACTCGGCCGTGACCCGCTGCAGATCGGCCGTGCGCTCGGCGACCTGGCTCTCCAGTTCGGCCAGCCTTGAATCCGCACCTGCGTCCGCGACGGGCTCGGGCGCCGGGCCGGGAGCCCCCGCCGGCTGCTCGCCGACCGGGGCCCGGACCTCGCCCGTCACCGGGTCGACGCGCCGTCGATCGCGCACCACGACCCGCTCGCCCTCGTGCTCACCGTCGCGGTCCGCGTTGGCGCGGGGACCGTCGTGGGTGCTCACTTGTTGTCCTTGCCCTCGTCCACGATCTCGGCATCAACGACGTCGTCGGCACCCGGGTCGGCGCCGGTCTGCTGACCGCTCGGACCGCCGGCGGCCCCGGCAGCGGCAGCATCGCCGCCCTGTTGCTGGTAGAGCGCCGAGCCGAGCTTCTGCGACTCGGTGGCGAGCTTCTCCATGGCCGCATTGATGGCGTCGGAGTCGGTGCCCTTCAGCGCCTCCTGCGCCTGCGCCAGCGCGCCGTTCACGCTGTCCTTGACGTCGGCCGGGAGCTTCTCCTCGTTCTCCTTGACGAACTTCTCCGTCTGGTAGACGAGCGTCTCGGCCTGGTTGCGGACCTCGGCCTCCTCGCGGCGCTTGCGGTCCTCCTCGGCGTGCTGCTCGGCCTCGCGCATCATCCGGTCGATCTCGTCCTTGCCCAGGGCGGATCCGCCGGTGATGGTCATGGCCTGGCTCTTGCCGGTGCCGAGGTCCTTCGCCGAGACGTTGACGATGCCGTTGGCGTCGATGTCGAAGGAGACCTCGATCTGCGGCACGCCGCGCGGGGCGGGCGGCAGTCCGGTCAGCTCGAACATGCCGAGCTTCTTGTTGTAGGCCGCGATCTCGCGCTCGCCCTGGAACACCTGGATCTGCACGGACGGCTGGTTGTCGTCGGCCGTGGTGAAGATCTCCGACCGCTTGGTGGGGATCGTGGTGTTGCGCTCGATCAGCTTGGTCATCACGCCACCCTTGGTCTCGATGCCCAGGGACAGCGGGGTGACGTCGAGCAGCAGGACGTCCTTGACCTCGCCCTTCAGCACACCGGCCTGCAGCGCCGCTCCGACAGCGACGACCTCGTCCGGGTTCACGCCCTTGTTGGGTTCCTTGCCGCCGGTGAGCTCCTTCACCAGTTCGGTGACCGCCGGCATCCGGGTGGAACCGCCGACGAGCACCACGTGGTCGATATCGCCGACGGAGATGCTGGCGTCCTTGATCACCTGGTTGAACGGGGCCCGGGTGCGGTCGAGCAGGTCGGAGGTGATCCGCTGGAACTCGGCGCGCGAGAGCGTCTCGTCGAGGAACAGCGGGTTCTTGTCCGCATCGACCGTGATGTAGGGCAGGTTGATCGTGGCGGTCGACTGGCTCGACAGCTCGATCTTGGCCTTCTCCGCGGCCTCGCGCAGCCGCTGCATCGCCATCTTGTCCTTGGTCAGGTCGATGCCCTGGGCGCTCTTGAACTTGTCGACGAGCCAGCTGATGATCCGCTCGTCCCAGTCGTCGCCGCCGAGGTGGTTGTCGCCATTGGTCGCCTTGACCTCGACGACGCCCTCGCCGATCTCCAGCAGTGAGACGTCGAACGTGCCGCCACCCAGGTCGAAGACCAGGATGGTCTGCTCCTTCTCACCCTTGTCCAGCCCGTAGGCCAGCGCGGCGGCGGTCGGCTCGTTGACGATGCGCAGGACGTTCATGCCCGCGATCTGGCCGGCCTCCTTGGTGGCCTGACGCTGCGCGTCCTCGAAGTAGGCCGGGACGGTGATCACCGCGTCGGTGATCTCTTCACCCAGGTAGGCCTCGGCGTCGCGCTTGAGCTTCTGCAGCACGCGCGCGCTGATCTCCTGTGCGGCGTACTTCTTGCCGTCGATATCGGGCGTGGCCCAGCTGCTGCCCATGTGCCGTTTGACGGATCGAATCGTCCGGTCGACGTTGGTCACGGCCTGGTTCTTGGCCGACTGCCCGACGAGGACCTCGCCGTTGCGCGCGAACGCCACCACCGACGGGGTGGTGCGCGAGCCCTCCGAGTTCGCAATGACCGTCGGCTCGCCACCCTCCAGGACGGCGACGACGGAGTTGGTGGTCCCGAGGTCGATACCGACCGCACGAGCCATGGTGGTTGCCTCCGTGGTTTGCGTACTTGAGCCGATCTGACTCAATTCTCCACAAGACCCGCCCCGGCCGTCAAACCGACCTTGAGCCGATCTCGCTCAACTTCCTCGTACCAGCCCAACGCACACCACCCCGACCTTGTTCCCGGCGAGTCGCGGGATTCCCGAGCGCGAGTCGCGGCCTGCTTCTCCGAACCGCCCCACGGCATCCGGTCGCCGCTCTACGCTGCCGATCATGCCTGTGTCCCCGCGTCGAGCCGGGCCCAGTTCCAGTCCGCCGTGGACAGCCTGCGGATGCAGATCGACCGGGAGACCGTGCTGCAGGCGCGTGCCGTGCTGCTGGCGGAGGCGTACCGGTTGCGGACGAAGCTCGACAGCCACAGCAAGGACTTGGGAGTCAGGCTGTGTGGCGGTGACCCGATCTCGCCGGTCGCCGCGCAGGCGTTCAACGAACGCATCCGCGCCTTGATCGACACCACACTCCGGCGGGCCACTACCGTCAGCTGCGCCGCCTGGCTCCGGGCGGACGCGACATCGTCACGATCAGCCGCTGGACCGGGCAGGCCTGCTCCGCGACCTCGGCGAGCTCGTCGCCACGGTCGGTCCCGCAGCACACCGACCCGAGGCCACCCGTCGCGGCGATGCCGGGCAGGCCCGACTCGGTCGCGGGAATCCCGCGACTCGCGGGGATGGGCTAGTGAGTCGCGCCAGGAATCCGGTCAAGATATGCGGCGAGTCGTTCGAGGATCTCGTCCGCGGTCTTGGTCCAGGCGAAGGGCCGGGGGTTGTCGTTCCAGCTCTGGATCCACTCCCGGATGTCGCGTTCGAGGGCTTGGAGGTTCTTGTGGACCCCGCGGCGGAGCCGTTGGTCGGTCAGCAGCCCGAACCAGCGTTCGACCTGGTTGAGCCAGGACGAGTAGGTCGGGGTGAAGTGCAGGTGGAAGCGCGGATGGCGCTCCAGCCAGGCACGGACCACGGGCGCCTTGTGGGTGCTGTAGTTGTCGCAGACCAGGTGTACGTCAA
>NZ_AUII01000015.1 GCF_000423625.1 Pseudonocardia asaccharolytica DSM 44247 = NBRC 16224
CGACCTGCTCGTCGGTGACCGTGCGCGGAGCACCGGGCCGCGGCTCGTCGGACAGGCCGTCCAGGCGCGCCTCCACGAAGCGGCGCCGCCACTTGCCCACCGTCTGCGGCCACACCCCGAGATCGGCGGCCACGTCCTGATTGGACCCACCGTCCGCGCAGGCCAACACGATGCGCGATCGCAGCGCCAGCGCCTGCGACGACTTCGCCCGCCGCGACCAGCGCACCAGAGTCGCCCGTTCGTCGTCGATCAAGGTCACCGCGGCCACCGGCCGTCCCGTGCGTGCCACGACGCCCATACTAGACATCATCAACGAATTTCAGGCGCAAGACACTAGGGATTGTGAAAGGAGGCTCCGGCAAGAGGTCCAGAAGTACTCCGTAGAGCTGCGCCACGCACACGAAACGGAGCGGCACCGGGTCGCGCGGGAACTACATGACGAAGTCGGCCAGACACTGACGGCGCTCAACTACACATTGGAGCGCATGGCCCTTCATAGCAGCGGAACGGGCATCGAAATCGCTAAAGAAGCAAGCTCGCTCGTGGCCGATCTGACGTCGCGCGTAGGCGACCTGTGTCTGGCTCTTCGCCCGCACGTTCTGGACGATTTCGGCCTGGGCCCAGCGCTCATTTGGCTTACCCAGCGCTTCGAGCAGCAAACGGGGATCCTGGTCGAACTACTTCACGATGGACTTGCCAAGAGGCTACCTCGCGAAGTTGAGTTGGGGGTTTATCGGCTTATCCAAGAAGCACTCACGAATATTGCTCGCCATGCAGGCGCCAAGCGTTGCGCCGTCCGGTGCGCTTCATCACCGGAGAATCTCGTCGTGTCGGTTCGTGACTACGGTGTTGGATTCCAGGTGGACCGACTGAGTAGTGGGCTCCGTGGAATGGATGAGCGTGTACAAGAACTTGGCGGGAGGCTCACAATCCGATCGTCGCCTGGTCAGGGGACATGCATACGCGCCAAAATTCCGTTGCCGATCAAGGCATGGTGATAGATGATCCAGATCCTCCTTGTCGAAGATCATAGTGTGGTACGAGAGGCGCTTCGGGCCCTGCTAAGTGCGCAACTAGGTATGGAGGTCATCGCGGAGGCCGGCAAAGGCGAGGAAGCTGTCCGGCTTGCTCGCAAGGTGCGGCCGGACATCGCCGTAGTAGATCTCATGCTGCCGGGCATGACCGGCTTCGAGGTAATTCGCGAAGTGCTTAGGGTCCATCCCCGTTGTAGAGTGGTCGTGCTCTCAATGTATTCGAATGAGTCGTACGTTTTGGAGGCACTTCGATTGGGTGCATCCGGCTACGTCCTCAAGCAGGCTCCGGCGGGAGATTTCGTACGCGGACTGCGGGAAGTGGCAGACGGCAGAAGATACCTCAGCCCTCCGCTCTCGGTATCGAAGCTGGACGCTTATGCGGAGCGTGTGGGCGATGGAGACAAGGGCGGAGAACTGTCTACCGACGTACTATCCGGACGGGAGCGCGAGGTCGTCCGGCTTGTTACGCAAGGAAAAAGTAATGCGCATATCGGCGAGATACTTGGAATTAGCCACCGGACAGTCGAAGGCCATAGGGCCGCAGCAATGCGCAAATTAGGGCTTCGCAACCAAGCTGATCTCGTTAGATATGCCCTATCCAGCGGCCTTCTTCCACAGGATCCAGTTCTGCGGGAGCCTTGCTTCGGTGACTGAGCCCCACCACGGTGACGACCTGGTCCTCCGGTGGTAGGGCGTGATCATGTTTCGGGTCGTCGTGCGTAGTGGCTGCTGCCGGGCATCAGGGTGTCGCGCGGCGCAGCGTCAGGTACCCGGCACCGACCATCAGCACAGCCAGCGCGAGCGGATAGCCGGCCAGTGGCGCAACCGCAGGCTGCTCGACGAAGAACCGGCCGACCGCGGGCCACCAGCCCCGCCAGGTCACGAGCACCGCTGCGACGGCCAGCAGCACGCCGAGGCCGAGCCACATCACGTACATGCCGAACTGCCCCCACCGCTTGAACACCACGCCGGTGAACACGCCGAGGAAGCCGATGAACACGAACGGCGCCGTGTAGATCAGGATCCGCACCAGCGGGTTGTCGTGCACGAGGAACGGCAGGCCGAAGAACTCCAGCGACAGTCCCCATCCCCCGTCGCCCGCTCGGCGAGCAGCATCAGGTACAGGCCCACGCCGTAGGCCAGCGACTGGCCCAGCACCACGAGCCCGGCGGCGGCGAAGAAGTCCCGGCGGGTGACGCTCAGCCCGAGCGCGAACGGGAAGGTCTGGGTCATCGTCTGCAGGTGCGTCACCATCATGGCGATGTAGATCGAGATCAGGGCGCCGATATAAGTGTTCGGCGGTGTCTCGCCGATCGCACCGAAGATCGCGAGGTTCGCCAGGAACGCGAGGGCGAGGACCAGCACCGGCACCCCGAGCACGGAGGGTGCGTTGACGAGCTGGATCCGGGCGACGCGCAGCACGCGGTTCATCACAAGTCCTCCGTCCGGTCGGATGCGAACTGCTGGGTGGTCCGGACGACGAGCTGCTGCAACGACACCGGCTCGAACTCCAGGCCATCGCCGTTCATCGTGGGCCGCGCGTCCTGCAGTGTGACCCGCAGGAACCCGCCCAGCCGCTCGCGGTGCAGCTCGGTGTGCCTACCGGCGAACGCCTCGACGGCGGACGCAGGCCCGGTCACCGTGACCGCGCGGCCGCGCAGCGTCTTGGCGTTCTCGTCGATGAGGATCCTGCCCCTGTCGATCAGGATGACGTGCTCGATCAGCTCGCTGACCTCGTCGATCAGGTGTGTGGAGAGCACGACCGTGCGGGGGTGCTCGGCGTAGTCGGCCAGCAGCCGGTCGTAGAACAGTTGGCAGGCAACGGCGTCCAGGCCGAGATAGGGCTCGTCGAAGAAGGTCAGCGGGCCCGCGAGGCCAACCTGATGATCACACCCACCGCGGAGAGCTGCCCCGGGACAGCTTCTTGATCGTCCGGTTCGGCGGCAGGCCGAACTCCGCCGTCAGCGAGGCGGCGAACTCGGCGTCCCAGTTCGGGAACAGCAGCTCCGCCGCGGCGAGCGCGTGCCGGACCTTGAAGATGTCCGGATACCGCTGCGACTCCTTGACGAAGCAGATCCGGCGCAGCACGTCGGCGTTCTCGCGGGGATGCGCCCCGAACACCTCGACCCCTCCGGCGGTCTCGAAGCCCTGACCGGACAGGATCTGCATGATCGTGGTCTTGCCGGCGCCGTTGCGGCCCAGCAGCCCGTGGATCTGGTTCTCCCTTAGGTCCAGGCTCACCTCGTCCAGCGCCGCGACGTCGCCGTAGCGCTTCGTCACGTTACGCATGCTGGCCACGGCGGTCGTCACCGATCGTCTCCCCACAGTTCGATCATCTTCTTGAGCTCCTCGACGTCCATTCCGAGCTTGCGTGCCTCAGCCAGCAGCGGAGCGATGTACTGACGGCCGAACTCCTCCCGGCGCCGTTCCAGCAGCCGGGTGCGTGCCCCTGTGGCCACGAACATTCCGATCCCCCGTCGCTTGTAGAGAATTCCGTCGGCAACCAGCTGGTTCACGCCCTTGGCAGCGGTGGCCGGGTTGATCCGATGGAAGGCGGCCAATTCGTTGGTCGAGGGCGCCTGTGCCTCCTCTGCGAGCGAACCATCGATGATCGCGCCCTCGATCCGCTCCGCGATCTGGACGAACAGCGGGCGGCCGTCGTCCATCACGGCGCCCGCCGCGACCGACTTCGGTTCATCGGTTCATTACTCATATAGCCAACCATGGAGGCAAAGTGGTCTCGGTGTCAAGCCGGGCCGGGGATCAGTCCGGCCGGCGCGGTGCCCCGCCCGCCGACCGCCATCCGCGCGGGGTCAGGCCGTGCATTCTCCGGAAGGAGCGCGCGAAATAGCCCGGGTCGGTGAACCCGACCATCCGACCGACCTCGCTGACGCCCAGGTCGCTCTCCGCCAGCAGGCGGCGCGCCTCGGTCATGCGCCGCTCGGCGATCCAGTCCTGCACCGTGCGCCCGGTCATGCGCCGCACCGTGGTCGTCAGGTATCCCGGTGACAGGTTCACCGCCCTGGCCACATCGCTCAGCGACAGCCGCCCCCGGTAGCGCCGCTCGATCACCGTGAACACCTCGGCGAGCAACGATTCGTCATTGAGCCGAAGGTCGCCGACGACGTCGGTCGCCAGCCTCGAGACACCGACCAGCAGCAGGACGAGATGGGCGAGGACGGCCTGCCGGTAACCGTCCCGGCGGTCGGCGAGTTCCGCCTCGATCGCCCTCACTCGTGCGAGCCAGCCCGCCCGGTCGGCCTCGGGCACCTTCAGCCGCAGCGCCCCGGTCGCCGCGCCGCCCACGAAGGGGAACAGCAGCGGATGAGCCCGCCAGGACAGGAACGCTCCCGGCCGATCCGGCCCCAACGCGTCCTGGGTGAAGAAGACGGCGATACCCCCGGCGTGCTCCAGCCCGGCGGTTTCGCCCATGCCCATCACGTCCCCGGGAGCGATCACGTAGAGATCACCCGCCTCGACCAGCCACTCCCGGTTCCCCGAGCGCAGCGAGCCGCCGCCGCGTTCGAAATACGCCAGTCCGGGAAAGTCGTGGGTGTGCTCGCCGGGCTGCTTTCGGTGGAAGGCGGCAGGATCCAACCGCAGAACCGACACCGGCGGCAGCACCGGATCGGGGACGTAGGTGTAGACCGGCACGCGGGCGCTCCGCCGATCCCGTCTCGCCGTACCGGCCACGTCGCACCTCCTCGGCCGCGCCGGTCATGCCGCGGTGGCCTGGCAAGGATCCTCCTACTCAGCGCAAACTTCGGCGCGGTCGCGCCGGGCCCGCGGCGTTCAGGATGGGTGGACAGACCGCGTCATCATCCTCGAACCCGGAGGCACCGCCATGAGCAGCAAGACCATTCCCGCCCGCGAGCCGAGCCATCGTCACGGCCACGACTACCTCCCCGGTTTTGGGCACGATCGCCTCCTCCCGCTCTACGACCTGGTTCAGCGGTTGTTCGGCGCGCCCGAACAGCACCGAACCCTCGTCGACCTGGCGGGCCTGGACCGCAGCAGGCGGACGCTGGAGATCGGCTGCGGAACGGGGAATCTGGCGATCCTCGCCAAACAGCTCCACCCGACGACCGAGATGGTGGGGGTCGACCCGGACGAGCTCGCGCTGGCCCGCGCGAGGCGCAAAGTCGAGCGTGGGCCACAGGTCAGCTTCGACCACGGCTACGGCCAGGATCTTCCCTACCCGGACGCCACATTCGACCGGGTGCTCTCGGCGTTCATGTTCCACCACCTCGATGCGGACGCCAAACGGGCGACCCTGCGTGAGGTGCTGCGCGTGCTCACCCCCGGTGGGGCGCTCTATCTCGTCGACTTCGGTGGACGGGTGCGCGCCGCCGACGGCCTGATGGCCCGGCTGCAGCTTCGCTCGCAGCGAGTTCGCGACAACCTCGACGAGGCCATTCCCAACCTGATGCGCGAGGCCGGCTTCACCCGGCCCGCCGCGCTCACCTCCCGGGTCGGCCGATTCGGCCGGGTCACGTTCTACGAGGCCGTCCGGGAACCCGCCGCTGCCAGACCATCTCGGTGACGTGGCTGCGGTCCGTGACGCTGCTCACCTTCGCGCTCGACTTCAGCCGTTGGCTGTGCATCTCGCCGGGCCGCATGAGGCGCCGTCGACCCATGTGTCGATCCGGCCGAACTTCTCGACGGCGGCGCTCGCGAGCCGCTCGACCTGATGGTACTTCGCGACGACGGTGGCCACCTGAGCACCTCGTCGTTCCGCGCGGCCGCGACCACCGACGAGCCGCATCGCGCGAACCCCCGCACCGCGGCCCGTCCGATCCGCTGGACGCACCGGTGACCACGACGGCCTGCTCGACGATGGGATGTGGCATCGGGAACCCCGTCGGGTCACCGAATGAGCCTCGCCGGGGCATGCCCGCGCGGGGCCGGCTGCCACCCGTTCCCGACTCGGTCGCGGAAATACCCCGACTCGCGGGGAGGGGCCCGGCCAGTAACTCGGCTGCATGGCGGCCGGCGCGACAGGATGGGCCCATGGCCGTGAACCCGACCGGTGCCGACATGAAGGCGTTCCTCGCCGCCGGCCCCGACCAACCCATCGTCATGCTCAACCTGCTGCGGTTCGCCGAGGGCGGCGCCGAGCGGTACGAGGAGTACATCGCGCACTTCCGGGTGTTCGCGGAGAAGGTCGGGGCCACCGTGTTGTACTACGGCCACGGCGCCGAGCCGGTGGTCGCCGAGCCGGGCCAGGCCTGGGACGCTGTTCTCCTGGTGTCCTACCCGAGCCGGCAGGCCTTCTCCGACATGGTGCGCGACCCGGGCTACCAGGCGGGCACCCAGCTGCGCACGGAGGCGCTGACCGAGGCGGTGCTGCAACCGACCATCCCCCGCCCGGCCTGACCGCATCAGGCCGCGGCGGACGTCCGCTGTGCGCGCTCGCGCAGCGACGCGGGCACCGCGAAGCGCTCGCCATACTTCGCGGCGAACTCGTCGGCGCGGGCCACGAAGCCGGCCACACCGCCCGGGTAGCCCTCGATGTACTGCAGCACGCCCCCGGTCCAGGCCGGGAAGCCGATGCCGAAGATCGAGCCGATGTTGGCGTCGGGCACCGAGGTGAGCACCCCCTCGTCGAGGCACTTCTGGGACTCGATGGCCTCGACGAACAGCATCCGCTCGGCCAGCTCGTGCAGGTCGACGTCGTGATTGGTGGCACCGAACTCCGAGCGCAGCCCGGGCCACAACCGCACCCGCTTGCCGTCGGCGTACTCGTAGAACCCGGCGCCCGAGCTCTTGCCCTTGCGGTCGAACTCCTCGACGAGCCGATCGATCACGGCCTCGGCCGGATGCGGGCTCCACATCCCGCCCGCGGCCTCGACCGCCACCCTCGACTCCTGGCGGATCTTGCGCGGCAGCGTGAGGGTCAGCTCGTCCATCAGCTGCAGCACCGGGGCCGGGTAGCCGGCCTGCGAGGAGGCCTGCTCGATCGTCTGCGGGTCGATGCCCTCCGCGATCATCGCGACGCCCTCGTTGAGGAAGGTGCCGATGACCCGGCTGGTGAAGAAGCCGCGGCTGTCATTGACCACGATCGGCGTCTTGCGCATCCCCTGCGTCACGTCGAACGCCTTGGCCACCGCGGCGTCCGAGGTCTGCTCACCACGGATGATCTCCACCAGCGGCATCTTGTCGACCGGGGAGAAGAAGTGCAGGCCGATGAAGTCGCCCGGCCGGTCGACGCCCCGGGCCAGCTCGGTGATCGGCAACGTGGACGTGTTGGAGCACAGCAGGGCGTCCGGCTTGACGACCTTCGCCGCCTCCTGGAAGACCTGGTGCTTCAGCTCGACCGACTCGAACACGGCCTCGATGACCATGTCGCACCCGGCGAGGTCGGCGTAGTCGGCCGTGGGGTGGATGCGGGCCAGCAGCGCGTCGCCCTTCTCCTGCGTGGTCTTCCCGCGCTTGACCCCCTTGGCGACCAGACCCTCGGAGTACGCCTTACCCTTCTGCGCGGCCTCCATGGAGACGTCCTTGAGCACGACCTCCCAGCCCGACAGCGCGCAGACGTAGGCGATACCCGCCCCCATCATCCCGGCGCCGAGCACCGCGACCCTGGTGAGCGAGTAGCGGTCGAACCCGTCCGGGCGCGATCCCCCACCGTTGATGTGCTGCAGGTCGAAGAAGAACGCCTTGGTCATGTTCTTCGCGACCTGGCCGGTGACCAGCTCGATGAAGTACCGCGCCTCGATCCGCAGCGCGGTGTCGACGTCGACCTGGGTGCCCTCGACGGCGGCGGCCAGGATGTTGCGCGGGGCCGGCATCGGAGCGCCCTTGAGCTGCTTGCGCAGGTTCGCCGGGAACGCCGGCAGGATCGCCGCCAGCTTCGGGTTCGACGGGATACCGCCGGGAATCTTGTAACCCGGCTTGTCCCACGGCTGCGCGGCGTCAGGGTTCGCGGCGATCCACGCCCGCGCCTTGTCCATCATCTCCTCGGGCGTCGCGGCCAACTCGTCGACGATGCCGATCTCCAGCGCGGCGGCGGGCTGGTGCCGCTGGCCCTGCGCGAGCACCTTCATGAAGCCGTCGACGATGCCGAGCATCCGGGTGATCCGGGTGACGCCGCCCCCGCCGGGCAGCAGCCCGAGCGTGACCTCCGGCAGCCCGTAGACCACGCCCTTGGCGTCGAGTCCGATGCGGTGGTGGCAGGCCAGGCCGATCTCCAGCCCACCGCCGAGCGCGGTGCCGTTCATGGCGGCGACCACCGGCCTGCCGAGGGTCTCCAGCTTGCGCAGCTGGGCCTTCACCCCGGTGACGTTCTCCAGGATCGCCGGGGCGTCCGCGGGCGTGGCCTTGATCAGGGTGTCCAGGTCGCCGCCGGCGAAGAAGGTCTTCTTCGCGGACGTGATGATCACCCCGGTGACCTCGTCCTTGGCCGCCACCAGCTCGTCGACGACCTGGCCCATCGCCGCCTTGTAGCGATCGTTCATCGTGTTGGCGCTGCGGCCCGGGTCGTCGAGGGTGACGATCGCGATCCCGTCCGCGCCGCGCTCCCAGCGGACGGCCTGCTGCTCACTCACTGGTTTCCAGTCCAATCTCTGGTGCCGCTCGCGCGGGGATGGTCAGACGCGCTCGATGATCGTGGCGATGCCCATGCCGCCGCCGACGCACAGCGTCGCGAGGCCGTAGCGCAGATCGCGGCGCTCGAGCTCGTCGAGCAGGGTGCCGAGGATCATCGCGCCGGTCGCGCCCAGTGGATGCCCCATCGCGATGGCGCCGCCGTTGACGTTGGTCTTGTCATGCGAGATACCCATGTCTCGCATGTACCGCAGCGCGACCGCGGCGAACGCCTCGTTGATCTCGAACAGGTCGATGTCGTCGACGGTCAGCCCGGCCTTGGCCAGCGCCTTGCGGCTGGCCGGTGCCGGACCGGTGAGCATGATCGTCGGGTCGGCGCCGGACAGCGCGGTGGCCACGATGCGGGCCCGCGGGGTGAGCCCGGCGACCGTGCCCGCCGCCTCGGTGCCGATCAGGCACAGCGCCGCGCCGTCGACGATGCCCGACGAGTTGCCGGCGTGGTGCACGTGGTCGATCTTCTCGACCCAGTGGTAGCGCTGCAGCGCAACGGCATCGAAGCCGCCGGCCTCACCCATCATCGCGAACGACGGGGTCAGCCCGGCCAGCGACTCCAGGCTGGCGTTGGCGCGGATGTGCTCGTCGCGGTCGAGGATCGTCAGACCGTTGCGGTCGCGGACCGGGACGACGGAACGGGCGAAGTAGCCGTTGGCCCAGGCCTTGGCCGCGCGGGTCTGGGACTCGACGGCGAAGGTGTCGACGTCGGTGCGGCTGAAGCTCTCGATCGTCGCGATCAGGTCGGCGCCGATGCCCTGCGGGACAAAACCGGTCTCGTAGCTGGTCTCCGGGTCCATCGCCCAGGCCCCGCCGTCGGAGCCCATCGGTACCCGCGACATCGACTCGACGCCGCCGGCGAGGACCAGGTCCTCCATGCCGGACCGGATCTTCTGCGCCGCGACGTTCACCGCCTCGAGCCCCGAGGCGCAGAACCGGTTGAGCTGCACGCCGGCGACCGTGTGGGGCAGGCCCGCCGCGATCGCGGCCGTCTTGGCGATGTCGCCACCCTGGTCGCCGATGGGCGAGACCACCCCGAGCACGACGTCGTCGATGACGGCCGGGTCGAGCTCAGGGAAACGGGTGCGGATCTCGTTGATCAACCCGATGACCAGCGATACCGGCTTGACCTCGTATAGCGAGCCGGAAGCCTTGCCCCGGCCGCGCGGTGTGCGGATTGCGTCGTAGATGTACGCCTCGGGGATCTCGCTCATGTGAACCTCTCGTCTGCTGGTGCCAACGATGTGGACACTCCCCTCCGTTGTTACAGCAGTACTGTCACATAGGTCAAGGACTGCCGTAACCTGCTCACATGGCAGTGCCGACCCCGCCGACCCCGCCCGCCGAGCCCGATCCCGAGCTGCTCACCATCGACGAGCTGGCCGAACGCAGCGGTATCACGGTCCGCACGATCCGCTTCTACGCCGGGCGCGGCCTGCTCCCCCCGCCTCGGCTGCGCGGCCGCACCGGGCTGTACGGCCCCACCCACCTGGCCCGGCTGGAGCTGGTCAGCGAGCTGTCCGCGCTCGGGTTCACACTCGCCGCGATCGAGCGCTATCTGCAACGGATACCCCTGTCCGCGGGGGCCGACGAGCTCGCGCTGCACCGGGCGCTGCTGAGCCCGTGGGTGCCCGAGCAGATCGAGGAGATCGACCGCGCCGAGCTCGACCGCCGGACCGGCCGCACCCTGGATGACGATGCCCTCGACGCGCTGGAGGCGCTCGGAGTGCTGGAGCGGCTGGAGTCCGGCCGGATGATGCGGCTGCACGGCCCGTTCGGCCCCGGGCTGGAGATGCTCGACTCCGGTCTGCCCACCCCTCTGCTGCGCGACTCGCACGAACTCATCGAGAAGCACACCACGGCGCTCGCGGAGGACCTGATGGCGCTGTTCCAGCGGCAGGTCCTCCAGCCCTACCGCGATGCCGGGCATCCGGCCGAGGAACGCGACCGGCTCACCGCCATGCTCAGCAAGCTCAAGCCGATCACGGTGCAGGGCGTCGTCACGGCGTTCGGCCGCGCGGTGAACCGAGCCATCCGCGAGCGGATCGGTTGACGCGCTCGCACCGCTGCCGGGGCGCATACGCTCGCGGAGTGGCTGATGTCTTCCTGCACCCGGTCAACGTGCGTTATCTCGAGGTCGATGCGCAGGGCGTCGTCTTCAACTCCTGGTATCTCGCCTATTTCGACGACGCGATGACCGCGTTCCTGCTCGACCGCGGGCTGCGCTACCGGGACATGATCGAGGCAGGCTACGACGTGCAGCTCGTGCGCTCGGAGATCGATTGGAAGGCCGGAATCGGCTGGGGCGACGAGATCGTCGTCGCGGTGTCGACGGCGAAGGTCGGGCGGACCAGCTTCGCGCTCGACTTCGAGGTGCGCCGGTCCGGGGAGGTCACCTGCACCGGGCGGACGGTCTACGTGGTGGTCGCCACCGACGGCTCGGGCAAGCGCGAGATCCCACCCCTGATCGCCGATGCGCTGGGCGAGCCCTCGCCGCTACTGGCGCCCTAGCCGTATCGGGCATCGGGCGAGCCCGGCCGGGCCCGCCCGACAACCTTGATCGCGGTTTGGGAGCCGGGAACCGCGGCGATCGCGGCCGACGCTGCCCAAATGACGATCATGGTGACCCGGGAGGCCGCCGGACCGGCCATCCGGCAGCAGGCCCGCCGGTCCGGACCTCAGCGCGCGGGCAGGATCTTGCCCTGGACCTCGCCCAGCGACAGCCGCCCACCACCCACCGCGGGGGCCGTCGCCGTGATCACCACCTCGTCGCCGTCGAGCAGATAGCTGCGCGCCGACCCGTCGGCCAGACCCACCGGTTCGGCTCCGTTCCAGGCCAGCTCGAGGAAGCAGCCGCGCTGCTCGCGGCGCGCGCCGGAGACGGTGCCGGAGCCGAGCAGGTCACCCGCGCGCAGCGGCGCCCCGTTCGACGTCAGGTGCGCGATGAGCTGCGCCGGCGTCCAGTACAGGTCCGCGGCGGGCGGGCTGGACACCAGCTCGCCGTTCAGCCAGATCTCCAGCGTCAGGTCCAGCCCGCGGTCGGTGGGCCCCAACAGGTAGGGCAACGGCGGCGGATCGCGCGGCGGCGGGTCGATCCAGGCGGCGGCGAGCTCGTCGAGTGGCGTGACCCACGCGGAGATCGACGTCGCGAACGACTTGCCCAGCAGCGGTCCGAGCGGCCGCGACTCCCAGGCCTGGATGTCACGGGCCGACCAGTCGTTGAGCAGCACGACACCGAAGACGTGGTCGAGCGCGTCCTCCAGCGGGACGGGTTCGGCCGCGGCTCCCCGAGAACTGCCGAGGACGTATCCGATCTCGGCCTCCACATCGAGGGCGCCGCTCGGCCCCATATCCCCCGGCCCGCGCTGACCCGCAGGCCGCGCCACCGGCGTCCCGCTGACGACGACCGTGCCCGCGCGCCCGTGGTAGCCCACCGGCAGGTGCCTCCAGTTGGGGGCGAGCGGCTCGCCGCGGGGCCGGTAGATCTTCCCGGCGTTGACCGCGTGCTGCTCGCAGGCGAAGAAGTCGACGTAGTCCGCGACGGTGAACGGCAGCACCGGGACCACCCCGGTGGCCGGCAACAGATGGCCGGACAGCCGGTCCGGGTCGGCCAGCCGCTCGGCCAACCACCCGACCACCTCCCGCCAGACCGCACGTCCGGCGGCGAGCAGCCCGTCGAGATTCGGCTGCTGGAGCAGCGCCGCATGCGGCCCATGCTCGGCGACGGCCAGCGACGCGACGTCGAGCACTGTGTCACCCACCGGGGCCGCGATCCGCGACGGGCCCGGCCGCCCGCTCCCGGCGACGACCCCGAGCGCGGTGCCGAGCGGCGGCTGGGCGGGCGTGCCTGCCGGACGGGTGCCAGAACTGCCGAGCCGCATGCCTCACCGTAGCGACGCGCCCGCCCCGGGGGCACCGAAGTCCGCCCCGACGGGTTACCGCCGGGTCGCCGCCTCCAGGTAGGCGGCGGTCCAGCCGTCGGTCGCCCGCCTGCTCCACAGCTGGATCGCGGTGTCGTCATCGCCGGCATAGCGGGCGGTCCGCTCGAGCGCCTCGCGGCGCAGCTGGGTCTTCGTGGCGGCGAACGTGTCCGCGGGTGACTCCTCCGCCAGCGCGCGAGCCGTCCGCACGGCACGGGTGAGCAGCTCGTCCCCGTCGACGAGCTGGTCGACCAGCCCGATGGCCTTGACCTCGGCGGGCGGGTACGTCTGGGCGCCGAGCATCAACCGGCGGGCCGCGACCTCGCCCACGGCGTAGCGCAGGACCTCCAGCGCGATCCGCGGGAACGACACGCCGACCTTGATCTCCGGGACCCCCATCCGGCCCTTGCCGTCGGTCATCAGCGTGACGTCGGCGGTCGCGGCGAGCACGCAGCCGCCGGCGATCGCATGTCCGTTGACGGCCGCGACCACGGGTTTGGTCAGCTCGAACGCGGCCTGGAAGGAGCCGGCGAGGGCGGGCATGAACCGTTTCACGTAGTCGGCCCCGCCGTCGAGAAAGCGACGAAGATCGACCCCCGCGGAGAACGACGACCCACTGCCGGTGATGACGACGGCGCGCGCCGAATCGGTGACCAGCGCGTGGAAATGCGCGATCAGGCTCTGGCAGAGCTCCAGGTCCATGGCGTTCACCGGCCCGTGGGTCAGCCGCAGCACCGCGATGTCTCCGTCGTCCGAACGCTCGATCATGGCCAGGAACCTAGCCGCGATGGCGGACGAAGTCACCGAGGCCGAGCGGGTCACACGCCGTACGGGGTCGGCAGCCGGTGGGCGAGGCGGTGATCGCGCATGGCGATGGCCTGGTGGGTGCGCAGCCGCAGATCGGCGCGCGGCGTGGCGCGGCAGATCAGCGCGAAGCCCGCCTGCTGATCGGCCGGGAAGTAGCGCTGGGCATCGGTGTGGTCGAGCTCACCGTCCAGGACGCGCACCGCGCAGGTCAGATCCCAGCCCACCTCGCAGCGGCTCGGCAGGTCGAGTCCGGCCCGGCGGGCCGCCGCGAGGACGTACTCGTCGCGATCCGTAGTGACGGTGTGCTCGCTTCCGTCGGGAAACTCGAACGTGATGTGGAACGTGTCGGTTCCGTCCCCGGCCACGAGGTGCTCGTCAGTTGCCGGCACCGCCGTGGTGGAAGGCGCGGTTGCGCGAGTAGGGGGCCTCCCCCGGTGCGCCGCGGCGGAAGTGGCCGGACGGCTGGACCTGTCCGTCGCGTTCCATGGCGAGCAGCTCGATGAACCAGGCCTCGTGCTCGATCTCCTCGTTCAGGATCCGCGCGGCCAGATCGTAGGTGCGTGGGTCCTTACCGGCGCAGATGTCGCAGATCTCCTGCCAGGAGCGGATCGCGCACCGCTCGGACTCCAGCAGCACGGTGAGGATGTCGGCCGCCGAGGGTGGCTGCTCGGGCGGGTGCGAGCCGTTGTCGGTGCCCGGCAGGTAGGCATGGGGGCAGCCGGCCCGGTCGGCGAACTCGTGCAGGCTGTAGGGCAATGATCCGCCCAGCTCGTAAATGCGCGGCAGGATCAGCTCATAGTGCTGGCGATCCTCCAGCCGGGCGTCCTCGCAGATCTCCTTGTAGTCCTCGTGCCCGGCCAGATACATCCGAAGAATGGAGTAGTAATAGTACGTCGAGGCGAACTCCGCCGCGGCATTGTCGATCAGCTTTTGGATCAGCTGTTCGACGTCGATCCCGCGTTGCCGGAGCATCTCGATCCCGACCCGGCGGGTGACATCGCCGGGGGCAACCGTCCCGGTGGCGTGCGGTTTCTCCGTCATGTCAACCCTCCTGCGTAGACGTCGGTGCACACAGAGTCATCCCGGTCCGGTGGCGTCCGCCCGAACGCGGCGCCGGGGCATCGACTCTGGCTCCGTCGCGCGGGCGGCTACCGCCCGGTGGGCCTGCAATATAGGCTGGTGCGACCGGGTCGGCTATGCAAGAGGCTCATTCCATTGAATCGCCACAGAATGCAGATCCAGGACCGCAGACATGCCGACTGGTTGCGTGCCGCGGGCCTTCGGGTCACCGCGCCCCGGATGGCGGTGCTCGCGGTGCTCGAGCACGACGGCCACCCTACGGTCGAGGACATCGCGCACGCGGTGCGCAGGCGGCTGGGCGCGGTCTCCACCCAGGCGATCTATGACGTCCTGCACGCCCTGCAGCGCCACGGGCTGATCCGGCATGTCGAACCGGCCGGGCATCCCTCCCGGTACGAGACCCGCGTCGACGACAACCATCACCACTTCATCTGCCGTGAATGCGGCGCGGTGGCCGATGTCGACTGCGCCGTCGGCGAGGCTCCCTGCCTCCTTCCCGCCGACGATCCCGGCTACCTCATCGACGAAGCCGAGGTCACGTACTGGGGTCGCTGCGCGAACTGCCGGCGCGCCTGACTCCCGGGGTCAGGCGAGGGGATTGGCGGTCGGCAGGATCGGGCGAGGCAGGAGATCCCGGCCGGTCAGGTAGGCGTCGACGCCGGCCGCGGCGGCCCGGCCCTCCGCGATCGCCCAGACGATCAGTGACTGCCCGCGGCCCATGTCGCCCGCGACGAAGACGCCCTCGACGTTGGTCATGAAGTGCTCGTCGCGCCCGACGTTGCCGCGTTCGTCGAGGTCCACACCGACATCGGCGAGAAGCCTGCCGCGCTCGGGACCGAGAAACCCCAGGGCCAGCAGCGCGAGCTGCGCCGGGATCTCCTCGACGGCGCCGATTCTGGGGTGGAACCGCTTGTTCTCGTCGCGATATCCCTCCGTGATCGTGATGGCCCGCAGCCCGCCCTGCGCGTCGCCGTGGAACTCCAGGGTGTCCACGGCGAACAGCCGCGCGCCGCCCTCCTCATGAGCCGGGGACGTCCGGTAGATCGCCGGATGGGTCGGCCACGGCATCTCCTCGGTGCGCCGGGCAGGTGGTCGTGGCCGGATGTCCAGGTGCGCCACCGACCGCATGCGCTGCCGGTGGGCGGTGCCCAGGCAGTCCGTGCCGGTGTCGCCGCCGCCGATGATGACGACGTCGCGGCCCTCGGCGGTGATCGGGGAGACCGCAACATCGCCTTCCTGGACGCGGTTTGCCCATGTCAGATACTCCATCGCGAGATGGACGCCGGAGAGTCCGCGACCGGGGACGCGAAGCTCGCGGGGCGCGGTGGCGCCCCCGGCCAGTACGACCGCGTCAGACCCGGACCGGAGTTCGTCGACGGTGAGGTCGATGCCGACCTCCACGCCCGGCCGGAAGACGGTCCCCTCGGCTCGCATCTGCTCGATGCGCCGCTCGAGCCGGAACTTCTCCATCTTGAACTCGGGGATGCCGTAGCGCAGTAATCCCCCGATCCGGTCGGCCCGCTCGAAGACGACGACGTCGTGCCCGGCCCGGGTGAGCTGCTGTCCGGCGGCGAGCCCGGCCGGGCCGGAGCCGATCACGGCGACCGTCCGCCCGGTCCGTCGCTGCGGTGGCAGCGGGGTCACCCAGCCGCGGCTCCAGGCATGGTCGATGAGCTGTAGTTCGACCTGCTTGATGGTGACCGGATCGCTGTTGATCGCCAGCACGCACGCGTCCTCGCACGGAGCCGGGCACAGCACCCCGGTGAACTCCGGGAAGTTGTTCGTGGCGTGCAGCCGTTCGATCGCGGCGTACCAGTCATCGCGGGAGACCAGGTCGTTCCATTCGGGGATGAGGTTGCCCAATGGGCAACCCTCGTGGCAGAAGGGAATGCCACAGTCCATGCACCGGCCGGCCTGCTGCCGCAACCGGGCGTCGGGCAACGGCCTGTGGACCTCACGCCAGTCCCGCAATCGCAGGTCGATCGGCCTGCGCTGCGGAGCCTCGCGCGCGGTGTGCAGGAATCCCCTGACATCGCGCATGGCCGGCCTCCCCGATTTGGCCACGCCCCCGAGTACGCATTTGGTCGCTTACGGTGCCGGGCCGGTGGCCTCTTGACAAGAGACGGGTCCACCCTTCGCCCGGTTGCGAAATGATCGTATTCCGCGGCCGGGGCCGGCTGCCGTACTCGATCGCGACGAGGCTCCGCCGTGATATCGGCAACAGGTCTGAGGGACCCGCGCGTCGGTCCTTCCGGCACTATGCCGGGTACGGCTCGGTTCGTAGCGTTCGACGCTCGCCATCGGAGAGGCAACTGGACATCGACGACAGATGACGGGATGTGCACCAACGTGCGGAACAAGAGCATATGGGCCGGCAGAAACATCGGGATGCTGCTCGCCTCGCTGATCGGTTTGGCATCCCTGCTGCTCGCACCTGCGGGGACGGGAGCCGATGGGGCCGCCGCGGAAGCTGATCCGGGGACGGACTCCCAGATCAGGTTCAACCAGGACGGCGGAAATTGGTCGGGATTCGTCACCTCGGGCACGGGATTCCACTCGGTATCCGCCAGCTGGCGACAACCGCCCGTCACCTGTAGTTCGGTCGGCAACAAATTTGCGATCTGGGTCGGCATCGACGGCTACGGCAGCAGCACCGTCGAACAGACCGGCGTGGCGACCGACTGTTCCTCCGGCTCCCCCAGCCACCAGGCGTGGTACGAGATGGTCCCCGCTCTCCCCGTCTACCACGACGACCCGGTCCAAGCCGGTGACTCGATGACGGCCGGCGTGGTCCGCAGCGGCAGGCACTACACGATGACGATCACCGACAACACCCGGGGCTGGACCAGAAGCGTCACCGCGGCCGCCGATGCCGCCAACACCTCTGCCGAGATCATCGTGGAACCGGCCGCTGGTTCGCTCCCCCGGTTTGGCAAGATCACTTTTACCGATGTCACGGTCGATGGGAATCAGCTGAGCGCCGGCACCGCCTTCGCGATCGACGCAACCAACAGCGGCGGCTTCGAAACTCTCACCAGCCCGCTGTCCGGAGGTCGGTTCTCGGTCAGCTACCTGCGCGAATGATGCGTCCTGCGCCCCGAGCCGCGGGCCGCTTCGGGGGCCTCATCGACAACCATTAGGATTGTTGATCATGGGATTGGGCTCACGGGTCGTCGCCTGGTTCGGACGCAGGTACCTCGCACGATCCCGGAACCACGGCTTCGCACTGTCCAGGCTCTCCTACTTGCCCAGCGCCACGCTGATGCCGTTGCGGCGAATCGGTCTCGACCCCGTCCCTGAGCTGGGACGCAAGCGCCGCGCGGAGCCGATCAGCAAGCTGAAGGTACCAATTGGACTCAATACGTGGCTGGTGACCGGCCACGAAGAGACCAAGGCAGTGCTCGGCCGTACGGAGGGATTCAGCAACGATTTCGACCATCTGGTTGGTAACACCGGAGTTACCGCGGAGCAGAATCCGGGTGGCCTGGGATTCTCCGATCCGCCGGTGCACACCCGGTTACGCCGTTTGCTCACACCGGAGTTCACCCGACGCAGGCTGGCCCGACTCGCACCGAGAATCGATGCGATCGTCGCCGATCAGCTCGACGCGATGGAGGCGGCGCGGCAACCGGTCGATCTGTGGCAGGCCTTCGCCCTGCCCATCCCGTCGCTGACGATCTGCGAGCTGCTGGGGATTCCCTACGCCGACCGGGCCGACTTCCAGCGGTTGAGCACCGCTCGGTTCGACCTCGTCGACTCCGCGGACTCCCCGCTGAGCGCGATCTCGGAGTCACTCGACTACCTGCGTACGGTCATCGAGAAGAAGCGTGGAGCTCCGGACGACGGCCTGCTCGGCATGCTGATCAAGGAACACGGTGACGAGATCGACGACGAGGAGCTCACCGGGCTCGCCGACGGCCTGCTCACCGGCGGGTTCGAAACCACCGCGAGCATGTTGGCCCTCGGTGCGCTGATGCTGCTGCAGAACCCGGAGGCCGCTGAGCTGCTCCGCCGCGACGACGACGCAACCACGCCGTTCGTCGAAGAGGCGCTGCGCTATCTGACGGTGGTCCAGGTGGCCTTCCCCCGCTTCGCCACGCAGGACATGGAGATCGCCGGGGTGCAGATCTCCCGCGGGGACGTGGTGTTGTGCTCGCTCAGCGGTGCCAATCGCGACGACGCGCTGGGCGCCGGCATGGAGAGCTTCGACCCGTCGCGGCGACCCACCTCGCATCTGGCGTTCGGCCACGGCATCCATCGCTGCGTCGGCGCGGAGCTGGCCCGGATGGAGCTGTGCACCGCCTTTCCCGCGCTGGTGCGCCGGTTTCCCGCGATGCGCCTTGCGGTCCCACCGGAGAAGCTGGCGTTCCGCAAGACCTCGATCGTCTACGGGCTGGAGGCGCTGCCGGTGCTGCTGCGATAGAACCGGGCGGCGCTATCCGATCGCCAGGGACTGTGGCACGTTCGGGGACGTGGCCCGATACGGTTCTCGGCAAGGGAGCGCTACGCGATGAACACCGCTCCGTACAGCGGAATGGCCGGTGGGGCATGGACGCCGCCCGCCCCGCAGCTGCTCAAGGACGTCCTGATGCTCATCGTCGGCTACCGGGCCGACCCCGACGTGCTTGCGCAGCTCCTCCCACCCGGGCTCGAGCCGCATCCGAGCGGCCTGATCCAGATGAACATGTACGAATGTCCCGATCCGGCACAGACGAGCGGCTTCGGTGCCTTCAGCCTCACCTACCTGACGGTGGAGATCGCCGGTCACGACAGCCAGACCGCGGACGGCACCATGTCGATCCCGGGGCGGTACTGGGTGGGCTACTGGAACAGCTCACCGCGGGTGCGGACCTACGCCCGCGAGCAGGCCGGCATCCCAGCGCTTCCCGGCGAATGCACCTGGACGCTCGACGGTGATCGTCTGCTGTCCCGGCTGTCCGTCGACGGCACGCCCGCGATCGAGGTCACGGCGCGGGTCGGCACCGAGGAGATCGGCGTGCTCGGCGGTCACCTGAACTACTACACCCACCGCGAGATCCCGGCCCCGGCGGGCGGGACCAACGCCATCAGCGAGCTGCTCGAGATCCCGATCCCGTTCGTGGCCCACCTGCGCAACGCCGAGGTCGAAGATGTCACGTTCCGGTTCCGGGAGAGCTCGCCGTTCGCCCGCCTCGCACCGAACTCGCCGCTGGAGATCGGCGGAGTCCTGCACGGCAAGGTCACCTTCACTTACTCGATGGCCCGTCGCGTGGTCGACTACCTGGCCTGACGATCTCGAGCGCGGGTGAACGGGGCCGTCAGCACCAGCAGCAGCGCTGCCGCGCCGAATGCCGCCCGGAACCCGAACGGTTCCGCGATCGCCCCGAGGCCGACAGCGCCCGCGGCGGTCCCGGCGTCATAGGCGATGTTCCAGACCGCGCTCGCAGTGCCGTACCGCTGCGGCCCCGCCGCCGCGAACAGCGCGACGAGCGCGTCGTTCTGCACCAGCCCGAAGCCGAGCCCGACGACGAGCGCCCCGGCCGCCAGCCCGGCCCCGCCGGCGGCCCCGGGTACGCCGGCGGTCAGCACCTCCGCCGCCATGCCCAGCGCCGCCACCAACACGCCGGGCCACAGCAGCCGCCCGGCGAGACCGCGGCGGTCGACGAGCTCACCGGCGGCCAGCCGCCCGAGCAGCGCGCCCGCCGCGGTGCCGAACAGCGCGATCGGCGCCACGAGACCGGGATCGGCGGCGGCCAGCGGCAGGAACGTGACGAGTCCGCCCTGGGCCGTCGAGCAGGCGAGCATGGCCAGCGTCGGACCGACCGCACTGCGCCGCAGCCGCTCAACCCGCTCGGCGGGATGCGACGCCGGGCTGGTCACGGGCCGCATCCCGATGAACGGCACCAGCAGCACACCCAGCAGCGGCACCGCGCCGGCGAGGAACACCACCGGGAATCCGAGCTGCCCCACCACCGCGACACCGGCGGGCAGCACAGCGAGCTGCGGCAGCCCGACCGCCAACCCGTAGCGCGCGGTCGCCCGGCCGTGTTCGGACGGCGACACCAGCTCGGCCACCAGCGCGCTACCGGCCACCGTCAGGAAGCCGAAGCCGATCCCGCGTACCGCGGAGACGGCAAGCACCGGGCCGAGCTCGGCCGAGACCATGAGCAGCGGCACCGGTCCCCCGAGCAGCACCAGCCCGGCCCCGAGCACGAGTCGGTGCCCCCAGCGACGCAGCAGCCACGGCACCCCGAGCTGGGTGATCACCGTGGCGAGCAGCAGCACCCCGGTGCTCGATCCGGCCCCGAACGCCCCCGAGCCACCGTGCACCACCCATAGCGGCACCACCGGCAGCAGCAGCGCGTACCCACCGAATCCCAGCGCCGTCGCGCCCAGCATGAGCCGGAACGAGGGGCTGCCCAGCCCCGCCCTCACCTGGCGGGCCGCCGCGGGGACGGCCGCGTGGCGATCACCGTAACGCGGGTGTTTCCGGCCGCGGGCGGGTCGATCACGGGCGCTGGCACGCGAACCAGCCTAGGCCGACGCGTCACGTTCCCGGTGGTGTCTCACTCTGCGACGACGGGGAGGCCCGACCTTCCGCATGGCCGATACTCCTCGTTAGAGTGCACTGAGGCCGGAGTTAGAGGAGACTAATGTCAGAGTTAGAGCAATCTCCCTGCTGCGGGCTGGTCCGGTCCCCGGCCGTCGAGGACGCGCTGCGCACCATCTACGTGCGCACCGGTCGTGGCGAACAGATCGGCACCTCCGCGCTCGCCCAGCACCTGAGCGTCACGCCGCCGTCGGCATCGGCGATGCTCAAGCGGTTGACGGCGCACGGCCTCGTCGAACGCGGACGTGACCACCGGGTCGCGCTGACCGCGCACGGCGCCGAGCACGCCCGCGACGTCGTTCGCCGGCACCGGCTGCTGGAGACCTTCCTCGCCATGGTGCTCGGGCTGACCTGGGACGAGGTCCACGCCGAGGCCGATCTGCTCGAGCATGCGGTCTCCGAGCGGTTGCTCGACCGCATCGACGAGTATCTGAAACACCCTGCGAGAGACCCGCACGGGGACCCGATCCCGCGGCCGGGAACGGAGCACGAGGAAGGCTGGAGCACCCCGCTGGCCAGCGCGCCGGTCGGGAGCCGCTTCCTCGTCGAACGCGTCTTCGACGAGGACGGCGCGGCGCTGCGTTACCTGGCCGGGCTCGGCATCCACCCCGGTGTCACCCTGGAGGTGACCAAACGCCAGCCGTTCGGCGGTCCGCTGTGGGTCCGGCTCGACGCCCACCACTCGCACGCCCTCGGCGACCAGCTGGTCGGCCTGGTGGCCGGGCGGGTGGCCTCGTGAGGCGGCTGCTGGCGGTGCTCGTCGCGCTGGCCGGTGCCCTCACCCTCGCCGGCTGCACCGCCGAGGCGTCCGGCACGGCGCCGATCACCGACGGCCGCCCGCTGCGGATCACCACGACGACGAACTTCATCACCGACACGGTCGGGCGGATCGGTGGCGACCGGCTCGAGGTCACCGGACTGATGGGGCCGGGGGTGGATCCGCATCTGTACCGGGCCAGCGCCGGGGATGTGCAGGCGCTGCGCGAGGCCGACATCATCTTCTACGGGGGCCTCAACCTCGAGGGCAAGATGGGCGACCTACTCGCCGACCTCGGCCGCAGCCGGACCGTCCGGGCGGTGACCGACGGCATTCCGCGCGATCAGCTGCTCAGGGGACCCGGGACGAGCGAGGCCGACCCGCACGTCTGGTTCGACGTCACGCTCTGGCAGCACGCCAGCCGGGCGATCGCCGAGACGCTGGCCGCGGCCGATCCCGGGCACGCCGCCGACTACCGGCGCAACCTCGACGCCTACCTCGCCGAGCTGACCTCCCTGGACGCCGGGATCCGCGAGCGGATGGCCGCGGTGCCGGCGCCGCGGCGGGTCCTGGTCACCTCCCACGACGCGTTCGCCTACTTCGGCCGCCGCTACGCCGTTGAGGTGGCCGCCATCCAGGGCATCTCCACCGCCGCCGAGGCCACCACCGCCGATATCGAACGGGTGGCCGAGCTGATCGCGAGCCGTCAGGTCCCCGCCGTGTTCGTCGAGACCTCGGTGCCCCGCCAGACCATCGACGCGCTGCTCGCCGCGACGGCCCGGCGCGGACACCCCGCGGTCGTCGGCGGGGAGTTGTTCACCGACGCCGCCGGGGCACCCGGAACGCCCGAGGGCAGCTACCTCGGGATGGTGCGGGCCAATGTTGATCGCATCGCGGACGCGCTGGGCGCGCCCGCCGCAGCGGGAGGCTGATCGGATGCTCATGCCCAGCCCGAGTCCGGGCGCAGCCCCACCCACAACGGATACCGCGGCCCGCCCCGCGGTGGAGGTCCAGGGGCTGACCGTCTCCTACCGGGAGGCCCCGGTCCTCTCCGGCATCGACGCGCAGTTCCCGACCGGGACGCTCAGCGCCATCGTGGGGCCGAACGGCGCGGGGAAGTCGACGTTGCTGCGCGCGGCGCTGGGGTTGGTCCCGGCCGAAGCCGGGCAGGTCCGGATCGCCGGCGCGGAGGGCAGGGCGGTGCTCGACCACGTGGCCTATGTCCCGCAACGGGAATCGGTGGACTGGGACTTTCCGATCACCGTCCGCGAGGTCGTCGAGATGGGCCGCTACCGGGCCACCGGCTGGTTCCGCCGGGTCGGCCGGACCGACCGGGCGATCGCCAGGGAGTGTCTCGACCGGGTCGGGATGGCCGCGTTCGCGCGGCGGCAGATCGGCCGGCTCTCGGGTGGCCAGCGGCAGCGGGTGTTCCTCGCCCGCGCCCTCGCCCAGCAGGCCCCCGTCCTGCTGATGGACGAGCCGTTCGCCGGGATCGATGCCCGCACCCAGGCCGACCTGCTCACGCTGCTGGGTGAGCTGTGCCGGGACGGCGGCTCGGTCGTCGTCGTGCACCACGACATCGCGCAGGTCCGAGCCGTGTTCGACTGGACGCTGCTGCTCAACGTGCGGGCGCTGGGCTGCGGGCCGACCGCGGAGGTGCTCACCGACTCCGCCATCCACGAGGCCTACCTCGGGCCCGGCGAGGGGACGGTCGTATGGGCGAGCTGAGCACCCTGCTGCGCCTGCCCTACACCGACACCGTCGTCGTTGTCGGGGCGGTCGTGCTCGGGGTGACCAGCGGTGTGCTGGGCGCATTCACGGTGCTGCGCAGGCGCAGCATGGTCGGCGACGCGGTGGCGCATTCGACCCTGCCCGGGGTCTGCCTGGCGTTCCTGGTCGCCGGGGTGAAGGACGTGCCGTCGCTGCTGGTGGGCGCCGCGGCCGCGGGGCTGGTCGCGGCGCTGCTCATGGTGGGGATCGAACGGGTCGGGCGGATCCGCCCGGACGCCGCGATCGGCGTGGTGCTCTCCGGGTTCTTCTGCCTCGGCGTCGTGCTGCTCACCCACATCGGCAGCAGCGGCAACGCCGACCAGGCCGGCCTGGAGAACTACCTGTTCGGTCAGGCCGCCGGGCTGTTGGAGCGCGACGTCGCGATGATGGGCGCGGTCGGCGGCGCCGGGCTGCTCGTGGTGGTGCTGCTGCGCCGGGCGTTGACCACGACGCTGTTCGACCCGGGTTTCGCGGGCGCGATCGGATTGCCCGTGCGGGCGGTCGAGGCGCTGATGACCGGGCTGCTGGTGGTGGCGGTCGTCGTCGGTGTCCGGGTGGTCGGGGCGATCCTGATGGTGGCGATGCTCGTCATCCCCACCGTCACCGCCCGCCAGCTGGCGGACCGGTTCACCGTGGTGCTTGCACTCGCCGGCCTGGTCGGCGCGGTGGTCGGCGCGACCGGATCGCTCACCGCCACCAAAGCCGAGCTGCCGACCGGGCCGGTGGTGATCCTGGTGGGGTTCGCCGTCGTGGTCGCCGCGCTGACGCTGGCCCCCGGCCGTGGGCTGCTGTGGCGCGCGCTGCGCGACCGGCGCAGGCCCGCGGGGCTCCGCTCATGAACGACGATGCGGTGATCGTCGTCGTGGCCGGGTTGGTCGCGACGGCGTGCGGGCTGCTCGGCCCGTTCCTCGTGTTGCGCCGCATGGCGCTGCTCTCCGATGCCGTCAGCCACGCCGTGCTGCCCGGGATCGTCGCCGTCTGGCTGATCGGGCAGACTCGGGCGCCGCTGCCGGTGATCGCCGGCGCCGTGGTCTTCGCCGTGCTCTGCGTGCTGGCGATCGACGCATTGCGCGCCAGTCGCCTGGTGGCCTCGGACGCGGCCATCGCGCTCACCTTCCCGGCGCTGTTCTCGCTCGGGGTGCTCGGCGTGACCCGGTTCGCCGAGGGCATCCATCTCGACCTCGACTCCACCATCTACGGCGAGATCGCGTTCACCCCGTTCGACACGATCACCCTCGGCGGGCTCCCGTTCGCCAGGGCCGCGGTCGTGCTCGCCGTTGTCACTGCGCTGAACGCGCTGTTCGTCGGGCTGCTGTGGAAGGAGCTGAGGGCGACGACGTTCGATCCCGAGTTCAGCACGGCGATCCGGCTCCGCCCGCGGCTGCTGTCGCGGTTGCTGCTCGGCGCGGTCGCGGTGACGGCGGTCGCCTCGTTCGAGGCGGTCGGCGCGATCCTCGTGGTCACCATGCTCATCGTCCCGGCGGCGACGGCGTATCTGCTCACCGAGCGACTGATCGTGATGGTCGGGCTGACGGTGGCGGTGGGGTGGTTCGGGGCCATCGCCGGGCACCGGGTCGCGCTGATGCTCGACAGCTCGATCGCCGGCGCCGTGGGTCTGGTCTGCGTGGCCTGCTTCGCCCTCGCGCTGCTCGCCAGGCTCGCCTCACGACGCGTCGTGCGATCGTCCTGACGCTGCGCCGTCCGGCCACTCTATGAGCCCGCACCCGGACGGCGCAGCGGCAGCTGGGGAGCAGTGGTGCCCGCCGGGAGCGGGATGCGATAGAGCCGGGCGGCATTGCCGCCCAGGATCGCGTGCCGGGTCACCGCGTCCAGCTCCGCGAACCCCCCGCGCAGCTGGGCCGGGAAGCGGAAGGTCGCGAACTCCTCCACGAGGCGGCCCGGGCGCATCAGCGGATAGCCGCTGCCGAACAGCAGCCGGTCCCCGCCGAACGCCTCGAGCAGGGTGCCCAGGGCGCGGGCGGCCGGAAGCGGGCGGATCCGCAGGCCGGCCAGCAGGTCGGTGAGCAGGACGTGAACGTTGGGCAGCCGGGCCAGCCGGCACAGCCGGGCCGTCGGCAGGCAGGCCGCCCCGAGGACGAACTGGACGCGTGGCAGGGCTCGGGCCAGCTCGCCCAGCTCGGCCGGATCGAAGCGGATGCCGGCCGGTCGACGGGCCGCGCGAGTGCGGACCGGCAACGCCGAGCCTGCCCGCACCGGGTCGGCCCACTGCGGCCACCGCGGCCCGTCGGCGGCCGATCCGGTGGTCGCACGGACCATCCAGTCGGGCTCGTCGGCCCCGGCCGGTGCCGACGGGCCGACGCCGAGGTGTACGACGGCGGCCCCGGACTGCTCACAGCGCGCCAGCACGCGGCGCAGCCAGGGCTCGGCGAGGCCGAGCCGGCCTGTCGGACGGCGGGCGGGGGCCAGGTGCAGGCCGCGCAGGTCGCCGTTACGGACCCGCGCGGCGAGCCCCCTGGCCCCCGCCGAACCCAGGCTCGGGTCGAGCTCACCGGTGAGCACGAACCGTCCGGGCAGCAGCTCGGCGAACTCGGCGTGCCAGGTCGTCGGGCTGAACCCGAGCACGAACAGCTCGTCGAGCGCGACGGGCTGCAGCACCCCGCGGTCGACGTGCCCGCCGAGGACGTCGGCGGTCAGGCCCGCCTCGGTGACCCGGGCGAACTCATCGGCCGTAACCGGCCGGGGCATCCGGTCGAGGAGCCGGTGGCGCCGGTACAGCTCGGCCACGAACTCCTCGCCGGACGGCCCGGCCTGGTTGTGCGGGCTGCCGTCCCAGGCATGCACCTGGGCGTCGACCACGGCGTAGCGCTCGGAGGCGACGTGGTACATCTCGGCCTCCTACCAGCGGTTGGTCGGGCGGTCTCCGGCAGCTCATCGGGCACGGACATCCCGCGACTCGGTCGCGGAAATACCGCGACTCGCGGGTCAGCCGACGGAGGGGCCGAGCCCGAGTGACTGGGGTGTACTCGAATCCGGGGACGGCTGCGGGATACCCTCGTCGAGCGAGCCGAACTCGGTCATCAACGCCTTGTTCCAGGGCGTCTGCTCCTCGGCCACCAGCGAATTGGTGGTGAGCACCAGCCCGGCCACCGACGCGCCGTTCTGCAGCGCCGAGCGTACGACACGCAGCGGGTCGATGATCCCCATCTCGACCATGTTCCCGTAGCGGCCCACCAGTGCGTCGAATCCCTCGTCGATGCCGAGCGCGGTCATCTGCTTGACCACCTCCTGGCCGTCATAGCCCGCGTTGCTCGCGATGAGGTGCGCAGGCTCGGTGAGCGC
Source organism: Pseudonocardia asaccharolytica DSM 44247 = NBRC 16224 (assembly GCF_000423625.1). Lineage (GTDB taxonomy): Bacteria > Actinomycetota > Actinomycetes > Mycobacteriales > Pseudonocardiaceae > Pseudonocardia > Pseudonocardia asaccharolytica. The sequence goes on from NZ_AUII01000015.1 coordinate 26,854, forward strand.
GCCCCGGACGATCTCGACCCCGATGCGGTAGTCGCCGTCCACGTCCAGGCCGTCCAGGGCGGACTCGGCATGCAGCAGCGCAGCGCCGCCGCCGGCCACGATGCCCTCGGCCATCGCCGCCCTGGTTGCCTGCAGCGCGTCGTCGACCCGGTGCCGGATCTCCTTCAGCTCGGCGTTGGTCGGGGCGCCGACCAGGATGATCGCCGCCTTGCCGGACAGCCGGGCGATGCGCTCGGAGAAGAAGTCCTCGTCCGTGCCGATCGTGGCTCGCTCCAGCTCGGCGTGCAGTTGCCGCAGCCGCAGCTCGACCGCCTCCCGGTCGCCGGCCCCCCCGATGATCGTGGTGTCCTCGCTGGTCACCCGCACCTGCGAGGCGCGGCCGAGGTGCTCGACGGTCATCTGCTCCAGCGAGAACGACGACTCCTTGCTGTGCACCTTGCCGCCGCACAGCGCGGCCATGTCCTCCAGCAGGTGGATGCGCTTCTGGCCGAACCCGGGTGCCTTGATCGCCACGGCCTGGAACGTCTTGTTGACGTGGTTGTGCACCAGCATCTGTAGCGCGGTGCCCTCGACCGTCTCGGCGATCACGACCAGCGGCCTTCGCTCGGCGCGCATGATCTTGTCCAGGATCGGCATCAGGGACTGCACATCCTTGATCTTCTCCGCGGAGAAGAGGATGTACGGGTCCTCGACGACCGCCTCCAGCCGGCCGGGATCGGTGACCATGTACGGGGAGACATAGCCGTTGTCGAACTCGAAGTCCTCGACGAAGGCGACGCCGAGGCCGAGTTGCGGCGAATCCTCCACGGTCACCACGCCGTCGTCGCCGACGGTGTGCAGCGCCCGGGCGACGACCCGGCCGATCGCGTCATCGTCGTTGGCCGAGATCGCGGCGACGCGGGCATAGTCCTGCTCGCTCTCGACGGGGTGGGCCACCCGGGTGAGGCGCTCGACCAGCGCGCCGACCGCAAGGTCGATGCCGCGCTTGACCAGCACCGGGTTCCCGCCGGACTCGATCGCGCGCATGCCCTGGTGCACGATCGCCTGCGCGAGCACGGTGGCGGTGGTCGTGCCGTCCCCGACGATGTCGTTGGTCTTGATCGCCGCTTCCTTGACCAGCTGGGCGCCCATGTTCTCGAACGGGTCGCGCAGGTGGATCTCCCTGGCGATGGTCACCCCGTCGTTGGTGACATCCGGCGTTCCGGTGATCTTCTCCAGAATGACGTTGCGACCCTTGGGGCCGAGCGTGGATTTCACTGCCTCGGCGAGCTGGTCGACGCCGGCCTGCAAGGCGTGGCGGGCGTCGGCCCCGAATCGAAGTTCCTTGGCCATGGGTTCTCCTGGACTTCTCGATCGACGTTGGTCTGCTGCGCGGGTGCGGAACAACGCCGGGCCGCCGCCCTGGTTTCGGGCGGCGGCCCGGGGTCCAGCTAACTGATGGCCTGCAGGTCGAATCCGAGGTACTCGGCGGCGTCCTCCGGGTTCGCGAACATGATCGTGCGGTCGTCCAGGTGGACCATGCGGCCGTAGTGGGTCGACATGTTCTCCTCGAACTCGGCCGAGTTGAACCAGCCCTCCTCCTCGCCGGCCTCCTCGTCGACGTCGGCGTAGACGACGTCGAACCGCCCCTTGCCGTCGACCCGGATCATCGAGGGCAGGTGGGTGACCGTCACGTTGTCCAGCCTCGACATCACGTTGGTGATGATCACCCCTACCTGGTTGTTCATCAGGGTGAACCCGCATCTGTTGGACGCGGTGTTGTCCGACTTGAACGGGCTCTCGGCCGTCTTGAAGGTGGTCACTGGCTGAGCTCCTTCGGGGTCTCGAGGTGAAGATCGCTGAGGATGCCGGCGAACCGGTTCTTGGCGCGGTCGAGGCTGTCCTCGAAACGTGGCGGCTTGGCATCGGGCTGCGACCAGATCGGCTGCAGCGTGCGCGCGGCCTCGATGCACTGCGGGACCCAGTGCGCCAGCCAGCCCTGCATGAGCTGCTTGTTGTGGTCGGCGAACTCGCGGTCCTGGGTGAGCGGCGCGAAGCAGGCGATCGTCCAGCGCAGGTCGCGTTGGGCATAGTCGTACTCGCCGGCGCCCATGACCGTCGGCGTCACGAAATCGCCGTTGCCCGCGGCCGACTGCATCACCAGGTTGCTGCGGAACAGCTCGCCGAGCAGCGGCTCGAACACGACGTTCGCGGCGAAGACCGACTCACCCCAGTCGTCCTGGACCGCCGTGAGTGCCTCGGCGACCTTCCGCACGCCCTGCCACACCGGGTCGTTGTTCCACGCGTCGAGGTGCGCGGTGCCGTCGAAGCCGTCCAGTTCCTCGGTCAGGGTCAGGTTGTACAGCGCCAGGTCCTGGGCGAACCGGATCTTGTGCGCGCTGTTCACCGCCATCGCCGTGTTGTGCATGTTCGTCGGGCCGGACCGGTTGCACGCGGCGAACACGTAGAGCCCGAGGACGTGCTCGACGTGCATCCAGGCGCCGACGTTGCGCTCGACGAACTGGACCCAGTTCCGCGTCCACTGCCCGAAGGCCTTCGCATTCCGGGCATTCTCGATGTTCTGGTTGAGCTGCCGGACAACGTTCGCGTTGTACCGGTAGAGCGTCATCTCCCATTCTTCGTTGGGGTCGCGGAACTCGTGCCAGCCGTGCGCGGGCCAGGTGAAGTCCTTGGGCAGACCGCCGGTTCCGACGCCGCGCACCGGCTCGGGTTTGTCGACGCCCCAGGCCTTGAGCTTCGTCCAGTGCAGCGGGTATCCGGTCTCACCGTTCGCGAAGCCGTAGATCCAGCCCTGGGCGAGGTAGTGCCGCGGATCCGGCTGGACCTCGACGGTGACGTCCTCGTAGTGGCTCTGCTTGCGCTTGGCCGGTGTGAAGTAGTTGAAGCGGCGGGCCTTGGCGTCGGAGTCGGGGAACTCGCGCGCGCCGGCTTCCGCGTCGGTGAACACGGGCTTCGGCACGCTGCGTTCGGGACGTTCGGTTGTGGTCATGGGCCGTCCTCGCCTTCCGGTTCACCTGTGGTGGTGAACTTGTCGTAGAAGATGTTCTGCTCGCGCACTCCCAGCGACGTCAGCATCGGGATCGCCGCATCCACCATCGGCGGCGGTCCGCAGACATAGGCGTCCACCCCTTCCAGCCCGGTTTCGCTGCGCTTCACCACATCGGTGATGAGCCCGACCTCCCCCGCCCAGCCCTCCGCGTCGGAGGGCTCGGACAACGCCGGCACGTACCGGAATCCGGGCCGTTGTCCCTCGAACGCCCGCAGCTCCTTCTCGAAACAGAGGTCACGCAGCCCCCGGGCTCCGTAGTAGAAGGTGGCCTTGCGCTCGACGCCTCGTTCCGCCATCGACCGGAGGAGCCCGAGAATCGGTGCCATTCCGGCCCCGCCGCCGACGAAGATCAGGTCCGAGGTCCGACTCTCGCGCAGTGTGAAGGTGCCGAACGGGCCCTCCACGTCGAGCCGGTCACCGACTTGCACCCGAGTGGCCAGATACTCCGAGAACAGGCCGTCCGGATAAATCTTGATGACGAACTCGAAGTGCTGGTCCCGACTGGGGGTGTTCGCCATCGAGAACGAGCGGCTCTCGTTCGTCCCCGGAACGGTGAAGTCCATGTACTGCCCGGGGAAGAACTTGATCTCGTCCGGTTCGACCAACCGGACGACCAGATGCCGCATGTCGTGCGTCACCGGCTCGTTGGCGACGACCTCGACGGATCCCTTCCGCAGCGGCAGCCCGGACCGGATGATCTCCTCGTCGTAGTTGAGGAGCTCGATCACCAGATCCTCGTAGGCGTGCGCGCGGCAGAGCAGCGTCGAGCCTTCCTCCTTCTCGTAGTCGGGCAGGGCGAAGGTCGAGTACCGGTCGAGCTCGATGTCCTCGCCCTCCAGCACGAACGACTTGCAGGCGGCGCACTGGCCCTCCTTGCAGCCGTGCATCAGCTGCACGCCCTGCTCGGCCGCGGCCCGCAGGATCGTCTGGTCCTCGTCCACCTCGATCTCGATACCGACCGGCTCGAACCGGACTACGTGTTTGTCACCCATCTATGGCAATCCTTCGGCTCATCACCGGTCGGGAAGGGCGCTGGCCTGGCAGGGGGAGGGCCGGCGACCGGCCCTCCCCCCTCGCCTGACCCGCGCTCAGGCGTTCGCGGGTGCCGGGCGACCGGCCGGACCCTGACGGACGTAGTCAGCGGCGAACGCTTCGCGTTCGGCGTCGGTCATCTCGTTCAGGACCACGTTCGGGCTGACGAACGACGGGCAGCGCCGCATGTGATCCAGGGTCCACATCTTCTTGGGATCCAGGTTCAGATGTGGCTGCGCCGTCATGGTGTTGCCGTCGTCGCGGACCATGCCCATGTCCTTGACGACGTCGGCGAAGTTCCAGCCGTGGTAAAGCGTCTCCCACTCCCGCTTACCGACGAGCCGGCCCATGTTCGGGGTCTCCCGGCCCTGATAGGTCGGCCGGAACGCCACGGTGTCGGTCCAGTGGCAGACCTCGTGGCAGTACGTGCGCCACTGGCCGTCGACCTTGTCGGTGACCATGTCCTCGCGCACCAGGCACGGCACCATGCAGGTCCAGCAGCGGTGCGGGTACACGTAGTCGACGTCCTCGAAGATGATCGGGTTGTGCCCGTTCGGGGTCGCCAGCCTGCTGTAGTTCTCCCACCACTTGCCGTACTTGTCGTACCAGCCCGGGTACTTGTACTCGAACCACTCGAAGTCCTCGTCGGTCATGCCGTCGATCCGCCAGTAGTTGGCGAGCCAACCGGTGGCGAAGAACTGCGCGACCTCGTGGACGTAGCCCTTCTCCCAGATCTGCTTCCACGCCTCCTCGATGAGGTCGTGCGGGATCACCAGGCCATACTTCTCCAGCGGCACCAGATAGCTGCGGTAGTAGTCGTCGTAGATCCAGCGACGCCACATCTCCGCGTAGGACTCGCGGTCCTTGCGCCGGTCCTTCGTGCCGTACTCGATGAAGGTGCCGATCGCGGCGTCCACCACGCGGTGGTTGTTCCACCACGCGTAGCGCAGGTCGCGCTCGAGCAGCTGGCGGTTGTCCTCGTCCGACAACGCCATCAGCAGCGTGGCGTAGCCGTTGGAGATATGCCGCGACTCGTCGGACTGCACCGAGTGGAACACCGTCGGCAGCAGGTAGTCGCCGTTGGCCGCCGCCTCGGCCGGCATGGCCACGAACAGCGTGTTGGTGAACGCCGTCTCGGCGACGATCGTCAGGTAGATGCTCGCCGCGGTGATCGCGTCACCGGTGATGAACCCCTCAGCGAACTGACGGCCGATCGTTCCGCAGTAGTCGTTGTGGAAGTTCCGCAGGCTGTTGTTGAAACCCGCCGGGTCGATGTAGTTGTTCATGTACAGGCGCTTGAGGTTCTGCTGGATCGTGCTGTGCCGAACCTCGTCGATCATCTGGATCGCCTGGCCGTTGTGCAGTTCCGGGTTCGGTACCGCGTGGAACAGCATCGGCATCGAGCGGGCCGCTGAGATCTCCGGCAACGGAATGATCGACAGGAAGAGCTTCTGCCATTCCAGCCAGCGCTCCTGCACCTGACGGAACATGTTCCCGCGGATGGCGCCGTCAGAGGCGCCGTACACCCGGTGGTCCTTTTCCTCCTGCATGGGGAAGTAGGACCGCAGGACCTGCTTGAGCGGGTCCTTCTTCTGCGCCTTCCGGAAGGTGTAGTCGGTTCCGTACTTCATGTACGGCTCGTGGTACTGCGGCTCCCAGGCGAGTTCCTGGATCTTCTGGTGAGCCTTCGCCAGACTCTGCCGACTCACGTCGTCTCCTCACGGTGGTGGGTGGTGGAGCCAGCGCCAGGTGCTGACCCCGCTTCCCGCGGCCCCGCGGGCCGCCGGCCTGGTGGTGGGACCGGCGGGGGTCGTGGGCGTTCTCCCGTTGTGCGCCCGCCGCCTCGGGCCGGGGCTGACGCGAGATCCCCGGCGACAGCGGTGGACCGGAGATGAAGCCAGGCCGGGTTGCGCGGGTCCTCGGCGTAGCTCATCTCGTGCTGGGAATCACACATCCGCCACCCGCGGCCTGCGGTCTCAATATGAGACGGTTGGCAGTTGGTCCCCCCTATCGTGGAGCGCGTCCGGGCGGTACCGTCCGGATCGATACCGGCTGCCGCGACGACGCGGACCACAGCTGCTCCGAGGAGGGCGACCGGTTGGGCCATCCGGCAGAACGCTCGACCCCCGAAGAGGCCCGTGAGACGCCCAAGGGCGGCACGCGGGCGGTCCCCGCCGTGTCCGTCCCCCTGGCTCCCGCCGAGCGGATCGCGCACGCGCGCACGGCGTTTCTCGTGAACGACCCGGTCGACCCCGGCATCGTGCGCGCGCCGATCCTGGCGTCCTGGACCCGTTCCCGACACTACGACGTCCCGGCCGACCATCTCGAGCTGCCCTACGAAAGCGACTGCGCGCCCGACTCGCCGCTCGTCCGCGCCGCCACCCCGATCGTCCTCGAGGTCGCCGACCAGCTCTCCGGCGAGCCCGTCAGCGTCATCCTCTGCGACGACGAGGGCGTCGTCCTGCAGCGACGCACCGGTGATTCAGCGCTCAACCAGCATCTCGACCGGGTGTGGCTGGCACCCGGGTTCAGCTACGCCGAGCGCTATATCGGCACCAACGGCATCGGCACCGCGCTGGAGGGCCGCGGACCGGCCCAGGTGTTCGGCCACGAGCACTACATCGAGCAGCTCGAGGACCTGGCCTGTGCCGGCGTCCCGATCCGGCATCCGATCAACGGCAAGCTGCTCGGCGTCATCGATCTCACCTGCTGGCGGCGCGAGGCGAACAAGATGATGGCGACGGCCGTCGCCACGATCGCCCGGCGGATCGAGGAGACGCTGCTCGAACAGTCGGGCCGTCGCGAGCTCACCCTGCTGCACGACTATCTGGCCGCCTGCCAACGCAATCGGGGGGCGGTGCTCGCACTCAGCGACGACCTGCTGATGATGAACGATCGGGCGCGCGAGCTGCTCGATCCCGGCGACCAGATGCCGCTGGTGACCAACGCCGCCGAGGCGCTCAGCTCGGGGCGGCGGCGCCAGCTGCTCATCGACCTGCCCAGCGGGGCAACCGCCAGGGTGCAGTGCCGGCCGAGCTGGGTCGAGGGCGGAAGCAGCGGCGGGGTGCTGCACGTCCAGCTGGTCTCCGCCGACACCGCGGGTTCGCGCGCCCTGAGCCTGCCGCATCCGGCGGCGCTGCCCGCCACCGTCGGCTCGGGGCCGATGTGGGCGAAATGCTGCCAGGCCGTCGACCGGCACTTCCGATCCCGCGAATGGCTCGTGCTGCAGGGTGAGCCCGGCACCGGAAAGCGGACCCTGGCCAGGGCGACCCACCAGCTGCGCAGCCCGGCGGCCCATCTGCGGCTGCTCGACGCCCAGGACTACGGGCCGCGCTGGATCGCCGAGGTCGTCGAGGAGCTGGCAACCGGGGCCGGGACCCTGGTGCTCTGCCATGTCGACCAGCTCTCGGCCGAGGGCGTACAGGCCCTCGGCGATGCCCTCGAACCGCATCGGGAGTCGACCGATCCGGAGCGGCCGTGGGTGGTCGCGACCGTCGATCGCAGCCGGGCGCGGATGAGCCCCGCGCTGACCGAGCTGCTCGCCTCGTTCCCCCGAACCGTCGACGTGCCGCCGCTGCGCCATCACATCGAGGACGTCACCGAACTGGTGCCGCATCTCATCGCCCGGCTCACCCGGGGCGCGGAGCTGACCTGCTCCCCGGACGCCATGCGGGTGCTCATGCGCAACCACTGGCCGGGCAATGTCGAACAGCTCTACCAGGTGCTGCGCAAGATCGTCGCGCGGCGGCGGACCGGCCAGGTCAGCCCGGCCGACCTGCCCGCGGAGTGCCGGGCGACTACCCGTCGCGTCCTCACCCCGCTCGAGGCGATCGAATGCGACGCGATCGTCGAGGCGCTGATCGAGACCGACGGGAACAAGGCCGAGGCGGCACGGCACCTGGGGATGTCCCGGGCGACGATCTACCGCAAGATCCGCGGCTACGGCATCTCCGTGCCGGCCGCGGCGGACACAGGCCGGACGGGCTGACCGATACGCTCGGTTTGTGCTCGAGATCGACGGGATCAGCAAGCGGTTCGGGCCGGTGCAGGCGCTGCAGGACGTCACGTTCGCGGTCCGGCCCGGGGAGATCTTCGGCTTCGTCGGCAGCAACGGCGCCGGCAAGACGACGACGATGCGCATCGTGCTCGGCGTGCTCGAGGCCGACGCGGGTGAGGTGCGCTGGAAGGACGCGCCGATCGACGCCGATATGCGCAGGCGGATCGGGTACATGCCCGAGGAACGCGGGTTGTATCCGAAGATGAAGGTGGGCGACCAGCTCGAGTACCTGGCGCGGCTGCACGGGGTCGAGCCGGCCGAGGCGCGTGCCTCGGTCGAGCGCTGGACCACCCGGCTGGGCGTCGACGCGCGGCGCGGCGACGAGGTGCAGAAGCTCTCGCTGGGCAACCAGCAGCGGGTCCAGCTGTCCGCCGCGCTGGTGCACGATCCCGAGGTGCTCGTGCTCGACGAGCCGTTCTCCGGGCTCGATCCCACCGCGGTCGAGGTGATGAACAGCGTGCTGCGCGACAAGGCCGACAGCGGGGTACCGGTGATCTTCTCCAGCCACCAGCTCGATCTCGTCGAACGGCTCTGCGATCGTGTCGGAATCATCTCCGGCGGCCGGATGGTGGCCGTCGGCACGGTCGCCGAGCTGCGCACGGACAGCACCGAGCGGTTCGACGTCGTCGGGCCACCACCGGCGGCCTGGGCGCACGCGCTGCCCGGCGTCACCGTCGTGTCCGTCGAGGGAACGCGCACCCGCGTCGAGCTCACCGACGGTGCCTCCGACCAGGACGTTCTGCGGGCAGCGCTCGCGGCAGGCCCGGTCCACGAGTTCCGCCGCTACCAGCCACCGCTCACCGACCTCTACCGCGATGTGGTCACCTCGGGGGCCGCAGCGTGAACGCACCACTCCCCCCCGGCCGGGCCGTACTGCTCGTCGCCCGTCGCGAGTTCATCGCCCAGACCCGCTCGCGCAGCTTCGCGGTCGGCCTGCTGATCACGATCGCGATCTTCGGGATCTACATCCTGCTGTTTCAGTTCATCGGCAGCCAGACCTCGAGCAACACACTCGGGGTCACCCCGCAGACGGCTGCGTTGCGCGAGGCGCTGCAGGCGGGCGCCCAGGCCCAGGACCGGACGCTGACCATCACCGAGGTGGGCCACGAGACCGGGGAGCAACAGGTCCGCGACGGCGATCTCGACGCGCTGCTCGTCGGCGTACCGGGCAGTTACAAACTGATCGGGCTGGACACCGTCGACTCGTCGCTGCAGGCCATCGTGTCCGGGGTGATCGGGCAGCGCGCCGTGAACGACGCGCTGATGCAGGCCGGTGTCGATCCGGCGCAGATCGCCGCGCAGGGGCATGTCGCGGTGACGACCCTGGAGCCGGTCGACCCCGAGCGCGGGCAGCGGCTCGTGCTGGCGATCGTCGTCGCGGTGCTGCTGTTCATGTCGCTGGTCGGGTACGGGACCGCGGTCGCCCAGGGCGTCGTCGAGGAGAAGACCAGCCGGGTGGTGGAGCTGTTGCTCTCCACTATCAAGCCGGTGCATCTGCTGGCGGGCAAGATCCTCGGGCTGGGTGCCGTCGGGCTGCTGCAGCTGCTGGTCCTCAGCGCCATCGGGCTCGCGGGATCACTCGCGTTCGGGCTGCTCACGATCCCGACGGCGGCCGCATCGGCCCTGGTCTCGGCCGTGATCTGGTATCTGCTCGGGTTCTTCCTCTACGCCGCGATCTATGCGGCCGCCGGGTCGACGGTGTCGCGGCAGGAGGAGCTGCAGACGATCGTCGCGCCGATCATGTTCCCGCTGCTGATCCCGTTCATCTTCGCGGTGAGCGTCCTGCCCAATGACCCCCGCAACACGCTGGGCACGGTGCTGTCGTTCATCCCGTTGTTCTCCCCCACCCTGATGCCGGCCCGCGCGGCGATGGGGGTGGCGCCGCTGTGGCAGGTCGGCCTCGCGGTCGCGCTGACCCTCGCGTCGATCGTCGGGGTGGTGCTGCTGGCCGCGCGGATCTACCGCAACTCGGTGCTGCGCACCGGCGCCCGGGTGAGCCTGAAGGAGGCGCTCAGCCCGCGCCGGGGGTAGTGCCCGGGCGGTCCTTCAGTGCTTCACCCGGAACGACCGGCACGAGGCTTGCGCTTCCACTCGGTGAACCCGGCGCGCCGGGCATCCTCGGCGGTGCGGAACCATGCCTCGGCCTTGGTGCGGGCGAAGTACGGGCTCGACGGGGTGTGAAACAGCTTCGACGCCCCGCTGCCCTTGATCGTGTAGTCCGGCCCCGGCGCGGATCCGTCGGGCAGCGGACGGGCCGACCCCGGGCCGTATGGGGCGTCCGGATCCTCGGCCGGAACCGGTTCGGCGGCAGCCGGTGCGGGTTCGGTAGGTGATGGTTGGGCCGACGGGGTCGGCGGCACCGTACCGACCGGCTCCGCCGGCGGCGCGGCGCGGCCATCGGCCACGGCCGGAGGCGTCCGTGGGGGTGGCGCCGTGGCAGCGTTCCGCTCCTCGTCGGATCGGTCCGCGATCCGGCGGTAGGTGATCCAGCCCACGAGGCCGAGGAGCACGGCGAGCACGATCCATTGGCTGCGGTGCACGGGCGTCGACTCGTCAGACATGCGTCTGCCTCCCCCTTTCGGTGTGGGCAGAGACTAGGCGGTTGCCCGTGTCGACGTCGCGATGCCCGGCCGCGCTTGAGCGGCTCATGCGCCACTGGGTGATGCTTGCGCCGCTCAAGCAGCGGTCACGTCGCGGCTTGCACCGTTGGGAGCGCCCGGTGGGGTGGGCTCCGGCTCAGCGCTGGGCGATGGGCACGTAGTCGCGCTTCGCGGGCCCGATGTAGACCTGCCGCGGGCGACCGATCTTGTTGTGCGGGTCGTTCATCATCTCCCGCCAGTGCGCGATCCAGCCCGGGAGCCTGCCCAGCGCGAACAGCACCGTGAACATCCTCGTCGGGAATCCCATGGCCCGATAGATCACGCCGGTGTAGAAATCGACGTTCGGGTAGAGCCTGCGCTCGACGAAGTACGAGTCGGCGAGCGCCTTCTCCTCGAGCGCCTTGGCGATATCGAGCAGCGGGTCGGAGACGCCGAGCTTGATGAGCACCTCGTCGGCGATCTGCTTGACGATCCGCGCCCGCGGGTCGTAGTTCTTGTAGACCCGATGGCCGAAGCCCATCAGACGGGCGCCCTGCTCCCGTCCCTTCACCCGCTCGACGAACGCCTCGACGTTGCCGTTCTCGGCGGTGCGGATGTGCTCCAGCATCTCCAGCACCGCCTGGTTGGCGCCGCCGTGCAGCGGGCCGAACAGTGCGTTTATTCCGGCCGAGATGCTCGCGAACAGGTTCGCCTGCGACGACCCGACAAGCCGGACCGTCGACGTCGAACAGTTCTGCTCGTGGTCGGCGTGCAGGATCAGCAGGATGTCGAGGGCGCGGGCGAACGCCGGGTCGACATCGTAGGGCTCGGCCGGCAGCCCGAAGGTCATCCGCAGGAAGTTCTCCACGAGACCCTGCGAGTTGTCCGGGTAGAGGAACGGCTGGCCGACCGACTTCTTGTAGGCGTAGGCGGCGATGGTGAAAACCTTGGCCATCAGCCGGACCGTGGAGAGCTCGACCGCGTCCTCGTCGAACGGGTCGAGACTGTCCTGGTAGAAGGTCGACAGCGCGCTGACCGCCGACGACAGCACCGGCATCGGGTGCGCGTCGCGCGGGAAGCCGTCGAAGAACCTCTTGAGGTCCTCGTGCAGCAGCGTGTGCCGGCTGATCTTGGTGGTGAACGCGTCGAACTCCGCACGCGTGGGCAGCTTGCCGTAGATGAGCAGGTAGCTGACCTCGAGGAAGGTCGACTTCTCGGCGAGCTGATCGATCGGGATGCCCCGGTACTCCAGGATTCCGGCGTCACCATCGATGTAGGTGATCTTCGACATGCACGAGGCGGTGCTGTTGAAACCGGGGTCGTAGGTGACCAGTCCGGTTTTCGCCAGCAGCTTGCTGACGTCGACGGCCGAAGCTCCCTCGGTCGCGGAACTGATCGGCATCTCGTGCTCGCCGCCGGGGTAACGAAGGACGGCGATGTCGGAGGCGGCGGACTGGTCGGCCATGTGGAGGTTCCCTCTCACACTCGAATGTTGCCTGTTTGTGGCCACGCTAGTGCGCTCGGACTGGTCTGCGCCGCTTGACGAATCGGACGTACGTCACGTTTGGTGCCGCCCCGCGTTATCGGCCGGTCAGGAGGCTTCGACCGGGCCGCGGTAGCGCCAGAACGCCGGGAACCGGGCGACGACGGCGATCGCCGCGACGACCACCGCCGCGCCGCCGACAGTCGCCGCCGCCCCGGGCCCGAAGCCCGCAGCGGCCGGGCCGTGCCACATGTCGGCGATCCGCGGCCCGCCCGCGACGACAACGACGAACACCCCCTGCATCCGGCCGCGCATCTCGTCGGTCGCCACCCTCTGCAGCATCGACGACCGATAGACCGAGCTGACCATGTCACCCGCCCCGCCGATCGCGAGGAAGAGCACGGCCAGCCACAGCGAGCCCGTCAGCCCGAACATCGCGACCCCCGCGCCCCACAGGCAGATCGCCAACGTCACGGCGACACCCTGCCGGTGCACCCGCTGCAGCCAGCCGGAGAACAACCCGGCCACGACCATGCCGAGCGGGATCGCAGCGAACAGGGCGCCGAGCGCGATACCCCCGCCCGGCGGGTCGCCGAACACCTTCTCCGACATCTCGGGGAAGACCACGCGCGGCATGCCGAAGCCCATCGCCACCACGTCGATGAGGAAGGAGACCAGCAGCACCTTGTGCATGCCGACGTAGCGGAACCCGTCCAGCACCCCGCGGAAACCGACGTGTCGCTGCGCGGTGACGCCGGTTCGCTGGGGCGGCACCGGAGGCAGCCGCCACGTCGCCCACAACGTCGCGAGCAGGGCGATCGCGTCGAGCAGGTAGAGCGTGGGCAGTCCGACGACGGGGATCAGCACACCCGCCAGCAGCGGGCCGACGATCGCGCCGGTCTGGAACACCGTCATGTTCAGCGCGTTGGCTGCGGGCAGCTGCTCGGCCGGGATGAGCCGCGGGATGACGGCATTGCGGGTCGGCTGGTTCATCGCGAGCATCGCCGACTGCACGGAGAACAGCGTGAGGATGATCCAGATGTTGCCGACCCCGCCGGCCGCGACCACCCACAGCGCGAGCGAGGTCATGGCGATGCCCGAGCCGGTGAGCAGCAGCAGGACCCGCCGGTCCATGACGTCGGCGATCGCGCCGCCCCACAGGCCGAAGACGATCAGCGGGACCAGGCCGAACAGCCCGGTGAGACCGACGTAGGCCGACGAACCGGTGAGCTCGTAGATCTGTGTCGGGACCGCGACGACCGACAGCTGCGCCCCGATCACCGTGACGATTCCGGCGAGCCACAGTCTGCGGTAGGCGGGGACGCGCAGCGGGCGGGTGTCGGCGAACGCGCCACGGATCACGGCGGAGAGCTTGCGGGTCCGGGCCTCGGGCCCGGTCCCGAGCTCGCGCGTGGGGGCCTCGGGCCCGGTCCCCAGCTCGCGGGTGGGCCCCTCGGAACCGGGGACAGTCACCCGTTCAGGAGTACCATGTTGCGGCGACGGTCGTGGCATCCGCACGGCGCCGCCCCGTCACGGTGCCAGCCGGCGCACCTGCCACGTCCGGTCGATCCCGTTGATCTCGAAACGCAGCCGATCGTGCAATCGGTTCGCCCGGCCCTGCCAGAACTCCACCTGGTTCGGGACGATGCGCCAGCCGCCCCAGTGCGGGGGCCGCGGCACTCGTTCGAGTTCGGCGAAGCGCCGGGTCATGTGGCCGAGCGCGTCGTCGAGGACCCGGCGGTCGGTGACCACGGTCGACTGCGCCGACGCCCACGCGCCCAGCTGCGCCCCGCGCGGTCGCGTCGCCCAGTAGGTGTCGGCTTCGGCGTCGCTCACCCGTTCGGCGGTGCCGCGCACGTGGACCTGCCGATGCATCGCGAACCAGGGGAACGTCGCGGACGCGGCCCGGCCGATCCGGAGGTCGCGGCTCTTCGCCGAGGTAAAGTTGGTGAAGAACAGGACGCCGCGGGGGTCGAGCCCCTTGCACAGGACGGCCCGCGACGAGGGTTGTCCGCGCTCGTCGGCGGTCGCCAGGATCATGGCGTTCGCCTCGGGGATTCCGGACGTGGTCGCCTCGGCCAGCCAGCGGGCCAGCTGCTCGTGCCAGGTCGGGGCGAGATCAGGGAGGTCGAGGCCATCGGTGTCGTATTCGATCCGCATACCTGCCACTGTCGCGCCGGGCGCCGCGTACGCCATCGCACCTCCTCCGCTCCGGACCCCTGACCGTAAGTCGCGAGCAGCCGATTTGGCGGTGCCGGTGACCGATGCCACCCGGACTCACCGTTGCCTCCGCTGCTCGCCGGGGGCAGGGTGGCGCCAGCCCACGGTAACCGTCCACAGCGGTCGTGGGCCGCTCGCAATCCGGGCAAAGGGCCCGCCGCACGAGCGGGCATCGATCGACGCTGTCCGGTGTCGGGCCGATGCGAGTGTCGGGGACCAAGATCAAGGAGGACGGGTGTCCACTGCACCGACTGCGCCCGCCACGCCGAACACGCGGGGTGCCGCAGGCCAGACGGACGGATCGGCGGTACCCCCGCCTCCGCCCGGGTTCAAGTCCGGTCTGGAGGGCCACGTCGCCTTCCGCACCGAGATCGCCGAGCCGGACAAGGACGGTGGCGCCCTGCGCTACCGCGGCGTCGATATCGAGGACCTGGTCGGGAAGGTCACATTCGGCAACGTCTGGGCCCTGCTCGTCGACGGCCGGTTCGGGCCGGGGCTGCCACCCGCCGAGCCCTTCCCGATCCCGGTGCGCACCGGTGATGTGCGCGTCGACGTGCAGGCCGCGCTGGCTATGCTCGCGCCCTACTGGGGCTACCGCCCATTGCTCGACATCACCGACGATGAGGCCCGCCAGCAGCTGGCGCGGGCCTCGGTGATGGCGCTGTCCTACGTCGCGCAGTCCGCGAGGGGTATCGGCATCCCGGCCGTCCCCGAGTCGCGGATCGACGAATGCACGACGATCACCCAGCGGTTCATGGTCCGCTGGCGCGGCGAGCCCGATCCGGCCCACGTCAAGGCCGTCGACGCCTACTGGGTCTCGGCCGCCGAGCACGGCATGAACGCCTCCACCTTCACCGCCAGAGTGATCGCCTCCACGGGAGCCGATGTCGCGGCATCGTTGTCCGGTGCGATCGGGGCGATGTCCGGTCCGCTGCACGGCGGCGCGCCGGCCCGGGTCCTGCCGATGATTGCCGAGGTCGAGCGGACGGGCGATGCCGAGGCGCTGGTCAAGGGCATCCTGGACCGCAAGGAGCGGCTCATGGGCTTCGGGCACCGGGTCTACCGGGCCGAGGACCCGCGGGCCCGGGTGCTGCGTCGCACCTGTCGGGAGCTGGGCGCGCCGCGCTACGAGGTGGCGGCCGAGCTGGAGCGGGCCGCGCTGAGCGTCCTGCGTGAGCGCAGGCCGGACCACCCGATCGAGACGAACGTCGAGTTCTGGGCGGCGGTGATCCTCGATTTCGCCGAGGTACCGCCGCATATGATGCCCGCGATGTTCACCAGTGCCCGGACCGCCGGCTGGTCGGCGCACATCATGGAGCAGAAACGCGAGAACAAGCTGGTCCGGCCGTCGGCCCAGTACGTCGGCCCGGGGCCGCGCAAGCCCGAGGACGTCGAGGGCTGGCCGAAGATCTAACCCCTGGGAGTGCGTAACAGTGTTCGAACACTGTTACGCACTCCCAGGGGGTTGAGCTGCGATGTCCGACCGGGCCCGTGTGAGCCCGGTGTGAGCAAGGCCGTCCGTGAGTTTCACCGCGTTCGCCGCCCCGCGCCTGAACCGGCGTCCCGCGGGCTGCCAGACTGGCCCCCGTGACGTCCACGACCAGCACCGATCTTCAGATTCCCGCCGACCTCAAGCCCTCCGACGGGCGCTTCGGTTGCGGACCGTCCAAGGTTCGTACCGACTCCCTCGCCGCGCTCGCCGACACCGGAGCCGCGGTCATGGGCACCTCGCACCGCCAGAAGCCGGTCAAGTCCCTCGTCGGCCGGGTGCGGGCGGGGCTGGCCGAGCTGTTCTCGCTGCCCGACGGCTACGAGGTCGTCCTCGGCAACGGCGGCTCCACCGCGTTCTGGGACGCCGCGGCATTCGGTTTGATCCGCGAGCGTGCGCTGCACCTGACCTACGGCGAGTTCTCCGCCAAGTTCGCCGACACCACGAGGGGCGCGCCGTTCCTGGCCGACCCGGTGATCGTCAAGGCTGAGCCGGGCAGCGCCCCCGAGCCTGCCGCCGACCCGTCCGCCGACGTGCTGGCCTGGGCGCACAACGAGACCTCGACCGGCGTCGCCGTGCCGGTCGTTCGGCCCGAGGGGACGAGCGACGGTCAGCTCGTGCTCATCGACGCGACGTCGGGCGCCGGCGGGCTGCCCGTCGACATCTCGCAGGCCGACGCCTACTACTTCGCCCCGCAGAAGGGCTTCGCCTCCGACGGCGGGTTGTGGATCGCGCTGATGAGCCCGGCTGCCCGGGAGCGGGTCGCCGAGATCGCCGCGGGCGAGCGCTGGATCCCGCCGTTCCTGTCGCTGGCCACCGCGATCGACAACTCGGCCAAGGACCAGACCTACAACACGCCGGCGGTGGCGACGCTGTTCCTGCTCGCCGAGCAGATCGACTGGCTCAACGGCCTCGGCGGGCTGGACGCTGCCGTGGCCCGGACCGCGGAATCGTCGAGCCGGCTGTACACCTGGGCGGAGAAGACCGCGTACACGACGCCGTTCGTCGCCGACCCGGCCCACCGTTCGCAGGTCGTCGGCACGATCGACTTCGACGCCGCCGTCGACGCCGCCGCCGTCGCCAAGGTGCTGCGGGCCAACGGCATCGTCGACACCGAGCCCTACCGGAAGCTGGGCCGCAACCAGCTGCGGATCGGCATGTTCCCCGCCGTCGAGCCCGACGACGTCTCGGCGCTGACCGCCTGCATCGACTGGGTCGTCGAGCGGCTCGGCTGAACCGCCGCGGCGGCCGTTCGTCACACCAGCATCGGTGGTCCCAGCTTTACCAAAACCACCATGCCGTGCAACGCTGTGGGGGCGACACGTGCGTGGGGGCGCACAGCCTGGTGTGAAGCCGCGCCGGGCAGCCGAGGCATCTCGGTCCGGCGCGCCTCCGCCGCAGGTTTCGATTTGGCAACTATCTTCACCCGGACGGGAGAGACAGAGCGGGGGGCCGCCGATGCGGGCGTTGCGGGTCGTCGGGATCGCCGAGGACGGTGCGGTCGTCCTCGAGGATCCGGCGCGTCGCGAGCGCTTCACGGTGCCGGCCGACGAGCGGTTGCGCGCCGCCGCCCGGGGAGACCTGACCCGACTCGGACAGATCGCGATCGAGTGGGAGAGCCAGTTGCGACCTCGAGAGATCCAGGCGCGCATCCGGGCAGGGGCGTCCGTGGAGCAGGTCGCCTCGGCAGCCGGGGTGCCCCTGCAGAAGATCGAGCGATTCGCCTATCCGGTGCTGCTCGAGCGCTCGCGGACGGCCGAGTTGGCTCAGGGCGCGCATCCGCTGCGGGCCGACGGACCCGATGTGCGCACACTCGGCGAGGTCGTCGCCCACACCTTCGGGCTGCGCGGACAGGACTACCTCGACGCCGAGTGGGACTCGTGGAAGGGCGACGACGGCAGATGGGTCGTCTGCCTCAGCTGGAGCGCCGGTCGTTCGGACAACCGCGCGCACTGGACGTTCCAGCCGGGGCCGCACGGCGGTACCGTCACCGCTGTCGACGAGCACGCCAGCGATCTCGTCGAGGGTCTGCCGCTGCGCCCGCTGCGCACGGTTGGCCCGGTGATCGACATCGGCCGCGCCGAGGAGCCGGAACCGCAGCCGGCGCCGGAACCCACCGAGCAGCAGGTCGTGCGCGCCGCCGCGGCCGGTGCCCCGGTGCGGGAGCGACCGACGGAGGCCGGGCCGCCCGCGGAACCGCGTCGGCCCGCCACCGCGGCCCGGCCTCCCGAGCCGGTCCGGCCCGGGCCCGCCAGCCCGCCGCCGGCAGACCCGGAGCCTGCCGAACCGGCCACGGCGGAGAAGCAGCGGCACGCGCCCGCCCGGCCGGCGCCGCAACCCGGCCCGGCCGGCCCCGACGCGGAGGCAGCACCCGATACAGAGGCAGCGCCCGATACGGAGACAGCGCCCGATACGGAGACAGCGCCCGATACGGAGACAGCGCCCGATACGGAGACAGCGCCCGATACGGAGACAGCGCCCGATACAGAGGCAGCGTCCGAGCCGCAGCCGGAGAAGCCCGTGCGGCGCACCAAGAAGGGCAAGCCGGTCATGCCGTCGTGGGACGAGGTCTTGCTGGGCGTTCGCGGCCAGCGGTAGGTGCGCTGCGCGGTCGTGAGCGTTGCGTATCGCTCCACCGTTACGCGGCGCTCACGGGGGCGTCAACCCAAGGCATACCCACGCGCTGACCAGGCCCGCGGCGGCGCCGAACGCGGGCCACCGCCAGAACGGGGTGCGGCGCAGCAACCACAGCGAGGGCGCCAGGCCGATCGCGACCAGCAGGTTCGCCGGCGCCCACAGCACCCCGAACGCATCGGCGAACGCGCGGCTGAGCACGATATCGGCCAGCGCGGTGAACGCCGCGAAGAAGGCGGACACGGCAAGTCCCGTGGCCCAGGGCGTGGGCGCGGCGCGTTCCGGGTCCGTGCGGGGCGGCGGACCGGTCGCGCGTCCCCACACCGGTTCCACCTGGCCCGTCACCGGGTCGTGGAACTGCACCGGACGCCCGATCAGGTCGGCGAGCCGGGCGGCGAGCTGCCGGCCACGGCGGTACACGAGCGAGCGTTCCGACGGCCCGCCGTTCAGCTCGACGGCCTCGGCCACCTCCGCCCACTCACGCAGGGCGGCCACGAGGTCGTCGGGCAGCGCGGGATCGTCCGGGCGTTGCTCCCCGAACACCACCTGACCCCCCGCGCCAAGGTGCACGGTTTCAGGGTACGGCCGGGGCCACCGCGTGGAAGGCGACGGCGGCGGCCGTTGCCACATTGAGAGAGTCGACACCACCGGCCATCGGGATCCGCACCCGGACATCGGCGGCGGCCAGCGCGGCGGCGCTCAACCCGGGTCCCTCGGCGCCGAGCAACAGCGCGACCCGCCGCCCGGCCAGGCCCGCCGCCGCGATCGGCCGGGCCTCCGGCATGGGGGTCAGCGCGACCACCCGCAGCCCGCAGGCGCGGAGCAGATCGAGGCAGCCCGGCCAGTCCCCGGGCAGCGGCGCGAACGGCACCCGCAGCACATGGCCCATCGAGACCCGCACGCTGCGCCGGTACAGCGGGTCGGAGCAGCGCGGACCGAGCAGCACCCCGTCGACCCCCAGGGCGGCGGCGTTGCGGAACAGCGCACCGAGGTTCTCGTGGTCGCCGACACCTTCGAGCACGGCGAGCACCTGGGCGCAGCGGGCGAGTGTGGCGGCGTCCGGAACCGGTGCCCGATCGGCCACCGCCAGCACCCCGCGGTTGAGGTGGAAACCGACCGCGGCCGCCATCGTGTCGGCGTCGGTCTGGTAGGCGGGCACGTCGATCGTGGCGAGATCGTCGGCCAGCTCGGCCAGCCGCCGCGATACCCCGAGCAGCGAGCGCACCGGATACCGCGAGTCGAGCAGCCTGCGCACCACGACGACTCCCTCGGCGATGACCAGGCCGCGGCCACCTGGCCGGTCGGGGCGCCGGTCGGCGTTGGTGAGATCCCGGAAGTCGTCGATGCGTGGATCGTCCGGATCAGGGATGTGGGTGATCGTTGCCACGATCGACCATCGTCGCAGGTGGTGCCGGGCCGCCCGCCCTCCGTCATCCAGTCGGCCGGTACCGCGCACCACGATCGTGTGACACGGTAGGCAACCGCTCAGGACCCAGCCGTAATGGGCTCGTGGTCCGTCCCGACCCCGGGGGACAGGGAGGGTCAGGCTTCACATGGGCCAGGACGTCGACCGGACCAGATTCAGTCGACGAGACAGCCAACGCTACCGTGGCAAAGTACACCGATGTCTCGATGCGCTGGCCGCGATGCTGCGCGAGCATCCGTTCGCCCAGGACGAACCCATGACCGGGATCGAGCTCGAGCTCAACCTCGTCGACCGCCAGCTCGAACCGGCGCTGTCCGGTGCCGACGTCCTGGCCGCCATCGGGTCGGCCGGATTCCAGAGCGAGCTCGGTCGCTGGAACATCGAGCTGAACCTGCCGCCACGGCTACTGCCCGGGGACGAGTGGCGTCATCTGGAGCATCAGCTGCTCGACGAGCTCGCCGCTGCCGGCGCCAAGGCGAGGGACTGCGCCTCGCAGATCGTCATGATCGGCGTACTGCCCACCCTCGGCCGCGGCCATCTCGTGCCCGGCTCGCTCTCCGACGGTGACCGATATCGGGTGCTCAACGAGCAGATCCTCAACACCCGCGGCGAACCGATCCGGATCGATATCACCGGCGCCCAGCCGTCCGGGCGCCCCGACGTCGCCCCCGAGCGGTTGACGGCGGACTTCGACTCGATCATTCCCGAGGCGGCCTGCACCTCGATGCAGCTGCATCTACAGGTCTCGCCGGAGGCGTTCGCCGGGTACTGGAACGCCGCGCAGTGCCTCGCCGGGGTGCAGCTCGCGGTCGGAGCGAACTCACCGTTCCTGCTCGACGCACAGCTGTGGGCGGAGACCCGGATCCCGCTGTTCGAGCAGGCCTGCGACGTGCGCACACCCGAGCTGCGCAACCAGGGCGTGCGACCCAGGGTGTGGTTCGGTGAGCGCTGGATCAACTCGATCCTCGATCTGTTCGCCGAGAACTCCCGCTACTTCCCCAGCCTGGTGCCGGTCGCGGAGGAGGTCGATCCGCTCGCCGAGCTGGAGGCGGGCCGGGTCCCGGTGCTCGACGAGCTGCGGCTGCACAACGGCACGATCTGGCGGTGGAACCGCCCGGTCTACGACGTCGTCGACGAGGCCCCGCACGTCCGGGTCGAGAACCGGGTGCTGCCGGCCGGGCCGAGCGTGGTCGACATGGTGGCCAACGCGCTGTTGTTCTACGGGCTGCTGCGGGTGTTCGTCGAGGCCGAACGGCCGCTGTGGAGCACGATGTCGTTCGAGGCGGCGGAGCAGAACTTCATCACCGCGGCCCGGCACGGCCTCGATGAGCCCCTGTACTGGCCGGGCACCGGCTGGATCCACCCGGACGAGCTGATCCTGCGCAAGCTGCTCCCGCTCGCGCACGAGGGCCTGGCGCGCTGGGGGGTCAGCAGCGCGGTACGGGACCGGTACCTTTCGGTGATCGAGCGCCGCTGTGCGCTGCGCCGGACGGGCTCGAGCTGGCAACTCGACGCCGTCGCCGCGCTGGAGGCCCGCGGCGCCGACCGGCCGGCCGCGCTGCGCGGGATGCTCCAGCGCTACGTCGAGGCCTCGACCGCCAACGAGCCCGTTCAGGCCTGGCCACTCCCCACCTGACGCTCCGCGAGTCGCGGTATTGACGCGACCGAGCCGCGGTGGCCGCGCTGATCGTCGACGCCGGTCGCTGACCGGCGGGTTCACCATCGCGAAGGGACGGTTCGTTCCCGGCCGGGCGAGCTCGCCCGCTTCTACTGTCTGCGCTGTCCCCGCGGTGGTGATCAGGCACCGCCGTCCTCCAGCCCACTGAGCAACCGGCGCCGCGTCGGGTGCCGATTCCGCGTGCCCGCAGACGGGAGACTCATGGCCCGCTTTCGCCTCTTCGGCCGCAACTCCGTCGGGCCCGGTGCGCCCCCGACCCCGCCATGGCTGCCGTATGGGCCCGGTCAGCACCCGTCGGGCTATGGTCCACCACCCTCCGGATGGACCGCCGGACCTCCCGACGACCACGGCCCGGCCACCCGGGCCGCCCGGCCCGCATATCCCGCCCCGTTCCGCGCCGCCGGGCTGCAGCGGGAGCCGCTCACCGATCCCCACGGCTTCCCGCCGGTCGCCGCCGGCCCCGACGCGACCCCACACCCCGCGGAGGCGGCGGCCCTGGCCGGGGCGTTCGCCGTCGACTACCTGTCCTGGGACGAGGACGATCCGGACCGCCGTGGATTCGTGCTCGCCGACTACCTGCCGGCTCCGGTGGGCGAACCGGCACGACTCGGCTGGTCGGGAGCCGGCAGACAACGGGCCGAGCTGGCGCTACCCGGGCGGGTCCGCCCCGATGGCGAGGACCGTGTCCTCGTCGACGTGCGGGTGCGGATCACCCCTTACCGGCCGGTCGGCAACCGCACCGACGAAGCCCCGGCCCAGGTCGAGCCGGAGATCGCCGGCACTCCGGCGGTGGCGCCCGCGCCGACCGGGCGCGGCTGGCGCAGTCTGGCGTCCTACTGGGTTCGCATCAGCGTCCCGGTCGCCGTCTACGCTGGACGGCTCGTCGTCGACGTGGGCAAGGAGGCCCTCGACGACAAGACCCCGTCGACCGAGCACCGCGACACCGGCGACGCGGACCTGCCACGGGACGACCACCCCGAGGGTGCGTGGTGAGAAGGATGCGCGCACCCGTGGTGGCGGGGGTGGCCGGCGGGGTCGGGACGACGACGGTCGCTGTAGCCCTGCACGGCCTTGACGCCGGACGTGCGGTCGACCCTCGCGTCGACGTGCTGGTCTGCCGGTGCGCAGGCGATTCGTTGCATCGCGCCGCGCGGCTCACCGATCGGTTCGGCGGCCCCGGCCCGCGCCCGGTGCTCGCCGTCACGGCCGAGGGCTCGGTTCCGGCCAGGAGCCCGCTGCACGCGGCACTGCAGCAGGTCCAGAGCCAGTTCTCGGGGATCGTCGTGCTCCCCCGGATCGAGCGCTGGCGCGAGCTGCTCGACCCGCTGACCGAGGCCTCGGGGATGCTCGCGCAGCCGGCGGACGCGCTGCCGCGGCAGCTGCGCGGTTACGCCACGGCGCTGCGGCAGCTCGCGCAGCTGGTCGCCGCAACGGGCCGGTTGCACCGCGAGCCCCCGGCGGGACATCCGGTCCGCCGGATGCCCGGCCCCGTCGCCGCGGCACCCCCGGCCCGGCCCGGCGACGCGGGCCGGCCGGTCGGGGGGCTCCGGATCATCGCCCCCGACCCCGCGTGGGCGGAGTGACGGGTGAATCGTGCGGGCGTCCATGTTGCCCGGTGCGTTGACGACCGCACTGGCCGCGCTGCTGAGCGCGCTGGTACTCGGTCCTGTGACCGAGAGCGACCAAATCCCCGGCTGGCCGACGGCCACGGCGGAGCGGGCCCGGCCCGCGTCGCTGGCCCGGGAGCCGTCGCCGATCCGGGAGTCGCTGCCGCTGACCGACGGGCGGGCCGGCCTCATCCGCGACTCCCTCGACGCCGTCCGCAGCGCCATCGAGGAATCCGGCGCGGCGGTCGACCGGAGCTCCGTCCCGCGGTACGACCCCGGCCCGCCCGGACCGAAGGGCTGCACACTGCCCGATCCGACGCGCCCAGGCGGATGTCTGACCGCGGCCGCCCGGCACGGTCTGGAGGCGATGGCCGCGGAGTTCGGCGGCTGGCGGGAGGGGCCGGTGATCCGCTCCGCGAGCTGCTGGGACGTCCATGCCTGGAACCCGGCCAGCGATCATCCGCACGGCCGGGCGTGCGACCTGTTTCCCTCGGCGCCCGGGGCCTTCCCGGAGGGCGAGGAGCTGGCCAACGGCTGGCGGGTGGCCAACTGGTTCCGCGCGAACGCGGCGTCCCTCCGCGTCGAGTACCTGATCTGGCAGGGCCGCTACTGGGACCCGTCGGTACCGGACGCGGACGGCTGGGGCAGGCCCTACACGGGCGGCGGTGTGTACGACGTCCGCGACCCGACCGGGGGGCACTTCGACCACCTGCACGTGAGCTTCGCGGAATGACGCCGGGCGATGCCCGCAGCGACGAGGAGCGCGCATGACGATCGACGAGATCGAGAAGCTGATCCGGCGGTATCTCACCACCGGGGTCGCCGTGGTGGTGATCGTGTCGGGTCCGGGCTCGCAGACCCCCGATCTGAGCGCGCTGCCGGGCGACCCGCAGGTCGTGACGGTGGGCCCGACGCCGGTCGGCCGGGCGCCCGCGGGCGGCACCGTCGAACCGCCGCCCGGATCCGGCGGGGACTCGGCACCGAATACCGGCTCGGGGAGTAGTGGCGCCATCTCGACGCAGGGCGGCACCGCGGCCGCGAGGTACGGCTGGGGCACCCCGAACCGCGTCGACGATTTCGACGGCGGCGCCGGCCAGTGGAACATCTACGACGGCCCCGGCCACGCCGGGCAGGGCACCCGCTCACCCAGCGCGGTGTCGATCGCAGACGGCGTCCTCACGATCACCGGTGACTCGTCGGGGACGACCGGGGGCATGGCCTGGCTCCCCGGACAGAAGTACGGACGCTGGGAAGGCCGGGTGCGCGCCCCGTCGAGCGACCCCTCGTACAACGCGCTGCTGCTGTTGTGGCCCGACGCCGAGGACTTCCCGGTCGGCGGAGAGATCGACTTCATGGAGATGATGGATCACACGCGGCAGAAGACGAACATGTTCCTGCACTACGGCGCGGACAACTCGCAGATCTCCGGCGAGGTCGAGGTCGACGCGACGCAGTGGCACAACTGGGCGCTGGAGTGGACGCCCGAGTCCATCACGGCCTTCGTCGACGGCGAGGAGTGGTTCCGCACCACCAACACCGGCATCTTCCCGCCCGGCTCGATGCACCTGTGCATCCAGCTCGACTGGTTCCCCCATGGCGACACTCCGCAGGAGTCGCGGATGGAGGTCGACTGGGTGCGCCAGTACTCCCTCGACGCCCCGGCCGTCGCGGATCGTCCCGATCCGGCCGGTGGCTCTCAGCGTGCACACAGTGACGGCGCCATAGGGTCGCCCGGTCAGTCGGATTCACCGGGGGAGACGCCGTGGGAGCCCAGGACCAGCTCACCGTCGGGATCGAGACCTCGCAGGAGCCGGAGCCTCCGCGGCGGCCGAGGGGTCGGATGGTTCTCACCGTTCTGGCGGTGATCGTCGCGCTGGCCATGCTCACCGTACCGATCGTGCTCGTCCGCAGCCTGATCCGGCCGCCCGCCCAACCGGCCGCCGAGCAGGCCGTTTCCCCTGTCACCGACACCAACGATCCGGTGGCCCCGAGCGGACGTGCCGAGCTCGACCCGGCGACCCGGTCGGACACCGAGGCCGCGGTCGTGCACGACTGGCCGCTGCTGCTGCACGACGAGTTCGACGGCGACACGCTCGACACCACCTTCTGGCATCCGTACTCGGGCGAGACGACCGGCGGTAACGGTCGGCACCGGCCGTCGAACATCGCCGTTTCCGACGGCGTCATGACGATCACCAGCCGGGGACGGGAGTCGGCCGGCATGGCCTGGCAGCCCGGCCAGCTGTACGGCCGCTGGGAGGTGCGGGCCCGCACCGAGGTCGGCACCGGCTACGGCGCGGTCATCCTGCTCTGGCCCGACGCGGAGGACTTCCCCAAGGGCGGCGAGATCGACTTCATGGAGATCCCGAAGCCGTCGCGGACCGAGTCGAACTTCGTGCTCCACTACGGCCGCAACAACAGCCAGGTCGGCACCTCCGTGCAGGGCGACTTCACCGAATGGCACAACTACGCGGTGGAATGGACCCCCGACCACGTCGCCGGCTTCATCGACGGCCAAGAGATCTTCCGGAGCACCGACAAGGCACAGATTCCGCCCCGGCCGATGCACCTCGCGATCCAGCAGGACATCGGGCCCTACGGCAAGGACTGGATCCCGCCTCTGGACGAGACCTCGCCCGCACAGGTCCAGCTGCACCTCGACTGGGTGCGCATCTACGGACTGTAGGAACGCCGCTCGCCGACACGCCTCGGGCCCCGGCCGACCGGCCGGGGCCCGAGCCATCCCGAACTGACACGCCGCTCCCACCACGAAGCGACGTGAGTCACGTTAGCTTACCCTTGCCTTACTCGCAAGCCTCGAGGCCGGGTGACCGGCATCACGGATCTCTCCCGTGCCAGCAGCACCAGGCTGACCAGTAGGACCGACACGACGGTCAGGGCCCCGCCGAGGATCAGCGGCGCCCGCCCGCCCCAGTGCTCGGCCACGAGCCCGAGCAGCGGGGCACCCAACGGCGTGCTGCCGAGGAAGAGCAGCATGTAGAGACCCATCACCCGGCCGCGCATGGACGGCTCGACCGAGAGCTGCACCGTCGCGTTCGCGGCCGTGGTGAACAGCAACGCCGCGAAGCCGACGAGCACAAGCATCACCCCGGCGGAGGCGAAGGTGGGCATCACGCCGACGGCGACCAGCAACGCACCGAAGGCCAGCCCGGATCCGGCGACGAGCCGCAGCCGCGGCTGTCCGCTGCGACGGGCCGCGAGCACCGCCCCGGCCACAGAACCGATGGCCAGCAGCGTGGTCAGCAGCCCGTAGGCCTCGGCGCCGCGACCGAACACGTTGCGAGCGAGCACCGGGATCGTGACCGGGAAGTTGATCGCGAACGCCGACACCAGGAACACCAGCGCGAGCACCCCGATGAGTTCGGGTCGCGCGCGCACGTGGAGCAGCCCCTCGCGCAGCTGGCCGGGACGGCGCGACACCGGCTCGGTACGGAAGAGCCGGGCCTGGTTCATCACCAGCAGCGCCACGACCACGCCCGCGAAGCTCAGGGCGTTGATCAGGAAGACCCAACCGGTGCCGACCGCCACGATGAGCACGCCGGCCACGGCGGGGCCGATGATCCGCGCGGTGTTGAACGTGAGCGAGTTGAGCGCCACCGCGTTCGCCACCTGGGCCGGGCCGACGAGCTCGGAGACGAACGCCTGCCGGACCGGGACGTCGAGCGCGGAGAAGCAGCCGAGCAGCAGGCAGAAGAGGTAGACCTGCCACAGCACCACCGCGCCGGTGACCACAGCGAGCCCGAGCAGCAGCGCGCAGGCGCCCATCGCGGTCTGCAGCACGACCAGCAGCCGGCGTTTGTCCACCCGGTCGGCCAGCACACCACCCCACAGCGAGAGCAGGAGGGTGGGCAGGAACTGCAGCGCCGTCGCGATGCCGAGCGCCGTCGCGTTGCCCCCGGACAGGTCGAGCACCAGCCAGTCCTGCGCGATCCGCTGCATCCAGGTACCGACCAGCGAGACGATCTGGCCGCTCGCGTAGAGCCGGTAGTTGGGCACGTGGAGGGATGCAAAAACCCCGCGCTGGCGCGGGGCTGAGGTCGGGGAGTCAAGGACGGCAGTCATCTATTTAGTTAGCATACCAAAATTATTTGACCAGCGCCTCCAACGGACCCACGGCGAGGTAGCCGACGAACGCCACCGCCACCACCCACATCAGCGAGTGCACCTGCCGAGCCCGCCCGGTCACCGCCACGAGCACGACATAGCAGATGAAGCCGGCGCCGATGCCGTTGGCGATGGAGTAGGTGAACGGCATGATCACGATGGTCAGGAAGGCCGGGAGGGCGACCCGGTGACGACATCGGCCAGCCCGGTGCGGGCCCCTCGGCGATACCGGACGCCGACTCGATGTACACCGTGTTCGACGACGCCGACGCCGCTCCACCCGCGATTGCACCGGTGCCCTCGACCAGCAGGGCGCGGCCGACGTTGGGCAACTGCCCGTCCGGTCTGAGCAGCCCGGACTGCTTGCCGAGCCCGGTCATCGTGCCGATGGCGTCGAAGAAGTTGGCCAGGACGCGATCGAGCCGTTGATGCCAAGCCCGACCGGCACGGTCGTGTTGGCGGCGTCGGGGATGCGGCGCACGAACCCGGCGTCGACGAGACCGATGAAGCAGATGAACAGCCCGACGCCCACCGCGATCGCGGACTTCAGATCGGGGGGCACCGCGTTGAAGACCGCGGTGCGGAACCCGGTGACGGCCAGCAGCACGATGATCAGGCCGTCGACGACGACCGAGGCCCATCGCCTCGGGCCACGTCATCTACGGCGCGATCGTGACCGCGACCAGCACGTTGGCACCCAGCCCGGTGGCCAGCGCGAACGGGAGGTTCGCGACCAGCCCCATCGGCAGCGTCATCACACCGGCGACCAGCGCGGTCGATGCGGCGACCTGCGGTACGGACAGGACGTTGCCCAGCACGTCCACCTTGGCACCGGGCCCGCCGGCCGTGAAGCTGCCGATGATCAGCGGGTTGAGGACGATGATGTAGGACATCGTCACGAACGTGACGAGCCCGCCGCGCAGTTCGTGGGCGACCGTCGACCCACGCTCGGTCAGCCGGAAGAAGCGGTCGACCCGGGAGAGACCGCGAACGTCCGTCGGCACCTCCTGGCCGCGCTCCATGAGCATCAACGTTAGCGTCGGCGGGGCCGTAAGCTGACAGCGTGGTCGTCCCGCCGCCGCTACCCCGCTGGACGAGCGACATCACCCGGATCGTCGCCGTCGGCACCCTGCTGTGGCTGGCCGGAGCGGCCATCCTGCTCGTGGCCCATCTGGTGGCCGGGCGGCCGCTCGACATCTGGTTCACCACCTGCGTCGCCGGGGTGGTGCTCGGTGGAATCGGATACGGGATCTTCCGCTGGCAGCGCGCGGCGGCGCGCCGCGGCGCGCGCACCGCCCAGGACGGGCTCCACGAGTCCTGAGGCCGGCCGCCGAGTTCTAGGGTGCGGGGATGACCACCGCCAACAGTGCCCGTCCCGTAGCCGCTGTTACCGGTGCCAGCTCCGGCATCGGCGCCGCCGTCGCTCGCGCACTGGCCGCCGCCGGCTTTCACGTGGTGCTCGGCGCCCGCCGGGTCGATCGCTGCTCCGCGATCGCCCGGGAGATCGACGGCACCGCGGTCCGGCTCGACGTCACCGATCCGGCCTCCGTGTCGGCGTTCGTCGCCGCGGTACCCGAATGCCGGTTGCTGGTCAACAATGCCGGTGGCGCGAAGGGACTCGAACCCGTCGCCGAGGCCGACGAGGACGACTGGCGCTGGATGTGGGAGGCCAACGTCATGGGCACGCTGCGGGTCACCAAAGGTCTGCTGCCCGCGCTGATCGCCTCCGGCGACGGGCACATCATCACGGTGACCTCGATCGCCGCCCTCGAGCCCTACGACAACGGCGCCGGTTACACCGGGGCCAAGCACGCCCAGGCGATGCTGCACCGCACCCTGCGCGGGGAGCTGCTCGGCCGGCCGGTCCGGCTCACCGAGATCGCGCCCGGGATGGTGGAGACGGAATTCTCACTGGTGCGCTTCGCGGGCGACGCCGAGAAGGCGGGCGACGTCTACCGCGGCCTGACCCCGCTCACCGCCGAGGACGTGGCCGAGACGATCGTGTTCGCCGCCACCCGGCCCGCGCACGTCAACATCGACCAGATCGTCCTCAAGCCGCGCGACCAGGCCTCGGCGATGCGGGCTCACCGCCGCGAGGGCTGAGCCGAAAGAGTGCGCTCGACGACTCCATCCGCGAGGGCAACCGTCACCTATGACCGGGACTTCGATCGCTTTCCCGGCGTGCGATGGGCCCCACCGCGGAATCTGACCGGGCGGTTCGGTGCGCGGCGGGTTCGCCGCCCCGCTCGTCAGACCAGGTGGTGCTCGTAGGCGAACGCCGCCGCGGCTGTGCGGGACGAAACGTCGATCTTTGCGAAGATGTTGCTCACATGCCGGGCCACGGTCCTCTCGCTCAAGAACAGTTCGGTGGCGATCTCGGCGTTGCTCCGCCCCGAGGCGACCAGCCGGAGCACCTCGACCTCGCGCGCGGTGAGGCCCCGGGGAGCGGTCGGCTGCAGCAGCCTGTTCGCTTCCTGTTCGGCCAGGCGTGCCCCGAGCTCGGCGAAGGCCCGGCGGGCCTGCGACAGCTCGCTCGACGCCGAGTCGAGATCGCCGAGGCGCCGGTAGGCCTGTCCGATGAGCACGCGGCACCGGGCCACCTCGTATCGGCAGCCCAGGCCGGCCCAGCGCGCGGCCGCGGTCCGCAGCGGCGGCAGTGCCGCCACCGCGTCGCCCTGGGCGAACAGCACGCTGCCCGTGGCGTGGCCGGCCATCGCACGCAGCGCCGCACACCCGAATCCCTCCGCGATGTCCGCCAGCTCCGCGGCCAGACCGGCCGCCTCG
This sequence comes from Pseudonocardia asaccharolytica DSM 44247 = NBRC 16224, assembly GCF_000423625.1. GTDB lineage: Bacteria > Actinomycetota > Actinomycetes > Mycobacteriales > Pseudonocardiaceae > Pseudonocardia > Pseudonocardia asaccharolytica. The sequence continues at coordinate 57,017 of NZ_AUII01000015.1, forward strand.
TCGATCTCGCCGCAGGCCAGCAGGACCTGAACCGCGGCGGGCAACACCTGCGACCGGTGCACCGGATCGCGGGGCTCGGCCACGAGCCGGCGGACCGCCGCCAGGGCCGCCTGGGTGCGTCCTTTCGCCAGCCACAGCAGCGCGAGCCCGGGCTGCGGGTCGTGGCCGAAGGCCGACGCCTTCTGGCAGGCCTCCTCCGCGGCCGCCAGCTCGCCCTGGATCCGGAGTACCTCGGCCCGCTCGCTCATCGCCAGCCCCGCCGCGTACGGGGTCTCGGACGCCAGGTACCGCTGAACCGCCCGGTCGAACTCCTCCAGCGCGTGGGCATAGACCCCGCGCACGCGCATGATCTGCCCCCGATGGACGGCGCACTGCCCGGTGAACGGCACCAGACCCGGCTGGGCGTCGCACCACCTGGTCAGGGCGCTGGTCCACTCGGCGGCGCGGCCGAAGTCGGAGACCTCCTGGCAGCCTTCGATCATGGTGCAGTAGACGATGCCGGCGAAGATCGGCGACACCTCGCCGGCGGCGATGCCGACCATCGCCTCGTCGAACAGCGCCAGGCCCTGTGGCACCTGCCCGGCGTAGAGCAGTCCCCGGCCCTCGGCCGACAGTCCCATCGCGACCAGGTCGGGGTCGTGGAACCGCCGGCCGTAGCCGGTGATGTCCACCGCCCGCTCGTGGGCGGCCGCGAACTCGCCGGTGCTGACGTGCCGGAACATCACGGGGATCAGCACGTACCCGCGCTCGACCAACTCCCCGGGTGCGTCCTGGAGAAGACGCTGCGCCCGGGCGATCCAGCCCCCGCCGACGGCCGCCTCACCGTCGCGGATCAGCGTCATGGCGAGCCAGAAGGCACAGCGCACCGCGGCCAGGGTCTCGCCGGCGTCGAGGTTCACCTGGTAGGCCCGTTGCAGGGCCTGCACGCAGTCGTTGCGGTGGCCCAGGAGATAGGCCGCCGTCGCCAGGCGCGCGAAGTCGGCCGCCGTGAGGCGGGACGGGTCGAGGTCGGACAGCGCGCCATAGGCCGCCACCCACTCCCGGCGCTCGAAGGCATCGCGCGCCCGGACCAGGTCATCGATGATCCCCATCCGACCCCCTTCGGCGCGCACGCGGAGACGTCAGGCCGCCGCGGGCACCGCGCTGCGTGTCCGCGACACGACCCGCCGAGCGACATACTCCGCGTCCCGGCCCACGCCGGGGAAGACCATCGAGGCGAACGCGTACTGGAAGCTCAGCCCGCAGAAGAACAGGCCCGGCGCCGCCTCGACCGCGCCGCGGTACTCCACCGGCCAGCCGTTCGCGTCGAGGACCGGGAGGTCGATCCAGTCGAACACCTGCTGGAAGCCGGTGGCCCAGATGACGTTCGCGCAGTCCACCATGCGGCCGTCGTCGAGCAGCGGCCGCCCGCCCGACACCCCCGCGACCCGTGCGGTCACCCGCTCCACCCCGCGCGCGGCGAGGTCCGCGCGTTTCACCCGCAGACTCGGCCCGCCGTGGAAGCGCACCTCGTTCATCACCTTGCGACCCATCGGGGTCCGGCGGGTGAGGACGTGCCGGAACACGAACACCATCACCGGCAGGACGACGTGCGCGCGCCGCGACTCCAGCCGGACCGGAATCTGCCCGCAGTCGCGCCCGCACAGGATCGTCTCGTGCGTCCGGGCGACCTCGTAGGCGATATCGGTGCCCGAGTGGGACGCGCCGACGACGAGCACCGGCCCGGGCCGCAGCTGGCTCGGACGGCGGTACTCGCTGGAGTGCAGCCGCCGGATCGAGGGGTCGAGGTCTTCGGCGAAGGAAGGGACGTACGGGGTGCGGCCGAACGTCCCCGTGGCCACCACCGCGTTGTCACAGCTGATCGTGTCGGCGCCGATCCAGGCGAGGTAGCCTCCGCCGTCGCGCGGCTCGAGCCGGTCGACCCAGGTGCTCATCCGCACCGGAAGGTCCCAGTGCAGGGCGTAGCGCTCGAGGAAGTCGGCCACCTCGTCCTTGTGCGGGAAGTGCCAGGCGGGTGCCGGGAACGGCAGTCCGGGCAGCCCGTCGTACTTCGCCGGCGTGTAGAGCCGCAGGGTGTCCCACTGCGCGCGCCAGTTGTCGCCGACGCGTTCGTTGCCGTCGACGATGAGGCAGGACCGCCCCCGCCGCTGCAGGTGGTAGCCCGTCGAAAGGCCGGCCTGACCTGCGCCGATGATCAGTGTTTCCGTGTGTTGGGTGCTCATCTCGCGCCTCCCGAATGCGACATTGCGCACCGGACGCTAGGTGCGCAGGCGAGGCGTTCGCGTCGGGGAGACTGCGCATCCGTTCGGCGGCCGCATGGGCATTCCGGCGTAGGGTCGCCTGCGCGATGGCTCCAGCCGGACACGCGTGGAACGGCTACAGCGCCGAGAGCTGCCGCCACTGCTGCCAGCTCAGCGTCCAGTCCCAGATGTCGCCGTCGCGGGCCGAGAGCTGGACCGGGGTGCCGGTCACCTCGACCGGATCCCCGTAGAGCGCGGTGTCGTAGTAGGCCTTGGCGTCCTCGGTGGAGAGGTTGACGCAGCCGTGGGTCACGTTCGACGAGCCCTGCGCGTCGGCCGACGCGGGGTTGGCGTGGATGAACTCGCCGTTGTTGCTGATCCGAACGGCCCACTTCTCCATCACGTCGTAGCCGTAACGCTCGCTGACCATCCGCTTGTCGGTGAACTTCTCGCTCACCACGTGGATGCCCGAACGGGTGTTGCGGTCGGGGTCGGAGGCCAGCCCGTAGCTCGCCGGGTAGTCGGCCACCTCCCGCCCGTCGCGGATCACGGTCATCCGGTGGGAGTTCACGTCGGCCTTGACGATCTGCGCCCGGCCGATGGTGAAGGTGCTGGACAGGTCGGCGACGCCGTACCGGCCGTCGCCGTAGGCCACGCCGTACAGCTTGGCGGTGACGGTGACCTTCGTGCCCGGCTTCCAGTACTCCTTGGGCCGCCAGTGCACCCGGGAGCCGCCGTTCTCGTCGGGCAGCCAGCCCCAGGCGCCCTCGGTGGGCACCGAGGAGGTGACCGACAGCGCGCGCTCGACGGCCGCGCGGTCGCTCACGTGCGAGTGGAACTGGATCTCGATCGGGGCGGCGATGCCGACGGTGCGGCCGTCACCGATGTTGAGCGCGCCGCGGACCTGCCTGGCCGGGTTCAGGGTCGCGAACCTGGCATCGACCGGGACCTGCCTGCCGTCCGTGCCGGTCGCGGTGCCCCTCCAGGTGTAGGTCTTGCCGTAGCCGAGCGGCTCGGCGCTAGTCCAGACGGTCCGCTCCGGGCTCAGCGTGCCCCGCACCGCGGCGCCGTCGGGGTTGACCAGTGCGACCTGGTCGAAGGCGCCGTCCGTGACGGTCGCCGAGATCGGCGCCGTCGGGTTCACGTCGGTCGAACCCGCCGCGGGCTGGTAGCTCACGATGGCCTTCGGCGCCAGGATCGGGGCCGGGTTCACCGCGTCGGCCCCCCGCCCCGCGGCCGTCGCCGCCGTGACCACCGCGACCGATCCGACCGCGATGACGGCCAGGATCAGCAGAATCCGTCGCATCCCCATCCCCCCAGGCAACCCCGATCTCACCCTAGAAGGACGCGCGGCGGTTGCAGCGGTTGCGCCCACGGGTCGTGATCCGAGCACCCGAGAGGCTACGCCCGCCGATCAGCCGACCGAATCCCGTCCGCTCCGAATCAAAGCCGACACCCGACCAGCACCGGTTCCGGGTGCAGCAGCACCCCGAACCGGGCGGCGACGCCGGCGCGGACCTCACGGGCCAGCGCGAGCAGGTCCGCGACCGAGCCGCCCCCGCGATGGGTCAGCGCGAGCACGTGCCTGGTCGACAGCGCCACCCGCCCGCCGGGGCCGCGGTGCCCGCGGGGGAAGCCCGCCCGCTCGATCAGGCCGGCGGCGGGCAGCTTCACCAGCCCGGGACCGGCGGGCCAGCGCGGCAGGCCGTCCACCCGCGGCGCCTCGTCCTGTGGCAGCACCGGGTTGGTGAAGAAGGAACCGGCGCTCCACGTGTCGTGATCATCTGGGTCGAGGACCATGCCCTTCCCGCGGCGCAGCTCCAGGACGGCTTCCCGGGCCACCGCGGCGGGCACCCGTGACCCCTGCTCGACGCCGAGGGCGCGGGCGAGCTCCGGATACCGGATCGGAGCGCTGTCCCGCCCGCCGGGCAGCGCGAACCGCACCCGCAACACGATCGCGTCGTCCCGGCCCTTCAGTCTGCTCGTGCGGTAGCCGAGCCCGAGCTCGGCCGCGGGGACCTGGCGGCGCACGACACCGGTCCGCCGATCGTAGAGATCGACGTCGACGAGCAGGTCGGCGACCTCCACACCGTAGGCGCCGACGTTCTGCACGGGGGTGGCGCCGGTCCGCCCCGGGATGCCGGAGAGGCACTCCAGCCCGCCCAGACCCTCGGCAACGGTCGCCGCGACGACGTCGTCCCAATCCTCCCCGGCCTCGACGGTGAGCAGCACCGACCCGTCGGGGCGGCGCTGCGGGGCGGCCCCGCGGCTGGTGACCCGGACGACGGTCCCCGCGAAGCCCTCGTCGGCGACGACGACGTTGGATCCGCCGCCGAGCAGCAGCACCGGGTCGTCCTGCGCGTCGGCGGCGCGGACGGCCTCGACGACCGCCTCCGCGGCCGGGGCCTCGACCAGCCGGGACGCCGGCCCGCCCAGCCGCAGCGTCGTCATCGGGGCGATCGGCACGCCCGCCCGGGCCGGGGCTGCCACATGAGGGGTCGACACGATTGCCAACGGTAACCTCCGTCCATGGCGCGCCAGATCTTCCACCGGTCGACATCGACGTTCCCGGCCGACAAGGTGTATGCGGTCATGGTCGATCCGGACCAGCTGCAGGCCCGGCTCGATGAACTCGGTGGTCCCGGGGCGGCGCTGCTGGTGTATGCGGCCGACGACGGCGGCGTCCGCTACCGGCTGCGGCACGGGATCGATCCGAGCAGACTGCCGCCGATGCTGCAGAACCTCGCCCCGACCGAGCTGCGCATCGAGCGCACCGAGGCGCTGCGGCCCGTGGGACCCGGTCGCTACGCGGGCACCGTCGGCGTCGAGATCGTCGGCACCCCGGCCTCGATAACGGGGACCCTGCGACTCACCGATACTGCGGAGGGCAGCGAGTTCGTCATCGATGGCACGGTGACGGTCAAGGTGCCGCTGATCGGCGGCAAGATGGAGGGCATCCTCGTCGAGCACGTACAGGACTTGCTCGCCTCCGAGACCGCCTTCACCCAGGAGTGGCTCGCGCGCACGTATACGTGACGGTCCGGCATGGCACGATGCCGCTCGTGGAGCCTGCGGCCGACCGGCGTTACATCCTCACCCTCAGCTGCCCCGACCGTACGGGGATCGTCGCCCGCATCTCCGGATTCCTCGCCGAGGCGGGAGCCTGGATCCTCGAAGCCGCCTACCACGCCGAGCCCGAGGAGAACTGGTTCTTCACCCGGCAGGTCGTGCGCGCGAGCTCGGTCCCCTTCAACGTCGACGAGCTACGCGCCCGGTTCGCCCCCGTCGCGGCGGAGTTCGGCCCGGACGTGACGTGGCAGGTCACCGACACCGGGGCGGTCAAGCGCGCCGTGCTGCTGGTGACCAAGGAACCGCACTGCCTGCACGACCTGCTCGGCCGAGTCTCGGCCGGCGAACTACCCGTCCGGCTCGAGGCGGTGATCGGCAACCATCCCGAGCTGGCCGAGATCGTGCGCGCGCACGGCGTCGCGTTCCACCACGTGCCGTTCCCCGGCGCGGGCACCCGGGATCGGGAGGCGGCGCGCGCGGACGCGTTCGAGCAGGTCCGCGAGCTGGTCCGGGTCCACGATCCGCACGCGATCGTGCTGGCCCGGTTCATGCAGATCCTCCCCGCGCAGCTGTGCGCGGGCTGGGCCGGGCGGGCGATCAACATCCACCACAGCTTCCTGCCGTCGTTCGCCGGCGCCCGGCCCTACCATCAGGCGCACGCCCGCGGCGTCAAGCTGATCGGCGCGACATGCCACTACGTCACGCCCGACCTCGACGCGGGCCCGATCATCGAGCAGGACGTCATCCGGGTCGACCACGGGGATACCGTCGGCGATATGGTCCGCCGCGGCCGCGACATCGAGCGCCTGGTGCTGGCCCGTGGCCTGCGCTGGCATCTGGAGGACCGGGTTCTGGTGCACGGCAACAAGACCGTGGTGTTCCGCTGAGCCGGTCAGCGGCGGGTTGCTTGACCGTTCGTGGCGCCCATGTTTGGTTGAGGTCGGACAATCCCCCGTACCTGAGGAGATCTTGTTGCGGGGGCCTCGCCGAAGGGAGACCGCGATGGCCGGACCGCGTCCCGGGTGTTCCGGGCCGACGCTCGACGAGCTCGCCCGGATGGCCCGCCTGGATCTGACGCCGGAGCGCAAGGCCGTCGCCGGCCCGGCGGTCGATCTGGTCTACGGGCTGGTGGACCAGCTGGACTCGGTCGACCTCGGCGACCTCGCCCCGGCGACGGCCTTCGACGCGCGGTGGGAGTGAACCCGGTGGAACCCTACGAGCTGCGCCTGTCCGAGGCCGCAGAACGCATCCGCAGCCGCGAACTGTCGCCGGTGGAGCTCACCGACTCGGTGCTCGGCCGGATCGAGGCACTGGACGAGCGGGTGGGCGCGTTCGCGGCCGTCATGGGCGACCGGGCCGTCGGCGCCGCCCGCGCCGCCGAGCAGGAGATCGCCGGCGGCCGGTACCGCGGCCCGCTGCACGGGGTCTGCATCGCGGTGAAGGATCTGCTGGACACCGCCGGGGTGCCCACCACGTCGAGCTCCCGCACCCGGGCGGACAACGTCCCGGCCGCGAACGCGGCCGTGGTCGACCACCTCGAGGCGGCGGGCGCGGTCATCGTCGGCAAGACCCACACCCACGAGTTCGCCTACGGCGTCATCACCCCCACCACCCGCAACCCGTGGGACCTCGACCGCATCCCGGGTGGATCCAGCGGCGGGTCCGGCGCGGCGGTGGCCGCCCGGATGTGCCAGGGCGCCATCGGGACCGACACCGGCGGATCGGTCCGGATTCCCGCGGCCGTCTGCGGGACGGTGGGGCTCAAGCCGACCTACGGGCGGGTCTCCCGCCGCGGGACCGCCTCGCTGAGCTGGTCGCTCGACCACATCGGACCGCTGACGGGCAGCGTGCGCGACGCGGCGCTGATGATGGACGTCATCGCGGGCTACGACCGCGCCGACCCGGCGACCCGCGACGTCCCCGTGCCCCGGCACGGCGAGGGACTGTCGGCCGGGGTGGAGAACCTCGTGCTCGGCGTGCCACGCAACTACTTCTTCGACCGCATCGACCCCGAGGTCGAGGCGGCGGTGCGGGCGGCGATCGGGCGGCTCGAGGACCTCGGCGCCGAGCTGCGGGAGGTCGACCTCCCGCACCCCGAGCTGTACATGCCGGCCGAGTTCGGCATCCTGGTGCCCGAGGCCAGCGCCTACCACCAGGAAACCCTGCGCAAGCTCGGCGACCTCTACACCGAGGACGTGCGGATGTTCCTCGAGGCCGGCGAGCTGATGCTGGCCACCGACTACATCAGGGCGCAGCGCGTCCGCACCCTCATCCAGCAGGGTTGGCGAGACATGTTCGCCGGCATCGACGCGGTGCTGGCCCCGACGCTGCCCGCCGTCGCGGCGCGGGCCGGCGAGCTCGCGTTCACCTGGCCCGACGGCGTGGAGGAACCGGTCATCAACTGCTACGTGCGTACCTCGGCGCCGGGCAACCTGACCGGTCTGCCGGCCCTCTCGGTGCCCTGCGGCTTCAACTCCGAGGGGCTGCCGATCGGGCTGCAGATCATCGGTAGGCCGTTCGCGGAACCGACGGTGCTGCGCATCGGCGCGGCATACGAGACGGCCACCGACTGGTCGGACCGGCACCCCTGAGGCGTCGCTGCGGCCCCGTGAGTGGCGAGTAACGCCAGAGCGTTACTCGCCACTCACGAGCGCCGGAGGGCGCACAGATGCCGGCTCCAGCGCCAGCTCCAGCACCTCGGCGACGTCGGCCACGGGATGCACCCGCAGCTCGCCGCGGATCGACTCCGGCAGATCATCGAGGTCGGGCTCGTTGCGCTTCGGGATGATCACGTCGGTCAACCCGGCCCGGTGCGCGGCCAGCAGCTTCTGCTTGACCCCGCCGATCGGGAGCACCCGACCCTGCAACGTGACCTCACCGGTCATCCCGACACTCGACTTCACCGGGCACCCCGAGCCGAGCGAGGCCAATGCCGTCGTCATCGCGATGCCCGCCGACGGCCCGTCCTTCGGGACAGCGCCCGCCGGGACATGCACGTGCAGCTTTTTCGACGCCAGATCGCCGGCCAGGCCCTTGGACCGCAGGTAGGACAGCGCGATCGACACCGACTCCTTCATGACGTCGCCGAGCTGGCCGGTGAGCGTCAGGCCGGGGTCACCATCCATGGCCGTGGCCTCGATGAACAGCACGTCCCCGCCGGTTCCGGTCACGGCCAGTCCGGTCGCCACGCCCGGCACCGAGGTGCGTTCCGCCGACTCCGGAGTGAACCGCGGCCTGCCGAGGAACCGGACCAGCGCGTCGGCGTCGACGTGCACCGGGGCCTCGGTGCCACCGCGCGCAGCGCTGGCGGAGTGCGCATCAGCGCGGTCCAGCGCCACCGCGACCTTGCGCAGGACCTTGGCCAGGCCCCGTTCCAACTGCCTTACACCCGCCTCCCGGGTGTACTCGGCGGCGATCATGCCCAGCGCCACGTCGGAGAACTCGACCTCGGACGGTTCGAGACCGGCCTTCTCGATCTGCCGGGGCAGCAGGTGGTCACGCGCGATGGCGACCTTCTCCTGCTCGGTGTAGCCGTCGAGGGTCACCATCTCCATCCGGTCGGCCAGCGGGCCGGGGATGGTGTCGGCGACGTTGGCCGTGGCCAGGAACAGCACGTCGGACAGGTCGAGGTCGACCTCGAGGTAGTGGTCGCGGAACGTGTGGTTCTGCGCGGGGTCGAGGACCTCCAACAGGGCGGACGACGGGTCGCCGCGGAAGTCGCTGCCGAGCTTGTCGATCTCGTCGAGCAGCACGACCGGGTTCATCGACCCGGCCTCCCGGATCGCCCGGACGATCCGTCCGGGCAGCGCGCCGACATAGGTGCGCCGGTGCCCGCGGATCTCCGCCTCGTCGCGCACGCCGCCCAGCGCGACGCGCACGAAATTCCGGCCGAGCGCCCGCGCGACCGACTCCCCCAGTGACGTCTTCCCGACGCCGGGCGGTCCGACCAGTGCGAGCACGGCGCCGGAGCCCCGGCCGCCGACCTTCTCCAGGCCGCGGCGGTCGCGCCGGGCGCGGACGGCGAGGAACTCGACCAGCCGCTCCTTGACATCGTCGAGACCGGCGTGGTCGGCGTCCAGGATCGCCCGCGCGGCGGCCAGGTCGTCGGTGTCGGGTGTGTTGTGACTCCATGGGATGTCGAGGACCGTGTCGAGCCAGGTGCGGATCCAACCCGCCTCCGGGTTCTGATCCGACGCGCGCTCCAGCTTGCCGACCTCGACGAGCGCGGCCTTGCGGACGTCATCGGGCAGGTCAGCGGCCTCCACCCGGGCACGGTAGTCGTCCTCACTGCCCTCGGGATCGGACTCGCCGAGCTCCTTGCGGATCGCGGCCAGCTGCTGAAGCAGCAGAAACTCGCGCTGCGCCTTCTCCATGCCCTCCCGGACGTCCTTGGAGATCTTCTCGCTGACCTCCTGCTCGGCGAGATGCTCCTTCGTCCAGCCGATGAGCAGCTCCAGCCGCCGGTCCACGTCCGTCTCGGCCAGCAGCTGCGCCTTCTGCTCGACGTCGAAGTAGGGCGCCCAGCCGGCAAGGTCGGCGAGCTGGCCGGGGTCGGTCGTCTGCTGGACGGAATCGATCACCTGCCAGGCGTTGCGCTGCTGCAGGATCGCCACGACCAGCGCCTTGTACTCCTTGGCGAGCTCCTCGGTCCGCGCGGTCACCGGGCCGTCCTCCACCGGGGAGGCCTCGACCCACAGCGCGGCACCCGGGCCGGGCTGGCCGGATCCGATGCGGGCGCGCCGCTCACCGCGGACCACCGCGGCCTTCTCCCCGCTGGGGAGCCTGCCGATCTGCTCGAGGACGGCGACCGTGCCGATCGCGCCGTACTTGCCGTCGAGGCGGGGAACAGCGAGAACGCGCCGGTCGACGCTGTTCGCCGCGTCGACCGCCGCCTGGATCTCCGGCTCGTCGAGCCGGAGCGGAACCACCATACCGGGCATTACCACCGAGTCGGGCAGCGGAAGCACCGGCAGCTTCAGCGTCTCTGTCATGTCCCGTTCAACACTTACACCGTTGAATCCATTCCAGCATTCAAGTAAGTTCGCTCAGAGCGAGCGACGCCGGACCACGTTGTGGCCCCATAACGCGCGTGGGGGCTGGGGACATCCCGCGTTATGGCTCCATAGTGCGCAGCGCGAGAGCCTCGACGACCTCCGCGGCGGGCAGCGACGCCACGAGAGCACCCGGGACCGCCAGTTTGCCGGCCCGGATCCCGCTGCCGATGACGACCGCCGCCGCGGCGGCCACCTCGGGGGCGACCAGCAGCGGCCACCCGGTCGGCAGCCCGATCGGGGTGATCCCGCCGTACTCCATCCTGGTCAGCTCGACCGCCTCGTCCACCGGCGCGAACGACGCCTTGCGGACGTCGAGCCGCTTGCGCACGACACCGTTCACGTCGGCGCGCGTGGTCGCGAGGACCACGCAGGCGGCATATCTGACCTGCCCACCGCGCCGACCTGCCACGACCACGCAGTTGGCCGAGCCCTCCAACGGAGACGAGTAGGCCGTGCAGAAGTCGGCGGTATCGGCGAGCGCGGGATCGATCTCGGCGACGCCGACGCGCGCGGCGTCGGCCGGGTCGAGCAACGTGAGCGCGTGCTCGACCGGATCGGCGAGCAGATCGGGCCGGTCGAGCGCGGGGACGGCGTGCAGCCTCCCCAGCACGGCCCAACTCACCAGCGTTGGTCCCCCCGCTGCACCCCGACCACGGCCGGCTTCACATCGACGAGGTAGACGAGAACCGCCACGAGGCCAGCAATCCAGAACAGCGCTCCACCGCTCCAGGGACCCTGGAACACGACGAGCACCAGCAGCCCGGCGCCGGTGATCCCCAGCCAGGCGTTCTTCGTCAGCTTGCCGACCGCCGTGAAGGCGTCGGCGCGCTGGCGGAGGGCGTGGATGAAGGCGTATGCACCCACCGGCATCCCGAGAATCCACAGCCCGAGCAGGACGTAGTCGTCGAGTCTGTACAGCAGGTCCACCCAGTCAGGGTACGTGCGCGAGGCCCCTCGTGACATCCCGACCCGCAGACTGCCTCAAAGAGCAGCCCCGAGACCACGGGGGTCTCGGGGCGCTGGCCGCTCACCTCAGCTGGACGCGGTGTCCTCGCTGCGGGGGCGACGTGCCGTCGAGCTGCGGGTGGCTGTCTTCGGCGCGGTGCGGCCGGCCGCGCGGCCCGCCGGGGTCTCCTCCGCGGCCTTGGCCGGCTCGGCGGGCTTCGCCGGTGTCTTCTCCGCGACCTCGGCGACGGCCTTCTCCGCGGCGTCGTGTGCGACGGCCTTCTCCGCGGCGTCGTGTGCCTCGTCGACGAACTCGTCGACCTGCGCGTCGAGCTTCTCGGTGTACGACTCGAGCGCGTTCAACGCCTGCTGGATCCGCGGCTGCTTGCGGATCTCGGCCCAGGTGACCTCACCGCGCTTGGCGAGGTCCTCGTAGTACTTCGTGGCCTGGGTACGCCACTCCTCGACGGTCTTGCGGATCTCCTCGGAGGCCAGCTTGGTCCGCAGATCCTCGACCTCGGTGGGCAGATCGGCAAAGCGCTTCTGCGCGGCTTCGGCGCGAGCCCTGGCGTCGGCGATGACCTTGGTCACCGTGTTGACGGCGTGCTCGCCGGCGCCGAGGACGGCCATCAGCGGGGCGCGAGCGGCCTCGGCCCGATCTGCGGCGTTCTTGGCGGCCTGCTCGCGGAGCTTGCGGACGTCCGCGGCGGTCGGCAGCGATACGGCCATGATGATCACTCCTGTTCTTCTCACGAAGGCTCTGTGCCTGCGGCGGAGTCGACCGGTCGGCCATTCTCCCGCCGGAAGGCCTGGTAGACGTCGAGCAGCACCTGCTTCTGACGTTCGGTCAGCGTGGGGTCGGAGAGCACCGCGTCGGTGACGGCGCTCGCCGGACGTTCCTCGAGGATTCCCGCCCGGACGTAGAGCGCCTCCGCGGAGATACGCAGCCCCTTCGCGATCTGCTGCAGGATCTCGGCCGACGGCCTGCGCAGCCCCCGCTCGATCTGGCTGAGATACGGGTTGCTGACGCCGGTCGCCTTCGCGAGCTGCCGCAGTGACACCTGTGCTGCCTCGCGTTGCGCCCGGATGTAGGCGCCGATGTCGTCAACGGCCTGACCCACCGCCTGGCCGACCTGCTCGACCGTGTGTCCGACGATCTCGGCCGGCTTCTCCTGCTCGGTCATCGGCGCTCACCTCCATGCGACACATCCGACCGTACCCCTGAATGCTAGCAATTGCTAGCGCAGTGCTTGCGCAGGTCAGGCGGCAGTAGGGTGGATCACCTCGGGAAGGGCCTAGGGTCGGATGGCCCTGCCCCCGGTACCGGAGGTCGCCAGGTGGACCATCCGCTGCCCCCGAGCGGCGAGGACCGCGTCGCTGCGCCCCGGCCGCACCCACCAGCCCCGCTATCGGGGCAGGCCGGGGTCTACGCGGTGATTGCGGTCGGCGGCGCACTCGGTGCGCTGGCCCGATGGGGCGTCGGCCTCGCGCTGCCCACGCACCAGGGCGAATTCCCGCTCGGCACCTTCCTCATCAACGTGGCGGGTTGCCTGCTCATCGGGATGCTGATCGTGCTGATCACCGAGGTGCGACCGGCGCACCCCCTGGTCCGCCCGTTCGCGGCCACCGGCTTTCTCGGCGGATTCACCACCTTCTCCACCTACGCGACCGACGCTCAGTACCTGCTGCTGCACGGGCATATCGGCACGGCCGTCGGCTATCTCGCGGCGACACTCGCGGGGGCGGTCGCGGCCACCTGGGTCGGGATCACCGTGGCCAAGGCCATCAGCGTCCGGCTGGTGCACCGGTGATCCCGCTGCTGGTCGTCATCGGGGCGATGGTCGGTGCCCCCTTGCGCTACCTCACCGACCGGCTCGTCCAGTCCCGGCACGACACCGGATTCCCGTGGGGGACCTTCACCGTCAACGCCGTCGGCTCGTTCATCCTCGGACTGACGCTGGCCGCCACCGTCTCGCCCGAGGTCCTCGCGCTCGTCGCCACCGGCTTCTGCGGCACGCTAACCACGTACTCGACGTTCGGCTACGAAACCGTCCAGCTCGCGGCAGGCGGCAGCAAGCTGTTCGCGCTCTTCAACGCGGCCGGCTCGATGCTCACCGGCCTCGGAGCCGCCGGCCTCGGCATCGCCATCGGCTCGGCGCTGCACCCGGTCTTGTAACGGGCCCGGTCCGCTGGCGGTGGCCCGCTACCGGCTGGCCACCCGCCGGTAGCGGGCCACCGCCAGCGGCAGGAACACCGCGACGATCGCCAGTGACGACAGCACCGCATACAGCGCCGCGTGCTGCGCGGGCCATGCCGAGGACTCCCCGAAACCCGGCAGCTGCGTCGGATTGCCGAACAGCTCCCGCGACGCCCGCGCCACCGCACTGACCGGGTTCCACTCCCCGACCGGCTGCAGCCAGCCCGGGAAGCCCTGCACCGAGACGAACGCGCTGGACACGAACGTGAGCGGGAACAGCCAGATCAGGCCGGCGCTCTGCGCCACCTCCACGTTGCGGGCGGTCAGCCCGACGAACACGCCGATCCACGACATCGCGAACGAGAACAACAGCAACAAGCCGAACCCGGCCAGCGCGTCGAGCACGCTGCCGCGGATCCGCCAGCCGACCACCAGCCCGGTCAGGGACATCACGATCAGCGTGATCACGCTGACCCCGAGGTCGGACACCGCCCGGCCGAGCACCACCGCCGTCCGGGACATCGGCAGCGACCGGAACCGGTCGATGATGCCCTTCTGCAGGTCGTTGGCCATGCCGATGGTCGTGAAGAAGACATTGAAGGCGACGGTCTGGGCGAAGATGCCGGCGACGAGGAACTCCCGATAGGGCGCACCCCCGAGACTGCCCGCAAAGACCAGCGCGAACAGGACCACGAACATGATCGGTTGGATGGTGAGTCCGATCAGTGCGTCCGGCACCCGTCGCATTCCGACCAGGTTGCGCCAGGTGATGACCCCACCGTCACGAATGGCCTGGGTCAGCGCGCTCATGATGCCGCCATCTCCGTCTTCATCTCGGCCTGCTCGGTCTCCTCGGCGAGGTGCCCGGTCAGGGTCAGGAACACGTCGTCCAGGGTCGGTCGCTGCAGCGCCACGTCGAGCACCTCGACACCCTCGGCATCGAACCGGCGCAACGCCTCGATCAACGCCTTGGTTCCGCCGCTCACCGGGACCGAGACGCGCCGGAGGTGCTCGTCGACCAGTAGTTCACCGGTCCCGACGTCGGTGAGCACGCTCCGAGCGATCGCCACCTGGTCCGGGTGGGCAACGACGACCTGCAGCCGTTCGCCCCCGATCTGTGCCTTGAGCTCGTCGGAGGTGCCGCGGGCGATCGCGCGACCACGGTCGATCACGACGATGTTGTCGGCCAGCTGGTCGGCCTCCTCGAGGTACTGGGTGGTGAGCAGCACCGTCGTGCCGTCGCCCACCAGCTCGGAGATCAGCGACCAGGTGTCGAGCCTGCCGCGCGGGTCGAGGCCGGTGGTCGGTTCGTCGAGCACGACGACCGGCGGCGCGGCGACCAGCGCACCGGCGAGGTCGAGGCGGCGACGCATGCCACCCGAGTACGTCTTCGATGGACGCTCGGCCGCCTCGGTGAGCCGGAACCGTTCCAGCAGCTCCTTCGCCCGGGCCCGGGCGACCGCCCGGCTCAGCCCGTAGAGCCTGCCGACCATATAGAGGTTCTCGATCCCGGTGAGGTTCTCGTCGACGGCGGCGTACTGCCCGGACAGCCCGATCGATCGCCGGACGGCCTGCGGCTGCACCACGACATCGTGACCGGCCACCCACGCCCGCCCCGCGTCGGGCTTGAGCAGCGTGGTGAGGACACGCACCATCGTGGTCTTCCCCGCCCCGTTGGGGCCGAGCAGCCCCAGCACGGTGCCGGTCGGGATCCCGAGATCGACCCCGTCGAGTGCCTGGGTGGACCCGAAGCTCTTCTTGAGGCCCTCGACCCGAACGGCGAATTGGTTCATGGGGGCGAGGGTAGGACCGCTCCCCGACAGAAGTCGTGCGAATTGCGCCCGGCCACCGTCAGAAGATCAGCTCGGAGAATGTGTAGATCGCCAGTCCGGCCAGCGCGCCGACGACGGTGCCGTTGATCCGGATCCACTGCAGGTCGCGCCCCACCTGCAGCTCGATCTTCCGCGATGTCTCTGCCGCGTCCCAACGTCCGACCGTGTCGGTGATCAACGTGGTGATCTCGCGCCGGTAGTGACGCACGACATGGCTCGCGACATCGCCGAGCCAGCCGTCGATCTTCCCGCGGAGCTCGGAATCGGCGCCGAGCCGTCGGCCGAACGCCATCAGCCCTTTGCTGACCCGGATCCGAAGCTCGCTCGACGGGTCGGCCGCGGCGTCGAGGATCATCCGCTTGACCGTGCCCCAGGCCTGGCCGATGAACCGCTGCACGTCGGGATGGTCGACGATCTGTTGTTTGATCTGCTCGGCCCGCTCGATCGTCGCGGGATCGCGCTGTAGATCGTTCGCGAACTCGATCAGGAACTTGTCGACCGCCTTGCGCAGCGGGTGCTCGGGGTCGGCCTTCACCGCCCAGGCGAAGTTCTGCACCTCCACGAAGACCTTGTCGGCGACCATGTCGTCGACGAACCGCGGCGTCCAGTTCGGTGCGCGCTCGCGGACCACCCGCAACACCATGTCGTGGTTCTCGGCAACCCAGTCGTAGGCCCGGTCGCACACCAGGTCGACGAGCCGGCGGTGCCCCCCGTCGAGGAGCACGCCCTCGAGCACCTTGCCCAGCGGCGGCCCGACCGGTTGCTCCAGCAGTTTCCGCACCAGGATCTGCTCGATGACCGCCTGGACGTCCTCGTCGCGCAACACCGTGACGATGCCGCGGGCCGCGGTCGAGAGCTCGGCGGCCACCCGGTCGGCGTTCTCCTGCAGCCCGATCCAGCCCCCGACCCGGCCGGCGATCTCGGCCCGGTCGAGCTTGTCGCGGACCACGGCCTCGGACAGGAAGTTCTCCCCGACGAAATCGCCGAGACTGTCGCCGATCACATCCTTCTTCGCCGGGATGATGGCCGTGTGCGGGATCGGCAGGTTGAGCGGCCTGCGGAACAGCGCGGTGACGGCGAACCAGTCGGCCAGCGCGCCCACCATCCCCGCCTCGGCCGCGGCGCGCATGTACCCGGCCCAGGCCATGCCGAGGTTGACCTCGAGGTAGCGGCCGACCAGGAACACGACGGTGGCACCGAGCAGGAACCCCGTCGCGACCATCTTCATCCTGCGCAGGTCGCGCCGCTTGATGTCCTCGTTGAGCGGGCTGAACGAACCCAGCGGCGTCGCTGCTGCCGGTCGGGACGGCCGGGGTGACGGGACAGCGGGTGGCTGCGGTGAGCGGGCCGGTCCCTGGGCCTGGCGAATCTGCACGAACTCAATAGTGCCCCGCGCCACGGCTGAGCCACACAGGAACGTGGCTCTGGCCGAGGCCGGCGATACTCCACCGGCCCCGGCCACGTCGAGGTGCGGCTGCACGGCAAGGGAGAAACGCTCCCTCAGGCGCCGCACCGGGGTGCGCCCGCCCGTCCCGGCGCGATCCGACGATCTGCGGCAGCGGGACGGTGAACGGGCGCGGCTCGCGGTGGACCCGGGGCTAGGGCCCAGACCGCGGGCCTCCGACGATCGCCGCGACGGACCGCTGGGTGCCCGGCAGCAGATCGCTGGTTGCCTGCGACCGCACCGCATCGGTGACGGCCTCGACGATGACCGCGGCGTCGGGCACCCGGTAGCCGGTTCGCGCCGGCGCCACCCGCCAGTGCACCCATCCGTCCGGGCGCTCGGTCGGCGGGGCGAGCACACCGATCCCGTCGGTGTGCGACACGACCTCGGGGTGCAGGCTCAGTTCGAGCGGCAGCCCGGATCCGGGGCTCATCGGGAACCACCAGGTGCCTTGCGGCGTGGCTGCCACCGGCACCACCAGCCCGCAGTCGCGAAGCGTCGCGCAGGCTCGGCGGCCGAGCTCGGCGGGCACCTCGACGATGTCGAGGACGGTCCCGGTGGCCAGCAGGATCTCCGTGCCCGATCCCGGTACCAGTGGCCATCCGTGGTGGGCGTAGTCGCGCGCGGCCGCCCTCAGCTCCGCGCCGTAGACGGCCCGGTAGCTGTCCCACCACGACATCGTCCGACCTCCTTGGAGCACGACCCCGGCCAGTCGCCCGGAGCACCGTTCTGTGTTCTTCAACACCAAGAATGACTCCCGGGGTACGGGAAATCGCCTGGTCAGCGCTGACTGCACCAGGCCGCGAGACAAGCGGGCCTCGAACCGTGGCGCGCCGGACGACGTCCGGTCACCGAGGGTTGGCCGGTCCGCCACCCGGGACCGGCGGCTACTCCGTTCGGTCCGCCACCGAACGTCTGCCGTCATGCGACCGCCCGTCGGCCGACGGAGCAACGGCTCGGCCCGTCGCGCCCCGTACCGCTCCGGAAACGCCGGTGCCGGCGATCCCGAGGGGATCACCGGCACCGTTTCCGAGCCGTACGCCCGGTGGCCAGAGGCCGTCTCAGATGATGCGGACCGAGTCCGCCTGCGGGCCCTTGGCGCCCTGGCTGGCCTCGAAGGAGACGCGCTGATTCTCCTCGAGGGTGCGGAAACCCTCCGACTGGATGGCCGAGTAGTGGACGAAGACGTCCGGACCGTTGTCGTCAGTAGCGATGAAGCCGAAGCCCTTCTCGGCGTTGAACCACTTGACGGTGCCCTGCGGCATTAGTGTTCTCCCACATGTGAAGCGAACCCGGCCGGCACTGTGCCGACCGGTGGCTGCGTGGGGCGTACTCACACGGGGAGGGCATTCCTCGGGCGCGTGGAGCCCCACTGTCACTCTCCACGGACGCTTCACAACGATCGAGGAAGACACGACTGCAACCGGCCTCCACGCTAGCACGGGACGGCCCGGGTGGGCCCGAAGACCGTCGCCACCCAACAGGACACGTCCCGTTGCCGTAGTGTCGGCTTCGATGCCGGGCCGTGACACCCCAGCCAGGGCGGGCCGCACCCGATGTCGTCGCGTTCCTGACAGTCCACGCCGTGTCGGCGCGCATCCCCCCTCAACCGAAGGTGTTGTATGCCCTCGACCCTCCAGAGCCGTCCCCCACCTCGCGCCACGGCACCGCTGACCGACGGCCATCGCTCCGTCACCGAGCAGGCGCTCGTCCTCGTGTTCATCGCGCTTCCGCTGCTGGCGTTGGTCGTCGCCGTACCGTTGGCCTGGGGTTCGGGGCTCGGCTGGACGGACGTCGGGCTCGCGCTCGGCTGCTACCTGCTCACGGGGCTCGGGGTGACCGTCGGTTTCCACCGCTACTTCACCCATGGCGCCTTCAAGGCGAGCCGCGGGCTGCGGATCGCGCTGGCGGTCGCGGGCAGTTTCGCACTCCAGGGCGGGGTCATCACGTGGGTGGCCGACCACCGGCGCCATCACGCGTTTTCCGACAAGGAGGGCGATCCGCATTCGCCGTGGCTGTTCGGCACCGGTCCACGCGCGCTGGCTCGCGGATTCTGGCACTCGCACATGGGCTGGCTGCTGAACCGGGACAAGACCAACGCCCGCCGCTTCGCCCCGGACCTGCTCGCCGACCGCGACCTGGTACGGATCGACAACGGGTTCATGTGGCTGACCATCGCGAGCCTTGGGCTGCCGGCCGTCGTCGGCGGGCTGGTCAGCTGGTCGGTCTGGGGCGCCTTCACCGCCTTTTTCTGGGCCGGCCTCGTCCGCGTCGCCCTGCTGCATCACGTGACCTGGTCGATCAACTCGATCTGCCATATCTGGGGTGACCGCCCGTTCGCGGCCCGGGACCGCTCCGCGAATGTCTGGTGGCTGGCGCCGCTGTCGTTCGGCGAGTCGTGGCACAACCTGCACCACGCCGACCCGACCTGCGCCCGGCACGGGGTCAAGCGCGGACAGCTCGACATCTCGGCCATGGTCATCCGGATGTTCGAGAAGCTCGGCTGGGCGCGCTCGGTGCGCTGGCCAACCCCGCGACGTCTGCAGCGGCTCACCCGGTCGGGCTGAGCCGGGTGCTCACCGCAGCGCCCCCGGCGGCCGAGCCGCGGCCTCGGTGAGCAGTTCGGCGACCACGTCGAGGTCGAGATCCGCGACCCGCTTCACCCGGATGCAGCTCTTGCCGATCGATGCCTTCGGCAACCGCTCGGCACAGGACTCCGCGAGATAGCGGCCGTCCTCGGTGGTCGCACTGACATACAGCGAGATGTAGCGCTTGTTGCTGGCCATGGCGACGAGCGCCCAGTCACCCTCCCGGCCCGAGGCGTATCGATAGTGGTAGGTGCCGTAACCGGGCATTCCGAACTCCATCGTCGGCTCGAGCTGCGGCACGACGCGGCGGATGAGTTCATGCAGCGCGCGGATCTCGCCGCGGCGCGGTTCGTCGAGGCCCTCGATATAGGCCTCGTGGGTGGGCGCGGTGGATCTGCCTCGCACGGCATGGCTCCTCGGGGTCGGGACGCCGATCGTGCCAGCCGACCCCGACAGTCCGAGTCGCGCTGCGTCCGTCACCATTCCCGTTCGGCGTACGGGCGCGACCACAGCGCGACCTGCAGGGTGACCGACTTGAACCACGCCGCGTGCATGCGCTCGACGTCGGCCTCGGAGTGGCCCTTCTTCGCGAGGAACGGCCGCATCGTCGCGGTGATCGGGTAGATGAACGCGATCAGGTAGCGCAGCGGCACGACGGGCACCGAGTCGACGCCGTCGGTCTTGTTCTTCTTCGCCGGCGTGTGTCGCAGCGCGATCTCCTCCTGGTAGGCCAGCCAGCGCTCGTCGTACGGCCGCCGGCAGGTATCCAGGATCCAGCGGCCGAACCGGTGGTAGACCGCGTCCAGGTAGCTCTTGATCGGCTCGCCGTCGCGGTCGGCGAAGTAGGCCACCAGATGTGGGTGCGAGCCGACGAAGCCGTACCAGGTGTCGAGGACGTCGGTGATCTGGTCGGCGAGCACGTCGCCCGCCATCGCCAGCGCGGCGGCGTCGTCGTCGGTGAACAGGACGCTTGCCTTGAGTTGCTCCAGTTCGGCGGCGCTGACCGGCGAGGCGGGGAGCGCGTGGTCGTCGTAGGTGTAGCCGGCGGGGGCAGACACGGTCATGACAGCTCCGTTGAATTAGGATTCCTAATTACGAGTGCTAGGCTAGCGACTCCTCGACAGCGGCGAAAGGACCTGGGATGAACGCCGAGCCGGCACCGGCCCCCGAGCTCGACGTCACGGAGTGGCTCAACGCCGGCCCCCTCACGCTCGCCGGGCTGCGCGGGCGCGTCGTCGTACTGGAGGCGTTCCAGATGCTCTGCCCCAGCTGCGTGAGCCATTCGCTCCCGCAGGCCAAACGCGTGGCCGCGACGTTCTCCTCCGACGACGTGGTCGTGCTCGGGCTGCACACGGTGTTCGAGCACCACGAGGCGATGGGCCCGGTCTCCCTGCGCGCCTTCGCCCATGAGAACCGGCTGACGTTCCCGATCGCCATCGACCGTCACGACGACCACGACCCCACCCCGGTGACCTTCGCCCGCTACGGCATGCGGGGCACGCCGACCACGGTGCTGGTCGACCGCGCCGGACAGGTGCGCAACCAGGCGTTCGGCTCGGTGCCCGATCTCGCCCTCGGCGCCCAGATCGCCGCCCTCGCCGCGGAGCGCTGAGGCCCCGGGCTATCGCAGCGGCGCGCCGAGGGCGGCGTCCAGTGCCCGGGCTGCCTCCGGACCCAGCGCCGCGCCGAGCCTGCGCAACCAGGCCGCCTCGATCTCGGCCAACTCGGCCAGCGCCAGACGTTGCAGCGCGCGGCCGCGGCCGGTCAGCCGCACCAGCCGGGCCCGGCCGTCGGTCGGATCCAGGACACGTTCGAGGTACCCGAGCCGCTCCAGATCCGCCACCAGCTCGCTCATCGACGGATGGGCCATCCGGCCCCGCTCGGCGAGGACGGTGAGCCGCGTTCCGTCCGCGTCGATGTTCTCGAAGACCTGGCTGTGAGCGACGCGGATCTGCGGGTAACCGGCCGCCGCGAGCCGGACAACGAGCTCCTCGAGGATCTCCTGAACGGCGGCTCGCATCACCGTGACCAGCGTGTGGCGGCGCACCGCAGGGTTGACCACCGCCGACTCCCGCTTGACGAAATTACGTAGGCTGCCTACACAATAGCGGCTGTGCCCGTGGAGGTCCGGCTGCTCGGGGGCTTCGCGGTGACGCTGCGGGGCCGGCCGGTCCCGGACTCGGCCTGGCCCCCGCGGCGGGCCGCGGACCTCGTCGCGCTGCTCGCCCTGGCCCCGGCGAGATCGCTGCTGCGGGATCAGGTGGTCGACGCGCTCTGGCCCGATCTCCCCGCCGAGGCGGGCGCAGCGAGCTTGCACCGGGCCGCCCACTGGGCCCGCCGGGTGCTCGGCCCGGATGCGGTGACGCTGCGCGGCGGCCGGGTCACGCTGTTCCCCGGCGACGAGGTCGCCATCGACGTCGACCGGTTCGAGGCGGCCGCCCGGCGGGCTCGGGCGACCGAGGACCCCACCTTGTATGCCGCCGCCGCGGACCTCCATCTCGGTGAGCTGCTGCCCGACCGCCGCTACGCCGACTGGACGGTGCCACGCCGCGAGGC
Organism: Pseudonocardia asaccharolytica DSM 44247 = NBRC 16224; assembly: GCF_000423625.1. Classification (GTDB taxonomy): domain Bacteria; phylum Actinomycetota; class Actinomycetes; order Mycobacteriales; family Pseudonocardiaceae; genus Pseudonocardia; species Pseudonocardia asaccharolytica. The sequence goes on from NZ_AUII01000015.1 coordinate 78,942, forward strand.
GTTGCGGCTGCTGCATCTGGAGATGCTGCGCGGCGCGCAGCGGTGGGACGAGCTCGTGGAGCTCGACCCGTGCGACGAGATCGCGCACCGCGCCCTGATCCGCCGTCACCTCGCCCGCGGCGACCGGCACGCCGCGCTGCTCCAGTTCGGACGGCTGCGCGCCGCACTGGACCGCGAGCTCGGCGTCGGCCCCGCCGCGGAGACCCTCGCGCTGGTCCGTCAGGTGACCGGGTCGTTGACCCGCGCCCGACGGGGCGACGTCCTGGTCGGCCGGGAGGTCGAGCTGTCCCGGCTGCGGGCCGCGCTGCGCGCAGGCACGCGGGCCATGCTGGTCACCGGCGAATCCGGCATCGGGAAGACCCGGCTGTGCGAGCAGCTGGTCGACGCCGCGGCGGCCGACGGGGTGCTGGTCCTGCGGACCACCGGGCTCGGGGCGGACGATCTGCCGTTCGCCGCGGTGCTGCGGGCCGCCGACGCCGCACTCACCACGCGACCGGAGCTGGCCGAGGCGCTGCCGGCGGACGCCCGTTCGGCGTTCGCGGCGCCGATGCGCGACCCGTCCCCGCTGCCGACCCGCGCCCGGCTGATCGCCGCGCTGGACCGGCTCTGCAGCGCCGGGGCGGCGCCCGTGCTGCTGTTCGTCGACGACGCGCACCTCGCCGACGAGGACTCCCTCGGGCTGCTGGTCGCGTTCACCCGCTGCGCCCGGGCCCGCGCCACGGTGCTGCTGTCCATGGCACCCGATCCCGCGCGGCCGGCCGCGGAACAGGCTCGTGCCGAGCTGGTGGGCAGACCGGGCTCGATCGAGGTGACGCTCGGCCCGCTGACCCGCGAGGAGACGCGCGAGCTCCTCGAACACCGCTGCGGGCGCAGGATCACCCCGGAGACCCTGCGCGAGGTATGGGCGGTCTCCGGCGGGCACCCGCTCGTCACCGTCGAGGTCGCCGCGGGACTCACCGAATGCGGCCGGGTCGAGGTGACGGCTGGCGCCGCGGCCGTCGTGGGCGCGCGGTTACGCCGGCTGCCCGCCGAGCTGACCGAGGCATTGCGCAGGGTCGCGGTGGCGCAGGAGGAGCTTGATGCGGGCGAGTTCGCGGCGCTGGCCGGCCTCGATCCGGATGCGGCCCACGACCTGCTGGAACGGGCGATGAACGCGGGGCTGATCGAGGTGGCGGGCGGCGGCTACCAGTTCCAGACCGCCCTGATACGCCGAGTCCTTGCCGACGGACTGCCGCCGCACCGGCGGACCGCCGTGCACCGGGAGGCGGCCGAGCGGCTCGCCGGCGCCGGCGCCCCTCCGGCGCGGGTGGCGCGGCACCTCGTCGCCGCGGGGCGGGGCGTGGAGGCGCTGCCCTGGCTGGTTCGCGCGGCCGACCGCGCCGCCGGGCGCGGCGCGGTCGCCGAGGCGCTGACGCATGTGGAGACCGGTCTGGAGATCGAGCCGGACCGGCTGGACCTGCTGTGCCGGCGCGCCGAGTTCCGCTACGCGTGCGGCGACCCGAGTGCTCCGGTGGCCTTCGGTGTCGCGGCCGCGGCGGCAAGCGGGGAGACGGCGGACGCGCTGCGCATCCGCCAGGCCCGCATCCTGCTCATGGCGGGCGACGCCGCCGGCACGGTGCAGGCGCTGGACGGGATCGTCCCGACCGAGCAGACCCGCCTGGCCTACCTGCTCACCACCGGCCTGCTCGCCTGGTTCACCGACCGCATCGACGAGGCCGAACAGACCGCCGGGCAGGCCGGCTTGCTGGCGACACTGGCCGGCAGGCCCGTCGACGTGCTGGACGCAACCATGCTCCGCGCGCTGGTGGCGCACAGCCGGGGCCGGTACGGCGCACAGCTGGTCGCCGACGTACTCGACCCGCGCAACGCGGCCGCGCTGGCGGGGATGCTCTCCGACGCACACCTGTGCGTGGCCGAGATCGTTCTGGACGACCCGGATGGCCGGGCCGAGCTGGCCGAGTTCGCGGTCCGCGTCCGCGCCGCGGCCTGCGGTGGGGCCGCCCGCGGGGCCGCGTTCGCGACCACGGTGCTGGGCGAGGCCCAGTTCCTCGACGGCGACCTGGCCGCCGCCGAGGCGAACCTGCTGGCGGGGGCCCGGGCGCACCGCGCCCTCGGGGAGCGGGGTGGCGAGGCGATCGCCCTGCACCGGCTCGCCGAGCTGGCGATCGCCGTGGGCAGGCCCGCGGCGGCCGGGCCGCTGCTCGACGACGCGCTGGACGCCGCCCGGTTCTCCCCGTTGTCCACCCGGCATCTGCTCACCCGCATCTACGGCACCATGGCCAGCGTCGCCCCCGACGACGCCGCCGCGCTCGCCGTCCTCGACGCGGCCGAGGTGAGCCTGGTGCGCCCCGCCGAGGTATGCCCGCTCTGCTGCGTCCCGTTCCTGGTGCCGGCCGCGGCGGTGCGCGCCCGAACCGGCGACGTCGATGCTGCCGAGCGGTTGCTCGCCGCGGCCGAGCCCGTGGTCGAGGTCCTGTGGCACGGGCGGGGCCGGTGGCCGGTGGCGATCGCCGAGGTGCGGGCGCTGCTGGGCGACGGTCACCCCGCGGTTGCGGGGCCGTAGCGCGGCGCCGGAAAGAAACCGGAAAGGTCTGCTGCCTAACGTCTGCTCCCGCCAGATCGACCCGCACGAAGGAGACGACAATGCGAAAGTTCCTGATCGAGCGCACCGTTCCCGGCATCCAGAACATGCCCGAGTCCGACCGGCGGAAGGTCTGGGCCAAGTCCAACGCCGTGCTCGCCGAGCTGGCCCCGGACCTGCAGTGGGCGCACAGCTACGTCACTGACGACAAGCTCTACTGCGTCTACTACACCTCCGACCCCGAGCTCATCCGCGAGCACGCCCGCCGCGGTGGCTTCCCGTGCGACTCGATCATGCCGATCGACGACATCGTCGACCCGACGCGCGCGGGGTGAGCCCGGTGGACTCCCTGGTCGCCCGCTCGTTCGCGCATCCGGACGAGACCCGGACATTCGCCCGGGCCGGTTCGTGCTGGAGCCCGGGTGGCGCTGGTCGGAGTCGGTGCGCCCGCTGGTCGGCAGGGAGTCCTGCCGGACCCTGCACGTCGGCTACGTGCTGTCCGGTCGGATGCACGTGGTGACCGACGACGGCGCGGCCGGGGTACGCCGCCGCGCACTGACGCCGAAGGACGCCGAGCCACCCGCGGCGGCTCGGCGTTGCCGTACGGCTGCGCGAAGAGGCGCCCGATCCATGCTCGGCGAGATGGCGGTCGGTCCCTCGAGGCAGCGAGGCGGCTCCGCGACGCCGCCGCCGGCCGTCCTGTACGGCGGTGTCGGCGGCGAGCACCTGGGTCCACCGCTGTTCGGCGCCACCGCTGTTCGGCGCGACCGTCGAGCGGCTGGCGGCCGCCTGGAAGCGTGTTGTGGGACGACTCGGGAACGATGCCGCCCGACGCGCCGCCGACCGCGGGCGGGCTCTCGCGGCAGCGGACCTCGTCGACTACGCGTCGGCGATCGCCTCGGGGCGGGGGAACAGACGTGGGTTCGTGACGAGGCGAACGAACGCGAGCAGGCTCGGCCACGGCAGCCCCACCGGGGCCGATCCTCCGAGCCGGGCATCAAGTCACCGGCGTGCCACGGCGTGCTGCGCGTAGTCGGCGACGTGCGCGTACAGCAGGACGTTCGCATCGAGCAGGATCACCGGTAGGTGTCGTTCTCGACGAGCACAAGGACCTCCGCGACATCGTCGACGTCCGGCAGGGCCGGCCGGCCCAGAGAGACCGGCCGGGTGAAGGACGTCGGACGCGACGGAGCCGGCGACTCCAGGCGGCTCAGTCCGGCGCGCAGGGCGTCGTTGAGCACCTCCTTGAACGTGCCTCCGCGGAGGGTCGGGCCCAGCTCCGCCACCGCGACCCGGGCCCGGTCGACGACGTGGGACCGCGGCAGCAACGCGGCCAGCTCCGAGATCCCTCCGTGCACCTGCGGGCCGACCCGGTCCTGCAGCACGTCGTGCAGCCGGCGGTAGCGCTTCGCGTCCGCACCGGTGACGGCCGGCGCGGAGGGCACCTGGGCGGCCGCCGCGAGCAGCAGCGCGGCGGTCTCGTCGCGGCCCCGGGCGGCGAACAGCTCGGCGAGAACGCGCAGCGACGTCCACAGCTGCGGCCAGGCGGCCAGCCGCAGCCAGCGCTCCAGCAGCGGACCGGCGACGTCCGCGACATCCCCGCGCCAGCAGGCGATCAGGGCCAGGGTGGCGTAGCCGTCCACCCGCCGGGTCGGCGCCAGCCCCCCGACGGACAGCAGCTCCCGCCAGCACGTTGCGGATCGGTCGTGATCGCCCCGGTAGAGCCTCGCCACGCCCAGTGCGGTCAGCGCGAGGAAACGTTCGTCGACCTCCCGGACCCCGTCCCGCGCGACGGCTGCCAGCGTCTCGGCCGCGTCCAGGTCGCCCTGCTGGAGCGCGGCGAGCGCGCCGGCGTCTCCCCGACGCCCGGGTGCTCGGCCATCTTCCGGACCAAGCCGGCCAGCTCCGGCCGGAGTGTCCCGGGCATGGCGGCGAGGGCGAGCCCGCCCGTGATCTGCCCGGCCAGCTCGATGTGCCCGGTCCGCAGCGCCCAGGTCAGGGCGGCCCGGCGGACGTCGGTCTCGACATCGGTCTCGGCGAGGCGCTCCGGGGCGAAGGCCCGCACGATCTCCAGCAGCCGGTGCCGGGCGCCGCCGGGACCGTCCCGGCTCACGACCAGTGACGCGTCAACCAGCTCGGCCAGGTCGGTGGCCACCGGCCGGTCGCACAGCGGCGCGGCGACCAGCTCCGCCGCGTCGTCGTCGCGGCCGAGGAACGCCGCCTCGCTCACCGACCACCGAGGCGGGGGCGGCGGGCCGGATGCGCGTGGGGCGGGCAGGTCGTGGTTGAGGATCCGCACCTGAAGCTCGTTCAGGCTCGGTGACAGGTCGAGCCCGATCTCGTCGGCGAGCAGCCGCCGGTAGTCCTGGTAGCGATCCAGCACCTCGCCGACCCGCCCGGCCCGGTACAGCGCGGTCATCAGCAGGCCGGCGCGGTCCTCGACGGTGGCCAGTCGCAGCTCGTTGAGCCGGACGGTCTCGGCCCGGGTGAAGTCGCGCTCGGCGAACTCCGCGTAGGCCGGCCCCCGCCACAGCAGCTCGGCGGCGTCCAGCAGCTCCAGCGCCGCCCGCGCGGGAGCATCGGCGGCCCGGTCGCGCAAGGTCTCGTAGCGCGCGGCACGGCCGGCAGCACCTCACCCCACGCCGCCTCGATCAGCGCGTCGGCGGGAACCGGCCGGTTCGCGTGCACCAGCAGCGCGGCCAGCACGGCCCGCTGGCGGCTGCTGGGCAGCGGCACCGGATCGCCGCCGCGGCACACCTCCAGGGCACCGAGTGGCACTACCGGGTCAGCTACCGCAACAGCCTGATCACCGAGTGGATCCCGGCCCTGGACGGCGTGGAGGCCAGGCTGCGCTCCGGCGCCCGGGTGGCCGACATCGGCACCGGCCACGGTGCCGCGCTGATCTTGCTGGCGCAGGCCTACCCGGCGTCGGAGTTCGTCGGATACGACTCGCACCCCGGCTCGATCGAGGTGGCTCGCAAGCGGGCCGTCGAGGCCGGAGTGAGCAACCGGGTGCGGTTCGAGGTCGTCGAGACCACCGGCTACCCGACCGGGGAACACGACCTGGTCTGCTTCTTCGACACGCTGCATGACCTCAGCGACCCGGTCGGCGCCGCCGCCCATGCCCGCCGGGCGCTGGCGCCGGACGGCACCCTGATGCTCTTCGAGCCGCTCGCGTTCGACGACCTGGCCCCGAACCTGGCGAACAACCCGGGAGCGGCCCTGTACTACGGCGCGTCGACGTTCCTGTGCGTGGCGAACTCGCTGTCCCAGCCGGTCGGCCTCGGTCTCGGCGCGCAGGCCGGCGAATCGCGGCTGCGGGCGGTACTCGCCGAGGCCGGCTACCGGCACGTCCGGCGGGTTGCGGAGAGTCCGTTCAACATGGTGCTCGAGGCCCGTCCGTAGCGGTCGGCGCTCGGCGAGCCGGTCGCCCCCCGCGCCGGCGGCGAAGCCACCGGCGCCCGTCGCTGAGATGCGCCACGCTGATCAGCGCCCCTACGATCAGCGGCATGACCAGCGCGGGCGGGCCGTCCGGGACGCTCGGCGAGGTGCTGGCAGGCCGCCGGGGCCGGTACTTCGTGGGGCGCATCGCCGAGGCGAGCCTGTTCCGCGACGCACTGCAGCAGGACGAGCCGCCGTTCTCGGTGCTGCACGTCCACGGACCGGGGGGCATCGGGAAGACCGCGCTGCTCGACGTGTTCGCCGGGGTCGCCGATGCGGCGGACGCGACGGTGGCCCGCCTCGACGGCCGCGACCTGGACCCCGCACCGTCGGCGCTGACCGAGGCGTTGGCGGCGAGCCTGGACATCCCCGGCGGGGACGGGGTGATCAGCGCTCCCGGCCGGGTCGTGCTTCTGATCGACACCTACGAGCGGCTCGCCCCGGTCGACGACTGGATTCGCGCGCGGCTGCTGCCCCGGCTGCCGGCGACGGCGATCACGGTGCTCGCCGGCCGCGAGCCACCGACTCCGGCGTGGCGCGCCGACCCCGGCTGGCGCGACCTGCTTCGGGTCGTCTCCCTGCGCAACCTGCGCCCGGAGGACAGCCGCGGATACCTCAGCGCCGGCGGAGTGGACCCGGCGCTGCACGAGCGGATGCTCACGGTCACGCACGGCCATCCGTTGGGGTTGTCGCTGCTGGCCGACGTGGTCGCCCGGGACGGCGAGATGCCGGCCGATCCGCTCACCCCGGATCTCGTGGGGACCCTGTTGCAACGGTTCGTCGAGGCGGTGCCGAGCGCGCTGTGCCGGCGTGCCCTGGAGGTGTGCGCGCTGGCCCGGGTGACCACCGAGTCCCAGCTGCGCGACGTCCTCGAGCTCGATGACGCGCACGAGCTGTTCGGTTGGCTGCGCGAGCTGTCGTTCGTCGAGGCCGGCCCGGACGGCGTGTTCCCCCACGACCTGGCCCGCGACGCACTGGCCGCCGACCTGCGCTGGCGCGACCTGGACGGCTACCGGCGCGTGTTCCGCGGCGTCCGGAACCACATCCACGCCCGTCTGGCCGCCGCCGAGGGTCGCGAGCAGCAGCGCGCGATCGTCGACGAGAAGTTCCTGTTCGAGAGGTTCGTATCTCGCAACCTTCCCGGCGTCGCGGTGCCGGTGGACTGGGAGTCGCTGGGCCGGCACTACCCGGTGCAGGCCGGGCCCGAGGACCGCACGGTGATCCTCGACCTGGTGCGGGCGTGGGAGGGCGAGGAGTCCGCGGCTATCGCCGAGCGCTGGCTGGACCACCAGCCCGAGGGCTTCTACGTCCTCGGCGGCCACGACAGCCCGGTGCGGGGCGTCCTCGGTTTCCTCGACCTGACCCGAGCCTCCACGGCGGACCTCGCCGCCGATCCGGGCGCCCGGGCGGCCTGGGACTTCGCCCACCGGCAGGCGCCGCCGCGGGCCCGGGATGCCGTCCGGCAGACCCGCTTCGTCATCGACGCCCATGCCTACCAGGCACCGTCGCCCACGATGACCGTCGCGCCCGCCCTGTCGATCCAGCGGCATCTGCACACCCCGAACCTCGCCTGGAACTTCCTCACCCTCGCCGAGCCCGACCGGTGGGCCGAGTACTTCGCCGTGGCGGAGACCCCTCGCGCGGCAGGCGCCGACTTCACGGTGGGCGGCCGGCGCTACGGACTGTTCGCCCACGACTACCGGCAGCTGTCCGTCGTCGCCTGGCTGGAGTTGGTGACCGAACGCGCGCTCGCCGAGGACGTGCGCGTCGCGCCGCCGGTACGGCCGCCGGCGCTGCTGGTGTTGTCCCAGCCGGAGTTCGCCGACGCCGTCCGGCAGGCGCTGCGCGACCTGCACCGGCCCGACCTGCTCGCGCGCAACCCGCTGCTGCGGACCCGGCTGTTGTGCGACCGCGCCGGGGACGGCGAACCGGGCGCCGGCACGCTCGAGGCCTTGCTACGAGACGCCGTCGACGGGCTGGCCCGGCACCCCGGCGATGACAAGCTGCTGCGGGCGGTCGACCGCACCTACCTGCGGCCCGCGGGCACGCAGGAGGCCGCGGCGGCCGTCCTCGGGCTCCCGTTCAGCACCTATCGGCGACACCTCGGCCGTGGACTCGCCCGGATCGTGTCCTGGCTGTGGGAGCGCGAGGTCTACGGCCCTGAGCACAGGTGACCACGAGTGAACAGCAGCTGACCTGGAGAACGGTCACCGGTCCAGCGCACCCTCGGCCCCATGGACACGCAGATCGGAGATCACGCGCTCGTGCTGGGCGGGGGCATGGCGGGGCTGCTCACCGCCCGCGTCCTGGCCGACGCCTACACCGAGGTGACGGTGGTGGAGCGCGACGCGCTGCCCGTGGGCTGCGCCCCGCGCCGCGGTGTTCCGCAGGCCCGCCACGCGCACGCGCTGCTGGCCCGCGGCCAGCAGGTGCTGGAGGAGCTGTTCCCGGGGTTGACCGCAGAACTGGTAGCGGGAGGCGTGCCGACCGGCGACTTCCTGCGTGACGTGCGCATGTATCTGGGTGGGCACCAGATGCGGCGGGTCGAGACGGGTCTGGTGGCGGTGAGCGCGAGCCGCGCGTTTCTCGAGCACCACGTCCGGGCGCGGGTGCACGCTCTGCCCGGCGTCACGTTCGTGGACCGCACGGACGTCCTGGGCCTGGCCGCCACCTCCGACCGGAGCAGGGTCACCGGCGCGCGCATCATCCGCCGGGCCGACGGCAGCGTGGAGGAGGTGCTCGCCGCCGACCTCGTCGTCGACGCGACCGGCCGCGGGTCGCGCACCCCGCTCTGGCTCGACGAGCTCGACTATCGGCGGCCCGAGGAGCAACGGGTGCCCATCGACGTTGGCTACGCGACCCGCATGTACCGCATCGGGGGCGACGTACTCGACGGTGACCTGGCGATCCTGCACGGTCCGACCGCCCGCCGTCCGCGGGCCGGTGTCCTGGCCAGGCTGGAGGGCGGCCGGTGGATGCTGACGCTCGCCGGCGTCCTCGGCGACCATCCGCCCACCGAGCCGGACGGGTTCGTCGAGTTCGCCCGGTCCCTGCAGTTCCCCGACATCCACCAGGCACTCCGGGACGCCGAACCGCTCGACGACCCTGTTCGGTTCCGGTTCCCGGTGAGCCTGCGCCGCCGATACGAACGGCTGGCGCGGTTTCCCGACGGCCTCCTCGTGACCGGCGACGGCCTCTGCAGCTTCAACCCGGTCTACGGGCAGGGCATGACCGTCGCCGCGCTCGAGGCGCTCGCGTTACGCCGCCACCTGAGACGGGGTGGACAACCACGACCGGCACGCTTCCACCGGGACGCGGCCCGGGTGATCGACGGGCCATGGAGCATCGCGGTCGGCGGCGATCTCGCCTTCCCCGGTGTCGAGGGACGCCGCACTCCCGCCGTCCGGTTCCTGAATGCCTACGTCGCCCGGCTGCACGCAGCCGCCGCCCGCGACGGGCGGCTGGCCCGCGCATTCGTGCGAGTCTCCGGCCTCGTCGATCCCCCGCAGGCGCTGTTGCGGCCCGGGGTCGTCGTCCGAGTGCTGCAAGCTCCGGCGCGCAGGCCCCGGGGGCTGTCGCACCCGGGACCGGCAGGCCGGAGACTCTCAGCGACAGGAGTCACCGTCGGTGCCCGCGCCGATGAGGCCGTGCTCGAGTGAGCAGAAGACCTCGTCCAGCAGCGCGCGCAGGTCCGAGCCCTCCGCGGCAAGCCACCGCTCGTAGGCCGCGAGCGCGACGCCCAGGCTGGCGTGCCCGATCGTCTGCGGGATCAGCGCGTCGCTGGGCTGCCCGAGCCGCTCGGCAGCATAGTCGGCGACAACCTGCCGCCAGGCGGCGTAGCGCAGCGTCGAGTGCGCCTGCAGGGCGGGAGTGCCGAGGATGAGCCGCAGCCGCCTGCGGTGCCAGGGCTGCTCCGCGGGTGCGACCTCGTTGAAGTCGAGCACCGCGGCCCGGATGCCGGCCATGACCGGGATGTCGGGCGGCAGCGCGGCGAACGTCGCCCGCATCCGGTGCAGCTGCTCGTCGAACGCGCCCCATGGCACGTCGTTCTTGGAGGCGTAGTACCGGAAGAAGGTGCGTCGGCCGATGCCGGCGGCGTGTGCGATGTCGTCGACCGTGGTCGTGTCGAAACCGCGCTCGGTGAACAGGTCCAGGGCGATGTGTTCGATCTCGGCGCGCGACGTGACCGGGCGGCGACCTGCCCTTCGTGCGCCTTCGTCGGCAACTGTGGACATCATCCCTTCCTCTGCGGCACGGGGTGAGGCTCGCGCCTGCCTTGAGCATCCCATGGCGGCGGTCCTGCTGGTCCCGGCGACCTGATCAGGCCGGCCCGCGCGGCGGCACCCCCGGTGGCGTCCAGCCCAGCACGTCGTCCATGGAGCGCAGCAGCAGGTCCGGGAACAGCCACGACCCGGCGGTCAGCAGCCCGTCGCGAAGCCCGAGCGCCACCGGGTGGCGCAGCCGGGTCAACCGGCAGACCCGCCAGGAGCGGCGTACCAGCGCGGTGGCGCGGGCGAGCCGCGCCGCGGTGTACGCCGGCAGGTCGACGCGGCCGGCGCCCTCGCCTGCAACGTGCGCGAGGACCACCGCGTCCTCGATCGCCTGGCACCCGCCCTGGCCGAGGTTGGGGGTCATCGGATGCGCGGCGTCCCCGAGCAGCGCGACCCGGCCGCGGTGCATCGCCGGCAGCGGCGCGCGCAGCGAGTAGACGTCGTTGCGCAGGACGGCGGCGGGGTCGGTGGCGGCCAGCAGCGTGGGGATCGGCTCGTGCCAGTCACCGAACGCGCGCAGCAGCTCGGCTCGCTCGTCGTCGGCCCGCAGCCCGGCCGGGACGCCGTCGGTCGCGTAGAGGTAGACGAGGTCGGCGGCCAGCGGGATGACCCCGAAGACCCGGCCCCGGCCGCCCCAGGTCTCGGTCGCCCGCACCGGCTCCCCCTGCCACGGCACGACCGTCCGCCACGCGGTCACCCCGGCGTATTCGGGCCCGGGGTGGCCGGGGAACGCCAGGCTTCGGGTCAGAGACCCGATGCCGTCGGCGCCGACGATCAGGTCGCCGTCGAGGTCTCCCGCGTCGGTCATCACCCGTCCGCGCTCGGGATCGACGTGCTGCACGGTGCGCCCGAGCTGCAGCACGTCGGGATCCAGCCGGTCGAGAAGGATCTCGACGAGCCGGGCGCGGAGCAGGACGACCACCGAGTCGCCGTAGCGGGCGGCCGCCACGTCCTCGGTGGTTCGGGTGAGCCAGCGACCGTCGAAACGGCGCACTCCGGCGACGCCCTGGATCCGGGACAGGCGGCGGACCTGGTCACCGAGCCCGACGGTATCCAGCGCCTTCAGCGCGTTCGCCGCGATCGCGATCCCGGCGCCGACCGGCTCGAGGACCGCCGCCCGCTCGACGACCGTGACCTCCCAGCCGCATTGCCGCAGTGCGATCCCGGCGGTCAGCCCACCGATTCCACCGCCGACGACGATCGCGCGCGCCATCCCCCACCTCCGTTACCTCATGCCCTGACGGGCCGGTGAGCGCCCAAGTAACGTCCGGACGATCACCGGCGCTCACGAGCCCGCCAGGGCAGTTGCGCGATGAGTTCCGACGCGGCGCGGAGTCCAGATTGCATGACGGAGGACGAGAAGCAGATCCGGGCGTTGATCGAGCAGTGGGCCGCGGCGGTGCACCGCGGCGACATGAACGGGGTCCTCGCCGACCACTCCGACGGCATCGTCATGTTCGATGTGCCGCCGCCCTACGAAGGCGTCCGTGGCATCGACGCCTACCGCGAGACGTGGCCGTCCTTCTTCGAATGGCAGGCGCACGGTGCCTCGTTCGAGATCGTGTCCCTGGACGTCGCCGCCGGCGACATCGCCTATGCCTACACCTTGCTGTGCTGAGGAACGCGGGAGGAGCTGGCCGAAAACCCGGGGAACCGCCTGCGCCTCACCCTCGGGTTGCGCAAGGAGCACGGCCGATGGGTCGTCGCACACGAGCACCACTCGTTCCCCGATACCGGAGATGGAACGGGCGCAGCGAGCGAGCGCGAGGTGCGCGCCATTCACCAGCGGTGATTCGACCGCACCGCGGCGAAGGATCTCGACGGGCTGATGGCGTATATCGTCGAGGACGTCGTCTCCTACGAGCACGACGAACCGCTGAGCTTCATCGGACGAGAAGCGCGCGGGAGGTCTGCAGGCGCGGTCTCGACGCGTCGTCCGGCGCGGTCGCCTGGGGCCTCGACCGGGCGCGCGCGGAGCAGCCTGACGGTGAGGTCGTCGAGAACTGGTCCCGCGGAACCCGGGTGTTCCAGCGGCGAGACGGCGAATGGGTGATGAGCCACCGGCACCTCTCGTTCCCGTACGACCCGCAGACGGGCGAGGCGAGGACCGATCTGCGGCCGTAACTCACATCCATTCCGAGCCGGTCATCGAGGCGCTCCCGCGCAGCAGGAACCGGTGCACCCAGCCGGGCTGCCGCAGTCGTCCGCCGGGTCGGCGTCGAGCCGCAGCGGCGCACAGCAGCTATCTCCGCGCAACGCCTCCCGGCCCTCCCGCACGGCGACGACGGCCAGCCCGAGCGCGACGAGCGGGTCGGCCCACCACCAGCCCAATGCCGCGTTGAGGACGAGCCCGACCAGGACCCCGGCCGACAGGTAGGTGCACAGCAGCGTCTGCTTGGAATCGGCGACGGCGCTGGCCGAACCGAGTTCGCGACCGGCGCGACGCTGCGCCCACGCCAGGAACGGCATCGCCACCACGCTGACCGCCACCAGCGCGATCCCGACCGTGGAGTGCGCCGGCTCGTCGCCGCCGAACAGCGTGCGCAGCGCCTCGACGGTCACGTAGACCGCGAGCGCGAGGAACGAGCCCGCGATCACCCGCAACGCGATCCGTTCACGGCGTTCCGGGTCCGGACCGGAGAACTGCCAGGCCACCGCGGCGGCGGAGCTGACCTCGATCACCGAGTCCAGTCCGAACCCGATCAGCGCGACCGACGAGGCGATCGTCCCGGCCGACAGCGCGATGATCGCCTCGATCACGTTGTAGGTGATCGTGGCGGCGACCAGCAACCGGATGCGGCGACGCAGGACGGCACGGCGGTCGGCCGCCGCGGCCGGCTCGCTCACGACGCGATCTCCCGCGCCGGATCGCCGTAGACCGGGCAGAGAGCGACCGCCTCCCCGGTCCGCGCGAGCAGGTTCTCCGCACTGCGCAGCAGGTCGATCAGCTCCGGGTGGGTCAGCGAGTAGAACGACTGACGGCCCTCCGTGCGGAAGTCCACCAACCGGCAGTCCCGCAGGCAGGCGAGGTGTTTCGACACCGTCGACTGCGCCAGCCCCAGCCCGCGGGTCAGGTCCACCACCCGGGCCTCCCCCTCCGCCAGCCGCATCACGATCGCCAACCGCGCCGGGTCGCCCAACGAGCGGAACAGCACCACCGCCGACGCCGGGGCAGGCCCGACCTCATTCATTGCCACATGGCGATATTATCGCTGGGACGTTGTAGAGCCATAATGTGCTCCCTGCCGGTCCCACCGCACGTTGTGGAGCCATAAGACACTGAAGCGGAGCGCCCCGGCCGCGTTGTGGAGCCACGACGCGCTGCCCTACTGCTGTCATGGGAACGAGACGCTCAGCCGTATCTGGCCACCGAGGACCCCGAGGGGATATGAGACCCCGCCATGCCGGCGCGTCACGCCGACCGGACAGATAGCGCGATGGCCTGGATCGGAAGCGACGAGGCGGAGGAGCCTACCAGCCGACGGTGCTGGCTTGACTGTGGCCAGGGGCGGGGTCGAACCGCCGACCTTCCGCTTTTCAGGCGGACGCTCGTACCAACTGAGCTACCTGGCCCGGCGGACCGGCGAACCGGAACCCGGTGTGGAGCGACCCAGACGGGACTCGAACCCGCGACCTTCGCCGTGACAGGGCGACGCGCTAACCAACTGCGCCACTGGGCCTTGCTGTCTGCTACTACCGTACCCCCAACGGGATTCGAACCCGCGCTGCCGCCTTGAAAGGGCGGAGTCCTAGGCCGCTAGACGATGGGGGCTTGGAGCACCGCAGGGTGTTCCTTGCCCTCCAACGGCTTTCCGTTGGGAGCGAGGACAAGCATAGGGCAGCCGTTCAAGCCGGGCGAACCCACCCCCACCAGATACCGAAACCGCTGGTCAGAGCCACTCTGTCCGGCTCGGTGTACATCGAGGGGCCCTCCCGCCCGGCCGATCCACCGGTCATGATCTCGGCCACTGGCTCGTCTCATCCGGCGATCGAACCGACGAACAGGTAGCTTCTCGGGGCCCGGGCCCGGCCGGTATGCCACGACCGGGGGGTGCGTACCGGTCCGCCCGGGCCGATCTCAGCGGCTGACCGGCGGCGGCTGGCCAGGACTCGACGAGATGAGCCCGAGCATGTCGAGGAGCTGGCGCAGGTCCTCCGAGTCGGATGAGTTCCGGGCCACGATCAGGCGGGCGCGATGCACCTGGTCGTCCGAGACGCGGTAGGCGTCCGCCGCTGTCCGCGGGGTCGGAATCGAGCCTGCTCGGTCCTCGCCGATTTCCCGCCGTACGCTGCCGATTCCGCTCATCGACGCCCTCCCCGTCCGGTCGTCATCTGGCTGCGCAACAAGAATCTCTCGCAAGCGCGAACGAACCCGCGAGCCGTCTGAGTTCCCGCCCCACCCCAGAAGTCGCCTGGCCATCCCCATGGCCGTGACCGGCACGCTACCTATCGTGCTGACCTTCCGCACGCCTCTTCCCGGGTGAGGTCGCCGACTGCGCGATCGGGCCTCGCGCACGGCCGACCACCTACCGGAATCGACAGTGTTCGTTCTGTTGTCCTCGCGACAGCCCGACCACCCCGTAGGCTGCCTCCATGCCCCCGTTCCGCGACCGCTCGCGCTCGCGCCACCGCGGACCCGACCAGCAGCCGGCCGCTGAACAGGGCGACACCGATCTCGCATCACACGATCCCGAGCTCGACTCCTACCTGGCCGCGCTGGCGCCCGAGTCCGATCCCGGAGCGACGGCGCTGACCGGACGGTTCGGCTCCGCGCAGGTCTTCCAGCTGCGCATGCCCGCGCCGCGCATCGAGCAGCTGCGCCGGCTCGCGGCCGAACGCGGGGTCTCACCGAGCGCGATGGCCGTCGAGTGGGTGATCGACCGGCTGGACCGGGAGGACACTCCGACCGGGCCGCTTCCCGTCGTCGAGGAGGACCAGCGCCGACGCCCGTTCCGCCGCCGCCGCCGGCCGTGAGCGCGGCGTCCGCGAAGGGCGTAAGGCGCCTGCGTGGGCGGAGAGCAAGGTTTAGTGTCTTCCGGAACCGATCGAGGATGCACAAAGGAGGCCGACACGTGGGCGAGTACGAAAAGATCTTCCGCGCCAGTGTGGAGGACCCAGAGGCCTTTTGGTTGCGTGCCGCCGATGCGATCGACTGGTATGTGTCACCGACCACGGCAATCGACTCGTCGAACCCGCCGTTCTACCGCTGGTTCTCCGACGGGGAGCTGAACGTCGCGCACAACGCACTCGACAGGCATGTCGACGCCGGACGCGGCGACCAGGCGGCGCTGATCTACGACAGCCCGGTCACCGGCACCAAGCGGACCTACACCTACCGGCAACTGCGCGACGAGGTAGCGACGTTCGCGGGTGTCCTGCACGGACTCGGTGTCGGCAAGGGCGACCGGGTCGTCATCTACATGCCGATGGTCCCCGAGGCCGCGATCGCGATGCTGGCCTGTGCGCGGATCGGTGCGGTGCACTCGGTGGTCTTCGGCGGATTCGCGCCCAAGGAGCTCGCGATCCGTATCGACGACGCCGCGCCCTCGGTGATCGTGTCGGCATCGTGCGGTATCGAGGGCAAGCGGATCATCGAGTACAAGCCGCTGCTGGACAAGGCCATCGAACTGTCCGAGCACAAACCCGGCAAGCGGGTCATCCTGGCGCGCCCGCAGGCCGAGGCCGCGATGGGCGAGGACGACATCGACTGGGCGGAGGCGATGGCGGCGGCGACGCCGGTCGACCCGGTGCCGGTCAAGTCGACCGACCCGCTCTACGTCCTCTACACCTCCGGCACCACCGGAAAACCCAAGGGCGTCGTGCGCGACAACGGCGGATACGCGGTCGCGCTGAACTGGACGATGCCCAACGTCTACGCCGTCGGCGCGGGTGAGGCGATGTTCACCGCCTCCGACGTCGGCTGGGTGGTCGGGCACTCCTACATCGTCTACGGCCCGCTGCTGGCCGGCGCCACGACCGTGCTCTACGAGGGCAAACCCGTCGGCACCCCCGACGCCGGGCAGTTCTGGCGGGTGATCGCCGAACACGGGATCAAGTCGATGTTCACCGCACCGACCGCGTTCCGGGCGATCAAGAAGGAGGATCCGAAGGGCGAGCACCTGGCGGACTACAACCTCTCGAAGCTCGAGTACCTCTACCTGGCCGGTGAACGGCTCGATCCGGAGACCTACCGCTGGGCCTCCGACCTGCTGTCCATTCCGGTCATCGACCACTGGTGGCAGACCGAGACCGGCTGGCCGATCGTCGCCAACCCGGCGGGCATCGAGCTGCTGCCGATCAAGCCCGGCTCTCCGACCAAGCCGCTGCCCGGCTGGGATGTGCAGGTCGTCGACGCCGACGGCAGGCCGGTCGAGGCCGGCACCGACGGCGCGATCGTCGTCAAGCTGCCGATGCCGCCGGGCTCGCTGCCCACGCTGTGGAACGACGACGAACGGTTCGTCGAATCCTATCTGTCGGCGTTCCCGGGCCGCTACCTCACGGGCGACGGCGGGCATCTCGACGCCGACGGCTACCTGTTCGTCATGGGCCGCACCGACGACGTCATCAACGTGGCCGGTCACCGGCTGTCCACCGGCACCATGGAGGAGGTCCTCGCGACCCACCCCGCCGTCGCCGAATGCGCCGTCATCGGCGTCGCCGACAAGCTCAAGGGCCAGATCCCGCGCGGCTTCGTCGTGCTCAAGGCGGGGGTCGACGCCGACGAGGAAGCGATCACGGCCGAGTTGGTGCAGATGGTGCGCGACCAGGTCGGCGCGGTCGCCGCGCTCCGCGACGTCGCGATCGTTGCGGCCCTGCCCAAGACCCGTTCGGGCAAGATCCTGCGCAAGACCATGCGCAGCATCGCCGACGGTCGCGAGGAGCCCGTGCCCTCCACCATCGACGACGCATCGGTGCTGGATTCGCTGCGTCCGGTGCTGCGCCGGTCGTAGCCGCCCGGGCAGTGGCAGGATGACCCCATGAAGGTCGTCGTGGACTTCGATCTGTGCGAGAGCAACGCCGTATGCATGGGCATCGCGCCCGAGGTGTTCGAGGTGCGGGAGGACGATTTCCTCTACATCCTCGACGAGAACCCGCCCGAGGCGTTGCGGCCCAAGATCGAGGAGGCCGTGCGCAGCTGCCCGCGCGCGGCCATCTCGATCCAGGACGACTAGGGGGGTGATCTGGGCGGGTGGCGAGCGCCTCGACGAACTAGCGCCTCGGCCAGGCGGTGGCTTGCCACCCCACCGCGCGACCGGTCAGGATCGCATTCCCGATGCCCTGAACCCGAGGAGTGCACCGATGACCACCGTCTGGAACACCCCGCTGACGCCCCTGGCGTTCCTGCGCCGTTCGGCGGAGGTCTTCCCGAACAAGACCGCGATCGTCTACGACGACCGCAGGCACACCTACGCCGAGTTCGCGGCCGAGGCGACCCGGTTGGCGCGGGCGTTGCGCAGTTCGGGCGTCGAACCGGGCGACCGGGTGGCCTATCTGCTACCGAACATCCCGGAGTTGCTGGTGGCACATTTCGCGGTGCCGCTGGCCGGCGCCGTGCTGGTGGCGATCAACACCCGGCTCTCCAGCGAGGAGATCCGCTACATCCTCGACCACTCCGGGGCGAAGCTGCTGGTGGCGGATGCCGCGCTGTACCCGGGGGTGGCGCGGGTCGCGGGCGAGCTGGCGACTGTGCAGGAGATCGTCACGGTGGTCGACCCGGCTAATCCGGGCGACGGCGTCGGCAGCGGCGTCAGCTACGCCGACCTGCTGGCCCGCGGCACCGACGAGCCGTTGCCGTGGGAGGTCGACGACGAGAACACGACCTTGTCGATCAACTACACCTCCGGCACCACCGGCAAACCCAAGGGCGTCCAGTACACCCACCGCGGGGCCTACCTCAACTCGTTCGGCGAGATCGTGCACTCCTCGCACAGCCCGGACAGCGTGTACCTGTGGACGCTGCCGATGTTCCACTGCAACGGCTGGTGTACCGCGTGGGCGGTGACGGCGATCGGGGGCACCCACGTCTGCCTGCGTGAGGTGCGCGGCGACGTGATCTGGCGACTGATCACCGAGCATCGGGTCACGCACCTCAACGGGGCGCCCACCGTCGTCACGACGATCATGCGAGCACCCGAGGCGCGGGCGCTGGACTACCAGCTCGTCATCACCACCGCGGGCGCCCCGCCGAGCCCGACGACGATCCTCCAGATGGAACAGATGGGCTTCCGGATCGTGCACGTCTACGGGTTGACCGAGACCTACGGGCCCTACTCGGTCAACCAGTACCAGCGGGCCTGGGACGGCCTGGACCCCGAGGAACGCGCCAGGAAGCAGTCCAGGCAGGGGGTCGGGATGGTGTGCGCCGAGCCGATCCGTGTCGTCGACGGCCAGATGAACGACGTCCCCGCCGACGGGGTCACGATGGGCGAGGTCGTGATGCGGGGCAACAACGTGATGGCCGGCTACCACAACGACCCGGAGGCCACCGAGAAGGCGTTCGCCGGTGGCTGGTTCCACTCCGGTGACCTGGGCGTCATGCACCCCGACGGCTACGTCGAGCTGCGCGACCGGGCCAAGGATGTCGTGGTCTCCGGCGGGGAGAACATCTCCACGATCGAGGTCGAGCAGGCGGTCATGTCGCACGCGGCGGTCCTGGAGGTGGCGGTGATCGGGATTCCCGACGAGAAATGGGGCGAGCGCCCCAAGGCGTTCGTCGTCCTGGCCGAGGGACAAAGCGCTACCGAGGAGGACCTCATCGAGCACGTGAAGGTCAAGATCGCCCGCTACAAGGCGCCCAAGGCCGTCGAGATCGTCGACAAGCTGCCCAAGACCTCCACCGGAAAGATCCAGAAGTTCGAGCTGCGCGAGAAGGAGTGGGCGGGCCAGGGGCCCAGCCGCATCCGCGGCTGATGTCGCCGCCGCAACATTGGGCGCGCATGGCCCATGAGGTCGGGCCGCTCGTCGGTTAGCATTGCTCAGCGTGCATGGCGACCGTGGCGTGCCTGCATCCTCGCCGCAGCATGGTGGCTTTGCTCCGGTCCGACCGGAGCAAAGCCACCATGCTGCGAACGGGGGTGGGCTGCGCGCGGCCGCCGGGGCGATCGCGACGACGACCGTGACCGTGCTGCCCGTCTTCCTCACCGGCGCGCTGGCGGTTCAGATCTCGGCCGAACTCGGATTCGACCCGGCCGGGCTCGGCCTCGTGGTCGCGTTGTACTTCGGGGTCAGCGCCCTGACCTCGCTCCCGGTGGGCTGGCTCGTCGAGCGGTTCGGCTCCCGCGCGACCAGCCGGGTCGCCGTGCTCGGTGTCGCGGTCGCGATGGTCGTGCTCGCGGCGGGCGCCCGGTCCTACGGCGCGCTCGTCGCGATCCTGCTGTGCAGCGCATGGTGCAACGTGATGGGCCAGCTGTCGGCAAACCTCGCCCTGGCCCGCTCGATCCCGGCACATCGGCTCGGGCTCTCCTTCGGGATCAAACAGGCCGCGATTCCGTTGGCCACGCTGCTGTCCGGGGCCGCGGTGCCGTCCGTCGCGCTGACCGTCGGGTGGCGCTGGGCCTACGTCCTGGCCGCCGGCCTCGCGCTCACCACGCTGTTCGTCGCGCCGCGCGGGATAGCCACGCCCCCGCGCGTCCGCGCCGATCCCGGCGAACGGGCCACCGCAGCGCTGAGCGTGATCGCCGTGGCGTCCGGGCTTGCCGCGGCGACCGCGACCGCCCTGGGCATCTTCCTCGTCGCCTCGGCCGTCGACCGCGGCGTCGGCCCCGGGACGGCGGGGCTGGTGCTGACCATGGGCAGCGTGGTCGGGCTGTCCTGCCGGCTGCTGCACGGCTGGTTCGCCGACCGCCGCGACGGCGGGCATATCGCCGTCGTCGCAGCGAGCCTGGGGCTCGGTGCGGGCGGGATGGCACTGTTGGCCGTACCCGGCGCCCCGGCGCTGGTCGTCGGCACGGTCCTGGCCTTCGGGCTGGGCTGGGCGTGGCCGGGGTTGCTGCAGTTCGCGGTGGTCCGGCTCAATCCGTCGGCGCCCGCGGCGGCCACGTCGATCGTGCAGATGGGCGTGTACGCGGGCGGCTTCATCGGCCCGATCGGGTTCGGGTTCCTCGCCACCCACGCCGGGTTCTCCACCGCCTGGCTGACCTGCGCGGGGACGATCCTGGTGGCCGCGACCGGAATGGTCATCGGGCGCCGGATGCTGGTGGTACACGGTCGGTCCCGGCGGTCGGCGTCCGCACAGCCGTCGCTGCAGCGCTGAGCTGATCGAGCAGCAGCCGCAACGCGGCCCTACTGACCGCCTCGCACACCACCGTGGGATCACCGACGCCGGCGATTCCGGCGAGTTCCAGGCGCTGCACCCGGTGACGTCCGCCCGCAACACCCGGCGAGACCCGCGTGCCATCCCGGCGGGGTGGTCGGCTCAATCTCGCGCCAGCCGATCGGCCAACGCGATCGCGTCGCGCGGCGCATGCGCCTTGACGTCATTGTCGAAGTACACGAACGCGTCGCGTCCCGCGGGGAGCCGCGGCGTGGGCGGGGCGACGGTGTATGGGGTGACCGGCGACTCCCCCGCATGCCAGGCGCGCACCTTCGCCGCCCAGTCGTCGAGCGCGGCCGGGGTGTAACCGCTGGTGTAGAGCTCGGTGTCACCGTGCAGCCGAACGTAGCAGTGCCTGGCCGTCATGTCCGCCAGATGCGGCCAGACGCCCGCCGAGTCGGCCACCACCAACGCGATGTCGCGCTCCCGCAGCAGTCCGACGAGCTCGGCCGAGGCGAAGCTCGGGTGGCGTACCTCGAGCGCATGCCGGACGGGACGATCGACATCGGTGCTGGTCAGTGCCCAACCGTCGAGGCGCTCGTCGTGCCGGGACGCGAGCTCGGCGGCGGCGTGAGTATTCCGCGGGAGCTGGTCGAGGAACGCGGTGAGCCGCGCACGGTCGAACCGCATCCGCGGCGGTAGCTGCCAGAGCACCGGCCCCAGCTTGCGGCCGAGGGCCAGCACCCCCGAGGCGAAGAAGTTGGCCAGCGGCGCCTCGACGTCGCGCAGCTGCTTCATGTGCGTGACGAACCGCGGTCCCTTGACCGCGAAGACGAAGTCATCGGGGGTGTCCGCGGCCCAGGCGCGGTATCGCTGCGGGCGCTGCAGCGAGTAGAACGAGCCGTTGATCTCGATGCTCGTCACCGCGCGGGACAGGTAGCCGAGTTCCGCGCGCTGCGGCAGGCCGGGCGGGTAGAAGACGCCGCGCCAGGGCGGGTACCGCCAGCCCGACGTCCCGATTCTGATCTCGGCCACGAATCGGGAGTATCCCCGTGCGGCACTCCGACCGGATGCCCGAGAGGATGGGTTTGTGTCTGATGTGCGCAAGGCGGTCGGCGGCGTCCTCGACTGGCCCGTCGACCATGCGGCGGCGGTGCTCGTCGCCTCCGACGGTTCCGTGCTGGCGGCCGCAGGGGAGCAGGACCACCCGTTCCGGCTGGCGTCGGTGACCAAGCTGCTCACGGCGTACGCGACGCTCGTCGCCGTGGAGGAGGGCGCGGTCGAATGGGACGACCCGGCCGGGCCGGAGGGCTCGACCGTGCGGCACCTCGCCGCGCATGCGTCCGGTCTCGCCTTCGATTCCGACGCCGTACAGGCCCGCCCCGGTACCCGGCGGATCTACTCCAACACCGGGTTCGAGGTGCTGGGCGCGACGATCGCGGACGTGAGCGGCATGCCGTTCGCCGACTATCTCCATGAGGCGGTGTGCGAACCGCTCGGGCTCACCAGTACCCGCCTGGAGGGCTCACCCGGCGCCGGGGCGGTGTCCACCGCCGCCGACCTGGCCCGGTTCGCGGCCGATCTGCAGTCCCCGCTGCTCGTCGCGGCGTCGACGCTCGCCGGCGCGGTCGAGGTCGCGTTTCCGGGCCTTGCCGGGGTGCTGCCCGGCTACGGCCGCCAGCAACCCAACGACTGGGGTCTGGGCTTCGAGCTGCGCGACGGGAAGTCCCCGCACTGGACGGGAACCACCAGCTCGTCCCGGACGTTCGGGCATTTCGGCCAGTCCGGGACCTTCCTGTGGGTCGACCCGGACGCCGGGGCAGCCTGCGTGGTGCTCACCGACCGGGATTTCGGGCCGTGGGCGATCGAGGCCTGGCCGCCCTATGCCGATCGGGTGCTCGCCGCGCTGCGGGCCATGCGATAGCGGCGTCTCGGCGCAGTGGTCGATGCCGCATCCGGCATCGGGGAATGATCCGGGGGGGGTCGGTGGTTGTACGAGCTGTCCGAGTCGGGCGGACCGTGTCCCCGGGCCGCAATTGATAACCGCCGCCGCGGAATACCGTCCGGCTGGAGCCGCGGTGCGCCACTCGCCGCGAGGCGACCGCCGTCCGGCTCGGACCCTCTACCTCTCTGGCATAAGGACGGCACCACCATGAAGGGCGATCGGGTCGAGATCGTCATCGACGCGGGGAGCGGCACGACCCACACGTACGACGTCGTGGCGACGCGTGCCGGCCGCCGGGTGGACATCGCCCACGGGCGCGGCGTGATCGAGGTCAGTGAGGTCACCCGCGGCGGGACGACCGTGCGCACCGCACGGTTCCTCGCCAACCGGGTGCTCGCGCTCGTCGAGCATCCGGCCGCGGACGCGCCCGCCCCGGACGAGATCACACCCACCCTGCGGTCGGCCTGAGCCGCAGGGCCAGGCACACTGCACAGGCGATGTCTTCCCCCATGGCTCGAGCCACTGACGCGCGCTCCGCGCCGGCGGCCGGACCGGCCCTCCCGCCCGACCCGGGGGACGGCTCCACGGCCCGCAAACGGCCGCCGCGTCCCCGCATGCGCGGGGCGCGGGGCCGCAGCTCGGCGCGGCCCGCACAGCGGCCCGACGACGCCCGTACCGCCGAACTCGCGACCCGGATCGAGGCCCTCGGGCTGCGCGACGCCGACCGGCTCGGTCGCCGCCTCGACGGCACCCGCAGGCTCATCGACGATGGCGCCCACGGGCGGGCGCTCGCCGAGATCTCCGACGCCGTCGAGGTCGCCGAGCATCGGCTGCAGCGCCGCCGCGCCGCCCTCGGGCGCATCTCGTACCCGTCGGAGCTGCCGGTCAGCGCCCGGCGCGAGGACATCGCCGCAGCGATCCGCGATCACCAGGTCGTGATCCTCGCGGGCGAGACCGGGTCCGGGAAGACCACCCAGCTACCCAAGATCTGTCTGGAGCTCGGCCGCGGCGTGCGCGGGTTGATCGGGCACACCCAGCCGCGCCGGCTCGCGGCGCGCACCGTCGCGTCGCGCATCGCCGAGGAGCTCGGCACCGAGCTCGGCGACATCGTCGGCTGGAAGGTGCGCTTCACCGACCAGGTCGGCGACCACACCATGGTCAAGCTGATGACCGACGGCATCCTGCTCGCGGAGCTGGCCG
Source organism: Pseudonocardia asaccharolytica DSM 44247 = NBRC 16224 (assembly GCF_000423625.1). Classification (GTDB taxonomy): domain Bacteria; phylum Actinomycetota; class Actinomycetes; order Mycobacteriales; family Pseudonocardiaceae; genus Pseudonocardia; species Pseudonocardia asaccharolytica. The sequence continues at coordinate 102,632 of NZ_AUII01000015.1, forward strand.
GCGACCGGATGCTGCGCCAGTACGACACCCTGATCATCGACGAGGCGCACGAACGCAGCCTCAACATCGATTTCATCCTCGGCTACCTGACGCGGCTGCTGCCGCGGCGCCCCGACCTGAAGGTGATCATCACCTCGGCGACGATCGACCCGGAACGGTTCGCCGAGCATTTCACCGAGGCCCTCGGCGCGCCCGTCCCGATCGTCGAGGTCTCCGGCCGCAGCTACCCGGTGGAGATCCGGTACCGGCCCGTCGTCGATCCCGATGACCCGGACGCCGACCCCGACCGTGACCAGCTCGACGCCATCGCGGACGCAGTGGCCGAACTACAGCGCGAGGGGCCCGGCGATGTCCTGGTCTTCCTGCCGGGCGAGCGGGAGATCCGCGACACCGCCGACGCACTGGCGAAGCGGAAGTTCCGCAACACCGAGATCCTGCCGCTCTACGCGCGGCTCTCGACGGCCGAGCAGCATCGCGTGTTCGCACCGCATGCCGGCAACCGGATCGTGCTGGCCACCAACGTCGCCGAGACCTCCCTGACGGTGCCCGGCATCCGCTACGTCGTCGACCCCGGCACCGCGCGGATCTCCCGGTACTCCCGACGGCTGAAGGTGCAGCGGCTGCCGATCGAGAAGGTCTCCCAGGCCAGCGCCAACCAGCGCGCCGGCCGCTGCGGCCGGACCAGCGACGGCATCTGCATCCGGCTCTACGCGCAGGACGATTTCGACGCGCGTCCGGAGTTCACCGATCCGGAGATTCTGCGCACCAACCTCGCCTCCGTCATCCTGCAGATGATCGCGCTGGACCTCGGGGAGATCGCGGAGTTCCCGTTCGTCGAGCCGCCCGATCCGCGGGCGGTCGCCGACGGCCTCGCGCTGCTGCGCGAGCTGGGCGCGCTGCAGGACCGCAACCGGCTGAGCGCGGTCGGCCGGGCGCTGGCCCGGCTGCCCGTCGACCCGCGGCTGGGCCGGATGCTGGTTGAGGCCGATCGCACCGGCTGCCTGCGCGAGGTCCTCGTGATCGCGGCCGTGTTGTCCGTCCAGGATCCTCGGGAGCGGCCGACCGAGCAGCGCCAGGCCGCTGACGAGAAGCACGCCCGGTTCGTCGGCGAGAGCAGCGTCCGCGGAACGAGCATCGACGCGACCGGCTCCGACTTCCTCGCCTTCCTCAACCTGTGGACCTATCTGGGCGAGCAGCGGGTGGCGTTGTCGGGCAACCAGTTCCGGCGGCTGTGCCGCGACGAGTTCCTGCATTTCCTGCGCATCCGCGAATGGCAGGATCTGCACGGGCAGCTGCGCCAGGCCGCCCGCACCGCGGGCATGACGCTCAACGACGTCGCCGCGGAGCCGGACCGCATCCACACCGCGGTGTTGTCCGGGCTGCTGTCCCAGGTCGGGCTGCGCTCTGTTGATGCGCGCTCCGCTGGAGCTTCGCGCGGCGCCGAGACCAGGGAGTATCTGGGCGCGCGCGGCGCGAAGTTCATGATCTTTCCGGGCTCCCCGCTGGCCAAGCGGCCGCCACGCTGGGTGATGGCCGCGGAGCTGGTGGAGACCTCGCGGCTGTTCGCCCGCACCGTCGCCCGGATCAAACCGGAGTGGATCGAGCCGCTGGCCGGGCATCTGGTGAAGCGGACCCACTCCGAGCCGCGCTGGTCACGCAACCGCGCCGCCGCCGTCGCCACCGAGCGGGTCACCCTGCACGGCATCCCGATCGTCGCCAACCGGACCGTCGACTTCGCGCGCATCGATCCGGAGGTCTCCCGCGAGCTGTTCATCCGGTATGCCCTCGTCGAGGGTGACTGGGACACCCGCCACCGGTTCTTCCACGTCAACCGCGAGCTGCTCGACGACGTCGAGGACCTCGAGCATCGGGCCCGGCGGCGGGACCTGGTGGTGGACGCCGAGACGCTCGTCGCCTTCTACGAGGAGCGGGTTCCCGAGCACGTGGTGTCCGGGCGGCATTTCGACTCGTGGTGGAAGAAGGCGTCTCGCGGGCAGCCGGACCTGCTCGACTTCACCGAGGAGATGCTGCGCACCGCGCAGGCGGCCGAGGTCGACCGGGCCGCCTACCCGGACCACGTCGAGGCCGGCGGGCTGACGCTGCCGCTGTCGTACGCCTTCGAACCGGGCCATCACACCGATGGGGTCACCGTCGACGTCCCGGTGGCCGCGCTGCACCAGGTCGACCCGACCCCGTTCACCTGGCAGGTGCCGGGGCTGCGCGAGGAGCTGGTCACCGCGCTGATCAAGACGCTGCCCAAGACGTTGCGCCGGCATTTCGCCCCGGCCCCCGACCATGCCCGCGCGGTGCTCGCCCGGCTGACCGCCGGCGACGAGCCGCTGCTCGACGGGCTGGAACGCGAGCTGGGCCGGATGCGCGGGGTCGACATCCCGCGCGAGGCGTGGGAGCTGCACCGGCTCCCCGACCATCTCACCGTCACCTTTCGCGTGCTCGACGAGAAGGGCCACGAACTGGCCCGCGGCACGGACCTCGAGACGCTGCGTCGCGACCTCGCCCCGGCGGTCCGCGAGGAGCTGGCCGCGGCGGGTGTCGACATCGAGGTCTCGGGCCTCACCACCTGGACCATCGGCTCGCTCCCCCGCAAGCATCCGATTCGCCGTGGGAGCCACACGGTCACCGGCTACCCGGGGCTGGTCGACCGGGGCACCACCGTGGACGTCCGGGTGTTCCCGACCGCCGCCGAGCGCGACCCGGCGCACCATCGCGGCGTGCGCAGGCTCCTGCTGCTGGACACGCCGTCGCCGGTGAAGCAGGTGCAGCGCGGGCTGGACAACCCGACGAAGCTCACGCTGTCGCGCAACCCGCACGGGTCAGTCGCGGCGCTGCTGGAGGACTGTGTCACCGCCGCCGCCGACGCCTTGATCGCCGCGGCGGGCGGCCCGGCCTGGGACGACCCCTCCTACGCGCGGCTGCGCAAGCTCTTCGCCGAGCGGCTGGCCACCACCACCCTGCAGGTGCTGCACGCCGTGCGCGACGTGCTCGCCGGCTGGCACCGGGTGCAGGCCCTGCTCGGTGAGCTGCGCGCGCCCGTCCTCGCCGCTGCCGTCGCGGACATCGCGGCGCAGCTGAACGATCTGGTCGGCCCTGGGTTCGTCACCGCGGCTGGGGCGAAGCGGCTCGCCGACGTCGTCCGGTACCTGGAGGCGATGGAGCGGCGGATCGAGAAGCTGCGCGCCGATCCCGCCCGCGACGCCCAGTGGACGGAGCAGGTCCGGGTGGTCGCCGACGAGTACACCGTCGAACTGGCTGCGCTGCCGCCCGGTATGGAGCCGTCCCCGGAGCTGCGCGAGATCCGGTGGATGATCGAGGAACTGCGGGTGAGCCTCTACGCCCACCCGATGCGCACCCGCTACCCGATCTCGACGAAACGCATCCTCGCTGCGCTATCGCGCCTGTGAGTGCGTAACAGTGTTCTGACACTGTTACGCACTCACAGAGTGGGGTTAGCTGCAGGAATGGCGATACGGCTCGACGACGGCAGCTGGGAGGTCCAGGGGCGGCGAATCACGTTCCCGGTCCGGATCACCGACGCGGCCCTGGCCTGCGCGGTCCATCTCGTGCGCACCCGGCTCGCCCGGCACCTCATCCGCGGCACCGGACTCGAGCTGGTCTCGGTCGCCGGACGCACTCCGCTGTTCCTGCTGCTCGTCGACTACAAGATCAACGACCTTGGTGACTACGACGAGGTCGGTGTCGCGCTGCTCGTCCGGCATCGCCGACGCGCGGGAGTGCTCGTCACCCAGCTCCCGGTGACCCAGACCTTCACGATGGAGGCCGGGCGCGCGCTGTGGGGGTTGCCCAAATGGCTGGCCCACGCAGAGCTCGACATCACCGGCCGGCACGCCGAATGCCATCTCGCCGAGGGTGACCGGCACGTGCTCACCGCGGCGCTGAGCACGCTGCCCGGACGGCTGCCGATAACCGTCCGCGCCGGGCTCACCGCGCTGGGACCGCGCCAGGCCTCGGTGCTGGCCAGCCCGCTGCGGGCGCAGGCCCACGGGATTCGTCTCGGATGCGCCGGCCGCGTCGTGCTCGGGCGCGGCCACCCGATGGCCGACGAGCTGCGCGAGCTCGGGCTGCCGCGGCGCCCCCTGTGCACGCTGATCGTCGACCACCTCGCGTTCGGCATGGGTCCCGCCGTGGCGCTGCTGCGCTGAGCGGGCTCAGCGATGCGCGGCGAGCCATTCCCGCAGATCGGTGAGCGGGGCTGCGCGTTCGGGCTCGTTGTAGATCTCGTGCCAGAGCCCGTCGTAGAAGCGGACGGTCGCATCCACCGAACCGTGGGTGGCCTGGAGCCGTCTGCTGCCCACGGGATCGGTCAGCCGATCATCGGTGCCGTGCTGGAGCAGGAGCGGGATGCGCAGCCCGCGCGCCCGCTCGGGCAGCACGTCGAACTGCGCGAACAGCGCCGAGGACAGCGCGAGCGTCGGATTGCCGTGGTGAACGAGCGGGTCGGCGCGGTAGTCGGCGACGACCACCGGATCCTTGCTGATCCTGGCTTCGTCGATGCCCGCCGGGCGTAGCGTCGGGGCGACCTTGGCCAGCACGCTCAGCAGCGGTACCGCCGCCTTGGGTACGGCGTCGCTGGCCAGCGCGGGCGCGGACAGCACGAGGCCGCGCAGGTCGTCCTGGTGGTCGAGCGCGTAGGCGAGCGCGATCTGCCCGCCCATGCTGTGGCCGAGCAGGAACACCGGCAGCCCAGGGTGGCGGGCGACGACGTGGCGGCGGAACGTCTCGTAGTCGGCGAGCCAGTCGCCGTACCGGTCGAGATGGGCGCGGCGGCCACCGGAGCGGCCGTGCCCACGATGGTCAAGACCGTAGACGGCCCACCCGTCGGGCACGAGCGTGTCGACGACGTTCCCGTAGCGCCCGGTGTGCTCACCGAGACCGTGACAGAGCAGCAGGACGCCGGTGGGTGGGGGGTCGGTGCCGTTACCCGGCAGCCATCCCTGCCAGAACAGCTCGACGCCACGCGCGCCGACCAGCCGGCCCTCCACCCGCTGCGCCTGTGCCGCCATGCCCTCTCCCGATCATCCGTCCGTCGCGGAAACCGTCCGGCCGGGCGCGCGAGACTGCTCACCGCGCTGCCCGGCTGGGTGGGTGGTCGGCTCGCCGAGCGACAGCGTGACGTCGTGCTCGACCGCGGTCCCCTCGGACACCTGCACGACGACCGTCACCGGCTCGTATCGCGCCGTGTGCACGGCGAGGGTGTACTCGCCGGCCGCGAGATCAGCGAGCCGGTACCCACCGGCCGCGCCGGTTTCGGTGATCTCGACGATCTCGCCGTCCTGCAGCAACGTCACCCTCGCACCCACGACGGGGGTCGCCGACGGCGTGTGCACCACACCGCGCAGCGAGCCGGACCCCGCCAGCAGCACCTCGACGTCGAGGGGCGCACCGTCAACGGTCACCGCGACGGCACCGGGCTGGTGATCCGGCGCCGATGTCACCAGAACATATCCACCAGGCCTCGGCGCCTCGACGACACCACCGCCATCGGGGTCGGACACCGCCGTGCCCGTCTCACGGCCGTGACCATCCAGCAGCGTGACCGTGGCCTCGGGCACCGGGACAGCGTCCCGGCCGACCACCCGGAACCGGATCGGCTGCGCGGCGACGGCGGTGTCGTCGATCCTGCGGGCGACGGTCGGTGTCGCGAACGCGACGGCCGCTGCGCCCGGGCGCAGGTTCGGGTCGGGGAAGCCGAGCGTGCGTAACAGGGCCCGGTCGACCTCGTCGTGCTCGTCCTCCCGGACGGCCACGCGAGCATTCGCCGTCGTGCTCGAAGGCCGGCCGGGGTCGGGGGCGGCAGGCGCGCCACCACCCGGCCGATTCTCCACGGGGGTGTGGTCAGCGAGTTTGGCCACCGCTTCGGAAGAGCTGGCGTCGGCGGGACTCCCAGGCCCGAACGACGGCGGTGGGCCTGAGGAGCTCGGGGGATCGCGCCGGGCGCCGTCCTCGTCGGCGTCGACATCCGCCCAGTCCGTCCAGCCGACGAGTTCGTCGTCCGCCTGGGCGGCAGCATCCGTCGTCTCGACGGCCGGTTCGGATCGGTGCTCCGTCGCCACCGCGCGCCGCGAGGCCGGGTTGCCCTCGGCCGTGGGCCGACGCCAGGCCGGCGGGCCGACCGGGGCCGGTTCGACCGGCGGTTCCGGAGCGGCGGCGGGAAGGATCAGGCTGCCGTCCGGCACCCTGTTCCACGGCGGGCTGACCGGGCTGGGCCCGCAGTCCCCCATCGTGATGACCTCGGGATCCGGGAGCCGGGTGGGTAGCTCCGCGACCACCGGCCGGTGTTCGTCCGGAGGTGGGCTGGAGTTCGACGGCATGCCCATGGCCGGCGACTCGGCCTGGGTCGGGGTCTCCGGCTCGGGCGCGGGCTGCGGCTCGGCAGAGGCGATCGGGACGGCTTGGGCAACCGCAGAATCGGCCGCTGCCCGTTGGGCTGCCCGGAGCTGAACCAGCTCGGCGACGGTGCGCGGGCGGGCGGCGTCCTCTTCGCGGACGGTGCCGCGGTTGCCGGCGCGGACCAAGACCACCAGGCCTGCGACCACAAGGACGCCCAGCGTCAGACCGATAAGGCCCATCGCATCCATCGCGGGTCTCCCTCGCCACCATCAGACTCGGCGTGCGATGTGCGCGGAGGCCGTCCGCCGGGACGGCGGGGTCGGTCGCCGCACCGCGCACGCCCGGGCCGAGGCGGCCCGCTGGCGAACCGTAACACCCGTGCGCGCAGAACCCCGTTCTCACGGTGATATGCGCGCACGAATGTCCGAGCTGCCATCATCGAGCGATGGACTCCACGCGCGTCGACCGTTGGTTGTGGTCGGTCCGGCTGGCCAAGACTCGGTCCGACGCGGCAGCCGCCTGTCGCGGAGGGCACGTACGGGTCAACGACAAGCCGGCCAAACCCGCGACGCCGGTGCGGGTCGGCGACACCGTCCGGGCCCGGATGCACGCTACGACACGTGTCGTCGAGGTGGCTCGGGTGATCGACAAACGGGTCGGAGCTCCGGAAGCAGTCCGCTGCTACATCGACAACACCCCCGCTCCGCCCCCGGAGGCCGCCATCCCCGTTGCCCGGCGGGAACGCGGTACCGGACGGCCCACGAAGCGGGAGCGCCGTGTCCTCGACGAATGGCACCGCACTCTCCTGGGGCGACCCTGACCGCGTGGCAGTGGGAGCACGCCCGGGAAGATAAGCGGATGTACGACCTGCTCTTCCGCCACGTGCTGCGCCACGTCCCCGCCGAGTCCGCGCATCAGGCCGCATTCGCACTCCTCCGCGCGGCGGCAGGGCCCCTCCCGTTCGGCCGGGTGTGGGCCGCTGTGCGCGGACCGGTCGATCCCGTACTGCGAACGCAGGTCATGGGCATCGACTTCCCAGGGCCCGTGGGGCTGGCCGCCGGGTTCGACAAGGATGCCGAGGGTGTCAGAGCGCTGGCCCGGCTGGGTTTCGGCTTCGTCGAAATCGGGACGGTGACCGCTCGCCCGCAGCCGGGCAACCCGAAGCCGCGGTTGTTCCGGCTCCCCGACGACCACGCCCTGATCAACCGGATGGGGTTCAACAACGAGGGGGCCGAGAACGTCGCTGCCCGCCTCCGCGCACTGCGCAACGGCCGCGGTGAACCCATCGTGCTCGGGGTGAACATCGGCAAGAGCAAGGCGGCGCCCTCGGATCAGGCCGTGGACGACTATGTGCGCAGCGCGACGCTCCTCGGCCCGTTCGCCGATTACCTCGTCGTGAACGTCAGCTCGCCCAATACGCCGGGCCTGCGCGACCTCCAGCAGGTATCCGTCCTCGAGCCGCTGCTGACCGCGGTCCGGCAAGCGATGGTGACCGCCGATCCCACGCGGCGGGTTCCGCTGCTGGTCAAGATCACGACCGACCTCGCCTCCGAGGACATCGACGCCGTCGCCGACCTGGCCCTGCATCTGGGCCTGGACGGTGTCATTGCCACCAACACCACGGTGTCCCGTTCCGGGCTCCAGACCCCGCAGCCCGTGCTCGAGGACATCGGCCGGGGCGGTGTCTCTGGTCGGCCGCTGTCCGCACCGGCGCTCGCGATCGTTCGGCGGCTGCGGGAGCGCCTCGGCCCAGGTCTGCCGATCATTTCCGTGGGCGGAATCGAAACGGCTCAGGACGCGTACGAGCGCATCCGGGCCGGCGCCTGTCTCGTGCAGGCCTACACGGGGTTCATCTATGGGGGTGCTCGCTGGCCCGTCACCCTCTGCCGGGAGCTCGCCGCGCTGCTTCGCGCCGACGGCTTCGAGCGCATCGCGGATGCGGTCGGAGTGGACGCCCCGTCCTGACCCGCGGGGCGCCTCGCCGCCTATGGCGGCCGGAGCGGCGTGCCCGGTCATCTCAGGGCAGCGCCCGAGGAAATTCCGTGGCAATAAAGAAATGGTCACGGGCCCCTGCCGGTGTGGCGGGGCCCGTGGCCGTTGGGGGTTTGGGGGTCGGCGGTGTCCTACTCTCCCACACCCTGGCGGGTGCAGTACCATCGGCGCTGGAGGGCTTAGCTTCCGGGTTCGGGATGGGACCGGGCGTTTCCCCTCCGCCATCGCCACCGACCGTATTAGCGGTGTCTTTTAGCGGTGTGTTCGGTGTGTGTTTGGTGTGTTCGGGGGGTGGGTTCCCGGCCCGGGGGGGCGGGGTGGTGTGCTCAGGGTCACACAGTGGATGCGAGCAGCGGGTTGGGGTAAGTCCTCGGCCTATTAGTACCGGTCGACTGCACCCCTTGCGGGGCGTCCATCTCCGGCCTAT
>NZ_KE384066.1:0-95120 GCF_000423625.1 Pseudonocardia asaccharolytica DSM 44247 = NBRC 16224
GTTCATCCCGGTCCGCGCCTGCTGGCTCAACCTGCAGGAAGGCTGGTGGCGGCTGCTGCGCCGCGCCGCGTTCGCCGGCCAGACCTTCGCCGACGCCCACGAGATCGCCGCTGCCGTCACGCTGGCCACCGCCCAGCTCAACGCCCGCGCCACACCCTGGGTGTGGGGACGGCTGCCACCGCCCCACCGCACACTCCGCCGTAAGTTCATCTACCTGCTTTGAGGAACGCAGCACTAGGCCCGCGGGCGGGCCGCTCTCATCGGGCAGACCGTGCAGCCTCGCCCGCCGCGGGATGGGTGGTTTCACCCACGGCCCGGCCGGTGAGGCCGTGCCGGTGCGCGTAGGCGGCCGCCGCGGTGAGTTCCAGCTCGGTGCCGTCGGCGTCGCCGAGGGCGCGGCAGGCCGCCGCGAGCAGGACTCGCACCCGGGCGCAGTCGTGGGGGGCGTGCAGCTCCTGCCAGTGCCGGCAGGCGGCCCGCAGCACGGGCAGGGCGTCGGTGGCGTGGCCCTGCGCCAGCAGCAGCGCCGTTACGTCGTCGGATGTCGCTTCGTCGCTCACGGCCGGCCTCCTGCGACGGCGGTTCGGCGCCACACGGCTGCGCGGCGGGCCCGGGGACAGCAGTATGTCCGAGAGGCGACCGGCAGGCGAAGACCCCGTCGGGTCGTGGGTCCGCCGGCCCCGGTCCCGACGCCTCACCCCGGGCACCGCGAGTCCGGGCCGGGAGGAGGTGCCCCGTGACCACCCCACACGTGAGCCGGTTGCTGACCGCCGCGGACCTCGCGTACGAGCCCGACGACGGGCTGCGCCGCGAGCTGCACGACGGGGTGATCTACGTGGCTCCGCCACCGAGCAACACGCACAGCTGGTCGGTGCTCGCCGCCTACCGCAGCCTCCACGCGAAGGCGCCGGAGGATGTGCTCATTCTCCACGACGTCGGCGTTCACGTCGGGCTGCGCCGGCTCTACGCCCCCGACCTCATGGCCGTGCACAGGGACACCCCGTTCCACGACCACGGCTACGACCCCGGCGGGGTGATCCTGGTCGTCGAGGTGGTCTCCCGACGTCGGTCACGATGGATCGGGTGACCAAGCCGGCCGTCTACGCCGACCAGCAGATCCCGTACTTCTGGCGGATCGGCTCCCTCGACGACCCCGCACCCACGCTGGAGGCCCACCGGCTCGACCCGGGCGGCACCGGCTACCTCCGATACGCCGCGCTCCGCCCCGGCGAGAAACGCTCGCTCGAACACCCCTGGCCGGTCAGCGTCGACATGGCCGAGTTCGTCCTGCCGGGCAGGCGCTGAGAATCAGGCAGCGGACCCGACGCGACGATGAGCGCAGACCCGGCGGGTCCCGGCCGCGCTGGTTACCCTCCCGGGTGCGCTGCCCTTGACGGGCGGAACCCCCGGCACCGGGAGGATCGTCGATGCGCGACGCGGACCCGCGGCCGGCGGCCGGAAGACCGGCCGCGCAGCCGCAGAACTCGCAGGCCTCACCGGCCGATCGCCTCATGCGTTCGGCGCAGTTCTTCTTCCCCGGCACCCAGTCGCCCGACCGGCGCAGCCTCTACCGGGCCGACGGCCGGGAGGCCGAGGACTTCTACCGGGAGCGCTGGCGGCACGACAAACAGGTCCGCTCCACCCACGGGGTCAACTGCACGGGGTCGTGCTCGTGGCAGGTCTACGTCAAGGACGGGATCATCACCTGGGAGACCCAGGCGGTGGACTACCCGTCGGTGGGCCCGGACTCACCGGAGTACGAGCCCCGCGGCTGCCCGCGGGGCGCGTCGTTCTCCTGGTACACGTACTCACCGACGCGCGTCCGCTTCCCCTACGTGCGCTCGCCCCTGCTGGGCGCCTGGCGCGAGGCCCGCGCCGCCCACACCGATCCGGTCGAGGCCTGGGCCGCGCTGACCGCCGACCGGGAGCGGGTCGGGGACTGGCAGCGGGCCAGGGGCAAGGGTGGGTTCGTGCGCTCCACCTGGGCCGAGGTGAGCGAGCTGATCGCCGCGGCGCAGGTGCACACCGCGAAGGCCTACGGCCCCGACCGGATCGTCGGGTTCTCCCCGATCCCCGCCATGTCGATGGTGTCCTACGCCGTGGGCACCCGGTTCCTTTCGATGATCGGTGGCACGCCGACCTGCCGATCGCCTCCCCGCAGGTGTTCGGTGACCAGACCGACGTGCCCGAGTCCGGGGACTGGTGGAACGCCGCGTACCTGATCATCTGGGGGACCAACCTGCCGATCACCCGCACCCCGGACGTGCATTTCATGACCGAGGCCCGCTACCGGGGGCAGAAGGTCGTGGTGGTCTCACCCGATTTCTCCGACCACACCAAGTTCGCCGACGACTGGCTCGCCGCCGCGCCGGGCACCGACGGGGCGCTGGCGATGGCGATGGGGCACGTGATCCTCGCGGAGTTCTACCGCGACCGCGACGTGCCCTACTTCCGCGACTACGCGCGCACCTTCACCGACCTGCCGTTCCTGGTCACGCTGCGCCGGGGGGACGGGGTGTGGCTGCCGGACAAGTTCCTCACCGCCGCCGATCTCGGGCACGACGTCGCGGACGCGGCGTTCAAGACCGTGGTGTGGGACGCCGCGGCCGGTGGGCCGGCGGTGCCGAACGGATCGCTGGGCTTCCGCTGGAACGACGCCGATGCCGGGCGGTGGAACCTCGAGCTCGGCGATCTCGACCCGGCGTTGTCGCTGCACGGGCGGCCGGGCGCCGAGCCGGTGCCGGTGGACCTGCCCCGCTTCGACGTCGGGGCGACCGAGGGCGGCTCGGCGATGCGCCGCGGCGTGCCGGTGATGCGGGTCGGCGACGCGCTGGTGACGACCGTGTTCGACCTCGTGCTCGCGCAGTACGGGGTGGGCCGTGCGGGCCTGCCTGGCGAATGGCCGACCGGCTGCGAGGACGCGGACTCGCCCGGTACTCCGGGGTGGCAGGAACGGATCACCGGGGTGCCGGCGCGGGCGGCGGCCCGGGTGGCCCGCGAGTTCGCCCGCACCGCCGAACGCACCCGGGGCCGGTCGATGATCGCGATGGGGGCCGGGACCAACCACTGGTTCCATTCCGACGAGATCTACCGCAGCTTCCTGTCGCTGGTGATGCTGTGCGGCTGCGAGGGGGTGAACGGCGGCGGGTGGGCGCACTACGTCGGGCAGGAGAAGGTCCGCCCGCTCACCGACTGGTTCCACCTGGCGTTCGGGCTGGACTGGCAGCGGCCCACCCGGCACATGGCGGGCACCCCGCTGTGGTATCTGGCCACCGACCAGTGGCGTTACGAGGCGTTCGGCGCCGCCGAGCTGGCCGGTCCGACCGGCCGCGGGCTGCTCGCCGGGCGCAGCCTGGTGGACTGCAACGCGCTGGCCGCGCGGCTGGGCTGGGTGCCGTCGCATCCGGCCTTCAACCGCAACCCGCTGGACCTGGCCGACGAGGCAGCCGCGGCCGGGCGCGACGTGGCCGACCACATCGTCGAGCAGCTGCGCGCGGGCGCGCTGCGGTTCGCCGCCGAGGACCCCGACGACCCGGTGAACTAGCCCCGGGTGCTGCTGGTGTGGCGGGCGAACCTGTTCGCCTCGTCGATGAAGGGCCACGAGTACCTGCTGCGGCACCTGCTCGGCACCGACCACGCGGTCACCGCGACCGAGACCCCGCCGCCGGCCCGTCCGACGGAGGTGACCTGGCGGGAGCAGGCGCCCGAGGGCAAGCTCGACCTGTCGGTGGCGGTCGACTTCCGGATGACCAGCACCTGCCTGTTCTCCGACGTCGTGCTGCCGGCCGCGACCTGGTACGAGAAGCACGACCTGTCCAGCACCGACATGCACCCGTTCGTGCACTCGTTCAACCCGGCGATCGCCCCGCCCTGGGAGACCCGCACCGACTTCGACGTCTTCCACACCATCGCCCGGGACTTCTCCCGGCTGGCCGCCGTCCATCTGGGCACGCGGCGGGACGTGATCGCCGCGCCGCTGGCCCACGACACCCCCGACGAGCTGGCGCAGCCCCACGGGCGGGTCCGCGACTGGAAGGCCGGGGAGTGCGAGCCGGTGCCCGGTGAGACGATGCCGAAGCTCGTCGTCGTGGAGCGCGACTACGGGGCGGTCGCGGACAAGCTGGCCGCCATCGGTCCGCTGCTGGACACGCTCGGCACCACCACGAAGGGCGTCACCTGGAACCCGAGCGCCGAGATCGCGAACCTGCGGCACAGCAACGGGGTGGTGCGGCACGGCGTCGCGGCGGGCCGCCCCCGGTTGACCCTGGACCGGCACTTCTGCGAGGCGATCCTCGCGCTGTCGGGCACCACGAACGGCGAGCTGGCCGTGGCCGGTTTCGAGGCGCTGGAGCGCCGGACCGGGGTGGCGCTGGCCGATCTCGCGCGGGAACGCGCCGGGGACCGGATCGACTTCGCCGACACCCAGAACCAGCCCCAGGCGGTGATCACCTCGCCGGAGTGGTCGGGCACCGAGTCCGGTGGCCGCCGGTACTCGCCGTTCACGATCAACGTCGAGCGGCGCAAGCCGTGGCACACCCTCACCGGCCGGCAGCACTTCTACCTCGACCACGACTGGATGCTCGAGCTCGGCGAGGCGCTGCCGGCCTACCGGCCGCCGCTGGTGATGGGCCGCCACTTCGGCGACCAGGGCCGCGGCGACCCCGGGCGCCCGGAGATCACCCTGCGGTACTTGACGCCGCATTCGAAGTGGTCGATCCACTCCGAGTACCAGGAGAACCTGCACATGCTCACGCTGTTCCGCGGCGGCCCGGTCATCTGGCTCAGCGACGCCGACGCCGCGCGGGTGGGCGTCGCGGACAACGACTGGGTCGAGGCGTTCAACCGCAACGGGGTGGTGGCGGCGCGGGCGGCGGTCAGCCACCGCATCCCGCCGGGCACCTGCCTCATGTACCACACGATCGACCGGCACCTGAACGTGCCGCGAACCGAGCTCACCGGCCGGCACGGCGGCGGGGACAACTCGCTGACCCAGTTGATGATCAAGCCGACGCATCTGCTCGGCGGCTACGCCCAGTTCTCCTACGGCTTCAACTACTACGGCCCCACCGCGAGCCAGCGCGACGAGGTCACCGTCCTCCGCAGGCGGCCCCAGGAGGTGGAGTTCTAGCGATGCGCATCATGGCCCAGGTCGGAATGGTGATGAACCTCGACAAGTGCATCGGCTGTCACACCTGCTCGGTGACCTGCAAACAGACCTGGACCAACCGGGCCGGTGCGGAGTACATCTGGTTCAACAACGTCGAGACCAAGCCGGGGCTGGGCTATCCGCGCCGCTACGAGGACCAGCGGCAGTGGAAGGGCGGCTGGACGCTGGGCCGGCGGGGTCGGCTGAAGCTGAAGGCGGGCGGCCGGCTCACGAAACTGCTGTCGATCTTCTACAACCCGCACCTGCCGAGCATCGACGACTACTACGAGCCGTGGACCTACGACTACGAGCGGCTCACCACGGCCCCGCTGTCCGACGACCTGCCGAGCGCGCGGCCGAAGTCGCAGCTCACCGGCAAGGACATGCGCCCGGGATGGGGCCCAACTGGGACGACGATCTCGCCGGCGCCCCCGGGAGCGCCCCGGCCGACCCGGACTTCGCCGGTCTCGCCCAGACCCTCGGGCTGGACTTCGAGCGGGTGTTCATGTTCTACCTGCCGCGGATCTGCGAGCACTGCCTCAACCCGTCGTGCGTCGCCTCCTGCCCGTCGGGCGCGATGTACAAGCGGGAGGAGGACGGCATCGTGCTGGTCGACCAGGACCGCTGCCGGGGCTGGCGGTTCTGCGTGTCCGGCTGCCCGTACAAGAAGGTGTACTTCAACCACCGCACCGGCAAGGCGGAGAAGTGCACGTTCTGCTTCCCGCGGATCGAGGCGGGCCAGCCGACCATCTGCTCGGAGACCTGTGTCGGGCGGCTGCGCTACGTCGGGGTGGTGCTGTATGACGCCGACGCCGTCGCCGCCGCGGCCTCGGTGCCCGACGAACGCGACCTGCACGAGGCGCAGCTGTCGGTCTTCCTCGACCCGGCCGCCCCCGGCGTCGTCGCCGAGGCGCAGCGCCAGGGCATCCCGCACGACTGGATCCAGGCCGCGCAGCGATCACCGGTGTACGAGCTGGCGGTGCGGCACCGGGTGGCGCTGCCGCTGCATCCGGAGTACCGCACGATGCCGATGGTCTGGTACATCCCGCCGCTGTCCCCGGTCACCGACGTCGTCGACGCGGCGGGCTACTCCGAGGACGACCCGGACCGGGTCTTCGCCGCGATCGAGGACCTGCGGATCCCGCTGGAGTACCTGGCGAACCTGTTCACCGCGGGCGACGTCGCGACGGTGCAGCTCGTGCTGCGGCGCCTCGCGGTGCTGCGGGCCCACATGCGCGCCCGCCAGCTCGGCGACGAGCCCGACCCCGCGCTGGCCGCCGGCGTCGGGATGGACGCCGCGGGCGTCGAGGACCTCTACCGGCTGCTGGCCATCGCCAGGTACGAGGATCGTTACGTCATCCCGCAGACCCATGCGGAGGGCACCGGCAGGCTGATGTCGCAGCACTGCGCCCTGGACTATCCGGGCGGCGGCGACTACGGCGCCCACGTCGAGGACACCCTCGCCGGGAGCCTGCACCGCCCCGCCGCCGCGCCGGCCCCGGGCTCGGGCTCGGGCTCGGGTACCACGTTCCGTGACGATGCCGGCCGGATGCGGTTCAACCTGCTGGGCTGGAACGGCTCCGACCCGGCCCCCGGCCTGTTCCCCGAGGGCGGCGGCCGATGACGTCCCCGCTCGTCTTCAAGATCGCGTCCGTGCTGCTGCAGTACCCCGACGACCGGGTGTACGCGCGGCTCGACGACGTCACCGCGGCCCTGGCGGAGATCCACGACCCCGCGGTGGGCCGACCGGCTGGCCGGCGTGGCCGGCTGGCTGCGGGCGCGGCCGCGGCCCGAGACGGCGCAGCACCACGTCGCGGTCTTCGACCTGAAACGGCGCTGCTCGCCGTATCTGACGTACTACCGCTACGGCGACACCCGCCAGCGAGGCATGGCGCTGCTCGCCCTCAAGCACGCCTACCGCCGCTGCGGTCTCGAACACGCGGGCGACGAGCTGCCCGACTACCTGCCGGCGGTGCTGGAGTTCGCCGCGCTCGGGCCCGCCGAGGAGGGACGGCGGCTGCTCACCGACCACCGCGCCGGGCTGGAGCTGCTGCGCCTGGCGCTGCACGAGGAGCACAGCCCGTACGCGGCGGCACTCGACGCCGTCTGCGCGGGGCTGCCGGCGCCGTCGCGGGCACAGGCCGCCGAGGTGCGGCGGCTGGCCGCCGACGGACCGCCGGGCGAGCAGGTGGGCCTGAACCCGATCGGTACCGCGCCGTTCGCGCCGCCGGAGTTCCTCACCGGGCCGGGGACGGGAGCGCGCCGATGAGTGCCTTCGACCTGTGGTGGTGGGTGATCCTGCCCTACGCCTCGATCGTGGTGTTCCTGATCGGGCACGTCTGGCGCTGGCGT
Organism: Pseudonocardia asaccharolytica DSM 44247 = NBRC 16224; assembly: GCF_000423625.1. Lineage (GTDB taxonomy): Bacteria > Actinomycetota > Actinomycetes > Mycobacteriales > Pseudonocardiaceae > Pseudonocardia > Pseudonocardia asaccharolytica. The sequence goes on from NZ_KE384066.1 coordinate 7,499, forward strand.
TACGACCAGTTCGGCTGGACCAGCCGCTCCACCCAGCTGCAGGAACGTCGGTTGCTCAAATGGGGCGCGCCGCTGTTCCACTACGCCACGTTCGCCGCCATCTTCGGGCACGTGCTGGGGGTACTCATCCCCCGCTCGGTCACCGAGGCGCTCGGGATCTCGGAGCGGGTGTACACGGCCTTCTCCGGGATCGCGGGCTCGATCGCGGCGATCGGGGTGCTCGTCGGCGCCGGGTTCCTGGTCTTCCGCCGGATGGGCGTGCCCCGGGTGCGCGCGACGACCAGCGCGGTCGACTACCTCGCGCTGATCCTGCTCGGCATCATCAGCCTGCTGGGTATCTACCTGACGCTGGGCGTGCAGTGGCTGGGCGGGGGATACGACTACCGCACCACCGTGTCGCCGTGGTTCCGCAGCCTGTTCACCGGCAACCCCGACGTCGTCGCGATCACCAGCGCCCCGATCATGTACCAGGTGCATGCCACCGCGGCATGGATGATCTTCGCCGTGTGGCCGTTCAGCCGGCTCGTGCACGCCTGGAGCTACCCGCTGTACTACCTGTGGCGGCCCTACGTCGTCTACCGCCGCAGGGTCCCGACCCGGCCCAACGAGCCCGGGACGAGCGGGCGGCGCTGGCGGCGCATCGGGGCCCGGTACTGACGTCCCGGGCCGGCGAGGGTTGGACAGGGCGGGAGCCGGGGACGACCATGGCGGCATGGATCACGGCATCTTCCCCAAGGCGACCCCGCAGATGAGCGCCCGGCGCAAGGAGCTCGCGCCGGAGATCCACGACGCGTTCACCGAGTTCAGCCGCACGGTCTTCGCCGAGGGGGCGTTGCCGGAGGTGACCAAGCAGCTGATCGCCGTCGCCGTCGCGCACACCACCCAGTGCCCCTACTGCATCCGCGGGCACACCCGGCTGGCGCACCGGAAGGGCGCCACGGACGAGCAGATCATGGAGGCGATCTGGGTCGCGGCCGAGATGCGGGCCGGGGGCGCGTACGCGCACGCGGCGATCGCCCTCGACGCGCTGGGCGGGGACCACGATCATTCCTGAGCGGGCGCCTCGGGTCGTTTCCTGACCGGGGGGATCTGGGCCAGCATCCACTCCTCGGCGTCGTCCTTGACGAGCCCGAGGCTCACCAGGACCTTCGCGCCGACCCCCTCCTGTTCGGCGAGCACGCCGAGCAGGAGATGTTCGGTGCCGACGTAGTTGTGTCCCAGCCGCAGCGCCTCGCGCACGGTGAGCTCGATGACCTTGCGGGCGCGAGGGGTGTAGGGGATGTGCTCGGGCACGCTGTCCTTCGGCGGTCCGAGCACGACCTTCATCGCCGCGCGGACCTGTTCGGGGTTGATGCCCTGCTGCGCCAACGCCTTGGCGGCCAGCGCCTCCGGCTCGCTGAGCAGGCCGAGCACCAGGTGTTCGGTGCCGATGTAGTCGTGGCCGGCGCCGCGGGCGTCCTCCTGCGAGGCCATGAGCACCCGCCGGGCCCGGTCGGTGAAGCGGGTGAACGCGTCGAGGTCGAGCCGGTCGGACTTGGGGACGAAGCGTTGCTGGGCGGCCTGTTTGCTCACGCCCATGCTCTTGCCGATATCGGTCCAGGTGGCGCCCGCCTTGCGGGCCTGGTCGACGAAGTGCCCGATCAGGTGGTCGGCGAGCTCGCCGAGGCGTTCGGACAGCCGCACCGCGTCTGTCAGCTGGGCGAGGGCGTCGCCGTCGGGGTGCAGGCCGTTCACGAGATCGATCAGGTCGTCGAGCCGGATCTGTGGAGCTGACATGCGTCAACAGTAGGTTGACATATCGGCCGAGTCAATTGGACCTTGACGCCCTTTCGCGCGCCGTCTGATCCCCGTCGAGTCAGACCACGACGGCGATCGCGAACGCTTCGGGAGGAAGGATGAGCGCGCTCTCCTCGGCCGCCGCCGGTTCCGAGGCGAGCAGGATGCGGGCCACCGTCCGGTCCAGGGTGAAGGTCACCTCGTCGCCGCCGAGGTTGACCACGACCCGCAGCGATCCGCGGTGCACCACGACGGTGCGCGCTTGCTCGTCGACCTCGACCTCGACCTCCTCCAGCCACGGGTCCGACAGCTCCGGCCAGGCCTTGCGCAGCGCGATCAGCTCCCGGTGCAGCTCCAGCAGCGTCGCGTGCGGCTCCTGGGCGGGCTCGTCCCAGTCGAGCTTGGAGTCGAGGAACGTGGATTCGGCGCTGGGATCGGGGATCTCGACCTCGCCCCAGCCGTGCTCGGCGAACTCCGCGATCCGCCCCTCCGCCACCGTGGCGCGCAGCGCCTCGTCCTCGAAGCTGGAGAAGAACTGCCACGGCGTGCGCGCCCCCCATTCCTCGCCCATGAACAGCATCGGGGTGAACGGCGCGGTGAGCACGAGGGCGGCGCCGCAGGCCAGCAGCCCGGGGGAGACGGTCTGGGTGAGCCGGTCGCCCGCGGCCCGGTTGCCGATCTGGTCGTGGTTCTGCAGATAGGCCAGGAACCGGTGGCCGGGGATGCGCCGGGTGTCCACGGGGGCGCCGTGGTTGCGCCGGCGGAAGCTGGACCAGGTTCCCTCGTGCAGGAACGCCCGGCACAGGACGTGGCCCAGCCCGGTGAGGCCCGCGGCGGCGAAGTCGGCGTAGTAGCCCTGCGACTCGCCGGTGAGCGCGGCGTGCAGGCTGTGGTGGATATCGTCGGCCCACTGCGCGTGCAGGCCGTACCCGCCGCCCTCGCGGGTCGTGATCAGCCGCGGGTCGTTGAGATCGGACTCGGCGATGAGCGAGAGCGGCCGTCCCACGTGCGCCGACAGCGCCTCCACCTCGACGGCGAGCTGTTCCAGCAGGTGGGTGGCCCGGCTGTCGGGCAGGGCGTGCACCGCGTCGAGGCGCAGCCCGTCGACGTGGAAGTCGCGCAGCCACATCAGCGCGTTGTCGATCACGAACCGGCGCACCCCTTCCGACCACGGTCCGTCGAGGTTGAGCGAGGGGCCCCAGATGTTGCGGCCGGCGAAGTAGGGACCGAACCGGTCGAGATAGGCGCCCGAGGGGCCGATGTGGTTGTAGACGACGTCGAGCACCACGCCGAGCCCCCGCGCGTGCGCGGCGTCGACGAAGCGTTTGAACTCGTCCGGGCCGCCGTAGTTCTCGGTGACCGCATACCAGCCGACGCCGTCGTAACCCCAGTTGCGGGGGCCGTCGAACGCGTTGACCGGCAGCACCTCGACCAGATCGACGCCGAGCGCAACGAGATGGTCGAGCTTCTCGATCGCGGCGTCGAAGGTTCCCTCCTGGGTGAACGTGCCGATATGCAGCTCGTAGAGCACGCTGCCGGGCAGCTGGCGGCCGGTCCAGGCCTGGTCGGTCCACCAGAACGCGTCGTGGTCGTAGCGTCGCGACGCCGCATGGACCCCGTTGGGTTGCCAGAGCGAGCGCGGGTCCGGCAGCGGTGTCTCGTCCTCGCCGAGCAGGTACGCATACGCCGTGCCCGAGCCTTCGTCGTCCACCTCGGTGCGCCACCAGCCGCCGGCGGCCCGCGTCAGCGGATAGGCGGTGCCGTCGACCAGCACCCGGACCCGGTCATGCAGCGGCGCCCACACCGCGTACTCAGCCACGCCGAGAGATCATGCCCTCCGCCCACCCCGCGAGTCGCGGTATTTCTGCGACCGAGTCGCGTGATTCCTGCGACCCAGTGCCCCGCCGCGGTCAGGCCGGTCGGACGAGCAACGCCACCGGATAGCGCGCGAGCAGCCGGGACAGCTGCGGCGCCGAACCCTCGACGGGGGTATCGGTGATGATCTCGTGCCAGTCGGTCGCCGCGCCGGGCAGCGGCAGGACCGTATCGCCCCAGCCGCCGCGCGCCGCGAGCCCGACGGGCAACCGGGTGGCCACGGCGACGAGCCGCGAGATCCGGTCGCCCGATCCGGCCCCGCGCGCGAACGCCACCGCGTGGTGCGCGGCAACCCCCTGCGCGGGAACCGGGCGGTACCCGGCGAACAGCTCGGGACGGTAGCGGCGCAGCCGGGCGGCGCTCGCGGTGACCAGCAGCTTCGCCGCGCCCTCGGCGTCGATGCCGGGCAGCCAGCCTTCGTCGAGCCGGCCCAGCAGCGCTCGCCGGGCGGCGAAGTCGACGGGCCGCCGGTTGTCCGGGTCGACCAGGGAGTACTCGAACAGCTCGGTGCCCTGGTAGATGTCGGGCACGCCCGGCCCGGCGAGCTGCAGCAGCTTCTGGCCCAGCGAGTTCGACCAGCCCGCCGCCGCGATCCGGTCGACGAAGGCGCCGATCTCGGCGACGAGGCCGTCGTCGCCGAGCACCTGACCCGGCCACGCCGCGATCGACTCGTCGACCTCGGCGACCGGCTCGACATGGCTGGTCACCAGCTTGGCCTCCTTCGAGGCCTTGCCCAGGTAGGCGGCCATCCGCTCGGCGCTGATCGGCCAGGCCCCGATCAGGCTCTGCCAGGCCAGCAGCTCCAGTGACCGCTCGGGCAGCGGATAGCGCGCCGACCATCGCCGCATCCGTTCCACCCATTCGCCGGGGATCTCCGACAGCACGGCCAGCCGCGCCCGGACATCCTCGGAGCGCTTGGTGTCATGGGTGGACAAGCTGGTCATCGTGGCCGGGCGGGCGGCCTCGCGGGCGAGCGCGGTCGCGTGCAGCTCGGTGGGGGAGACCCCGAACCGGGCCGGGTCGCCGCCGACCTCGTTGAGCGCCACGAACCGGTTCCAGCGGTAGAACGCGGTGTCCTCGACACCCTTGGCCATGATCATGCCCGAGGTCTGCTGCAGCCGGGTGGCCAGCTCGCCGCGCGGGTCGGCGAGCAGCGCGGCGTGAACCGCCGCCAGGGTCTCCGCGAGATCGGGCCGGTGGGTCCGGGCTACGGCGACGGCGGTGTCCAGGGCATCGCGGCCCTCGGGAAGGTAGCTGCGGTACACCGGAAACCCGCACAGCAGCTCGGTGATGGCCGGAACGACCTGCTCAGCGGGCACCGTGAGTGCGTAACAGTGTTCTAACGCTGTTACGCACTCACGGGCGGTGCGGCGCACCTCGGCGGCGAGGATCGTCGAGGCGACCTCGCGGCGGGCGCGGTGCTCGACGGCGCACACGGACTCCTTGACCCCGGTGTGCTCCGCGGCGAACTGGGTGAGCAGGCCGGCGCCGCTGGGATCGACGAACACCCCGCCGATCTCGCGCAGCGCGTCGTAGCCGGTGGTCCCGTCGACCGGCCATGAGGCGGGCAGCGCCTCGCCGACGCCGAGGATCTTCTCCACCAGCAGCCAGCTGCGCGGCCCGATGGCCGCGCGCAGCCGGTGCAGGTAGCCGCCGGGCTCGGAGAGGCCGTCGGGATGGTCGACGCGCAGGCCGATGACGACATCGTCCTCACCCGTCCAGCGCAGCACCTCGCGGTGTGTCGCCTCGAACACCTCAGGCTCCTCGACGCGGACCGCGGCGAGCGTGGAGACGTCGAAGAAGCGCCGGTAGGTCAGCTCCGCGGCGCCGCGCCGCCACGACACCAGCCGGTAGTGCTGGCGCTCGTGCACGTCCCGCGGCGTGCCCCCGCCGGTGCCCTCGGCGACCGGGTACGCGTGCTCGTAGTAGCACAGCTCGGTGCCGTCCGCCGACAGGGTCAGTTCGGAAAGGGCCTTCTGCTCGTCGGCGTCGAGCACCGGCAGCAGCAGCGGACCGGCGTCCCAGTCGATGTCGAAGAAATGTGCGTAGCGCGAGGCCCGCCCGTGCACCAGGACGTCCCACCACCACGGGTTGGCACTGGCGACCTCGACGCCGACGTGGTTGGGCACGATGTCGATCAGCATCCCCAGCCCGTGCGAGCGCAGCGCCGCGACCAGGGCCCGCCGACCCTCCTCGCCGCCGCGCTCGGCCGAGACCCGGGTCGGGTCGACCACGTCGTAGCCGTGGTTGGAGTCGCTGCCCGACTCCAGCAGCGGCGAGGCGTAGAGCGCCCCCACCCCGAGCGTGTCGAGATAGTCGACCAGCTCGGCGGCCTCGCCGAAGGTCAGGTCCTTGGACAGCTGCAGCCGGTAGGTCGAGCTCGGTAGGGAACTGGTCGCGTCCACGGCCACGGTGGGGGTCTCCTGTTCTTCGGGTGCGTCGCCCGAGGTCGGGCCCACGCTAGCGGAGCCCGGTTTGCCCGGCACCGGTTCCGCTCGGCCCCTGATCAGGGTGCTTGCGCTCGGCCGCTCACCCCGTCCGCTGGAGCACCACCAGCGAGCGGGCGGGCACCCGGTGGGTGGCCCCGCCCGGGACGGGGGGCGGCGTCGCCACCACCGTCCCGGGCGCCGTGGCCAGCGTGGTCACCGTCCCGGTCGCGGTGTCGGCGACGACCACCCACTCGGCGCCGTACTCGGCCGCGGGCAGGGTCACGTCGATGTCCTCCCAGTGCGCGTTGAAGCACAGCAGGAACGAGTCGTCGGTGACCCGCTCACCGCGCGGGTCGGCCTCCGTGATGCCCTCGCCGTTGAAGAACACGATGACGCATTTGCCGAAGCCCGAGTCCCAGTCCCGCTCGGTCATCTCCTCGCCCGACGGTGCGAACCAGGCGATATCCGGGAGCGTCGCCGTGATCGCCGACCGACGGCGCGGCCCGATCGGGCGTCCGGCGAAGAACCGGCGGCGGCGGAACACCGGATGCGCGTGCCGCAGGGCGGTCATGGCCGCGGTGAAGCCGAGCAGGCCGGCGTTCGGCTCGGCCAGCGACCAGTCCACCCAGGCGACCTCGTTGTCCTGGCAGTAGGCGTTGTTGTTGCCGCCCTGGCTGCGGCCGAGCTCGTCGCCGTGCAGCAGCATCGGAACGCCCTGGGACAGCAGCAGCGTGGCGATGAGGTTGCGCTGCTGGCGGGCGCGCAGCGCCAGCACCTCCGCGTCGTCGGTCGGCCCCTCCACCCCGCAGTTCCACGACCGGTTGTGGCTCTCGCCGTCGTTGTTGTCCTCGCCGTTGGCCTCGTTGTGCTTGTCGTTGTAGGAGACGAGGTCGGCGAGGGTGAACCCGTCGTGCGCGGTCACGAAGTTGATCGACGCGTAGGGCCTGCGGCCGTCGTCCTGGTAGAGGTCGGAGCTGCCGGTCAGCCGGGAGCCCAGCTCGCCCAGGGTGCCGGGCTCGCCGCGCCAGAAGTCGCGCACGGTGTCGCGGAACTTGCCGTTCCACTCGCTCCACAGCGGCGGGAAGTTGCCGACCTGGTAGCCGCCGGGGCCGACGTCCCACGGCTCGGCGATGAGCTTGACCTGGCTGATCACCGGGTCCTGCTGGACGAGGTCGAAGAACACCGACAGCCGGTCGACGTCGTAGAACTCGCGGGCCAGTGTGGACGCGAGGTCGAAGCGAAAGCCGTCGACATGCATCTCCAGCACCCAGTAGCGCAGCGAGTCCATGATCAGCTGCAGGGTGTGCGGGTTGCGCACGTTCAGCGAGTTGCCGGTGCCGGTGTAGTCCATGTAGTAGCGGGGGTCGCCCTCGACCAGCCGGTAGTAGGCGTGGTTGTCGATGCCGCGCAGGGACAGCGTCGGGCCCATGTCCGAGCCCTCGGCGGTGTGGTTGTAGACCACGTCGAGGATGACCTCGATCCCCGCCGCGTGCAGGTCGCGCACCATCGCCTTGAACTCCTGCACCTGACCGCCGGGACGGCTGTCGCGCATCGTGTACGCGTGGTGCGGGGCCAGGAACGCGATCGTGTTGTAGCCCCAGTAGTTGGCCAGGCCCCGCTCGTGCAGATGGTGGTCGGTGATGAACTCGTGGACCGGCATGAGCTCGACCGCGGTGACCCCCAGGCCCTGCAGATGCTCGACCATCACCGGATGCGCCAGCCCCGCGTAGCTGCCGCGCAGCTCCTCCGGGATCTGCGGATGCCGGATCGTCAGGCCCCGGACATGGGCCTCGTAGATGACCGACTCGTGGTAGGGGGTCCGCGGCGGCCGGTCGGAGTCCCAGTCGAAATAGGGGTTGATGACGACCGACTTCGGCACGAACGGCGCCGAATCGGCGTCATTGCGGCTGTCCGGGTCGCCGAAGTTGTAGCCGAACACCGCCTCGTCCCACCGGACCGGGCCGTCGAGGGCCTTGGCGTAGGGGTCGATGAGCAGCTTGCTGGGGTTGCAGCGCAGTCCCTTGGCGGGATCGTAGGGGCCGTGGACGCGGAAGCCGTAGCGCTGGCCGGGCTCGATGCCGGGCAGGTAGCAGTGCCAGACGAAGCCGTCGACCTCGGTCAGCCGGATCCGGGTCTCCCCGTCGTCGGGGGAGAACAGGCACAACTCCACCCGCTCGGCGGCCTCGGAGAAGATCGCGAAGTTGGTGCCGGCCCCGTCGTAGGTGGCCCCGAGCGGATAGGCGCTGCCTGGCCACGGCCGCATCAGATGTCCCCACTTCCCGGCCACGGCCGTCCAGAGCTCGGCTCCCCTGCCGGCGGCAGCGTGCGTCGCCGCAGCGGTCCACGCTAGCGGACATCACGGCCCGCCATCGGGTGGCGGGGTGTTTCCCGGCTCCGGCAGGATGACCGCCGCTGCGAGAGGTGATGACCAGGGTTCGTAGCGCGCAAGCCCCGTCCTTCCGGCGGGGACAGCGCATCAACGATCGCATGACAGGGCCATGCGCTACCATATCGAACATGGGTTCGAAGATGGTGCGGCGGGCGTACCGCTACCGGGATGCGGGTCAGTGCGCCGCCGTTCACGGCGGTGGTGAAGGCCCGCGCGGGGAGGCCCGCCAGGGGCCGAGCCGTGCCCTAGACCGGACGGTTCTGCTGCTCGATGTACTGCCGCACGATGCTCAGCGGCGCCCCTCCGACGGACCCGGCGAAGTAGGAGCCGGACCACAGCCGTTGCGCGCGCCAGTAGTGCCGGACCAGATCGGGGAACTCCTGCCGCAGACGGCGGGAGGACACGCCCTTGAGGCTGTTGACCAGCTTCGAGACGGCGACCTTGGGCGGGTAGTTGACCAGCAGGTGCACGTGGTTGGCCTCGCCATTGAACTCGACCAGCTCGGCTTCGAAGTCCGCGCAGACCGCGCGCATGATCTCTTCCATGCGCCGCAGGTGCCGGTCGCCGAACACCTGGTGCCGGTACTTCGTCACGAAAACCAAGTGCACGTGCATGAGGAACACGCAGTTTCGACCAGTGCGGATGCTGTCGTAATCACCCATAAACCAACAGGGTACGCTGATCTTTGTGCAGCTCCGGTACGCCTATCGTCTGACCCCGACCCCGGCTCAGCACCGGGCGTTGGCGCGGGCGTTCGGGTGTGCCCGGGTGGTGTTCAACGACGCGATCGCCGCCCGCCGGGCCGCACACGAGAACGGCGAGCCGTACCCCACGGACGGCGCGCTGTCCAAGGCGCTCACCGCGGCCAAGCGCACCCCGGAGAGGGCGTGGCTCGGCGAGGTGTCGGCCGTGGTGCTGCAACAGGCACTGGCGGACGCGAACACCGCCTACCGGAACTTCTTCGCCTCGATCAAGGGCGCCCGCAAGGGCCGCAAGCTGGGTGTGCCCCGGTTCCGGTCCCGCAAGGACCGGGCGCAGTCGATCCGGTTCACCATGGCTGCCCGGTTCCGGGTCACCCTGGCGGGCCGGTTGCGGCTGCCCGGGATCGGCGACGTCCCGGTGCGCTGGTCGCGCGAGCTGCCGGGCGAGCCGTCGAGCGTGACCGTCACCGTGGACGCGGCCGGGCGGTACCACGCCTCGTTCGTCGTCGACGTCCCCGACCAGCCGTTGCCCCTCGTGCAGCACGAGGTGGGCATCGACCTGGGGCTGACGCACTTCGCGGTGCTGTCGGACGGGGCGAAGGTCGACGCCCCGCGGATTGCGCGGAAGGCGCAGGCCAAGCTGGCGCGGGCGCAGAAGGAACTCGCCCGACGGCAGCGCGGGTCGAAGAATCGGGAGAAGTCACGCCGCAAGGTCGCCCGCGCGCACGTGCGGGTGGCGGACACGCGGCGGGACTGGTTGCACAAGCTGTCGACCACCGTGGTTCGGGAGAACCAACTGATCGCGGTGGAAGACCTGGCCGTGTCCGGTCTGGCCCGGACCCGGCTGGCCCGCAGCGTGCACGACGCGGGCTGGTCCACGTTCGTCGCGATGCTGACGTACAAGGCGCAGCGGGCCGGACGGACGCTGGTGAAGGTGGACCGGTGGTTCCCCTCCACTCGGGCGTGCTCGGCGTGTGGGGCGATCGGCGAGGCCAAGCCCCTGCACGTGCGGGAGTGGACCTGCGGGTGCGGCACCGTGCACGACCGGGACGTCAACGCGGCCCGGAACATCCTCGCGGCTGGACGAGCCGTGATGCCTGTGGAGACGGCGTCAGACCTCGGGAAACCGGGGCAGTTGTCCGCGAAGCAGGAACCCACCGGGAGCGCGGCCTAAGCCGCACAGACCGGAACCCCCGCCGTTCACGGCGGGGAGGACGTCAAGACGTCTGGATCGAGCCGGAGGAGCGGTGGGCCCTCCGACCAGCCTGGGCCGCGGGGTACACACCAGCTGGGCGGTGTGCGCCGCGGTGGGCGAGGGCCGGGACCGCACGGAGCACGAGCGGCCGGTCGTCGTGCTCGCGCCGCCGCTGACAGGCGCCCCGCCGCCCGCGCGGCACCGCGGCGACGGCGAGCCGGACGCCGCGAGCACCTACTCCGGGTTGTCCGCGGGCAGCGTGCGGGCGGGGGTGAGCGTGTCCGAGCGGCTGCGGGTGGTCGCCCACCAGGAGATCGACGCGCGCGGTGCGGGTCGACCTGGTCCGGGTGGCCCGGTCGGATCCCGGCGACGAGGTGCTGAACTGGGATGTCGTCGCCACCACGGACGCCCCGGGGCCCTCGGGCTGCGGCCGCGTCAGCCGCGCGACCTCGCGTTCTCGCTCGTCGTCCCGGCCGACGCGTCGGCCTCGGTGACCGCCGAGGGGTACGTCGTGGAGTACCTGCTGCGGGCGGTGATCGACCGGCCGCGGCGGCCGGACACGATGTGAGACCAGGTGATCGGCGTGCACGACAGCGACTGAGCCGGCGACACCGCCCGGGGGCGGCCGCGTCGGCTGCGTGCCGATCGCCCGCACGGTGATCAGTGCTCGGTCCCGTTCTCCCGGTATGGTCTGACCCCGATGAGCACCCTTTTCACGAAGATCATTGACGGCGAGCTGCCCGGGCGTTTCGTCTGGTCCGACGATCGCGCCGTCGGCTTCCTGTCGATCAACCCGTTCGGGCCGGGACACACGCTGGTGGTGCCGCGCGCGGAGGTCGACCACTGGCTCGACGCCGACGCCGATCTGCTCGCGCATCTCACCGCCGTCGCGCACACCATCGGGCACGCCGTGCGCGCCGTGTGGCAGCCGCCGCGGGTCGGCCTGATGGTGGCCGGCTTCGAGGTGCCGCATCTGCATGTGCACGTGTTCCCGGCCTGGGACCTGACGGCCTTCAACTTCGCCAACGCGGCCAAGTCGGTCGAGGCTGACGAGCAGGAGGCGCACGCCGAGGCCCTTCGCGGCGCGCTGCGGTCGGCCGGGCACGCGGACCGCGTACCCGCCGCCGCAACCGGCCGCGGCTGAGCCGTGCAGCTCGTCCTCGTCCGGCATGCGCTGCCGCACCAGGTGAGCGCCGCCGAGCTCGGCGAGGCCGGCGATGCCGCCGCGGCCGACCCGGGGCTGACCGAGCTGGGTGAGCGCCAGGCCGTCCGGCTGGTCGGCGCGCTGTCCGGGGAGGACATCGCCGCCCTCTACAGCAGCACGATGGCCCGCGCGGTCGGCACCGTCGCGCCGCTGGCCGCCGCGCTGGGCAGGCAGCCGCAACGGGTCGCCGAGCTGGCCGAGTACGACGCCAACGACCGGCACTACGTCCCCGTGCACGAGATGGCGCGCCTCGCGCCGGAGTCCTATGCGCGGCTGAGAGCGGGGCTGCTGCCCCCGCACGTCGACGTCGAGGCGTTCCGGACGCGCGTCGTCGGCGCCGTCGAATCGATCGTGGCGACGCACCCGGGCCGGGAGACGGCGGTGCTGGTGGCGCACGCCGGAGTGATCAACATCTACCTCGCCCACCTGCTCGGCATCCCGCGACCGCTGGCCTTCCCGCTGGACTACACCGGGATCACCCGGGTGCTGGCCGGGCGCGACGGCCGCCGTTCGGTGCGCAGCGTGAACGAGACCGCGCACGTCGCCGATCTGCTCGCGGAGGTGCCGGTCCCGGCTCGTGAGTGAGAAGTGACGCCGGAACAGTGTTATGCGCTCACGGGCCCGCAGGGCATCGACTCAGCGCGCACGTCTGCCTACGCTCGGTTCCGATGTCCGACCCAGGGGGGCGACGGCGGTATCGGTCCGCCGAACGGAGGGATCGCGACGCTCATGGCCGGTCGGGGACAGGGAAGCAGGCTCTCCGAGGTGTTCCGGAGAGGCGAGTTCCGGGCGCTGTGGGGCGCCGAGCTGATCTCTCTCGCGGGTGACCAGCTCGCCCGCGTCGCACTGGCCGTTCTCGTCTACGGCCGCACCGGATCGGCCGGCTGGGCGGCGGCGGTCTACGCGCTCACGTTCCTGCCCGCGATGCTCGGCGGGGTGCTGCTCGGCGGCCTCGCCGACCGGCATCGCAGGCGCGAGGTCATGGTGGCCGCGGATGTGGTCCGCGCGGTGCTCGTCGGCGTGATGGCCCTGCCGGGGCTGTCGCTGTGGCTGCTGTGCGCGCTGCTCGTGGTGGTGGTGCTGCTCTCGGCGGTGCACAGCTCGGCGCAGGCGGCGTTGCTCCCGGCGGTGCTGCCCGATGATCTCTATGAGCGGGGACTGGCCGTCCGCCAGATCACCAGCCAGGCCGTGCAACTGGCGGCGTTCGCGGGCGGCGGGCTGCTCCTCGTGGCCGTTTCCCCCAACGTGGCCCTCGCGCTCAACGCGGCGACGTTCGTGGTCTCGGCCGTGGTGTTGCGCCTCGGCGTCGGCAACCGCCCGGTACCGGGTGGCGAGGACGGCGAGGACGGATCGCGTTCCGTCGCGCGCGACGGGTTCGACGCGATCCGCGAGATCCTCGCCGATCCTCCGCGCCGGGCGCTGCTCTGCCTGGTCTGGCTGGTCAGCTGCTATGTCGTCCCGGAGGCGCTGGCGGCCCCCTATGCGGCGCGCCTCGACGGGGGCCCGCTCGCGGTCGGGCTGCTCATGGCGGCCGATCCGGCGGGAAGCGTGATCGGTGCTTTCGTGTTCCACCGACTCGTTCCCGCCGGGCCCCGCACGCGGCTCATCGGGGTGATAGCCGCTTTCGCCGGGCTGCCGCTGGCGCTGTGCGTGTTCGAGCCCGGCCTGGTCGGATCGATTCTGCTGTGGGGTGTGTCGGGGGCGCTGTCGACCGCGTACCTGATCCAGGCGCAGGCCGTGTTCGTGCGCGCCACCCCCGACGCCCACCGGGGCCGGGTCGTCGGCGTCGCCGCGTCCGGTCTCGTGGCCACCCAGGGGGTCGCCGTGTTCCTCGGTGGGCTGCTCGCGGACCGGGTCGGACCACCGATGGCGGTCACCATCGCGGGTGTCGCGGGGATGGTGCTCGCCACCGCGTCCGGCCTCGCCTGGCGGGCGGCTCGCCGTGCGGGGTCCGAGGCCGTCGGCGGTACTCCCGCCCTCGACGCGGGTTGACCCTCCGTAATCACCGATTCACCAGTTCTTGTTACGCATCGTGCACCTCTTTTCTGCTCGGCCCGCTCCGGTCGGGAGAGTCGGTCACCAGTTCTTGTTACGCACCGTGTTGGTCCTTCCTGCTCGTCGGATCCCGTTCCTTGATCACCAGTTCTTGTTGCGCACGACATTTCCTTTCCGTCTGCAACTACCTCGGGAGCGATTCGATCACCAGTTCTTGTTGCGCATCGCGCGCTCCTTTCTGCTCGTGTCGTGCGTTCTGCTCACCAGTTCTTGTTGTGCACGGGCTCCTCCTCTCAAGCGGTCGGACCAGCGGACACGATCGCGTATCACCAGTTCTTGTTCGACATCGGGGCACCACTCTCGGGTATCTTGATCATTTCGGGCCGGCGACCGACATGCGGTCACCAGTTCTTGTTGCGCACAGATCTCACCTCGCTCTGTCGTGACTCCGTGGCGACACCGCGGTGCCGACACAAGAATTCTGCAATCTGCGACTCATCGAGCGCGGCCCGGTCTGCGAGAGTTCTACCCCGGAGTGGGTGACACGGCCGGAGGGGACGACTAGGCTTCACCAAAGGTGACACTCGAATGACTGAGAGTATGGATGTCCTCGGAACACGGTGAACACATCGAGGCAAGGCGTTCACCGACTTGGCTGCGCCCTGTCACCCGTTGGGCCCTTTGGTCGCTTCCCCCGCGGGTCCGCACCCCGGTGCTCCTCGTGGAGCTCACCGCACTGGCGCTGGTGGCCCTGCACGTCACCCGGACCACCTCGTGGGCCGAGGGCAGCGTGGGGCTGGTGGTGCTGTGCCTGCTCGGCGTGGCGCACACCGAGATCGCGGTCGGGGTCGAACGGATGCGGCGCCGGGTCACCGAGACCCCGCACGTCGACCTCAGCTCCGTATGGACCTTCGCCGGCGCCCTGCTGCTGCCCACCAGCTACGCCGTGCTCACCGCGGTCGTCGTGCACGGCCATCTGTGGTGGCGGGCCTGGCGGCCGCGGGTGCCCGCCTATCGCCAGCTGTTCAGCACCGCGACGGTCGTCCTCGCCTGCATCGCGGCGTCCACCGTCGTCGGCTCCATCGGGACCGGAGACTTCTCCGGAGAGCTCTCGGAAGGGCCCATGGAGCTGGTCGCGCTCGTGCTGGCGCTGCTGGTCTACACCACCGTCAACAGCGGTCTGATCGCCGGCGCGATCGCGGTCAGCAACCCGCAGGCCACCACGGTGCAGGTGCTCGGCCACTGGGACGAAAACATGCTTGAGGTCGCGACGCTGTGCCTCGGCGGGCTCACCGCCGTCGCGCTCGCGATCAACCCGTGGCTGATCGTGCTGGTGCTGCCGCCGCTGCTGGTGCTGCACCGCGCGGTGCTCGTGCGTCAGCTGGAGGAGGCGGCGAGCACGGACGGCAAGACCGGTCTGCTCAATGCGGCCGCGTGGCATGCAGAGGCCGAGCGGGAGCTGCGGCGCACGGCGCGGACCGGTGGCAGCGCCGCGGTACTGATCCTCGATCTCGACCACTTCAAGGCGGTCAACGACCACCACGGCCACCTCGCGGGCGACGAGGTGCTCACGTCGCTGGCCTCGGTGCTGCGCAGCGAGGTCCGGGACAAGGACCTGGTCGGCCGGTTCGGCGGCGAGGAGTTCGTCATCCTGCTGCCCGGCCTCGACGGCGACGGGGAGCATTCGGAGCTGCGGGCCGTCGCCGAGCGGATCCGTCGCAGGGTCGCCGGCCTCACCGTGGAGCTCGCCACCGCCGACGGCCCGCTCACGGTGCGCGACCTCAGTGTCTCGGTCGGCGGGGCCACGTTCCCGCACGACGGCGCCGACCTGCGCCAGGTGCTCTCGGTCGCCGACGCCGCGCTCTATGCGGCCAAGCGCGCGGGCCGCAACGTCGTGCGGATGAGCCTGCATCTCCCGCGCCAGCGACCGGGAGTCCCGTTCGACGAACCCCCGGCCGCCTCACGTGGGTCTCCCTGATCCACCACCCGCCGGCCGGTCGGGTGCCCGGACGACCATGGCGTCACCCGCCGGCGCGGAACGATCACGGTCCGCAAGATCGGTGCCGTCCGAGTCCACTCCCTTGGGTGATCGGGACCGCGCTGACACCGAGGGTGGGTCTCTCTAGGCTCAGGCTCAGTCGGACGGGGTGCTCGGGAGGGGGGCCGGTGGTTTCCACGGCAACGACGCTCGCCCCACCCCAGCGCCACCCGGTGCCCGCCCGCTGGCCGTTCTGGACGTTGCGCGCACCGGCGATCGCCGCGGTGGTGCTCGTCGAGGCCACCGCGATCGTGCTGCTCGCCCTCGGCGTGGCCGGGCCGGTGCCGGCCACCGGCGCGCTCGGGCTCACCGCCCTGCTCATCGCGCTGGGCGTCGTGCACACCGAGGTGGCCACCGGGATCGAGCGGATCCGCCGCCGATCGGCCGGCACCTCCTACTTCGACCTCAGCTCGGTCTGGACGTTCGCCGCCGCCGTGCTGCTGCCGCCTGCCATGGCGGGCCTGGTCGTCCTCGGGATCTACGCGCACCTGTGGTGGCGGGTGTGGCGACCGGCGAAGGTGCCGCTCTACCGGCATCTGTTCACCACCGCGACGGTGCTGCTCGCCGCGCGCGCCGCGCACGCGGTCGTCGCCGGGTCGGGAGGCTTCCAGGGCTGGCCGGAGAGCGCGGCGGGGCTGGGCACGATCGCACTGGCCATCCTGGTCTACGTCACGCTGAACACCGTGCTGGTGGCACTGGCGATCGTGGCGAGCAGCGGCCGGGCCGAGCCCGCCGCCGTGCTGGGCCACTGGGACGGCCACATGCTCGAGGTCGCGACGCTGTGCCTGGGGGCGCTCGCCGCGATCGTGCTGACCACCCGCCCGATGCTGGTGGTGCTCGCGTTGCCGCCGCTGCTGGTGCTGCACCGCTCCGTGCTCGTGCGTCAGCTCGAGACCGAGGCCAGCACGGACGCGAAGACCGGGCTGCTCAACGCCGCGGCCTGGCGGGCCCGGACCGAGCAGGAGCTGCACCGGGTTCGCCGGGCGCGGGACGCGGTCGCCGTCCTCATCGCCGATCTGGACCACTTCAAGGCCGTCAACGACTCCTACGGCCACCTCGCGGGCGACGCGGTGCTGGCCGCCGTCGCGGGCGAGCTGCGGGCCCAGGTGCGTGCGGACGATCTGGTCGGGCGCTTCGGCGGCGAGGAGTTCGTGGTGCTGGCCGCGCTCTCGCGCGGCGGGGACGGCCGCCGCGAGCTGCACGCCATCGCCGAGCGGATCCGGCACCGGATCGCCGCGCTGAGCGTCGTCGTCGACACCCCGGAGGGGGCGCAGACGCTCTCCGGGCTGAGCATCTCGGTCGGCGGGGCCACCTGCTCGACGGACGGCGCCGGCCTCGACCGGGTTCTCGCGAACGCCGACGCGGCCCTCTACGCGGCCAAGAACGCGGGCCGCAACACGGTACGCATCGCGGGGCCCGCGGAGGTCCCCGCAGCGCGCCGGCCGATCGCCTGAACGCGGCCGCCGACCGCCCCGGCGTCGCGTCCTGATGTGGGAAGATCCCCGCGGTCGTACAGTAGCCGCGTGAGCCTGTTGCGATCCGTCCGCGATCCAGCCGACCTCAAACGGTTCGGGCCGAACGAGCTGGCCGAGCTGGCGGCCGAGGTCCGCCGCTTTCTGGTCTCGAGCGTGTCCCGGACCGGCGGGCATCTCGGGCCCAACCTGGGGGTCGTCGAGCTGACCATTGCGCTGCACCGGGTGTTCGACTCCCCCCGCGACACCCTCGTCTGGGACACCGGCCATCAGGCCTACGTGCACAAGATGCTCACCGGCCGCCTGGACGGCTGGGACCGGCTGAAGAAGACCGGTGGGCTGTCCGGCTATCCCAGCCGCGCGGAGAGCGAGCACGACCTCGTCGAGAACAGCCACGCCTCGACGTCGCTGTCCTGGGCGGACGGGCTGGCCCGCGCCTACGCTCTGACCGGGCAGCGCCGCCACGTCGTCGCGGTGATCGGCGACGGCGCGCTCACCGGCGGGATGGCCTGGGAGGCGCTCAACAACATCGCGGCCGGCAAGGACCGCAACATCGTCATCGTCGTCAACGACAACGGCCGCTCCTACGCACCGACGATCGGCGGTCTCGCGGACCGGCTCGCCACCCTGCGGCTGCAGCCCGGCTACGAACGCTTCCTCGATGCCGGCAAGCAGGCGCTGCGCGGCACCCCGGTCGTCGGGGACACGATCTATGCCGGCCTGCATGCGATCAAGGCCGGGATCAAGGACGCGGTGAGCCCGCAGCGGCTGTTCTCCGATCTCGGGCTCAAATACTTCGGCCCGGTCGACGGGCATGACATCGCCGCCATGGAGTCGGCGTTGCGCCGGGCCCGGTACTTCGGCGGCCCGGTGATCGTGCACGCCGTGACCCGCAAGGGCAACGGCTATCCGCCCGCCGAGAACGACCAGGCCGAGCAGATGCACAGCCCGGCGGCGTTCGACCCGCGGACCGGCCTGCCGACCGGGCCGCCGCAGCGGGGCTGGACGAGCGTGTTCGCCCAGGAGATGGTGGCACTCGGCACGCAGCGAAAAGACATCGTCGCGATCACCGCGGCGATGCTCGGGCCGACCGGGCTCGCGCCGTTCGCCGAGGCTCACCCCGGGCGCTGTTTCGACGTCGGGATCGCCGAGCAACACGCCCTGACCTCCGCGGCCGGGCTCGCCAGGGGCGGGCTGCACCCCGTCGTCGCGGTCTACTCGACGTTCCTCAACCGGGCGTTCGACCAGCTGCTCATGGACGTCGCGCTGCACCGCCAGGCACTCACCCTGGTGCTCGACAGGGCCGGGGTCACCGGCAGCGACGGGCCCTCGCACAACGGCATGTGGGATCTGTCGATCCTCGGTGTCGTTCCCGGGATGCGGGTCGCCGCCCCGCGCGACGCGGCGACGCTGCGCGAGGAGCTGGCCGAGGCCGTCGCCGTCGACGACGGGCCGACCGCGCTGCGTTTCCCGAAGGGGGCAGTGATCGAGTCGGTGCCCGCGGTGCGGCGCATCGGCGGGGTCGACGTTCTGGCGGAGCCCGTCGAGAACGAGCCGCCGTCGGTCCTGCTGGTGTGTGCCGGGGTGTTCGGTGAGCTGGGAGTGGCCGCCGCGGAGCGGCTGGCCCACCAGGGTGTCGGGGTCACCGTCGTCGACCCGCGGTGGGTGCTGCCGGTTCCGGAGATGCTCGTCACGCTGGCCCGCGAGCACCGCCTCGTCGTCACCGTCGCCGACAACGGGCGGCACGGCGGGTTCGGCTCGGCACTGGCGGACGCGCTGCGCGCCGCCGAGGTCGACGTCCCGCTGCGCGATCTGGCGTTGCCCCAGGAGTTCCTCGAACACGGCAGCAGGCCCGACGTCCTGGCGGCGGCCGGGCTGACCGCGCAGGACGTCGCCCGGCGGATCACCGAATGGGCCGCGGCGCTGGCCGGCTGCAAGATCGGCCCGTCGGATCCGGCGGTGGCCGAGCCCACGACCGCACCGGAGGAGCAATCGCGCTGATGCGCGTGCTGATCGTCGAGGACGAGCGGGCGCTGGCCGACGCGCTGGCCCGCGGGCTCCGCCGCGAAGGAATGGCCGTCGACATCGCCTACGACGGGTCGAGCGGGCAGGAGAAGGCCGCGGTCACCCGGTACGACGTCGTCGTGCTCGACCGCGACCTGCCGGGTCTCTCCGGTGACGAGCTGTGCGCCGAGATCGTCTCGTCGCCGACCACCACCCGGGTGCTCATGCTCACCGCCAGCGGCACACTGGCCGACAAGGTCGACGGCCTGTCCCGCGGCGCCGACGACTACCTGGCCAAGCCGTTCGACTTCCCGGAGCTGGTGGCCCGGCTGCGGGCGCTGGCCCGCCGCGCCACCCCGGCCGTGCCGCCGCTGCTGGTGGCGGGTGATCTCGAGCTCGATCCGGCCCGGCGCACGGTCCGCCGGTCCGACCGTCCGGTGGAGCTCACCCGCAAGGAGTTCGGCGTGCTGGAGGTGCTGCTCGGCGCGAGCGGCGCCGTCGTCAGCAGTGAGGAGCTGCTGGAGCGGGTCTGGGACGAGAACGCGGATCCGTTCACCACCACCGTCCGGGTCACGGTCATGACCCTGCGCAAGAAGCTCGGTGAACCCGCGGTGATCGAGACCGTGGTCGGTGCCGGCTACCGGGTTCCGGCCGCGGGCTAGGCCGTGGGGAGGCCGCAGCGTCCGCCGCTGCGCCGCTATGGGCTGCGGCCCCGGCTGACGTTGCTCGCCACGGTGCTCGTCGCGCTGGTCAGCGGGCTGTTGCTGTGGCTGGGCTGGCTGCTCGTGGGCGGGGTGGCGCGCGCGGTGCCCGCGCTGCCGCCCGGGAGCACGGTGCGGGTGGGCAACCTCGACGTCCCCGCCGAGCAGCTGAGCGAGGCCGTCGGCGCGGCTGCGCGAGCGGAGGTGCTGCGGGCGGGACTTATCGCGTTCCCCCTGGTCGTGGTGGCCGCGGGGTTGGTGTCGTGGGTCCTGGTGGGGCGGGTGCTGGCTCCGCTGCTGGCGGTGACGGCCACGGCCCGGCGGTTGTCGGCGGAGTCGCTGGACGAACGGACCGGGCTGCGCGACGCCCGCGGCGAGGTCGCCGAGCTGGCCGCGGGGTTCGACGCGATGCTCGATCGGCTGCAGGCCGCATTCGACGCGCAGCGCCGCTTCGTTGCCAACGCCGGCCACGAGCTGCGCACCCCGCTGGCCGTGTTGCACACCGAGGTCGATGTGACGCTGGCCGATCCGGACGCCGAGATCGCGGAGCTGCGCCGGATGGGC
This sequence comes from Pseudonocardia asaccharolytica DSM 44247 = NBRC 16224, assembly GCF_000423625.1. GTDB lineage: Bacteria > Actinomycetota > Actinomycetes > Mycobacteriales > Pseudonocardiaceae > Pseudonocardia > Pseudonocardia asaccharolytica. The sequence goes on from NZ_KE384066.1 coordinate 27,842, forward strand.
GAGGTCGTGCGGGCGGCCGCGCGGCGCGCCGATGCCCTCGTCGGCGGGCTGCTGCTGCTCGCCCGCGCCCAGGGCGGTGAGCAGATCGAGCACCGCCCGGTGGACGTTGCCGAGCTGGTCCGGGCGGGCGTGGCGACCCTGCGCGGCGAGGCGGCCTGCGGCGGGCTCCGGGTGCGGGCGCGCGGGTCCGCGGCCCCGACGACCGGCGACCGGGTGCTGCTCGAACGGCTGGTCGGCAACCTTCTGGAGAACGCCGTCCGGCACAACGTGACCGGTGGCTGGGTGGAGATCTGCACGGCCATCGGCCCCGACGGCCGAGCCGAGCTGCGGGTGGCCTCCAGCGGTCCGGAGATCGCGCCCGAAGCGGTTCCGGAACTGTTCGAGCCGTTCCGGCGCGGGCCGCGTGAGCGGACCGCGGAGGTGCCCGGCTCGGGCCTTGGCCTGTCCATCGTGCGGGCCGTGGTGGCCGCGCACGGGGGCACCGTGCGCGGGGAGCCGGTCCCCGGCGGCGGGCTCGCTGTCACGGTGCGCCTTCCCGCATCCGCGAGTCGTGGTATGTCCGAGCGCGAGTCGGGGTTTCGTCGAGGGTGAGTCGCGGTCAGGACGCGCGGGCGAGCAGCGCCTGCTCCAGCAGCGGCGCGACCAGCTCCACCTGCCATGGGCGGGCGTCCCCCGCGCACAGCGCCGCCGCGACGTCGCCGTCGGCGGGCGGGCTCCAGCACACCCGGCGCAGCAGATCCGGCTGCACCAGGTTCTCCACGGGAACCGCCCGCTGCTCGCCGAGGGCGGCGAGCGCCGCGCGGGCCGCCGCGAGCCGGGCGGCGGCGTCGGGGTCGCGGTCGGACCAGCGCGCCACCGGCGGCGGGCCGTCGGTCGGCACGGTCGGGCGCGGCAGCTGCTGGTGGGGCAGCCCGGCCGCCTCGGCGAGTGCGGCGAACCAGTATTCCGTCAGCCTGCGCTGCGACCGACCGCGGAACACCGGCAGCGCCGCCAGGGCCTGCGGGGACTCCGGCGCGGCGACCGCGGCCTCGATGATCGCGGAGTCCGGCAGCACCCGGCCGGGGGCGATGTCCCGCTCGGCGGCCAGCGTGTCGCGGGCTTCCCACAGCGCCCGCACCGCCGCCAGCAGGCGCGGTTTGCGGACCTTGTGGATACCCGAGGTGCGTCGCCACGGCTCGGGCCGCGGTGCGGGTGGGGGCGCGGTCCGGATGGCCTCGAACTCCTGCTCGGCCCATTCGAGCTTGCCCTGCTCGGCGAGCAGGCCGGCCAGCACGTCGCGCAGCTCGAGGAGCACCTCGACGTCGAGCGCGGCGTAGACCAGCCAGTCCTCGGGAAGCGGGCGTCGCGACCAGTCGGCGGCGCCGTGGCCCTTCTCCAGGCGGAGCCCCAGCAGCTGTTCGACGAGGGGCCCGAGGCCGACGCGCGGCAGTCCGGCGAGCCGGCCCGCCAGCTCGGTGTCGAACAGCCGGGACGGGACCAGCCCCACCTCGGCCAGGCACGCCAGATCCTGCGATGCGGCATGCAGCACCCATTCCGGCTCGCGGAGCGGCGGGGCCAGCACCGAGAGGTCGCTACCGAGCGGGATCGGGTCGACGAGCGCGGTGCTCGCCCCGGCCCTGCGCAGCTGCACCAGGTAGGCGCGTTGCGAGTAGCGGAACCCGGATGCCCGCTCGGCGTCGACGGCGACCGGTCCGCTGCCCGCGGCGAACTCCTCCGCGATCCGGTGCAGCGCCACGTCGTCGGCGACCACCGGCGGCAGCCCGCCCTTCGGCCGCAGCAGCGGCGTTGGTTCGGCTTCCGCGGGCGCGGTGGCGGTTCGGTCGGACGCGTCGTTCAAGGTCAGCGGATGACCCCGGCCCGCATCGCCAGCGCCACCATCTGCGCCCGGTCGCCGGTACCGAGCTTGCGCCCGATCCGCGAAAGGTGGCTCTTGACCGTCAGCGCGGACAGGTTGAGCGCCTCGCCGATCTCCTTGTTCGACTGCCCGTCCGCCACCAGCTGGAGCACCTCGACCTCGCGTGCCGAGAGCTCGCGCGGGGTGTTGTCGGTGCCCGCGACCCGGGTGCCGGTGGCGAGCAGCGGCGCGACGGTCGGATCGGCGTAGACGCCGCCGTCTAGAACGCGCTTGACGCCGTCGGTCACCACCGATGGAGATGCGGACTTGAGCAGATACGCCTGGGCGCCGGCCTGGAAGGCCGAGCGGACGGCGTACGGGTCGTCGGAGGATGCCAGCACCACCAGCCGGGTCCAGCCCATCGCACGCAGCTCGGTCACGAGGTCCAAGCCGCTGCCGTCGGGCAGGCTCAGATCGAGGATCGCGAGGTCGCACGGCCCGTTGGCTTGTGCTCGGGCGCGGGCCTCGGCCACCGAGGCGGCCTCGTGCACCGTTCCTGCCCCCATCGAGCGCAACCGCGCCGCGATCGCCTCACGTAGCAGTGGGTGGTCGTCGACCACCAGCACCGAGAACAGCTCTTCCCGCGGGTGCGGGACCATGGTGGGCGACAGCACGGCTCCGGTTGAGCTCCGCACAGGTGCGCCCTGGCCCACAACGGCCACGTTGTTTACCTCCCTGGAGTCGGTCGTTGCCCCCCGACCGGCACCAGATCCTCGGCCGACCGAGAGTTGCGCCCGACCGCTCGAGGAGGTGTCGTGGAGGAGAGGGTAGCCCCCCAAGCGGTCTAACGTCGTGTATCCGATCGAACTTCTACGGGTGAAAGTTACAACGTTGTCGAATCTCGACCACTCGATCGGGGGACCCACGGTCGCTGTTGGCAACGAAACCGCTGGTAGGCACGTGCTCACCCCGAGCGTGGGGTGAGCGTCCGGACGTCCACCGGGGGAAGCCCGGCCGCCGACGTGATCAGCGCGAAGAACGCCTCGGCGTGTCGTCCGAGGTCTGCGGGGTCATCCTCGGGCGTCCAGGAAGCCCGGATCTCCACGTCGTCGCAGCGGGGGCCCGCGATGTCGCCGAACCGCACCGAGGAGGTCTGCGTGACGGTGCCGCCGAGCGCGACGTGGGCGGCGCCGGACTGGGCGAGGGCGTCGGTCAGCCACGACCATCCGACCACCGGCAGCAGCTCGTCGTCGAGCTGCTCGGGCTCCAGCCGCGCCTGTACGAAGCAGACGAACCGGAAGGTGCCCGCCCACCTGTCCTGCCCGGCCGGGTCGTGCAGCAGGATGAGTCTGCCGGAGGTATCGGGCTCGTCGAGGTCGTCGTGGCCGTCGCCGCGGTGCCCGATGTCGGCCTCGACGCGCAGCGCCCACGAGTAGGGCGCCATTCGCGGCGGTGCGTCCAGCCCCGCGACCACGAGCTCGGGTCTGGGCCGGACGGCCGACAACGATGCGACCGCTCGACGGAACGGGGCTGGAGGGGCGGTCGCGTCAGACACGCCCGAGGACTCTAGGTCGCAAGGCCGGCGCCCGGGGACAGGCGCGCCGGGATGCGGGCGGACGACGCGCAAGGCCGCATGGGAGGATGGTCGGGCCATGGCTGCCCTGTCGGACCCCCTCCTTTCGCCCCCGGCCGCGACCCTTGACGTCCCGCCGCGCCGCAACCTCGCCACCGCGCCGTTCCTCGTGGCCACCCGCGGCGGCCGCCCGTCCCGGTTGCCGGTGTGGTTCATGCGCCAAGCGGGCCGGTCGCTGCCCGAGTACCGCGCGCTGCGCGCCGACACCGGCATGCTCGAGGCCTGCCTGACCCCCGACCTCGTATGCGAAATCACGCTGCAGCCGGTGCGCAGGCACGGTGTAGACGCGGCGATCCTGTTCAGCGACATCGTGGTTCCGCTGGCCGCGGCCGGCGTCGGGGTCGACATCGTGCCCGGCACCGGGCCGGTCGTCGCCCATCCGGTACGCACCGCGGCCGACGTCGCGCGACTGCCGGTGCTGCACCCCGAGCAGGTCGCGCCGGTCACCGAGGCGATCGGGCTGCTGCTCCCCGAGCTGGGCCAGACGCCGCTCATCGGCTTCGCAGGCGCGCCGTTCACGCTCGCCTCCTACCTCGTCGAAGGTGGGCCGAGCCGCCACCACGAGCGCACCAAGGCGCTCATGCGCTCGGCTCCCGAGGCGTGGCATGCGCTGCTGGCCGGGCTCGCCGAACTCACCTTGACGTTCCTGCGGGCGCAGGTCGCGGCGGGGGTCGACGCGGTCCAACTGTTCGACTCCTGGGCCGGCGCGCTGTCGGAGCGCGACTATCGGGAGTACGTGCTGCCGCATTCGGCCGCGGTGTTGCACGGGATCGCCGACGCGGGCGTACCGCGGATCCACTTCGGGGTCGGCACCGGCGAGCTGCTGGGCGCGATGGCCGAGGCCGGCGCCGACGTCATCGGGGTCGACTGGCGAGTTCCGCTGCACGTCGCCGCCCGCCGCACCGGCGGCACGCATCCGGTGCAGGGCAACCTCGATCCGGCCGTCCTGTTCGCCGATCAGGCGTCGATCGACGCCGATGTCCGGCGGATCGCGGACGAGGGCCGTCGCGCGCCGGGACACGTGTTCAACCTCGGGCACGGGGTGTTGCCGCAGACCGATCCGGACGCCCTGACCCGCGTGGTCGAGCTGGTGCATTCGCTGCGCGTCTAGTGGACGGGGTCATGCGGGTCGCGGTCATCGGCGGTGGGATCTCCGGTCTCGCGGCCGCACACCGGCTGCGCGGACTGCTCGGCCCGGCCGCGACGATCACCGTTGTGGAGCGCGCCGAACGGTTGGGCGGCGTGCTGCGCACCATTGACCTCGGCGGTGTCCCGTTCGACGTGGGCGCCGAGGCGTTCCTGGCGCGTCCGCCGGAGGTCCCGGCGCTGCTCGCCGAGCTCGACCTGCGCGACGCGCTGGTGCACCCGACCGCCGCCGCGCCCACCCTCCGCGTGGGCGGCCGCACCAGGCCGCTGCCCGCCGGGACGCTGCTCGGGGTGCCGACAAGCCGGGCCCGGCTGAACGGGGTGCTCTCGCCTGCCGGTCTCGCCGCGGTGGTCGCCGAGCCGGACCGGTCGTTGCGCTGGGTGCGCGGCGGCGACACCGCGCTGGGTGGCTTGTTGCGTGAGCGATTCGGCGACGAGGTCGCCGACCGGATCGCCGACCCGCTGCTCGGTGGGGTCTACGCCGGGCGCGTCGACGGGCTGGGCGTGCGCGCCACCATCCCGGCGCTGGCCGCCGCCCTCGATGCGGGCGCCCCCTCTGTCATCGCCGCCGCCGACTCCGCGAGTCGCGGTATTTCCGAGTGCGAGTCGGTGAATTCTCGCGACCGAGTCGCGCCCGCGCCGATGTTCGGCGCGCTGCGCGGGGGCTACCGGATGCTCCTCGACGCCCTCACGTCGGCGTCGGGTGCCCGGATCCGGCTGAACACCACCGCGCGTGGTCTGGAACGCAGCGCGTCCGGCTGGCGGATCGTACTCGGTCCGTCCATCGAACCGGAGACCCTCGAGGCCGACGCCGTGGTGCTGGCCGTTCCGGCGCCCGCCCTGCGCCGCCTGCTCGACGACGTCGTGCCGGCCGCGGCCGCCGTCACGGGCGAGATCGAACTCGCGTCCTCGGTCGTCGTCGCAATGGCCTACCGGGCGACCGATACCTGCACGCTGCCCCTGGCGTCCGGCGTGCTCATCGCGGCCGACGAGCCGCTGTCGATCAAGGCGGCGACGTACGCCTCGGCCAAGTGGGGGCATCTCGCCCCGGAGGCGACCGACGGGATGGTCCGGCTGCGGGCCTCGCTCGGCCGGTTCGGAGAGACGACGACCCTGCAGGTCGACGACGCCGAGCTCGTCGCCCGCGTCCGCGCCGATCTCGCGACGCTCACCGGCGTCACCGCCGAGCCCGTGGCGGTGCATGTGCAGCGGTGGGGTGGCGGGCTGCCGCAGTATGCGGTCGGGCACGGCGAGCGGGTCGCGGCCATCGAGGCCGCGGTCGCGGCGGTGCCCGGGCTGGCGGTGGCGGGTTCGGCGCTGCACGGCGTCGGCGTCCCGGCCTGCGTGCGGACGGCACAGGCGGCGGCGGAACGCGTCGCGGCGTGGCTGTCCGAGCCCGCCCGGTAAGAACCCGGCTCGCTCGCGGACGGATCGCGACTCGCGCTCGGAAATACCCCGACTCGCGGGGGTGGCGGGGGAGTGCCCGGGGGTCGCGGGGGAAGGGGCGTGGCAGCATGGAGACATGGCGCGGCTGAACTACAACGAGCTCAACGAGACGATCCGGTACACCATGTGGTCGGTCTTCCAGATCCAACCCGGGCGGCTGGGGGAGGATCGCGCCGAGGCCGCATCGCAGGCGGGGGAGTTCATCGAGGCGCTGGCGGACAAGGGCGTCGTCGTCCGCGGCGTCTACGACGTGGCCGGGCTGCGCGCCGACGCCGACTTCATGATCTGGTGGCACGCGGACAACATCGAGGCGCTGCAGGCCGCCTACACCGACCTGCGCCGCACCACCGCGCTCGGCAGGGCGTCGGTCCCCGTGTGGAGCCAGGCCGCCCTGCACCGTCCCGCGGAGTTCAACAAGAGCCACATCCCGGCGTTCCTGGCCGGTGAGGACGCCCGGCGCTATGTCTGCGTCTACCCGTTCGTGCGCTCCTACGACTGGTATCTGCTGCCCGACGACGAGCGGCGCAAGATGCTCGCCGAGCACGGGGCGATGGCGCGCGGCTATCCCGACGTCCGCGCCAACACGGTGCCCGCCTTCGCCCTTGGCGACTACGAGTGGGTCCTCGCGTTCGAGGCGGACGAGCTGGACCGCATCGTCGACCTCATGCGACACCTGCGCGGTGCCGAGGCCCGCCTGCACGTGCGGGAGGAGATCCCCTTCTACACCGGGCCGCGGGTGGAGATCCGCGATCTGGTCGCCTCCCTGCCCTGACCGGGCGCCCGGGCCGATCGCGAGCGCTTGACAGGTCCGCGGCGAGGGGTTCAGTCTCGGATTCGATGTGAATCACATCGAATCCGAGATCACTCTCCGAAGGGAATGGCCGCGATGAAGCGCTCCACCCAGCGGATTCTCACGACACATACCGGCAGCCTGCCTCGTCCGGATTATCTGCTCGAGCTCGTCACCACGGCCCCACGCGGGCCGGTCGCCGATGCGACCCGGCCGAGCCAGGTCCGCAAGGCGGTCGCCGAAATCGTCAGAAAGCAGGCCGATCACGGGATCGACGTGATCAACGACGGCGAGATGGGGAAGGAGAGCTACTCCACCTACGTCCGGGAGCGGCTCACCGGCTTCGAGGGGGCCGGCGAGCAGGCGATCGGAATGCCGGACATGGCCGAGTTCCCCGCCTACACCGACAAGTTCATGCGCGAGATGGGCCCAGCCGTCGGGAACATCATGGCCCCGCCGGCTTGTATCGGCCCCATCCAGGTCAGGGACCGCGAGCAGGTCGTCCAGGACGTCGACAACCTGCGCGCCGCGGCGGCCGAGGTCGAGTGCGAGGACCTGTTCCTGTCGGCAGCCTCCCCCGGGGTGGTAGCGCTGTTCTTCGCCAATCGCCATTATCCGACGCGCGAAGAGTACGTCATGGCCATCGCCGATGCCATGCGCGCGGAGTACGAAGCGATCGTCGCCGCCGGAATCGTGCTGCAACTCGATTGCCCGGACCTGGCGATGGGCCGGCATATTCAGTTCGCCGACGCCGATCTCGACGAGTTCCGCGAACAGGCGCGGCTCAATGTCGAGGCTCTGAACCGTGCGACCGCGAACATCGATCCCGACCAGCTGCGAATGCATTTGTGCTGGGGAAACTACGAGGGTCCGCACCACAGGGACGTGGCACTCAAGGACATCATCGACATCGTGCTCACCGCTCGCCCGAACGGTATCTCGCTGGAGTCGTGCAACCCGCGGCACGACCACGAGTGGGCGGTCTTCGAGGACGTCTCGCTGCCCGAGGGGAAGGTTCTGATCCCGGGCGTGGTCGACTCGACGAACAACTACATCGAACATCCCGAGCTGGTCGCCCAGCGTCTCGTCCGGTTCGCGCGGCTCGTCGGCAAGGAGAACGTCATGGCCGGCACCGACTGCGGGTTCGGGACCGCGGCCGGCCTCATGACCGTCGACCCGGACATCGCCTGGGCCAAGTTCGACGCCATGGCCGAGGGCGCCAGGCTGGCCGGCGCAGTGCTCTGACGCGGGACTCAGACACGGCCCGGGCGCTGACGCCGCGGCGACGGTCAGTCGGTGAGCTCCTTGGGCCGGCCGTCGCCCGGCCGCCCGGCCAGCGCGCGGCGCTCCGCCTCGCGGGCCTCCCGCTCCCGGGCGCCGCGCTCGGCGACCTCGGCGTCGGCCTCGTCGGCCCGGGCCTGTTCCAGGGCCGCGGTCTCCTCGACCGGGTCGGGAAACAGCAGTGAGCCGGACACCGGGGCGCCCGCTATGCCGAGCTGGTTCATCCGCTTGGGCACCGAGGCGCCCTGGTATTCCAGCGGGATCGGGTGGCCGTGGGAGTCCACACCGGCCAGCGGCTGATGCACCTCGATGAACGCGCCGTGCGGCAGCCGCCGGATGATGCCGGTCTCGACGCCGTGCTCGAGCACCGCCCGGTCGTGGCGCTGCAGGCCGAGGCAGATCCGGTAGGTCACCCAGTAGACGATGGGCGGGACGAGCAGCACACCGATCCGGCCCGCCCAGATGGTGGCGTTGAGCGAGACGTGGAAGAAGAACGCGATCACGTCGTTGATGCCGCTGAGCAGCAGCACGGTGTAGAACGCGATCCCCATCATGCCCAGGGCGGTCCGCACCGGCGCGTCCCGCGGTCTTTGCAGCAGGTTGTGTCGCGCGTTGTCCTTGGTGAACTTCCGCTCGATCGTCGGATACGCGGCGGCGAGCACGTAGAGCACCGGAAGGAAGGCGGGGCTCGCCCAGAACGCCGGCGGAATGGTGTAGTTCCCGACGTAGATCTCCCACGGCGGGAAGATCCGCAGCATGCCCTCGGTGAACAGCACGTACCAGTCGGGTTGCGAGAAAGCCGAGACCAGCGCCGCGTTGTAGGGTCCGTAGTTCCATATCGGGTTGATCTGGAAGATTCCCCCCATGATGGCGATGACGCCGGTCGTCGCGGCGAAGAACGCCCCGGCCTTGGCCGCGAACGCCGGCAGGATCCGGACGCCGACCACGTTCTTCTCGGTGCGACTCGGCCCGGGGAACTGGGTGTGCTTCTGGTACCAGACCAGCCCGACGTGCAGCGCGATCAGCGCGAGCAGGAGCCCGGGGATCAGCAGCACGTGGACGATGTAGAGCCGCGGAATGATGATGTCGCCGGGGAAGTCGCCGCCGAACAGGGCCCAATGGGTCCAGGTGCCGATCACCGGGATCGAGAGGATGAATCCCGAGGCGATCCGCAGGCCGGTGCCCGAGAGCAGGTCGTCGGGCAGCGAGTAGCCGGTGAAGCCCTCGAGGAACCCGAGGAACAGCAGCAGCACACCGATCAGCCAGTTCGCCTCCCGCGGCTTGCGGAAGGCGCCGGTGAAGAAGGTGCGGAACATGTGGGCGACCATCGCGGCCATGAACAGCAGCGCTGCCCAGTGGTGGACCTGCCGCACGAACAGCCCGCCGCGGACCTCGAAGGAGATCTGCAGCGCGGTCTCGTAGGCCCGCGACATGTGCACGCCGCGCAGGTCGTCGAACACGCCGGTGTAGGTCACCTCGGCCATCGAGGGGTCGAAGAACAGCGCCAGGTAGGTGCCCGAGGCCAGCAGCACGATGAAGCTGTACAGCGCGATCTCACCGAGCATGAACGACCACTGCGTCGGGAAGACCTTGTTGAACTGCCGGCGCATTCCCGCCGCAGGGTGGTAGCGCTGGTCGAGCTCGTCGAGGCTGCGTCCTGCCCTTTCCGCCCGGCCGGAAGACGCGGTGGGTGTCGTGATCGCGCTCATGCTCGTCGCCTCCCGGAGGCGGATCGGCCAGCTTCGACAATTGCCGTTCTACCTGAGGTAGTAAAGTGCCACAACAGCCAGCGTCCGGACTTGTGCGTTTTGTCCTCATTGTCTTTTGACCAGCCGGATGCGGCCCGCTTCCTCCCGGCCCAGGGAGAACGTCCCGAGGTCGCGCTCCACGGGCCCTTCCACACCCAAAGAGATCAGTAGGCTCCCCCCATGGCGCGGTACTTCGATGTGCATCCGGTCGACCCGCAGCAGCGCTCGATCGGGCAGGTGGCCCAGCTGGTTCGCGACGGCGGACTGATCGCCTATCCCACGGACTCCTGCTTCGCCCTCGGTTGCCAGCTCGGCAACGCCGACGGGCTCAAGCGGATCCGCGAGATCCGCGATCTGGACGACAAGCACCACTTCACCCTGGTCTGCCGGGACTTCGCCCAGCTCGGCCATTTCGTCCTGGTGAGCAACACGGTGTTCCGGCTGATCAAGGCCTCGACCCCGGGCAGCTACACGTTCATCCTGCCCGCGACCAAGGAGGTACCGCGCAGACTGCTGCACCCGAAGAAGAAGACGGTCGGGGTGCGGATCCCCCGGCATACCGTGGCGCAGGCGTTGCTCGCCGAGCTCGGTGAGCCGCTGGTGTCCTCCACGCTGCTGCTGCCGGACTCCCCGGAACCGCTCACCCAGGGCTGGGAGATCAAGGAGCGGCTCGACCACGCACTCGACGCCGTCGTGGACTCCGGGGACTGCGGTACGGAGCCCACGACGGTGATCGACTTCTCGGGACCGGAACCGGAGGTCGTCCGGCGCGGGGCGGGCGACCCGTCCCGGTTCGGATAGCCCGGTTCACCCTCCGGCCATCGCCCCGATGATGAGGAACGGTTCCCGGCCTGCCGCGACCGCCTCGGGCAGCGGGGTGTCCGGTGGGTCATGGGAGAGGTCCTGCTCGCACGCGAAGAACCGGACGAACGAGCGGCGCCGTAACGTGCCGTGGTCGCGCACGGTGCCGCGCAGCACCGGATAGCGGGCCTCCAGGGCGTCCAGGACGGCGCGCTGGGTCGGGACGCCCACGACGGCCAGCTCCACGGGGCCGGTGACGCGCGCCAGCGTGCGCAGGTGCTGCGGCAGGACCACCCGGATCACGGTGTTCATACCAGCGTCTGCACCTCCACGCTCAGCACCGCCGGAAGATCCCGGACGATCGGCGTCCAGCTGTCCCCGGCGTCGGCGGAGACATAGACCTGGCCGCCGGTGGTGCCGAAGTAGACGCCGCATTCGTCGAGGGAGTCGACGGCCATCGCATCGCGCAGCACGTTGACGTAGCAGTCGCGCTGCGGGAGACCGGTGGTCAGCGGTTCCCACTCGTCGCCGCCGGTGCGGCTGCGGTAGACGCGCAGCTTTCCCTCGGGCGGGAAGTGGTGCGAGTCGCTGGTGATCGGGACGACGTAGACGGTGTCCGGCTCGTGCGCGTGCACGGCGATCGGGAACCCGAAATCCGTCGGCAGGTCGCCGCTGATCTCCCGCCACGACTCGCCGCCGTCGTCGCTGCGCATGACGTCCCAGTGCTTCTGCATGAACAGCACGTCGGGGCGCGACGGATGCATGGCGAGGTTGTGCACGCAGTGCCCGACCTCGGCGTCCGGGTCGGGGATGCCGCCGGAGTGCAGACCCCGGTTGGTCGGCCGCCAGGTCTTGCCGGCGTCGTCGGTGCGGAACACCCCGGCCGCGGAGATGGCCGTGACGATCCTCCCCGGGTCGCGAGGGTCCAGGATGATCGTGTGCAGGCACATCCCGCCGGCGCCGGGCTGCCACCTCGGCCCGGAGCCGTGGCCACGCAGCCCGGAGAGCTCCTGCCAGGTCCGCCCGCCGTCCACGGAGCGGAACAGCGCGGCGTCCTCGACGCCCGCGTAGACGAGGTCCGGGTCGGTCGACGCCGGTTCGAGATGCCAGACCCGGGCAAACTCCCACGGATGCGGGGTGCCGTCGTACCACTGGTGGGTGCCCGGCACGCCGTCGTAGCCGAACTCGTTGCCGACCGGGGCCCAGCTCACGCCGCCGTCGTCGGAACGCTGCACGACCTGCCCGAACCAGCCGCTGGTCTGCGACGCATACAGCCGGTCGGGGTCGGCGGGCGAGCCCGCGACGTGATAGATCTCCCAACCCGGGAAATGCGGGCCTGCCACGTCCCACCGCTCGCGCGTGCCGTCGGAGCTCAGGACGAACGCACCCTTGCGCGTTCCGACCAGAACGCGGACTCCACTCATGGTCACCTCCGCCTCGTCGTCGACCTGCTGGCCGCAGGCCTCTTGAGGAGAGGACCGTCGGCAGGCCCCGAACTCATCGCCGGCGCGGCGGATCGGTGGCCGGGACCGCTCGCCCTGACCTGCCGGCCGCGAACCCGCGCGCGGTAGCCTGCTGGTTCCACGACGCCGGATCGCAGCTCCCCACCGCCACCCGTGCGTCCCGGCCCATCGTGACCGGACGGGGCAGGTGCGATCGCGCGAGCAGTTCGGAGGGACGCCGTGGTGCGAGACACAGGGCCTGGTTCCGGTCCGGGCGAGATGGCCGACCTGTGGGCCGACGTGACCCCGTTGCGGCCCGTGCCCCCCGAACCTCCGCAGCCGTCCGTCGAGCCCGCCCCGGTGGACGACATCCTGCTCGGCCTGGCGCGCCGGCTGCGCGGGCGGGCCGAGAGCCAGGCGATGCTCGCCGAGCGGCTGCGCAGCAACGAGACCCGGCCCGGGGCCCTCGCCGATCTTGCCGCGCTGGCGGCGTCGCTGCGCGGCACCCGCCGCGACAGCGAGACGCTGCTGGAGCTGGGCGGCGAGACGCTCGGACCGGGGGCAGGCGCGGCGGTGCCGCTGGCCGATCTGTTGCGGGAGGCGGTGGCGGCTGCCGACGAACCGGCGCGGGTCGCCGTGGCGCCCGCGGCCTCGGGCGCCGTGGTGGCCTCGGCGGCGCGTGGCCTCGTGCAGGTGCTCGCCGAGCTGCTGGGACATGCCGCCGCCGAGAGTCCGCCCGGTGCCCGGATCGACCTGGCGAGCCGCGCGACCGGCGAGGGCGGAGTGGTGGTCGAGGTGCTGGCTCCGGGAGCGGGACTCGCGCCGGATGAGGCGGCCCACCTCGAGCGGGCGCTCAGCACCGGACGTCCCGAGGGTCCGCGGGTGGCCGAGCGGATCGGGCTGTTCGTCGCCGCGCGGATCGCGCGCCGCTGCGGCCTGCGGGTCGACCTGCTCCCCGCCCTGGGCGCCGAGCTCCCGCTGGGGGTGGCGCTGGTCGCGGCCGTCCACTGCCCGTCGCGGCTGCTGGGCGACCGGGGTCCGGCGGGGTTCGTCGAGCCCGAGCGCCCGCGGGTCGATCGTCTGTACGACCCGCCGACGCCACAGGGTGCCGACGAGCTGTTCGGTCCGCTGGATGCGGCCGCGCTGCTTCCGACCGACGACCTGTCCGGAACCCCGATCTACGCGGCCGTCGCGTCGGCGTGGTTCGAGCGGCCGAGCCGGTCCGGCGGGCACCGCGCCGGCGATGCGGAGCCCTCCGACTGGAACTCCCGAGGCGATGCGGAATGGCGGGCGGCCGCGGAGCGTGCACACCGCGCGGAGCAGGTGTCGTCGCTGACCTCCAGCGGCCTGCCGCGGCGCCGGCCGGGCCAGCAGATGGTGGCACCGCCGCGGCGGGAGGCGGCGACCGCCAGGGCGGCGGCCGACCGCGTCCCGGATCTGGTGCGGTTGCGGTTGGCGTCCTATCAGCGCGGGTTGCGGGAGGGCCGGCACCGGGCCACGGAGCCGGACTCGCCGGCCTTCCCCGCCTCCCCGGCGGACTGACCCTCACCGATCGTCCAGGAGGGTGACCGGCCGATCGGGCGCTGACGATTGTGGCACCCGGTGCCGAAAAGGTACCCTCCCTCGCGACATACCGGGGTGGGAGCTGCGAAGGGGCAGGAATGGCGAGCAGCAAAGAGTGGTTCGAGACGATCGCCGAGGCGCAGCGCCGGGCCAAGAAGCGGCTGCCCAGGTCGGTCTACCTGGCGCTGGTGGCGGGCGCCGAGCAGGGTCTGACCCTGAGCGACAACGTGAACGCGTTCAGCGAGCTGGGCTTCCGGCCGCATATCGCGAACCTGCCTCGGACCCGCGAGCAGGCCACCACGGTGCTGGGCCAGGACATCTCGTTCCCGGTGATCATCTCGCCGACGGGGGTGCAGGCCGTGCATCCGGAGGGCGAGGTCGCCGTCGCCAGGGCCGCCGCGGCGGCCGACACGGCGATCGGGCTGAGCTCGTTCGCCAGCCGGGCGATCGAGGACGTCGCCGCCGCCAACCCGAAGACGTTCTTCCAGATGTACTGGGTCGGGTCCCGCGACACGATACTGGCGCGGGCCGAGCGGGCCCGCAATGCCGGGGCGAAGGCCCTGATCGTCACGCTGGACTGGACGTTCGCCACCCGGCGCGACTGGGGCAGCCCGCTCATTCCCGAGAAGCTGGACCTGAAGGCGATGCTCCGGTTCGCCCCGGAGGGGATCATGCGGCCGCGCTGGCTGCTCGACTTCGCCCGCGCCGGGCGCCTGCCCGACCTCACCACGCCCAACCTCGCCACGCCGGGCAACCCCGCGCCGACGTTCTTCGGTGCGTACGGGGAGTGGATGGGCACCCCCCTGCCGACCTGGGAAGACATCGCGTGGCTCCGTGAGCAGTGGGGCGGGCCGTTCGCGATCAAGGGAATCATCCACCCCGACGACGCGCGCCGGGCGGTGGACGCCGGCGCCACGGCCATCTCGGTGTCCAACCACGGCGGCAACAACCTCGACGGCACGCCGGCGTCGATCCGGGTGCTGCCCGGAGTCGTCGACGCAGTGGGTGACCAGATCGAGGTGCTGCAGGACGGTGGCATCCGGCGGGGCAGCGACGTGGTGAAGGCGCTGGCCCTCGGCGCGAAGGCGGTGCTGATCGGCCGCGCCTACCTGTGGGGAATGGCCGCGGGCGGGGAGACCGGCGTCACCAACGTGCTGCAGATCCTGCGCAGCGGCATCGACGAGGCCCTGCTTGGCCTCGGCCGGTCGTCGATCCACGAGCTGTCGCGCGAGGACCTGATCATCCCGGAGGGTTTCACCCGGATGACGAAGGGCTGACCCGCTTATCGGCCATCAGGCGGGCGCGGCGAGCCAGTCCGGGTAGGACGTCCAGGCCTGCAACGGCAGCCGCGTCCGGAACCGTCGCGGCGTCCCGGTGATCGGATCGGTGAACTCCAGGGTCGCGGCCAGCAGCTGCAGCGGGCGGCTGTAGTCGTCGAGGGCCTTGTCCCGCAGCACCGGGTAGAAGTGGTCGCCCAGGATCGGCACGCCCAGCCCGGCCATGTGCACGCGCAGCTGGTGGGTGCGGCCCGTGACGGGGGTGAGCCGGTAGCGGCCCAGCCCGCCGCGCCGCTCCAGCAGCTCGACGGTGGTCTCGGCGTTCGGCGGGCCCGGTAGCTCCTGCGCGGTGAGCACGCCGCGCTGCTTGACGATCCGGCTGCGGACCGTCCGGGGCAGCGCGAGCGCCGCGTCGTACGGGGCGATGGCCTGGTAGGTCTTGCCGACGAGGCGGTCGCGGAACAGCGTCTGGTAGGCGCCCCGATGCTCGCGGCGGATCACCAGCATCAGCAGACCCGCCGTCATCCGGTCCAGCCGGTGCGCCGGGCTCAGCTCGGGGAGGTCGAGCTCGCGCCGCAACCGCACGAGAGCGGTCTGGAGGATGTGCCGGCCGCGCGGGATCGTCGAGAGAAAGTGCGGCTTGTCCACCACGAGCAGGTTCTCGTCGCGGTGCACGATGCCGATCTCGAACGGGACCGGCGGCTCGTCGGGCAGATCGCGATGGAACCACAGGAACATCTCGGGTACGAACGGGGCGTCCGGGGCCACCGGGCCGTCCACGCCGACGATCCGCCGCTCGCGCAGCATCGCGTCGATCCGGGACGGGGGGACGCGAGGAAGCCGGTCGACCAGGTGGTCCCGCAATGTCGTCCACGGCCCCTCGGCGGGCGTCCGCAGCCGGACGGCCTCGAGGCCGTGCCGCTGGGGCAGCGGCGAGCGGAGCTTGCGCCTCATCGGCTGCGAGCCTACTGTCCGCGCCCGGCCGATGATCCGCTCGGGCGGTTAGGCCCGACAGCGGCGTTGCCGGGGAAGGGAGACGTCGTGACCTGCGTGCGACCCGTCCCCACGTTCGCCGACGTCGAGGCCGCGGCACGGACCCTCGCCGGGATTGCGCACCGCACCCCGGTGGCCACGTCCGCCACCCTGGACCGGCGCACCGGCGCCCGGCTGTTTCTCAAGTGCGAGAACCTGCAGCGCGCCGGGGCGTTCAAGTTCCGGGGCGCGTTCACGGCGCTGTCGCGGCTGGATCCGCAGCAGCGCCGGGCCGGGGTGTTGACCTACTCCTCGGGCAACCACGCCCAGGCGGTCGCGCTGGCCGCGCGCGAGCTCGGTATCCCCGCGACCATCGTGATGCCCACTGACGCGCCCGAGTCGAAGGTCGCGGCCACCCGCGGCTACGGCGCCGAGATCGTCGGCTATGACCGGTACACCGTCGACCGGGAGGCGCTCGGCGCCGAGCTCGCCCGCGACCGGGGCGCCACGCTGATCCCGCCCTACGACCATCCCGATGTCATCGCGGGGCAGGGCACCGCCACCCTCGAGCTGCTCGACGAGGCCGGCGAGCTCGATGCGCTGTTCGTCTGCCTCGGCGGGGGCGGGCTGCTGGCCGGGGCGACCCTCGCGGTGCGCGCTCGGTCGCCGCGCACCCGGATCTACGGTGTGGAGCCCGCCGCGGGTGACGACGGGAAGCGCTCCCTGCGCGCCGGCGAGATCGTGCGTATCGACGTGCCGCGCACCATCGCCGACGGCGCGCAGACCCAGCACCTCGGCCGGTATCCGTTCGCAATCATCCGCGACGGCGTCGACGACATCCTCACCGTCCCCGATGACGCGCTCATCGACTGCATGCGGTTCTTCGCCGCCCGGATGAAACTGGTCGTCGAGCCCACCGGCTGCCTGGCCATGGCCGGCGCTCTGGCACAGGCGGGCGACCTCGCGGGGCAGCGCGTCGGGGTGATCGTCAGCGGCGGGAACATCGACCTGGACCGGTTCGCGCGACTGATCGCCCCCGGCTGACCGCAGCCGCCCGCCCCCCGGCATGGTGGCTTTACTCCGGTCGGACCGGAGTAAAGCCACCATGCCGGGGGGCGGCGTCGTCGGGCGGGGAGAGCAGGTGCCCCAGCGGTCCGAGGTCGAGGTCGAGGTCCTCGGGACGCAGCCCGAAATGCTCGCGCAGCTCGGTCATCGCCTCCTCCAGCCGCATCAGACCGAGGCCGAGCCGCTCCACCGTCTCCTCCGGCAGATCCCCCGCATCGACCCGCCGCAGCGCCTGGCGCTCCATCAGCTGGCGGATCAGCTCGACGATGGTCAGGACCAGCCGACCGAGGTCGCGGCCCACCGACTCGGCATCGGTCTCGATGCGGGCAGGCAGCCGGGTCATTCCGGGCCCTCGTCCACCAGCGTCTGGACCGAGCTGATCAGCGCCCGCAGCGAGACGTGCACCAGATCGACCTCGGCGAGCGAGATGGTGAGCTCACCGGTGAGCACGACGCCGCCGGCGAGCAGCCGATCGAGGATGTCGACGAGGGCGACGTGGTCGTCGGTTCCGGCGAGCGTCACGTCTCCTCCAGGGTGGCGAACGAGTACGGCGCCCAGGGGCCGGTCAGCTGCAGCCGCAGTCCGGGCGCCCCACGCTCCTCGACCAGCCTGCGCACGGCGGCCTCGCCCGCGTTCTCGACGAGGTAGGCGGCGTTGAGCACCATCTCGTCGCGGGAACCGGTCAGCTGCGGGTCCTGGGGCGGGTAGCGGCGGTTCGCGACGGCGAGCCCAGCAAGCTCCTCGTGCAGCCGCGAGGCCGCGTCCGCGGCCGACCGGCGCGACTCGGCGGCCCGGTTACGGGCGGCGCGGCGCCGCATCAGGTAGGCCGTGCCGGGTCCGGCTTCGCTCGGGGCCGGTGGCTGCGGCTCGGCGGCCTGCGGCTCCTCGGCGGCCTGCGGGGCGGCAAACGCCTTCACCCCCCATTCGGTGCGCCCGCGGACCCGCTCCAGCGCGGCGGTGAACGCGGCGGCGCGCTCGTCGAGGAGCGCGCGCACATTGGCGTCGTCGAGGTAGACCGTGGCCAGCCGCACCGGCGCGATCGGGTGGTGGCGCGCCACGGTGTCGACCACGGCGTGGTGGGCGCGGGCGGTGTCCGCGAGCCAGCCGAGGTCCTCGAGGTTGTGCCGCAGGGCGTCCTCACCGAACTCGCCGGCGTCGACCGAGCTGGCCACCGCCGCGAGTGCCCCGGACCCGACGGCGCGCACCAGCGTGCCGCCGACCCCGGCGACGGCCGGCAGGTCCGCGGCGAGCGCCGCGTCGCCGATCGCGTAGACGTACACCGCGTCGTCAGACATCGTCTGCTCGCTCGGGCTCGTGGTGCCGGTCCGGGGGTTTCGTGCCGTCCCCGTCCGCCGCGCGCGCCTCCAGGGCTTCGATCCGCTCCCGGAGCTGCCGGTTCTCCTTGGTGAGGTCGCGATGACCGGAGCTCAGCGACGGGTCGTGCTCCCACCAGTCGATGCCCATCTCCCTGGCCTTGTCGACCGAGGCGACCAGCAGCCGGATCTTGATCGTCAGCAGCTCGATGTCGAGCACGTTCACCCGGATGTCCCCGGCGATGACGATTCCCTTGTCGAGAACGCGCTCGAGGATGTCGGCCAGGTTGGCCGACTCCTGCCGGTGCGCCGGAGGATCGGCCCGGTTGGGGACCGGCAGCCCGCCCCGCGTCACCGGGTCTCCCGGTTCACCTGGCTGCGCGTATAGCGGCAGGTCCGGCGGTAGGAGATCAGCTCGCCGTCGGGCTCGAGCCGCACCACATAGTTCGCGAGGATGTCGGTCGAGTCCGGGATCCGGCGGGTCTCGACCACCTCGACGCCGACCTGCCAGCCGTCGTCGCAGCGCTCCACCGAGATGACGCATTCCGGCTCCCGCCCGGTGAAGGCCGCGACCGTCGCCGCCGCCTTGCGCGCCGCCGACTCCGCCGGGCCGTACTGCCCGTTACGTCCCGCTCCGCCGCGGGCGCGGACGTCCGGCTGCTCCGGTCTGCGCCGCCGCGGGCGGGGTGTCTCCCGTCGCTCCTCCTCGACCACCGCGCTCCACTCCTCGCCGGTCAGTCCCGGCGGTGCATGAGCCGCTGCAGCAGCTCGTTCTCCAACTCGGCGCATTCCTCCTCCGGCAGCCTGCCGGTGCGGCGCGCCTCGTCGATCTGCTCCAACTCGGTCCGGATCCGGGCCGGGTCGTAGTACTGCTCCTCGGCCTGCTCGTGGATCCGCCTGGACAGCCAGACGACGCCCCGGACCGGAGTCAGAGGCAGGCCGAGCAGCCCGGTCAGCAGTCCCATCGGCTCACTCCGCGGGCACGAAGTCGTAGGGCGCCAGCGGGCCGAGCAGCCGCAGCCGCATCCGTTCGGCCTGTTCGCGGCCCAGCTCCTCGACCGCGTCCTCGAACTCCCGCTGCCGGGCCCGCTCCACCAGGAAGGCCGCGTTGATCACGTCGTCCGGGTTGGCGGGTTGGTGGGCGACGGCGTCGACCACGGTCGGGCGCAGCCGCTCCAGCATGTGCTCGGCATCGTCGCGGCGCCGCTCCTCGAGCGCTCCGACGACGAGCTCGCCGAGACGGACCCGGTCGTAGTACGCGGCGTCCTCGGGCAGCGCGCGCACCGTCTCCTGCAGTCCCCGGACCTCCGCGTCCTCGGCGAGGACCTCGCGCAGCACCGCGTCCTGCTCGTAGCGGCCCTTGAGCGTGAACTGCGTCCGGCTCTCCAGCCCCGCCAGGACCTCCACGAGGTGGTCGTGGTGCGGTTCCAGCAGCTCCGCCACCACGCCCTGCTCCTCGATGACGGCGGGGAAGCGCATCGGCAGCACGCCGGCGTTCGCCGCCACGGAGTCGAGCACGGTCTCGTGGGCGATCAGGTCGTCGCGGGTGCCCAGGGGGCGGTCGGCAGGCACATCGCTGACGATCGCGGCCAGTTTCCCGTGCGTGATGATCGATATCGTGCCCGACGGGCCGAGCCCGGGCAGCTCTTCCGGGATCTCGGTATCCGCCGCGACCAGACCGTAGACGTAGGTGGGAGTCATTCCTCGCGCTCCCGGGAGCGTTGCCGCGGGCGCCTGCGCGGGGCCTCCTCCTTCTCCTCGGGCTGCTGCCCGATGCCGTCGAGCACGTCCCCGACCTTGTCGGCCGCCGCCTCGATCATCCCGGTGGTCTTGCCCTTGGCGCCGCCCTTGGTGCCGCCCTCGGTAATCCCCTCGACGAGCTCGGGGAGGTCCTTGCCGCCCTTGGCGTAGAGGTCCAGCCGGTTGGTCGCCTCGGCGAACCGCAGATAGGTGTCTACGCTGGCGACGACGATGCGGGCGTCGATGGTCAGGATCTCGATCCCGACCAGGGACACCCGGACGAACACGTCGATGACCAGGCCCTTGTCGAGGATGAGCTCGACGACGTCGGCGAGGCTGCCTCCGCGGCCACCGGACGGCGCGCGCTCGACATAGCCTCCGCCGCCTCCCTGTACGGTCGCTACTGACATCAGTCACCGTCTCCTTCGAGGCCGCGCGGGCGCAGGCTCGTCCTCGCGAGCGGCCGGCTCCTCGCCGTCGCCGCTCTCGTCGTCCTCGTCCTCGTCTTCGTAGTCCTCGTCCGCGTCGTAGTCCTCTTCCGCGTCGTAGTCCTCGTCCTCGTCGGACGGCCGGTCCTCGCGGTCGGCCTCGTCCGCGGATTCCTCCGCTTCCTCCTCCGGCCGCTCGGGTTCCTCCTCGGCCTCGTCGCCCGGGGCCTGCCGCTCCTGCTCCAGCGCCTCCTCGTGCGTCCTGACGACCTCGCCGTCGCGGATCTCCCCGCGCCACCCCTCGACCTTCTCCTGGTGGAGCAGCACGTTCGTCATCGCGTGCCGGCGGAAGTGCTTGAGCTCCAGCCGGGTCCGGCGGCCCTGGGCGCGCCAGAGATTGCCGGTGCGTTCGAACAGCCCCTGCGGCCAGTACTCCAGGACCAGCAGCACCCGGGTGAGGTTCGACCCGATCTCGGTGAAGCTCACCGCGCCGTCGACGTGGCCCTTGGCCCCCTTCGACCGCCACACGATGTGCGCGTCGGGGACCTGCTCGACGACGGTGGCCTGCCAGGTGCGGTGCGACCAGAGGACCTGCGCCTTCCAGTTGGTCTTCTCGTCCGACTCGCGGTCGACGCTCTCGAGCTTCTTCATGAACCCGGGGAAGTCCTCGAGCCGGGTCCACAGGTCGTAGGTGGTGTGCAGTGGGAGCGGCACATCGATGCTCTCGACGATGTTGGTGACCTTGAGCTTCTTGCCGGAACCACCCTTGCCGCCGCCGAGGGCACCCTTGATCTTCTCCTTGACGGCGGTGGCTCCCGCGCCGAGCGTCGCACCCAGCCCGGGCTTGCCGTCCTCGTCGGTCTTCCCGCTCGGCAACACCGTCCGAAGGCTGGGAAGACCGTGTTCGGCGACGCCGTCGAGGCGCTCGACGAGATCGTCGACCCGGTCCGTCGCCACCTGCGTCGCCCGCTCGACGAGCAGGCCGAGCAGCCGCTGCCCGGCCTCCTTGAGTGCATCGCCGGGCTGGCTTTCGGCGACGGCGCCCTTCGCCCGGGATGTCGTCTCAGCCATCGTCGCCGCTCCGTTGGGTGCGCGTGCGGCCGCCCCGGCGCGCGGCACCACCCGCGGTCGACGCGGCGGCCCGCTTGACGGTCGCGGCGGGGCTCTTGGCCCCGGACGCGCGCGAGCCGCGGCCCCGGGCCGGGCGGCGCGGCGCCTCCTCGTCCTCCTCTTCGGCCTCGTCCGTCTCGTCGGCCTCGTCGGGCTCGCCGTCCTCGGCGGCCTCCTCTTCCGCCTCCTCGGCCTCGGGTTCGCGCTCCTCGGCCTCGGACCGCCTGCGACGCCCCGTGCCGAGGTCGCCGAGCGACTCGACGCGCTGACCCACCTTGTCGGTGAGGGATTCGACCTGACGGGTCGCGACGGCCATCGCGGCGCCCTTGCCCGCATCGAGGAGCCGGCCCCGCATCTCGTCGACCAGGCGGGTGAGCTCGGGCGACGCCTTCACCAGCTTCGTGCCCTGAGCCAGGATCTCGCTCGGTCCGCCGGCGCGCTGGCCTGCCGCCAGCCCACCCAACATCAACGCAAGCTTCATCTTCTTGGTGCGTCCCAACAGGTAGCCGCCGGCGACGCCGAGGGCTATCCGCGCCCCACACTTCACTGGATCTCCTCATGTCGGTCGCCGGGCGGCCCGATCGACGTCGCGCCCGATCTGGTGGACCGGGATGAGCGGACGTTCATGGCGTCACCGACGTCGGGTAGTGCACTAGGCCCGATCAGGGTCGAATGGCATCTACCCACAGCCACGATCAGGCACACGTGAGAACGGCCGCGACGACGTATTTCCCTCCGATCGGCAGCAGCCATACAGCCGAATGGAGTCGCGGTGCCAGGTGTGGGGCGGCCGCGCTGGGGTAGCTCAGTCCCATGACCACTCCGCCCGCACAGCAACAGGAGCCCCCTGGCGAAACCGGTCCCATGCGTCCGGGTCCGGACGACGAGATGGCCGGCTATGTCGGTCGCGATCTGCTCGCCGACCGGGTCGCCCTGGTCACCGGCGGCGACTCCGGTATCGGCAGGGCGGTATGCGTCGCGTTCGCCAAGGAGGGGGCCGACGTGGCACTCGCCTATCTGTCCGAGGACGCCGATGCCGAGCACACCGCTCGGCTGATCCGTGATCAGGGAGGCCGGGCGCTGACGATCCGCGGCGATCTCGCGGTCGCGGGGCACTGCCGCGAGGTGGTCGAGCGGACGGTCGAAGGCCGCGTTGCCCCATCGTCGCCGGGGCAGCTGTGTGATCAACACCGGATCGGTCAACGGACTGCGGGGCAACAAGTCGCTCATCGACTACTCCGCAACCAAGGGCGCGGTCCACACCCTGACCTTTTCGCTGGCCCAGGCCCTGCTCGACCGCGGGATCCGGGTCAACTGTGTGGCACCCGGCCCGGTGTGGACGCCGCTGACCCCGGCGACGTTCCCGCCGGAGCGGGTGGAGACGTTCGGCGAGCAGGTACCGATGGATCGTGCCGCGCAGCCTGACGAGATCGCGCCGTCGTACGTGTTCTTCGCCGCCGACCAGCTGTCGAGCTACTACACCGGTGAGGTGCTGGCCCCGCTCGGCGGCGAGACGACGCCCGGCTGAGGTCTGCCCGCGGGCGCCAGCTGTGCCACGCAGGTGGTGTCGTCGGTGAAGGGTTGCAGCGCCGTGACCGCCAGCGGCGCCCGCAGCGCGGTGAGGGCGCCCTGCATGAGGCCGAGATGAAGCGGGCAGACGAGGTCGCGATGCTGCTCGGCGAGTTCGCGGAACGGGCAGTGCCGCAGCCGCACCCGCTCGGGGACGCCCGGTCCGCCGGTCGCCTCGTCCGGCGCGAAGTCCAGATCCGCGAGCATCCGGACCAGCCGGATGGCCGCCTCGGCGGGCCCGACCCGGCGGGCCGGAACCGGTCGCGCGACGAGCGCGGCCCCCCATTCCCGGCCGATATCGGTCGCCTCGGCGGTGGGGTGCTCGCTGGTTGCGGCGATGCGGCTGAGCAGGATGTCGGCCAGCTCCTGATAGCGGCGCAGCCCGCCGCGGGCGAGGCCGGGTCGAGGCCGGTAGACCACGCGGGGCCGGCCCGGACCCGAGGGGGTGCCAGGGAAGCGCTCGACGATGCCGGCGCCGACCAGCCCGTCGAGATGGAACCGGGCGGTGTTGGGGTGGATGCCGAGCTGCGCGGCGATCTCGGAGACACCCACCGGTTCGGCGGCCCGCTGGACGGCCTCCAGCACCTGCCGGCGGCGTCCGGCGTGCCCGGTGTGCCCCGTCATCGGACTCGGTCTCCTCTTCGGCGCGGCCGCGGATCCTCGATGCGCTCGAAGTTTACACAATTGATCATTGTGAAAATAGGGGAAATCTGGTGAACTGAACTCGTGACATCGCTCTCCGGCATCGACGTCGACACCGCCTCCGGCGACCGTGCGTGGCGGGCTCGGGAAAAGCTGCGGGATCGGGGTGACGAGCTGCTCGCCGAGCTGGCCGCGAAGGTCGCGCTCGTCACCGAACTGCAGCTGTCGGTCACCCTCCACGAGGAGGCGCACGACGAGTTGGCGCGGTTCTGCCGCCGGCAGGTGCTGGGCCTGCTGACAGCGACCGATCGGGTGTTGTACGCGGCCGCGGCGGAGGCGAACGACACGCGACTGCTGGTACGGGCGCTGCGCACCCAGCACGATCTGCTCGCCGCCGAGATCGAGGACCTGGTCCGGGCGAACACCATCGGCCGGGCTGCCCTCGCGGGCCACGCGATCCTCGCCCTGCTCGACGGCTGCCGGCGGGTGGAGCAGGCGGTGCTGCTGCCCGCAATGGCCGCCATACCCGGGGTCGATCTCGCGGGGCTCGTCGATGACCTCGACGCGGTACTCCGCGATGGCCTGTTCCGCGACGCCCGGGCGCCCGAGCTCCCGGTGAGCGAGGGATCTCCGCCGGCCCCCGGCGGCTACGCTCGGCTGGCGTCGGGACAGGCCGGATAGGGGAGCGTGAAGGTTGACGGACATGGCGACGGCCCCCGGCGAGGCCGCGGGCGGCGATCTGCCGCGCGCACTCTGTGACGTGCATGCGGCGCTCGCCGACTCCGCATCGGCGCCGACCGGTGTGGTCTGGCGGATGACCGAGGTCGGCCGCCAGCTCGACGCGAACCTGCTGAACCTGCCTGCCGGGCAGGTCATCGGCACCCACGCCGAGCCCGATCTCGATGTGCTCGTGATCGTGGTCGCCGGGAGCGGAACGATGAGTACCGACGAAGGCCCGCTCACGCTCGGTCCGGGCCGGCTCGTATGGCTGCCCCACAGCTCCACCCGCAGCCTCACCGCCGGCCCGGACGGCCTCGCCTACCTGACCGTGCACCGGCGGCGGCCGGGGATGCAGATCCGGTCCGGCCCGCCCGCGCACGGGCCCTACGCCGTGTCGTCCTAGATCCTCCTAGGAACCGACGATCTCGACGTCGTCGCGGTAGAGCTTGTAGGCGTCCTGGTACTCCATCACCCGGGCGACCTCGCCGATCAGGTCCTCGGCGTAGCCGGCCCGGCGCAGCAGGTGGAAGCCCATCTCCATGCCCGAGGTGATCCCGCCCGCGGTGATGATCCGTCCCGAGTCGACGACCCTGGCCCGGCTGATCCGGCACGCCGGGGCGATATCGGCCAGCCGGTCGATCGGTACCTTGCCGGGCGGGTTGGCCTCGACCCGGTCGGGCTCCTTGCGGCTGGTCGCCGCAAGTCCGTCGAGCAGGCCCATCTTCCCGTAGATCCACGAGCCGGTGCACACGCTGGTCAGCAGCGTCTCCTCCGGCTGGCTGCGGATGAACTCGTGCAGCCTGCCGTTGCGGACCTCCTGGCGGGTGCCGAACCCGCCCGGGATAAGGAAGGCGTCCATCGCGGGCCGGTCGGCGAAGGAGTAGTTGGGCAGCACGGTGAACCCGGCCTGGGCCTGCACCGGCCGCAGCGCGTCGGCGATCAGGAACGCCTCCAGCTCCGGATCGAACCGGCGGGCCACGGCGAACACGCCGTGCGGCGCCGCGAAGTCGACGATCTCGACGTCCTTGAACACGTAGATTCCGAGCCGGAAACCACTGGTCCCCATCATGCCCTCCCGCGTCTGCATCGGAAAACGTCCGTTTTCCACGGCGTTCCGAACCCTAGGGGAACGACCGTTTTCCGTCAATATCACGGCCGTCTAGACTGCCCGAATGAGTCCCCCCGACGCCCGGGACCCGCAGGTCCGGACCCGCCTGCTCGACGCCGCCGAGCGGCTGTTCTACGGCCGCGGCGTGCGGTCCGTCGGGGTCGACGACGTCGTGGCCGCGGCCAGGGTGGCGACCAAGACGCTGTATGCGCAGTTCGGCTCCAAGGACGGCCTGGTCGAGGCCTACCTGCGCCGCCGAGACCAGCGCTGGATGGACTGGCTGCGGGCCAGGGTGGCGGAGGCTGAGCCCGGATCACCCCGGGTCCTCGCGGTGTTCGACGCGCTGGGTGAATGGTTCGGCGAGCCCGGCTTCAACGGCTGCGCCTTCGTCAACGTGGCCGGCGAGCTGGTCACGCACGCGGCTGCGCGGGCCGTCGCCCGCGACCACAAGCGGGCGCTGCGCGCGCTGCTGGCGCAGCTGGCCGCCGACACCGGCGCCGCCGATGCGGGCGTGCTCGCCGACCGGCTGATGCTGCTCGTCGAGGGCGCGATCGTCACGGCGCACGTCGAGGGCGACCCCGAGGCGGCGCTGCGCGGTCGTTCCGCCGCGGCGGCGCTGCTGCAGGTGCACGCCGCCGCGGCGTGATCACCCGGGACCTGGCCCGTTACGGTGGGCGGGGGTGGTCGATCATGCGCGCTGGCGTCAGCGTCGTCGGCAGTCTCAACCACGACATCGCGGTGACCCTCGATCGATTGCCCGCGGCGGGTGAGACCGTCGCGGGCGGACCGGCGTGCCGCGGGGTCGGAGGGAAGGGCGCCAACCAGGCGGTCGCGCTGGCCAGGCTCGGCCGCCACGCTCGGATGGTGGGCGCGGTCGGGGCCGATGCCGAGGGCGTGGCGCTGCGGGCCGCGCTGGACGCCGAGGGCATCGACGTCGCGGACGTGGCCACGGTCGACGGGCCCAGCGGCACCGCCATCGTGCTGGTGCACGGCGGGGAGAGCACGATCGTCGTCAGCGCCGGGGCCAACGACCGGCTCGACGCCGAGCGGGTGCGCGCCGCGGCGGGCACTCTCGCACAGGCCGCGGCGGTGCTGGTGCAGTGCGAGGTGCCCGACGGCGCGCTGGTCGCCGCGGCCGAGCTCGCGTCCGGGTTCTACGTGGTGAACCCCGCCCCGGCCCGCCCGCTACCCGAGACTGTGCTGAACAGGGCCGATATCCTGGTGCCCAACCTCACGGAGCTGGCCACGCTCGCCGGCGGCCCCGTTCCCGAGGACCTCGACGGCATCGTCGACCTCGCCCGCGCGCTGCGCCCGGCCGCGGCCACCGTCGTGACCCGCGGCGGCGACGGCGCCGTCGTCGTCGAACCGACCGGGGTGGTGCGGGTCCCGGCGGTCGCGGCCACGCTCGTCGACGCCACCGCCGCCGGGGACAGCTTCGTCGCCGCGCTCACCGACGCGCTGCTCGACGGCGTCTCGCTCGCCGACGCCGCACGGTGGGCGGCCCGCGTCGCCGCGGTCACGGTGTCGCGCCCCGGCGCGTCGGCGTCGTTGCCGCGCCGCGCCGAGGTACCGGCCTAGCCTCGTTGGCAGGTAGGAAGCTCGGCTTGCACGTCGCGGACTTCACCTGGCCCGGCGGACCGGAGCAGCTGGCGGAGAACCTGACGCGGGTGGTGCGGACCGCCGAGGACGCCGGGTTCGCCCGGCTCAGCGTGATGGACCACCTGTGGCAGATCGGCTTCCTGGGCCCGCCGGAACACGAGATGCCCGAGGCCTACACCACGCTGGGCTACCTCGCCGCGCGCACCTCGCGGGTGAACTGGTGTCGTGGGTGACGGCGGTCGTCTATCGCGAGCCGGGCTGCCCTTCCCGCCGACGGCCGAGCGGTTCGAGCGGCTGGACGAGGCGCTGCAGATCTGCCTGCAGATGTGGAGCGACGACGACGGACCCTACGAGGGCAAGCACTACCGGCTCGAGCGCACCCTCAACTCGCCGCAGCCGCTCACCCGGCCGCTCCCGCCGATCCTGATCCTCATCGACGGGAGCGGGGAGCGCAAGACGTTGCGGCTGGTCGCCCGGTACGCACAGGCCTGCAACCCCTTCCCGAGCCCCGACCTCGAGCGCAAGCTGGACGTGCTGCGCGGCCACTGCGCGGCCGTCGGCCGCGACTACGACGAGATCGAGAAGACGGTGATGATCAGCCTGGACCCAGGCCGAGCGGGGAGAAGGTCGACGCCCTGCTCGCGCAGTTGCAGCGACTCGCCGGGCTGGGGTTCTCCGAGGCGCACGGTATCGTGCCCGGCGTCGCCCGGCTGACGCCGCTCGAGCTGCTGGGGGAGCGCATCATTCCGGTGGCCGCAGGCTTCTGAGGCGGTCGGCGCTAGTCGTCCTCGTCCCACTCCCGGTCGTAGCGATCGGCCGCCTCGGTGCGCTCTCTCGCGATCTCCAGGGCGCGCGCCGCGGTCTCCCGGTCCGGGTAGGGGCCGAGCCGGTCCTCGGCGCGGCAGCCCTGCTGCGGCTCGACGGTGTGGTGTTTCAGGCAGTAGTACCACTTCTCGGCGCTCATGGTCAGATGCTGGCACGTTTCGTCCGGTGCGGGGCGGACCGGCACTCGGCCCACCTACGTTCCCGGTTGCGGAGCGACGTGACCGCGGCAATCCCCCGGGAACCGGGGTGATCGCCTGCGGGAGCCCCTGGTGGTGTCCAGGGGTCGTACTCGTAGGGAATAC
The DNA here is from genome assembly GCF_000423625.1 of Pseudonocardia asaccharolytica DSM 44247 = NBRC 16224. Classification (GTDB taxonomy): domain Bacteria; phylum Actinomycetota; class Actinomycetes; order Mycobacteriales; family Pseudonocardiaceae; genus Pseudonocardia; species Pseudonocardia asaccharolytica. Next base: position 56,196 of record NZ_KE384066.1, read on the forward strand.
GCCTTGCCCCGCTGTTTGCGGTCCCTCATGTGACCTGGACGATGATCTTCCCACGGATACCACCGGCCTCCAGCGCGCGGTGGGCTCCGGCGATGTCGTCGAGTGGATAGACCCGGTCCACGATCGGACGGATCGCTGCGCTGTCGACCAACCGGGTCAGTTCGGAGAGGAGCTCCTGGCCGGAGTTGCCGCTGAAGAACCGGACTCGTCGTGAGCCGAAGACGGTGGAGGCGGCGATATAGGACAGTGACGCGATCGGGTGGTCGATGTCGAAGGTGATCGACACCATGCGTCCGTTCCTGGTCAGCAGTCTGCGGTAGGCGCTGAAGTCGGTGCCCACCGTGTTCAGGACGACGTCGAACCGGCCAAGGTCGGCGGGGCGCGTGGTGGCGTAGTCGAAGGCTTCTGCTGCGCCGAGCGAGCGGACGAAGTCCAGCTGCTCGGCGCCGGCCAGCGCAGTGACCCGTGCGCCGTGTTCCCGCCCCAGCTGGACGGCGATGCTGCCGACCCCGCCGCTGGCGCCGCGCACGAGCAGTCGCTCGCCCCGCATGAGGTGGGCTTTCTCGCGCAGCGCGATGATCGCGGTCATGCCAACGGCCGGCAGGGCCGCGGCCTGAACCAGGTCGACCGAGGTGGGGGCGAGAGCCAGCCTGCCAGGGGGCACGGCCACGAACTCGGCCGCGCTGCCGAAGCTGTGGGGTACCACCCCCCACACCCGGTCGCCGACGGTGAATCCGGATGCCGCAGCGCCCACCGCGGCGACCGTGCCCGCGAAGTCGATCCCCATGCGTTTCGGAAAGCCTCGGCCCAGCGCGGCGGTCACCAGCCGAACCCTGCCGGCCCGGCCCACCAGTTCGCCGCCGTTCACACTAGCGGCGGCCACCCGCACCAGTACCTCGCCGGGTCCGGCGACCGGCGTCGGCAGCCTGCCCTCGTAGAGCACCTCCGGTGGCCCGTACCTGTCGTACAGCGCCGCACGCATCTCACCCATGTCCATGGTCCCTCCCTCGGGCTCCGCCTCGCCGACGACCGGCGAGCTCTGCCTGCGACCACGGTAACGAGGTAACCGGATGGGGGCTTCCACTTGTGGTTAAGGTGAGAGACATGCCCGCCGATCCGTCTCGGATCACTGCCGGCGCCGCTTCCGCCGAGACGCCGAGGCTGCGCGCGGATGCACGGCACAACCGCAACCGCATCCTGGACGCCGCCCGCGAAGCGTTCGCCGCACGCGGGCTGGAGGTGCCGATGGCCGCGATCGCGCGCCGCGCGGGCGTCGGCGTGGCCACGCTCTACCGACGGTTCCCTACGCGCGAGGCCTTGATCACGGAGGTGTTCACCGACCAGCTCACCGGGTGCGTCTCGGTCATCGACGACGCACTGGCCGACCCGGACCCGTGGCAGGGGTTCTGTCTGGCGGTCGAGAAGCTGTGCAGCCTCCAGGTGGCCGACCGTGGGTTTACCGCGGCCTTCCTGACGAAGTTCCCCGACGCGGTCGACTTCGAACAGAAACGGGTGCGCGCCGAGCGGGGGTTCGCCGACCTGGTGCGGCGCGCCCAGCAGTCAGGCCGGCTGCGCGCCGACTTCGACCGCAGCGATCTCATCCTGCTGCTCATGGCCAACCACGGGATCACCGCAGAATCTACAGTGGACAAACTGGCGGCTTCCCGTCGGCTGGTCGCCTACTTGCTTCAGGCATTCCGGGCCGACCACGCCGGCCCTGCCTGCGTTCTTCCGCCGCCGGCGTCGCTCGACCTCGATCGCGTAAGCCGGTCCAGCCGCATACCCAACCTCAAGGAACCGGGTGGCCCGTGACGTGGCCGCGGCCACGTCACGGCCTTGACAACGGCTGCAGCCGGGGCGACAACGGCTGCAGCCGGGGCACAATCCTTTCCCGATCGACGGTGCTCTCCTCCCGACACCGAAGGGGCAGGAGGAGGCCGTGATCGTGACGGCATCCGATTGCCGACACGAGTGCGGGTGGCCGTTGGCGCCGCGGGTGCGATCGTCGCTCGCCATCGCCTACCCCGGCGCGGTCCACCTGCCCGACTGGCTCACCCTCGTCCAGCAGCGCGACCTCGTCACCCGCTGCCGCGCCTGGGCGCGTGAAGGCCCGGGGATCCGCGCTGCGATGCTGCCGTGCGGCGATGCTGTGCGGCGCGCGCAGGGGATCCGACGTGGCCCGGATGGGCCCGGCTACCGACCGCCGGGCTGCGGGAGCCGGTGTCGGCTACGCATCGAGGCGGTAGAAGCGCCAGAAGTCGTGTTCGATGGGGAGGACCGTGACGGTGCTGAACCCGGCGTCGAGCGCGTAGCGCCGTACCGTCTCCGGGCGGATCACCGTGCCGGTGCCGGCGGCGTCCGGCTCGACCATCGCCACCGCGAGACAGTGCAGGGCGCTCCAGCCGTAGTTGAACCGGTCGAGATCGTCGCCGGGCGCGGTGAAGGTCTCGGCGACCCGCTCGTCCGCGACGAGCACCGCGCCGCCGGGGGCGAGCATCTGTCGCGCGGTGCGCAGCACATCGACCGGATGCGCCATGTCGTGCAGCGTTTCGAACAACGTCACGAGGTCGTAGCGTCCGGCGAGCGCCGGATCGGCGGCATCCCGGCGGGCGAACCGCACCCGGTCCGCGGCGCCGGCCACGACCGCGTTGCGGCGGGCCGCCTCGATCGAGGCCTCGTCGAGGTCGATGCCGTCGACCTGCGCCGCCGGAAAGCCACGAGCAATGGCGATGGTCGACCATCCGCAGCCGCAGCCCAGGTCCGCGACTCGCGCGGACGGATGAGTCCGGCGCAGCCGCGCCTCGATATCGGGCAACGCTGGAAGCCAGTCGGCGACCAGTTGATGCACGAACATCGGGCGGTTCGCCCGCTCGATGCCCTGCCGGATGTCCGCGCCGTACGCCTCGAACGGCACGCCGCCCCCGGTCCGGAACGCCTCGGCCACTTGCGGCAGCGTCTGCGCGATGCTGATCGCGAGCTGCGCAAGGGGGACGAGGTGGGCGAGGCTCTCCGGTGCACACAGCACGTCGTCGGCACCCACCGGGAGTCGATAGCGACGGGTGGTGGCCTCGCCGGTGTCCTCGGCGACGTCGAGCACACCGGCAACCGCCTGCTGCTCCAGCCACTCCCGGGCGTACCGCTCGGCGATGCCGACGGCGCTCGCCAGCTCGGCGGACGTGGCCGAGCCGGCCTGCCCGAGCGCCGTGTAGAGGCCGAGCCGGTCGCCGAGGTAGACGTGCATCAGCTCGGTTGCGCCCAGCGTCGCGCGGAAGATGTAGTCGGCGAGCGCATCGCGCCGATCGCCGGCCTCGGTCGTCACGGGATCCATCGGAGCCATCGGTCGCACCTCTCCGTGGGACACGGACGAGTCGGGCGCACCACCCGGCGTCGGAACGCCGACCTCGGTCCGGCGAGCCGCCACGCGAACGATAGACGCCTGCCCGCGCGACCGCCAGGAGCCCGCTCTGGGCTCTGCGGCGTCGCGAACACCCGGCCCGAACCACGCGGGTCGACCGCGCATCGATCCTCGGTACTCAGGACTCAACGGCCGGGTCATCGACCGTGGGCGCGGTGGAACGCGTTGTAGGCCGTCTCGTCGAACAGCACGAACCGGGCCTCGCGGACCGAGGTCGGGGTGTCGCGCACCGTCCCGATCGCGATCCGGGCCGCGTCGTCGAGGGGCCAGCCGTAGATCCCGGCCGACACCGCCGGGAAGGCGACGGTGGCCGCGCCCAGCTCGTCGGCGATGCGCAGCGACTCGCGGTAGCAGGAGGCGAGCAACCCCGAACGGTCCTCCCGTTTCGCGTACACCGGCCCGACCGTGTGAATCACCCAGCGGGCCGGCAGCCTGCCCGCGGTGGTGGCGACGGCCTGGCCGGTGGGTAGCCCGTCGGGGTAGCGGGTGGTCCGCAGCTCCCGGCATTCGGCGAGGATCTCGGGCCCGCCGCGGCGGTGGATCGCACCGTCGACCCCACCGCCGCCGAGCAGCGCGGAGTTGGCCGCGTTGACCACCGCGTCGACGTCCTGATCGGTGATGTCGCCGCGGAGCAGCACGATCTCGGTGGCACTCATGCCCCCATCGTGCGCGTCAGCGCAGCGCGGACAACAGCGGGATGGCGGCGATCTTCTCGTCCGTCAGTTCCGACCAACGGATGAACTCCGACGGCCGCGCGCCGCGCCGGGCACGGCAGTCGATCACCCGCTCCGGCGTGACGATCAGGTCGACCGGGGCGTCGTGGGCCGCGGTCGGGATCACCCCGGCCGGTCGGACCTGCAGTTCGTGCACCGTCGTCACGACGAGGGTCTCCGGTCCGATCAGCCCGGCCTCGGTGGCCAGCGCGAACTCCAGGTCGGCGAACCCGCCGCCCTTGCCGAGCCGGGGGACCGCCATGTAGACGGTCTTGCCGTCCTCCAGCGCCCGCTGGCGGACGGGTAGCTGCGCCGCTCACCGGCGCATCAGCGCACGAGCAACACGATCAGCGTACGCGGACCGTGCACACCCTCCACCCGTTCCAGCTCGATGTCGCTGGTCGCCGACGGGCCGGAGATCAGCGTGATCGGGCGGGTCGCGGTCAGCCCGGCGAGCAGCTCGGGCACGGTCTGCACCACCTGCGCCGCATGCACCACACAGACGTGCACATCGGGGACCAGGGTGATCGCCCGGCGCCCCTGGTCGGCCGAGCCGTCGAGCGCGATCGTGCCGGTCTCGGCGCAGGCCAGCGCGCAGCCGGTGACGACGGCGGCGAACTCGTCGAGGGCATGTGGGGTGAGCGTCCCCTCGTCGCGGGTGCCGCCGAGCTCGCCCCACGCCGCCGGCGGCTCGGGCGGCAGCAGCACCGGACCGTCGGGAAGCGCCGCGGTCACCGCCGTGGGCAGCTCGGCGGCGCTGACCCGCCGTACCGTCGCCCGATAGTCGACGAGCCGGTCGGTGAGCAGGTCGAGCAGCGGCTCGGAGCCGGGGGCGTGCTCGCCGGTGTGGTGATAGCCGCGCGGGGTCTCGGGCGCGACGGCGCCGGCGTTGGCGGCCCGGATCGCGGCGAGCACGCGCTCGCGGGCAGGCGGTTCGTTCACCGATTCCCCCGCTCCCGCGCCCACCACTCCCGGAAGCTCTCCGCGGGCGGGCGGGGCAGATCCCGGCTCGCGGTCCACGCCGACAGCGGCGGCGGCAGCGCGCCGATCATCCCGGTGCGCCGGCCCAGCACCCGGCCGACGCGCGAGGCCTTCTCCGCGGCCGCGAACCGCCCGGGCTCGGTCATCGTCCAGCCTGCGGCCGCCATCGTCAGCTGCTCGAGGGTCGGGATCCGGGAGGCCGCGCGACGCTCCTCGACGTGCGCGGCGCGCAGCCGGACCAGCAGCGACGGGATGTCGATCCGGACCGGGCAGGCGTCGAAGCAGGCGCCGCACAGGCTGGAGGCGTACGGCAGCGAGGCGTTGTCCTCGATGCCGGTGAGCTGCGGGGTGAGCACCGCGCCGATCGGCCCGGGGTAGACCGAGCCGTAGGCGTGCCCGCCGGTGCGCTCGTAGACCGGGCAGACGTTGAGGCAGGCCGAACACCGAATGCAGTGCAGTGCCTCGCGCCCGATCTCGTCGGCCAGTGCCGCGGTCCGGCCGTTGTCCAGCAGCACCAGATGGAACTGCTGCGGCCCGTCGCCCGGCGTCACCCCGGTCCAGATCGAGGTGTAGGGGTTCATCCGCTCGCCGGTGGAGCTGCGAGGCAGCAGCTGGAGGAAGACCTCCAGGTCCCGCCACGTCGGCACGACCTTCTCGAGACCCATCACGGTGATCAACGTCTCGGGCAGGGTCAAGCACATCCGGCCGTTGCCCTCGGATTCGACGACCGCCAGCCCGCCGGTCTCGGCGACCCCGAAGTTCGCGCCGCTGATCGCCACCCTCGCCCGCAGGAACCGTTCGCGCAGGAACGCCCGCGCGGCCATCGCGAGCCCGCGCGGCTCGTCGGTGAGCGCGGGGTCGACCCCGGGCATCTCGCGCAGGAAGATCTCCCGGATCTCCGCGCGGTTGCGATGGATCGCCGGGACCAGGATGTGTGACGGCAGGTCGCCGCCGAGCTGCACGATCAGCTCGGCGAGGTCGGTCTCCTGCGCGACGACCCCGGCCGCCTCCAGCGCCTCGTTGAGCCCGATCTCCTGGGTGGTCATCGACTTGACCTTGACGACCTCGTGCACGCCCGTCGCGGCCACGAGGCGAGTGACGATCGCGTTGGCCTCGGTGGCGTCGCAGGCCCAGTGCACCGTGCCCCCGCGGGCCCAGACCTCGCGCTCCAGCCGCTCCAGATGCTCGTCGAGGCGGGCCATCGTCGCCGCCTTGATCGCCGCACCGGCGCGGCGCAGCTCCTCCCAGTCATCGCGCTCGGCGACGACGGCGGCGCGCTTGTCGCGGATCGTGCGGGTCGCGTGCCCGAGGTTGCGGCGCAGCTGGGGCTGGGCGAGCGCGGTGCGGGCGGCGGCCGGGAACGGCCGATCGCCCCGCAGATGTCCGACGCCGCGGGGGGCGTGGGTGGGCAGCCCCAGGAACGTCGTCATTCCGTTGCCGCCAGGATCTCCGCGAGGTGCACGGTCCGGGTACCGCTGCGCAGCCTGCTCAGGCCGCCACCGATATGCATGAGACACGAGCTGTCGCCGGCGGTGAGGACCTCGGCGCCGGTCGAGACCACGTGGCGCATCTTGTCGGCGAGCATCGCGGTGGAGGTGTCGGCGTTCTTCATCGCGAACGTGCCGCCGAACCCGCAGCACTGGTCGGCGTCGGGCAGCTCCAGCAGGGTCATCCCGCGGACGTTGCGCAGCAGCCGCAGCGGCTTCTCGTCGACGCGCAGCATCCGCAGCGAGTGGCAGGTCGGATGGTAGGTGACCCGGTGCGGGTAGTAGGCGCCGACGTCGTCGACGCCGAGCACGTCGACGAGCAGCTGGGACAGCTCGTGGGTTCGTTCGGCGACGGCCTGGGCCCGTATGGCGAGCCGCTCGTCGCCCGCCCGGCGCGCGACCATCGCGTGCTGGTGGCGCACCGAGCCGACGCACGATCCGGACGGCGCGACGATCGTCTCGAACGGTTCGAAGACCTCGACATGGTGGCGGACCAGCGGCAACGCCTCGCGCTGATAGCCGGTGTTGATGTGCATCTGCCCGCAGCAGGTCTGTGCCTCGGGGAAGACCACCTCGTGACCGAGCCGTTCGAGCAGCCGCACGACCGCCTTGCCGACGTCGGGGTAGAGCGCATCGGCCAGGCAGGTCACGAACAGCGCGATCCGCATCCGAGGTCCTTCCGATCGGTGTGCTCAGCCAGCGTAGACAGCCAAACATCGGACCTCTCGCCGGCGTCGGGATGCTCTCACCGTGCGGGCGGCCCCGGGGCGATCTCGGTGCGCACCGCGTACAGCTCCGGGAAGAAACTGATGTCGAGGGCGGCCCGCAGGAACCCCACCCCGCTCGTCCCTCCGGTGCCGCGGGCGGTGCCGATCGTCCGCTCGACGGTCTTGAGGTGACGGAACCGCCAGAACTGGACGTTCTCCTCCAGATCGACCAGTTCCTCGCACGTCTCGTAGGCCGGCCAGTACTCGCGCGGGTGCTCGTAGATCCGGCGGAACACGGCGACCAGGCCGGGGTGGAAGGTGTGCGGCCGGCGCACGTCGCGGGAGAGCAGCTCGGCGGGCACGGCGTGCCCATGCCGGGCGAGATGGCGCAGGAACTCGTCGTAGACGGTGGGGCGCTTGAGCTCGGTGATGAGCAACGCGTGGGCGGGCGGATCGTCGGCGAACAGCTCCAGCATCGTCGCGTCCCGGTTGCCGAGCGCGAACTCCACGGCCCGGTACTGGAACGACTGCATTCCCGATGAGGTGCCAAGGAAGCGCCGGAACTCGGCGTACTCCGAGGGGGTCAGGGTGGCCAGCACCGACCACTGGTCGGTGAGGGTGCGCTGGATGTGTTTGACCCGCGCCAGTCCTTTCAGAGCGGGCCGCAGCTCGTCGTCGGCGAGCCGGTCGCGCACGAAATCCAGCTCGTGCAGGACCAGCTTGAGCCACAGCTCCGACGTCTGGTGCTGCACGATGAACAGCAGCTCGTCGTGGTGCACCGGTCTGCTGACCGGGTGCTGGGCGGACAGCAACTGGTTCAGGTGCAGATATGCACCGTAGGTCTTTTCGGTGCGCATTCGGCCAGCGTAGGACGCCACGCCTGGTCGGCCGAGGGCCGAAGGTGGCGTGCTGGTCGCGCGGATACCCCGACTCGGCCGCGCGGATACCCCGACTCGCGCTCGGAAATACCGCGACTCGCGGGGGTGAGCTGCGTTCTCAGCGTCGGTTAAGCGCCTGCTTCCTACTGTCCGTCGTGTGACAACAGCGCTGATCACCGGTGCGAGCGCCGGCCTCGGAGCCGCGTTCGCGCGCCGTCTCGCCGCCGACGGCCTCGATCTCGTCCTCGTCGCTCGCGACCGTGGGCGGCTCGAATCGATTGCGAACGAGCTGCGCGCCACCCACGGCGTCCGGATCGAGGTGCTGCCCGCGGACCTGACCGTCCCGTGGGCCCGCGCACGCGTCGAGCGGCGGCTCACGGCGACGGTCGAGCCGATCGACCTGCTCGTCAACAACGCCGGGGTCGAGGCCGATGACGAACTCCCCGCCGCCCCGATGACAGACCTGCAGGCCGAGATCGACCTCAACGTCACGGCCGTGCTGCGGCTGACCCGCGCCGCGCTGCCCGGGATGCTTGCCCGCGACCGCGGTTCGGTGATCAACGTCGCCAGCTTCGCGGGCTACCTGCCCGCCCGCGGCTCCGCCTACGGCGCCAGCAAGGCGTGGGTGCTGAGCTTCACCGACACCGTCGCGGCGTCGGTCGCGGGCACCGGGGTCCGGGCCATCGCGCTGTGTGCGGGCCGGTTGCGCACGGCCCGGCACGCGCAGGTCGGGCCGCCCGGGTCGCCGCTGTGGATCGAGCCCGCCGACGCGGTCGACGTCTGCCTGCGCGACCTGTCCCGCGGCCGCAGGCTGAGCACCCCGGGCTGGCTCTACCGGCTGCTCGTGGGCACCCTGGAGGCCCCGCGGCGTTCGCTGCGGCTGCTGGCCAGGCTCGCCGGGCGCGGCCGGGAGCAGCAGCCGCCGACGCCACGGCCGGTCGATCCCGCGGCGGCCGCCGATCCGGAGCAGACCATGCGGCTCGCGGCATGACGCCGACGCTCAGTGACCCAGCCGCTCCCGCAGCCCGCTGGCCCGGCTCACCGACCGCCCGACCGCGGTGCGGACCGCCTGCTCGGATCCCACGACCCGCACCACCTCGCGCGCCCGGGTCACCGCGGTGTAGAGCAGCTCGCGGGTCAGCAGCGGCGACTCGGCGGGCGGCAGCACCACCGTCACCCGGGAGAACTGGCTGCCCTGGCTGCGATGCACGGTCATCGCGTGCACGGTCTGCACCGCGGACAGCCGGCTCGTCGGCACCCGCAGCGGCCTGCCCTCGCGGGTGAACGCCGCGCGCACCGCGCCGTTCTCGCGCACGACGACGCCGGTGTCGCCGTTGAACAGACCAAGGTCGTAGTCGTTGGCCGTGACCAGCAGCGGCCTGCCCGGATACCACTCGTCGTCGGCGGCGGAGCCGGCTCCGGCGTCGGCCAGCCAGCGCTCCACCTCGGCGCTCCACCGCGAGACGCCGTAGGGCCCGCGCCGATGCCCGCACAGCAGCCGGTGCCGTTCCAGGGCGGCGAGCGCGTCGGCGACCGCGCCGTCGCGGGCCGCCACGGACAGCGCGCCGGTGGCGGCGACGACGTCGGCGCGCACGCTCTCGAGCCCGGCGGGATCGCGGCTGTCCAGGTCGTCGGTCTCGACGAACATGAGCTCCGGATGGCCGGCGCGCAGGTGCGTGAGGGCCGCGTCGGCGTCACCGGCCTGGACGGCGCGGGCCAGCGCAGCGATCGCACCGCCGAATCGCCAGGTTCGGTCCAAGGTCACCACCCCGTGCACGACCGGCGGATCCGCCGGACCGAGCGCGCCGAGGGCCCGCAGCCGCTCGTCGAGCCAGGGCTCGGGTTGCCCGTCGGCTCGGGCGAGGTCGCCGAGGACCGCGCCTGCCTCGACCGAGGCGAGCTGGTCGGGATCGCCGACCAGCACCAGCCGGGCATCGGGACGGACGGCCTCCAGCAGCCGCGCCATCAGCGTCAGCGACACCATCGAGGTCTCGTCCACGACGATCACGTCGTGCGGCAGTCGGTGGTACCGGTCGTGCGCGAACCGGCTGGTGCTACCGGGCCTGCGCCCCAGCAGCCGGTGCAGGGTCGATGCGGGCAGCGGGCCGAGCCCGGCCCGGTCGGGTTCGGGGAGCTCGGCGGTGTGCTCGGCGACCGCCTCGGCCAGCCGGGCGGCGGCCTTGCCGGTGGGCGCGGCCAGCGCGATCCGCGGCGGCGGGCCGGGCTGGTCGCGCAGCAACGCCAGCAGCCGCGCCACCGTGGTCGTCTTGCCGGTCCCCGGGCCGCCGGCCAGCACGGTGACCCGGCGCAGCGCGGCCACCGCGGCCGCGAGGCGCTGCCGATCGGTGCCCGTTGCGGCGCCGGCCGGGTCGCCGGGGAACAGCCGGTCCAACCCGGCCCGCAGCCGGTCCAGGTCGACGGCCGGGGGAGCGGCCGCAGCGCGGTCGCGCAGCTGGGTGCGTACCTGCTCTTCCTGCCGCCAGTAGCGGTCCAGGTACAGCAGCCGGCCGGGCATCCGCAACGGGGCGGATCCGGCGTCGCGCCCGGTGCCGACCAGCGGGCTGCACGCGCAGGCCGCCCGCCACGCCGCGGGGTCGGGCCAGGCCAGCGCGGAGACGTCGATCAGCTCGTCGCTCTCCCCGAGCACCGTGTGGCTGATCGCGTCCAGGTCGATGCACACCGAGCCGTGCCGGATCGCCCGCACGGTCAGCGCGACGGCCAGCAGCACCCGCTCGTCGGGTTCCGCGCCGAGCCTGCCGAGCCGGTTCGCGACGTGCACGTCGGCGGTGGTGAGCACACCCGCCGCGTTGAACTCGCCGAGCAGCCCGGATGCGGTGCGGGCGAACCGCGGGTCGTGGGCGTCGGCGTCGGCGTCGGCCGGCGCCCGGGTCATGACGCCCGGCCCTCGTCCAGCAGCCGGGACAGCTCGACGATCAGCTCCGGTGGCGGCGCCCAGCCGAACACCCCGCACGGTGTGCCGCCGACGATCGGGGTCGCGGGCCCGCACATCCCGCGCAGGAACAGGTACAGCGCACCGCCGAGATGGCGGTGTGGCGCGTAGCCGGCCAGCCGCCAGCGCAGATACCGGTGCAGCGCCACCGAGTACAGCAGCGCCTGCAAGGGGTAGTGCGCCGCCAGCATCGCCTCCGCCAGCAGCGGCGGGGCGTAGTGCGCCGCGGTCAGCGGCTCCCGGCCGGCCGGGCCGACCGGACCCAGCCAATTGGTCTTGTAGTCCACGACGAGGAACCGGCCGTCGACCCGCAGCACTGCGTCGATACTGCCGGTCAGGTAGCCGCGCAGCGGCTGGCCGCCGAGCGCGGCGGTGTCGAGCAGATCGGGGTAGCGCCGCAGCGGGTCGTCCGCGGGCAGGTGGGCGCGCAGCAGGGCGGCGAGATCGCCGAGGGTGAGTGCCGCACCCGGGGCGTCGCCACCGGCGAGTGGGAGCTCGAACTCGAGCTCGGTGAGCCGGTCGGCCGGGGGGATGGCGTGCAGCGCCCGGCCGCCGGTGAGCGGGCCGAGCGGAGTCTGCACCACCGGGACGAGCGCCGCCGCGAGGTCGGCCGGGTCGAGCGCCGAGGGCCGCCGCTCCAGCTCCGCGCGGGCCCCTTCGGTGAGCTCGCCCAGCAGGCCGGATGCGGTGGGGTCGGCGGTCTCGAGTACCGCATGCACCAGCGTGCCGAACCCGGTGCCCACCGGCAGCTCGGCCATCGGCGACGGCACGTTCGCGACGGCCGGATCCGCGCCCGCCCCGACGGCGACGTCGAGTTCCAGCTGTTCGGTGGGCTCGTCGCTGATGCCCGAGTCCTCGGGTTCGCTCGCGACCTCGGTGGGCGTCCGGTCGTGGGCGGCCGCGGTGAGCGCGCTGTAGGAGGTGCGTCTCCAGGCGGTGTCGAGGCCGCGGTCGAACAGGGCGGCGGCGAGCTCGGCGGTGGGCCGGCGCGGCGGGCGCCAGCGCCGGTCCGCGGGTTCGCCGACCTCCTCGACGACGAGGTCCACCGAGGCGAGTGCGCGCAGCTGGGCGAGCATCGCCGCATCGTCGGGCACCGGGTAGGACTGCGCGGGCATGGTGCCCGCGGCGGGGCGGCCGACCAGTAACCGATGCAGCGCGGAGCTCGCGGTGGTGGTGGCCGGCGCCCACCAGGCGACGACCTGGCAGCGCGCCCGGGTCATCCCCACATAGAGCAGCCGTAGGTCTTCGCCCGCCTCCTCGGCGCGGTGCGCCGCCAGCCGATCGCGGTAGCGCGGCCCGTTCGGGCCGCCCACATCGAGCACCCGGCCCCGCTCGTGCAGCAGCAGTACGTCCGGCTCGCGCGCGACGAACCGGTCCCAGCCGAACGGCAGGTAGACGATCGGGAACTCCAGGCCCTTGCTGCGGTGCACGGTGACGATCTGCACGGCGTCGGCGTCGGACTCCAGCCTGCGGCTGCGCTCCGCGCCGGTGTCGGTGGCGGCGTCGTCGATGCGGTGGCGCAACCACTCCGCCAGCGCAGCGGGCCCGAGATGCTGCTCGGTCGCGGCGCGGTGCAGAACCTGGGCGATATGGCGCAGATCCGTGAGCCTCCGCTCCCCGTCGGTGCGCCCGAGCAGCCGCTGCGCCAGCCGCCGTCCGGTGCTGACCGCCTCCAGCAGCGCCGCCACCCCGTGCTCGCGCAGTATCGTCGACCACGATCGCAGCAGGCCGCCCAGCTCCTCGACGATCGTCTCGCCGCCGGGCCCGCAGAGCTCGGCCACGGTGTGCCCGACGAAACAGGTCAGGGCGGCCGCGCGGAGCCGGGTGGTGCGCTGCGGCTGCTCGATCGCCTCCAGCAGGGTCAGCCACTCGGTGGCGATCGGGGTGGCGAACACGCTGGCGGTGCCGGTGAGCACCGCGGGCACCCCGGCCGCGGCCAACGCCTCACGGATCAGGCCGCCGTGAGCGTTGGTCCGCACCAGCACCGCGACGTCGCCGGGTGCGACCGGACGCCCCTGCACCTGTGCGGGGCCGGCCAGCAGCGTCGCGATATCGGCGGCCACGTCGGCGGCCACCACCTGGCGCGCCGGGCCGACCATGCCGAGGCCGCGCCCGGTGAGCACGGGGAGCCGGTCGCGGCCGACGATCCGCAGCCGCAGCGGCGCCCCGGCCGGCGCGCGGGTGAGCCTGCGCTCGATGTGTTCGGCCTCCGGCGGGTGCACCACGATCCGGTCGTCTCCCAGCGCGGCCCCGCCGAAGAGCGTGTCGAGCGCGGTGAGCAGGGCGGCGTCGCTGCGCCAGTTCCGGGCGAGCGTGGCCGTCGCACTCGCCTCGTCGGCCGCCTCCAGATAGCTGACGACGTCGGCCCCGCGGAAGGCGTAGATCGCCTGCTTGGGGTCGCCGATCAACACCAGCGTGGTGTGCCCGTGGAAGGCCCCGCGCAGGATCTCCCACTGCACCGGGTCGGTGTCCTGGAACTCGTCGACGAGCACCACCGAGTACCGCTCGCGCAGCCGCGACCGCGCGGCCGGGCCGCGCGCCGGATCGGTCAGCGCCTCGGCCAGACGGGTCAGCATGTCGTCGTAGCTGAACAGCCGCCGCGCCCGCTTGCGCCGGCCGACCTCGCGGCGCACGGCGCAGGCGAACTGGTAGCGCACGCCGGCTGCGCTGTCGGCCGGCGCGTCGGCGGGTTCGAGCCGGGCCTGAGCGTCGTCGACGGCGCGGCGGGCCAGCTCGAGCGCCTTGGCACGGTCGAACGGCGGGTTCCCGGCGCCGGGCGCGGCGTACTTGCGCACGTAGAAGTCGTCGACGACCTCGGTGACCAGATCGTCGACCGTTTCGACGAACACAGCGTCGGGATCGCCGTCCCCGACGACGCCGAGACCGGCGAGCATCTGCTGGCAGAACTGGTGGGTGGTGGCGATCGTGGCCGCGTCGAACTGCGTCAGCGCCTGGGTGAGCCGCCGCCCGCGCGCGGCCACCTCGGCATCGCATGCCCCGTCACCCCCGGCCAGCAGCGCGAGCAACCCGTCGTCGCCGGCGCGGGCCGCGACCGGGTCGGCCAGCGCGCGCTGGCCGACGACCAGCCGGTCGCGGACCCGTTCGCGCAGCTCCTGGGTGGCCTCCCGGCCGAAGGTCACGAGCATCAGCTGGGGCAGCGTTGCGCGGCCCTCGGCGATGTAGCGGGCCGCGAGCGCCGCGATCGTGAACGTCTTGCCGGTGCCGGCGCTGGCCTCCAGCACGGTCGTTGCGCCCTCGGGCGGCAGTGGCCCGCAGACGTCGAACGCGGCCGCGGCCAGGGTGTGCGCTGTGGTCACGGGTGGTCGACCTCCTCGGCCGCCAGCAGCGGCGTCCACATTCGCATCGCCAGCCTGCCGAACCGGGTGGGTTCGCCCGGCCCGTCCGCCCGGGTCGCGAACAGCACCGCCGCCGGCGCATCGGGCCCCCAGATCCGCTGGTGCGCGACGTCGTCGCGCTCGGCCCCATACCCCTGCGCCCACGCCTGCTCGGCGCCGGCCTCGGCCGCGGCCGGGGAGCCACCGCCGGCGCGGGTACGCGCGTAGGCCGCGCAGGCGGCGGTGGCCATCGGCAGTGGTTCGCACAGTCCCTGCCGGTGCAGGGCAACCAGATCGGCGAGCACCGCCCGGGCCGTGCCCGGCGCCACCGGGCCGAGCACCGACCGGGCGAGTCCCGCGTACTGGCCGCGGCCAAGCGTCACCGCTCGCCACGGCGTGCTGGGGTGCGCCACGGTCAGCGCCAGCAGCTGCACCCAGGCGCGCAGCCGGTGCTTGGGCGCCAGCCGGGAGTACTCGACCCGCACGATGGCCGGGCCGAACACCGCGCCCACGGTGCCGACCACCGGCACACCGTCGAGGACCGCGGTGATGTCACGGGCTTCCGGCTCCACCGGGCGCAGCCGTGCGGCCACGGTCACCAAGCGCTCCACATCGGCGGCCACGGTGTCGAGCAGCCGGTGGCCCAGCGCCCCCGGCGGCAGCTCGCCGCGGCGCCATTCGGCCTGCCGGCAGCGCTGCAGCGGATGCCCGGCGAGACGGTCGCGCAGCAGCCGGGTGCCGACCGACCACCGCCCCAGCCCGTCGAGGTCGACCGGGAGCGCGTCGGCCGGCTCATCGTCCTCGATGGTGAGCGCGATCCCGACCCGTTGGCGCAGGAACGCCCTGGCCGGATGCTCCAGGAATCGGGCGAGGTCCTCCAGTTCGACGGCCTCCGGCGCGGGCGGCGGGGCCAGTGGCGCGGCCAGGAACGGCGCGGGCTCGCTGCGCCCGCCCGCCGCCGCCCGCGCCCCGGCGAGCGCGGCGGCATCGAAGCTGAACGGGCCGGGGACACCTAGCGCGGCGGGAGTGAAGTTGCGCGAGTCGAAGGGCTGCAACGGATGCCGGACGACCACCTGCTGCCGGACCGCTCCGCCCGAGGCGGCGCACGCGGTGGCGTCGAGGGTGTCGAGCAGCTCGCCGAGCGGGACCGCAGGCGGCCGCGGGGCGTTGGTCCGGGCATCGGCCCCGGAGTAGAGGACGACCAGGTGTTCGGTCGCCGCGCCGATCGCGTCGAGCAGCAACTGGCGATCCTCGCTGCGCGGATCGCGCTCACCGACCCGAGGGTCGCGGGCCAGCACGTCGTCGCCGTCGGCCGCACCGGTCCGGGGGAACTCCCCGTCGTCCAGGCCGAGCAGGCACACCACCCGGTGCGGCACCGAACGCATCGGCACCAGGGTGGCGACGGTGAGCGTTCCGGTGCGGAAGTTCGCCCGGGTCGGCCTGCCGCGCAGCTGGTCGGCCAGCAGCCCCCGGACGTCGGCGAGCGTCAGCGGCACGGTGCCCGCGTGCGGCCCCGCGGCCCGGACCATGCCGGCCAGCTCGGCCCTGGCCTGCGCGGACTGCCAGGCGTCGGCCGGGGTGGTGACGGTGAGCGCGTCGAGGCCGTCGCCGAGTGCGGCGCTCCATGCCGTGAGCGGCCGCTCCCCGTTGAGCCCGGCCAGCACGGCGCCGAGCCGGTCGACCAGCTCGGCGAGCCGGCCGACCAGATCGACATCGGAGCTGTCGATGTCGTCGAGCGGTAGCGCGGTGCCCAGCCAGCACTGCTCGTCCTCGGCCATCGCGACGCCCAGCAGCATCCGGTCGAGCCCCGCCGACCAGGTGTTCTGCCCGAACCCCTCCAGCCGGAACGGCCTGCGGTGCGCGCCGTCGAGGCCCCAGCGCACCCCGGAGCGGGCGACGAGGTCGCGCAGCCGGTCGAGCTCGTCGTCGGTGATCCGGAACCGGCGCCGCACCGGGGCCGAGGCCGCCAGGTCGAGCAGCTGCGACGCCGTCACCCGCGCATCGGCCAGCTCCAGCAGCGACGCCATCGTGCCCAGCAGCGGGTTGACCTGGCCCAGCGCCCGGTCGGCCAGCCGGACCGCCAGCCGGTGGCCGGGGTGCCCCTCCGCGGAGACCAGCCCGAACGACGCGGAGATCAGCGGCGCGAAGATCTCGACGTCCGGGCACATCACGAGGACATCGCGCGGCTGCAGCGTCGGATCGGCGGCGAGCAGTCCGAGCACGACCTCGCGCAGCACCTCCACCTGGCGATCCGGACCGTGGCAGACGTGCACCGCGACGCTGCGGTCGGCCGGGTCGATCCGGGGCCGCCGATCCGGCTCGGGCAACGCGTCGTCGCGCAGGCCGCGGTGCAGCAACCCGAGCAGCGTGCCGGCCGGTTCGGGGCCGCGGTGACGGCGTTCGGCCGCGCCCGCGGGCAGCCGCAGCTGCAGCTCGCGGACGTCGCGGCCGAGCGACGACAGCAGCGGATGCCGGGGCAGCTCGGCCGTCGGATCGGCGGCGCGCGCCGCGACGGTGCCGGTGTGCGGCGCGACCGCGTCCCACAGTGCGGGGGAGGGATGCGGCAGCCACAGGTGCACCTCGCGGTGGACGGCCAGCGCCTCGAGCACCGCGAGCTGGTCGGCGGCCAGCCGGGTGGGCCCGAACAGCGACAGCCGGGGTGGCAGGTCGAGCAGCCCCGGGTCGGTGCGCAGGACCGTGCAGGCGGCCTCGATCCGCTCGGCCGGACCCGCGACACCGATGCGCTCCCGCAGCCGCCGCCACAGCTCGGGCTGCCAGCAGAGATCGTCGGGAAGCGGATCGCCGTCCGGACCGTCGAGGTCCGCGCCGCCCTGCCACGCCGCCAGCATCCCCGGTCGGTGCGCGGCGTAGGTCGCGAACAGGCCCGCCAGCCTGCGCGCGACCGCGTAGCGCCGACCCCGCCGATGAGCCCCGTTGCCGCCGCTGCCGAGATACGCCCCGAGGACCCCGAACCGGGCCTCGCCTGCCGCCTCGTCGATCAGCTCCAGCAGCGGCCACACCGCGCGCGCCGGATGCCACGGGTCGTCCTCCGGGTCGATCCCGCAGCAGCCACCCACCGCTTCGGCCACCACCGCGGCGGGAGCCGGGAACAGCACCCGCGCGCACACCCCGTCGCCCCGGCCCGCGCCCGCCCCGAGCCGGTGGGAGAGCCGCTGGGCCAGCCACCGCTCCACGCCGCGCTCCGGCACGGCGACGATCTCGGGCGCGAACGGATCGGCCAACGGCTCGCGCAGCACATCGGCCAGCGCGGCGACGAGGGTGTCGGCGCGTTCGGCGCGGTGGACGTGCAGCACGAGGTGACGTTATCCGGGAGCACCGACACCCTCCGCGTTCGACCCGCCACGCGCTGGCGCTGGCGCGGCGGCGCCAGCAGAATCACGATGCGGTGGGCAGCAGGCCGGTCTCGTCGTACGGTCGGGACTGACCGCCACTCGCACCGCTGACCTCTCCTGGGGGGACCATGAGCGCAGTGACCGACGCCGCGCGCGTCGAGGAGGCGGCCCGGAAGGTGGTCGCCGAGCACGATCCGCGGCAGGTCTCGACGCGGGAGCTGCTGGGCGCGTGCTTCGACGCCGGGCTGGCCTGGGTGCATTTTCCCGAGGGACTCGGCGGGCTCGGCGTGAGCCGCGGGCTGCAGACCGTCGCGGACGAGATCGTGCGGGCCGCGGGCGGCCCCTCGGCGTTCTCCCGCAACCCGATCGGCTACGGCATGGCCGCGCCGACCATCCGCGAGCACGCGCAGTCCACGGAGCAGGCGCGGGCCTGGCTGCGCCCGCTGGCCGCCGCCGAGGAGATCTGGTGCCAGCTGTTCAGCGAGCCCGGCGCCGGTTCCGACCTCGCCGGGCTGGCGACCAGCGCCGTGCCCGACGGGGCCGAGTGGGTGGTCAACGGCCAGAAGGTCTGGACGAGCCTGGCCCACCACGCCCGGTGGGGCCTGCTGCTCGCCCGCACCGACCCGGACCAGCCCAAGCACAAGGGCCTGAGCTATTTCGTGCTCGACATGGGCGCCCCGGGGGTGGAGACCCGGCCGCTGCGCCAGATGACGGGGCAGGCGGAGTTCAACGAGGTCTACCTGAACGACGCGCGCGTCCCCGACGCCCACCGGCTCGGCGCGGTCGGGGACGGCTGGCGGGTCGCGCTGACCACCCTGATGAACGAGCGCACCGCGATCGGCGCGGGATCGAGCCTGCGCGGCTCGGGCACCATCGCCGACGCCGTCGCGCTGTGGGCGGCCCGTCCGGACTGCCACACCCCGGTGCTGCGCGACCGGCTGGCCGCCCTGTGGACCCGCGCCGAGGCGCATCGGCTGACCGGTGAGCGGGCCCGGCGCTCGGCCACCACGGGCTCCCCGGGTCCGGAGGGCTCGATCAGCAAGCTGGTCTCGGCCGAGCTGAACCAGCAGATCTACGAGTTCTGCATGGATCTGCTCGGTCTCGAGGGCACGCTGTACGGCTCCTACGCGATCAGCGAGGACGGCCGCGACGCCGACTGGCGCGGCCCGATCCAGCAGCGGTTCCTGCGTTCGCGCGCCAACACGATCGAGGGCGGCACGTCGGAGGTGCTGCGCAACATCCTGGGCGAGCGGGTCCTCGGCCTGCCCGGGGAGCCGCGCACCGACGCCGGAAAGCCGTGGAAGGAGATCCCCCGTGGCTGAGACCGGCGATGTGTTCGCCTTCGACGCCGAGCAGCTGGAACTGCGTCGCACCGTCCGTCGATTCTGCGCCGAGCACTCCGACGAGGCGACGGTCCGCCGGTGGATGGACTCCCCGGCCGGCTACGACCCGGCGACCTGGGCCCGCCTCGGCGGTGAGCTCGGGGTGCTCGGGCTTGCGGCGCCCGACGAGTCGGGGGTGGTCGGCGGGCTCGTCGACCAGGCCGTCGTCGCCGAGGAGCTCGGCGCGGCGCTGCTGTGCGGGCCGGTGTTCGGCACCATCGGGCTGGCGATCCCGGCGCTGGTCATGGCCGGGGACGGCGGGTTGCGCGACGAGCTGCTTCCGCCGCTGGTCGCGGGCGTCCGCACCGCCGCCTTCGCGGTCCCCGAGCGGGCGGGCCGGTTCGATCCGGCGAGCATCACGGTCGGCGCCGTGCGGGCCGGCGGCGGCTGGGAGCTGACCGGCTGGCTGGCCCAGGTCGTCGACGCGGCCGCGGCCGACGTGCTGCTCGTCGCCGCCAGCGGGCCGGACGGGGTCGCGCTGTTCGCGGTGGAGGGCACGGCCGACGGGGTCGACCGGGAGTTGCTGTCCACCATGGACCTGACCCGCCGGCAGGCGGCGGTGCGGCTGTCGGAGGCGCCGGCCCGTCTGCTCGCCGACCCCGGCGACGCCGAACGCGTCATCGGGTACGCGCTGGACGTGGGGGCGGTGCTGCTGGCGGCCGAACAGGTCGGCGGCGCGCAGCGGCTGCTGGACCTCACCGTGGAGTACGCCAAGCACCGCCTGCAGTTCGGCCGTCCGATCGGCTCGTTCCAGGCGGTCAAGCACCGGCTGGCCGATATGCTCGTCGCCGTCGAGCACGCCCGGTCGACGGCCTACCACGCGGCCTGGGCGATCCAGGGCGGAACCGACGACCCGTGGCTCGCGACGAGCATCGCGCAGGCCACCTGCTCGCAGGCCTACTCCCGGGTCGCGGCCGACACGCTGCAACTGCACGGCGGGATCGGGTTCACCTGGGAGCATCAGGCGCATCTGTACTACAAGCGGGCGGTGACCGACGCCGCGTTGCTGGGCAGTGCCGAAGAGCACCGCAACCGGATCGCGCTCGCGGTCCTCGACCGCGCCGTCGTCCCACCCTCGCAGGTGCCGCCGGTGGCGGGCGTGGCGGAGGCGCTGCGCGGCTGAGCGTCCCGGCCGACGACCGCGGTCGACAGCCAGGCGAACGCCTCCGTGCGGTTGGCCACCACCCCGACCTTCGGTCCGGTCGGCCCGGAGCGTGGCCGACGGCCCGTCACATCACGCCGCGACACAACACCGCGGCCTGCGATCCCGGACGGGCTGTTGTGGCCGACATCTCAGCATATTTGAACAGTCGTGCAGATGTCTTAGGGTGCTGCCCGGGGCCGTCCCATGTCCCGGCCCCACCCAGCTGCACGGCCGGCCTGCCCACCCGAAAGGACGCCCGGTGAGTTCGCTACCCCGACGACGGTCGCGCAGGTTCCGCGGCGCGGTGCTGCCCGTCCTGCTTGCCCTGCTGCTGGCCGGGTGCGCCACGACCGGGGGCGGTGACACCGCCGCCGCGGGGCCGCCCACGCTGACGATCGCCACCGGTTTCGCCGTCGACGACCTCGACCCGCTGGAGAACGGCTTCTGGGGTCCGGAGTTCGGCTATGTGGAGCTGCTGATGCGGCCAGAGCCCGGCGGCGAGCCGACGCCGTGGGTGTTGTCCGAGCTGGCCAACCCGGAGCGGTTGACCTGGCGGTTGAGGCTCAACGAGAACATCACGTTCCAGAACGGCGCACCGCTGGACGGCGCCGCGCTGGCCGCGCTGCTGACCTACCAGCTCGCCGAGAACCCCAGCCTGGCCGCGGCCCTGCCCGGGGCGAGCGCCGCGGCCACCGGGCCGCTCGAGGTCACCCTCACCACATCGCGGCCGGCCCCGAACGTGCCGGCGCTGCTGGCCGACGAGGCGATGGTGCCGGTCTACGACGTGGCCGCCTACCAGCGGCATGTCGCCTCCGGCGCGTCCGCGAGCGAGCTGGTGGGCGCCGGGCTGTACACCGGACCGTACGTTGTGGACAGTCTGGATGCCGAGTCGATGCGGCTCTCGCCGCGGTCGGACCACTGGGGCGGCACGCCCGCCCTGGAGAACCTGACCGTCCGGTTCGTCCCCGAGGCGTCGGCCCGCATCCAGGCCGTCCAGGCGGGCGAGGCCGATCTCGCGCTCTACCCACCGACGGCCACCGCGCCCACCCTGGCCGGCCGCGCGGACTCCTTCTTCGTCACCGGGCAGCCGACGAGCCCGACGTTCATGCTGCAGCTCAACCAGCACGAGGCCCCGTTCGACGACCCGCTGGTCCGGCGCGCGGTCTACGCGGGCATCGACTACGACGAGCTGGCGAACGACGTGATGAACGGCCTGTACGTGCCCGCGACCGGCCTGTACACCCAGGCCCGTCCGTGGGCGGAGAAGACCCAGGCCACCGACCCCGCGGCCGCCGGCGCGCTGCTCGACCGGGCGGGCTGGACCCGGACCGGCGACGGACCGCGCACCCGCGACGGGGCGCCGCTGCGGTGGACGATGCTCACCTACCCCCAGCAGCCCGACTCCGACGCGCTCGCCCTCGCGGTCCAGGCGCAGCTGGCCGAGCTCGGCATCGGCGTGGAGATCCGTCAGGTCCCCGACATCAGCTCCGTGGTCGAGCAGGACACCGGCTGGCAGGCCGCGGTCATCGGCAACGGGTTCATCTCGTTCGGCGGCGACTACGTCACCCCGTTGCGCAACTACCTGCACAGCGACGGCACCCGGAACTACCCGGGGATCTCCGATCCGGCGCTGGACGGGCTGATCGAGCGGTTGGCCGTCGAACTCGACCCCGCCGCCCGCGACGAGCTGCTCCGCCAGATCCAGCGGCGGATCGCCGACCACGGCCACCTGGGGTATCTGGGTGTGCGGCTGCCCGCCGTGGTCACCGGCCCGGGATGGCGGGGCTACCCGGTGCCGATCGCCAACCTGTGGGTCGACGCGCGGACCGCACCGTCGGCGGCACCGGGCGCCTGAGGCCGCGCGATGACCACCGTCCTGCGGCGGGTCGGGCAGGCGCTGGTCACGCTGCTCGGCACCGGCCTGATCGTGTTCGGGATGCTGGCCGTGACCCCGGGCGACCCCGCGCACCGGGTCCTGGAGGCCCGCGGCATCCCCGAGCCGAGCCCGGCGGCGGTCGCGGCCGTCCGGGACGAGCTGCGCCTGGACGATCCTCTCGTGGTCCGGTTCGGCCGCTGGGCGGGCGATGCCGTCACCGGTGACCTGGGCGTGTCCTGGCGGACCGGGCGCCCGGTGGCCGACGAGTTCGTCACCCGGTTACCGGCGACGCTGCGGCTGACCGGGGCGGCGATGGCGCTCGCGGTGGTGCTGGCGCTCGGGCTCGCCGCGGTGGCCGCCGCGGCCCCGGGGCGGTGGCCCGACGTGGTGGCCCGCGGGGTGGCACTGGCGATGCTGGTGGTGCCCGGCTTCGTGCTCGGGGTGATCGTGCTGGATGTCCTGGTCGTGCGCGCTGGGCTGGGCCGGGTGATCGCCGACGGGAGCTGGGCGACGGTGTTCCTGCCCGCCCTCACCCTCGCGCTGGCCTCGGCCGCGAGCTGGTCGCGGGTGCTGCGCACCAGTCTGCTCGAGGCCGCGTCGGCGCCCTATCTGCGGGTCAGCGTGGCCCGCGGGGCGGGCCGCCGGCGGCTGCTGGGGGTGCATCAGCTGCCCAACGCCGCCCCTGCCTTTCTGACCATGGTCGGGCTGGGTGCGGCGGCGCTGATCGGCGGGGCCCCGATCGTGGAGAGTGTGTTCACCTGGCCCGGGATCGGCCGCTACACCGTCGAGGCGATCAACGCCCGGGACATGCCGGTCGTCGTGGGGTTCACCCTGGTCGCGGTCGTCGGTTACGTGCTCACCAGCCTGGTGGTCGACCTCGTGTGCGCGGCGCTGGACCCGCGGCTGCGCACGGGCCGGGCTGCGGCATGAGCGCGCTCGGGATCCTGCGCCGGCCGACGGTGCCCGCGCCGCCGATGGCCCGGCCGGCATGGGCGGCGGTGCTGCGCCGGCCCGCCGCGCAGGTCGGGCTGGCGCTGGCCGCGGTGCTCGCCCTCGCCGCCCTCCTCGGCCCACTGCTGGCGGCGGATCCGGACCTGCCCGACTACACCAACCAGCTCGCGGCCCCCAGCTGGGCGCACTGGCTGGGTACCGACCAGGCCGGCCGCGACCTGCTGGCCCGCACCCTGGCCGGGGCCCGCACGTCGCTGGGCGCGGCCCTGCTCGTGATGGCGATCGCGGGCGTGGTCGGGCTGCTGGTGGGGACGCTCGCGGGTGCGGTCGGCGGGATCGTCGACACCGTGCTCACCCGGGCGACCGATGTGCTGCTCGGGCTGCCCTCGCTGGTGCTGACCCTGGCGGTGGTCGGTGTCCTCGGCCCGGGGTTCTGGAACCTGGTGCTGGCCATGGCCGCGACCAGCTGGGCCGGGCTCGCCCGGCTCGCCCGCAGCCTCGCCCGGGGCAGCGCGCAACGACCCGACGTGCTCGCCGCCCGCATGAGCGGGGTCGGCCCGGTGCGCGCCGTGCTCGGGCACGTCGTGCCCGGCGTGGCCAGCCAGGTCGTCGTCGCGGCGACCCTCGGGCTCGGTGAGGCGGTGCTGGCGCTGGGCGGGCTGTCGTTCCTCGGGCTCGGCGCGCAGCCCCCGACCGCGGAATGGGGCACGATGCTGGCCACCGGCCGCGAGACCTTCGCCCACGCCCCCTGGCAGCTGCTCGGCCCGGGGCTGGGGCTGGTGCTCTCCGTCGCCGCGGCCACCCTGATCAGCGACGCGCTGCGCGATGTCACCGACCCCGGCAGGCAGTCGTGACCCCGCTCGTCGTGGAGGACCTCACCGTCACCTACCCCAACGGGCACCGCGCGCTCGACCACGTCACGCTCACCGTGAAGACGGGCGAGCGCTGCGCCGTGGTCGGACGCTCCGGCAGCGGCAAGACGACGCTGGTCCACGCGATCCTCGGGCTCCTGCCCGCGGGCACCCGGACCGCCGGCAGCGTCCGCGTCGCCGGCCGCGAGGTGCTCGGCGCCCCCGGGCCCACCCTGCGACAGCTGCGGGGACTGCTCGCCGGGTACGTGCCGCAGGACCCGTTCGCCGCCTGCGACCCGCTGCGCACCGTGGGGCACCACGTCGCCGAGGCATGGACGGCACACGGCCGCACCCCGCCCGCCGGGGCGGTTCCCGCCGCGCTCGCCGTCATGGGGATCGACGACTCCGCGCGGCGCGCCCGCCACCATCCCCACCAGTGGTCGGGCGGGATGCTGCAGCGCGCCACCCTCGTCGCCGCCACGGCGCACACCCCGGCGCTCACCCTCGCCGACGAGCCGACCAGCGCGCTGGACGCCGAGCTCGCCGACGAGGCGCTGGCCCTGCTGCGGCGCCGCTGCGGCGCGCTGCTGCTGATCAGCCACGACCTGGCGCTCGTGGCCCGGCACACCGAATCCGTGCTGGTGCTGGCCGACGGCCGCGCGGTGGAGCGCGGCCCGGCCGCCACCCTGCTGCACGCTCCCGCCGCCGAGGAGACCAGGCAGCTCGTGGCGGCCGCGACGCCGGCGCCGCGACGCGCCGCACCCGCCGCGCGGCCGGGATCGGTGATCGCGCAGGTCCGCGGCGTCTCGCGCCGCTACGGGCGCGGGCCGGGCGCCGTGACCGCCCTCGACGACGTGTCGCTCGCCCTCGCTGCCGGCGAGATCGTCGGGGTGGTCGGCCGCTCCGGCTCGGGCAAGTCGACCCTGGCCCGGATCGTCGGCGGCATCGAACGGCCCGACACCGGGACGGTCCACCTGGACGGCCGCGACGCCTGGTCGCGGCGGCGCACCCTGCGGCCCGGGTTCGTGATGCCGATCTTCCAGGACCCGGTGGCCAGCCTCGACCGGCGCTGGGCGCTGTGGCGGACCCTGACCGAGCCCCTGCTCGCCCGCGGCGAGCGCCACCCCCGCGCCCGCCGCCGCGCGCTCGCGCAGCAGGCCCTCGCCCGGGTCGGGCTCGCCGAGATCGACGTCGACCGCATGCCCGCAAGCCTGTCGGTCGGGCAGGCCCAGCGGGTCGCGATCGCGCGAGCGATCATCGCCCGCCCCGCCCTGCTGATCGCCGACGAACCCACCGCGAGCCTCGACGTGGCCGCCACAGCCGAGATCACCGACCTGCTGCGCGACATCGCCGACGACGGCACCGCGCTGCTGGTCGTCAGCCACGACCACGCCCGCCTCGCCGGCTACGCCGACCGCGTCGTCACCATGACGACCGGACGCCTGACCCACGGAGGACTACCCCGCTATGCCGCAGCCGGATGAACGGGTGCTGCTGCTGATCGCCCGACCCACCCCCTCGGGCGTCGACGGCCGGTCGCTGCGCTCCCTGGCCGCCGCGGTCGCCGACCGCACCGACCAGCCGGTCCGCCTCGCCCACCTCGACCAGGCCGCACCCTCGATCCACACCGCTCTCGACGAAACCGTCGCCGCCGGCGCAGCGCAGGTGATCATCATCCCACTGGCGATCCCCGACGACCGCTACCTCGCCACCTGGATCGGGCGCGCCGTCGCGAACTGGCGTGAGACCCGCCACCGCGCCCTCGACGTCCGTATCGCCGCCGGGCTCAGCTGTCTGCCCGCCGTCGCCGAGATCCTCGCCCGGCTCGGCCGCACCGAAGGCATCCCGATCACCACCGCCCCCTCCGGGTTCCGCAGCCCGGCCTGGTCGATCCTGCAGATCCCGGACCGCCATCTCCTGGTCTGCCGCGGCCCCCGCTGCACCGCCCACGGCGCAGGCGCCACGCACCGCGCCCTGGCCGACGCGACCCGGGGCTCGACGACCCAGGTCACCCCCACCGGCTGCCTCGGCCCGTGCAACCTCGGACCGCTCGTGATCGACAACCCGGCCGGCCGGTGGCACCAGGCCGTCGACCCGACCACGGCCACCCAACTCGTCCGCCCCGTCCCGATCGGGAGTGTCGGCGGTGGCTCGTCCGGTCGTAACCTCGAAGGATGAGCCCTGATGACGAGGTCGGCGACCCTGTCTGCTGGATGAACCGGGTCTGCCCCGAATGCGGCGGGCTGGCCGACGAGGCCCCGCCCACCCGGTGCGAGCGATGCGGTGCCGAGCTACCGGGCGATTGAGCGACCGCCGGCACTCAGCTGGGCAGCCCGCGGCGCGCGGCGTCGAGCCTGCTCGCCACGCTCCCGTCGATGACCTCGCCGCCGACCCGGACGACGAGGCCGCCGAGCAGCTGTTCGTCCAGCTCGGCCTGCAGCGAGATCGGGCGGCCGTACAGGCGGCTCAGCGACTCGGTCAGCCGCCACTCCTGTTCGGCGGTCAGCCGGATCGGGGTGCGGACGTGGGCGACGTAGCGGTCGCGGCGGGCGGCGGCCAGCTCGGAGAGCTCCTCGGCCCGCACGTCGAGGCCGAGCCCGCGCGGGGCCCGCACGCACTCCTTCATCAGCGCCGTCGTCACCGGCGAGGCCTTGTCCTCCAGCAGGCTGCGCAGCAGCTCGACGCGCCGCTCGTCCGGGGTACTCCGATCGCTGAGCAGCCTGCTCAGCTCCGGCTCCCGGTTCAGGATCCGGCCGATGCGGAACAGCTGGTCCTCGACCTCTTCGAGGCTGCTGTTCTTCTCCGCCACCCCCAGCGTCGCCCGCCGGGCCAGCGCCTCCAGCGCCTCCAGCAGGTCACCGGGCTGTGACCAGCGCGCCGCGGCCAGGTCGGAGACGACGTCGAGGGTCAGCCTGCCGACCTTGTCCATCAGCAACCGGTCGACCAGTGACGTGCGCGCCGCGGCCGGTGCCGAGGCGTCCCCGAGGTGGCGGCGCAGCCGCGGCTGCCGGTCGAGCAGCCGCAGCACCGAGAACAGCTCGGCCCCCAACCGCTCGAGGTCGGCGGCCGACGAGGTGTCGATGAGGTTGTCGAGCCGGTCCGTCGCCTCCCCGAGGGAGTCCCGGCTGGCCGGCTGGAGGTAGGCGGCCATCAGCTCGCCCCGCCCGCGGCACCTGCCTTGCGCGGTTCGCCCGGCACCTGGTCGAGGTCGGCGAGGAAGCGGTCGACGGTGGCCCTGCGCAGGCCGTCATCGGCGAGGGACTGCCCGATGATGCGTTCCGCGAGCTGCACGGCGAGCCCGCCGAGCTCCGCGCGGAGCTGGCGGGTCACCTGTTCCCGCTGCCGGGCGAGCTGTTCCTCGCCCCGCTGGCGGATCCGTTCGACCTCGGCGTCCGCGGCCACCCGCATCTCCTCGCGGATCCGTTTCGCGTCCGCGCGGGCCTCGTCGCGGATCGTCGCGGCTTCACGGCGGGCTTCCGCGAGTGCCGAGTCGAACCGTTCCTCGGCCTGGCGGAGCCTGCGGGTGGCCTCCGTGCTCTCCGCCGCCTGCCTGCGCACCATGGCCTGCCGGTCGTTCATCGCCTTCGACAGCGGCGGCCAGACCCAGCGCCGGAGGACGTAGAGGATGAGCAGGAACGCCAGCACCTCGATGACGATGGTGAGGTTGGGCAACAGGAAGTTGCCCCCGCCTTCCTGCTCTTGGGCCAGCACGGTCATGTGATCTCCCGGCTCAGTAGTTCTGGATCAGCCCAGGACGAAGACGAACATCGCCATGAAGGCCAGGTTGATGAAGTACATGGCCTCGACCAGACCGACGACCAGCAGGAAGATGCCGAAGAGGCGCCCACGGGCCTCCGGCTGCCGCGCCACCCCGGCGATGACCTGGCCACCGGCCAGACCGTCCCCGACCGCTGCGCCGATGGCACCACCGGCCAGCGCGAGACCACCGCCGATATAGGCACCGGCCGTGGTGACCGCGGTATTGATGTCCGCGGCCTGTGCGAGGACCTGCGACATGGTTGTTCCCCTCGAGGTCAGTGCGCGTCGGATTCCTCGGCGAGCGCTTGTCCGAAATAGATGATCGTCAGAATGGTGAAGATCACCGCCTGCAGAACGGCGATGAAGATGTCGAAGAGCTTCCAGGCCGTGAACGGCACCCAGAAGAGCCAGACCGGGAACAGCAGGATGATCAGTTGGATCATGATGACGCCGGAGAGCACATTGCCGAAGAGCCGCAGGGAGAGCGAGATCGGCTTGGTGATCTCCTCGATGATCGCCATCGG
This sequence comes from Pseudonocardia asaccharolytica DSM 44247 = NBRC 16224, assembly GCF_000423625.1. Taxonomy (GTDB): domain Bacteria; phylum Actinomycetota; class Actinomycetes; order Mycobacteriales; family Pseudonocardiaceae; genus Pseudonocardia; species Pseudonocardia asaccharolytica. Next base: position 84,502 of record NZ_KE384066.1, read on the forward strand.
GTTCTTGAAGTGTGCGAAGAACCGCACCGGATGTCGCTTTATCGCAGTGAACCAGACCGCGAGCATGACGACGAACGAGAGGCCGAAGGTGAGGTTCACGTCGGCGGTCGGTGGGGGAAGCCACTCCTCGCTGGGCAGAATGGCCAGCAGGTTGGAGAACAGGATCAGCAGCGCGATCGCGAACGCGAAGGGCACCACCCAGGGCGCGGTCCGGATCCCGAGGTTGTCCTCGACCTGCTGCTCGATCTGCTCCTTCGTGACCTCGAAGGCGATCTGCAGCTTGGTCGGTTTGCCGACGCTCGCGCGCCGGGCCACCCACAGGCCGAGCCCGATCACGATCGCGCCCGCGACCAGCGTCGCGATGATCGTGTCCAGGTTCAGGGTGAAGCCGAGCAGGCTGACGGTCCAGTGCTTGCCGATATGGATCTCACCGCCCTCGGCGGCGAGGAGGACGGCGGGGCTCACGAGCGACGCAGCTCCTTGATCATGGGGACGGCAGCCGCGACGACGGCGATCGGCTGGTATATCGCGAGGCCGACCAGCACGCCGAGGCCCTCCGGGCGGAACAGCGCGGCGAACACGAGGGCGATGACGGTGGCGATGGCGAGCCGGCCCAGGGTGGCGGTCGCGAGCCTGCCCTTTGCCGCGCGGCCGTGGTCGGCGTATTTGGCTGTGGAGCGCAGGATCATCCAGGAGTTCCCGACGCCGAGTGCGAGCCCGAGAATGCCGAACAGGGCGCCGAGGCCATGTCCGATCGGGATGAGCGCCGCGAGCGCCAATAATGCCGCGATACCTGCGCCGATAACGGACATCCGGAAGATTGCCCGGGCATTGGGCGGAATGTAGGAGGCCGTGAACATTGACCGGTTCACTCCCGTCTGTCCGTTCTGTCGAACTTCCGCCAGAAGCGCCGTCGCAACCAGCGTGTCGACTATCACGTGATGGTGGCCTGGCCGCGCCTGCCAGGCAAGCGGTAGATCGCCGAGGAATGTGTGGATCGCCTTGATGGGTGGCCCGGCGGCCCCGGGGAGGAGTCCCGACCTGCGTATGGACGGTTCCGCTCGCCGGGAGTTGAGTCCAACCCTCTATTGCCGTCGATCGATGGGAGGGGACATGTGCGCCGTCGACGAGAAGAAGCTGATGGAATTCGTCGGGCAGGCCCTCGGCGATCTGGGGGCGCCGGCCTCGGCGCCTCTGGTCCTGATCGGAGATCGGCTGGCCCCACTACCCGAGCCGGGGTTCGACCTCATCGCGTTCTTCGACTGCCTGCACGACATGGGCGATCCCACCGGGGCTCTCGCACACGCCCGCGAGGCGCTCGGCCCGGACGGCACCGTGCTGTTCGTCGATCCGTATGCGGGCGACGACCTCAGCGACAACCTCAACATCGTGTTCGAAGCCCGGCGGTGAACCTGCCGGGAGGATGAATCGGACCGAGGGCTTCCGGGCGGCTCATCCGGCGGCGAGATCCTGCTCGACCCGGGCGAGCGCCGTGCGGATCGTGTCGGCGTAGCCCTCGGGCCCCACGGCCAGGTGGTGCAGTCGCTCCCGCGCCAGGCGCAGATGCTCGCGCGCCTGCGCCGGGTCGCCCAGCTTGCGGTAGTCCTCGGCCAGGTTGAGGTGCAGCGAGGGGAAGAAGCCCTGGACCTGTAGCGATGCGTGATACGCCCGTGCGCGCTCGTCGGTGTCGGCGGTGAACTCGTTGGCCGCCGCGAGCGCCCGCAGGTCCCAGGCCAGCTCGTCGGCCGGATCGGGCTGGACGTCGGCGGCGTAGTGGGCCAGGACGCATCGGTGGAAGGGGTCGCCGTCCTCGCCGCCGATCTCGCTCCAGATGGTGTCGAACGCGGCAGCGGCCGCGGTGGCCTCCCCGGCGTGGGACTGCTCGATCGCGGTGGTGATGCGCGCCATCACCTGGTCGGGCTGTTCGCTCATGGAGCGAACGCTACGGCTGGGCCCCGACAGAACCGGCCGGACGCTCGACGGCGGCCGGTGAACCCTGCCCTCCGGTGATCGGCATGGCGGACGCGCGCGCGAACACGTCGAGCCGGATCCCGGCGCCCTGGGGGCCGGCGCCGTGCAGGGTCCGGGCCACCACGTGTTGATACGCCCGCGCGCCCGCGCGGTTCCGTGCGATCTCGTGCACCGCGTCGGCGTGGTTGGCCTGCCCGAAGTCGCCGCGGTAGTGCAGCAGCAGCAGCCGGCCACCGGGCCGCAGCCGGCTCATCAGGCGATCGATCCCGAGCCGCAACGTCGTCGGCTCCCAGTAGTAGAGGATGTCGGAACAGACCATCAGGTCGAACGTGCCCTGCGGCATGCCGAGCGGCAGGGTGCGCCGCTCCGCCACGACCCGCGGATCGTCGGCGAGGCGACTTCGGGTGCGCTCGATCGCTGCCGCGGAGATGTCGACCGCGACGAGTTCGTCGGTGAGCTCCACCAGCCGCTCGGCGAGCTGCCCCTCCCCGCAGCCGACCTCCAGCGCTCGGGCGTAGCGGGCGTCCTCCAGCGTCTGCATGATCAGGTCGTACTTGGCCTGCTCGTAGGAGCTCCCGGCGATGCCGTACGGGTCCGGGGCGCGATAGAGCCGCTCGTGGCAGCGCCGTCCCCATCCTGGCTGCCACAACCAGGCCCAGTCGGCCATGCGCGGCTCGAGTCCTGGGCGCACCCGGATCGCGGCGCGCGCGAGGGGGCGCAGCGGTGCGGTGCCGAACCGCAGGGCGTGGCCGACGCTGAGTCGGGCCGCCCGGCGCGCCCGAGTCGTGACGGAGGCGATCATGGGTCCTTCCGGGATGGCGAACGAAGATGTCGATCATTCATCGGCCCCTGTCGCCGCTCCGTTAGCTGACAAAACGCCCATAACTGGTCTTTCACCCGAAAGCTACACAAGTCTCCGTGAGTGCGTAACAGTGTTCTAACACTGTTACGCACTCACGGAGGTGACCCACCTCACTCGATGAACCGGACGGGTGCCATGGTCACGGGACGGGTAACTGCTTAGCTTGGGTAACTAAATCGACCGGCGAGAGTGGTGATGCCGTCCGTGTCGTCTCCAGGCCCCGGGGCGCACTACAAGTGGATCGCGCTGTCGAACACGACGCTCGGCATGCTCATGGCCACGATCAACTCCTCGATCGTGCTCATCGCGCTGCCCGACATCTTCCGCGGCATCGAGATCAACCCGCTCGAGCCCGCCAACACCGGCTACCTACTGTGGATGATCATGGGTTTCCTGGTCGTCACCGCGGTGCTGGTGGTCGGCTTCGGGCGGCTCGGCGACATGTACGGCCGCGTCCGCATGTACAACCTCGGTTTCGCGATCTTCGCGGTGTCGTCGGTCCTGCTGGCGGTGACGTGGCAGACCGGTGGTCCCGCGGCGCTGTGGCTGATCGGCTGGCGCATCGTGCAGGGCATCGGCGGTGCGTTCCTGATGGCCAACTCCAACGCGATCCTCACCGACGCCTTCCCGCTCCACCAGCGTGGCCTCGCCCTGGGCATCAACTCCGTCGCGGCGATCACGGGCTCGTTCCTCGGTCTGGTCATCGGGGGTGTGCTCGGCCCGGTGAACTGGCATCTGGTGTTCCTGGTGTCCGTGCCGTTCGGGGTGTTCGGCACCGTCTGGGCGTACCGGAAGCTGCGCGACACCGGTGCGCGCACGCCCGCCCGGATGGACTGGTGGGGAAACCTCAGCTTCGCCGCCGGGCTGATCGCGGTGCTCGTCGGGATCACCTACGGGATCCAGCCCTACGGCGGGCATGTCATGGGCTGGACCAGCCCGATGGTGCTGTGCTGCCTGATCGGCGGTGCCGCCGTCCTCGTGCTGTTCGCCGTGATCGAGACGCGGGTGCCGCACCCGCTGTTCACGCTGTCGCTGTTTCGCATCCGCAGCTTCACGCTGGGCAACGTCGCGAACCTGCTGGCCTCGCTCGGTCGCGGCGGGCTCATGTTCATCCTGATCATCTGGTTGCAGGGGATCTGGTTGCCCCGGCACGGCTACAGCTTCGAGCAGACACCGCTGTGGGCCGGCATCTACATGCTGCCGCTGACCATCGGGTTCCTCGTCGCGGCGCCGCTGTCCGGCCTGCTATCCGACCGTCGCGGCGCGCGCTGGTACACCACCGGCGGGATGATCGTCGCGGGGGGGACGTTCCTGGGGCTGCAGCTGCTGCCCGTCGACTTCGGCTACTGGACCTTCGCGGCGGTGCTGCTGATCAACGGCATCGGCATGGGGCTGTTCGCCTCGCCGAACCGGGCGCAGATCATGAACAGCCTCCCGGCCACGGCGCGCGGGGCCGGCGCCGGGATGACCGCCACCTTCCAGAACGCCGCGATGGTGCTGTCCATCGGCATCGTCTTCAGCCTGATCATCGTCGGGCTCTCCCAGCACCTGCCCGTCGTGCTCGAGCACGGCCTGGTGCAGCACGGCGTCCCGGTGGCCGACGCGAGCCGGATCGCGCAGCTGCCGCCGGTCGGCGTGCTCTTCGCCGCGTTCCTCGGCTACAACCCGATCCAGCAGCTGCTCGGCGGCGTGCTCGGTCAGCTGCCGCCCGATCAGGCGGCCTTCCTCACCGGCCGCGGCTTCTTCCCGGAGCTGATCTCGGGCCCGTTCTCCGACGGGCTCACCGCGGCGTTCCTGTTCGCCCTCGTCGCCTGCGTCATCGCCGCCGTGGCCTCCTTCCTCGCCGACGGCCGTGGGCGCGGCGACATCCACGGCGGGCTCCCCGCGTCCGATCTGCGACGCGGATCCGTCGCGGCGACGAGGTAGCGGCTGCGCTCGACGCCACAGTGCTCAGACGGTCAACGCTGACTGTTTTGCTGTTACGGTCGCCACCGGTGCGACGTCGCCGGCAGATACCGATGCGGCGCCGTCTCGACAGGCGACGGAATAGGGAGTCGGACGTGCGAGATGCAGTGATCGTGGAAGCGGTACGGACCCCGATCGGGAGGCGCAACGGCGGGCTGTCGGGGATCCATCCGGCGGACCTGTCGGCGCATGTGCTGAACGCGCTGGCCCAACGATCGGGGATCGACCCGGCGATGGTCGACGACGTGATCTGGGGTTGTGTCACGCAGATCGGCGAGCAGACCTTCGACATCGGTCGCACCGCGGTGCTGACGGCCGGCTGGCCGGACACCGTTCCCGGGGTGACGGTGGACCGGCAGTGCGGCTCGTCGCAGCAGTCGGTGCACTTCGCCGCGGCCGGGTTGGTCGCCGGGCAGTACGACCTGGTCGTGGCCGGTGGCGTCGAGTCGATGTCGCGGGTTCCGATGGGCTCGTCCATCGGTGAGCAGAGCCCGCTCGGGGAGGGTTTCCTCGCCCGCTACGACGGGGTGTTCCCGAACCAGGGCCCGGGCGCGGAGATGGTCGTGCAGCGGTGGGGTCTCTCCCGCACCCAGCTCGACGAGTTCTCCCTCGCCAGCCACGAGAAGGCCGCCGTGGCGCAGGACGAGGGCCGCTTCGACGCGCAGATCGCGCCGGTGACGCTGCCGGACGGCACCCTGGTCGCCAAGGACGAGGGCATCCGGCGCGGCGGCACGCTGGAGTCGATGGCCGGGCTGAAGACGGTGTTCAAGCCCGAGGGCGGGACGATCACGGCCGGGAACTCCTCGCAGATCTCCGATGGCTCGGCGGCGCTGCTGATGACCACCAGCGAGAAGGCCGCGCAGCTCGGGCTGCGACCGATCGCGCGGGTGCACACCGCGGTGCTGGCCGCGGCGGACCCGGTCATCATGCTGACCGCTCCGATCCCGGCCACCCAGAAAGCCCTGACCCGCTCCGGGCTGAAGCTGGAGGAGATCGGGGCATTCGAGGTCAACGAGGCGTTCGCCCCCGTACCGCTGGCCTGGCTGGCCGATATCGGCGCCGACCCGAAGGCACTCAACCCGAACGGCGGGGCGATCGCGCTCGGGCATCCGCTGGGTGGCTCGGGGGCGCGGCTGGCGACGACCCTCGTCCACCACATGCGTGACAACGGCATCCGCTACGGCCTGCAGACCATGTGCGAGGGCGGCGGCCAGGCCAACGCCACCATCTTCGAGCTCATGCACTGACGCGCTCGTGAGCGGCGCGCCGCGCCGGAGCGCGACGTGCCGCTCTCGGGCCTGGTGAAGGAGGCATCACCTTGGACATCAACGGTTCAGTCGCCCTGGTCACCGGCGGAGCCTCGGGGCTCGGCCTGGCCACCACCGAGAAGCTGCTCGACGCCGGGGCGAGCGTCGTCATCCTCGACCTGCCGGGCTCGCCGGGCGCGCAGGTCTCCGAGAAGCTGGGGGACCGGGTCCGGTTCTCGCCCGGCGACGTCACCGACGACGCCGGCGTGACGGCGGCCTTGGACGTGGCCGCCGAGCTGGGCACCCTGCGGGTCGCGGTGAACTGCGCCGGGACCGGCAACGCGATCAAGACCCTGGGCAAGCACGGCCCGTTCCCGCTCGCGGAATTCACGAAGATCATCAACATCAACCTGGTCGGCACGTTCAACGTGATCCGGCTGGCGGCCGAGCGGATCGCGCAGGCCGGTCCGATCGAGGGTGAGCGCGGCGTCATCGTCAACACTGCCTCGGTGGCGGCGTTCGACGGCCAGATCGGGCAGGCGGCGTATTCGGCGTCGAAGGGTGGCGTGGTCGGGATGACGCTGCCGATCGCGCGCGACCTGGCCGGCGCCATGATCCGCGTGGTCACCATCGCGCCGGGGCTGTTCGACACCCCGCTGCTGGCCGGCCTGCCCGCGGAGGCCAAGGAGTCGCTGGGCAAGCAGGTCCCGCATCCGGCGCGGCTGGGCGATCCGTCGGAGTACGGTGCGCTGGCCGCGCACATCGTTGCCAACCCCATGCTCAACGGCGAGGTGATCCGGCTCGACGGCGCGATCCGGATGGCCCCCCGATGAACCAGACCCCGTAGCGGAGCCGACCATGAAGCGCAGCCTGTACGAGGACGAGCACGAGGCGTTTCGCGAGTCCTTCCGGAGGTTTTTGGCCGTCGAGGTGCTCCCGCACCACGAGGAGTGGGAGCGGGCCGGGATCGTGCCCCGGGGGCTGTTCGCGACGGCGGGCAAGTCCGGGTTCCTGGGCATGGAGATCCCCGAGTCCTACGGCGGGGGCGGGGTTCGCGACTTCCGCTTCAACGCGGTGATCGCCGAGGAGTTCATGCGCTGCGGCGCCGCCGCCGCGGGGCTGGGCCTGAGCCTGCACAACGACATCTGCCTGCCCTACTTCATGGCCTACTGCGACGACGAACAGAAGCGGCGCTGGTTGCCCGGCATCGCCTCGGGCGAGCTGATCACCGCGATCGCGATGACCGAGCCGGGCATCGGCTCGGACCTGGCCTCGATGTCGACCACCGCGATCCGCGATGGGGACCACTACGTGGTCAACGGGGCCAAGACGTTCATCACCAACGGGATCAACGCCGACCTGGTGATCACGGCGGTGAAGACCGACCCCACGCAGCGGCACAAGGGCATGTCGCTGCTCGTGATCGAGCGCGGGATGCCGGGCTTCGAACGCGGCCGCAACCTCGACAAGCTGGGCCAGCACGCGCAGGACACCGCGGAGCTGTCGTTCACCGACGTCCGGGTGCCGGTGGCGAACCTGCTCGGTCCGCGCGAGGGCGAGGGCTTCACCCAGCTGGTGACCAACCTGGCTCAGGAGCGGCTCTCGATCGCGATGGCCGGCGTGGCCGCGGCGCGGACCGCGCTGGAGCAGACCCTGACCTACGTCAAGGAGCGCAAGGCGTTCGGGCAGCCGATCGGGTCGTTCCAGAACTCGCGGTTCGTGCTCGCCGAGATCGCCACCGAGGTCGACATCGCCGAGCACTACATCGACGACTGCGTGCGCGCGTTGAACGCCGGCGAGCTGACCGCGGTGGACGCGAGCAAGGCGAAGTGGTGGTGCACCGAGCTGCAGGGCCGGGTGGTGGACCGGTGCCTGCAGCTGCACGGGGGGTACGGGTACATGACCGAGTACCCGATCGCGAAGGCCTACGCCGACGCGCGGATCACCCGCATCTACGGCGGCACCACCGAGATCATGAAGGAAGTCATCGGCCGTTCGCTCGGGCTGTGACCAGCACACCGGCGCCGGGTGGCGCGGGAGCCAGGACCCGGGCGCAGCGCAGCGAGGACAGCCGCGCCCGGATCCTGGACGCCGCCGTCGCCTGTCTGATCGAGGGCGGCTACTGCGGCGCCACGACGCTCACCATCCAGGCGGCCGCGGATGTCTCCCGCGGCCGCCTGCTGCACCACTTCCCGTCCCGGGACCGGCTGCTCGTCGCGGCCGCCCAGCACCTGGCGGTCAAGCGGGTGCAGGACACGGAGGACCGCGTGCTGAGCATCGTCGGCACCCGGATCGAGGGCTGGGACCGCGCCGACCGGGTCGTCGAGCTGCTCTGGGAGTCCTTCCACGAACCGCATTTCTGGGCCGCCGTCGAGCTGTGGACCGCGGCCAGGGCGAACCTGGGGATCGCCGAGGTGCTACGGCCCGAGGAGCGGCGCCTCGGCGCCGTCATCAAGGCCTCGGTCGGACGCATGTTCGGCGAGCCGCTCGTCTCGCACCCACGGTTCCGCCAGCTGCGTGACCTGCTGCTGACCAGCATGCGCGGCACCGCGCTGACCTACACGTTCGACCCGCGGGACGTGCGCCACGATCCGATGGTCGCCCAGTGGAAGGACCTCACCCGGACGTTGCTGGCCTGATCGGTTCCGCGGTCAGCCGGCCAGCAGCGTGTCGAGCTTGGTGAAGGAGCTCTCCCAGCCCGCCCTGGCCATGCCTCCATCTCCTGGGTGTAGGGGGCCCTGCCGGATGACCAGACGGGTCCTGCCGTCCTCGTCGTGGAACTCGATCCGCGCGTACATCTTGGTCGATTCCTGCTGACGAGCCATTGGTGGCCGCCGGGGCGGGCGTCGATGTCGACCGTGTCGCGAGGAATGGAGAACCCGACCGGGCCGACAATCAACGGATGCGTCGAACGACGCGCGGCCAGGGCGATGCGTCAAGCGCTCCACCGCCTCTCCCCGGGCGCGTTATGGCTCCATAACGTGCTGCGGACCCGGTCGACGGCAACGTTATGGCTCCATAATGTGCTGCGGACCCGGTCACGGGCCCCGGCGCACCGCGTCCGCGGCCTCGCGCAGCGCGGTCCACAGGGCCTCGACATGCCGGGGCTGGGTGCCCACCGATCCGATCGCCACCCGGATCACATATCGGCCGTCGACGACGGTGTGGGTGAGCAGTGCGGACCCGGAGGCGTTGACCCGTTCCAGCACGGCGCGGGTCGCTTGATCATCGGCGCGGTCGTCGAGGGCGTCGTCGCGGCCCAGGACGCGCAGGCACACCAGGGCCAGCGACGGCGGCGTCGCGAGGGTGAACCGGGGGTCGGCGCGGACCCGCGCCGCGAGCTCGGACGCCAGCGCGACGTGCCCGCGGATGTGCGCCCGCAGGCCCTCCAGCCCCAGCCCGTGGATCACCGTCCACAGCTTGAGCGCGCGGAACCGGCGGCCCAGCGGGACCTGCCAGTCCCGGTAGTCGACGACCTCGCCGGACTCGCTCGCGGCGTTGCGCAGGTACTCCGGGGTGATCGACAGCGCGGCCGGCAGCGCGGCGCCGTCGCGCACCCACAGCATCGAGGCGTCGAACGCGGTGAGCAGCCATTTGTGGGCGTCGGTGCAGAACGAGTCGGCGAGCTCGACGCCGTCGAGCAGATCCCGGAACTCGGGGCAGAGCGCCGCCACCCCTGCCCAGGCGGCATCGACGTGCACCCATGCTCCGTGCGCCCGCGACACCTGCGCGATCTCGCGCACCGGGTCGACGGCGCCGGTGCCGGTGGTGCCGATCGTCGGGCAGACGAGCACCGGGCGCAGCCCCGCGGCGGTATCGGCGGCCATGGCCGCGGCGAGCGCGTCCGGTGACATCGCCAGCGAACCGGGGGCCGGGTCCACGACCTGCAGCGCCTGGGCCCCGAGCCCGGTCACCCGTACCGCCTTGGCCATGCAGGAGTGGGTCTCGGCGGTGACGTAGACGCGTTCACGGCCGTCGGTGCCGGTCTCCCGCCAGGTGCCGCCGGACGTGCGGTGCAGCGCCGCCAGCAGTGCCACCAGCGCCGCCGACGAGGCGGAGTCCTGGATCGAGCCGCCCCCGCCGCCGTCGAAGGTGTACTCCTTGCCCAGCCCGAGCGCCCCGGCGAGCCCGTCGAGCAGCACCTGCTCGACCTCGGTGCACGCCGGCGAGGTCGACCAGAGCATCCCCTGGGTGCCCAGTCCGCCGGAGAGCAGGTCGCCGAGTAGGGAGGTCAGCGATGCGTTGGCGGGGAAGTAGCCGAAGAACCCCGGGTGCTGCCAGTGCGTGCTCGCCGGGACGACCACCCGGTCGACCTCGGCGAGCAGCTCCTCGAGCGGCCGGGGATGCTCGGGAAGGTCCGCGGCGAGCTGCCCGCGCACCCAGCCGGGTTCGACCGCGGCGCGCACCGATAGCTCGCCGAGACCGGCGCGGTAGTCGGCCACCCAGTCGACGAACCGGTGGCCGAGCCTGCGGAACTCCTCGGGATCCAGATCGGGCACCCGGCCGACCCTACGACCTATCCGGCGAGTTCGAGCTCAGGGAGCCCGCCGCCCGCGCCGTCGTGACCCGGGTCG
>NZ_KE384066.1:95650-106175 GCF_000423625.1 Pseudonocardia asaccharolytica DSM 44247 = NBRC 16224
GCCGCTACGGAGCCCGACCGCGAAGGCCGGGAAGAGAGCTCGCGAGAAACATAGCAGTTGAACTGCGGTTTTCTGGACCGTTGCGAGCGCTTGGTCTGTCAGGCACCGGCCCGTCACGATGAGCGCCACTGAGACAGCCGAATCCCTTGGTTGATCTGGGTGCGAGCGCTCCCACGGAGTGCCGCGGGGATCCCAGCGCTCGCATCAGACGATCTTCGGTCCGTGGGTCGGCAGCGGGCGCCGTTGACCGATGAAGGTGAAGCGAGCGCTGTCGACATCGCCGAGATCGACGATGACGACGGAGTCCTGTGAGAGGTTCATCTGCTGCTCCACTTGCGCGCGTGCACGGATGAGTTCAGTCCGGCTGAGATCGCAGGTGAAGACAGAGTACTGAAGGCGTTCTCCATACTCCTCCATCGTCTTGCATACCTGTCGGAGCCGCTTGGGGTCACAGATGTCGTAAGCGATCAAGAATCGTCGGCGAGCCATTCGTTACCTCGTAGTAAAGGCTGTGTACTCGGGAAGTTCGCCGGTCAGGTGGGCGGCCAGTAGGCGGGCCTGGACGTCCAGTGCGCGGCGGTAGTTGACGCGATAGCCGAAGACAGGGTGCTTGATCTCGTGCGACATGCGACGCTCGTAGGCACTGATGGCCGCTCGTCGTCCGTCGCGATCGAGTTGGCATCCCCCGGCGCGTCGAGTGAAGTGGCTGGAGCGAATCTCCCCGTTGTTGATCAATTGTATGACGGTGCTGTCCGCGATGAGGGGCCGAAATTCCTCGGCGAGGTCGAGGGCGAGCGCCGGGCGACCATACCGGGGACGGTGATAGACACCGACGAAAGGGTCGAATCCGACGGTCGCCAGGGTGACCGTCAGGTCTTTGACCAGGAGCGCGTAGACGAATGAGAGCAGCGCGTTGACCGGGTCGGGTGGCGGTCTCCGGGCTCGGCCGTTCCGGTCGAAGGCGGTGATGTCGAGGCCGTTCGTCGCGTTGAGCATGGCGGTGAACTGCGAGAAGTAGAGACGGGCTGCGGTTCCTTCGAAGCCCAGCAGCGAGGGATATCCGGCGGGGCTGGCCGCGGCTGTCGCCAGATCGCGCAACTGCTCGATCGTCTGGCCTGGTGAGACCCGGCTGTTTCGACGTAGCAAGGTTCGACTGTTACGGATCTTTCCCTCGATCATCCGGCCGGCGACGGTCAGTAGCCGGTCATGTGGTGTGGTGTATTGGGCACGTCGCAGGTCGACATGTCTGCCCGGCAGGCCTTCGGCCATTCCCGAGAACCAGCCGCCGTACGAGAACCAGCACACAGGGATCTCGCGGGCGAACAGTTCTCGCATCACCTGCGGAGTGACCGTGACGTTCCCATACAGACAGACCTGGCTGATGTCGATGAGCCGATAGCTGCCGAGGTTCTCCCGCTCCTTGAAGACCTCCAGCCGACCACGACGGACAGCGACCATCGCACCCTGTTCCATGACATAGACGGGCCGGCTGTCCGGGTCGGCGGCCATGACACCTCGCGGACGACGCGGAGCGCGTTCGCGGACCCGCAGCGCATTGATCTCGTCGGGCAGGCACAGGCCGACCAGTGAGCATCGCGGGCACTTGGGGCTGTCCTCCAACGGCGGTGGGGCGTTGTCACTCGCCGCGGTGCGCCAGAGCTTGCCGAGCAGTTCGCGAACGGCGGCGAGCCGAGCGTCGCTCACCGGTACGACGACCCGCTTCCGGGTCTCGGCATACCAGATCTCGGCTTGGTCGACGCGGTAGCCGGTTTCCCGCAGGAGCAACGCCTGCAGAACCGACTGAATCTCATCGGCGGGCCACGGTGTGCCGCGCCGGTCCGGGCTGCCCTTCTTGTAGTCGACCGGAGTCACCGCGCCATCGATGCCGACCTCGACGATATCGATCTTTGCGCTCACCCCGAGATCCCGGGAGGTGAGCCAGAAGCTGCGCGAGGTCCGGCCGGCGAACCGTTCAAGGTCCTCCTCCGGAGGAGGTAGATCCCCGCCCGGCTCGTCGACGACACGGTGGACGTACAGTCCCTCCTCGACGTCGTCGCTGGTGGCGAACCTGCCCTGCACCCACTCCAGGTAGAACAGGCGGGGGCAGTACACGAACTCGTTGACCATCCGGGCCGGGACCGTTTCCGGGAGCCCGGGCAGATCCGGTCGCGGGGACGTCATCGTGCTCGTCTGCTCAGGCCAGGCCGGACTACCGGACGAGTCGGCTGGCTGGTCGGGGTGAGCATGCCAGCGAAGGTGCGCCCCGGGATCCGACGCCGGCTGGCATGTCCGATCCAGAACATCGACAGCAGGGTGGCCAATTCCGGTGGTCGACCCGATTCGGCGCCCTGTAGGACGGGATGGGACAGGACGGCCTGTACCGCGGCAGGAGCAAGCGGAGCCGACCATAGGGGGTACACCATCCGATGACCCACCCGGCGCCCGAAGTCCTGCCAACAGGTGCTCATCGGCCGGCCATCGGCGGCCGTCGTGCGCATCAGCGGATACGACATGAGTGCGAGCCAGGTCGCCCCGGGAACCCCACGCTCGGACGGCTTGCCGTCCGCGGCGTCCGCGGAGTCGAAGAGAACCCGATGGTCCAGGTACTCGCCGCTGACACTCGGGTAACGACGCCACGCGAGCAGCGCTTCGCGCATGAGCCCGGGGTTGCCCCGCAGAAGCGCGAGCGGCTTGTCGAGCATGGTGCGCATGGACTGCTTGCCCGACGGCGCGGTGAACAAACTGATGTCGGCCCGCTGCCTGTCGTCGACGCTGAGATCGGTGACAAGGGCGCCAAGCCATCGCTCCCCGGCCGGGCCATCCGTCGTGGAGACACGAGAGGCGTACTCGGCCAGAGCCGGCCGGGTCAGCCGGAGCTTGTCCGGGGCCTCCCCGGGCGGGGGGAAATCCGTGCTCAAGCCCGGCAGCACACCGCCCTCGGGGATGTCGCGCACGATGGCCGTGAGGTCGGCGACAAGCGCGTCCATATCCGGGTGCGCGTCGTGCAGGACGGCCGAGCCGTCCTGGCGTGACCAGGCCAGTCTCGCCGAATACGCGGTGTGCTCGGCCACCAGCCGTAGCACGCCGAGCGCGGCGAGGAAACCGAGCGGCGTGTGGCCGTCCAACGCGGGGAGCGGGAGCGGCGTCATGATCCCTCCTCGGAGACCGTCGTGTCGGCGCAACGGACCACGGTCTCCAGCAGCGCCAGGCCCCACCGGCCGTATCGCTGGTTGAGCCGGGCGAACCGGGCCGGGTGCTCGAGCGAGACCGTCCGCTCCGAGGGCACCGACACCTTCTCCCCGTCCACGAGCGCCTGGACCGGGCGGGGTTCCCGGTCCATGACCAGCCGGGCCAGGGGCCGGGCGTATCCGTGGTGACTGGCCACGAGATGGATGAGCAGGTCCGTGTCACCCAGGTAGGCCGAGCCGGCACCGCGCAGCCACTCCTCGACGAGAGCGGCCGACCAGGCCTCATGCCGGGCACCGGCGGGCAGCCCGCTCAACCGACTCGCACGCCGCCAGGCCAGGCGATCGGTCGGGTCCATCCCGGACTTCGCCAGCGGCTCCAGTGCGAGCGTGGCCTCGCAGCCGTCCCCGCCGTGCAGCATGATCTGAAACCGCTCGTCGGCCTTCCCGAGGTCGTGCCATCCGGCGGCGTCCGCCACCACCGCGCGCAGTTCCGGCGGCAGGCCCAGGGCGACTGCGATCTCCTCGGCGCGTTGCCGGACGGCGGTGTGGTGCGCGGCGAGGGTGACCGGTCTCGTGCCGACCGAACTGGCGCCGACCTCCTCGTCGTCCCGGTCGACCGCCGAACCGGAGTCGACGCGGCAGGCGGCGTCGGCCGGCACGGGGCCCGCCAGCAGCCGCGCCCAGGTGCGGGGTCCGTCGTGGCCGGCCACCCAGGAGTCGGCGGGGTCCCGGAGGTCGAGGATCCGCAGTTGTCCGCTTTCCGCCCACCGGCGTAACGCGTTCCAGGTGTCGGCCGTCCAGCCGCAACCGGGAGGAGGTTCGTCGGGCAGGAGCTCAGCGAGGGCCCTGCCGAAGCCGTCGATCTCCTCGCTGCCGGGCCATGCGTCCTCGTCGGCCGCGAGCAGGTCCGACACCAGGGCTGACGCGGTTTCCCCTGCGGCATGCTCCATTCCCAGCCGGGCCGGAAGCCCAGGATCGAGCCGCAGCGTGGCCTCTCGACGGGAACGGGAGGCGACGAACGTGGCGGCCTCGCTGACGTCCCGCACTGGCGAGCGTTCTGCGGGCGACCAGCCATAGCCGTCGAGGCCGCCCCGCTCGGACGGCACGATGATCAGATCACCCGGACGGAGCTCCTCGGCATCGATCCACCGCCACACCATGGGGGTGTCCGGCGCATCATCCGCGCCTCGGCCGGTGGAGGCGGGCCGTTGGGCGAGCACACGGAAAGGATCCTCGAGCTGCCGTGCGTGGCCCCCGACGTCCGGTGCCGCCTCCAGGTCGCTGATCGGCTCGGCCGCCTGCCCACTCATCCACTGCCGGACGGCGACGAATGGCACCTCGACCGTCTCCGTGGTGCGCGGTGGCCATTGGGTGAGCAGGCCGTCGATGTGGGCCGCCGCCAGTTCAATGTCGTCCTCCCACGGGTCGTCGAGGGGGTCGGTACTGAGCAGGCCGTCCCGCCAGACGATCCGCACCGCGGCGACACCGCTGTCGAAGCCGTGGAGGAACGGCTCGATCGGTGGATCGTCGAGGGGCACTGGTGCGGTCTGCGTCCAGGCGTCAAGTGTCGGGTGCAGCAGCACCGGAACCCCGCCAGGCTGCCGCGTGAACTCCAGGGCGGCGAAGGTCGTCGTGGCCAGATGCCGACACGCCAGCGGGGAGACGTCGATCCCGCCGTGTTCCGAAACCATCGCGTGCAGGGCTCGCCAGGTGGTATCGCGGGCTTCGCCGTAGACCGGACCGCGATCCTGCCCGTCGTGGATGACAACCGCGGCGGCCTCGTCCTGGCCGGGGAACCGTTCGGTGAAACGGCCGAGCCGGTTGAGGCGCCCGAGCCGCTGGACGAGGGCATCCCAGGACGCGGACTCGCTCACCAGGACGTCGACATCGAGGTTCACCCCGACCTCGACGGTCTGGGTGGCGACCAGGATGGCCGCGCGGCGTGACGGATCCCGGCTGGTGCCGAACCGGCTGAGGACCTGCTCCTGCACGTTCGGTCGATCGATGGGACGGGAACGGCCGATGAGCAGCTCGCAGTCCGCCTCGACAACCGCACCCCGCCCCGTCAGCAACTTCCGGAGCAGGGTATGGACGGCGCGAGCGCGGTCCACGGTGTTGCACACCACTGCTGCGACGGGGGCCGCTCCCTCCATGGAAGCCTTGGCGGTCAGGGTGCCGACGCGCTCGAGAGTTGTCTCCGCCAAGGCTTTGACGCAGTCCTTGGCGGAGGAGACTTCGCGGGTGGTGAGCCGCTTGCCCGCGGTGAGCCGCTCCCACGCTTGAGGGTTTGTCCGGTGCGCGTCGACGTCCAGTGCGAAGGTGTGCCGGGCCGGAGCGCCGGTGGCGGACAGTCGCACGAGGCTCAGGCTGGGCAGCGGGACACCGAGCCGATCCCGCTCCTGCGCCGCGGACACCGTCGCCAGCAGTGCGGTGGACAGATGCGCCTCGTCGACCAGTACCAAGGAGTCCGTGCCGACCAGGGCGGCGTCGATCGGACGGCGGCGGTCGCTGACCCCGTAGCCGCGGAACAGCAGCCGGCTGCCGATCTGGTCGACGGTGCCCAACACGAGGCCCGGACGGTCCGGGCGGTCGAGCCAGGCCGCAGCCCATGTGGCGCCACCGCGCATCCGGGTGACCGGCAAGAGTGCACCGGCTCGGGCGTCCGGAGCATAGGACCGCAGCCCGGCCGCCACCCGACTGACGATGCCGGGATCCTCCGACCGCTCCGCGTCCTGCACTGCCCGGGAGAGCGAGAGGGCGTGCTCGTAGGCTTCGTCCACGACGATGCGGCGGTCGACCACGAAGAAGCAGCGTCGCCGTCCGAGCCGGTGTCCTCCCGGCACGTGTGAAGTCGCCGCGGCCACGAACACGGCCACATCCAGCGTCGACGTCTTGCCCAGGCCCGTGGGCACGTCGATCAGATCGGGCCACCGGCCACCGCCGAGTACCTCGGCGACCAGGCTCTCCTGCCAGGGGAACGGGTCCACCGCATGGACGGCGCGGTAGAACTCCGCGAAGTCCGCGGCGCCCAGCGCCGGGACGCCGGTGGCGTCAGACATCGCCACCCCGCACCGGCACCGGGGCCAGCAGGCCCACCCCCAGGTAACGCCCCGCCCCCACCAACACCGGGCCGGAAACCCGTCGATCGAACGTCACGGCGACGTGCCGGAACAGCCGTCCTTTCGTCTGGGAGGGCAGATCCAGGGGACGCAGCCGTGCCGCTCCCGGCATCAGGGGCTCGGTGCTGGCCTCAACGCTGACCGGTTCGGGCAACCCCACCCTGCGGAACCCCGCACGCACCTCGGCCTCCAACTGCTCCGGCCGCTTGGGATAGCGGTCCAAGATCATCGGTGTGGCGGAGACCCACCGCCGGCTTCCCCGGCGCCACCGCTCCGCTGAAGCGCCCCACGGCCGAACCAGTCCGGGCTGATAGATCACTTCTACGAGACCGATCTGCGGTACGCGCAGTTCGACCACGCCGTTCAGGTCTTGTCGCCGCAACCCCAGGACGGCATGCAGCACAGCCTGGCGCTCCGAGGCCGGGAGTTCGGGGACGGCGACCGCCAACCCCAGTAGGTGACCGTCGGAATGGTCACCACCGACGTCGGGTAGGGCGAGGAACGCCACATGCGGCCGTCCATCCGCGCCGTGCCCGTGCAGGACGGCGGGCGCGTCGCCGCCCGCCGCCTTGAGCACCGCCGACCGGAAGGCCTCGGTGAGCCGGACCGTCAGCCGCGCCTGCGGTTTCAGACCGGAGAACTGGAACACCAGCACGTCGGTGTAGACCGACGGGATCAGCAGCTCATCCGCCACCCCCCGGTCCGCCTTGGCCGCGGTGCCGGTGCCGCTCGCCGGCGGGCGTCGGCGGTAACCCTGGTAGCGGCTCACCTCCCATGCCGGTCGGCCGGCCTCGAACTGGGCATCCAGTTCGCCGAGGAAACCGGGGTAGGGCACCCGCACCGACACCTCACGGCTCAACAGGTCGCACGGCTCGAAGCGCTCCCGCCCATCACCCGGGATGGCGTCCGGGATGGCGTCCAGTGGTTGCTCGTCGCCGGTGGCCGAGGCGGCCACGAGTGCGACGCCGGTCGACCGGCCGAGATACGGGATCCGATGCGCCATCGCGTCCAGCGAGCTGACGAGATCTGAATCGGCCGTCCCGGCCCAGATCATCGTCACGCGCGGATGCGCCGGCAGGGCCCGCGTCCTGACCCGCAGACCGTTCGTCCGCGCGGGATGAGTTTGGTTGCCACCCTTGGCGCTGAGGGAGTTCACCACGACGTATGCGGCTCGTCGGCTCTCCCGCGGTTGCCCGGCCGCAAGGATGATCGGGGGAGGCTGTGCCTCCAACCAGCGCAGCGCGACCCGGTCCGCCTCACCTCTGGCCGCGGCCACCAGCGCACAGAACAGCCGGGCCGGATGTGGTGGCCACTCGGCGTGCTCGCGGTCGTCCACCTCGGCGGCGTCATAGCTGCCGGACAGCAGCTCGATGGAGATCTCCACCGCCATGGCTCAGGCCTCGTCCCCGCTCGCCTTGGTCAGGCTGAAGTCGATCGCCTGTGCCAGAGGCTTGGAGGGCGTGAGAACGACCGTCCCGGTCGTCAGTGGCAAGCCCTGCTTCTGGGCGTGGGCTGTCGCGACCTCGAACAGGGCCACCGCCTGGTCGACCGTCAGGTCGAGCTGTTCGGTGCCGCCTCCCCTGTGGACCCACTCGATCCGCTCGGACTCCAGCACCAGCTCGCATCCGCTGCGCAGCCATAGACTGGAGCGGCCGAACGCCAGCCGGTCGGCCAGCATCGCGTACGCGGCCAGGACGGCCCGCGCCGCATCCGCCGCCGCGGCGGACGCCGTACCGAACCCGATCCGGTCCAGGCCCGCGAAGGACAGCGTCGCGCAGCGCTGCGCCGAGTGGATCGTCACGCCACCGTGCTGTGGGTTCGGCGCGACATTGCCATGACCGATCTCGCTGAGCTTCTCTCCCTTGACCTTGGTCGACGCCGGTGCGTAGTCCCAGCCCTCCCCATCGGCACGCCGTTTCTGCGCCCCCTGGAGGTTCAGCGGATCCATCCGCCCGGCGTTGCGAGCACCCACCACCGGGTCCCAACCGATGACCTCGCTGGCGTATACCCGCGGGAACTTCCGTTGCCGCCCCTTGCGGTGGCTGTTCCACGCTCCGTACACGAGCGAACCCGGATCATGGGCGTACAAGGTGGTCGCGTCGTCCGGGGAGGCGGCCATCAACGACCGGCCCAGCTCGGTCTTGTCGAACGCCACGCCGTCGAGCAGGCTGTCACGCAGGTAGGCGTCGGCGTAGCGGTGCGGGAACTCCAGTGAGGTGAGCACCACCGGGGCGGCCCCTTCGTGCTCGATCTGCAGCAGCGGAACCCGGACGATGCCGGCCCGCCGAGCCCGCAGGAGGGCCTCCTCCGCACGGTTGGCCTGCGACGGCGTGGAGTCCAGTAGGACGTTCCCGCGCTCCTGGCCATCCACCATCCGCGACTCGAGCACATATGGCGACTGCCCGTTCTGGGCCGGATAGGTGGGCGGGAACACCTTGCTTCCCACCCCGCCCGTGGGCTGGTACATCGCAGTCACTCGGAGCACCGCACGCGTTCCGGTGAGCGAGACTGCGGACAGCAATTCCTGGTATGACGCCTCGGTGCTCACGTCCACCCTTCGGTGAGGAGAAGTTAGGTCGGGATCGATCTGCGAGTACTACACCATCGATCACCGACAAGATCGGTGATCAGGCCGTCGATGTTTCGTGGAGGGCCGAAACCTACGGGGAGCCGAGCATCACCGGTACGGATGACGCACCCGGTGCCGCCGGACGGTCACGCGGGAGACAAGGCCGGGTTCAGAGCACCTGGATCCGGTGCCGGCCGGTGCGCAGCACGATGCCGGAGAAGCTCGCGCGCACGAGGCTGTGCCGCAGGTGGCTGACCGCGGTCAGCCGGATCCCGACGATCCGGTCCGGCGGCCGGCCGAGGTGGCGGCGGTAGTCGCCCACGATGGTGCGCGACTCATGGTGGGTCGCTCCCGGTCCGCCGGCGCGTAGCGGGATGGGGGCGCCGGGGTGGGCAGGCTCGGGTGCCGCTGCCCAGCACCAGCTGAGCTCCTGGCCGGTGTCGAACTCGACGGCCACCGACAGCTGGTCGCGAATCCAGCCCTCGCTTCCCGGAGCGGGCAGCGGCGGTTCGTCGACCCGCCAGGTCCATTCGAGGGTCGTGTCGGCGCCCAGCGGGAGCCCGACCTCGGTGCGGATGACGCCGGCGTTGTCGTCGCAGACGACGTCGATGGCCGACCGGCCGTCCCGCCGGGCGTGCCGGTAGACGTCTCCGGGGCCGAACTCGAGCAGGTACTCCCAGCCGGGCGGCGGGACGACGGGGTCACACAGCCGCGCGTGCTCGGCGGCGGCCAGCGACGGGTCGACGATGCCCGGCCCGAGCGAGGTCAGCCCGGCAACCGGGTCCGCGCCCGCCACCCAGCGCAGGACCGTCACATCCAGCCCGCCGGAGGCGCGCCGGTAGGGCGCGTCGCCCGTGGCGAGCGCCCCCTTCCGGTCGGCCCAGGCACCGAGGTGGACGCACAGCTCGAGCTCGCCGTCATGGTCGATGACCGTGGTCGTGGTGTCCTGGGTGCAGCCGAAGATCTCCCCGCCGGGCACCCGGCCCCACAGATGGCGTTTGGCGCCGGCGCCCGCATCGTGCGGCGGGCACCAGCGCACGAATCCCGAACCGAGCAGGGTGACCCGGTCGCCGCGACACACCTGCAGACCGGTCGGTGTCCACGGCGGACGGTCTGCCTGCAACGTGAGGTGCACCGAATCCGGAACCATGATCGACCGTGGCATCCGCCCACCCTGGCAGATGCACGGCCACCCGGAGGCCGGAACGGCGAAGAAAGTCGCGCCGGCCGCCGTCAGTGGTTCTGGTGGTAGGCCTCGATCACATTTGTCAGGATCCGGCCACGCACGGAAATCCTCATACCCTGAGGGTTATTCACGCGAGTGCATAGAAGTGGAGTGCAACTACGGTTGAAATGGTCTCCGCGAACGTTGCGAGCGGGCGGCGGTAGTCGGTGTGCAGGATGCGCCCGCTCTTGAGGTTGGCGATGACCCGTTCGATGCGGTAGCGAATCTTATTGACTTGAGTGTTGAAATCCTTCTCCCAGTCGAGAAGGTCACGGCACTCCGGTTTCTTGATGGGCGTATCCATGCCGTTGCCGACGTATCCCTTGTCGCCTATCCAGTTGCTTGGGTCAAGCGTCCGTAGGACGCCTGAACCCTTCAGGCAGTACGAGTCGTGTCGACCTCCGACGATCGGATCAGAGATCCA
>NZ_AUII01000018.1 GCF_000423625.1 Pseudonocardia asaccharolytica DSM 44247 = NBRC 16224
CGACCGCTTCGACCTGCTCGTCGGTGACCGTGCGCGGAGCACCGGGCCGCGGCTCGTCGGACAGGCCGTCCAGGCGCGCCTCCACGAAGCGGCGCCGCCACTTGCCCACCGTCTGCGGCCACACCCCGAGATCGGCGGCCACGTCCTGATTGGACCCACCGTCCGCGCAGGCCAACACGATGCGCGATCGCAGCGCCAGCGCCTGCGACGACTTCGCCCGCCGCGACCAGCGCACCAGAGTCGCCCGTTCGTCGTCGGTCAAGGTCACCGCGGCCACCGGCCGTCCCGTGCGTGCCACGACGCCCATACTAGACATCATCAACGAATTTCAGGCGCAAGACACTAGGGGTCCCGGAGTCCCGAACCCGGGGGAATTCCGGATGACACCCGCGCCTTGTAGCAGACAAGGTGGTTCCGGGCCGGGCTCGGAACGCCGACCCAGATCGTGGCCCGTCCGCCGATCCCGGGGAGATCGAAGTGATCGTGATCGCGCTGGCCCTGGCGTCGGCGGCGCTGGCCGCACTCAGCGCCGCCGGTGAGCAGCGCGCCGCGTCGCGGCTGGCCGGCGAGGTGCGGCGGCGCGTGCCACGTCCGGCACCGGGTGCCGCGGAGGACCCGCGTCAGCGCTCGGTGCGACGCCGGGTGCGCTACGCCACCGGCTTCGCGTTCGCCCTGCTCACCACCCCGCTGTGGCTGGGCAGCTGGATCGTCGACGGCGGCAGCTTCTTTCTGCAGGCGGCAGCGCTGCACCTGGGGTCGCTCTCGGTGGTGCAGCCGCTGATGGTGACGACGCTGCTGTTCAGCATTCCGCTGGCCGCCCTGGGTACCGGCCGACGGCCGAGCCTGCGGGACTGGACGGGTGCTGTCGGGGTGTGCGCCGGGCTGGTCCTGGTGCTGTCCACCCGCGGCTCGTCGACCACCGATACCGCGAACTACCCGACGCTGATCCCGGCGATGGCGGCCGTGCTCCTGCTCGCGGTGATGCTGGTGGTTCTGGCTCGGGGCCGCTCGGCACCGGTCCGCGCGGCGATGCTCTCGGTCGGCGCCGGCGTCCTGTTCAGCGTGGGCGCCGCCATGACCAAGCTCACCGCGGGGACCGCAGTCACCGACGGCCTGGTCGGGCTGCTGACCAGCTGGCCCGGTTACACGCTGGCCGCCGTCTCGCTGGCCTCGTTCAGCCTGCAGCAGGCCGCATACGCCAGCGGTCCCCTGGCCCCGGCAATGACCGCGGTCGTCATCGCCGATCCGCTGGCCAGCTACCTGCTCGGCGTCGTCGGCTTCGGTGAGCCGCTGCCGGAGCTGGGTGCTCCGCTGGTCCTGGCGGCGCTGGGGATGGGGATCCTCATCGCCGGGGTCGCGATGCTGGCCCAGTCCCCGCTGCTGCACCCGCCCCGGGTCTCCGGCCAGGTCCCGGCGTCCGCGCCGGCGGACACGGCGACCGTCGACCCCCCGGAGTCCGACCGGGTCGTTCTCCCGGCCGCCGTCGCGGGACGGCCCTGCGCCGCCACGGGATGCACCAAGGGAACCTGAGCCACCCTCACGCGCTCGTGCGCGGCTCGTGCTCCGGACAGTCCACCCGCAGGTCGGCCGGAGCCAGCGCCGTCTCCAGCAGGGCACACCAGGCCTCGGGGTCGGCGCGGAAGAAGCGGCAGGTCAGACACGTCCGTGCGGTGCTGATGTGCCCGCCGACGTTGAGCTCGGCGATCGTGTGCAGCAGCGTTTCCAGCGCCGTGGCCTTCGCCGCGTCCGGCTGCCCGCCCAGCGCGGCGCGCAGCGGATCCTGCCAACGACGCAGCCGCCGCGCCACGGCCCGTCCGATGGCGGTCGCGGTCCAGGCCCGACCGGACCGCAACCCGCGCTCAACCATCCCCTTGCGGACAAGGGTCTGGATCGCGTCGCTGACCGTCGGCGCCGAGACCTCCAGCCAGCCCGCCAGGGAACCGGTTCCCTGCGGCGGGGCGGTGTCGGCGGTGATCCGCAGCAGCAGCTGGGCCTGGGTCAACGACAGTCCCTCGGCGAGGGCGCTGCGGCGCAGCATGGCACGTGCCGCGGCGCCCAGCCGTTCGACGGCGTCCATCAACCGCTGGTCGAGGTCCGCCGGCTCATGGGCCATGTGACCTCCCTGTCTGTTATCGGTCCGGGGCCAGCCTACGGCCACGGCGGCGCATCCCCGCGGCGGTTCGGCCGGAAGAGGTTCCCACGCGCGGCAACCTGAACGGGTCATCTGCCCGACACGCCGCCGACCTCACCCGATTCCGGAACCCGCCCCCCTAGCGTCGGGCGGAGTTGACGTTGCCTGCGTCGAGGGGGACTCCGGTCATACAGGGACGAGAACGAGCTTTCCGGCCGGGCCTCCCGCTCGTCGTCGCCGTGCTGCTCGCGCTGGCGATGCTCATCGGGCAGTGGTGGCCGAGCGAGCCCGACGCCGGGCCGGACGCCCGCCCGCCCGAGCGCGTCGAGACACCAGCGGAGCCCGCGCAGGACCGCGTCGCGAACTGGATGCGGCCGCTGGCCCCCGGGGAGCGTCCACCGCAGTTCGTGCTGTTCTCCTTCGACGGCGTCGGTTCGCACCAGCACTGGCAGCAGGTTCTCGATGTGGCCGCCCGGTCTGGCGCCCATATCACCGGCTTCCTGTCCGGCACCTACCTGCTCGAGAACGACCAGCGCAACCGGTACCGCGGCCCGGGCCACGCGGCGGGGAAATCGTCGATCGGGTTCGGCGGATCGGCGGCCGAAGTGGCCACGCTGATCGACGACGTGAACACCGCGCTCGCCCGCGGCCACGAGATCGGCACCCACTACAACGGCCACTTCTGCCGCGGAGCCGAACCGAGCGCCGACCGGTGGTCGACCGCGATGTGGAACGACGAGCTGGACCAGTTCTTCGAGTTCATCGACTCCGCCCGGAACCAGGGCCTCACGCTCGATCCGGCGACCGTGCGAGGCGGGCGGACACCGTGCCTGGAGGGGAACTGGGACGAGGCGTTCCCGGCGATGACCGCGCACGGGCTCACCTACGACTCCAGCCGGACGTCGAACGGCATCGCATGGCCGACCGACCATGGCGGGATCCGGGAGTTCTGGATGCCGCTCGTCCGGGTTCCCGCGCTGGGCAAGAAAGTGATCCTGATGGACTACAACCTGTGGTTCGCCCTCAACGGGGCCCGCAACGAGCCGACGCGGGCCGCCGAGTTCACCGCGGCGGTGCTCGATGCCTACCGGGCGGCCCATGCCGCCGCGTACAACCAGAACCGGGCCCCGCTGGTAATCGGCAACCATTTCAACGACTGGTCGGGCGGGGCGTTCACCCCCGCGGTCATGCAGTTCATGGGTGAGGTCTGCACGCGGCCCGAGACCGTTTGCGCCACCTACTCGGAGGTGAGCGCGTGGATGGACCTGCAGGACCCGGCCGTGCTCGCCGAGCTGCGCAGGCGACCGAACGCGCAGGTCGGCGCCGACGCGTGAGCCGCGCGGTGCTCGACGAGGTCGTGGCCGCCGCCGCGGTGAGCGGTTCCGCCGCCGTCGGCCAGCGGGGTGAACCGGCGCCGGTAGAGTGCATCTGCGATGACCGACAGTGATGATGATCAAGTGGGTTGTCTACCGCTCACGGGCGAACGAACGGTTCCCGGTATCGCGCAGGAGAATTACTGGTACCGCCGCCACGAAGCCGTCTACTGCGCGCTGGCGGCCCGGTGCGCCGGGGCGGTGGTGCTGGAGGCGGGCTGCGGTGAGGGCTACGGCGCCGACCTGCTGGCCGCCGGTGCGCGCCGGGTCCTCGCGCTCGACTGCGACCCGCTGGTCACGGCGCACGTGGCCCGCCGCTACCCGCGGGTGGCGGTGGCGCGGGCCAACCTGGTCGCGCTGCCCGCCGCCACCGGCGCCGTCGACGTCGTGGTGTCACTGCAGGTCATCGAGCATCTCTGGGAACAGAAGCGATTCCTGGCCGAATGCGCGCGGGTGCTGCGGCCCGGTGGCGCGCTGCTGCTGTCCACCCCCAACCGGATCACCTTCTCCCCCGGCCGCGACACCCCGCTCAACCCGTTCCACGTCCGCGAGCTCGACCCCAGGGAGCTCGCCGCGCTCGTCGCCGCGGCCGGGTTCCTCGACGTCGAGCTGCGCGGGCTGCATCATGGGTCGCGGCTGCGCGAGCTCGACGCCCGCCACGGCGGGTGCCTCGTCGATGCCCAGGTGGCGGTCGCCGTCAGCGGGCGGGAGTGGCCCACGGCGCTGCGCGACGACGTCGCGGCGGTGCGCGTCGAGGACTTCGAGCTGCGCCCCGACCGGTTGGAAGCCAGCCTGGACCTCGTGGCCACCGCGGTTCGCCGATGATCGGGACATTCTGCCTGGTGCTGCACAGTCACCTGCCCTGGCTGGCCCATCACGGACGGTGGCCGGTCGGCGAGGAATGGCTCTACCAGTCCTGGGCGCACTCCTACCTCCCGGTGATCGACGTGGTGCGCAGGCTCGCCGACGAGGGCCGGCGTGATCTGCTGACCCTGGGCGTCACCCCGGTGCTGGCCGCCCAGCTCGACGACCCGTACTGCCTGCGCGGGATGCACGACTGGCTCGGCGGCTGGCTGCTGCGCGCCCACGGTGCCGCGCCGCGACTGCCCGAGCTCGCGGCGCGCGAGCACGGGTTGGCGAGCGCGGCGCTCGGGCAGTTCGAGACACGCTGGAGGCACGGCGCCTCGCCGATCTTCCGCGAGCTGGCCGATGCCGGCGCCTGCGAGCTGCTCGGCGGCCCGGCCACGCATCCGTTCCTCCCGCTGCTCGACCCGCGGGTGCGCACGTTCGCGCTGGAGACCGGGCTGACCGACGCGGGCCGGCGGATCGGCGGCCGGCCCGCCGGGATCTGGGCCCCGGAATGCGGCTACGCCCCGGGAATGGAATACGGCTATGCCGACGCGGGGGTGCGCCGGTTCCTCGTCGACGGCCCCGCGCTGCGCGGCGACACCGCGCTGGGGCGCACCGTCGGCGACTCCGACGTCGTGTGCTTCGGCCGCGACCTCGACGTCACCTATCGGGTGTGGTCACCGCGCAAGGGCTATCCCGGCGGGCGGGACTACCGCGACTTCCACACCTTCGACCACCCGTCGGGTCTCAAACCGGCCAGGGTCACCGGCCACACGGTGCCGCCCGAGCACAAGGGCCCCTACGACCCCGAGCGGGCCGCCGTCGCGGTGGCGCGCGACGCCGCGGACTTCGTGCGGGTGGTGCGCGAGCGGCTGGCGGCGATCCGCGAGCAACTGGGGCAGCCGGGGCTGACCGTGGCCGCGTTCGACACCGAGCTGTTCGGGCATTGGTGGCACGAGGGCCCGGCCTGGCTGGAGGCGGTGCTGCGGGCGCTGCCGGACGCCGGGGTGCGGGTCTCCACGTTGCGCGGCGCGGTCGACGCGGGCCTGGTCGGCGAACCGGTGCGGCTTCCGGCGGCGTCGTGGGGGTCGGGCAAGGACTGGCGGGTGTGGGCGGGCGAGCAGGTCGCCGACCTGGCGGCGCAGGGGGCCGGCGTACAGCGCGATCTGCTCGCCGTCGTCGATTCCCCCGGTTGCCGGTCGCTGCCCCGCGACCCGCTGCGTGATGCCCTGGCCGGGCAGGCGATGTTGGCCCTGTCCAGCGACTGGGCGTTCATGGTCAGCAAGGACTCCGCCGCCGGCTACGCCCGCTCCCGGGCGGAGCTGCACGCGGCGCGGGTCAGCGAGCTGTCCCGGCTGCTGCTCGACGGCGGGCGGGCGGCCGCAGCCCGGCTCGTCGCCGGCTGGGGCGAGGACATCGTGTTCGGCCACCTCGATGCCCGCGGGCTGCGCACCGACGCCTTCCACCCATGAGTAACCGATCGGGCGAGTTTGCCAGGATGCACCGGATGCGGGTACTGATGCTGTCCTGGGAGTACCCCCCGGTCCTCGTCGGGGGTCTCGGCAGGCACGTGCACGCGCTGGCCGGCGAGCTCGCCGCCGCCGGACACGAGGTCGTCGTGCTCTCCCGGCAGGCCACCGGAACCGATGCGAATACCCACCCGACCTGCGACGAACGCGATCCCGACGCCCCCGGGGTCCGGGTACTGCGGGCGGCCGAGGATCCGCTCCATCTCGAGTTCGAGTGCGACCTGATCGCCTGGACGCTCGCGATGGGCCACGGCATGCTCCGCGCCGCGCTGCTCCACCTCGGGGGCTGGCGTCCCGACGTGATCCACGCCCACGACTGGCTCGTCGCCCATCCCGCGATCACCCTCGCCGACATGCTGGACGTCCCGTTGGTCGCGACCCTGCACGCCACCGAGGCCGGGCGGCATGCGGGCTGGTTGTCCGCGCCCCTCAACCGGCAGGTGCATTCCGTGGAGTGGTGGCTCGCCCAGCGGGCCGATTCGGTGATCACCTGCTCGCGCTCGATGCGCGACGAGGTGGCCTGCCTGTTCGAGCTCGACGCAGACTCGGTCGCCGTGGTGCACAACGGAATCACCGCCCGCGGCTGGCGGGTCCGCAGGGCCGGGGTGACCGCTGCGCGCGACCGCTACGCCCCCGGAGGCGCCCCGCTGCTGCTCTATGCCGGACGCCTGGAGTACGAGAAGGGCATCCAGGATCTGCTGGCGGCCCTGCCCCGGATCCGCCGCCGCCATCCCGGCACCCGGCTCGTCGTCGCCGGTCAGGGCACGCAACGGGAGTTCCTCCTCGACGAGGCACGCCGGCACCGCGTGCGCCGCGCCGCGACGTTCGCGGGGCACCTTCCCGATGCCGAGCTGGCCGCATTGCTCGCCGCAACCGACGCGGTCGTCCTGCCCAGCCGCTACGAGCCGTTCGGGATCGTCGCGCTCGAGGCGGCGGCAGCAGGGGCACCGCTGATCGCATCGACCGCGGGCGGCCTGGGCGAGGTGGTGCTCGACGGGATCACCGGGGTGTCGTTCACCCCGGGGGATGTAGCCGGGCTGGCCGCCGCGGTCGGGACCGTCCTCGACGACCCGGCCGCCGCGGCGCGGCGCGCCCGTGCGGCGCGCGTCCGGCTCGGTTCGGAGTTCGATTGGGCCGCTGTGGCGGCCCGCACGGCCGCGATCTATGCCCGCGCTCCGGCGGGCGGCCCCGTCGAGCTCGGCCGACCCAAGATCCCCACTGGCAAAACCCTGTGAGTGCGCAACAGTATTAGAACACTGTTTCACACTCACAGGCGGGCTTGACCTGCGGAACACCGTCAGTCCCGGCTGAGCCGCTCCCGCACCGCGACCTCGGCCTTGCGCGCGATATCGGCCAGCGCCGCCCGCCGCTCGGCCCCGGCCTCGTAGTCGGCGAGCCGGTCGCGCACCACCCGGGCCGGGGCGCCGACCGCGATCGAGTACTCCGGGATGTCTCCGCGGGCGACCGCATGCGCGCCCAGCACACTCCCCCGTCCGATCCGGGTGCCACGCAGCACCGACGCCTTGACGCCGAGCCAGCAGCCCGGCCCGATCCGCACCGGCATCTTCACGATTCCCTGGTCCTTGATCGGCAGCTGTACGTCGGCGGTGACATGGTCGAAGTCGGTGACATACACCCAGTCCGCGACGATCGTCGCGGCCCCGATCTCGACGTCGAGATAGCAGTTGACCGTGTTGCTGCGGCCGAAGACGGCCTTGTCACCGATCCGCAGCGAGCCCTCGTGACAGCGAATCGAGGTCCCGTCGCCGATATGGACCCACCGGCCGATCTCCAGTCGTCCGTAACCGGGCCTCGCGTACAGCTCCACGTTCTTGCCCAGAAAGACCAGGCCCCGCAGGATCACGTGCGGATTGGCCAGCCGGAACCGCAACAGCCGCAGGTAGCGGACGAGGTACCAGGGCGTGATCGCGCGGTGGCGGATCGCCCAGCGCAGCGACGCGAGGGTGAGGAAACACGCCTGCTGCGGATCGCGACGGATGCGCCGCGTCCGGCGACGCACGGCCCGAGGCCTCGGCATGCCGGTCACACGGAAGACCCTATGCCGCGTACCCGGTGGAGGAGTCGTCGTCCACGGCTGTGTCACGCTGGAGGCGTGCCGATCCCGCTGATCATCGACACCGACCCCGGCGTGGACGACGCCGTCGCGCTGCTGCTCGCGCTGGCCAGCCCGGAGGTCGAGGTGCGTGCGGTCACCACCGTCTTCGGCAACGTCCCGTTGCCCATGACGACCGCGAACGCGGCGCGGGTCCTCGCGCTGGCCGGCCGCGGCGACGTCCCGCTGGCCGCAGGGGCCGACCGGCCGCTGGTGCACCCCCAACCCGAACGTGCCGAGGGCTGGCACGGTGCCGACGGCCTTGGCGGGCTAGCGGCCGGCCTGCCCGAGCCCACCGCGGACCCCGACCCGCGGGGCGCCGTCGGGCTGATGGCCGACGTGCTGAGGGCCGCGCCGGAGCCCGTGACCATCGTCCCGATCGGTCCGCTGACCAATATCGCCCTGCTGCTGGCCCTGCACCCCGGGCTGACCGGCCGGATAGACCGCATCGTGGCGATGGGCGGTTCGCTGGGCGCGGGCAATACGACCGGCGCCGCGGAGTTCAACGTGTTCTCCGATCCCGAGGCGGCGCACCGGGTGTTCACCCAGGCCGAGGTCCCGGTGACGCTGGTGCCGCTCGACCTCACGATGCGCTGTCTCACCGACAGCCGCTGGCTCGCCGAACTGGCCGCGGGCGGCCCGCGCTGCGCACAGCTCGCCGCGGTGATCGGCCACTACCACAACGCGTTCCGGACCCGGTACGGCCTCGACGCGGTGGCGCTGCACGACGCGCTGGCGGTGCTGGAGGCGGTCGTGCCCGGCACCCTGCGCACCACGGGGTTTCCGCTCCGCGTGGCCTGTGATCTCGGCCCGGCGCGCGGGGTCACCGTCGCCGACCGGCGCCGGGCGGCCCCGGGCCCACAGGTGAACGTCGCGCTGGATGCCGATATCCCGGCCGTGCTCGGCGAGGTGCTGAAACGCCTGGTCACACCCCCCTGTGAGTGCGTAACAGTGTTCTAACACTGTTACGCACTCACAGGGGGATCAGGCGAGGCCGTTCTCGATCGCGTACCGCACGAGTGCGGCGCGTCCGGAAAGCCCGAGCTTCCGCAGCATGCGCTGGACGTGGTTCTCGACCGTGCGCGGCGACAGGACCAGCCGGCCCGCGATCTGCCGCGCCGTGAGTCCCTCGACGACCAGGCGCAGCACCTGCGACTCCCGCTCGGTCAGCCGCGGCGCCCCGGCCTGCACGCCGCCGCTGTAGGCCTCGAGCACCCCCGCGGCCAGCCCCGGACTGAACACCGTCTCCCCCGCCGCGACGCGCCGCACGGCATCGGGGACTGCGATCCAATCGGCGGTGCGCACGACGAACCCGGCCGCGCCCGCGCGGACCGCGTCGAGCACCAGATCGTGGTCCGTCTTCGCCGCGACGGCGAGCACCGGCACCGCGGGCAGCGCCACCACCAGCGACGCGACGTGGTCGACGCCCCCGCCGACATCGACGACGACGACCGTGCCGGGCCCGGTCAGCGGCGGGACCGCCGCCGCGGCGGCAACAGCGCCCGACACCGCGAGCCCGGCCGCACGCAGGTCGGCGGCCAGCCCGTCCGCCGCCGCCCCCTCCGCCAGCACGACCACATCGGGCGACGCAGCGCCCATCCACTCGCGGCGTCCGGTCGGGGCCTTCGGCGAGCACCGGATCGAGGACTCGCTCGCAACCTCGCTCATCGCGCACCTCCGCACCGGATGCTGCCATCGCCGGCGGTGCGGTCCGTCCCGCATCGAACGGTGCCACCCGGACGATCGAGGATGATCACTCATGGCGCGCCGGCTGCCGTGACGCAGCGTCAGCCCACGCCGGCAGCGCTACGCCGTCCCGGTGATCAGCGCGTTGTAGAACCACCCGCGCGGCACCACGCGGGACAGCACATGTCGATCCAACCAGGACAGTCGCTGCCAGCCGTGGTAGGCGAACATCGCCCAGCGCGCGCCGAGCCGTCCCGTCGGCACCGCGGCCTCGAACGTGCGGACCGGCCAGCCGAGCATCGCGGCGGTGAACTCCTCGGTCGCCACCCGCACGTCGGCCGCCCCCGCGCGACGGGCGATGGCCGCCAGGTCGTCGGGATCGAACACATGCTGGTCGACGACGGCCTCCAGCGCGGCCGCCCGCGACGACTCGTCGAGCTCGACCTGCGGGCGCCGCCAGCTCCGCAATCCCGGCAGCCGGGTGACGGTCGTGACGGCCTTCCAGGTCAGCGACCCGAGCCTGCGGGCATAGCGGTCGCCGATCCGGGTCGGCTCACCGGCGAAGACGAACCGGCCGCCGGGACGCAGCACGCGCAGCACCTCGCGCAACGCCGCCTCCACGTCGGGGATGTGGTGCAGGACCGCATGCCCGACGACGACGTCGAACGAGTCGTCGTCGTACGGGATCCGCTCGGCGTCGGCGACCCGGCCGTCGACCCTGCCGTCGCCGAGGTCGAGGCGCTCGGCGTTGCGCAGCGCGGCCTGCACCATTCCGGGCGAGAGATCGGTCACCGAGCCCCACGCCGCAAGACCGGCCTGCATGAGGTTGAGCAGGAAGAACCCGGTGCCACAGCCCAGCTCCAGCGCCCGGCCGTAGGGCCAGTCGGCGTCCCCGGCGATGGCGCGGAACCGGTCGGCGGCGTAGGTGATACAGCGCTCGTCGTAGGAGATCGACCACTTGTCGTCGTACGAGCCGGCCTCCCAGTCGTGGTACAGCACGTTGGCCAGCTTCGGATCGTGCCGCGCCGCCGCCACCTGCTCGGCGGTCGCGTGCGGGTTCGGCACCGGCACCGGGGTCCGCCCCTCGGAGATCGTCGGATGTGGGACACCGGCGTCACCGGTGACGCCGCCGACCCACATCCGACGATCATGCACGGTCACGGCCTTCGGGAAAGGGTTCGGAACGAGCCCGGGTGTCACTCATCGGTCACCAGCGTAGCCAGGGATCGGCAGCCGACCGGGGCTCAGCGTCCGGTGAAGCTCGCCTTCCCCGGACCGTTCTCGATGAACGACTGCATACCGATGGTCCGGTCCTCGGTGGCGAACAACCCGGCGAACACGTCGGACTCGATGTCCAGGCCGGTGCGCAGGTCGGTGTCGAGGCCCCCGTCGATCGCCTTCTTCGCCGCGGCGTAGGCCAGCGCCGGACCGTTGGCGAACTGCCCGGCGTACTCGAGCGCGCGGCTGTAGACCTGATCGGCCGGCACGACCTCGTCGACCAGCCCGATGGCCAGCGCCTCCTGCGCGTCCACGAACCGCCCGGTGTAGACCATGTCCTTCGCCCGCGCCGGACCGATCAGCCGGGCGAGCCGCTGGGTGCCGCCGCCGCCGGGGATGATGCCGAGCAGGATCTCCGGGACGCCGAACTTGGCGTTGTCGCCCACGATCCGCCGATCGGTACTCAGCGCGACCTCGAGACCGCCGCCCAGTGCGTAACCGGTGACCGCGGCGATCGTCGGCTTCGGAATCGTCGAGATCGCACCGAGCCCGGCGGACAGCCGCCGCGCGACCGGGGCCATGTCCACATAGGACATGGTGGACATCTCCTTGACGTCCGCGCCGGCCGCGAAGACCTTCTCCCCGCCGTAGACGACGACCGCGCGGATGTCGTCGCGCCGCGTCGCCTCGGCGGCGAGCTCGAGCAACTCCTCCTGCATCTGGCGGTTCAGCGCGTTCATCGGCGGCCGGTCGAGACGGATGGTGCCCACGCCGTTGTCGACCTCGAGGCTCACGAACTCAGTCACGCCGCGCACCCTAACCCGCCCCGACCGGCCGGCCGAGCACAGGACGTGAATCTCACCTCAGCGCAGCCACGCCGAATACCGGCCGCGGCGACGCTGCACCGCCAGTGGCAGGTCGAACGTCACCGACAGGTTCTCGTCGGTGAGCACGTCGTCGAGCAGCCCGGCGGCCACGACCCGGCCCGCGCGCACCAGCAGGCCGTGGGTGTAGCCGGGCGGGATCTCCTCGACGTGGTGGGTGACCAGCACCGACGCCGGCGCGTCCGGATCGGCGGCCAGCGCCGCGAGCCGGCCGACCAGATCCTCGCGCCCGCCGAGGTCGAGACCGGCCGCGGGCTCGTCGAGCAGCAGCAGCTCGGGATCGGTCATCAGGGCGCGGGCGATCAGCGTCCGCTTGCGTTCGCCCTCCGACAACGTTCCGAACGCCCGGCCGGCCAGCCGCTCGACCCCCAACGCGGCCAGCAGGTGCCGGGCCCGGTCGGTGTCGGTCGAGTCGTAACGCTCCCGCCAGCGGCCGAGCACGCCGTACCCGGCACTCACCACGACGTCGCTGACGATCTCGTCGCCGGGGACCCGCGACCCGAGGTTCGCGGTGGCGAACCCGATGCGCGGGCGCAGCTCGAACACGTTCACCCGGCCCAGCCGCTCGCCGAGCACATGCACCGTGCCCACCGTCGGATGCAGCTCCGCGGCGGCCAGCCGCAGCAGCGTCGTCTTGCCCGCACCGTTGGGACCGAGCACGACCCAACGCTCGTCGAGCTCGACCGACCAGGCGACGCCGGCGATCAACGTCGTGACGCCGCGGCGCACGTCCACCCCGTCCATATGGATGACGAGATCGGCGAGATCGCGGTCGGTGACGATCGGCTCAGGCAGGGATCCGGGCGAGGCCACGCGCTCTATCCTCGCCGATCGTGCCGGTCTTCCCACTGGGTGCCCATGTCGACGACGGCGGGGCGCGCTTTGCGGTCGCCTCGACCAGCGCGGACGCCGTCGAGGTATGCCTTGTGGACGACGTGGACGAAGGCCCGAACGGCCCGCTGACCGAGCGACGCATCGAGCTCACCGAACAGACCTTCGGGGTCTGGCACGGGCATGTCCCCGGTGTGCGCCCCGGGCAGCGCTACGGCTACCGGGTACACGGTCCCTATCACCCGTGGGACGGCGTGCGCGCCAACCCCGCCAAGATCCTCGTCGACCCCTACGCGAAGCAGATCACCGGTCGCGTCACCGATCTCGGCGCCGCCCGCGGCTGGTGCGACGACCCGATGACCGGCCCGCCGAGCCCGGTCGACTCGCTCGGGCACGTCCCGCTCTCGGTGGTGACCGCGCCGCGCACCGGGCCGCCGGGGCCGCGTCCGGGTGTCCCGTGGTCGGAGACCGTCATCGCCGAGGTGCACGTTCGCGGCTACACGATGCGCCACCCCGACGTCCCGCCCCAGCAGCGGGGCAGCTACCTCGGCCTCGCGCACCCCGCCGTGATCGCGCACCTGCAACGGATCGGCGTCACGTCGGTCGAACTGCTGCCGGTCGCCGCGATCGTCGACGAACCGCCGCTGCTCGACCGCGGCGCACCGAACTACTGGGGCTATTCGACACTGGGCTTCATGGCCCCGCACGCCGGGTACGCGAGCGTTCCCGGCGCCGAGCTCACCGAGTTCGCGGCGATGGTCGAAGCGCTGCACGCGGCCGGGATCGAGGTCATCCTCGACATGGTCCCCAACCACACGTGCGAGGGTGGCGTGGCGGGAACGACGCTGTGCTACCGCGGGCTCGACGCGCGGGCGTACTACTCACTGACCCCGGACGGTCACGACGCCGACATCACCGGCTGCGGCAACACCCTGGACTCCGGCTCGCCCACGGTGATCCGCCTGGTCTGCGACGCGCTGCGGTACTGGGTGACGGCGTTCGGCGTCGACGGCTTCCGCATCGACCTCGCGAGCGTGCTCGGCCGCCCCCGCTCCGGCCCGTTCGACCCGCACGCCCCGTTGCTCACCGCGATCACCGTCGACCCGGTCCTCTCGACGACGAAGCTGATCGCCGAGCCCTGGGACGCCACCGCGGAGGGCTACCGGGTCGGAGGCTTCGGCGTCGCCTGGTCGGAGTGGAACGGGCGCTACCGCGACGCCGTGCGCGACTTCTGGCGCGGACACGGCCGGATCGGCGAGCTGGCCTCGCGGATCACCGGCAGCTCGGACATCTACGCGCTGTCCCGGCGGCGGCCCTGGGCGTCGATCAACTTCGTCACCGCGCACGACGGCTTCACGCTGCGCGACCTCGTTTCCTACGAGCGCAAGCACAACGAGGCCAACGGCGAGGAGAGCCGGGACGGCTCCGAGGACAACCGCTCGCAGAACTTCGGCGTCGAGGGCGAGAGCGCCTCGCCGGTGATCCGGG
This sequence comes from Pseudonocardia asaccharolytica DSM 44247 = NBRC 16224, assembly GCF_000423625.1. GTDB lineage: Bacteria > Actinomycetota > Actinomycetes > Mycobacteriales > Pseudonocardiaceae > Pseudonocardia > Pseudonocardia asaccharolytica. The sequence goes on from NZ_AUII01000018.1 coordinate 14,103, forward strand.
CGCGGCGGCTGGCCACCGCGCGGGCGATGCTCGCGACGCTGCTGCTGTCCACCGGCACCCCGATGCTGCTGGGGGGCGACGAGCGCTGGCGCACCCAGGGCGGCAACAACAACGCCTACTGCCTCGACGACGAGACGACGTGGATCGACTGGTCGGCCTGTGCGGGAACGCCCGAGCAGCTGACGGATTTCATCGCGCGCGTCGCCGCGCTGCGCCGCTCGCATCCGGGCCTGCGCCGCGACCGCTTCTTCACCGACACCGATGCGACGTGGTGGCATCCGTCGGGACGGCGGATGACCGACCAGGACTGGCACGAACCCCATGCGCACACCGTCGGGCTGCTCACCCGTGACCGGCTCCTGCTGATGCACGGCGCCGCCGCGGCGGTGGCCTGCACGCTGCCGACGGAGGGCGCGTTCCGTCCGGTGCTGGACACCAGCACGGATGATGGCCGACCGGTCTCGACCCGGCCGTTTCCCGGCGGCGCGACGATCACGCTGCCCCCGCACTCCCTGGTGCTCCTCCGCCGTCCGGTGAGTGCGTAACAGTGTTGGAACACTGTTACGCACTCACCGGACGGTTAGGCCAAGGCGACCTTGCCCAGCTCCGCCGGTGCGGCCAGTAGCGGATGCGCGGGCAGCACCCGGACCGTGTAGCCGGTGAGCCCGGCGTGCGGCAGCGGAACCACGGCCTCGAACCGCGCCATCCCGTCGGTCCGGCCGATGTGCTTCATCGCCACGCTCACCGGGGCGTCGAGCTCGTCGGACTCGTCAACCCGCCCGACGACGGCCTCCACCGACACGTCGGCCGGGTCCAGCCCGGCCAGATCGACCGCGGCCCGCACGGTCATCGGAGCCCCGACGACCGGTGTGTCCGGCAGCCCGGACGCGTCGACCCCGGCCACCGACACCCGCGACCACGCCGCGTTCAGCCGGGCCCGGTAGGCGGCCAGCTCCCTGGCCCCGGCGTAGTCGTCGGCGGCGATCGCCGCGGCCGCGCGCGCGGCGGGTGCGTACCAGCCCTGGACGTACTCGCGCACCATCCGGGTCGCCTGTACCTGCGGGCGCAGCGTGGCGAGCGTGTGCCGGACCAGCTCCACCCAGCGGCTCGGCACCCCGTCGGTCCGCTCGTAGAACGCGGGCGCCACCTGGGTGGCCAGCAGCTCGTAGAGCGCGTTGGCCTCCAGGTCGTCGCGCCGGACGGGATCGGCGATCCCGTCGGCGGTCGGGATCGCCCAGCCGTTGGCGCCGTCGTAGAGCTCGTCCCACCACCCGTCGCGGATCGACAGGTTCAGCCCGCCGTTGAGGGCGGACTTCATCCCGGACGTCCCGCATGCCTCCAGCGGGCGCAGCGGGTTGTTCAGCCAGACGTCGCAGCCCCAGTACAGGACCCGGGCCATCGACATGTCGTAGTCGGGCAGGAAGACGATGCGGTGCCGGACGGCCGAGTCGTCGGCGAACCGGACGATCTGCTGAATCAGTGCCTTGCCGCCGTCATCGGCCGGATGGGACTTGCCGGCGACGATCAGCTGGACCGGCCGGTGCGGGTCGAGCAGCAGGTCGCGCAGCCGGTCGGGGTTGCGCAGCATCAGAGTGAGCCGCTTGTAGGTGGGCACCCGGCGGGCGAACCCGACGGTGAGCACGTCGGGGTCGAAGACGTGGTCGGTCCAGCCCAGCTCGGGGGCCGAGGCCCCGCGCTCCAGCCACGCGGCCCGCACCCGGCGGCGCACCTCGTCCACCAGCCGCGACCGCAGCGTCGCGCGCAGCGCCCACAGCGTCGCATCGGAGACGACGTCCTCCGCGAGGGCCGCCGCGCCGCCGTCGCCGAGCAGCTCGGTGATCTCGCGGGCCTCCCAGGTCGGCCCATGCACCCCGTTGGTGACCGAGCCGATCGGCACCTCGTCGGTATCGAAGCCCTCCCACAGCCCGCCGAACATCTCCCGGGAGACACAGCCGTGCAGCTTGGACACCCCGTTGGCGCGCTGGGCGAGGCGAAGCCCCATATGCGCCATGTTGAACATGCTCGGGTTCTCCTCGGCGCCCAGCGCGATGACCCGGTCCGTGGGCACCCCGGGCAGCAGCCGGGAGCCGGTCTGCGCGCCGTCGTCCGGACTCGCGAAGTAGTGCTGGACGAGTTCGACGGGGAACCGGTCGATCCCGGCCGGAACGGGGGTGTGGGTGGTGAACACCGTCCCGGCCCGGACGGCGGAGACGGCCTCGTCGAAGCTCAGCGCTCCACCCGCGGAGCCCGCCGAGCGGTCCTGCAGCTCCCGGACCCGTTCGAGGCCGAGATGACCCGCATGACCCTCGTTGGTGTGGAAGACATCGGGTTCGGGATGTCCGGTGGCCGCGCAGAATGCGCGGACCGCGCGCACCCCGCCGATCCCGATGAGCAGTTCCTGCTTGATCCGGTGGTCCTGGTCGCCGCCGTAGAGCCGGTCGGTGACCCCGCGCAGGTCGGGGTCGTTGTCCTCGATGTCGGTGTCGAGCAGCAGCAGCGGGACGCGCCCGACCGCGGCCTGCCAGATCCGGGCCTTGAGCGAGCGGCCCGCGGGCATGCTCACCTCGACGAGCACCGGCGCGCCCGACCGGTCGGCCAGCAGCTGCAGCGGCAGCCCCTGCGGATCGAGAACCGGGTAGTGCTCGAGCTGCCAGCCGTCCAGCGACAGCGACTGCCGGAAGTACCCCGACCGGTAGAGCAGCCCGACGCCGATCACCGGGACACCGAGGTCGGACGCCGCCTTGAGATGGTCACCGGCGAGCACCCCCAGCCCACCCGAATAGTTGGGCAGCACCTCGCTGACGCCGAACTCCATGGAGAAGTAGCCGATCGCCGCGGGCAGCGAGGGGTCGTCCTCGCGCTCGTTCTGGTACCAGCGCGGGTCGCGGAGATAGGCCTCGAGGTCGTCGGCGAGCTCACGGACCGTGACGACGGTCTCGGCGTCCGCGGCCAGCTCGGCCAGCCGCGCGCTGCGGATCTCCCCGAGCAGCCGGACCGGATCGTGCCCCACCCGCTCCCATGCCTCCGGGTCGAGCTGCGCGAACAGGTCCTGCGTCGGCGGGTGCCAGCTCCACCGGAGGTTGGTGGCCAATGTCTGCAGCGACGCGAGCTGCCGGGGTAGCTGGGCACGGACGGTGAAGCGACGCAAGGCTCTCACGCGGAACCAGCGTACGGGCCCCGCGCCGCGGCGCCGCACGCCACCGGGGCCCGGTGAACCGTCGGTGACATCCTCGGGTCCGCTCGCCACCCGTTACCGGCCGACCGGGCGGGGTAGGTAGCGTTTGTCGTGGACACGACGGGTAGGGAGCGTGGCAGAGCGAGGGCCCGATCTGGGGGTGGCGCCGATGACCGGTCGGCTCGGGATCGATGACGTGACTCCTGCTGTCGGCGCTGCGGACGGCGGACGCCGGCCGAGCAAGGCCGTCGTCGGCGAGGTGCTGCCCGTGCGCGCCACCGTATGGCGCGAGGGTCACGACGCGGTCGGGGCGAACGTGGTGTGGAAGCGGCTGGACGGCACGGCGGCCGCGCAGCATGTCCGGATGGTGCCCGAGGGCGTCGGCACCGACCGGTTCGTCGCCACCGTCGTCCCCGACGAACCGGGCCTGTGGACCTTCCGGGTCGACGCCTGGTCCGATCCCTGGGCCACCTGGCGGCACACGGTGGAGGCCAAGCTCGCGGCGAACCAGACCGCCGAGGAGCTCGCCAACGACCTGGAGACGGGTGCCCGGCTGCTGCAGCGGGTCGGCCGCCGCCCGGCCGAGCGCGGACACCGCGATCTGCTCTTCGGCGCCGCCAACGCGCTGCGCGATCCCGCCATGCCCCTGCACGCCCGGGTCGCTCCGGCTCTGTTCCCCGCCGTCGACGCGATCATGGCCGAGCGACCGGTCCGTGAGCTGATCACCCGTGGCCGCGCCCACCAGGTCCATGTCGACCGCCGGCGCGCCCTCTACGGCTCGTGGTACGAGATCTTCCCGCGCTCCACCGGCGGGCGCGACGAGACCGGCCGCGCGGTGCACGGGTCGTTCGTGACCGCCGCCAAGGAGCTCGACCGGATCGCCGCGATGGGCTTCGATGTCGTCTACCTGCCGCCGATCCACCCCATTGGCACCGTTCACCGCAAGGGCCGCAACAACTCGGTACATGCCGAGCCGGGCGACGTCGGATCGCCGTGGGCGATCGGCTCGGCCGAGGGCGGGCACGATGCGGTCGACCCGGAGCTGGGCACGATCGAGGACTTCGACGCATTCGTCGCGCGCGCCCAGGACCTGGGCATGGAGGTCGCGCTCGACTTCGCCCTGCAGTGCGCGCCGGATCACCCGTGGGTCTCCGAGCACCCGGAGTGGTTCACCCGGCGACCGGACGGGACGATCGCCTACGCGGAGAACCCCCCGAAGCGTTATCAGGACATCTACCCGCTCAACTTCGACAACGACCCGGACGGCATCTACGCCGAGTGCCTGCGGATCGTGTTGCACTGGGTGCAGCACGGGGTCCGGATCTTCCGGGTGGACAACCCGCACACCAAGCCGCCGAACTTCTGGCACTGGCTGATCTGGCAGGTCAAGGCCCGCCATCCCGATGTGCTGTTCCTGTCCGAGGCGTTCACCCGCCCGGCGCGGTTGTTCGGGCTCGCCCGGCTGGGTTTCACCCAGTCCTATACGTATTTCACCTGGCGGACGAGCAAGGCGGAGCTCACCGAGTTCGCGCTCATGCACGCCGCGGCCGCCGACGAATGCCGGCCGAACCTCTTCGTCAACACCCCGGACATCCTGCACGAGTCGCTGCAGACCGGCGGGCCCGCGATGTTCGCGATCCGCGCGGCGCTCGCGGCCACGATGTCGCCGAGCTGGGGGGTCTATTCCGGTTTCGAGCTGTTCGAATCCGTGCCGGTCCGCCCCGGCAGCGAGGAATACCGGGACTCCGAGAAATACGAGCTGCGCCCGCGCGACTTCCACGCCGCCGCGGCCCGGGGCGACTCGCTGGAGCCCTGGATCACCCGGCTCAACGAGATCCGCAGGGCGCATCCGGCGTTGCAGCAGCTGCGCGAGATCCACTTCCACCACGTGGACCACGACGAGCTGATGGCCTACTCGCGCACCGATCCGGCCACCGGCGACACGGTGCTGGTGGTGATCACGCTCAACTCCCACGCCGCGCGGGAGGGCACCGTCCATCTGGACATGCCGGCGCTCGGCCTCGGCTGGGGTGACCGGATGGCCGTGTACGACGAGGTCAGCGGTGCGACGTTCCACTGGGGCGAGCGCAACTACGTCCGTCTTGAGCCGTGGAGCGCGGTCGCCCACATCCTGCGCGTGGAACGCCCCGCGGTCGCGGCGCGCGGCTGAACCCGGGTTCGGCCGCGCCGGCGTCGGGGTTACCCTGGGGACCGCCGCAGCGCACCACATCGTGCATCCCCGCCACCAAACCGGTATGACTGATCCGGTGGCTTCCGCATGCCCATCCTCTTTCGCCAGGAACGCGATCGCCTCATGCCGACCAGTACCAAGACCACGCACAGCGCCGACGCCCAGCTGGCCGTTCACACCGCCGACGAGTACGCGCACGCTCGAACGCTGAAGGTCGACCATGAGTGGTTCAAACGGGCGGTCTTCTACGAGGTGCTGGTCCGGGCGTTCGCCGACTCCGACCGCGACGGCACGGGTGATCTGCGAGGGCTCACCGAGAAGCTCGACTACATCAAGTGGCTCGGCGTGGACTGCATCTGGCTGCCGCCGTTCTACGACTCCCCGCTGCGCGACGGCGGCTATGACATCCGCGACTTCCGGGCGGTGCTCCCCGAGTTCGGCACGGTCGAGGACTTCGTCGTGCTGCTCGACGAGGCGCACAAGCGCGGTATCCGCATCATCACCGACCTGGTGATGAACCACACCTCCGACACCCACCCGTGGTTCGAGGAGTCGCGGCGCAACCCGGACGGCTTCTATGGCGACTTCTACGTCTGGGCCGACGACGACTCGGGCTACCCGGACGCACGGATCATCTTCGTCGACACCGAGACCTCGAACTGGACCTACGATCCGGTGCGCGGGCAGTTCTACTGGCACCGGTTCTTCTCCCACCAGCCCGATCTCAACTACGACAATCCGGCGGTGCAGGAGGCGATGCTCGATGTCCTGCGCTTCTGGCTCGATCTGGGAATCGACGGTTTCCGGCTCGATGCCGTGCCCTACCTCTACGAGCGCGAGGGCACGAACTGCGAGAACCTGGCCGAGTCGCACGCGTTCCTGAAACGCTGCCGCAAGGTGATGGACGACGAGTATCCGGGGCGGGTCATGCTCGCCGAGGCCAACCAGTGGCCGTCCGACGTCGTCGAGTACTTCGGCGACCCGGAGACCGGTGGCGACGAATGCCAGATGGCGTTCCATTTCCCGCTGATGCCGCGGATCTTCATGGCCGTGCGCCGGGAGAACCGCTTCCCGATCTCGGAGATTCTGGCCCAGACCCCGGCGATCCCGTCCGGCTGCCAGTGGGGCATCTTCCTGCGCAACCACGACGAGCTCACGCTCGAGATGGTCACCGACGAAGAGCGCGACTACATGTATGCGGAGTACGCCAAGGACCCGCGGATGAAAGCCAATATCGGCATCCGCCGGCGGCTGGCCCCGCTGCTGGAGAACGACCGCAACCAGCTGGAGCTGTTCACCGCGCTGTTGCTCTCGCTGCCCGGCTCGCCGGTCCTCTACTACGGCGACGAGATCGGCATGGGCGACAACATCTGGCAGGGCGACCGCGACGCGGTGCGCAGCCCGATGCAGTGGACCCCGGACCGCAACGCCGGGTTCTCCACCTGCGATCCCAACCGGCTCTACCAGCCGTTGATCATGGATCCGCTGTACGGCTACCAGGCCGTCAACGTCGAGGCGCAGGTGAACTCCACGACCTCGCTGCTGCACTGGAACCGGCACATGATCGAGGTCCGCAAGCGGCACCCCTCCTTCGGCCTCGGCACCTACCACGAGCTGGGCGGGTCGAACCCGTCGGTGCTGGCCTATGTGCGGTCCGCGGGCGACGACACGGTGCTGTGCGTGAACAACATGTCGCGGTTCCCGCAGCCGGTCGAGCTCGACCTCTCGGCCTGGGAGGGCTGTATCCCGCACGAGCTGACCGGTGGAGTTCCGTTCCCGCGAGTCGGCCAGCTGCCCTACCTGCTGACGCTGCCCGGCCACGGCTTCTACTGGTTCTCGATCACCCCCGGGGAGGACGACGCGTGACGCCGGTCGAGGGGCTCACGTCCCGCCTTGCGGACTGGCTGCCGCGCCAACGGTGGTTCGGCGCGAAGGGCCGCACCGTCCGCAGGGTCACGATCGCGGCCAGCACGCCGCTGATGACCGCCGGCGAACCGCTCGTCGATCACACCCTGCTGGCCGTCGAGTTCGACGAGGGCGGGCCGGCCCAGCACTACCAGCTGCTCATCGGCTGGCGCCGGGATCTTCCCGAGACGCTCGGACACGTGGCGATCGGCGAGTTCGGCGGCCGGATCGCCTACGACGGGCTGTGGGACCACGATGTCACCGCCTGGCTGCTCGAGGCGCTGCGCGCGGGCCGCCGGATCGGCGATATCCGCTTCGTCCCGGAGCCCGACGGTCAGCTCGCCGATCCGATGCCCGGCCGGGTGTTGGGCATCGAGCAGTCGAACACGTCGGTCGCCTACGGGGAGCAGTCGATCCTCAAGCTGTTCCGCCACATCCTGCCCGGCGTCAACCCGGATCTGGAGCTGCACCGGGCGCTGCGCTCGGTGAGCAGTCGCGAGGTCGCCAGACTGCAGGGCGCCGTGGAGGGGGTCCTCGACGACACCCCGACCACGCTGGCGATGATGCAGGACTTCGCCGCCAACTCGGCGGAGGGCTGGGCGATGGCGCTGGCCAGCGTCCGTGACCTGTTCGCCGAGGGTGATCTGCGCGCCGACGAGGTGGGCGGCGATTTCGCCGCCGAGGCCCACCGGCTCGGCGGCACCGTCGCCGCCGTCCACGCCGAGCTGGTCGAGGCGCTGGGCGAGTCCGAACGCGACCCCGCCGAGCTGGCGTCGGCGATGACCGCCCGGCTGACCGCGACGGCGGCTGAGGTCGGCGAGCTCGGGCCGCACGCCGATGCGGTTCGCGCCGTGTTCGACGAGCTCGCGGCGCTGGGGACGCCGCTGCCGGTGCAGCGGGTGCACGGCGACCTGCATCTGGGTCAGACCCTGCGCACGCCCCACGGCTGGCTGCTCATCGATTTCGAGGGCGAGCCCGCCACGCCGCTTCGGGATCGGGTTCGCCCCGACTCCGCGCTGCGCGACGTGGCCGGAATGCTGCGGTCGTTCGACTACGCGGCCTACCGCCAACTGCTGCACGCCGACGGCGAGGCCGACCAGCAGCTGCTGTGGCGCGCCAACGAGTGGGCGACCCGCAACCGCGGCGCGTTCTGCGACGGCTACGCCGAGGCCGCCGGTGCCGACCCGCGCACCCAGTCGGTCGCGCTGCGAGCCTTCGAGCTGGACAAGGCGGTCTACGAGGCGCGCTACGAGACGCACAACCGTCCGGCCTGGGCGCCGATCCCGCTGGCGTCGATCACGCGGATCACGACCCAGGCCGGGTCGGACGCCGGCGTATAGCAGTACCGGCACGTTCCCGAGACGGAAGGCGGTCCCGCGTACGCTTCGCGCCGTTGATCATCAGCGCCATCGTGCGCGGATCGAACGCGCGGAAGCGCGTAGCCCTCGCAGGCGATCAGCTCGGGGTGCATTCCACGATCTGCCGTCGCCGCGCCGCCTCGACGAACGTGCGGGGGCGCGGCTTCTCGGTCGGCACCCCGACAGTTTCACACGTCGCGCCGATCGGTCAGGGGTCAGTCATTCCCGGCCGATCGGCGCTCCGCGGGAGGCGCTACCGAACGGGGCGCAATAGGGTTTCAGGGGTGGCGCTCGAAAACACCCGCACGATCGACCCCTGCCCACCGGACCCGGAGACCGTCGACCGGCTGCTCGGTGGCGCCCACCACAACCCGCACGGGGTGCTCGGTGCCCATCCGCACCCCAACGGATCGGTGGTCCGGGCGCTGCGTCCGCATGCCGACGAGGTCTGCGTGCTGCTCGGCGGCGACCCCGAACAGCGCTATCCGCTGACCGCGGTACACGCGGCCGGGCTGTTCTCCGGCGTCGTCCCCGGCCCACCCGGCGACTACCGGCTGCAGGTGCGCTACGGCGAGGACGCCCACATCACCGACGACCCGTACCGCTGGCTGCCCACCGTCGGCGAGGTCGACCTGCACCTGATCGGGGAGGGCCGGCACGAGCGGCTGTGGGGGGCGCTCGGCGCGCACCCGCGCCGCTACGACACCTCGTCCGGGGCGGTCACCGGCACCAGCTTCGCGGTCTGGGCGCCCACCGCGCAGGGGGTGCGGGTCACCGGCGACTTCGACGGCTGGGCCGGGTGGACCCATCCGATGCGCTCGCTCGGCGCCTCCGGCGTCTGGGAGATCTTCGTTCCCGAGGTGGCGCCGGGCACCCGCTACAAGTTCCGCGTCCTCGGCAAGGACGGGGTCTGGCGCGACAAGGCCGACCCGCTGGCGTTCGCCGCCGAGACGCCGCCGTCCACCGCCTCCGTCGTGTACACCCCGCGGCACGAGTGGGGCGATCAGGAGTGGATGACGGCGCGCGCCGGTCGCCGGCCGCACGCCGAGCCGATGAGCGTCTACGAGATCCACCTCGGATCATGGCGACACGGGCTGGGCTATCGCGAGTTGGCCCACGAGCTCGTCGCCTACCTGGGGGAGACCGGCTTCACCCACGTCGAGCTGCTGCCCGTCGCGGAGCATCCGTTCGGCGGGTCCTGGGGGTACCAGGTCACGTCCTACTATGCCCCGACCGCGCGGTTCGGCACCCCCGACGACTTCCGCTACTTCGTCGACACGCTGCATCAGGCCGGCTACGGCGTCATCGTCGACTGGGTGCCGGCGCATTTCCCGCGCGACGAGTGGGCGCTGGCCCGCTTCGACGGCACCCCGCTCTACGAGCACGCGGATCCCCGCCGCGGCGAACAGCCCGACTGGGGCACACTGGTGTTCGATTTCGGTCGCCACGAGGTGCGCAACTTCCTCGTCGCCAACGCGCTGTTCTGGCTCGAGGAGTTCCACATCGACGGGCTGCGGGTCGACGCGGTGGCCTCGATGCTCTACCTCGACTACTCCCGCCCCGAGGGCCAGTGGGTGCCCAACGTCCACGGCGGCCGGGAGAACCTGGACGCCATCGCGTTCCTGCAGGAGATGAACGCCACCGTCTACCGCAACCACCCGGGTGTCGTCACGATCGCCGAGGAGTCCACCGCGTGGCCGGGGGTGACCCGCCCGACCCATCTCGGCGGCCTCGGGTTCGGGTTCAAGTGGAACATGGGCTGGATGCACGACACGCTCGGCTATCTCGGGCGCGATCCGATCCACCGCAGCTACCACCACAACCAGATGACCTTCTCGCTGATGTACGCCTTCAGCGAGAACTACGTGCTGCCGCTCAGCCACGACGAGGTCGTGCACGGCAAGGGCTCGCTGTGGACCCGGATGCCGGGCGACGACTGGCGCAAGGCGGCGGGCATCCGCGCGCTGCTGGCGTTCATGTGGGCTCATCCCGGCAAGCAGCTGCTGTTCATGGGCGGGGAGTTCGGGCAGGTCAGGGAGTGGTCCGAGCAGCGCTCGCTGGACTGGGAGCTGCTCACCGAGCCGCTGCACGGCGGGCTGCGACGGCTGGTCGGCGATCTGAACCGGACCTACCGCGGCAGCCCGGCGCTGTGGACCCGCGACAGCACTCCCGCGGGGTTCTCCTGGATCGACGCCAACGACGCCTCGGGCAACGTGCTCAGCTTCCTGCGCCACGGCGATACCGACGACGCCGTCACCAGCACCGGAGGCGGGCCGACCGTGCTCGCCTGCCTCGCGAACTTCTCCGCGATCCCGAACGAGGACTACCGGGTCGGGCTGCCGTTCGCGGGACGCTGGCGCGAGGTGCTCAACACCGACGCCGAGAGCTACGGCGGATCGGGCGTGGGCAACCTCGGGGCGGTCGAGGCCGACCAGAAGGCGTGGCACGGCCGTCCGGCGTCGGCCGTGCTACGGCTGCCGCCGCTGGGGGTGCTGTGGCTGGTGCCGGACGACACCGGTGGTCCGGTGCGCCCCAAGGCCTCGGTCAGGACCGGGCGCCGGGGCTCGGCTGTCTGAGCGTCGGCTCCGGCGCCGCGCGCAGCAGCACCGCCCAGTAGCCGAGCAGGATCGCGCAGTACAGCGACCGCCCGATCGGCGACCAGGGATGCTCAGGGGGCCACAGCGTCCCCCACGACACCGGGATCAGCGGCACCGCGAGCAGCACCGCGGCCACCGGGCGCCACCGGACGCCGTGCGCGATCAGCACCAGCACCCCGGGCAGGAGCAGCAGCAGGTAGTTGTGCCAGGCGATCGGCGCGGTGAGCAGGCCCGCCGCGACGACCGCCCACGGCGCGGTACCCGCCGGATCGACCCCCGCCCCGCGCCGGGTGCGCACGCCCAGCCAGGCCAGCGTGCCCGCCAGAAGCAGGACACCCGCCGCCGAGCCGACGACCGACGGCAGCCCGAGCCGGACCGCCAACCCGGGCAGCGCCGCGTTGTCGACTGTGTCGGGCACGGGTTCGGTCACCGCGATCCGCAGCCACTCCAGCCCGCTCGACGGGCCCGCGACGAGTACGCCCAGCAGCGTCGCGGTCGCTGCCGCGGCGACCGCCGCCCGCAGCGCGGCCCAGCGCCGCTGCACCAGTGGGAGCAGCAGCAGCGGCGCGAGCGAGGGTTTGAGCGCGACCGCGAGCCCGTAGAGCACGGCCGCGAGCACCGGCCGTCCGCGCCGCTCGGCGATCCAGCCCGCGGACAGCGCCACGAGCAGCAGCCCGTAGATCTGGCCGAGGACCAGCGTTCCGTGCAGTGGTGACGAGGCCACCAGCACGACCAGCGCGACCGCCGTCCACCCCTTCGGCAGGCGCAGTTCGCGGGCCACCGCCAGCACCGCGGCCACCACCATCAGCACCGTGAGCAGCGCGAACAGTCGAAACGCCGGTAGCGGACCGAGGAGGGCGAACGGTGTCAGCAGTGCCGTGAGCAGCGGCGGGTTGAGGTTCGTCAGCTTCGCCGGGGTGTGGTAGATGTCCGCGCCCTGGGTGAGCGCGACCGCGGAGTGCCAGAACGTATCGAAGTCGACGTGCAGCTCCCGCATGTCGGTCGAGGGCAGCAGCGTGACCAGCGCGTCGGGGTGCGTCCAGTGCAGCGCAACCGTCGTCACGACGGCGGCGAGCACCAGCACGGTGGCGATCAGCCGGGACGGTGACGTCCGGCGCGCCGCGGCCCGCGGGCCCGCCGATTCGGGCACGACGAGGTTGGGCGCCGTGCTGCTGGGCGACGGGTCCGACACGATTCCCGACGGTAGCCCGCGGCGGACGCCGGTCGTGCAGCGCTCCCCCACGGCGCGATCACCAACCACGTGAGCGGCGCAGCCGTCACTCAAGCAGCGCATGAACCGCTCGAGTGCCGTCCGTCCTCGGCGGGCCGGGTCAGAAGAGCACGCGCGCGAGCGCCCGGCGCGCCGAGGTGACCCGCGGGTCATCGGCCGGGAACAGTTCGAAAAGGCCGACCAGATGCTCACGCACCCGGTCGCGGTCCTCGCCGAACGTGCGGCCGGCGGCGGCGACCAGCCTGGCGAACGCCGCCTCGACCAGATCGGCCGCCAGTTCGGCGTCGGCCGCGGCCACCTGGGCGGCCACATCCTCGGGCGCGGCGTCGGCCCGGGCGATCGCGGACGGGTCGGCGGCCTCGGCGCGGGCGAGGAAACGCACCTGCGCAAGCGCCGCCGCGGCCTGCTCATTGGCCGGCTCGGCGTTGAGGATCTCCTGGTAGGTGGCCTCGGCGGCGGCATAGTCGCCGCGCTCCAGCGCGTCCTCGGCCGCGGTGAAGCGAGGGTCGTCCGGCTCCTCGGCCTGCGCTTCGTCCTCCGTGCCCGCGCGCGCCTCGGCCTCGCGGATGGCCGGCATGCGGTCGCGCAGCGCGTCGAGCAGCGAGCCGATCCACTGCCGGACCTGCGGCTCGGGCTGAGCGCCGCTGAAGGCGTCGACCGGCTGACCCCCGACGACCGCGACGACCATCGGGATCGACTGCACGCCGAAGGCCTGGGCGATGCGGGGGTTGGCGTCGATATCCACCTTGGCCAGGATCCACGCGCCCTTACCCGCGGCCGCCAGCCGCTCGAGGACCGGGGAGAGCTTCTTGCACGGTTCGCACCAGGAGGCCCAGAGATCGACGACCACGGGGATCTGGAGCGAGCGCTCCAAGACCTCGGCCTGGAAGGACTGCTCGGTGACGTCGATGACCCACTCGCCACCGTGACCGCCTGCCGGGGTGCCGCCGGAGGACTGCGAGCGGGCGGCCGCTTCCGACCGCGCCTTGAGCGCGGAGAGGTCGACGGCCCTGGCCATCGCGGAGGACAATGCGGCCGTCTGAGCTGCCTGTCGGGGATCGGGACGAGACACGCTGTTCATCCTGGCACGCTCGCCATCCCGATGGTGGACTCCCCCTGGCTGCATCGACGTTCCGTACCGGCGGCGGGTCTCGTCCGGGCCGGGGATCCGGCACTCGCGGCAGCTCCACCCGCCCGGTCGAGCCGCCGGTATGTCGATCACCGGACTGGCGGAGCACCAGACGGCGTACCCACTCGTTGAACAGGTGTGAGCGGCGACGCCCCCGAAGCGTCGTCACTCTGAGTAGCTATTTGTCGCGCCGCATCCCGCGGCTGCCCCAACCGGAGGATCCTGCATGAGCACGGAGAACACCGTCGCCGATCGACTGCTCACCGACGCCCGCAAGAAGACCGCGCGCCAGGAGAGCCCCGGCATCGGCAAAGCCGCCCTCATCGTGGGCGCCGTCGGGCTGATCGTCAGCCCGATCTCGATCCTGGGCTGGATCGTCGGCCTGGTCACGCTGGGCCTCGGTGCGGCGGGTGTCAGCCGTCCGGCTGCGGCCAAGCAGGCGAAGATCGCGCTGATCCTCGGCGGGGCCGCACTGGTCGTGGCGACCTTCTTCTACACCCTGAACATCTCGCTGCGCTGATCTCACGAGCTATAGCGTCGGCGCCGGCCGCCGCGGTCCGGACACATCCGGACCCCCCCCGCCGTTGTCGTTGCGAGGTGCGGTCGACCCGGTCAGCTCGCGGCCGGGGAGCCGGCCCGGATGAGCGCCTCCGCCAGTTCCGCGGGCCGGGTGAGCATGGGGAAATGCCCGCCCGGAAGGTCGATCACCTCGGCGCCGACCTCCCGCGCCGTCCGGCGCGACCAGGCCGGATCGACGACCCGGTCCTGCGCGCAGATCACCGAGACGGTCCGGACCGCGGGCCAGGCCGTCAACGGGGTGGGCTCACGTCCGACGGTCCAGCCCTGCCGCCGCATTCCCGACACCGCACGCTCGACCTGCGCCGCAGGCACCTCGTCCGTGACGCCCCGGTAGAGCCCGGACAGCGCGGCCGGCCGCGGCCAGTACGTCGTGCCGTCGTCGTGCCGCTGCTGCCCGGCACCGAACCCGGGTGCCATCATCGACGGCTCGGCGCGCAGCTGATCGGTATAGGACAGGCCGGGCCGCGGGACCAGCGCCCCCACCAGCACCAGGGCCCGGACCCGCTCGGGCCCCAATCGCTGCGCCACCACCGGCACGGTCAGCCCGCCGAGGGAATGCCCGACCAGGACGGGCGGGCCGGCCACCTCGGACCCCAGCGCGGCGACAACCGCATCGGCGTAGTCCGCGGCGCCCAGCCCCGGGTCCTCCGCCGGGAGGTCCACGGCGAGGGACCGCTGCCCTCGCGTGGCGAGTTCCGACTCCACTGCCGCCCAGCACGACGCGTCGTGCCAGGCCCCGTGCACCAAGACGATCACACGGCCATCCTCGCTCATCGGCCGGTTCTCCAGCAGCCGAACCATCGCATGTCACGCCGGGTACCTGGCGAAGCCGGTCAGCGCTCCTCGAGGGCGCGCTCGACACGATCGACCTTGGCCGTGAGCTGCCCCGTGCGCCCGGGACGGATATCGGCCTTGAGCACCAGGCTGACCCGCGGCGACCGGGCCTGCACGGCTTCCACCGCGCGCTTCACCACGTCCATCGCCTCGTCCCAGGTCTCGGCCTCGATCGTGGTGAACATCGACGTCGTCTCGTTGGGCAGCCCCGATTCGCGCACCACGCGAACCGCGTCCGCCACCACGTCGCCGACGCTGTCCGACCCGCCCCCGGAGGGCGCCACACTGAATGCCACCAGCATGGCGGCCAGCCTGCCGCACCCGGCCGGACCCGGGCGACCCCCCGGCGGGAGATCGGCGGGGGCCAATGGGACGGGCGGGCTCGGCGTGACTGCTGGGGGGCGCGACGCCGCAGCTCACGGGGGCGCCGACCGCCGCACTGCTAGCGTCCCATGGCATGGCACCCCGCGCCCCTCTCCCGTTCGACCCGATCAACAGGGCCGCGGAGCTATGGGCCGAGCGGATCGGACCGTCCGGCACGATGGCCGCGGTCACGAGCGTGATGCGGGTACAGCAGATCCTGCTCTCCGCCGTGGACGGCGCGCTGCGCCCGCATGGGCTCACCTTCGCCCGGTACGAGGCCCTGGTGCTGCTCAGCTTCTCGCGCCGCGGCTATCTGCCGATGCGCGTCATGGGCGAGCGGCTGCAACTGCATCCCACCAGCGTCACCAACATCGTCGACCGGCTGCAGGCCGACGGGTTGGTCCGGCGCACGCCGCACCCCACCGACCGGCGGGCCACTCTCGTGGAGATCACCGAGGCGGGCACGAGCCTGGTGGAGGTCGCCACCAAGTCGGTGACGGACATCGACTTCGGGCTCCGCGGCCTCACGTCCGCGCAGGCGGCCCAGCTCACCGATCTACTCGGTCGCGTCCGCCGCGCCGCGGGTGACTTCCACTGATCTCACCGGCGACGCCGGGCGGGCGGCCCGGCCGCCGAGGGTTCCGCGATCATCGCCCACTCCGCCGCGACCTGCGCGCACGCGGCGGGCCGTTGCTGCCGTCCGGGTTGGCACCGAGCCTCCGGCGATGCCCCGGACCGGCATCGGGCGGCCAGGCCCGCATCGTCTGCCCCCGCCGGGTCGACCGCCGACGGCGTCTGGCCCTGCCCCGTCCGACGTAGTAGCCCGCAACCCCGGCGCCTGCCGAACCCGCCACGACGCAGACCGAGCACGTCACCAGATCCACCGAACACCTCCACGAGACCGTCCGGGGCCAGGCCGCCCCAGGCTGTTGACGCTTCATTGCGTCAATGCCGTTGACAGTACGAGGCGGCACCGACAACATGGATGTATGGGAACCGAGATGCTCGGCAGCGCCTTGCGGGCGGCACGCCGGGAACGGGGCTGGTCACAGTCCGGCGCGGCGCGCGAGCTGGCGGCCCTGGGCCGGGCCCGGGGAGCGCCCACCGCCTCGCTCGCCAGCCTGAAGACACAGCTCTCGCGGTGGGAGAACGGTCACGCCACGCCGGAACCGCTCTACCGGGAACTGCTCGCGGAGCTGTACGGGAACGCCGCGCTGGCCGTGGCCCCCGTTCCCGAGCCGCCGGCGGACGCCGCGGAGCGGCTGCGCGGGCTGCTCGCCGAGGCCGACGCCGTCGGCGAGGACGCACTGGCGCTGCTGCGCGCGCAGCTCGAGGCCAGTCGCAGGCTCGATGATCGACTCGGTGCGGCGGGGGCGGGGGCGGCGGTGCGCGCCCAGGTCGAGCAGCTCGCCCGGCTCCTCACGCATACACCGGCGCCGGCTCGTCGGCGCGCGGTTGCCGCTGTACTGGCCGAGGCCGCGCTGCTCGCCGGCTGGCAGGCGCTCGACCAGGGTCTTCTCGACGAGTCGTACGCACGCCACGAGCAGGCCCGCAACGCTGCTCATGAGGCGCCGGCGCCCGCCCTGCTGGGTCAGGCGCTGGCCGGCCAGTCGGCGGTGCTGAGCGAGCTCGGCTTTCCCGGCCCGGCGCTGGCGGTGCTGGAGGCGGCACCGGCGGATGGTCCCGGGGCGGCATGGGCGGCGACGGCCCGCGGCGCCGCGCGAGCGGCAGCCGGGGACGCGGCCGAGTCCCAGGACGCGTTCGCCGCCGCTGAGCGGGCGATCCGGGCGGCCCCGAGCGTTCCGGATCTCGTGCAGCGCGGCTGGGCCCTCGACTACGACGGCCTGCACCGGCGGCGCAGTGCCGCACTGGCCCCGCACGGCGACGCCGACGCATTGGCCGGCCTTCAGGCGGTGGCCACCACCGACCGGGTGCCGGTTCGGGAGCGGGCCGCGCTACGCGCCGACCTCGCGCTCGCGCTGGCCCATCGCGGCGCGGTCGAGGACGCCGCCGCACACGCGCGGCAGGCCCGGAACCTGGCGGCGCGGATCGGGTCGGACCGGGTGCGCCGTCGTCTCGACCGGCTGCCGATCACCCGGGCCGAAGGATGAACGGGGGCGGCCGGCCGGATCAGCCTTCGGCGATCCTGTCCAGCAGCTCGTCGGAGGCGCGGTACGGGTCGAGCTCGCCCGCCGCCACCCGCTTGGCGAGCTCGGGCAGTGCGGTGGCGTCCCCGACCTCGCCGAGCCGTGCACGAACCTGCTCGAGGGCGATCGCCTGGATCTCGGACTCGGCGCGCTGCAGGCGGCGACGGTCCCGCTCGCCGCTGCGGTCGAGCCATTCCCGGTGCGCGTCGACGGCCGCGACCACGTCGTCGACACCCTCACCGCGGGACGCGACAGTCCGCACGATCGGCGGCTTCCAGAGATCGCCGTCGCCGTTCGGGCGATCGCCCAGGGAAATCATGTGTCTGAGCTCGCGAGCAGTCTGGGCGGCGCCGTCCCGGTCGGCCTTGTTGACCACGAAGACGTCCGCGATCTCGAGAATCCCGGCCTTCGCGGCCTGCACTTCGTCACCCATCCCGGGTGCGAGCAGCACGATCGTCGTGTCGGCGAGCGAGACCACGTCGACCTCGGACTGGCCGACGCCGACCGTCTCGACGAGCACCACATCGCAGCCTGCGGCGTCGAGCACCCGCAACGCCTGCGGCGTCGACCAGGCGAGGCCGCCGAGATGGCCGCGGGTCGCCATGGATCGGATGAACACGCCGTCATCGGTGGCGTGCTCACTCATCCGGACCCGGTCCCCGAGCAGCGCCCCGCCGGAGAACGGCGAGGAGGGGTCGACGGCCAGCACCCCGACCCGGTTTCCCCGCCTGCGCAGCGCGGCGACCAAGGCGGACGTCGAGGTCGACTTGCCGACGCCCGGCGCCCCGGTCAGACCCACCACCTGCGCACGGCCGGTGTATGGCGCAAGCGCCGCCGCGATCTCGCGCAGGTACGGACTGGCGTTCTCCACCAGCGAGATCAGCCGAGCGACCGCGCGAGCCTCACCGCGCCGGGCCCGGACAACGAGATCGACCGCATCGAGCCGCGGTGCCATCTGGAGCCGTCCGGTCAGCGGATCAGTCGCTCGCGGGGCACCCGGACGATCAGAGCGTCGCCCTGACCGCCGCCGCCGCACAGTGCGGCAGCGCCGATCCCGCCACCTCGACGCTGCAACTCGAGCGCGAGGTGCAGGACGATGCGGGCGCCCGACATCCCGAGCGGATGGCCCAGCGCGATGGCGCCGCCGTTGACATTGACCTTGTCCTCGCTGAGGCCGAGCTTGCGGGAGGACACGAGCGAGACCGCGGCGAACGCCTCGTTGATCTCGGCCAGGTCGAGGTCGCCAGACGAGATGCCCTCCTTCGCGCACGCCTTTGCGATCGCGTTCGCCGGCTGCTCGTGCAGACTGGCGTCCGGGCCGGCGACCACGCCGTGCGCGCCGATCTCGGCGAGCCAGGTCAGTCCCAGCTCCTCGGCCTTGGCCTTGCTCATCACGACGACGGCGGCGGCACCGTCGGAGATCTGCGACGACGAGCCCGCGGTGATGGTGCCGTCGGACGCGAACGCCGGACGGAGCTTGCTGAGGCCCTCGGCGGTCGTCTCACCGCGAATACCCTCGTCGGTGCCGATGACCACCGGCTCACTCCTGCGCTGGGGGATCTCGACCGGAACGATCTCCTCGGCGAAGATCCCGTTCTCGGTGGCCGCCGCTGCCCGCTGGTGCGAACGAGCCGCGAACCCGTCCTGATCGGCCCGGGTGATCTCGTAGCGACTGTTGTGCTTCTCGGTGGAGGCGCCCATCGCAACCTGGTCGAACGCGCAGAACAGCCCGTCGAAGGACATATGGTCCTGCAGGTTCACATCGCCGAACTTGACGCCCTCGCGCGACTTGGTGAGCAGATGAGGCGCCTGTGTCATCGACTCCTGGCCACCGGCAACGACGATCTCGAACTCACCGGCGCGAATGAGCTGGTCGGCGAGGGCGATGGCGTCGATACCCGACAGGCATACCTTGTTGATCGTCAATGCGGGGACGTCCATCGGGATGCCGGCCGCCGCGGCTGCCTGGCGGGCCGGGATCTGTCCGGCGCCTGCGGTGAGGACCTGTCCCATGATCACGTACTCGACCTGCTCAGGCGCAACATCCGCCCGCTCGAGCGCCGCCTTGATGGCGACCCCGCCGAGCTGTACCCCGGAGAAGTTCTTGAGCGAGCCGAGCAGCCGCCCCATGGGGGTTCGGGCACCGGCCACGATTACGGATCCGGACACTACGGGCCTCCAGCAATATGCGACGGTGGTCGACGGATTGACGATACCTGCGGGCTCCCCACGTCGACCCCCAGAAGAGGGGAGGTGGAGTGAGAGTCCGGACACGATCCGCCGCCATTACATTTCTCGTTCATGACAGCTGATCCGAACGCGCTGGACGCACTCATCACCTCAGTGGACCATGTCGGCATCGCGGTCGCCGACCTCGACCAGGCCATCGCCTGGTACGCCGAGACCCTCGGGTTGGTGGCCACCCACACGGAGACGAACGAGGAACAGGGTGTGCGCGAGGCCATGCTCTCCGCCCCGGGCGACTCCGGGGCCCAAATCCAACTGCTGGCCCCGCTGCGGCCCGATTCGGCGATCGGGAAGTTCCTCGACCGCAACGGTCCTGGGATCCAGCAGTTGGCCTACCGGGTCACCGACATCGACGCGGCGAGCGCGGCGCTGCGGAACAAGGGGTTGCGGCTGCTGTACGACGAGCCACGCCGCGGCACGGCAGGTTCACGGATCAACTTCGTGCATCCCAAGGATGCCGGGGGTGTCCTGGTCGAATTGGTCGAACCCGCGGCCGACCAGGCGCACTAGCGCACCCCGACGGACGGTCGCATGGCGCGACGTGGCGTCCATCACCATGCTGGGCGATGACCCTGCAGGGGAGCGAGCAGCGGTTACTATACTGATCGGTAACTTCTAGTATCCCAAGCAGGCGGGACACGACTCAGCCATCGGAGGCAGGCCGTGCAGGAGATCCTCGACGCGATTCTCACCGAACAGTACGACGCAGTTGGCGCGCTGCCCGTCCCGGAGCACTACCGAGGCGTCACCGTCCATGCCGAGGACGCGCGCATGTTCGAGGGGATCCCGTCGCGGGACAAAGATCCGCGCAAGAGTCTCCACCTGGATCAGGTGGCGACGCCCGCACTCGGTCCCGGTGAAGCGCTCATCGCCGTGATGGCCAGCGCCATCAACTACAACACCGTGTGGACCTCGATCTTCGAGCCGCTGCCGACGTTCGGCTTCCTCAAGCGCTACGGCCGCATCTCGCCACTCACAGCACGCCACGACCTGCCGTACCACGTCGTGGGCTCCGACCTGGCAGGTGTGGTCGTGCGCACCGGACCCGGCGTCAACGCCTGGAAGCCCGGCGACCGGGTCGTCGCGCACTGTCTCTCGGTCGAGCTGGAAAGCCCCGACGGGCACTCCGACACGATGATGGATCCGGAGCAGCGCATCTGGGGCTTCGAGACCAACTTCGGCGGGCTGGCCGAACTGGCGCTGGTGAAGTCCAACCAGCTCATGCCCATGCCCGAGCATCTGGCCTGGGAGGAGGCCGCCAGCCCCGGCCTGGTGAACTCCACCGCCTATCGGCAGCTCGTGTCCCGCAACGGCGCGAACATGAAGCAGGGTGACACCGTCCTCATCTGGGGCGCCTCGGGTGGCCTCGGCTCGTATGCCACGCAGTTCGCGCTCAACGGCGGCGCCACCCCGGTCTGCGTGGTCTCCTCACCGGAGAAGGCGGAGATCTGCCACAAGATGGGTGCTGAGCTCGTCATCGACCGCAACGCCGAGGGCTACAAGTTCTGGAAGGACGAGCAGACCCAGGATCCCTCGGAGTGGAAACGGTTCGGCTCGAAGATCCGCGAACTGACCGGTGGCGACGATCCCGACATCGTCTTCGAACACCCGGGCCGGGAGACCTTCGGCGCCAGCGTCTACGTCGCCCGCCGGGGCGGAACGATCGTCACCTGTGCCTCGACCTCCGGTTACGAACATCAGTACGACAACCGCTACCTGTGGATGAACCTCAAGCGCATCGTCGGCTCGCATTTCGCGAACTACCGCGAGGCGTGGGAGGCCAATCGGCTCGTCAGCAAGGGCCTCATCCATCCGACGTTGTCCCGGGTCTACCCGCTGACCGAGACCGGCCAGGCGGCGCACGACGTGCACCACAACGCCCACCAGGGGAAGGTCGGCGTCCTCTGCCTCGCGCCGCGGGAAGGACTGGGCGTCGTGGACACCGAGAAGCGCGCGCGGCACCTCGAGGCCATCAAGCGGTTCCGCGGCATCTGATCGCCGGACCGGGCGGACCGAACAGGGAGGTGAGAGTCGCCACCAGCGACGCTCGCCTCGCGACGGCCCGCGGACCAGCAGGTACGGTGAGGTTCATGGCCGGGAATCTGGACACGTTCGCGTCCGACGCCGGTTTCGCCATCGCGCGGCGGGGCTACGACCAGGCCCACGTCGACGCTCACCTGCGCCGGCTCGACACCGAGATCCGTCTGCTGGCGGCCGATCGCGATGCGGCGGTCGACCAGGCCACCCAGCTCGGCCGGGAGCTCGACGAGGAGCGTGGCCGCGCGGAGGCCCTCCGCCTGCAGATCCGCAGGCTGTCCTCGCCGCCGCAGAGCGTCCAGGGCATGAGTGAGCGGCTGCGGTCCATGCTCCGGCTGGCCGAGGACGAGGTCGCGGAGATGCGCAGCCAGGCCGACAGCGAGGTGTCCGCGCGGCTGCGTGAGGCCGAGCAGCGGGCCAACGCGATCATCGCGGATGCCGAGGCGACGGCGAAGGAAATCGACGCGCGGACCCGTTCCCAGAGCGCCGAGCTGGAGATCCGGCGCAAGGCCGCCGAGCAGGCGATCAACCGCCGCCGGACCGAGGTCGAGAACGAGCTGGCCCGCGCCACCGCCGAGGCGGAGGCCGAACGATCTCGGCTGTGGGAGGAGTCCGCGAACGAGCGGGCGACGATCGAGGAGGACTTCGCCATCGCGATGGACGCCCGGCGCGCCGAGGCTCTCGCCGAGATCGAGGCCGGGCGGGCCGAGGCCCGTGGCGAGGTGGCTCGGATCGAGCGGGAGGCCGACGCCCAGGCCCGGCGCCGGATCGCCGACGCCCAGGCCGAGGCGGACCGCATCGTGACCGAGGCGCAGCGCCGCGTGACCGAGCTGACGGCGTTGCGCCGGCGGATCGTCGAGCAGCTGGGCACCGCCCGCGCGGTGATCGATCGCAGCATCGGGCACGAGCTCGCCGAGCTATCCGAGGAAAACCCCACCGTGAGTGCGTAACAGTGTTCTAACACTGTTACGCACTCACAGGCCACGCCTATCAGCGGCGACGGCCACCCGGCCGGCGCCGCTCCCGCGCATCCCAGCACGGCATATGCCAATGCCTGCGGTCCTCGACGGAGCCGTACTCCCCCGCGGGCCAGGTCACGAGATGCCCCGTTCCGGCCCGGATGAGCTGGTCGCAGCCCGGGCACCGGTAGTCCTTGGCCGACGACGAGCCCGGCACACTCCGCACCACCCACTCCCCGTCCGGCCCGCTCTCGGCGCGGGTGAACGCCGCCGATCGCAGCGGTACGTGGACGGGGCGCTCCGCCCGGTTGCGTCGCGGCACGGCGTCAGCGGCCGTTGTAGTCCCGGAAACCGTGGCCGACCTTGCGGCCGAGACGGCCCGCCGTGACCAGGTGCTCGAGCAGCGGAGCGGGTGCGAACCCGGACTGGCGGAACTCCTGGTACAGCGACCGCTCGATGGCCAGCGAGACGTCGAGGCCGACGACGTCGAGCAGTTCGAACGGCCCCATCGGCAGCGCACACCCCGTCTTCATCGCGGCGTCGATGTCATCGGCGGTCGCATAGTGCGCCTCGAGCATCTTCACCGCGTCGTTGAGGTACGGGAACAGCAGGGCGTTGACGATGAACCCGGCGCGGTCGCGGCAGGACACCGGCACCTTCCCCAACCGCTCGCACAGCGCGAGGGCGGTGGCGGCGACATCGGGCGCGGTCGTGATCGTCGAGACGATCTCGACCAGCTTCATCACCGGCGCCGGGTTGAAGAAGTGCAGGCCGATGACGTCGGACGGGCGGGAGGTCGCCGCAGCGCACTCCACCACGGGCAGCGAGGACGTGGTCGTCGCCAGGATCGCGCCCGGCTTGCAGATCTCGTCGAGCGCGGCGAACACCGCGCGCTTGACGTCGAGCTCCTCGGCGACCGCCTCGATGACCAGGTCGACGTCGGCGAAGTCCTCCAGCCGCGTCGTGCCGGTGATCCGGCCGAGCGCGGCGTCCCGGTCCTCCTCGGAGATCCGCCCGCGCACGACGGCCTTGTCCAGCGACTTGCGGATTCCGGCGATCGAGGCCTCGACCTTGGAGCCGCTGCGCCCACGCACGATCACGTCGAGCCCGGCCTTGGCCAGAACCTCGACGATCCCGCTGGCCATCGTCCCGGTGCCGACGACGCCGACCCGCGCGACCTCGCGCACCGCCACGTTCTCGGGCACGGTGCCCGTGGGGGTCTCGGCGTCCGGCACGATCTTCGAGGAATGCGGACTCTCGTAGGTGTAGAAGCCGCGCCCGCTCTTGCGGCCCAGCAACCCGGCGGTGATCATCTGCTTGAGCATCGGGGTGGGCGCGTGCATCTGGTTGCGCGACTGGCGGTACATCGTGTCGAGGATCTCGTAGGCGGTATCGAGCCCGATCAGGTCGAGCAGCGCCAGCGGCCCCATCGGGTAGCCGCAGCCGTAGCGCATCGCGGCGTCGAGGTCCTCCCGGCTGGCGTACCGCGACTCGTACATCCGGGCGGCGTGGTTGAGATAGCCGAACAGCAACGCGTTGGCGATGAACCCGGCCCGGTCGCCGATCACGACCGGCACCTTGCCCACGCTCTCGGCGAACCGGTGAAGGTCGTCGACGACGTCCGGCTCGGTGACGACGGTGCGGACCACCTCGACGAGCTTCAGCACCGGAGCCGGGTTGAAGAAGTGCATCCCGATGACCTTGCCGGGCCGCCCGGTGCGCACCGACAGTTCGGTGACCGACAACGACGAGGTGTTCGACGCGAGGATCACGTCGGGTCGCACGACCTTGTCGAGTTCGGCGAAGACCGACGCCTTGAGCTCCAGGTTCTCCGGCACCGCCTCGACGACGAGGTCGACATCGGTGAAGTCCGCCAGGGAGGTCGTCGTGGTGATCCGGTCGAACAGCTCGGCGGCGGCCTCGTCCGTCAGCTTGCCGCGCTCGATGGCACGCCTGGTGGAGGTCTCCACGTGCGCCCGCCCGCGTGCGATCGCGTCCTCATCCACCTCGGCCACGATGACGCGCAGGCCGTTGCGCGCGAACACCTCGGCGATCCCGGCACCCATCGTGCCCATACCGACGACGCCGACCGTCCGGAATTCCCGTGTCACGCTCATGACCTCCCGCTGCCCGTCGACACGTACTGGCCGCGATCCTCCCATCCAAAGCGCTCGGTATACCACGCATGTCACCTGGAACACCCCTTGAGTGCGTAACAGTGTTAGAACACTGTTACGCACTCACCGGGATGTCAGAACAGCCGGAGATCGTCGGACTCCGCTCCGCGCAACTCGTCGTAGTCGAGAACGACGCAGCGGATCCCCCGGTCCTCGGCCAGGGTCCGCGCCTGCGGCTTGATCTGCTGTGCGGCGAACACCCCGGCGACCGGGGACAGCAGCGGGTCGCGGTTCATCAGCTCGAGGTATCGGGTGAGCTGCTCGACACCGTCGATCTCACCGCGCCGCTTGACCTCGACGGCGACGCTGCGGCCGTCCCCGTCCCGGCACAACAGGTCGACCGGACCGATGGCGGTCATGTACTCGCGGCGGACGAGCGTATAGCCCTCGCCGAGGGCACCCGGATGCGCCGCCAGCAGCTCCTGCAGACGCGCCTCGACGCCGTCCTTCACCAGGCCCGGGTCCACACCGAGGGTGTGGCTCGAGTCGTGCAGCACCTCGTCGATCGTGATGATCAGCGACTCGTCGGCCTTGTTTCGCACCGTCCAGACCCCGGGCCGTTCCTCCAGCCAGCACGGCGGGCTCATCCAGTTGAGCGGCTTGTAGGCCCGGTCGTCGGCGTGCACGGAGACCGAGCCGTCGGCCTTCACCAGCAGCAGCCGGGGCGCCATCGGCAGGTGGGCGGTGAGGCGTCCCACGTAGTCGACCTGGCAGCGAGCGATGACGAGGCGCACCGCACGGAGCCTACTTGGGCTCTCCGAACCACCCGGCCGCCGTCGCGTCGCGGGCGCCGCCGGACCGCCCCGCGACACCGCGAGGCCGGCGGGCAGGGCACGGTAGGCGCGTGCAGACGATCCGCAGCCGCACGGTCTACGCGAACCCATGGATGACCGTCCGCGAGGACGGGATCCGCAGGCCCGACGGTACTGAGGGGATCTTCGGCGTGATCGACAAACCGACCGCGGCGATCATCATTCCGCGCCGGGACGACCAGCTGCTCCTCGTCGAGCAGCTCCGGTATCCGGTCGGGGCGCGACGCTGGGAGTTCCCGATGGGCACCGCACCGGACCGCGCCGAGGTCGACCCGGCTGTTCTCGCGGCCAGGGAGCTGCGCGAGGAGACCGGTCTGTCGGCCGGGCGTATCGAGCTGCTCGGGGACCTCGACGTCGCGCCGGGCATGTCGAGTCAGCGCGAGCACGTCTTCCTGGCCACCGAGCTGACGCAGGGGTGGCCGGTGCGCGAGCACACCGAGCAGGACATGCAGACCCGCTGGTTCTCCATCGCCGAGTTCGAGGCGATGGTGCGGCGGTCGGAGATCGTCGATGCGCAGAGCCTCGCGGCGTATCTGCTGCTTCTGCTCCACGACCGGCGGCCCTGACCGATATCACCAGGTCCCGCCTCCCTGTGAGTGCGTAACAGTGTTAGAACACTGTTACGCACTCACAGGGAGAGGTCGCGGGAGCGGGCTGGAGGCGGCCCGGGGCAAGGTCGTACCGTGAGCGGTATGGGCGACTACGAGTACCTTCTGGTCAAGCACGACGCCGACACCGTGCGGATCACCATGAATCGGCCCGAGCGGCGTAACGCGCTGTCCGGGGCGCATCTGCTCGAGTTGCTCGACGCGTTCGAGAAGGCGGGCCGCGGCGACGCGACCGGGATCGTGCTCGCCGCCGAGGGCAAGGCGTTCTCCTCGGGGCACGACTTCGCCGACGTCGCCGCCCGCGACCTCGCCGGCGTGCGCGACCTGCTCACCCTGTGCACCAAGGTGATGCGCACGATCGAGTCGGTGCCCCAGGTCGTCATCGCCCGGGTGCACGCGCTGGCCACCGCCGCGGGGTGCCAGCTCGTCGCCAGCTGCGACCTGGCCGTCGCGGCGGAGTCGGCCGCGTTCGCGCTTCCGGGCGGAAAGGGCGGCTGGTTCTGCCACACCCCCGCGGTCCCGGTGGCGCGCAACATCGGGCGCAAGCGGCTGATGGAGCTCGCGATGACCGGCGACCCCATCGATGCGCGCACCGCGGCCGAGTGGGGGTTGATCAACTACGCGGTCCCGGACGCGGAGCTCGACGCGCGCGTCGACGAGCTGCTCGCCAGGGCCACCCGGGGCAGCAGGTTCAGCAAGGGCGTGGGCAAGCAGACCCTCTACGCGCAGCTCGACCGGCCCGAGGCCGACGCCTACGACATCGCCGTGGAGGTCATGGCCTCGATGTCGCAGGCGGCGGGGGCCAAGGAGGGCATGGCGGCGTTCCTGGAGAAGCGCCGCGCCGTGTGGCCCGACTAGATCTCGACGAGGCCGGCTCCCGTCAGTGCCGCTCCAGCACCGCCCGCAGGAAGTCACGGGTGCGCTGCTGCCTCGGCTCGGTGAACAGCTCCTCGGGAGCCGCGTCCTCGATCACCCGGCCGCCGTCGAACATCATCACCCGGTGCGAGAAGTCCCGGGCGAACCCCATCTCGTGGGTCACGCACAGGATGGTGATGTCGGTGGTCTCCCCGATGTCGTGCAGCAGCTTGAGCACGCCGGCGACGAGCTCGGGGTCCAGCGCCGAGGTCACCTCGTCGAGCAGCAGCACGTCGGGCCGCATGGCCAGGGCGCGGGCGATCGCCACCCGCTGCTGCTGACCGCCGGACAGCTGGGTCGGGTGCGCGTCGATCTTCTCGCCGAGCCCGACCATCTCCAGCAGCTCCTCGGCGCGGGCGTTGGCCTCGGCCTTGCTCAGCCCGAGCACCCGGGTGGGGGCCTCGATGAGGTTGCCCCGCACCGTCATGTTCGGGAACAGGTTGAACTGCTGGAACACCATCCCGATCTTCTTGCGCACCCGGCGGCAGTGCTTCTCGTCGGCCGGCACGAGCTGGTCGTTCCTACGCACGTGCGAAAGGCACTCGCCGCCCACATGGATCGTCCCGGCGTTCACCTTCTCCAGCGTCATGAGCAGCCGCAGGATCGTGGTCTTGCCCGAACCCGAGGGCCCGATCAGCGTCACGTGCTCGCCGGGCCGGACGGCGAAGTCCAGCTCGGAGAGCACGACGTGGTCGCCGAAGCGCTTCTCCACGCCCTCAAAGACGATCATCCAGTCGCGTGTCGCCTCCCCGGTGGGCTGCGACAGTTCAGAGGACACCGACACGACGCTCCAATCGTCGAAGCAGCAGTGCGGAGGGGTAACTGAGCAGCAGGAAGAACAGCCCGGCCAGGGTATAGGCCTCGACGTAGCGGAACTCGATTCCACCGACCTCCCGGGCCTGACCGACCAGGTCAAACACCCCGATGCCGATCAGCAGCGGGGTCTCCTTGAACATCGAGATCACGTAGTTGCCGAGTGCGGGCAGCACCCGGGGGACGGCCTGCGGCAGCACCACCCCGGTCCACACCCGGTACCGGGGCAGGCTGAGCGCGGTGGCGGCCTCCCACTGCCCGCGGGGGACGGCGTCGATGCCGGCCCGATACACCTCGGCCGTGTAGGTCGCATAGTGCAGCCCCAGCCCGAGGACACCGACCGTGATCGCGTTGAGCACCACCCCGTAGTCGGGAAGCACATAGAACAGGAAGAAGATCTGCACCAGCAGCGGGGTACTGCGAACGAATTCGACGAACCCGCGCACCAGCACCCGCACCGGGCCCAACGGCGCCCGCAGCAGGAGCGCGAACACCAGCCCGAGGGTGAACGCCAGCAGCGAGCCGAGCACCGTGGCCAGCAGCGTGATGAGCAGGCCGTCGAGCAGAGCCGGCAGGATACTCAGCGCGAAGTCCCAGTTCCAGACGTCCATCACACCGCACCCGTCACGCGTTTCCGGCGGGCCTGCTCCGACGGCCGCCGACCCAGCCGGGTCGAGGCCATCCGTTCGAGCAGGCGCATCACGGCGGTGATGATCAGCGCCAGAACGAGATAGATCAGGAGGACCAGCAGCAGGATCGTGAACGACTGCGCGGTGAACAGCGGCACCAGTACGGCCTGGCCCTGGCGCGTGACCTCGTTGACGAACACGAACGACAGCAGCGAGCTGCTCTTGAGCAGCTGGATGAACAGGTTGTTGAACGGCGGGATCATCTCGACGATGGCCTGGGGCAGGATCACCCGTCGCATCCGTGCCGCCGGTGACAGGCTCAGCGCGATCGCACCCTCGTACTGCGCCCGCGGCACCGACTGCACGGACCCGCGCACGATCTCCGCGCCGTATGCCCCGTGGTTGAGCCCGAGCACAATGATCCCGCCCCACAGCGGGACGATCTGGAAGCCGACCAGGATCGGCAACGCGAAGAACAGCCAGAACAGCTGCACCACTTCGGAGGTCCCGCGCAGGCCCTCGACGTAGATCCGGCTGATGACGCGCACTGTCCGGGACGGCGAGAGCAGCGCGAGGCCCGCGACGAAGGACGCCACGATGGTCAGCGCGATCCCGCCGACGGTCGCGATGACGGTTTCGGGCACCCCTTCCCAGAGCACCGACAGGAAGGTCCCGAGGTTGTCCGGCAGCATCGGACTACCGATTCAGGCGGCGCAGAGCTGCTCGGTGGTGAGCTCCGCCGCGGGCAGGTTCTGTTCCGAGAAGCCGAACGGCGAGGCGATCCGCACCCACTCCCCGTTGGTGTGCAGTGTGCGCAGAGCGCCGTTGAACGCCTCGCGCAGCTGGTTGTCGGCCTGCCGGAACACGAATCCGCCCGCGGACACGACCTCCTTGCCGTCGATCACCGGCGCGAAGCCGTCGGTCACCTCGACCGGCGCGTTCGGGTTCTGCTTGACCAGCCACTTGAGCGAGATGTCGGTCAGCGCCGCCGCGTAGACCCGGTTGTCCGTGACCGCCTGCAGCAGCGCGTTCTGGTCCGGGAACACCTGGATGCTCCCGGACGGGACACCGCTCTTCTCGGCGTAGCCCTGCTCGACCGCCGCACCGAGCACGGCGAGCTGGAGATTCTTCGCCGCGATGTCCTCGAACGTCTTGACGCCCTGCGGGTTGCCGGTGGGGACCAGGAACGCGGTGAGCGCGGAGTAGTCCGGTATCGAGAAGGCCGCCTGCTGGCACCGGGCCGGGGTGATGTTCATGCCCGCGCAGACCATGTCGTAGCGGTTGGCGTTGAGTGCCGGGATGAGCGAGCCGAACTCGACCTGCTCGGCGCCGACCTCGCCGATGCCGATCTGCTGCAGTGCCGCGCGGGCGACCTCCGGCGCCTCACCGGTGACCCTGCCGCTGGCGTCGGTGAACCCGTAGGGCGCCTCTCCGGCGATCCCGATCTTGATCGTCCCGGCGTTCCTCGCGTTCTCCAGCGCATTACCGCCGCCGCCCGTGCTGGTGCAGGCGGAGAGCAGCACCGGCCCGCCGAGAGCGACCGCCCCCGCCACAGCCGTGCGTCGGAAGAACTCCCGTCTGCTCCACATCCGTTCGGTCATGATCGTCCCCCAGACGTCGTGACTGTCCGCATCGCTGGCCGCCGGCGCGGCGACGTGGAGGCCACACCGACCGCCGGCGCCGTTGACCGAACGTATGTGATCAGCCCATCCCGGAGCCTGTCAGATCCGGGTCGTTATCAGAACGCAACAGCCGCACCCACCTCGTTCGATAGAGGCCGCCCGATCGGAGGTACGGAAGGGGTGGTCCGCACATTCCATCGGTCAGTGGCTCAGAGGAGGCCGTGGGCCACTCGCACCAGCGTGACGATCCGGTCCATCATCTCGGTGAGCTGGTAGTCCTTCGGCGTGAACACCGCGGCGACACCCCTGGTACCCAACGCCGCCGCGTCCTCCTGCGGGATGATCCCGCCGACGATCACCGGGACGTCGTCGGCGCCCGCGGCGCGCAGGCCCTCGACCACCGCGGGGACCACCTCGAGATGCGAACCCGAGAGCACCGACAACCCGACGACGTGCACGCCCTCCTGCACCGCGGCCGCCACGATCTGGGCGGGGGTCAACCGGATGCCCTGGTAGATGACCTCGAAGCCGACGTCGCGGGCGCGCACGGCGACCTGTTCGGCGCCGTTGGAATGCCCGTCGAGCCCGGGCTTGCCCACCAGCATCCGCAGCCGGGCGCCGATGTCGTCTCCGGTGGCGCGGACCCGCTCCCGCACGACGGCGATCTCGGTGGCGGCCTCGCCGGACGCGACGGCGGCCGAGACCCCCGTCGGCGCCCGGAACTCCCCGAACACCTCACGCATCGCCCCGGCCCACTCCCCCGTCGTCACGCCGGCCTTCGCGCACGCGATCGAGGCCGCCATGAGGTTCGCGTCGGTCTTGGCCGCGTTGCGCAGCTCGGCCAGCGTCGCCTCGACCGCGGCGTTGTCCCGCTCCGCCCGCCACCGCCGGACCGCCTCGATCGCGGCGGCCTCCACCGCCGCGTCGACGGTCTCGATCGCCTGCGTGCCCTCGGCCTGCAGCGGGCTGGTCTCGGTGGTCTCGAACCTGTTGACCCCGACGACGACGTCCTCGCCGGACTCGATCCGTCGCCGCCGCTCGGCCAGCGACGACACCAGCTCGCCCTTCATGTAGCCCGACTCGACGGCCCTGACCGCGCCGCCCATCTCCTGGACCCTGTCGATCTCGGCGCGGGCGGCGTCGACGAGCTCCGCCACCTTCGCCTCGACGATGCGGGAGCCCTCGAAGAGGTCCTCGTACTCGAGCAGGTCGGTCTCGTAGGCCAGCACCTGTTGCATCCGCAGCGCCCACTGCTGGTCCCATGGCCGCGGCAGGCCCAGCGCCTCGTTCCAGGCCGGCAGCTGGATGGCGCGGGCGCGGGCGTCGCGGGACAGCGTCACCGCCAGCATCTCCAGCACGATCCGCTGGACGTTGTTCTCCGGCTGGGCCTCGGTGAGCCCCAGCGAATTGACCTGCACGCCGTAGCGCAGCCTGCGCTGCTTGGGGTCGGTCACGCCGTAGCGCTCCGCGGTGATCTCGTCCCAGAGCCTGCCGAGGGCGCGCATCTTGCACATCTCCTCGACGAAGCGCAGCCCGGCGTTGACGAAGAAGGAGATCCGGCCGACGACGTCGCCGAACTTCTCCGCCGGGACCTGCCCCGAGTCGCGGACGGAGTCGAGCACCGCGATCGCGGTGGCCAGCGAGTAGGCCAGCTCCTGCGCGGGCGTGGCGCCGGCCTCCTGCAGGTGGTAGCTGCAGATGTTGATCGGGTTCCAGCGGGGCATGTTCGTCACCGACCACGCGATCATGTCGGTGATCAGCCGCATGCTCGGCGCGGGCGGGAAGACGTAGGTCCCGCGGGACAGGTACTCCTTGACGATGTCGTTCTGTGTGGTGCCGGCCAGCTTGGCGCGGTCGGCGCCGTGCTCGTCGGCGACGGCCACGTAGAGCGCGAGCAGCCACATCGCCGGCGCGTTGATCGTCATCGAGGTGTTCGCGTCGGCCATCGGGATGCCGTCGAACAGCGTGCGCATGTCGCCGAGATGCGAGACGGGGACGCCGACCTTGCCGACCTCGCCCTTCGCGAGCTCGTCGTCGGGGTCGTAGCCGGTCTGGGTGGGCAGGTCGAACGCAACCGACAGCCCGGTCTGGCCCTTGGCGAGGTTCCTGCGGTAGAGCGCGTTCGACCGCTCCGCCGAGGAGTGCCCGGCATAGGTCCGGATCACCCAGGGTCGGTCACGTTCACGGTCGGTCGGGTACGGCACCGGACACCTCCGCCATCAGGAAATCAACCGATCGTACTGGCTGGTAGCCGGGGCTGCCGGGACGATCGAGCCCGTCGCACCCCTCTGGGTGAGAAAGTACGCACGCCACTCGGGAAACTATGCGACGGACCGATCCAGAAGGAAGGCCATGTTCGCACCGACTGGCTCACAGTTGCCCCTACCATCGGGTCGGGCGGCCCCGCAGGGACTTCCGAACCGCTTGGGGTTCAAGGGGTCGACGCCACGGTCGCGCTCGGCCGCGGCGCGCGGGAGTAGCCGGCGCCGAACATCGGGGACGCACCTGGGACAGCCCCCGGGCAATCCCCTACCGGTCCGGGTCGGCGCTCGCCCGTTCGATACCGGCGCCCAGGCCGCGCAGGTTCTCCACGAACCGCGGGTAGCCGCGGTCGATGTGCTCGATGTCCCAGATCTCGGTCTCGCCGTCCGCGCAGAGCCCGGCGAGGACCAGCCCGGCCCCGGCCCGGATATCGCTCGCCCATACCGGGGCGCTGGAGAGCCGCTCGACGCCGCGGACGACCGCGTGGTGCCCGTCGGTCCGGGCGTCCGCGCCGAGCCGCACCATCTCGTCGACGAACCGGAAGCGCGCCTCGAACACGTTCTCGGTGATCATCGACGTGCCGTCGGCGACCGCCGAGAGCGCGATCGCCATCGGCTGCAGGTCGGTGGCGAATCCGGGATAGGGCAGGGTGACGAAGTCGACGGCCCGCGGCCTGCCGTCCATCGCCACGGTGAACCCGTCGGGCCGGATCTCGGTGTGCGCGCCGGCGCTGCGCAGCTTGTCCAGGACCAGGTCGAGGTGGTGCGGGTCGACACCGCGAACATCGACCTCGCCGCGGGTCATGGCCGCAGCGAACGCCCAGGTGGCACCCACGATGCGGTCGCCGATGACACGATGCTCGGTCGGCTGCAACCCCGAGACGCCGTACACGGTCAGCGTCGAGGAACCCGAGCCCTCGATCTTCGCGCCCATCCGCTGCAGCATCGTGCAGAGATCGACGATCTCGGGCTCCCGCGCCGCGTTGTCGATGACGGTCATGCCATCGGCGAGAACCGCGGCCATCAGGATGTTCTCGGTCGCCCCGACGCTGGGGAAGTCGAGCCAGATCTGCGCCCCGCGCAGGTGGTTGGCCTGCGCGACCACGCGGCCGTGCTCGATCTCGGTGGTCGCGCCGAGCTTGCGCAGCCCCGAGGCGTGCATATCCAGCGGGCGCGAGCCGATGGCGTCCCCGCCGGGGAGCGGCACCACCGCCCGCCGGCAGCGGGCCACGAGCGGGCCGAGTACGCAGACCGAGGCCCGCAGCTTGGACACCGGGCGGTAGTCCGCCTGCGCGCTGAGCGTGGCAGGCACATCGATGGTGACGGTGCCGCCCTCGACGCTGACGCTGCAGCCGAGACTGCGCAACACGTCCGCCATCAGCGGAACGTCGAGAATCTCCGGGCAGTTGGTGATCGTCGTCGTGCCCTCGGCGAGCAGCGCGGCCGCCATCAGCTTCAGCACGCTGTTCTTCGCCCCGACGACGTCAACCGAACCCACCAGCCGTGCGCCACCGCGAACCGCGAAATGCTCCACCACGGAAGCCGACGGTATCCGGTCCCACCCGCCGCTACGTGGGCGGCCGAACGAGCCGGTCCCATCCGGCCATCACGCAGTCAACCACCGTGAACAGCTCCTCGCGGGTGGCCCCATCCCTGGCCTGCACGGACACGCCGTACCGCACCGAGCTGAGGTATGCGCTCAGCGTGTCGATATCGGCGCAGAGCGGCACATCACCCTCGGCGTGTCCGCGCGGGCCGACGCGCCGGGAGCCCAGGCCCAGCGCGTCCGCGCGGCACTCGGCCGGTCCCAGACCGCCGAGGACGTCGCCGCCACCGTCGCGCACCTGGCGGGCGACGGCGGGCGCGCCATCACCGGCACGGCGCTGCTGGTCGACGCCGGGCGAACGCGTGACCGCGACCCTGCGCACGCTCACGATCGGGACGGCGTGCGCCGTGGGGTGGGCCGCCCGTCGTGGAGAGCCTGATCGATGCGCATACGCTGGGCCCATGGCCGTGCACCTGACCAGGATCTACACCAAGACCGGCGACGACGGGACGACCGCGCTCGGCGACTTCAGCCGGGTGCGCAAGACCGACCCCCGGCTCGCCGCATATGCCGATACCGATGAGGCCAACGCCGCGGTCGGCGTCGCGGTCACGGTGGGGCAGCTGTCCGAGGCCGTCCTCGTGCCGCTGCGGCAGGTCCAGAACGATCTCTTCGACGTGGGTGCCGACCTGTGCGCGCCGATCGTCGAGAACCCGCAGTACCCACCGCTGCGCGTCACCGAGGAGTATGTGACGCGCCTGGAGGCCTGGTGCGACGAGTTCAACGCCGACCTGCCGAAGCTGTCGTCGTTCATCCTGCCCGGCGGGACGCCGGGCGCGGCCTATCTGCACGTCGCGCGCACGGTCACCCGCCGGGCGGAGCGGTCGGTATGGGCGCTGCTCGACGCCGACCCGGAGCGCACCAACCCGCTGACCGCGAAGTACCTCAACCGGCTCTCGGACCTGCTGTTCATCCTCGGCCGGTTCGCCAACCCCGACGGCGACGTCCTGTGGCAGCCGGGCGGCACCACGTGACGAGGCGGTCTGCCCGCGCGGACACCCCGACCCGCACGCAGAAATATCGCGACTCGCGGGGATGGGGTCAGGAGGCTTGGCGGTAGCCGGTGGTGCGGCCCGGGGGGCTGGCCTCCAGCCAGGAGAGGAACCCGGTCAGCACCCCGGGCGTCATCGCGAGCTCCAGGTCCTCGTTCTCGGCGCGGCAGTGCAGCACCGTCGACGGCTGGGGGATCGCGTAGTTCTCCTCGCTCGTCGGGGCCCGACGGTCGACGATCTCCAGCCCGGTGCGGTCGATCCGCACCGTCGGGCCGAACCGGAAGCTGGTGAGGCGATACCAGGCGAACTCGTCGCCGCGGTAGCGGCCCACCCCGAAATGCCAGCCCGCGACGCTGTCGCGGGCAACAGCAGAACGGCGGCGCAGACACACGTCCACGCCGCCGCCCCGCATGAGCCGGACTCGCCGGATGGCCAGCCAACAGAGCAGCAGACAGGCGAGCAGCAGCAGGATCTCGACGATGACCGCCACGGATCCCACTGCACGCGCTCCGCTAGGCCGACGCCGCTTCGGCGGCCCTCAGCCGCACCTCGGCCCGGGCCCGGGCCGCCGTACCCTCGCCCTCGGACGCGCCGGCCTTGTCCAGGGCCGCCCGCGCCCGCGCCACGTCGATCTCGTGGGCGAACTCGGCGTACTCGGCCAGGATCGTCACCCGGTCAGGGGTGATCGAGACGAATCCGCCGTGTACGGCCACGGTGACCGATGTTCCGTCGATCGAGTCGATGCGCACCACACCGGCCTGTTCGAGCTGCGCGAGCAGCGGTTCGTGGCCGGGCAGCACACCCACCTCGCCCTCGGTGGTGCGGGCGAAGACGAAGTTCGCCTCGCCCGACCAGAGCCGTCGCTCGACCGCGACCAGCTCGACCGTCATCTCCGCCATGATGCCCAGAATCCCGTCAACTCAGCCCAGCAGCTTCTTGCGGTTCTTCTCGAGGTCATCGAGGCCACCGCAGAGGAAGAACGCCTGCTCGGGAACGTCGTCGAACTCGCCCTTGGCGATCTTGTCGAAGGCCTCGAGGGTCTCCTTGAGCGGAACCGTCGAACCGGGCTGGCCGGTGAACTGCTCGGCGACCAGCAGGTTCTGCGACAGGAACCGCTCGATGCGCCGGGCGCGGCCCACGAGCTGCTTGTCCTCCTCGGACAGCTCGTCGATACCGAGGATCGCGATGATGTCCTGCAGGTCGGCGTAGCGCTGCAGGATCCGCTTGACCTCGTTCGCGACCCGGAAGTGCTCGTCGCCGATGTACTGCGGGTCGAGGATGCGCGAGGTCGAGCTCAGCGGGTCCACGGCCGGGTAGATCCCCTTCTGGGAGATCGGCCGGGAGAGCTCGGTGGTCGCGTCCAGGTGCGCGAACGTGGTGGCCGGCGCCGGGTCGGTGTAGTCGTCCGCGGGCACGTAGATCGCCTGCATCGAGGTGATCGACCGGCCCCGGGTCGAGGTGATCCGCTCCTGCAGCTCGCCCATCTCATCGGCCAGCGTCGGCTGGTAACCCACCGCCGAGGGCATCCGGCCCAGCAGCGTGGAGACCTCGGAGCCGGCCTGGGTGAACCGGAAGATGTTGTCGATGAACAGCAGCACGTCCTGGTTCTGCTCGTCCCGGAAGTACTCCGCCATCGTCAGCGCCGACAGGCCGACCCGCATACGGGTGCCCGGCGGCTCGTCCATCTGACCGAACACCAAGGCCGTGTCGTTGATGACGCCGGACTCGGTCATCTCGGTGATGAGGTCGTTGCCCTCACGGGTGCGCTCACCGACCCCGGCGAACACCGACGTGCCACCGAAGTTCTTGGCGACACGGGTGATCATCTCCTGGATGAGCACCGTCTTGCCGACGCCCGCGCCACCGAACAGGCCGATCTTGCCACCCTGCACGTACGGGGTGAGCAGGTCGATGACCTTGATGCCGGTCTCCAGCATCTCGGTCTTGCCCTCGAGCTGATCGAAGCTCGGCGCCTTGCGGTGGATGCCCCAGAGCTCGCCGGTGAACTTCAGGTCGGGCTGGTCGAGGCAGTCGCCGAGCGCGTTGAACACGTGCCCCTTGACCTGGTCACCGACCGGCACCGAGATCGGACGGCCGAGGTCGGTGACCGGCTGGCCACGGACCAGGCCGTCGGTGGGCTGCATCGAGATCGCCCGCACCAGGTTGTCCCCGAGGTGCAGGGCGACCTCCAGGGTCAGCGTCCTGGCCAGATCCGCGAACGTCACGTCGACCGTGAGCGCGTTGTACAGCTCCGGGACCTGGTCGCGCGGAAACTCGACGTCGACGACCGGGCCCGTGACCCGAACGACCCGGCCGGTCCCCGTCTGGGTATCGGTGTTGTCTACGGCGGCGGCCATCTAGTTCTCACTTCCTGCGCTCACGAGAGCGTCGGCGCCACCGACGATCTCACTGATCTCCTGGGTGATCTGGGCCTGGCGAGCCTGGTTGGCTTCGAGAGTCAGGGTACGGATCAGCTCGTTCGCATTATCCGTCGCGGCCTTCATGGCCCGCTGCCGGTTCGCCGACTCCGACGCCGCCGACTCGAGCAGTGCCGCGAACAGCCGCGCTCCGATGTACTTGGGCAGCAGCGCGTCGAACAACACGTCGGCGCTGGGCTCGAAATCGTACAGCGGCCGCGGTCCGATCTGCCCGGCCTGCTGCGCGGCGTCGGTGACCCCGGACGCGCCGCCGGTGGCGGTCTCGGAGGCGATCCCACCCTCCTCGGTCTCGGTGTACTCGACCTCCATGGGCGCCATCCGCCGCGCCTGCGGCGTCTGCGTGACCATGTTCTTGAACTGCGTGTACACCAGGTGCAGCTCGTCGACGCCCTCGATGCCGTCGGGGCCTGCCGAGCCGTTCTCGTCGTCCTGCCCCGCCATGAACGCCGCGACGAGCGTGCGCGCGGCCTCCGCGGCGTCGGCGTAGGTGGGCTGCTCGGAGAACCCGGTCCAGGACGCCGCCACCGGGCGCCGCCGGAACCGGTAGTA
The DNA here is from genome assembly GCF_000423625.1 of Pseudonocardia asaccharolytica DSM 44247 = NBRC 16224. Lineage (GTDB taxonomy): Bacteria > Actinomycetota > Actinomycetes > Mycobacteriales > Pseudonocardiaceae > Pseudonocardia > Pseudonocardia asaccharolytica. The sequence continues at coordinate 52,277 of NZ_AUII01000018.1, forward strand.
ACCGACGCCCTTGCGCCCGATCACGTAGAGCACCGGCTGTTTGCCCTGCTCACGCAGCAGCTGCTGGAGCTGCTCAGCCTCCTTGAGCACGTTGGCGTTGTAGCCGCCGCACTGACCGCGGTCGCTGGTGACGACCAGCACCGCGGCCCGCTTGGGGCTCTCCCGCTCGACCAGCAGCGGGTGGTCGAGCGCGGCATGCGTCGCCAACTCCGTGAGGACGCGGGTCATCTCCTCGGAGTACGGCTTGGCCTCCTGTACCCGCGCCCGCGCCTTCGCGATCCGCGAGGTGGCGATGAGCTCCATCGCCCTCGTGATCTTCTTGATGGACTGCGTCGACCGGATCCGCCGCCGCAGCACCCGGATCTGTGCCGCCATCGGTGTCTATCCGTTCAGCTCGCGGTCGGGGCAGGCTTGTGGACCTTGACGGTCTCCTGCTCGACCTCGTCGGTGTCCAGCGCCTCGGCCTGGGCCTCCTTCGGCACCACGGAGGAGCCGTCGGACGCCGTGAACTGACGCTGGAAGTCGCGTACCACGCTCTTCAGCCGCTCGACGAGCTCGTCGGAGAGCTTCCCGGTGTCCCGGATCTCGCCGAGGATGCCGTCGTGGTTGCGGCGCACGTGGTCGAGGAACTCCTGCTCGAACCGGCGGATGTCGGCCACCGGCACCGAGTCGAGCTGGCCGGAGGTGCCCAGCCAGATCGACACGACCTGCTCGTCGACCGGCACCGGCGAGTACTGCGGCTGCTTGAGCAGCTCGACCAGCCGCTCACCGCGGGACAGCGCGGCGGCCGACGCGGCGTCGAGGTCGGAACCGAACGCGGCGAACGCCTCCAGCTCGCGGTACTGCGACAGGTCCAGCCGCAGCGAGCCGGAGACCGTCCGCATCGCCCTGACCTGCGCGGAGCCACCGACTCGGGAGACCGAGATACCCACGTTGATCGCCGGCCGGACGCCCTGGTTGAACAGGTCGGACTCGAGGAAGACCTGGCCGTCGGTGATCGAGATGACGTTGGTCGGGATGTAGGCCGACACGTCGTTGGCCTTGGTCTCGATGATCGGCAGGCCGGTCATCGAGCCCGCGCCCAGCTCGTCGGACAGCTTGGCGCAGCGCTCCAGCAGCCGGGAGTGCAGGTAGAAGACGTCACCGGGGTAGGCCTCGCGGCCCGGCGGGCGGCGCAGCAGCAGCGAGATCGCGCGGTAGGCCTCGGCCTGCTTGGACAGGTCGTCGAAGACGATCAGGACGTGGTTGCCCTGGTACATCCAGTGCTGGCCGATGGCCGAGCCGGTGTAGGGGGCGAGCCACTTGAAGCCGGCCGGGTCGGAGGCCGGCGCGGCGACGATGGTGGTGTACTCCAGCGCGCCCGCGTCCTCCAGCGACTGCCGGACACCGGCGATCGTGGAGCCCTTCTGGCCGATCGCGACGTAGATGCAGCGGACCTGCTGCTTCGGGTCGCCGGTCGCCCAGTTCTGCTTCTGGTTGATGATCGTGTCGACGCAGACCGCGGTCTTACCGGTCTTGCGGTCGCCGATGATCAGCTGGCGCTGGCCGCGACCGATCGGCGTCATCGCGTCGATGGCCTTGATACCGGTCTGCAGCGGCTCCTTCACGCTCTGGCGCTGCATGACCGACGCGGCCTGCAGCTCCAGCACGCGCCGGGTCTCGGCCTTGATCTCCCCGAGGCCGTCGATCGGGGCACCCAGCGGGTCGATGACCCGGCCGAGGAAGGCGTCCCCGACGGGCACCGAGAGGATCTCGCCGGTCCGGCGGACCTGCTGGCCCTCCTCGATGCCGCTGTACGGGCCGAGGATGACCGCGCCGATCTCGCGCTGGTCCAGGTTCAGCGCGACGCCCTGGATGCCGCCCTCGAACTCCAGCAGCTCGTTGGTCATCGTCGAGGGCAGGCCCTCGACGTGGGCGATGCCGTCACCGGTGTCGGAGACGGCGCCCACCTCCTCGCGGGAGGTCTCGGTCTCCAGCGACGAGACGTAGCTGGAGATCGCGCTCCGGATCTCCTCCGGGGAGATCGTCAGCTCTGTCATGGCGATCGTCGTTCCTTTTCTCGATCAGTCAGTTACGTCTCGTCGCGGCGCCGGGTCAGCTCGGCAGCGTACGGCGGGCGGCGGCCACCCGCCCGGCCACGCTCCCGTCGATGACCTCGCCGCCCACGGTGACCACAAGGCCGCCGAGCAGGCTCTCGTCGAGCTCGATCTGCAGCGAGATCGGCCGCCCGTAGAGCCGGGTGAGCGAGTCGGCCAGGCGCTGTTCCTGGTCCGGCGTCAGCCGGGCCGCCGAACGCACCCGCGCGACCGAGCGTTCCCGGCGGGCCGCCGCGAGCTCGGCGAGCTCCTCGGCCGCCAGGTCGAGGTGCCTGCCGCGCGGGGCCAGCACCGTCTGACGCAGCAGGGTTGCGGTGACCGGGGAGGTCTTCCCGCGGAGCAGGCGGTCGAGCAGCGCCGCCCGGCCCTCGGCGGGGGACGACTCGTCGGCCAGTAGGGCCGTCAGTTCCGGCTCCCGGTTGAGGATGCGCCCGAACCGGAACAGCTCGTCCTCGACGTCGTCGAGGCCGCCGGTCTTCTCGGCCACCGCGAGGACGGCCTGCCGAGCCTGCAGCTCGAGCGCCTCCACCAGGTCGATCGACCGGGACCAGCGGGCCGCGGCGGCGGCCGAGACCAGCTCGAGCGCCTGCGCGGAGATCCGCTCGCCCAGCAGGCCGCGCACCAGGCCCGTGCGGGCCTGCTCCGGCGCCCCGGGGTCGGCGAGGCTGCGACGCAGCGGCCGCTGGGCGACGATCAACCGGGTCACGGCGAACAGGTCCTCGCCGAGGCGGTCGAGGTCCGCCGCGCCCGCCCCGTCGGCGTAGGCGTCCAGCCGGGCGCGAAGACCGGCGAGCGACTCCCGGCTGGTCGCCTGGAGCACGACAGCCATCAGCTCGCCCCGCCCGCGGCCGGGGCGGTCTCCCGGCGCTCGGCGAGCTCATCGAGCTCGGCGAGGAAGGCGTCGATCGTCTCGGTGCGGCGGGTTTCCGCGGACAACTCGCGACCGACGAGGCGCTCGGCGAGCTGGACGGAGATGCCGCCGATCTCGGCACGGAGCTGGCGGGCGACCTGCTCGCGGGCGGCGGCGATCTGCTCGTGGCCGCGCTGCCGGATGCGCTCGGCCTCCTCCTCGGCCTGGGCCCGCAGCTCGGCCTTGATCTGCTGGCCCTCGGCGCGGGCGTCGTCGCGGATCCGGGCCGCCTCGGCCCGCAGGCCGGCCAGCTGGTCCTCGTACTGCTGACGCAGCACGTAGGCCTCTTCCTGCGCCTCCTCGGCCCGCTTGATGCCGCCCTCGATCTTGTCGACGCGCTCGGCGTAGACCTTCTCGAACTGCGGGAAGACCGTGCGCTTGAGCAACCAGAACAGCAGCAGGAACGCGATCAGCCCAACGATGATCTCGATGGGGTGCGGCGCGAGCGGGTTCAGTTCCTCCGCGGCCAGAAGTGTGGTCGTCATATGTCAGTGCTCCTCCGCCTCGGACCGGCGTCCGGCGTCATCACAGCGCGAACGCGAGCACCAGGCCCAGGATGGCCAGCGCCTCCGACAGCGCGAAGCCGATGAACGCGATGCCCTGGAGCTGGCCGCGGGCCTCCGGCTGGCGGGCCACCCCGTTGATGAAGGCGGCGAACACGATGCCCACACCGATACCGGGGCCGATGGCCGACAGGCCGTAGCCGATGACGTTGAGGTTGCCGCTGATGTTCACGGTGTTGCTTTTCCTTTCGATCCGGTCCGCGGCGCTCCCGCGGTTCCGAGAGGTCTGAGAGTGGTCGGGCTACTAATGGTGGTCAACGAGCGAGGTACCGATGTACGACGCCGTGAGCATGACGAAGATGTAGGCCTGCACCACCTGGACGAAGGCCTCGAAGAAGGTGAACACGATGCCCATCGCAAAGGCGAACGGGGCCATCACCTTCAGGGTGATCGAGTCGGCGGTGAACAGCATGTACTGGCCGCCGAGGATGAACAGCAGCAGCAGCAGGTGACCGGCGAACATATTGCCGAAGAGCCGCAGCGAAAGCGTCACCGGGCGCAGCAGGATGTTCGAGATGAACTCGATCGGCGTCAGGATGATCCGCACCCACCACGGAACGTCTGGCGGCCACGTCGAGATCCGCATGTATCCGGCGAACCCGTGACGTTTGATCCCGAGGTAGTTGTAGAGCAGCCACACCAGACCGGCGAGCGCGTAGGGGACGCCGGGGTGGGAGAACGTCGGGAACTGGATCAGCGGAATGATCCCGAACAGGTTGTTCACCAGGAGAAAGGCGAACAGCGCGGTCAGGAACGGGACGAACTTGAGGTACTCCGCACCGATCATGTCCCTGGCGATCGAGTTCCGGACGATTCCGTGGAAGGACTCGCCGAGGAACTGTGACTTGCTCGGCACCAGCGCCGGTTTGCGGACCGTGAACCGGAACGCCGCGAAGATGATGATCGCGGAGAACACAAGCAGCAGGACCGGCTTCGTGATCTCGCCGAAGACCGGCGGCAGGTTGAAGTCCGCGACACCCGGAGGTTCGAAGCCCGGGGCGGGGGCGGTGGCCATCGTGGTCACCTAGTGCTCCTTCCGGTTCCGCCGACCGGCGGAAACCGGACCGACAGAATCGCGATGATCAAGACTTAACGTACCTGAGGTAGATCAGGTACAGCGAGGCAACCCCTCCGGCCAGTAGTCCGACCACGGTGAAGACCCGCATGTCCAGCAGCTTGTCCAGCCCCCAGCCGATTCCCCCGAAAAGCAGGAACCCGGATAGGAGATGGGACAGAGCGGTCCAAGCCTCACTAGGCGGAGGTGGCGGTTGCCCCCCACCGCCACGCGGCTGGTCCGGCTCCATCAGGGGGGACGATAGCAGGCACGTTAATCGGCACTTACCTGGGAGGACCTCGTAAGACGGCCGTACGACGTGCTTCGGGGACCCGCTGGGGCCACCGGGGGCGTCGTCGTTGCTCTATCGCACGTAGAAGACGTGTCGGCTTGTGAGGCACGTCGCAGCGAGACGGTCGTCACGAGCCCCGATCGGAGCAGTGGCATCGGCCCGGGGGCCACCCACACGTGAGCGGCGCAAGCGTCGGGGAAGACGGCCCTACAGGTCGACCGCGGGGACCTTCGCGCGGACGAATCCGATGACTTCACCGGCAATCCACCCCGCCGTCACCGCGAGCAACGTGTACGCGAACGTCCGATTGTCGAACAACGTCGTCCCCCGAAAGACCAGCAGGAACACAAGCAGCAGGACGAACTTCCCGGCGAACGACGTCAGCGCGCCGATCATCACACCCGCCGGCGTGGCCGCGGCCGTCCGGCGCATGACCACGATGCCGACCGCGCCGATGGCCAGCGCGATCACCACCCCGATGACGGATCCGACCGCGCCGCTCGATCCGCGCAGTACCGCAGACACCACGATCGCCACCACACTGACCGCACCCCCGAGCAGCACGGCGTAGCGCTGCATGAAGCCAGCCAGCCGTAGCACGGTCTTGACGTGCGGCGCCCGGTCGGGCGGGGTCTGCACAGGACTTCCGTCGGTGCTCATCTCGGCCTCATTTCTGGGGCATCCTCGCCCTCGGGACGGCGGACGCGAGCACGGCCACGACGAGCCCCGCTCCGACCGCCCACAACACGATGAACGGATCGTCGATCAGCGCCAGCGCCACCGCACCGAAGGCCAGCACGCCCGCCCACAGATAGATCAGCAGCACCGCGCGCCGGTGGCTGTGCCCGATCACGAGCAGCCGGTGGTGCAGGTGCATCTTGTCAGGCGAGAACGGGCTCGTCCCCGCCCTGGTTCTCCGGACGACGGCCATCAGCAGATCCAGCAGCGGCACGAACACCACCGCCGCCAGCACGATCAACGGCGCGAACAGCGCCAGGATATCGGTTCCGTCGGTGGTGACGCTGATGGAGATCCGGCCCGACGCGCTCGTCGTCGCCGCCGCGAGCAGCAACCCGATCAGCATCGAGCCCGAATCGCCCATGAAGATCCGCGCCGGGTTGAAGTTGTGCGGCAGGAAGCCCAGGCAGGCGCCGGCCAGCACGGCTGCGATCAGGGCGGGCGAATACGCCGACGGATCGTTCCCGTTCTGGATCACCAGCCCGATCGCGAACAGGCCGGTGGCCGTGGCGGCGATCAGCCCGATTCCGGCGGCGAGCCCGTCGAGACCGTCGACGAAGTTCATCGCGTTGATCAGTGCCACGGTGAGCACGACGGTCAGCAGCACGCCCTGGAGCTGGCCGAGGATGAGCAGCGAGCCGGAGATCCCGGTGCCGCCGCCGCCCCACGGCACCCAGAAGACCGCCCACTGCACCCCGAAGAGCACCAGCACCCCGGCCGCCGTGATCTGCCCGGCCAGCTTGGTGAGCGCATCGAGCTCCAAGCGGTCGTCCAGGGCACCGACCGCCGCCACCAGCACGGCGGCCAGCAGCACGCCGAGCACGTCGTCGGAGTAGTCGAACGCCAGCCGCAGGGCGGGCAGCTGCAACGCCAGCCCGATTCCCGCGAGCACTCCGCCGAGCATGGCGAGCCCACCCCAGCGCGGGGTGGGCGTGATGTGCACGTCGCGCCCGCGGGGCCAGGCGACCGCGCCCAGCCTGACCGCGAGCACCCGGACGAGACCGGTCAGCAGAAACGTCACCACCGCGGCCGTCAACCCGGTGAGCAGGTACTCCCGGATCGGCAGCCCCAGTCCGACGGAAGCCTGGATCGGCACCGCGGCGGCACTTCCCTGCCGGTCAGCCGCGAGGGTAGGCCGGTGCGCGGGCGACGAGCGCCGACACCGCCGAAGCGACCTCGCGCAGCTCGGCGTCCCCGGCCGGGGTGCCCTGCGCGGCCTTGACGGCGCGGGACAGCAGGCAACCGATCTCCGCCATGTCCGACTCGACCATGCCCTGGGTGGTGACGCTCGGCGAGCCGATGCGGATCCCCGAAGGCTTCATCGGCGGGGCCGGATCGTAGGGGATCGAGTTCTTGTTCAACGTGATCCGCGCGGCGTCGCACCGGGCCTCGGCCTCGCCGCCGGTGACCCCGACGGGACGCAGGTCGAGCAGCGTGAGATGGGTGTCGGTGCCACCGGACACCGCACGCATGCCCTCGGTCTCGAGGCTCTTGGCCAGCGCCTGCGCGTTGGCAATGACCTGATCGGCGTAGGCCTGGTACTCCGCGGACGCCGCCTCCCGCAACGCAACGGCCTTGGCCGCGACGGCGTGCATGAGCGGTCCGCCCTGGGAGAACGGGAAGACCGCCTTGTCGATGGCCTTGGCGTGCTCCGCCCGGCACAGCACCATGCCGCCGCGCGGGCCGCGCAGCACCTTGTGGGTGGTCGCGGTGACCACGTCGGCGTACGGCACCGGCGACGGGATGGCCTTGCCCGCGACCAGGCCGATGAAATGCGCGGCGTCGACCATCAGCTTTGCGCCGACCTCGTCGGCGATCTCGCGGAACGCGGCGAAGTCGATCAGCCGCGGGTACGCCGTCGCACCCGCGATGATGATCTTCGGACGGTGCTGCCGGGCCAGGTCACGGACCTGGTCGTAGTCGATGAGCTCGGAGTCCTTACGGACCGTGTAGGAGACCGGGTTGAACCACAGACCGGAGAAGTTCACCTTGCTGCCGTGGGTGAGATGCCCGCCCTGCTTGAGGTCCATCGCCAGCACCGTGTCGCCGGGCTTGGCGAACGCCGCGTACGCGGCGAGATTGGCCGAGGCACCGGAGTGCGGCTGGAGGTTGGCGTGCTCGGCGCCGAAGAGCTCCTTGGCGCGCGCGATCCCGATCTCCTCGGCGCGGTCGACCACATGGCAGCCGCCGTAGTAGCGCCGGGCCGGATAGCCCTCGGCGTACTTGTTCGACAGCGTCGAGCCGAGTGCGGCGAGCACCGCCGGGCTGGTCAGGTTCTCGCTGGCGATGAGCTGCAGTCCTCCGCGAAGGCGGTCGAGCTCGTCGAGCACCACGCCGGCGATCTCGGGATCCTGCTGCTCGAGTGCGTCGAAATCCGGGCCCCAGAAGGTCTGCTCGCTCACGACGTTCACGGTACCCCGCTGGTCAGGATGTTCAGGCTGCGGCCCGCTGCCGCCGCTGCCAGAACTCGACATGCGCGGCGAGCCCCTCGTCGAACGGCGTCGGGGCGAGTCCGAACGTCTGTTGGGCGGCGCTCGAGTCGAGCAGGAACGGCCGGGTGAACTGGTGGCGGACCTCCTCGAGCTCCCGGATGAAGGGCACCGCGAGACCCATCGCGCGCAGCGCCCAGTGCGGCATGACGAGGATCTCCCTGGCCGGCACCCCGGCCAGCCGAGCGGCGTGGGCCGCGACCGCCCGCAGCGGCGCCGGCCGGTCGGTCGGAACGTGCCACGCCCGGCCCCAGGCCCGCTCGGCGGTCGCCTTCTCGACGCCCTCGGGTCCGGATCCGCTGCGCGTGATCACCCGGACGTCGTGGCCCTCGTCATGCAGCAGGCGAGCGGTGGTGCCGCCGATCGCGCCGGCACCGACGATGACGTGAAGCGACATGAGCAGCCATCCAATCTGCGAGCAGCGCTCTCGGTCGCCCCACTGTCCACCCACCGGACCGCACAAGTCAAGAGCACTGATCTCGATTTTGCTCACTGCTCTACACTCGCCGCATGTCCGCCACCGGAGCCCGCGCCCGCGTCCGGGCCGAACTGACCCGCGAGATCACCGAGGCCGCCCGCCGCCAGCTCGCCACCGAGGGCGCCGCGGCGCTCTCACTGCGCGCGGTGGCCCGGGAGCTGGGAATGGCGTCCTCGGCCGTCTACCGCTACTTCCCCAGCCGGGACGAGCTGATCACCAGGCTGATCGTCGAGGCCTACGACACGCTGGGCGCCGCGGTCGAGGAGGCCGAGGCCGCCGCCCCGCGCGCCGACCTGCGGGCCAGGTTCCGGACGGCCTGCCGCGCCGTCCGCACCTGGGCGTTGGCGCACCCGCACGAGTACGCGCTGGTCTACGGCTCGCCGGTGCCCGGCTATGCCGCCCCGCAGGTCACGATCGGGCCGGCGTCACGGGTCGGCGAGGTGCTGTGCCGGATCGTCGTGGACGGCCTCGCGCACGGCGTCCTCGAGCCGGGCGGACCGGAACAGACCCTGGAGCCGGGGATCGCCGAGCGGATGGGGCTGCCGGAGGGCGCCGCCCTGAACGCCCGCGCGATCCTGGTATGGACCTCGCTGTTCGGGCTGGTGAGCTTCGAGCTGTTCGGGCACACCCACAACGTCGTCGCGCGGCACGAGGCGTTCTTCGACACGGCCGTCGAGCAGTGGGCCGACCTGGTCGGCGTCCCCTGATCCCGGACTACCCCGAGACGATCTCACGGCCGAGCACCTCGGAGATCTCCGCGGACGGCACCGCCCCCTCGCGCAGGATCCGCGGCTCGTCCGCGGTGAGGTCGACGATCGTGGACGCGACGGGCGTGCCCGAGGGGCCGCCGTCGAGGTACACCGTGACCTGATCGCCGAGCTGGGCAGCCGCCTCGGCCGCGTCGGCGGCGGGCGGGGCGCCGGACGTGTTCGCGCTCGACACGGCCATCGGCCCCACGTCGCGCAGCAGCTCCAGTGCCACCGGATGCAACGGCATCCGCAGCATCACGGTGCCCTTGGTCATGCCGAGATCCCAGCTCAGCGACGGCGCGTGCGACAGGACCAACGACAACCCGCCGGGCCAGAACGCCTCGATCAGGCTGCGAGCCGCGTCGGGGACGCCGACGACGAGCCCGTCGATCGTCGACCACGACCCGACGAGCACCGGGACCGGCATGTCCGGGCCGCGATTCTTGGCGGCGAGCAGCGAACGCACCGCGGGGGCCGAGAACGCGTCACAGCCCAACCCGTAGACCGTGTCGGTCGGCAGCACGACGAGCTGCCCGGCACGCACGGCACGCGCGGCCGCCGCGAGGCCGTCGGCCCTGGCGTCCGGGTCCGCGCAGTCGAAGGTGGAACTCACGATCCCCGAGCCTACGACCGGCACGGACCTATCCCCCCAGCGGGCGCCGCCGCGCCGTGGCGAACCGCGGGCGGCCGGCGAGATCGGGATGCTCCTCGACGTCGGTGAGCACCTTGCGCCTGCCGAGAAGCTCCGGGACGGCCGCGCCATGGCTGTCGTCGTGCTCGATCCCGAGCCAGCCGCCGTAGCGCAGCAGCCCGGCGGCCGTCCCGATGACCGCGCGGATGATCTCCAGGCCGTCGGGTCCGCCGAACACCGCTCCCGGCGGGTCCCATTCGGCGACCTCCGGCGGCAGCGGGGTGCCGTCGGGCACGTACGGCGGGTTGCAGACCACGAGGTCGACGCGCGCCTCCAACTCGACGAGCAGATCGGGCCAGCGGACATCGGCCGCATGTAGCGTGACGCGCGTCCCGCCCACGGCGACGTGCCCGGTGATATTGGCCTGCGCCCAGCTCAGCGCCAGCGGATCGGCCTCCACGGCGTGCACCTGGGCCGCGGGACGGCTCGCCGCGATGGCCAGCGCGAGCGCCCCGGAACCCGTGCACAGGTCCACGACCAGCGGCTGCTCGATGTCGGCGATCCGGGCCAGCCCCCACTCCAGCAGCAGCTCGGTCTCCGGGCGCGGGGTGAACACGCCGGGCCCGACCGCCACCGTCACCGGGCCGAGCACCGCGCTGCCCAGCAGATGCTGCAGTGGCTCGCGGGCGGCCCGGCGCTTCACCAGCTTGCGGTAGTCCTCGACGACGGACCGGTCGACCAGCGGCACCATCATCAGCCGCCCGCGCTCCACCCCGACGACGTGCGCGGCGAGGATCTCGGCGTCGGCCCGCGGGCTCTCGACCCCCGCCTCGGTCAGCATCCGCTCGGCCTCCAGCACGGCCAGCCGCAGCGGTTGCCGGGTCATCGGCCGGTCCCGCCCGCCACCGCCTCCGCGCGATCCGCGGCGGCCAGCGCGGCGAGCACGTCGTCGAGATCGCCGTCCAGCACCGCCGACAGGTTATGGGCCTTGTAACCGACGCGATGGTCGGAGATCCGGTTCTCCGGGAAGTTGTAGGTGCGAACCCGCTCCGACCGGTCGACCGTGCGGACCTGCGAGCGGCGCTGATCCGACGCCTTCGCCGCGGCCTCCTCCTCGGCCAGCGCCTGCAGCCGCGACCGCAACACCTCCATCGCCCGCGCCCGGTTCTGCAGCTGCGAGCGCTCGTTCTGGCAGCTCACGACGATGCCGGTGGGTAGGTGGGTGATCCGGACCGCGGAGTCGGTGGTGTTGACGCTCTGCCCGCCGTGCCCGGAGGAGCGGAACACGTCGACGCGCAGGTCGTTCTCGTCGATCTCGATATCGGCGTGCTCGCCGGTGTCCGGATAGACCAGCACGCCGGCCGCCGAGGTGTGGATGCGACCCTGCGACTCGGTGACCGGGACCCGCTGCACCCGGTGCACCCCGCCCTCGTACTTCAGCGCAGACCAGACGCCGTCCGCGACCGGGGCCCGGGACCGGACCAGCAGCGTCACGTTCTTGTACCCGCCCAGATCGGACTCGACGGCGTCGAGCACCTCGGTCACCCAGCCGCGGCGCTCGGCGTAGCGCAGATACATGCGCACCAGATCGCCCGCGAACAGGGCCGACTCCTCGCCGCCCTCCCCCGACTTGACCTCCATGACGACATCGTCGCCGTCGTGCGGGTCGCGCGGCACGAGCAGCTCGGCCAGCCTGCGCTCGAGCACCTCGACCTGTTCGGCCAGCTGGCTCGCCTCCGCGGCGAAGGCGGGATCCTCATCGGCGAGCTCGCGGGCGACGGCACGGTCTGCGCGGGCGGCGGCCAGCTCGCGCGCGACGGCCACGACGGGACCGATCTGGGCGTAGCGGCGGCCCAGCTTGCGAGCGGTCGCCGGGTCGGCGTGGACGGCCGGGTCGGAGAGCGCCCGCTCCAGCTCCGCGTGCTCGGCCAGCAGCGCGTCGAGCGACTGCGGGGCGGTCGATGCGGTCACGGGCTCCTCCTTTCCGACGAGCTTTCCGGCGATGAACGGGTCCGGACACGACGACGGCGCCCACCGAACGCGGTGGGCGCCGTCGGTGACGCTACTTGCCGGCTCGCGTACCGCGCTTGCCGTAGCGCGCCTCGAAACGGGCCACGCGGCCGCCGGAGTCGAGGATCTTCTGCTTGCCGGTGTAGAAGGGGTGGCAGGCGGAGCAGACCTCGACGGTGATCGCGCCGCCGGCCCTGGTGCTGCGCGTGGTGAACTGGTTGCCGCAACCGCAGGTGACTTGGGTCTCGACGTACTCGGGGTGGATACCGGCCTTCATTTCTTCCTCTCCGCGTGGTCGCCGGGTCCCTGGTGCGGCTCGACGAGCGCGGCACCGAGGGTGAACCGGAACCGGGGTTGACGGCATATTGAACCATCCGGTACGTCGCGCTGTTCCCGGCGGCCGAGCCGTCCTCAGTCGTTATCGGCTCCCGGAGTGGACTTCGCCACCTGCATCAGGAACTCGATATTGGTCCGCGTCTTACGCAGCTGGGTGAGCAGCAGGTCGATGGCCTGCTGGTCGTCCAGCGCCGCGAGCACCCGCCGCAGCTTGACGGTCACCGCCAGCTCGTCCGGCGAGAGCAGCAGTTCCTCCTTGCGGGTGCCGGAGGCATCGACGTCGATCGCCGGGAAGACGCGCTTGTCGGCGATCTTGCGGTCGAGCTTGAGCTCGGCGTTGCCGGTGCCCTTGAACTCCTCGAAGATCACGGTGTCCATCGTGGACCCGGTCTCGACCAGCGCCGTGGCGAAGATCGTCAACGAGCCGCCGTCCTCGATGTTGCGCGCGGCGCCGAGGAACCGCTTCGGCGGGTAGAGCGCCGTGGAGTCGACACCACCGGACAGGATGCGGCCCGACGCGGGCGCGGCCAGGTTGTAGGCCCGGCCCAGCCGGGTGATCGAGTCGAGCAGCACGACGACGTCGTGACCCATCTCGACCAGCCGCTTGGCCCGCTCGATGGCCAGCTCGGCGACGGTCGTGTGGTCCGACGGCGGCCGGTCGAATGTCGAGGCGATCACCTCGCCCTTCACCGACCGCTGCATGTCGGTGACCTCCTCCGGCCGCTCGTCGACGAGGACGACCATGAGGTGGCATTCCGGGTTGTTCGTCGTGATCGCGTTCGCGATCGACTGCAGCACCATCGTCTTACCGGCCTTGGGCGGTGAGACGATCAGCGCGCGCTGCCCCTTGCCGACCGGCATGACGAGGTCGATGACCCGGGTGGTCAGCTTGCTCGGCTCGGTCTCCAGGCGCAGCCGCTCGTTCGGGTACAGCGGCGTGAGCTTGGTGAACTCCGACCGCTGCCGCGCGGTCTCCGGGTCGCGGCCGTTGACCGTGTCGACCCGCACGAGCGGGTTGAACTTCTGCCGCTGCTGCTCGCCCTCCCGGGGCTGACGGACCGCGCCGGTGATCGCGTCACCGCGGCGCAGCCCGTACTTGCGGACCATCGACAGCGACACGTAGACGTCGTTCGGGCCGGAGAGGTAGCCGGTGGTCCGGACGAACGCGTAGTTGTCCAGGATGTCCACGATGCCCGCCACCGGCAGCAGCACATCGTCGTCGCGCACTTCGGTGTCGACGTTGCCGGCCGCACCGCTGCGGTCGCGACCCCGGCGGCGGTCCCGGAACCGGCGTCCGCGCCGGCCGCGGTTGTCGTCGTCGTCTCCGTCGTCCTCGCCGCGGTTGTTGCGGTCGTTACGGCCCCGACCCGCGTCCCGGCTGCCGTTGTCCCGGCTGCCGTTGTCCCGGCTGCCGTTGTCCCGCTGGCCGGGGTGGCTGTCACGGCCATCGGTGTCGCCGCGCTGGCGGCGGCCGTCCTGACGTCCGGCGGGCTCGGCGCCGTTGGTGTCGGCCGAGTCCGGACGGCTCGTCGGCTGGCCCGCCCCGGGGTCCCCGGTCTCCGGGACGGTCTGGTCGGCGCGCTCGGCCCGGTCGGCATTGCGCCTGCGGGTCTGCCGGGTCCGGCGCCCGCCGTTCTCGGTCTCGCCGGGCGCCTTGGTGGCCGCCTCGGCGGGCGTCTCGGTAGGGGTCTCGGCCGGCACGGTCGCCGGCTGATCGGCGGCGGGGGTCGCCGGGGCGGCGGACTCGGCCGCTGGTTCCGCGGTGGACGGCCGCGGGGCCGGTGCCCCGGCCGGACGGGTGGCCGCGCGACGGCGCCGGGTGGTCGTCGGAGAGACATCCGGGGAGGCCTGCGCGGCGGGGGCCGTCGCGGCTTCGTTCCCCGAGGCCGACGACGCGGGCCGGTCCTGGGTGGACTCCGGGGCCGGCTTCTCGGCGGCGGGGCTTGCGGCAACGGCCCCGTCGACGTTCTCGGGCAGCATCGGCTGCTCCGCGGCCGTGCGCGGCGAGCGCGACCGGGTGGCCGTGCCGCCGCCACCCTGACGTTCCCTGATGGCGGCGATCAGATCGCTCCGCCGCATTCCTTCGGTGCCAGGGATGTTCAGCTCACCAGCAAGCTGGCGCAGCTCCGCCAGAACCATTCCGGACAGTCCGCCCCGTCGTTTCGCGGGGGTGCCGTTCGCTGCGTCCGAAGAAGTCCCAGCAGGCGCAGCGGACGCAGCGGCAGTCTCGGTGCTGACGAGATCAGTCTCGCTCACGAAGATCCTTCCTGACCGACCCGGGCCCATCTACCCAAGTCAGCGGATTCACAAACCGCCCGGACGGTGCGCCGGACGAAAGTCGGCAACGGGGCCGCGTAGCCGGCGACCGTCCCGACGACAAGGACGACGACCATTGCGACGGTCGCGGGGAAGAGGCCGCTCGGTCCGGAACCAGGTCCCGTTCGTCCCCTCCTGGGACTGAGGCGCAGATTCTGGCTCGAGGGCCACGCGGATGACGCGCGGATCGCCGTGCGCTGCCGAGGGTAGACGGTCGCACCTGGCCGCGGCAACAACCCCCACCCAACTCGCGCAAGGGCGTGTCGCGACACGGTTGCCGGCATCTCAGCCGATCTCGACCCGTGCCCCGGTCGCGTCCACGGGCAGCGGACGCACTCCGAAACCGCCCAGATCCAGAGCCTCGGGAAGGGTCCCGTCACTGGTCAGAGCCAGTACGGTCGGGCCGGCCCCGGAGATCGCCGCGGGCACGCCGTGCGCTCGGAGCGCGTCGACGACCTCCGCCGATCGGGGGTAGGCCGGGCGTCGGTAGCTCTGGTGCAGCCGGTCTTCGGTCGCCGCGAGCAGCAGTTCGGGCCGCTGGGTGAACGCGAGGACCGCCAGGGCGGTGCGGCTTCCGGTGAAAGCGGCGTCGGCCAGCGGGACCTGCTCGGGGAGCAGACCGCGCGTCGCCCTGGTGGACGACTCCGCCTCGGCGACGAGCGCCACCGGGTGGATTCCCGGATGCGTGTCGAGTCGTACAGCGTGGAACCGGGCCAGGATATTCCCGGGGGCCTGCTGGAACTGCTGGGATTCCCAGGCGATGACGAACCCGCCGAGCAGGCTCGCCGCGGCGTTGTCGGCGTGTCCCTCCATGCCGGCGGTGATCTGCAGCAACGTGTCGCGCTCGAGCTCAGGGTCGCGCCCGGACAGCACCGCGGCGGCCACCGCGCCCGCGACGGCGGCGGCGGCCGAGCTGCCCAGCCCGCGGGAATGCGGGATGGCGTTGCGGCAGCGCAGCCGCAGCCCGGCCGGCGCGTCGCCGAGGATCCGCCACGTGCGGCGCATCGTCGAGACCACAAGGTGCGATTCGTCACAACGGACCCGACCGGCGCCCTCGCCCTCGACCTCGACGCGCAGCCCGCTCGGCGCGGCACACACCTCGATCTCGTCGTAGAGCGACAGCGCCAGCCCGAGCGAGTCGAACCCGGCCCCCAGGTTGGCCGACGAGGCAGGAACCCGGACTCGAACCTCGGTCGGCCTACCCATCAGGACAGCTCGAGAGCAGCGGCGACGGCGCCGGGATCGATCGGCACGATCGTGGGCTCCGTCGCCGTACCGATGTCCGGTCCGTGCGGGGTGGACAGGGCGGTGTCAGGGTCCTTAAGCCCATGTCCGGTGACGGTGCAGACGACGAGCGAGCCGCACGGCAGCGTCCCGTTCGCGCTCGCCTGCAGCAGCCCGGCCACGCTCGCGGCGGACGCGGGCTCGACGAACACCGCCTCGCGGGTCGAGAGCAGCCGGTAGGCGGTGAGGATCTGCTCATCGGTGACGGCGGCGAACAGCCCGCCCGATTCGTCGCGTGCGGCGACGGCGGTCGCCCACGACGCCGGGGCACCGATCCGGATCGCCGTGGCGATCGTCTCCGGGTTGCGCACCGGCTCTCCGGCGACCAGCGGTGCCGCGCCCGCGGCCTGGAAGCCGAACATCCGCGGCAGCCCCGTGATCAACCTGTCGGCGGCGTAGCCGCGGTAACCGCGCCAGTAGGCGGTGATGTTGCCCGCGTTGCCCACCGGAAGGCAGTGCACGTCGGGAGCCCGGCCGAGCTCGTCGCAGATCTCGTAGGCGGCGCTGGCCTGCCCCGCGATCCGGGTCGGGTTCACCGAGTTGACCAGCTCGATGGCCGGGTAGTCGGACGCGGTCTTGCGGGCGAGCTCGAGACAGTCGTCGAAGTTGCCGTCGATCTGCAGGATCCGCGCCCCGTGCGCGACGGCCTGGGCGAGCTTGCCCAGCGCGATCTTGCCCTGGGGCACGAGAACGGCGCAGCTCAGGCCGGCGCGGGCTGCGTAGGCGGCGGCCGAGGCGGAGGTGTTGCCGGTCGAGGCGCACAGCACGCCCTGCTTGCCCCCGGCAAGCGCCGCGGTGATCGCCATGGTCATCCCACGGTCCTTGAACGAGCCCGTGGGATTGGCCCCGTCCACCTTGAGGAAGACCTCGCAGCCGGTCAGCTCGGACAGGTGTGGCGCGGGCAGCAGCGGCGTCCCGCCCTCACCGAGGGTGACGACCGTCCACCCGGGCTCCACCGGCATCCGGTCGCGATAGGCCTCGACCACGCCGGGCCAGCGGGCCGCGGTGATCCCGGTCGACGCGCTCATCCCGTCACCCCCAGCGCGCTCACCGAGCGACCGAGGTCCTCGACGCGCAGCACGCTCTCCACACCGTAGACGACGTCGAGGCCGCTGAGCGCCTCTACTGTGGAGGCGAGGGCCGCATCGGGCGCCGTGTGAGTGACGACGACGAGCCGCGCCCCGCCGTTGCCGTCGACCGCGCCGCCGCCGGTCTGGCGCACCGCGGCGATGCTGACCTGGTGGCGGGCGAACTCCCCGGCGATCGCGGCGAGCACGCCCGCCCGGTCGGCGACCTCGAGGCTGACGTGGTAGCGCGTCGGGACCCCGCCGATCGACCGGACCGGCAAGCTCGCGTAGCTGGAGTCCCGGGGTCCGCGCCCGCCGATGACGCGGTTACGGGCCACCGCGACCAGGTCGCCGAGCACCGCGCTGGCCGTCGGGGCGCCGCCGGCACCCTGGCCGTAGAACATGAGTTGCCCGGCGGCGTCGGCCTCGACGAACACGGCGTTGAACGCGCCGTCGACGGCGGCCAGCGGGTGGCTCGCCGGGATCATCGCCGGATAGACGCGCGCGGAGACCGATTCGGGATCCCCGTCGTCGGAACCGGGGATCCGCTCGCAGATGGCCAGCAGCTTGATCGTGCAGCCCAGCACGTCGGCCGCCGCGATATCGGCGGCGGTGACGGCGCGGATGCCCTCGCAGTGCACGTCGGCGGCGGTGACCCGGGTGTGGAAGGCCAGCGAGGCCAGTATCGCGGCCTTGGACGCGGCGTCGTAGCCGTCGACGTCGGCGCTCGGGTCGGCCTCGGCGTACCCGAGCCGCGTCGCCTGTTCCAGGGCGTCGGCATAGCTCGCGCCCGAGACCGTCATGGCGGACAGGATGTAGTTCGTCGTGCCGTTGACGATCCCTGCGACCCGGGTGATCCGGTCTCCCGCGAGCGACTCGCGCAGCGGGCGCAGCAGCGGGATCGCCCCGGCCACCGAGGCCTCGTAGTAGAGGTCGGCCCCGGAGGCGTCGGCGGCCTCGGCGAGGGTGGCCCCGTCCTCGGCCAGCAGCGCCTTGTTCGCCGTTATCGCCGACTTGCCCGCCTTGAGCGCCTCCAGCAGCAGCGTGCGGGCGGGCTCGATGCCGCCGATCACCTCGACCACCACGTCGACGTCCTCGCGCGTGACCAGCGCGTGCGCGTCGGTGGTGACCAGCTCCGATGGCAGTTCCGGATGCCGGTGCGGGCGGCGTACGGCGACGCCGGCCAGCTCGACCGGGGCTCCGACACGTGCCGCGAGGTCGTCCGCCTGCTCTGCGAGCAGGCGGACGATCTCGCTGCCGACCGTGCCGCAGCCGAGTAGCGCCACCCGGACGGGTGCGCTCTGGCCCCTGTCACTCACTGGATCTCCCTGATGTCCCTGCCGGTGTGCTCCGGCCCCGGTTCATGCTCGCTCACCGGCCCGGGCCGGCCTCACTGAGGCACCTCCAGCCGGAACTGGTCCTCGACCGTCTCCCGGCGCAGCAGCGGCCGCGCGCGCCCGTCCCGCACGGCGACCACCGCGGGACGCAGCAGCCGGTTGTAGGAGCTGGCCATCGAGTAGCAGTAGGCACCGGTGGCGGCGACGGCGAGCAGGTCGCCAGGGACCAGGTGCGCCGGCAGCCAGCAGTCTCGCACGACGATATCGCCGGACTCGCAGTGCTTGCCCACGACGCGCGACAGCGCGGGCTCCCCGGTCCCGGCGGCGCGCGACACCAGCCGGCAGTCGTACACCGCGTCGTACAGGGCGGTCCGGATGTTGTCGCTCATCCCGCCGTCGACGCTGACGTAGCGGCGCCGGGCCGAGCCGCCCAGCGGGACGTCCTTGATCGTGCCGACCTCGTAGAGGGTCACCGTGCCCGGCCCGGCGATGGCCCGGCCCGGCTCGACGGCGATCTCCGGGATGTGCAGCCCCG
Organism: Pseudonocardia asaccharolytica DSM 44247 = NBRC 16224; assembly: GCF_000423625.1. Classification (GTDB taxonomy): domain Bacteria; phylum Actinomycetota; class Actinomycetes; order Mycobacteriales; family Pseudonocardiaceae; genus Pseudonocardia; species Pseudonocardia asaccharolytica. The sequence goes on from NZ_AUII01000018.1 coordinate 71,162, forward strand.
CGGCGTGGCATTCGCGCTTGACGATCTCGCGCAGCTGCTCGGCCAGTTCGCCGATCGACAGCGGCTCCTCCTCGGCGCGGTAGGCGATGCCGATGCCGCCGCCGAGGTCGAGGGTGCGCAGCGCGGCCAGCCTCTCGTCACCGTGTTCGCGGTGCAGCCCGGCGAGCAACCGGACCACCCGGTGCGCGGCCACCTCGAAGCCCTCGGTGTCGAAGATCTGGCTGCCGATGTGGCTGTGCAGCCCGACCAGCTCCAGCCCGTCCGCGGCGAGCACCCGGCGCACCGCCTCGGCCGCGTCGCTGCCCGCGCCGGCCTGCGGGCCGCTGATCGAGAAGCCGAACTTCTGGTCCTCGTGGGCGGTCGCGATGAACTCGTGGGTGTGTGCCTCGACCCCGACGGTCACCCGGACCATCACCGGGACGACGACGCCGCGCTCGCGGGCGATCGTGTCCAGCCGGGTGATCTCGTGGAACGAGTCGAGCACGATCCGCCCGACCCCGGCCTCGACGGCCTCGACCAGCTCGGCCACCGACTTGTTGTTGCCGTGCATCGTGATCCGCGCCGCCGGGAAGCCCGCGCGCAGCGCCACCGCGAGCTCGCCGCCGCTGGCCACGTCCAGGTTGAGGCCCTCCTCGGCGACCCAGCGCACCACCTCCGTGCACAGGAACGCCTTGGCCGCGTAGTGCACGGCCTCGGCGCCGAAGGCGGCCGCGAACTCGGCGGCGCGGGAACGGAAGTCGTCCTCGTCGACGACGAACAGCGGGGTGCCGTAGGTCCGTGCCAGCTCGCGGACGTCGACGCCCGCGATGCGCAGGACGCCGTCCGCGCCGCGCTCGGCGCCGCGCGGCCACACCGATGCGGCCAGCTCGTCGAGCTCCGCGGCGCTCGACGGGCGCGGGCCCGCGGTCTCGTGCGGGGGCAGGATGCCGGCGTGCAGCGGTCCGGCGGGATGCGCGATCACATCCGCTCCGGTGCGGTCACCCCGAGCAGGGCAAGGCCGTTGGCCAGCACCTGACGCGCGGCCATGGAGAGCGCCAGCCGCGCCCGGTGCAGTTCGGTCGTCTCCTCATCACCCATCGGCAGCACCCGGCAGGTGTCGTAGAACTTGTGGTAGGCGCTGGCCAGCGACTCCAGGTAGCGCGCGATCCGATGCGGTTCGCGCAGTTCCGCGGCCGCGCGCACGACCTCGCCGAGCTCGCCGATGGTGCGGATGAGGTCGCCCTCGCGGGGGTGGTCGAGCAGCCCGTAGGCCTCGCCCGGCTCGACGCCCAGGTCGGCGGCGTTGCGGGCCAGCGAGGCCAGCCGGGCGTGTGCGTACTGCACGTAGAAGACCGGATTGTCGTTGCTGCGCTTGACCAGCAGGTCGAGGTCGATGTCGAGGGTGGAGTCGACCGAGGAACGGATCAGCGCGTACCGCGCGGCGTCCACGCCGACGGCCTCGACCAGGTCGTCCATGCTCACCGCGGTGCCGGCGCGCTTGCTCATCCGCACCGGCTCGCCGTGCCGGAACAGGTTCACCATCTGCCCGATCAGCACCTCGACGGTGTCCGGGTCATCCCCGTAGGCCGCGGCGGCGGCGCGCAGCCGCGCGACATAGCCGTGGTGGTCGGCGCCGAGCATGTAGATGCACAGGTCGAAGCCGCGGGCGCGCTTGTCGAGGTAGTAGGCGAGGTCACCCGCGATATAGGCCGGGGTGCCGTCGCTCTTGATGACGACCCGGTCCTTGTCGTCGCCCTCGTCGGTGGAGCGCAGCCACCACGCCCCGTCCTTCTGATAGAGGTTGCCGGAGTCCTTCAGGCGCTGGACGGCCGCATCGACCGCGCCGGAGTCGTGCAGCGACTTCTCGTGGAACCACACGTCGAAGTCGGTGCCGAACGCGTGCAGGGCGCGCTTGATCTCGTCGAACATCAGGTTGACGCCGACCCGGCGGAACGTCTCGTCCCGCTCGGCGTCGGGCAACGCCGGAACGCCGGGCTCGGCCGCGACGACCTGCGCGGCGATCTCGGCGATATAGGCGCCGCCGTAGCCGTTCTCCGGGGTCGGCTTCCCGCTCGCCGCGGCCACCAGGGACTCCACGAACCGGTCGATCTGCCCGCCAGCGTCGTTGAAGTAGTACTCGCGGGTGATCTTCGCGCCGCGCGCGGCCAGCACCCGGCCCAGCGCGTCGCCGACCGCGGCCCAGCGGGTGTGCCCCAGATGCAGCGGCCCCGTCGGGTTCGCGGAGACGAACTCGAGGTTGACGTTGCGGCCGACGTAGTCGTCGCCGGTGCCGTACGCCGCGCCCGCGGCGATCACGTCACCGACCAGCGCGCCCTGCGCGTCGGCGGCCAGCCGCAGGTTGAGGAAGCCGGGGCCGGCCACCTCGGCCGACGCGATTCCGGGCCGGGCGGCGAGGTCCTCGGCCAGCCAGCCGGCGAGCTCACGCGGGCTCACCCCCGCCTTCTTCGCCGTGCGCATCGCCACATTGGTGGCGTAGTCGCCGTGTTCGGGGTTGCGCGGGCGTTCGACACCGACGTCGGCAGGCAGCGCCGAGACGTCCAGGCCGCGGTTGGCAAGCACATCCTGCGCGGCGACACGGACGAGGGCGGCGAGTGCGTCGGGAGTCACTGGAGAGAGTCTAGGAGGTGCTGCTCAGACGTCTCTCAGGCGGCGCTCCTACACTGCCCGCCGGCGCCGGTGGGCATCGCAGAGATCACAGGAAGAGGTCGGTTCGGTACATGGGCAGCGGACGAAACAGCAAGTCGGCCCGCAACGCGAGAGCGGCGGTCGCGACCAAGCGGTCCACTCCCTGGGCGATGATCGCGGCCGTGCTCGTGGTGGTGCTGTTCGCGGGGGCCGTGTTCGGCTACGCGTTCCTGCGCAACAAGGAGAACGCCGAACGGGCCGAGGCGCTCGCGCCGTTCACCCCGACCGCCCAGAACCGGGATCCGGCGGCGCAGATCCCGGGCGTCCAGATCGTCGACTATCCGGGCCAGCTGCACGTCCTGCCGACCCAGCGGGTGGCCTACACGCACAGCCCACCCTTCGGGGGCGCCCATGACGGCTACTGGGCCGCGTGCAACGGTGTTGTGTATCCCACACCCGTGCGGCAGGAGAACCTGGTGCACTCTCTCGAGCACGGCGCGATCTGGATCGCCTACAACCCCGAGCAGGTGACCGGGTCGGACCTCGATGCGCTCAAGGCGAAGGTCGAGGGCCAGCCCTACACCGTGATGTCGCCCTATCCCGGGCTCGACCGGCCGATCTCGGTGCAGTCCTGGGGCCACCAGCTGAAGCTCACCGACGCGAACGACATCCGCATCGACCAGTTCATCACCGCGCTGCGCCGCAACCAGTTCGCCTACCCCGAGGTCGGCGCGAGCTGCCAGGCACTGGGTCCGGGCCAGTTCGACCAGGACAACCCACCCCCGTTCCTGCCGACGCCGCCGGTGAGCGAGGTCAACGACACCACGATCAAGAGCGAGACCGAGGGCAGCGCGAGCGTCGTGCCCGACGGCCACGCCCCCGGCGGTTCATGATGGCCGAGGCTGTCTCCACCGCGCAGTCCGAGACCCCGCCGCCGCCCGTCGACCCGCCCGCCGGCGGCGAGGGTGGGCCCGGCGGGGGTGAGCCGCGCTGGGCCCGGCCGCTCGTGGCGATCGCCGCGGCTCTCGGGCTGCTGCTGCTCGGCGCCGCGGCCGGGCTGCTGATCGGGCTGCCCGGATCGGACGCGCAGCCGGTGCCCGGCTCCGTCGACATCGGGTTCGCCCAGGACATGACCGTGCACCACCAGCAGGCCGTGGAGATGGCTGCCTGGGAGCGCGACCACACCGCCGACCCGGCGCTGCAACAGCTCGCCTACGACATCGAGTCGACCCAGACCGAGCAGATCGGCCGGATGCAGGGCTGGCTCGGGCTCTGGGGCGAGAGCGCGTTCCCGGTCGGCGGGCATATGGCGTGGATGAGCGGGGCCCCCGGCCATGACCACGGCGGCGCGACCGCACCGACCGAGGTCACCACGATGCCGGGGATGGCCAGCACCGAGGATCTCCGTGCGCTGCGCGCCGCCACCGGCAACGATCTCGACGTGCTGTTCCTGCAACTCATGTTGCGTCACCACGAGGGCGGGGTGCCGATGATGGAGTACGCCGCCGAGCGCGCCCAGGTGCCCGAGGTGCGCAACCTGGCCGCCCAGATGCTGCGGTCGCAGACCGCCGAGTCCGAGTACCTGAAACATCTGCTGACCCAGCGCGGGGGGCAGCCGCTGCCGCTGTAGATCGTGCGCTAGGCTTTCCCCGTTGCACGGCCCCCGTAGCTCAGGGGATAGAGCACCGCCCTCCGGAGGCGGGAGCGCAGGTTCGAATCCTGCCGGGGGCACGCACAGTGCCTACAGCCAGAACGGCCCCTCACCTGCTGGAACAGGGTGAGGGGCCGTTCTCGTTGTGTCCGGCCAGCGCCGGCCGTGAGCGGCCGTGAACGGCCCGCCGTTCCCAGGACGTTCCCGAGACTTGCGCTTCAGCGTTCAGGGCCTGTGGGCCGCCTCAGGAGCCGTACTGGGTCCTTGAGGATGGCGAGGCGCCCGATAATCTTGCACGGTGATCACGGGCGCTCTGAAGAGCAAGATCGATCGAGTCTGGGACGCCTTCTGGTCAGGCGGCATCTCCAATCCGCTCGAAGTCATCGAGCAGATCACCTACCTGATGTTCCTCCGCCGGCTGGAGGACCTCCAGACGGCCAAGGAGCGGCGGGCCAACCGAACTGGCAAGCCGATCGACGCTCCGATCTACACGGACGACGAGAAGCATCTGCGCTGGTCTTACTTCAGCAATGAGGCCCCCGAGAAGATGCTCGCCGTCGTTCGCGACGAGGTGTTCCCCTGGCTTCGGCAGCTGGGAGGCGAGGACTCCACGTACTCCCACCATATGAGGGACGCCCGCTTCACGATCACCACGTCCAACCTTCTCGCCAAAGTCGTCGACATGCTCGATGACATGCCCCTGGGCGAGCAGGACACCAAGGGCGACCTGTACGAGTACATGCTCAGCAAGATCGCCACCGCCGGACAAAATGGCCAGTTCCGCACACCTCGGCACATCATTCAGCTGATCGTCGAGATGATGGCGCCCGGCCCGGCGGACGAGATCTGCGATCCGGCCTGCGGCACCGCAGGCTTCCTGGTTGCCTCCGCTGAGTACGTCAGCCGTACGCACCGCGAAGCCCTCCTGGAGCCGACGCAGCGCACACACTTCAACAAGAGCATGTTCCACGGCTTCGACTTCGACAGCACGATGCTCCGCATCGGCAGCATGAACATGCTGCTGCACGGGGTCGAGGATCCAGACATCCGCTACCGAGACTCGCTAGCAGAGAGTGCGGCAGGGGAGGCCGAGCGCTACTCCGTGATCCTTGCCAACCCGCCCTTCGCCGGCAGCTTGGACTACGAGGTCACCGCGAAGGACCTCCAGGCGGTCGTCAAGACGAAGAAGACCGAGCTACTATTTCTGGCGCTCTTCCTCCGGCTGCTGAAGCCCGGTGGGCGGGCAGCAGTCATCGTGCCTGATGGCGTGCTGTTCGGCTCCAGCAAGGCTCACAAGGACTTGCGACGCAGCCTTGTAGAGGACCACAAACTCGACGCCGTGGTCAAGCTCCCGAGTGGCATCTTCAAGCCATACGCCGGGGTTTCAACAGCCATCCTCTTCTTCACCAAAACCAACAGCGGCGGGACCGACAACGTATGGTTCTACGACGTCAAGTCGGACGGTCGGAGCCTGGACGACAAGCGGGCCGCCTTGCTACCCGAGGAGAAACTCGGCCCAACCCCATCATGCCGGCTCAACGAGTCGGATCACACAAAGAACAACTTGCCCGACGTACTAGCCCGATGGCACCGGCGGACCGGGAGCGAGCAAGAGCGGAATCGGAGCGAGCAAAGCTTTTGTGTCACGAAGGATGAGATCGCTGCTCAAGCCTACGACCTCAGCCTGACTCGATACCAGGAAACTCTCGAGGAGAACTCTGAACATCGAACCCCGCCCGAGATCTTTAGCGAACTGTCTCGGATCGAGATCGAAATCCAGCGAGGAATGTCCGACCTGAAGGGCATGATCGCATGACTCGCTCCAGCATCTCCCTCACCTCTGCAGTCGAGAGCTCTGGCCCTAGGGCCGGAAGAGAAACAGATCTTCCGGTTTACTCAGTAACCAAGCATCAGGGTTTCGTGCCTAGCCTGGAGTACTTCAAGAAACAAGTCTTCAGTCGCGATCTTTCCGACTATAGAGTTGTCGAACCGGGCGAGTTCGCGTACGCGACAATCCACCTCGACGAGGGAGCGATCGGAATAGCGAAGGAGCGGTGCCTGATCAGCCCTATGTACACCGTTTTCAAGGTTACAGACAAGCGAATCCTCGCTCCGTACCTCCTTCAATACCTGAAGAGTCCCCGAGCCATGGCTGAGTACCCAAGGCTAGGCAAGGGGAGTGTGCATCGTCGGCGGTCCATATCGCTAGCCAGCCTCGGCTCGATGCGGATTCCGGTTCGCCCCCTCAACCAACAGATTCAGGTTGTGAACTCTCTTGACAAGGTCGTATCACTGCGCGATATGCGCCAGACAGCCCTGGCCCTGCTAGACGACCTGAAGCAGTCTATATTTCTCAGCCTCTTCGGCGACCCCCAGACTAATCCTCACGATTGGCCGACAGTTCGGCTATCTTCCGCCACCGACCCTGACGACCGCATCAACTACGGGGTAGTGCAGCCAGGCGAGCACTGCCCAGATGGAACACCGATGGTGCGCGTCGGCAACCTGGTTTCAGGACGCGTAGATAGATCTAACCTCAAGAGAATTGACCCGACGGTTGACGCCAAGCACGCCCGATCCCGACTAAGAGGCACAGAGATTCTCGTCGGCTGCGTTGGCTCGATCGGGTCGATAGCGATAGCAAGCGAATCTGACAAAGGTTCCAATATTGCTCGCGCAATCGCACGAGTGCCAGTCTCCTCGCCTCATCGACGGACCTACCTTGCCGAACACCTACGATCAAGGAGCACTCAGAAGTACTTCACGAATGAAGTTCGAGTGGTCGCACAGCCGACTCTGAATATCAAGCAGCTATCGGAAGCCGTCGTCATGGACCCACCGGATAGCCTGCAGAGGGAATTCCACCGGCAAGCTCTAGCAATCGACAAGCTGCGTCAACAGCATTCATTGCACCTTGAAGAGCTCAATGCACTGTTCGCCTCACTTCAGAATCGAGCGTTTCGAGGAGACCCGCCCGACGGCGCAACCGCTCAAATGCCGTCCATTCTCAGTTATGTCTGACGAGGTACCTGTTGAGCAACTTTAGCTTTCTTGAGACCGAGTGGCCGGCTCTGCACACCGAGGCGAGGCATGCCGAGCGTCTGGCCATCGCGGACCCGCGGGCCTCGTGCTTCTACTCACGCCGAACGTTGGAACTGACCGTGACCTGGCTCTACGAGGCCGACAGCTCGCTGCAACTCCCGTATCGGGAGGATCTTGCGGCAATGATTGCCGAGCCGACTCTAGCCAAGGTCGCTGGGCCGGGAATCCGAACGAAGATGGACGTCATACGCCGGCAAGGAAACGCGGCAGTGCACCGGAGCGCGCCGGTCGCGGCGAACGATGCTGTGCGCGTGGTCGGCGAGCTGTTCCACGTCCTGTACTGGGTGGCCCGCACGTACTCGCGAAACTCAGCGGACCTGCCCGCCCCTGGTTTGACCTTTGACCAGAGCGTGATCCCGCGACCGATGCCCGCGAGCGTGCGGCTGGCCAAGCAGGCCGAGCTAAAGGCACAGGCGGAGAGATACGCGGCTCAGGATGCCGCCCTCGCCGCCGAGCGTCGGAAGAACGAGGACCTCGACGCCGAGATCGCCGCGCTCCGCGCCGAGATCAAAGCTGCCAAGGAAGCAAACGAGGCGCGGCCCGACACACACGACTACAACGAGGCTGAGACTCGGTCGCTGATCATCGATCTGCTTCTCAAGGAGGCAGGCTGGGCCCTAGACCAGCCACAGGATCGCGAGTACCCGGTCACCGGGATGCCCGCGTCGGTCTCACCCAGCGGCAAGGGCAAGGTGGACTACGTCCTGTGGGACGACGACGGCAAGCCTCTCGCGCTCGTCGAGGCGAAGCGAACCACCCGGGACGCAAAGCAGGGCAAGTACCAGGCCCAGCTCTATGCCGACTGCTTGGAGACGCAATTTGGGCAGCGGCCGATCATCTTCTATACGAACGGCTACCACACGCACATCTGGGACAACCTGAACTATCCCCCGCGCGAGGTGCAGGGCTTCTACACAAAGGAGGAGCTGCGGCTCCTGATCCAACGCCGCGCGAGCCAGCTCACCCTCGCCAAGCTGCCGATCAACGAGCAGATCGCCGGCCGCCACTACCAGTCGCACGCCATCCGACGGGTCGCTGAGGCCTTCGAGAACGACGCCCAGCGACACGCCCTCCTCGTCATGGCCACGGGCTCCGGCAAGACCCGGACCGTCATCGCGCTGACCGACCTGATGATGCGCGCGAACTGGGCGAAGCGGATCCTCTTCCTCGCTGACCGTACTGCGCTCGTGGTCCAAGCCGCGAACGCGTTCAAGGCCCACCTCCCGAGCGCCCCCGTCGTCAACCTCCTGAACGAGAAGGACCCGAACGGCCGGGTCTTCATCTCGACGTACCCAACGTTGATGAACATGATCAACGAGATGGACGGGAGCGGTACACGGCGCTTCGGCCCCGGCTACTTCGACATGATCGTTGTGGACGAGGCGCACCGCTCGATCTACCAGAAGTACGGCGCGATCTTCGACTACTTCGACGCGCTCCTCGTCGGCCTGACAGCGACCCCCAAGGACGAGATCGACCGCAACACCTACCGGCGCTTCGAGCTTGAGGACGGCGTGCCGACCGACGTCTACAGCCTCGACGAGGCTGTCGCCGAGGGGTACCTCGTCCCGCCCCGGGTTGTCGACGTTCCACTGAAGTTCCAGCGCGGCGGGATCAAGTATGCCGACCTCTCGGAGGAGGACAAGCGGCTCTGGGACGAGCTGGAGTGGGATGAGGACGGCAACGTCCCCGACGAGATCACGTCCGACGAGCTGAACAAGTACCTCTTCAACGCCGACACCGTCGACAAGGTCCTCGAGACGCTCATGACGCGTGGTCTAAAGGTCGCTGGCGGCGACCGGCTCGGTAAGACCATTATCTTCGCGGCGAACAACAACCACGCGGAGTTCATCGCTGAGCGCTTCGACAAGAGCTATCCGCAGTACCGCGGCGAGTTCGCGCAGGTCATCACCTACCGCAAGGACTACGCACAAAGCCTCATCGACCAGTTCTCTGATCCCGCCAAGGCCCCGCACATCGCGATCTCCGTTGACATGCTCGACACCGGCATCGACGTGCCGGAGGTGGTCAACCTCGTCTTCTTCAAGCTGGTGCGGTCTAAGACCAAGTTCTGGCAGATGATCGGGCGCGGTACTCGCCTCGCCCCGAACCTGTACGGCCCGAACAAGGACAAGGACGGCTTCCTCGTCTTCGACGTGTGCCAGAACGTCGAGTTCTTCAACCAGGACCTCATGCCCGCCGAAGGCAGAGTGGGGCCCTCCCTCGGCCAGCGCCTGTTCCAGCGACGCGCCGACCTCCTGTTGGCACTCGACCGACAGCATTCGGCAGATATCCCACCTGCCGAGGAGGGCGCCGACGGCACGAGCAGCGAGATCGGCCTGCGCTGGGACCTCGCACGCCGGCTGCACGAGGACGTGGCCGGGATGAACCCGGAGAACTTCCTGGTCCGCCCCCACCGCGAGCAGCTTGACACGTTCGCCGACTTCGACAGCTGGCTCAAGATCACGCCAGAGGCCCACGCCGAGGTCGTAGACCACCTCGCGGGCCTTCCCACCGCCTTCCGTGACGACGACAGCAGCGAGGAAGCCAAGAGGTTCGACCTCCTGGCGCTGCGCCTTCAGCTCGCGCTGGTCGAGGCGGATCCGGGGTTCGCTCGCCTGCAAGCACAGGCGAAGGAGATCGCATCCGCCCTGCTCGATCAGCTCACGATCCCAGCGGTGCGCGCGCAGCACGAGCTCCTCGAACAGGTCGCCGGGGACGAGTGGTGGCAGGACGTGACCCTGCCGATGCTGGAGACGATGCGGCGCCGTCTGCGGAGCCTCACGAAGCTGATCGAGCGGACCAGGCGCGGCGTCGTCTACACAGACTTCGAGGACGAGCTCGGGGAAATTTCGGCCGCGTCCCTCCGAGGGATGGCCCCCGAGGCCGACCTCAGCCGCTTCGAGCAGAAGCTGCGCATCTACCTCCGAACCCACGAGGACCACCTGGCCATCCAGAAGATCCGCCGCAACAAGCAGATCACGAGCACTGATCTCGAGGAGTTGGAGCGGATCTTCGTCGAGTCCGGGATCGGGACAGAGGACGAGGTCGACCGCGCCAAGGCCGGGCCCGGCGGGCTCGGGGTGTTCCTCCGCTCGCTCACCGGCCTTGACCGTGAGTCGGCCGCCGCCGCGTTCGAGAAATTCCAGCAAGGCAGGACCTTCAGCTCTGCCCAGCTGCGCTTCCTCAACGAGGTGATCGACTACCTCGCCCACAACGGGACGATCGAGATCGACGTCCTCTACCAAACACCCTTCAACTCGATCGCGCCCGGAGGCCCGGAGGACATCTTCGTCGAGGTCGACATCGACCACATGATCACTGCGATGGATGCAGTCAACGCCACCGCGAGGCCGGCGAAGGCGTCGTAGGCCCTCCGTCTCTCGTAGCGTGCTCTTCCGACGCAGCAATGCGGCCCCGTCCCGATCTGGGACGGGGCCGCACCTACAGGCGGGAGCTATCCGCTCGCGACACCGAGCGCGTCGAGGACCCGGCGGCGAGCGAGCGCGTCCTGACCGTCCAGCGTCTTCGCGTAGACCTTCAACAGCACCTCCACAGAGTGCCCAGCCCACTCGGCAACCTGGGTCGCTGGGACGCCTCCGTTGAGCCACGTCGAGACGCAGGCGTGGCGGAGCGCGTAGGGGGTCGCAGCGAGCGGGCCGGCAGCGACCTCCGGGGTGAAGGCTCGACGGCGGGCGGCACGCCAGGTCCGCATGTATGTGAGCTTCGGCAGCTCATCGGCCCTCTCTCCTCGGAACAGACGGCCGTCAGCGCCGCTCCCGAACCGCCTGAGGTGGGCGTTCAAGTGGGCGGTCAGCTCTGGTGGGCACGGCACCGCGCGGACCTCTCCCCTGGCCCGGTTCTTCAACTGCCGACGGTCCCGTTGACACCCGTCGTCGGTCCAGTTCGCGCCGGCGTGCGGCGTCGCGCTGTCGATGAGGATGTCGCCCCACCCCTCAGCAGGAAGCGAGAGATTGCGTTCGCGAACGTTCGCCGCCTCCTCGGGGCGCAGCGCCGCGAAGTACATGAGGGCGAAGAAGGCGACGAGCTGAGGCCCGCTCCGCATCGTCTCGCCGACCGCCGAGAGGAGCGTTCGGGCCTGCACCGGATTGACGACGGTCCGCCGGTCCACTCCCGTCGGAGCCTTCGGCGCCGTCCACTTGAAGGCCGGTAGGGGGTTCGTCGCCAGCAGCTCGCGCTCGACCGCGTACTCGATCACGTTGAAGAGCACACGACGCCGCTTGCTGACCACGCTCGCAGCCGCCGGCTTGCCATCGACCCGGACCGCGATCGTGTCGAGCACCCGCCGCAGGACCGCGCGCTCGGATAGCCGGCCGACCGGCAGCGCGTGCTGTTTCAGCCATCGCAGGTCCGCGGCTGCCTCCGGCGGGCACTCGTCACGTCGGAGGGTGTTGAAGGCCCACCGGTGCAGGACACGCCGCACGGCAACGTCGTCAGGGCGGCCGTCGAGCCTCCCGTCGAGCATGGCCGGCGTGATTGCGGTGAGAGCCTCGGAGAGGCTTCGGCGGTACGTGGCAGCCGCCCTCGGCCACTTCATGTCGATGTAGTCGCAGGCGAAATCGAGCCAGGTGATCGACTGGGTCGGACGAGCAGCTGAAACAGGCAGGCCGGTATCGAGGTCGAATGCCTCCCCGCGGCGGGCGGCGCTGAGGAGATCAGCGCGGTAGCTGTCCGCCAGCGCCTTCGTCTTGAAGCGCTTCTTCCAGCGCCGGGCTCCGACCCGCCACAGCACCGTGTAGGCGGTCGTGGTCTTGCCCTTATAGACGTCGATCTTCCAGATGCGGACGTCGTACGTCGTCTGCATTAGGCAGCCGCCTCTTCGAGGCTGTCGAGCCACGCTTCGAAGTCAGTCCGGCGGATGCGGATCTCACCGTTGGGGAGCTTGATGCAACGCGGAGCGCGCCCCTTGGCGCGCCAGTCGTAGAAGGTGGAGCGAGAGATGCCGAGCTCGGCGCAGAGGTCGGCGACGGTGAGGCGGGCGGGTGGCCGGCTCAATTCGTTCTCCTCGGGCAGGGGTGACACCGGTCAGGTCGTCACTGGGCTGTCACGGCGGATCTGAGCTGGTGAGAGGCGGTCTGTGACGAGGTGACGGATCACCCGGGGTCCGGCAACGGCTCGCCGGAGTGACGCGGTGACAGCAGCGACAGCGGCTCGTCGGCTGGGTCGTCACCGCCGTCACCGCTGTCACCGGCCGGGAAGTAGTAGCCGCCGGGTGCGGCGCGGAGCTGACCGTCGTCGACCATCCGCCGGACGGTCTGGCGGACCGTGCCGGCCTCGATCTGAAGCGCCTCGGCGATCTGCTTGGGCTTCTGCCCGGGGTAGTCCCGCACGTAGCGGATGACCTGCGAGCGGGTGTCGCGGAGCAGGTAGTCGCTCGCCCGGCCGTCGAGCACTTCCCACGCACCGCGCTCGGCGTGGAAGGCGAGTGGGTAGTCCGTCTCGTCGACGTCACGGCCGGTCACGTGCAGCACGCCGTCCGCTTGTGCGCGCGCCCGTTCCAGGACCAGCACGGCGTCGGCGGCGCCGGCCAGGCCGTTGGTGCCGGAGACCGTGGCCAGGAAGTCCTCGGCAGCGGCCTTACGGACGTGGTGGATGAGCAGGATGGCGACGCCGTGCCGGTCCGCCACCCGCTTGATCCGGCCCATCGCGCTGTAGTCTGCGTCGTACGCCGCGACGCCGGCCGGGGCCGACCCGCGGACCTTGGCGAAGACGTCGATCACGACGAGACGCGCGCCGGGGTTCGCTGTCAGCCACGCGTCGATCTGCTCGTCGCCGCCCGCCGGCATCGGCTCGCACGCGATCGAGAGCGTCAGCCCCTCCGGCGCCGGTCGGTCGGCGAGGACGGTCCGCATCCGGGACTGGAGCCGGCGCGGAGTGTCCTCCAGCGCGAGGTAGAGCACCGGGCCCGGCTCGACCTCGATCGAGCCCAGCGCGGGCCGGCCGGCGGCGATGTCGAGCGCGAGATTCAGCGAGAGCCACGACTTGCCGACCTTCGGCGGGCCGGCGAGGAGGGTGACTCCCTCGCAGACCAGACCGGGCACGGCCCAGCGCGGTTCCGGGAACGTCATGTTCATCAGGTCGGTGGCCTCCCAAGCGGTCCGGCGAGGTGGGGGGACGGCTTCGAGCGGACGGCGGTCCGGGCTCGGCACGTGGGCGCTCTGTGCGCCCTGTACGGCCGTCTGCGGGCCGTTCGGAGGCGGGTGCGGGTGAGGGCCCGGGGCAGGGTGGGTGTTCACGCGGCGTCCTCGATCCGGCGGGGTCGCTTGGCCCCGGCCCGCAGACCGGAGGTGATCGTCTGCTCGGCCTGGCGCCGGCTGTAGGCGCCGAGCGCGACATGCCCGGCGCTCGCACCGAGCAGGGCAGCGCGCGCCTCCGCCTCGGCGAGCGAGCCACCGGCGACGAGCTGGCCGAGGGCGACGGCGGCGACGTAGAGGCAGGCGTTGCGCTGCGACGGTCGCGCCTCCGTCACCCGCGCTGTTTCAGCCCTCAGCGCGACGTCGAGGTACCGGTCCCGGCGCCCACGCCCGGTCCAGATCGGACCCACCGGGACGGGAGGGGGCGGCGGCGGGCGCAGGCGGTCGAGGATCCACCCGGGCAGCTCGGCCGGGTCCCGGTCGTCGACGAGCCGGTACGTGGTGTTCCCGACTCGCGAGCCTGCGGCGACGACGTAACCGCCGTGTGCGCGGGTGTCGATCTTCCAGCCGAGCCCGCTCCCCTGGTCCCCCGCGGTGTTGCGGAGGTGGCTCCCGGCCGGCGCCCGGAAGTACAGGTGAGACCCGCCGGTCGGGGTGCAGACGGTCCGGGTCGCCGGTACCGGCTGGGCGTGCTCGGCGGCGAGCGCCGCGAGCACGCCAGCCCCGTCGGAGACGCGACGCGCGGACCAGGGGTCGGGGGTCAGCTCCCCCGTGCTCGGGGTGTCCAGGTCGACCACGAGCAGCCCGGCCGGCCCGGTCGCCAGGCCGACATTGAAGGGCTGCTCCGCCCAGGCGCGCCGGATGCGGTCGGGATCGGTCGTGGCGCGCTGCTCCCATCCCTGGTGTCCACCGGCGCACGGACCGGTGCCGGGGCAGCGGTCGCGGCCGTGCAGGGCCGGGCGCTTGACGCCGGGCCGGAGCGGGAAGACCGGCCAGCCCCGGCCGGCGGCGTCGAGGGCGGCGGCGAGCAGCGAGGCGGTCTGATCACTGTGCGTGGTCATGGTGCTCCTGTTCGAGACATGGATCGACCGCTCCGCGCACCCGGTACGGGTGTCGGATCAGGCCGTGCAGCGGGTGAGGTGGGCCAGTGAGGTGGGCAGGATCGGGTTAGGTTTTTCACTCGCCGCATCGAGCACGACTCTGGCCTGCTGATCTGCGACGAGTGAGGAAGTGAGCCGAGTGAGGTCCGGTCCGGCTGGCGGCCTGGAGCGCCTGATCTGGCGGTCCTCGGGGCACAGTCCGGAGACTCACTCGGCGCCGGTGGAGGTCAGGCTCCGTCGTCGAGGTCGTCCGTGGCTCGACGCGCCAACTCGTGACGCACGGTCATCGGATCGAGCGGCCAGCGGTTCCCTGTGGAGGGCACCTTGATCCCGTGCTCGGCCGCCAGGACACCGCGCAGCGCCTTCCCGGTCAGGCCGCGGTACGGAGCCCACCCGGGCGCGTAGGCGGCCAGCAACGCCGGCACGTCGGCGATCGGAACCGGCTGGTCACCGAGCACGGCGTCGAGGTCCTCCAGAAGGTCCCGCTCGGTCGGGACCGGCGCGGTCGTGCCGGATCCCGGCAGCGGCTTCCCGGCCCGGGCGATGGCGTCCAGCGACCGGCGGATGATCGGGGTGACCTGGTCGTGCTCGCGCGAGACGTCGAGGTAGTAGACCTGGACGATCTCGCTGCGCTGGCCGTTGAAGCCCTTGACGACCGCCGTCCCGCGGTCGGTGCCGGGAATCAGCTCGGTCGCCCGGTGGCCGGCGGTGTAGGCGCCCTGGCCGAGCAGCGCGTCGTTGGCGACGTGGTCCCCGACGGCGAACGCGACGCCGTTGGAGCAGTTGCGGGTGACGTCGCGAGGCATCGAGTCCTTCGTCGGCGCCTGCGTCGAGACGATCAGGTGGATCCCACGCTTGCGACCCAACCGCACGATGTCCACGAGGAGCTTGGCGATCTCCGCACCGTGGGTGGAGTGCTGGATGGCGACGTGCGCCTCCTCCAGCAGCCCGAACAGCGGGTGCAGACCGACGCCCTTGGAGGCGTACTCCCGGGTGACCGCCGGGATTTCGTAGCGGACCAGCAGCTCACCGCGGGTCTGCACCTCGGCGTGCAGCTCGCGCAGATGCTCCAGGATCTCGGCGATCTTCTCGTCCTCGGCACCCATCACGTAGCGCGAGCACCGTGGCTTGAACGCCTCGAAGTCGAAGTTGGCGTCCGGCACCCAGATCCGCAGCTCGGCCGTGGGGTCGAGCGCGGCGCCGGCCATCAGAGCGCGGGCCGCCGAGGACTTTCCCTGACCGGGCATCCCGCCGGTCAGGGTGTTGCGCTCCATCAGGGGGGCGGTCAGCGGCGTGCCGCGCAGCGTCCGCCCGAACGGGACGCCCTTGAACACGTCGACCGTGCCGTCCTCGAGGAGCGGGTACGGGCCGGCTCCCTCGGCGAGTGCGCCCTTGTCGGCGACCCAGAGGTCGAGGATCCCGGCCTCGGCGCCGGTGGTCGGCCAGACCTCCTTGGCGAGCCGGTGCAGGCCGGTCGCGAGGTCAGCGCGGCGACGGGCGATCTTCTCGGCGGTCACGCCGGCAGGCAAGCGGATCACGGCGTGGGTTCCTCGGCCGTCGACGCGGGCCGGCGTGAGGAATTGGAGGGGCATGCCCTCCTTGAGGTAGGCGCTGATCTGGGAGATCCGCAGCGCGGAGAGCGCCCGGGCGATCGTCGTCTCGTCGATCGTCGCGTCGCTGTCCGCCTCGGCCGCCGTGGCGAGCCAGGCCGGTGCGCGGCCCCGGCGCCGCCCCTCGCGCCAGGCGGCGAGGACGAGGAGCACGGGCAGGGCCATGACGACCGGAGTCCAGATCGCGGCGACGGCCGTGAACGACCAGCGGATGACGTTCATGAAGCCGGTGATGACCGCGGTGAACTCCCCTGCCCCGGATAGCTGGACCGCGCCCGCCAGGGCGAGCACGAGCAGGGCGACGCCGGCCGCCGCACCGAGCGCGACCCGGCCCGCCACCGCGACCACCGCCGGGGCGTCCATGACCCAGGCGTGGCGTCGTGCGGCTGTGGCCTCCTTGCGCTCCAGCCACTCCGCAAGGCGCTGCTGGTCGCCAACCGCCTCGGCGGCGCGGATCTGGCGACGGTAGACACCGAGCGTCGACGCGTCCCAGGCGCGGCGGCCCCACGACTCGATCCCCTGGACGATCGTGAACCCGTTGCGCGCCAGCAGGCGAGCGCCCTGCACGGGTCGCGGCGAGGTGCGCAGCGTCGTGATCAGGTGCACGGTGCGCCGTTGCGCGGCGGCGCCCGCACGCCGCACCAGGCCGGCCGAGGCCGTCTCGACCGGGACGACCTCGCCGTCGATCACGTCGCCGGTTCGAACCGGGCTCGGGTGCAGCGGGACGACGTTGCCGTGCCCGTCGTCGTGGTGGTCGTCGGTGAACGAGGCGGTGGTCATCAGGCAGCCTCCTGCCGCTCGGTGATCGTGGTCGGGGCGGGCGCGCGCAGGGCCGCAGCGAGCTTCACCGAGGTGCCGGCGGAGCAACCGGTCGCGCGCCGGCACCACGCGGGAGACGGGTCGATCTGCTCGCCGGCCTCCTCCGCCCGGCGGAGCTCCGCCCGGGCCTGGTCGAGGTAGTCCGCCAGCAGCCGCCTCGGCCGCGGTGCCGCCCTGCGTGGGCGGGCTCGCCGGACCGGCCTGACCGGGGCCGGTTCGATCTGGGCCGGCGCGACGGGCTCGTCGAGGACCGGCAGGTCTCGGGGCCCGGTCTCCTCGGCGCCCGGCCGCTGGTGAGCGGACATCGCCCGGTGGACGGCCTCGGTGAGGCGGTCACGCAGGCCGGGGCCGGTCTCCGCGGTCGCGAACACGACCAGCGGTGGGACCGAGTGCAGCACCACGCCGGACGCGGAGAACGGTGCGTCTGCGAGCCCCCAGGAGGTCCAGGTGTTCATGACGTAGGTCGCGGCGAACGTGAGCCACTTGGTGCGCCGCGCCCAGATCGGCAAGGACACCTGGTACCGCGCCGTGACCTGCTCGGCCCGCAGAACCGCGAGCAGGACCAGCGACACCATCGGGTCGAGCAGCCACGCGACCCACCAGGCCGCCGAGAACGACTCCGCGCCGGCAGCGGCGAAGGTCTGGACGTTGACCATCGTGAAGGCCAGGCCGAGGACGATGCCGGCCCACAGCAGCATGTCGACCTGCGAGCGGATCTTCTCGACCCGCAGCGCGACGACGTCGGGGTTCGTCGTCAGCTCTCGGACCCCGGCAGCCTCGTCGGCCTCCGCGGCGAGCCTCGCCACCCGGCCTGCGGTCCCGTTCGACGTGGTCATCGCCAGTCACCACCCTGGTAGCGCTGCATCTGCGGGATCGACGTACGCGGAACCGAGGAGAACCGGGCCACCGCCGCGCCCAGGAGCAGCGCCGGCAGTCCGAGGACCAACGCCACCGCCCACGCCGGAGCGCCGGAGGCCGTGACCGCCCACTGCACTCCGGTGACGAGCCCGGCGATCACGAGCGCCCGCCCCGAACCTCCAGAGACGCGGCCCGACCCGTATCCGGCGCGCGCCTGCTGCCGACGTCCTGCGCTCGCGCCGGCTCGCCACAGGGCGACGAGGCCGACGAGCGCGACCCCGGCCAGTACGGCGGCCGTCTGCCCGGGGGTCATCGTCGGTCCCCTGCCGTGTGCGGGCGCTGCGTGCCCGTCGTGCCCTCTACCATCGCGTTCTCCCTGTTCTCCTGCTGGTGACCGGGGAGATCCAGCCCGGCGGCCGCTTCCGCCAAGAACCCGTCGCCGGGCTGGTCCTCCGTTCGTGCCTGCGTCGGGATCTCGCCGCGCTCCAGGGCGGCGAGGTAGGCATCGGCAGCCGCGTCGTCGGCCCGCCGGGCGGCGTGGGTGGCGACCGTGGCGTGACGCTCGTCGATGTGGTCGCAGCCCAGGCAAATCCGCCACTCCCACCCGCACCCGTCCCACGTCGTGGGGTCCTGCCACGGCTCGTGCGACGAGTGCGCCGGCAGCCCGCCGTCACACGCGCACGCCTTCCACGCCTTGCCGGGCTCCGCGCCGTAGTCGTGCCCGGAGGTAGCGCACAGAGCCCGCTCGGTGCAGCCAGGGCAGAGCAGGCGCCCGGACAGCCGGCGCGACCAGCCGGCGCTCAGAGCCGTCGCGATGACTGCCACGGCCTGGGCCTGGTCGCTGCGCATCTCCGCCCCGCAAACATCGCACACGGCGATCGCCAGGTGTCTGATCACGCCGCCTCACCGCCGCGGACCAGGAGCGCGGACCGGGTGGCCGTCCGCGCCGGGACAGCGTGCAGGGCACACCGCGGACGGACCGTCGCGCGCTCGTCCTCGGTCATTGCCAGCCACGACGTCGGCTCGGTCTGCCGCTCACGAGTGGCGGCGGCGAATACCTCGGCCTCGATCAGATCGACGGCCGCTGGGGTCAGTCCGTCCGGAGCCCAGACATCGTCGTGGTCGACGTACTGGCCGTCCCCGGTGTGCAGGTCATGGACGTTCACGAATCCTCCTCCATCATCGCCACAGTGCACCTTAAGGTGCCCTGTGGTGCTTGGTGCTGTCAAGGCTGCGTTTGCGGTGCTATGTGGTGGCTCAGGCGGCCGGTAGCCTGGCGCGGTGGCGATCGATCCGAATAGCGCTGTATCGCTCAGCGCGCAGGTCAAGGCCGACATCCTGGCGCGGATCCGCTCTGGCGAGTACGCCGTCGGCGAAAAGATCCCGTCCCTCCGGAGCCTCGCCGCTCAGCACGCCGTCGCCGAGCTGACCGTCCACGCCGCGGTGAAGGAGCTCCAGTACGAAGGCGTCCTGGAGTCCGCCAGCGGACGTGGCACGTTCGTCCGCGCCCTGCCGGGCGACGCCCCAACCGACCTCGCTGCCACAGTCGAGGAGCTGCGCCGAGAGGTGGCCGAGCTTCGCGAACGTGTCGCCGCGGTCGAGGAGACGCAGCACCGCTGAGCGTCGGTCGGGCCGGTCGGTGAAGTTCATGACTACATGGGACCGCGGATCCTTGGACGTCAACACCGCACTTCACAGGCCGTTTCCAGACGTCCCGGACGTGTCGACTTCGGCGAAAGCGTCCCGGAAACGTCCCGAGATGTGGATGATGATCGTGTGCCGAACGACCGACTCCGCGCCGCGCTCGACGCGGCCGGCCTGACCATCGAGCAGCTCTCGGTCAGGGTGTCCGTCGACCCCAAGACCGTCGAGCGGTGGGTCTACAGCGATGCGCGCCGGCCGCACCGGACGACTCGCCAGCAGGTTGCCGCGCTCCTCCGCGTCGAGGAAGGCCACCTCTGGCCGGCCGGCCCTCGCCAGAACGGAGCGGCGACGACGGGCGTGGCCGAGCTGGTCCATCTCTACCCGTCCCGCTCAGCCGTCCCGTTCTCGCTCTGGACCGACCTCATCCAGGGAGTCGCCGAGGCGATGGACGTCCTCGTATTTTCCGGACAGTTCCTCGTGGAGCAGCACAACATCCTGCCCGTGGTCCGCTCGAAGGCCGCGGAAGGCGTCCGCTTCCGTTTCGTCGTCGGCGACGAGACCTCGCCGGCCGTCATTCAGCGCGCCGTCGAGGAAGGCACCACCGGCGGACTGGAGGGGCGCATTCAGATGATGCGCCGCTACCTCCAGGACATCGCCGGCCTACCCGGCGTCGAGGTCCGAACCCACGGCACGATCCTCTACAACTCGATCTACCGGTTCGACGACCAGGCGCTCATCAACGGCCACGCGTTCGGCTCTCTGGCCGGCCAGAACCCCATGCTGCACGTCCGTCGCGTCCCCGACGGGACGCTCTGGGAGCACTACATGCGGTCATTCGAACGCGTCTGGGATGTCGCCCAGCCGGAACCTGCGGGAAGGTAGGCCAATGGGCCGCATCGACTACTACGACGACCCACAGGCGCCGGCCATCAACAGCGTCGTCCCTTCCGTGACGGTGGCGGTTCGAGACAGCGTGGGCCGGCTGCTCCTCATCCACAAAATCGACAACGGCTACTGGGCACTGCCGGGCGGTGGCCACGACCCGGGCGAGAGCATCACCGACACGGCCGTGCGCGAGGTCCGCGAAGAGACCGGGATAAACGTAAGGGTGACTGGGCTCGTCGGCACCTACACCGATCCGAAGCACGTCATGGCCTACGACGACGGCGAGGTTCGCCAGCAGTTCTCACTCTGCTTCCACGCCGTCCCACTCGACGAGTCCGAGACACCCCGCGAGGACGGAACCGAGACCAAAGCCGCCGTGTGGGTCGAGCCGGCCGACGTCCCCGGCCTGAGCATCCACCCGTCCATGCGGCGGCGAGTCGACCACGCGCTCGACGAGCAGCGGACGGAACCGTACCTAGGCTGATCCAGCCGCCAAGCGAGCCTCCGCCCGCTGCACCGACTCCCGCAGCACGGGCGCAGCCGTGAGCCACGCCCGGTGGACCGGATCATCCTCGGGGTACCGGCGCAGGATCTCCGCGATCCGCTCGTCGTACGTCAGCCGCTCCCCCGAGGGCCCCGTCGTCAGATCTGCGAGCGCGAGCGCGTCCAGCAGCGGCCCGTCAGGGAATGGGAACTCCGCCAGCTCTGCGGCCAAGCCGCGCTGCTCCGCCTCGAAGCGGGCGCCGGAGTGGTGGGCCACGAGATTAACGATTGTCTCCGGCCAGCCCTCATCGCGCAGGTACCGGGCACCGTCGAGGGGGTGGAAGCGGGTGTGCCCGATCTCGGGCGAGTAGCCGATGTCGTGCAGCCACGCCGCTGTGACAAGAACTGCACGCATCTCTTCTCCAACAAACTCCCGACCAACCTCGGTCGCACACTTTGCAACAGCCTTCACGTGCAGCCACCGCGTCCCGAGAGGCCCGACCAGTTCCGCAGCCAATTGACGCGCATTGAGCACGAGTTCCAGAACGTTGCGGCTGTCAGATTCAGATGGACGCGGATCGTCCTTCATCATTTAATGCTCACCACAGAAGAGAAGCTGAGGATTACCGCGCATCGAGCCGAAGGCTTTGAGCACTTGTGCAGCCAGCTGCCATCATCAACCACTCTCAGCCTCCGCAGGATCGGGCCCGTTCCTCTCCAACCTACCAGCGACCCCCCGCCTCCAACTTCGACCGGCACTGTCGACGAAGGATATCGACACAGAAATCCGTCCTTCAGCGTAAAGATCGCCCCAATCCAGTCCACCCCCTTCATCGTTCGCCGGGCCGCGCTCTACAAATGCAGCCTTAATCACGCTCGTAGCATGGTCGAGCACTCGCGGCGACGAATCTGGACCTTTGACCGAGTAGGTTACTCCCCGATCCAGCATCTCCTCACCGTGAAGAACTGGGAAAATCTTGAGCCGATATATAGGAAGCGCGCTACCATTGAAGCAGACCACGGCCGGCGCTCCGGATTCAACCATACGAATCCAAGCCGCTATTTTGCTCGCCTGCGCACGCTCCTCTGAGGCTCGATTGTCTAGGTCGACCTGATCCAATCGTGCAAGTTGCCGCGCCTGCACCTTATTTGCAGCCCACGCCGCCTTGGCGGCTGCTGCCGCAAAGATCAATGCAAGGACCGCCCCTATACCGGCGAGCCAGTCTGGGACCGATCCCCAATCAATACTCACAACGGACCCATGCATATATCCGCCGAGTGGGTCGCGTCAGCGTTCCTTTGTTTCATCTCAACAACAGGCTCTCGACCCTGCGAAGCGAGCCTGCACGAAGGGCAACCCAATGCGCCCCGCTCTCCTTCCAGCCATCGTACTCGTCAACACACTCATCATGATCCACAAAAAGGACGATTGCCTGCTCGTCAGGCATCCTGCTGGAACCCCACATCACGCCTCTAATTGGCCCGCCAGGGTGCGCGAATTGCATCCGCAGATATTCCGCAACTACCTGGGTTGGCACGTAGTCCAAGTGCTCCTTGTCGTCCGGCTGTGCAACATTCGCAACGTCGGCTGCAAAGTCTCGCAAAAACCGAATAGCGGGCCGGAGATGACGTCGTGACTCGTCGAACAGCGAGGGGGCCGCCGGCAGATTGACCAGGTCGACGACCAGCATGTCCCGCGCCGTTACGAATGTTCCGAGCGTTACATGATCATCGTTCCCAGCGTAGCCAGCAACTTCCGCTAGAGCACACTGCTCCGAGAATGCACCATAAAAGCCGCTTATGCCCGCCGCCGTCATTCGGTTCGTCTTAGCAACCCTGCCGGGTGGCGATCCGATCTCCGCCGCCGTACTGGGTTGCTGGGCAGGAGGGTGGACGCGAGCACGCACTAACTCGGTGCCAGCAGGGAGTACCGTCACGAGGTCGCCAGCCCTGATCGCTCGCGCCAGTGCGTGGAGCATATCCTCAGGCGGAATCTCGCCATAATCCCGCTGCTCCTGCGCTGCAGGATCGGCAAGGAGGAATGTGTAGCGCCTCTTGTGCATCACATGCTCTCGAAACCCCGACCATCCCCACCGGAGGGCATCGTGCGGGGACGGTCGATATGGATCTCGTTGGCACCACAACTGAGTCTCTATAGCATTCGCCAGATCAACAATCAAATCAAAGTCGTTGACCACCTCCAACTCTTGGAGGAGGTCGTACGTATCTTGATGTGGCATCTGATAACCACCCTCGCGACTCACATACGAAACCTGCTCAATCGGGTCCTCGTATTCCGTCGATAACCCGTCGACTATGGCCTCCGTGAGGACATCGAGGGGTGCCGCGATGGGCTCATCAGCCAGCCGGCCACAGTAGGTACATTCCATATCTTCGACCGAGTCAACCACAAGGCGCACCAGCGCCTCGTCATTAACACAGTCCTTGCACACGTACTTGTCCGTAGACACCCACCCTCGCTCCCAAGCCTCCTCCATTGCACGCTTTACTTGACTCAAAACGACTCCCAAATACTCGACCGCACGCCGGACCCGCTCCTGCGACGACTACGGCCTGCCCTGCTATGTACCAGTCATCCTCGCGGAAGCGCGATGAAAAGACTTACCTGCATCCGCGACGAGTTCTCGCAGGACCTCGATTCCCATAACGTCGTCTAGGTTAGTGTCGGTCGCCTCATGTACCCGAGTCACGAGACAGGCCGTGCAATGCAACAGATGAATCAGCGTCCCGTGTGCAATTTCTCCGACACTTTCCCCAGATCGGGCGCCTACACCAATGTATGAGACCATGCCCCTCCGGTGGAGGTTCATTAGCGCCGCGCGTGGCCCGGCGTGCACCTGGTGATTAGCATTCGAGTAGAACGGCCTCTTGTGGGACAGACCGACCAGCTGCTCGAGACTCGCGATGGAGATATCTACTCCTGGCGGGAATAGCGGAGCCGCCCACTGATTCCTCTTGCGGAACTTCGGGCCGTACTTCTCCAAGGCCGCCTCGTACTCTTGCTTAGCTTCGAGGAGCGCGTCCGCACCGTAGGGCGTATAGCCCAATCGTTCACAATTCTGCTGATACTCGACCATGTCCTTGTATCGCTCCACCGCTGCGTACGCGATGTAACGCGCCGCCAACTCTTCGCGCCCTTCACCGGACAGGATATCGATGACCGTCGCCAACTCGTGCAGAGTTCGGTGGCGCGCATTTGCCCCGTCGGCGTATCCACCCCGCAGGAGATGCAGGACTTCCCCCGCAACAGTGCACGCCCGCCCGTGGAGCAAGAAGAGCACCTGACATGCTGGAGAATACTCGTCGGCTGCTCCGGTTCTGACGTACTCCTCATGCAACCCCGATCCGATCTCGTAGGAAACCCTCAGGGCGGCGGCGTAGTTGGCAAATGCGGTTCCATAGTCACGTTCTACCTCAGATTCGAGCTCTCTTCTCCACCCCTCCTGCTCCTCCAGCATGGCAGCCTTTGACATGTGCAGGTCCCTCACAATGAGATTGCGTATTTGAGACTTTACCTTGAAGAAGGCGTTGATAGCAGCCTCGACGGCTTCATCCTCGGGCAACCCGCTCTCGACCGCTTGGATAGCAGCCGTCTCGAGAATCTCGCCGAAGACGCTCTTTCGTCCGAACGAACTCGCTGGCACTCGGTCGGGCCGTTCACCTGCCATAACAGGCGACTCTAGTCCGGTGAGGCTGGCCCGTAGAGCTTCGGTGAAGGAGAAACGAGTACGACCTGCTCCCCGTCCCGTTGCTTCGCATCGCCGGCTTCCTCGGCGTGGGACTCTGTCACTTCGGCGGCTTGACGGGCCTTGATACGAGTGACCGGGGAGGTGACATCGCGGCCGACTGGGGCGTGTCACGCGAACGGTGTAAGCCGCGGGTGGACCAAGATCGGCTGCTGTGATCGACACAGCGGCCGGGAAGGACACCCACGTGAGCAAGGACCAATCCGTTCCGGACACCGAGGCCGCGGCGGCCCGCCGGCTCGCCGAGGCGCTGGACGCGTCGGCGATCGACGCGCTGCTGGCCGATGCGAAGGCCGCGGGCACCCCGATCGACGGCGCCGACGGGCTGCTCAACCTGATGACCAAGGCGGTGCTCGAACGCGCCCTGCAGGCGGAGATGACCCACCACCTGGGCTACGAGCGCGACGACCCGGCCGGACGCGGCAGCGGCAATTCCC
>NZ_AUII01000019.1 GCF_000423625.1 Pseudonocardia asaccharolytica DSM 44247 = NBRC 16224
ACCAGCCGCGATCGGCGTAGCGCTGCTCGGTCGGCAGATCCGGGATGTTGATCCCCACCATCGCCTCCCCCAACCCCCGCGACACCTTCGCCAACACATCCGGATCGTCGTAGAACGTGGTGGCCTTCACGATCGCCGCCGCCCGCTGCGCCGGATCCCCCGACTTGAAGATGCCCGACCCCACGAACACCCCCTCCGCACCCAACTGCATCATCATCGCCGCATCCGCCGGCGTCGCGATCCCCCCCGCGGTGAACAACACCACCGGCAACCGCCCCGCCCGGGCCACCTCGGCCACCAACTCCACCGGCGCGGCCCACGCCTTGGCCGCCCCGAACAACTCCGCCCCGTCCAACCCGCCCAACCGGCGAATCTCCCCCCGGATCGCCCGCATGTGCCGGGTCGCCTCCACGATGTTCCCGGTCCCGGCCTCCCCCTTCGACCGGACCATCGCCGCCCCCTCGGCGATCCGCCGCAACGCCTCCCCCAGATTCGTCGCCCCACACACGAACGGCACCGTGAACGCCCACTTGTCGATGTGATGCGCCTCGTCCGCCGGGGTCAACACCTCCGACTCATCCACGTAATCCACCCCGAGCGCCTGCAGCACCTGCGCCTCGACGAAATGCCCGATCCGCGCCTTGGCCATCACCGGGATCGACACCGCCTCCACGATCCCGGCGATCATGTCCGGATCACTCATCCGGGCCACCCCACCCTGCGCCCGGATATCCGCCGGCACCCGCTCCAAGGCCATCACCGCGACCGCCCCGGCATCCTCGGCGATCTTCGCCTGCTCCGGAGTGACCACATCCATGATCACCCCACCCTTGAGCATCTCGGCCATACCGCGCTTGACGCGCGCGGTCCCCTGCTGAGGGCCGGTGTTCTCGGAATGGGCCTGGTCGCGCGACACGGCGATACCTCTCTGGAGGAGAACGAAATCGCTGTTAATGGTACGTCAGCACAAGGCGGCCGCTACGCCACGCTCCGGCGCCCTGTCGTCGGCATCGGATCGGGGTCGGCGATATCGAAATACCGCGGCAGCGGTGCCGTTCCGGCCAGCCGCAGCCAGGCCACCAGCCGTCGCGAACGCAGCCCGAGGGTGTCGCGGACGGCGTCGTTGTACACCCGGCGGGCGAGGATGACCAGCTGCTCGGCGTCGACGAGTTCGCGCACCACGCCGTCGGCCACCGCGCTGCGATCGATCTCGCTCAACGCTCTGGTCAGGGCGTTCTCCGCGGACTCGCGGTCGTTCGCGGCAGCGGTGCGCGCCCCCGTCAGCGCGCTGTGCAGTGCCGTGGCGTCCCGCCCGCCGGCGTGCAGCGCCGCCGCGATCCGACCGGCCACCCTCGACCGCCGGTCCAGCGCCGCCTCCAGGCCGGCGCGCGCCGCGTCCGTGCGGACGTGGAGCCGGTCCAGTCGCCGGGCGCGGCTGACGCTGAGCACGCTCACCCACGTCACGACGAGCAGCAGCGCGATCAGCGCGATCCACGCGAGAACCATCACGACACCCCCTCCCGCACCGGCACGAGCCGGCGTGGGTCGGCCGCCATCGCCGCCCGGTAGACCTGCAGCACGGAGTCCGCGACCACCGGCCAGTCGTACTCGGCCACGCGCCGCCGCCCGGCTGCCGTCAACGCCGCGCGCCGGGCCGGGTCATCGAGCAGGTCGGCCAGCGCGGCGGCGAGCGCCCGCGCATCGCCGGGCGGGACGAACACCCCGGCGGGGGCCCCGGTCCGCGGGCCGTCGGACCCGCCGAGCACCCGGCGGAACGCATCCAGATCGCTGGCCAGCACCGGCGCCCCGGCGGCCATCGCCTCGGTGAGGACCATCCCGAAGCTCTCCCCACCCAGATTGGGTGCGCAGTAGACGTCAATCGAGCGCAGCGCGGCGGCCTTGGTGGCCTCGTCGACGGCCCCGAGGATGTCGAGCCGGTCGGCCAGCGCGGGGCCCGCGTGCCGGCGCAGCGCGTCCGCATCGCCCCGGCCGATGACGAGCAGCCGCAGCCCCGCCCGGCTCCCCTCGAGCAGCCGCAGCGCGCCGAGCAGCACCGGCATGCCCTTGCGTGGCTCGTCGAAGCGGCCGAGGAAGCCGACGGTGGCGCCGTCCGCCCGCGGAAAGCCGGGCAGCAGCGGGCCGTGGGCGAACCGGCGCACGTCGACCCCGTTGGGGATCTCGACGGCGTCCCCGCCGAGGTGTTCGACCTGCACCCGGCGCGCCAGCGGCGACACCGCGATCCGCGCGGTCACCTTCTCCATCAGCGGCCGCAGCACCCCACCGAACGCGATGAGCGCGCGGGAGCGCTCGGTCGAGGTGTGGAACGTGGCGACGATCGGGCCCTCGGCGGCCAGCAGCGCCAGCACCGAGATCGAGAAGGTGGTGGGTTCGTGCAGGTGCAGAACATCGAAGGTGTGCTCGGCGAGCCAGCGTCTGACCCGGGCATAGGCCACCGGCCCGAACCGGACCCGCGCGACCGATCCGTTGTAGGGCACCCCGAGCGACCGTCCGGCCGGGGTGACGAAGGCGGGCAGGTCCCCGTCGTCCTCGGCCGGGGCCAGCACCTCCACCGTGTGCCCGCGGGCCTGCAGTGCGCGGGCCAGGTCGACCACATGTCCCTGCACCCCGCCGGGAACGTCGAGTGAGTACGGACACACGAGGCCGATCCGCAGCGGGGTCATGAGACCACCGATACCCGATCCGCCGTGAACACGGGCTGCAGCATGTGCCAGTCGGCCGGGGCCCGGGTGATCAGACCGGTGAACGCATCGGCGACCGCCTGGGTGGCCTTGTCGACGCCGGCGCGGTCGGGCACCGTGATCGGTGCCGCCAGCGGAAGCGCCCACCCGTCCGCCGTGAAATGCGGATAGGCAGGGAGCAGGAGGGCACCGGTCAGCGCCGCGAGCCGCGCCGGGCCACGCGGGAAGGTGGCGGGCTCGCCGAAGAACGACACGGTGGCGCCGGAGCCGCGCAGGTCGCGGTCGGCGACCAGGCAGACGGTTCCGCCCGCCCTGAGCCTCGTCATCAGCGTGCGATAGGCGGCGGCGCCGGCCTCGGCGGCGACGACCTCGAAGCCCAGCGACTCCCGGTAGTCGACGAACCGGCGGTACAGCGACTCCGGCCGCAGCCGCTCGACCACCGTGGTGAACACCGGTTCGCGGCCCTGCAGGCGCAGCGATTCGACGAACCAGACGCCGGCCATGTCCCAGTTTCCGCCGTGCGGCAGCGCGAAGACCACCCCTCGGCCCTGGTCAAGGGCCTCCCACGCGGGTTCCATGCCGGTGACGTGCGGGTCCATCCGGCGGTGGATCTCCCGCGGGTCCATCGACGGCAGCCGGAACGCCTCGCACCAGTAGCGCGCGTAGCTGCGCAGGCCGGCGCGCATGAGGTCGTCCAGCTCGGCCGCGGTGGCGTCGGGAACGACCCTCGCCAGGTTCGCCCGCAGTTGCTGGGCCCCCCTGCCGTCGCGGCGGGCGGCGATATCGGCCCCGAGCCGGAACGCGCCGTGCGCCATCCGTGGCGGCAACGCCCGGACGAACCGCCATCCCGCGGCGTAGCCCCGATCCGCTGCCCAGCCACCCAGCCGCCCACCCGTCACGACGACCTCGGCTCGGCCCGCGCGCTGCGGTAGGTCGCGACCATCCGCTGCCCGGCCGTCCACAACGACGCCGCCGCGAGCAGCCACAGCGCCACGGCCAGCGCATACGGCACCCCGACGCCCTCGAGGAACGTCCCGAGCAGCGCGACGATCAGCCGTTCGGCCCGCTCGACCAGCCCTCCGTCGGCGCGCAGCCCCTCGGCCTCCGCCCGGGCCTTGATATAGGAGATGAGCTGGCCGGTGACCAGACAGATCAGCGCCGCGACCCCGACCAGCCGCTGCTCCCCCACGCCGAGGCACCACCACGCGAGCCCCGCGAACAGCGCACCGTCGGCGATTCGGTCGCAGGTGGAGTCGAGGACCGCGCCGAACGCCGTGCACCGGCCGCGGGCGCGCGCCATCGCGCCGTCGACGAGGTCGAACAGGACGAAGGCGGTGACCACCCACGCCCCGGCGACGAGCTGGCCGCGGGGCAGGAACCACAGCGCGGCGGCCACCGAACCGACGGTGCCGGCGACCGTCACCGCGTCCGGCGTCATCCCCCGGCCGACCAGCCAGCGGCCAACCGGATCGAGCAGACGGTTGACTCGGGCACGAGCGTGGAGATTGAGCATCGACGGGTGCCGACTCCTGCCGGGCAGTGGCGAACAGGTGTTGATCAGGGACGACGAACCAGATCAAGCCTAGTCACGAGTGGACGTGTGGCGGACCGGGGGCTCGCTGTTCGTCGCGGGTTCCCAGGCCTCGGCGAGCAGGTCACGGGTCTCCGACAGCAGCTGCGGAATGACCTTCGTCTGCCCGACGATGGTGATGAAGTTCGCATCTCCGCCCCACCGCGGCACGACGTGCTGATGCAGATGCTCGGCGAGCGACCCGCCCGCTGCGGTGCCCAGGTTGAGCCCCACGTTGAACGCGTGCGGCGTCTCGACCCGCTTCATCGCCCGTACCGCCCGCTGGGTGAACCGCATCAGCTCGGCGGCCTCGCGGTCGGTGAGGTCCTCCAGGTCGGCGACGTGCCGGTAGGGCAGCACCATGAGATGCCCCGGGTTGTACGGGTGCAGGTTGAGCAGCGCGTACACCGTCTCGCCGCGGGCCACGATGAGGCCCTCATGGTCGGGCAGGCCGGGGATGCGGCAGAACGGGCAGCTGCCCTCCCCCGCCTCCTTGATGTAGGCCAGCCGGTGCGGAGTCCATAACCGGCGGAACCCGTCCGGTGTCCCGACTCCGTCCTGGGGCACCATCGCCGGCTCGTTCACGGTTCGATCCTATGCGGCGCTCATTCGCTGATCGGAAACGCTTCCGCGGTCGGCGAGGCGTTGTCGCGCCGCTGGATCCAGCCGACGATCGCCTCGACGGCGGCGTCCACCGGAATTCCGTTGCGCTGGGTGCCGTCCCGGAACCGGAAGCTGACCGCGCCCGCCTCGACGTCGCGGGCGCCGGCCAGCAACAGGAACGGCACCTTGGCCAGCGTGTGGGTGCGGATCTTCTTCTGCATCCGGTCGTCCCCGGCGTCGACCTCGACGCGGACCCCGCGGGAGCGCAGCGCCTTCGCGATGCCCGCCACGTGCTCGACCTGGTCGTCAGTCACCGGGATGGCGACCACCTGGACCGGCGAGAGCCAGGCCGGGAACGCGCCCGCGTAGTGCTCGGTGAGGACGCCGAAGAAGCGTTCGATCGAGCCGAACAGCGCGCGGTGGATCATCACCGGCCGCTGCCGGGTGCCGTCGGCGGCGGTGTAGGTCAGATCGAAGCGGTCGGGCAGCATCAGGTCGACCTGGATGGTCGACATCTGCCACGAGCGCCCGATCGCGTCCTTCGTCTGGACGCTGATCTTGGGCGCGTAGAACGCGGCGCCGCCCGGATCGAGCACCAGGTCCAGCCCGCTGGCCTCGGCGGCCGCGCGCAGCTCGTCCGTGGCGCGCTCCCAGTCGGCGTCGTTGCCGATCGACTTCTCCGGGTCGCGGGTCGACAGTTCCAGGTAGAACTCGTCGAGGCCGTAGTCGCGTAGCAGGTCGAGCACGAAGGTCAGCAGCGAGCGGATCTCGTCCTGCATCTGCTCGGGCGTGCAGTAGATGTGCGCGTCGTCCTGGGTGAAGCCGCGGGCCCGGGTCAGCCCGTGCACCACACCGGATTTCTCGTACCGGTACACCGTGCCGAACTCGAACAGCCGCAGCGGCAGCTCCCGGTAGCTGCGCCCGCGCGAGCGGAAGATCAGGTTGTGCATCGGGCAGTTCATCGGCTTCAGGTAGTAGTCCTGGCCGGGCTTGCGCACGCTGCCGTCCGGGTTCAGCTCGGCGTCCAGATGCATCCCCGGGTACATCCCCTCGGAGTACCAGCCCAGGTGTCCGGAGATCTCGAACAGCTGACCCTTGGTGATGTGCGGGGTGTTGACGAACTCGTAGCCCGCCTCCTCGTGGCGGCGCCGCGAGTAGTCCTCCAGCTCCTTGCGGATCACCCCGCCCTTGGGGTGGAACACCGGAAGCCCGGAGCCGATCTCGTCGGGGAAGGAGAACAGGTCGAGCTCGGCGCCGAGGCGGCGGTGGTCGCGGCGTTCGGCCTCGGCCAGCCGGTGCAGATGCGCGTCGAGGGCCTCCTGGCTCTCCCACGCGGTGCCGTAGATGCGCTGCAGCTGCGGGTTGCGCTCGCTGCCCCGCCAGTACGCCGCGGCTGTGCGCATCAGCTTGAGCGCCGGGATGAACTTCGTGGTGGGGACGTGCGGACCGCGGCACAGATCCGACCAGACCGTCTCACCGGTATGCGCGTGCACATTGTCGTAGCTGGTCAGCTCGCCGGAGGCGTCGACCTCCATCACCTCGGAGTCCTCGGAGACGCCGCCCTTCAGCTCGATCAGCTCCAGCTTGTAGGGCTCGTCGGCGAGCTCGGCGCGGGCCTCGTCGAGGGAGGCGAACCGGCGCCGGGAGAAGCGCTGCCCGGACTTGATGATCTTGCGCATGGCCGATTCGAGCTTGGTGAGGTCCTCCGGGGTGAAGGGCCGCTCGACGTCGAAGTCGTAGTAGAAGCCGTCGGTGATGGGCGGGCCGATGCCGAGCTTGGCCTCCGGGTGCAGCTGCTGGACGGCCTGGGCGAGCACATGCGCCGCGGAGTGCCGGATGACGCTGCGGCCGTCCTCGGTGCCGGCGGCGACGGGCTCGACCTCGACGTCGGCGTCCGGGGCCCAGGCCAGGTCCCGCAGGGCGCCCTCGGCGTCGCGGACCACGACGATCGCATCCGGCCCGCCGGTCGGCCACCCCGCCGCGCGGACGGCCGCGCCTGCGGTGGTCCCGGCCGGCACCCGGACGGGGGCGGACGCGGGCTGGGCGGGCGGTGCGGACACGACGGGCCTCCGGTGAACGTGCGGATATGTGCCGTCGAGGCTAGCGGTCGAGGCCAGGCCGGTGACCGGCGTCCCGGGCGGGCCCAGGGAGGAGCCGCGGGAAGATCCGCCGCACCCTGGATGTTGCAGGCGACGTGGCGACCCTCTCCGTCCTCGACCTCGTTCCCGTCGGTTCCGGCTCGACGGCCACCGCCGCGCTGGCGACCAGCACGAGGCTGGTCCGGCGCGCCGAGGAGCTCGGCTATCGCCGGTACTGGGTGGCCGAGCACCACGGCATGCCCGGCATCGCGAGCTCTGCCCCCGCCGTCCTGATCGCCCACCTCGCAGCCGCCTCGGAGTCGATCCGGGTGGGGTCGGGCGGGGTGATGCTGCCCAACCACCAGCCGCTCGTCGTCGCCGAGCAGTTCGGCACCCTCGAGGCGCTGCATCCCGGCCGCATCGACCTGGGTATCGGCCGGGCCCCGGGCACCGACCCGCGCACGGCCCGCGCGCTGCGCCGCGGCGCCGACCCGGGCAACGTCGACGACTTCCCCGAGCAGCTGTCCGAGCTGGCCGCCTACTTCCGCGGCGAGGGCCCGGTGACCGCCGTCCCGGCCGCCGGTCACGCGCCTGTGATCTGGCTGCTGGGTTCGAGCGGGTACAGCGCGCAGGTCGCCGGGCTGCTCGGCCTGCCGTTCGCCTTCGCCCATCACTTCAGCGCCGAGAACACGCTGCCGGCGCTGGCGCTCTACCGCGAGCGGTTCCGGCCCTCGCCGATCCTCGACGCCCCGCAGGCGCTGATCGGGGTGAACGTCGTGTGCGCCGACACCGACGCGCAGGCACAGCGGCTCGCGCTGCCGGGTGCGCTGTCGTTCCTGCAGCTGCGGCTGGGTCGGCCGGGCCCCGTGCCCAGCCCCGAGGAGGCCGCCTCCTACCCCTACACCGACGAGGAGCGCCGCTTCATCGACAAGCGGCAGGCCGACCAGATCATCGGCTCCCCGCAGACGGTGCGCGAACAGGTCGCCGAGCTGGTTGAACGCACCGGCGTCGACGAACTGATGATCACCACCCAGACCCATGCCGGCGCCGACCGGATCCGCTCCTACGAGCTCGTCGCGGACGTCCTGGACATCACCCCGGCCGCCGCGTGAGGTCTGATGCGGTTATGACTTCATCCCGACCGGCACCCCCGCGGGCTCGTTCCGGCAGGCCATCGAGCGCGGCGCCGGTGGCTCCGTGCTGCGCTTCCGGGCCCGGGTCGGCGACCGCGAGCTGGAGGGTATCGACCTCCTGCACGCCGACCACCCGACGTCGCTACATGATCACCGAGACCGACGAGGTCAGCGACGCCCTCGCCGATGCGGCTGCCCGCTGGCCAGACCTGCCGGCGACCGAACTGCTGCGCCGGCTCGTCGCCGAGGGACACGCGGCCCTGCGCGCCTCCGTGGCTGCCGAGCGGGCCGCGGTGGAACGGACCAGCGCGACGCTGACCGGCGTCTACCAACCCGATGACCTGGACGCATTGCGCCGCGAGTGGCCCGCGTGATCACCTTGGACGCCTGCGTGCAGCCGAGGACGTTCTCGATCAGCTGCGCATCGGCACCTGCGAACTGCCGCGCGATGCCGCCGGGCGACTGGCCGAACTTCGGGCCTGCACCGGCCTGCGGATGCCGGACTGCTGCGTGCTCGTCATCGTCTAGATCAACGGCCCCGCGGAACCGGCGACATTTGACGAGCGGCTCGCCCGGGCGGCCGCCGAGCGGGCATCACCGTCCGAACCGACGGCTGATGTGCAGGTCGGGCACCGCCCGCGCAGGTCACGCCGCTGTGGCCGCCGCAGCCACCGCCGCCCAGAACTCGTCGAACCCGTCCTGCGCGCCGGTCATCGCCCGCTGGGTCAACAGGACGCCGACGGTGCCGCGCTCCGGGTCGACGCGCGCGGTCGTCCCGGTCCCGCCGTCCCAGCCCCAGCGACCCGGCGCCATCCACGGATCGGCGGCCTCGACGTCCACCGCCGTGGCCAGGCCCCACGAACCACCGGGACCGACGATGGGCAGCGCCTGGCGGCGCTGGTCGCCGGTGAGCGCGTCGGCCGTCATCAGCGCGACCGAGTCGGCGCCCAGCACCGGCCCGCCGCCGTCGGCCATGGCGCAGAAGAAGCGCAGGACGTCGGGCGCGGTGGACACCAGCCCGGAGCCCAGCTGCTCGAAGGCGGATGGGCCGGCGAAGGCGCCGTCCGGCGGGTCCAGCAGCTCCAGCCCGTCGGACCCCGGCTGGTAGGCCGTGGCCAGCCGGTCGGTGTGCGGTGTCCCGAAGCTCGTGGACGTCATGCCCAGCGGCCCGGTGACGCGCTCGGCGAGCAGGTCGGACAGCGGTTGGCCGGTGGCCCGGGACAGCAGCACGCCGAGCAGGTCGATGCCGGTGTCGTACAGCCACCCCTCGCCGGGCTGGAAGGCCATCGGCAGGTCGGCGACCCGCGCCACGAACTCGTCCCCGGACATCCGCGGCGGCAGCGGGCCGGGGTAGACGCCCCGCCGCATCATGGCCGCCTGCAGCGGGGTCTCCTCCAGCACCGCGCCCCAGCCGCAGGTCATGGTCAGCAGATGCCGGACGGTGATCGGCCGCGTCGCCTCGGTGGTGCGGTCGAGCGGGGCGCCGGGGGCCACCAGGACGCGCGGGTTCGCCGCCTCCGGCAGCCAGCGCGCGATCGGGTCGTCGAGGGCCAGCGCGCCGTCGCGCACGAGGCCGAGCGTCAGCGCGCCCCCCATCGGCTTGGTGAGCGAGGCGATGCGAAACAGCGTTTCCTCGCGCATCGGCGCGCTCCGCGTCTCGATGGCCGTCCGGCCGCCGGCCCGGACCTGCACCCGCCCGCCGAGACGGACCGCGGCCACGTACCCGGGGATCCGGCCTGCGGCCACCTGCGCGTCCGGCACCCGCCAGACGCGCTCGAGGCTCGTGGCCGCCACCGGCCCGCCGCGCTGCGTCATCGTGTCCTCCTCACGGTCCTCGGAGGTACGACCGCCGGGGCGGCCCGAACTCATCGCACCGGGCGCCCCGGCCATCGGGATCGTGCATCAGGCCGCGCCGCATTCTCGGCCGCGCCGGTATCGGGCGTGCACCCCGTCGAGGAACCGGTGCACGGCCCGCACGGTGTGCGCCGTGCGCGCGGTGGGCAGCGCGTCGAACGCGTGCTGGGCGCGGGGCAGTTCGGCGTAGCAGACCGGCGAGCGGCTGACCTCGCGCAGCCGCCGCACCAGCCGGCGCGACTGGCCGACCGAGGCGATCGTGTCGGTGCTGCCGTGGATCACGAAGAACGGTGGCGCGTGCGGCCCGGCGCGGTGCACCGGCGAGGCCCGACGCCAGCCGCGTTCGTCGTCGACGAGCGTGGTGCTGAAAACCTTCCCCTCCAGCAGCGCGAACAACCCGTGCTCGTCGACGGTGAGATCGTGCACGCCATACAGCGGAACGGCCGCGGCGAGCGAGGTGTCGGCGTCGGCGAACCCGGGCTGGAAGTCGGGGTCGCCCGGGGTCAGCGCGGCGAGCGCGGCGAGATGCCCGCCCGCCGAGCCGCCGGTGATCGTGAGGAAACCCGGGTCGCCGCCGTAGCCGGCGATATGCGCGCGGACCCAGGCGATCGCCCGCTTCACGTCGATGATCATCGACGGCCACCGCTGGGTGGGACCCAGCCGGTAGTTGACGGTCACGCACACCCAGCCCTGTTCGGCCAGGTAGGCCATCAGCGGTTCGGCCTCGTTGCCCTTGTCCCCGCCGCTCCACGCGCCACCGTGGACCTGCATCAACACCGGTGCGCCTGCGGTCACCCCGGGCCGGGCCCAGATGTCGAGGCGGTGGGCCGGGTCCGGGCCGTAGGCCACATCGAGCGCGCGGCGGTAGCGCGCCCGAGCCCGGCGCCGGCCCGGGACCCGTCCCGGTGTCGCGGCGGGCACATCGGCCCAGGAGCCGAGGGCGGCGGCCAGCACCTCGGCGGTGCGGTCGGCGTCGCGGCGCAGGTCGGCCAGCCCGGCGACGGCGGCCGCGTTCACGAGCGCGGCGCCGAGCCCGGCGGGACGCCGCCAGCCGCCCCGGGTCAGCGCGGCCAGCCCGGCGGCCGCGTGCACCAGGCTCTGCGCGCCCGGCGACTCGGAGGCGATCAGGCACGGCGCCGCCTGGACGATCGACGCGGGCCAGCGCCGGATGACCGGGGTGCGGGCCCCGGCGGCGGTGAGGACACCGGCCAGGCCCAGCGCGATGGCGGCTCGACGGCTCACGGACGCTCCCTTCGCTCTCGCTCTTCCACCCGCGTTATGGCTCCATAACGCGCTCCGACGCCATCCGTCCAGCGCGTTATGGAGCCATAACGTGCTGGGAACCCGGCCCGCCACAACGTTAAGGAGCCATAACGTCGCTGGGAGGTGCAGCCGACAATCCGTTCCCGGCGCCGAACACGATCTCGCGCAGCTGGTGGCGGGTGCGCTCGATGTGCTCGCGCATCGCGTCGGCCGCGGCGTCCGGGTCGCCATCCCGTACGGCGTTGTAGATCTGTTGGTGGTCCCGTCGGGACTCTTCGACAGGATCCACGTAAGGGAGCAGGTCGTGGGGGCTGAACAGCTCGCCTCGAACGGACTCGACCGCGGCTTCGAGTCGGACGTTGCGCGCCGCCCGGGCCAGCCCGCGGTGGAACTGGGAGTCGGCGAGCCGGAACGCGGCGTGGCCGCTGCCGACCTCGCCGAGCTTCGCGATGGCGGCCCGCAGCGTCGCGAGATCCGCGCGGTCCCGGCGGATCGCGGCCAGGCGGGCAGCGTCGGTCTCCAGCGCGATGCGGAAGTCAATCATGTCGTCGAACTCGCCGGCCTGAGTCCGCATCCGCATCCGCCACTTCTCGAGTGGCTCGGTCAGCTCGGTGACGTAGGTGCCGCCGAGCGCTCCTCGGCGGACCGTCACGTAGCCGTGCTGCTGCAGGATCTTGATCGCTTCCCGCACGCTGATCCGGGCGACCCCGAGCTGTTCGGCAAGCTCGCGCTCGGCGGGCAGCCGATCGCCGGGGCCGACCTCGCCGTGATGGATCAGAGTGCGGAGATGCTCGGCCACGGCCTGGGTCAACGTCTGTGCGGTGACCACGCGGACCATCGTCCGAGGCTATACCCCGCGCCGGATGGCCAGCGGTCTCGCCGCCGGTCAGAAGAGGCCTCACAGGCCACGCAGGCAGGGCCGAATGGAGTAGCCATCGAATCTTTCGCCGGCGACCAGTCGGGCTAGTCGGGACCGGCTGAGTCTCGCGCCTCGGCAGCCTTGACATACACGCCGGCCAGGAGTCGGATGAAAAGTCCTATGTCCAGATCTTGAGCCGACCTGCACTTGAGGTGGGACGGATGTGTGGGATCGTCGGGACTGCATCTGAAGAACGCCGAGCGGCATCCGCGACTTGGGAAGCCGCTGGTGCCGATGCTCGACGGCATGTCGAGCCGGGGACCGCACAGCGCAGGGGTGGCTGCACGACGGCGACGACGCCTACCGGCTCCGGCTGCCCAAGACGCCCTACTCCTACGTCGGTGGGCTGATGGCGCACGCGCCGGCGATGAGCGCGGTGGCCTGCCCGACGGCGAACTCCTACAAACGGATCGGGGTGGGGGCACCGCTGTCCGGGTCGACGTGGGCTCCGGCATACGTGGCCTACGGCGGCAACAACCGCAGCCTCATGCTCCGGGCGCCCGATGCTGGCCGGGTCGAACACCGCGAGATCGACCGGTCGGCGAACTACGCCGACCCGTCAAGCACGCCGAGTTCGACGCCTACCACACCACCGAGTCCGAGTGGGAGATCGACCATTATCTCACGCTCATGTGAGCCGAGCGGGCCCGGAGCGTCCGAGAGACAAAGATCAATAAAAAGGAGGCGCGTCGTGCTACTCACTCCGACTGAGCTTGAGCGACTGACGATCTTCACAGCTGCCGAGCTTGCACGCAAGCGGAGGGAGAGGGGGTTAAAGCTCAACCACCCTGAAGCGGTCGCAATCATCGTTGACGAGGTGATGGAAAGGGCACGCGAGGGCAAGTCGGTCGCCGAGCTCATTTCCTACGGCTCAACCATTCTCACCACCGACGACGTCATGCCAGGCGTCGCCGAACTCATGCCCTTCCTACAGGTCGAACCGGTACTGAAGACGGGCACGAAACTCGTCACGATCCACGAGCCCATTCGCGCAGGAAAAGAGAAGGTTGAGCGCGTCGAACCCGGGGAGATCGCGACGGAGGAAGGTGAGATCGAGATCAACGCTGGACGGCGCACCACAAAGGTTACGGTAGTCAACACCGGAGACCGCCCGGTCCAAGTCGGCAGCCACTTCCACTTCTTCGAAGCGAACCGCGAACTGGAATTCGATCGCGAAAAGAGCTTTGGTATGCACCTCGATGTTCCGGCGGGGACAGCCAAGCGTTTCGCGCCCGGTGAGCACGTCGAGGTGACGCTGGTCGAGTTTGGTGGCACCGGCGAGGTGTGGGGACTGAACAATCTGACAAACGGTTCCGTCCGGAGCGAGGCAACGAAGAAACTTGC
The DNA here is from genome assembly GCF_000423625.1 of Pseudonocardia asaccharolytica DSM 44247 = NBRC 16224. Taxonomy (GTDB): domain Bacteria; phylum Actinomycetota; class Actinomycetes; order Mycobacteriales; family Pseudonocardiaceae; genus Pseudonocardia; species Pseudonocardia asaccharolytica. Next base: position 13,464 of record NZ_AUII01000019.1, read on the forward strand.
GATCGAGCGGGCCCGCCAACATGGTTTTAAGGGGGCGTGAGCGATGGCTACGTTAACACGCAAAGAGTACGCCGCACTCTACGGCCCGACGGTCGGAGATGCTGTTCGCCTCGGCGACACCAACCTGTGGGCCGAGGTCGAGAACGACTTCATTGTCCATGGCGAAGAGTGCCTGCACGGAGGCGGCAAGACACTGCGCGACGGGATTGGCCTGGCGCCGGGCTACACAAGCGCCCAAGGCTCGCTCGATATGCTTATCAGCAATGTCCTGGTCATCGACCCGGTTCTGGGAATCGTCAAGGCCGATATCGGTATCAAGGACGGCAAGATCGCGGGCATCGGCAAGGGCGGCAACCCTGGCCTCATGGACGGTGTCGATCCGCATATGGTCACGGCCGCAGCTACCACGGTCCGCGACGCCGAAGGCCTCATCGCCACAGCGGGCGGAATCGATGTGCACGTCCATAGCGACAGTGCGGGCCTGTGCGAGCACGCGATCAGCGCTGGCCTCACCACAATGATCTGTGGATCCCTCGGACCTATCACCGTCGGTATCGACTGCGGTGGCCCCTGGAACGTTGGCAAAATGCTTCAGTCGGTGGAGGCCTGGCCGATCAACTTCGGCTTTCTGGGACGCGGCAACTCGTCGAAACCAGAATCCATCGTTGATCAGATTATCGGCGGGGCGTTCGCTGTGAAGCTACACGAGGACTGGGGCTCCATGCCGGCTGCTATCGACACGGCGCTTCGGGTCGCCGACGAGATGGACTTTCAGGTGCAACTGCACACCGATTCCATCAATGAGGCGGGGTTCTTTGAGTCGACGATGGAAGCCATTGCCGGCCGAACGATTCACATGTACCACGCCGAGGGTGCCGGTGGCGGTCATGCCCCCGACATTATCCGCTGCGCGGGTGAGCCGAACTGTTTGCCGTCGTCGACCAATCCGACGAATCCGTTCACGGCCGACACGTTTGATGAAACTCTCGATATGATCATGGTGTGCCACCATCTCGACCCGAAGGTTCCCGAGGATGTGGCTTTCGCCGAGAGCCGTATTCGCAGGCAAACCATGGCCGCGGAGGACGTCCTGCACGACATGGGCGCCATCTCCATGCTCGGCTCGGACAGTCAGGGCATGGGCCGCATCAACGAAAGCATCACCCGAGTGTGGCAGATGGCCAGCAAGATGAAGGATCAACGGGGTCGGCTGCCGGAGGAGAACACCAAGAGAGGTGACAACAACCGCATCAAGCGCTACATCGCCAAGTACACGATCAATCCGGCGATCTGCTTCGGCATCGACCAGTACGTCGGCTCGTTGGAGCGTGGGAAATTGGCCGACATCGTACTGTGGCGCCCAGGCTTCTTCGGCGTTAAGCCAGAGCTCGTCGTGAAGGGCGGATTCATTACCTGGGCGGCTATGGGCGATAGCGCCGCATCGCTCATGACCTGCGAGCCGATACTGATGCGGCCGCAGTGGGGCGCGTTCGGCGAAGCCAAGAAGGCATTGAGCGCCAGCTTCGTGAGTCAGCAGTTCATGGCCGAGGATGGCCCCGCGAGGCTTGGTCTCACCAAGCCCTGCCTGCCGGTGCGAGGTACCCGCAAGCTCAACAAGGGCCACATGCTCCACAACGGCGCTTTGCCCAAGATCGCGGTCAACCCGCAGACGTTCGAGGTCAGCGTGGACGGCCAGTCGGCGTGGGTGGAGCCCCTTGCCGAGGTCACGCTCGGCCAGAGGTACATGCTCCGCTAGCCGCGAGACGCGATGGAGGAAGTGTGACAGACACATACCCCGGGGCCGCGCGAGTCGGGATCGGAGGGCCCGTCGGCTCGGGCAAGACCGCGCTGATCGAGCAGATCGTGCCACGGGTGATCAAGCGTGGAATCGAGGTCGGCGTGATCACAAACGACCTCGTCACACAGGAGGACGCACAACGGCTCAAGCGCAGTGGGCTCATCGATCCCGAGCGCGTGATCGCGGTGGAGACCGGAGCCTGTCCCCATACCGCCATCCGGGAGGACCCCTCGCTCAACATCCACGAGGCCAACGTCCTCGAGGATACCTTCGAGAATCTCGACCTCATTCTGATCGAGAGCGGTGGGGACAATCTCGCTTCAACGTTCTCGCTCGCCCTGGTGGACTACTGGCTGTTCGTGATCGATGTGGCTGGCGGTGATGACATCCCGCGTAAACGCGGCCCCGGGGTTGTGCTCTCTGATCTTCTCGTCATCAACAAGACCGATCTTGCACCGTACGTCGGCGCCGACGTCGACCTCATGGTGCGGGAGGCGAAAGCGGTGCGCGGCGAGAAGCCTCTCTACCTGACCAACTGTCGCACTGGTGAGGGCGTCGACGCGGTTCTCGAACAAGTGCTGCACGATGCACTCGTAGCAAGATCGCCGAAATGACCAGTAGATGGGCGATATCGGAGGCGCGTCTGCGGGTATGAATGGGACACCAACGCCGGGCGGCCAGTCAGCGCGATCGTATTTTGATCAGCCCGTCCGAGCGGAGCTGGTTTTCTCGCGCGACCCTGTGGGACGCACCTACGTAAGTCGGCAGTACATGCCTTACCCGTTCCACATCTGCCGGCCGCTCTACATCGAGCATGACCCGCCCGGTATGGCCACGCTCTACGTTCAATCGTGTGCAGCGGGGTTGCAACAGCACGATGACTTACGAACATCACTCGTCGTGGGGTCTGACGCTCAGGTCCACTACACAACCGCGACTCCGACGATTGTACACAGCATGGAGGAGGACCAAGCGAAGCAGGAGACTTGGATCGAGGCCTATCCCGAGTCGCTCACTGAGTTTCTTCCAGAACCCCTCATTCTCTTTCCGCGGTCTCGCCTCCGATCGTCCCTTTACGTATCGGCACACGAAAGTTCGTCGGTCATCGCCGGCGAGTCTTTTCTCCTGCACGATTACAGCGGCGCGGATGGCGTGTTCGACTGGTTCGAGAGCGAGCTGAAGATTCAGCGGCCGGGCGGCACGGCGCTAGCACGGGACAGGTTTCGAATCACCGGAAACCTGTTCCGGGAAAGGCGGCCTGGAGTCAACGGAGAGTTCGTCGCTCAAGGATCCTTCGTCGTGCTAGCCGGGGAAAAATTCACAGAAGCCATGATCGGCGCGTTTCGCGATGAGCTGGGATCCTCGACGGACGTTTACGCGGGCGTGTCAGCTCTCCGCGACCGGTGCGGGGTGTGGACGCGTCTCCTCGCCCCAAACGGTCTTGCGCTTCGGGGCGCGATGACCACTGCATGGGTCGCGGCCCGCAAGCTGCTGACCGGCCTCAGCCCGACACCTCGCCGAAAGTGAAGCGTCGCGGTAAGCGCCCAATGCGCGCCACCAGGAGGCACGCCTATACGCTGACGAAGGGAGCGGCAGACTTGTTGGTGCTGAACGAGATCATTGGCCAGGCGGGCGATCCAGATATCTCCAGGCGCCTGCACGAGTTGGACCACTTGGGGAAGATCGAGTACATCACGTTCAGCAAAGAGGATGCGCTGCGACACCGCGTGCGCGTCGTAACCGACCATGGCACCGAGTGCGCTGTGGTTCTCAGGCGGTCCGCGCGGATCGTCGATGGTGCCGTCCTGCTGCTGGACGACGACCGCGCCATCGTCACCCGCCTCAGTGAGCGGAACTGGCTGTCGCTTGTGCCACGTGACATAGCCGCCGCTCTCGAGCTCGGCTACCAGGCTGGGAACAACCATTGGACAGTGCGCTTCGACGGTCCGGTCATGAGGATTGCGGTCGAGGGGCCCGAGCGAAACTATCTCGACCGGCTAGCCGCCTTCTTTTCCGATCGCCGTGTGACCAGGATTGACGATGGCCGGTGAAGCCGCTCTTCTCGCCGCCCTCCAGCACGGCGACAGCTTCTTCCCCAGCGGTACCATTTCGTTCTCCTGGGGCTTGGAAACGCTGATCGCGGAGGGCGCGGTCAAGTCGGCCGCCGACGTGCACAGTTTCGTGGAAGGGCAGCTTACCTCCCGCTGGGCCACCTGCGATCGGCCAGCGCTGGTCGCCACATATCGTGCCGAGGACGCGTTGGACGAGGTCGCAAACGTCGACATCAAGCTCGACATCCTCGCGTTATCGCGAGAGATGCGGGAGGGGGGGCGTAGGGCCGGTGGTGCTCTGCTGGATGTGCATAGCAGCGTGAACACCCCACAGGCCGGCGCCTACCGTGATCGGGTTCGCGCCGGTCAGGCCCCGGGACAGCTTGCCGCCGTACAGGGACTTGTGTGGGCGGGTGTGAAGGTGGGTGAAGAAGCGGCGTGTGCCATTTCCGCGCACGTGGTCTGCACAGGCTTCGTCGGGGTCGCGATCCGGCTGGGCCTGATAAGCCACATAGCGGCCCAAAGAATCCTCACCGGGATGCGTCCCGTGATCTGCCAACTGTTGGCCGAGCCAATCTTACCTTTCGATATGGCCAGCGCCTACATGCCGGCGGCGGAGATCGCAATGATGCGTCACGAGACAAGCCAGGTTCGCATGTTCGCGAACTAATTGATCCTGCAGCAAGGTCTTGATCGTTTCCGGCACGCTGATCCGGGCTACCCCGAACCGGTGGTCGGGGCCGACCTCGGATCCGGACGGGTTGCTGGATTGCCTTGACAAGCGCGCCGGCCAGGAGTCGTATAGACGAAAGGTCCTAAGTCAGGACCTTGAGACGATCGTGCTCGAGCCGGCTGACAGAAGCCTTGCGGACGGTGCCACGACTCTCAGACGGTGGCCACCGCGGCATCGACCGGGACGGGAGGTGGTGTGGCGGATGTGCGGGATCGTCGGGCTGCACCTGAAGAACGCCGAGCTGTATCCGCGCCTCGGGGAGCTGCTGGTGCCGATGCTCGACTGCATGGCGAGCCGGGGGCCGGACAGCGCGGGCGTGGCGCTGCACGACGGCCACGCGATGCACGTCGTCAAGGACGTCGGCCCGCCCGTGGAGATCTGCGTGCGCAACGGGATCGCCGAACGGGGCGGATTCCAGGGAATCGGCCACACCCGGATGGCCACCGAATCGGCGGTGACCACACAGCACTCGCACCCGTTCGCGCCCACCCCGGACATGGCGGTGGTGCACAACGGCTCGTTCTCCAACCACGCCACCGTGCGGCGGCGGTTGGCGCGGCACGGGATCGGGTGCACGACCGACAACGACACCGAGGTGGCCTCCCGGTTCATCGGCCACCAGGTCGCCGGTGGCGCCGACCTGGCCGACGCACTGCGCATGGTCCTCAAGGAGCTCGACGGCTTCTTCACCCTGCTGGTGACCACCGGCACACAGTTCGCGGTGCTGCGGGACTCGTTCGCCTGTAAACCGGCCGTGATCGCCGAGACGGACGACTACGTCGCGGTCGCCTCGGAGTACCACGCCCTCGCCGGGCTGCCCGGCATCGGCGACGCCCGGGTGTTCGAGCCCGTGCCGGAAGAGGTCTACGCGTGGACCCGGTGATCCTCGACTGCACGCAGCTGTCCACCCGGGAGATCAACGCGGCGCTCGGTGGACTACCGGACGGCGCGGCGGCCCGGGTCATGGCGCCGTGGGGCAGGCACAACCTGGCCGTCGGGCTGGACAACCGCATCACGGTGCGGATCGAGGGCAATGCCGGCTATTTCATCGGCGGGCTCTGCGCCGGACCGGACGTGGTGGTCGACGGGTTCGTCGGATGGTCGGTGGCGGAGAACCTGATGCGCGGGACGGTGCGGGTGCGCGGCAACGCCTCCGAATGCGCGGGCGCCTCGGCGCACGGCGGCACCCTCATCGTGGAGGGCGACGCGTCGTCCCGGGCCGGCATCTCGCTCAAGGGCGGCACGGTGCTGGTCGCCGGGGACGTCGGGCATATGAGCGGGTTCATGGCCCAGGCCGGGATCCTGCTCGTCGGCGGGGACGCGGGCCAGGCGCTGGGCGACTCGCTCTACGAGACGGTGATCTACGTCGGCGGCTCGATCGCCTCGCTGGGCTCGGACGCCCGGGTCGAGGACCTCACCGACGACGACGTGCTCACCGTGAAACGGCTGGCCGACCGCGCGGGCTTCGAGCACATCGACCCGGGGAACGTCACCCGCGTGGCCTCGGCCCGCGAGCTCTACCACTTCGACGCGCTCGCCGGCCAGAGGTACTGACAATGGCCGCGGCCCCCCTGCCGATGGACGCGCGACGACCCAGCCACACCTTCGGGCCGCAGACCATCGCGGCGATCCAACGGATGGCCGAGGAGGGGCACTACGAGATCCGGGGCTGGGGCGCCAAGCGCGTCCTGCCGACGTTCGACGACCTGGTCTTCCTCACCGCATCGGTCTCCCGGTACCCGTTGGAGGGCTACCGGGAGCGCTGCGAGACCCGCACCGTGCTCGGCGCTCGCCGGGCGAGCAGACCGCTCGAGCTCGACATCCCGATCACGATCGCGGGAATGAGCTTCGGCGCGCTGTCCGCGCCGGCGAAGATCGCGCTGGGCCGGGCGGCCACCGCGGTCGGCACCTCGACGACCACCGGTGACGGCGGAATGTCGGAGGAGGAGCGGGCGGCGTCACATCTGCTCGTCTACCAGTGCCTGCCGTCGCGGTACGGGTTCAACCCGGCGGACCTCAAGCGCGCCGACGCGATCGAGATCGTGATCGGGCAGGGCGCCAAGCCGGGCGGCGGCGGGATGCTGCTCGGGCAGAAGGTCAGCGACCGGGTCGCTGCGATGCGCACGCTGCCCGCGGGGATCGACCAGCGCTCGGCGTCGCGGCATCCGGACTGGGTCGGCCCCGACGACCTCCGGATCAAGATCGAAGAGCTGCGCGAGGCCACCGGCTGGGAGAAGCCGGTCTACGTCAAGCTCGGCGCCACCCGGGTCGGCAACGACGTCAAGCTGGCCGTGGCCGCGGGCGCCGATGTGGTCGTCGTCGACGGGATGCAGGGCGGCACCGGCGCCTCCCAGGACGTGTTCCTCGAACATGCCGGCATCCCCACGCTCGCCGCGGTGCGGCTGGCGGCCGAGGCGCTGCGCGAGCTGGGCGTGGAGGACGAGGTGCAGCTCGTCGTCTCCGGCGGCATCCGCACCGGAGCGGACGTGGCCAAGGCGCTCGCGCTGGGCGCGACCGCCGTCTCGCTGGGGGTTGCGCCACTGATCGCGCTGGGCTGCAACGGCCGCACCTGGGTCCGTGACGGTGTCGCCCACGACGCGACCGCGGACTACCGGGCGCTGGGCACCGAACCCGGGTACTGCCATCACATGCACACCGGCCGCTGCCCGGTCGGCATCGCCACCCAGGATCGCGACCTGGAGGCGCGGCTGGATCCCGAGGCGGGCGCCCGCCGCGTCGCGAACTATCTGCGATCGGTGACGATGGAGCTCACCACCATGGCCCGGGCGTGCGGAAAGTCCGATGTGCACAATCTCGAGCCCGAGGATCTGGTGGCGCTGACCGTCGAGGCGGCCGCGATGGCGCAGGTTCCGCTGGCCGGGACGACCTGGATTCCGGGCCGGAGCTGAGCGGCGATCCGTCGGCAGAGGAGTTGCCATGGACGATGGGCGCGACGATCTGAGGGCACGCGCGCGGGAGGACGGGATCGAGTTCTTCCTCGCCCTGTTCGTCGACATGCACGGCAAGCCGTGCGCGAAGGCCGTGCCGATGGCCAGCTTCGACCTGCTCATGGACGGCGGCGCCGGGTTCGCCGGGTTCGCCGCGGGCGCCATCGGCCAGAGCCCCGCGGATCCGGACCTGACGGCGATGCCCGACCCGGCGTCCTACACCCGGGTGCCGTGGAAGGAGGGGGTCGCCGTGCTGCACTGCGACCCCTATGTGGGCGGCGAGCCGTGGCCGTACGCCCCGCGGGTGATCCTCAAACGCCGGCTCGCCGCGCTGGCCGCCGACCGCGGCTGGACGTTCATGACCGGCGTCGAGGCCGAGTACTCGCTGCTGCGGCGCGCCCCGGACGGGAGGCTCGAGCTCGCCGACACCCTGGACTCGGCCGCGAAGCCCTGCTACGAGGTCAAGGGCCTGACCCGGATGTGGGACTTCCTTTCCACCCTGTCGCGGCACATGAACACGCTCGGCTGGGGCAACTACGCCAACGACCACGAGGACGGCAACGGCCAGTTCGAGAGCAACTTCGTCTACTCCGACGCCGTCACCACCGCGGACCGGACGATCTTCTTCCGGTACATGGTGCACATGCTGGCCCACGACTCCGGCATGACCGCGACCTTCATGCCCAAGCCGTTCGGATCGGTGACCGGCAACGGCATGCACATCCACCAGAGCCTGTGGACCCTCGATGGCACGCCGCTGTTCCGCGACGACAGCGACCCGCTCGGGCTGTCCAAGACGGCCTACTCCTATATCGGCGGGCTGCTGGACCACGGGCGGGCGCTCGCGGGGGTGATCTGCCCGACGGTGAACTCCTACAAGCGGATCGGGGTGGGCGCGCCGACCTCCGGGTCGACGTGGGCGCCGGCGTATGTGGCCTACGGCGGCAACAACCGCAGCCTCATGCTGCGGGTGCCCGAGGGCGGCCGGGTGGAACACCGCGGGGTCGACGGGTCGGCGAACCCGTACCTGGCCTCGGCGGTCCTGCTCGCCGCGGGCCTGGACGGCATCGCCCGCGGACTCCATCCCGGTGAGCAGGTGACCGACGACCTGTTCGCGCTACCCGCCGAGGAGGTGGCCCACCGGGGCATCGTGGCGCTCCCGAAGACCCTCGACCGGGCGCTGGAGGAGCTGGTCAGAGACGGTGTGCTGCGCGCGGCGCTGGGGCGGGTACCCGGCGGCGACTACCTCGACTACTTCACCGCCGTGAAACAGGCTGAGTTCGACGCCTACCACGCCGCGGTGTCCGACTGGGAGATCGAGCGCTATCTCACGCTCATGTGAACCCGCGGGGGTGGGACGTGGAGCAGCCGGCGACGGGCCGCAGCGCGGCGAGCAGCGCATCGGTGCGCCGCCGGTCGGGGGTCAGGGAGCCGACGAGCGGTGCGCCGGCCGGCGCGGGGCCGAGGCCGATCAGCAGCCGGCCCGAGCCGCTGTCGGGCACGAAGATCCCCCGCGGCAGCTCCAGCAGCAGGTGCGGCGCGAGCCCGAACCGGTCGAGGTTCGCGAACGCGGTGCCGGGGCCGGGACGCATGACGAACCCGGGGCCGACGATGAACAGCCCGATCCCGTCCGGAACCAGCCGTGAGCAGGCCTGCAGCAACGCGACGTTGGCCGGGTCCTCGGTCAGGACCACAGGGCCGTCGGCCGTCTCGACCGGGATCCGCCGGGGCTGCCACCGCCATGGCGGGCAGCCGAGCACGACGTCGACGCCGGGTTCCAGGGTGGCCGCGACCGCGCGTGCGTCGTCGACGCGCCACACGATCCGGTCGGGCGGGGCGAGCCGCCCGCCGAGCGCGGCGCGGCGCGCGTCGGGCACCACACCGATCGCCCGCGCCGGCCGCAACTCCGCCACCAGCCGTGGGAGCATCCACCCGGCCGCGGCCCACAGGTCGACGACCGTTCGCGGCGGGCCCGAGCGCGCGCGCAGGTACGCACAGACGAAGTCGGGGATGAAGCAGGGGAGCTCACCGGCCGCGGGCCGCATCCGCGGCTCACCCGCCCAGCAGGCTGCGCGCGTGGGTGAGGATCGGCGAGCCGTCGCCCATCCGCGCGCTGCGCGAGCGGGCGCGCGCCTCCCGGGCGACCGCCCGCCACCCCGCCGCGAGGGCGGCCGCCTCCTCGTCGGCGCCCTCCTCGACGACGCCCCCGGCCGCGTCCCCGCGGCGCGCGAACAGCGAGATCACGAGCGCCACCCCGTCGATCCGCGTCGGCTTCACCACGACGGTGGCCGCGTGGTCGGGCGCGCACACGAGGACCACGTTCGGGAAGGCCCGCCACAACCGGACCCCGCCGTCGTCCGGCGCGAGCGGCGCGCCCGCGTCCGCGGCCCGCGGCCGGCCGCGCATCGTGCCCGGTACGTCGGTGCCCGCGGCCAGGCGCTCCACGAGCCGCCCACTGCGCGGCGGCGCGCCCAGCGCCTCGAACAGCGCGTCGCCGGCCAGCTTCCAGTTGCAGTCGAGCTCGGCCCAGAACCGTGCGACGTGCCGGAGCCCGCCGAGGGCCGCGGCGGCCGCGCCCAGCGCGCCGAGTTGCTCCTCCAGCGGCGGCGGATCGGCGAGCGTCACGAAGATCAGCGGGCCCACCGTCCGCACCGGCACGTCCGCGAGCTTCTGCGGGTTGAAGCCGATGAACTGGCGCATCTGCCGGGTGGGCACGCCGTCGTCGGCGGCAACGGCATCGGTGTCGAGCGAGTGGGCGCACGAGACGTACGGGCAGTTCGTCTTGTGGCCGTGCCCGCACTGGGCGGGGATGGTCCAGCAGGAGCCGTACTGGAGCACGTTGAACCCCGCCCGCAACCCGCCGTCGGGTCCGCGCTGCACGTGCAGACCGTGATGCCCGACGGTGGCGGGCAGGAGATCACCGAGGCCGGGGATCTGCTGTTCCACCCCGACGCACACCCACGCCCGGGTCCAGATGCGTTCGTCCTCCAGCGCGAGCTCGCGCAGGGCGGCTGACATCGCGATGACCTCCGACCCGGACCTAGGAACCCTTCGGCGCCAGCGCGTCGATGCGCCTGCGGTTCAGCTCCGGGTCGTAGGCCAGCCGGCCGCGGTGCAGCACGGCGTCGGAGGGCGGGTCGGGCAGCGGCCCGTCCTGCATGAACCGGTCGAGCACGTTCTTCGTCAGCCGGGAGATGTTGTTGTCGTAGTTGTTGTGCGACAGCGAGCCGCAGTAGGCGATCGAGCTGAACGCGAAGCAGGCGCCGCCGCCCGGGGTCTCGTGGTAGGCGATATCGGCCCGCACCCGCGGATGTTCGGTGCCGGTGAGGCCGGCCTGGTTGAACCCGAAGTCCTCCATCACGAGCAAGTAGCCGTCGGTGTGGCGGCCCGCGGAGGTGGCGACGAGCAGGGTGTGCGGCGGCGAGCCGAGCGAGGTGTCGACGATGTCCAGTTCGGTTCCCGCGGCGCCGCCGCCGACCAGCCCGAAGTCGCCGAGGCGCTCGTCGTAGCCGATGCCCTCGAACGCCCAGGACACCCGCGGGTCGTTCGACTCCGGCGTGCGCGTGTAGTACGAGCCGATGTCGAACCCTTCGCTCGACATGCCGGTCCCGGCGACGGAGTGCAGATAACGGCCGACGTAGCGCCACATCCCGCCGAGCTGGCCGTTGGACTGGTGGTGGTACTCGCCGGGGTCGGCGCGCCAGGTGCGGATGCCGGACTCGCAGCGGCGCATCTCGGTGACCTCGCCGCGGCCGTAGGCCGGGTGGAAGGTGTGGATCCAGTAGAAGCCGTCGGCGCCCATGTACATGAAGCGCCCGCCGCGCTGCTTGTAGGCGTGGATCGCGTCGAGGTAGTTGGCGTCCTTGTGCTCGGGGTGGCTGCCGGTGATGAGGACGTTGTAGCCCTCGATCCGTTCCAGCCCGTCGTAGCTGATGTCCTCGTCGGCGATGACGTCGAACTCGTACCCCAGCTCGGTCAGCCAGTCGATGAGATGCAGGTCGGCGGGGAACTGCCACGGCGCCTGCATGAGGAAGTGGTCGTACTTCGGCCGGAACGACAGCACCGGCCGCAGCCGCGAGGACAGGCACAGCCCGCTCACGTCGGTGTGGGTGTCATAGATCGACCCGCCGTACTCCCGGTGCTCGGCCAGGAACATGTTCTGCGCCTGCAGGATCGGGATCCGGTAGACGAGCAGCTCGGCGCCGGCCGCGTTGGCCGCCAGATGCTCGTTGGCGTACGCCATGTAGTCGATCGTCGACATGATGACGCCGATCTTGGCGGTGCAGACCCCGAGCGGCGGGCGGACGAAGAACGGAACGTAGTCCTCGTCGCCGTCCTCCGAGGTGAGCTTGACGGCGTACACCGCGCTGCGCAGGTCCTCGGGGACCGGGAACTCGAAGTCGACGTCCCAGCGGGCGTCGTCGAGGTCGTCGTCGTGGAAGTGGATCGCGCCGTACTCCTGGGGGGCGTGCTGCCAGTTGGTCTCGACGCCGCGCCAGTTGTGGCCTGTCATGGCCCGGGTCGGCAGGTTCACCACCTCGCCGTGCAGTCGGTAGGGCCCCTTGTCGACGGCGGTGCGGGTGGGGATGCCCTCGGAGAAGTCCCAGGAGGCCACGAGGCAGGTCGACAGCTCGCCGGTCGGGCCCGGCCCGCGGCGCTCGTCGAGCTCGGGGCGCGCCCCCAGCTTCATCGTCTCGATCTCCATGCGACTCAGCGCCCGGTTGCACAGCCGGGGGCTGTCGATCTTGCCGTTGTAGTCGCCGCCCAGGATCACGCCGGGCACCGGGGACGTGCTCCCGGCCGGGCCCTCGTCGCGACGCTCCGCGTAGCCGGCCATGACCAGCGGCACGTCGGAATGCTCGATCCTCGTGTCCAGCGTCGCCTCCACGGGCTCGATCACGGGATCGAGCGCGTAGCGGATCTGTGGCTCGTGGTAGAGCACGGCCCGGCCCGATTCGGCGTCGAACGTCGCGGCCACGAAGTGCCACGCGTGGTCGCGCACGGGCACGCCGGTGGTGAGCCGTTCGCCGTTGATCCGCAGCTCGAGCGCGCCGTTCTCGTCGAGGAACAGGCCGTAGCCGCGGTCGTCCGACCATTTCGCGATCAGCGCCTGCGGCCCCGGCTTCCAGTAGCCCTCGACCTTCGTCGGCATCGTCGGCCAGATCCAGCACTGCAGCGTGAAGCCGGCCACCCGCAGCGGACGGCGGTCCGCGACGACCACGTGCGAGCCGCTGTGGATGACCTGCCTGCGGCCGTCGTGGCGGCCGTTGAACGGCGCGTCGAGCGGAACCTCCTTGAACCCCGGGCCCGCGGGATTGGTGTCCCCGTGGATCAGCCGCACCAGCTGGGCGTCGTAGGCGGCGGGCCCGTCGCAGTTGACGAAGAAGCGGATCGGGTCCCCCTGCTGCACGGACCACTTGTCGCCGTAGGCGGTGATCCGCATCCAGGCCGTGCCGTTGCCGCTGCTCATGGCTGCTCCTCGGGAGTCGTCGAGGGCATCGGGGACGCGGTGGGCGCGTCAGGTGACCGCCCAGTTGTCGTCGTGGCGCTTCCAGCCCTCGTGGAAGTCCTCCGGCATCCCGTCGGTCTCGGGGTACTGGTCCAGCCGCAGCAGGAAGATGTCGTGCTGGATCTCGTTCTCGTCGGTGTAGACCGTGTCGTTGACGAACTCCGGCGGCCTGCCGCGCACCCCGGTGAGCCTGCCGATCCGCCACTGCCGCTCCACCTCGGTGCAGATGACGACGTACTTGCCGCCGTGGGCGCCCGGCTGCATCGCGCGCATGCGCACGAGCACCTTGGCGAGGTCCATCTGCTCGTGGATGCCGCCGTGCGGCTCGATCGCGCTGCCCTGCCGCTCGGTGCGCAGGATCGAGCATCCGGCCACGCCCTTCATGTCGTCGATACACGCCCGGTGCTCGGCGATCATCCGGGCGCGCGCCTCGCTGTCCCGTGTCGGGATGGGGAACATCGAGCCCTCCCTCCGGTAGCGACCTTGTCTTCGCCGGCTCGGGTTCGGGGGGTGGTGTCGCGGACAGCGTCGCGAGCGCGGCGTCGGCCGCCAAGGCGCCTGGTGCAGGGCGCACCGATTGTGGCCGTCCAGAGCGACGCAGACGGCGGAAGGATGTATCGGCCCGCACTCCGGTGCCGGCGTGCCGGGGGACGGCCGCGGTGGACGGATGGACGCTGTCCCGCGCCGGGTCTACGGTGGTCTCGCGGTCGCAGGTCCCCGAAACGCGACGGGCCGGGTCGATGACCGGCAACATCGCTGACGACATCATCGCGCAGTGCGGCGACCTCGTCCGTCTCGCGTCGGCCTCCGACTCGCCCGAGGGCCTGGTGGCGGCCGCGTCCCACGCCCTCGGCCGCCCATTGGCGCTCCTCGACACCAGCGGCGCGCTCCTGGTCGCATCGTCCCCGTCCGCCCGCCCGGACGCGGGCGTGCTCACCACCGGAAGCGACGGGGCACCCGCCGGCTGGCACGTTCTCTCGGTGGAGCACGCCGGCGAGCCACTCGCCGTGCTCGCCGTGCGCGACGGCGGAACGCGGGAGGTGCCGCGCGGCATGCTCGAGCTCGTCGGTTCCCTGCTCGGCGAGCAGTTCGCGCGCACCGCATTGGCGAGCGCCGTGCGCGGCGAGCGCCGGACCGCGCTCCTTCGCCGGCTCGTCACCGACGACTCGATCACGGCGGCGGACATCCGGACCCAGGCGCGGTCCGCCGACCTGCGCCTCGCCGACTGCTACTGGCCCGCCCTGCTCGCGTGGACGGCGGGCCATCCCGGGCCGCGGACGCTCGCCGAGCTGGACCGCGAGGCGCAGCGCCTACCCGGGACCATCGCGGTGACGCTCACCCACAGGTCGGTTGCGCTGCTCATCCCCGTGCACGGTCCCGACGAGCCCTGCCGCGCGAGTGTGCACCGCGAGCTGGGCCGGCTGGTGTACCACGCACGTCACCTCGGACATCGTGACGTCCACGCGATCGCCGACGAGCGGAGCGCCGGGCTGAGCGAGCTCCCGGCCCGCGTCGGCCGGCTCCGGCGGATGCGGCGCTACCTGCCGCATACCGCCGGCGACGCACCCGTCCGCCCCGCGCGATCCTTCGCGCTCGCGTGCCTGTTGACCGACGGGCTCGAGCGAAGGCGCGCGGAGGACTTCGTGCGTCTGTGCCTGCGCAGGCTCCTGCGCCACGACCGTGACCATGGAACCGACCTGGCGCGGGTGCTGGAGCTGGCACTGGACTTCCCGCGGCGCGACGACGCGGCCCACGCGGGCTATATGCACCGCAACACGTTCCGCCGCCATCTGGCCCAGGCGCTCGAGCTCGTCGACACGGATCTGGAGGATCCCGAGGACCGGCTCACCGTCCATGTGGCGCTCAAGCTGCGCAGGCTCCTCGACACACCACTGGACGGGGCCGACGCCACGGACCGCCGGGGAAGCCGGGGAAGAGGTCCACCCTGAGGCCGGCAGCGTCAGCTGTCCGAGGCCGTCGCTCCGGCGGGGACGGGCTCGTCGCGCAGGAACCGGTCGAGGACGTTCCTGGTCAGCCGCGAGACGTTGTCGTCGTAGTTGTTGTGCGACAACGACCCGCAGTAGGCGATCGAGCTGGCCGACCAGACTGCGCCACCACCCGGCGTCGGGAAGTACGTGATGTCCGCCCGGACCTGGCCGCTCTGGCTGCCGCCCACCCCCGGTACGTTGAAGAACAGCTCCTCGAGCACCTCCAGGTAGATGTCGGTGTGGTTCTCGGAGACCGCACCGATGACGGTCTCCGGGGGCGTGCCCAGCGCCGTGTCGACGATGTCGAGCTCAAGCCCGGCGGCCCCGCCGCCGACGAGCCCGAAGTCGCCGATCTTCTCGTCCGGGTCGATGCCGTCGAACATCCACGCGGCCGGACCCCCGTCCCGGGCGTCCCCGGCAAGGCGGTAGTAGGACGAGACGTCGAACCCCTCGGCCCCGAAGCCGACCCCGACGAGCCGCTGCGGCGCGCGTCCGCGATGCCGCCACAGCGTGCCGTACTCCCCGGTGAACGACAGGTGGTACTCGCCGGGCGCGCACCGCCAGGCATTGGAGCCGTGCCCCTTGCGCACCTCGATGACGTTGCGGTCCTCGGGGTCGTAGTTGATCACCCAGTAGAAGCCGTTCGCGCCGAGATACATCAGGCGACCGCCGGAGCTCACGTACTGGTGCACGGCGTCGAGCATCTGCTCGGAGTAGTACTCCGGATGCGAGCCGGTCAGGACGACCTGGTAGGGCGCGAGCACGTCGACGCCCTCGTGGTGCAGGTCCTCGTCGGTCACGACGTCGAACTCGTAGCCGAGCTGGGTCAGCCAGTCGATGAGGTGCAGATCGGCGTTGAACTGCCACAACGACGGCGACAGCCAGTGCCGGAAACCGGGCCGCATGTTCAGGATCGGCCGCAGCCGGGTCGAGTAGGCCACCCCCGAGCCGTCGGCGTGGATGTCGTAGGTCGACAACCCGAACTCGCGGTGCTCGCTGAGCACGATGTTGCGCTGGTCGAGGACCGGGTTGCGCGCGACGAACAGCTGGGCCAGCGGCGCCCAGAGGGTCACGTGGTCGTTGGCGTAGGCCATGTAGCTCGCCGTCGGCGCGAGGAACACGATCTTCTTCTCCGCGCCGCGCGGCGCCCGCACATAGAACGGCACGTGGTCGACGTCGTCGTCGGCCCGCAGCCGCGCCGCGTACAGCCCCGACGGCAGATCGTCGGGGACGGTCAGGGTGAAGTCGACGTCCCAGCAGGCGTCGGTCAGGTCGTCGTCGTGGAAATGGATCGCGCCGTACTGCTCGGGGACGTGGATGAAGTTCTGCTCCGTGGCCCGCCAGTTGTAGCCGGTCATCCCCCGGGCCGGACCGTTCCACGCCCGGCCGTGCAACCGGTTGCGGGAGACGTCGGTGACCTGGCGGGTGTGGGCGACACCGTGGTCGGTGATCTCCTCCTGGAAGTCCCATGCGGCCACGAGATCGGTTCCGCGCGGGGTCTGCACGGCCCCCTCGGCCCGTTCCGGACCGAGGGCGACGGCGTGGACGCGCGGACGGTCGAGCTTGCCGTTGAAGTGGCCGCCGATGACCTGACGGGAGTCCTCGCCGGCCGGCGTCTCGACATATCCGGCCATCACGAACGGGACCGCGAGCCCGTCCGGCGCGCGGACCGGGCACGCCTCGGTGACGGTCGCGGTCGTGCTCTCCCACGAGGTGGCGAAGGCGAACCTGCTGTTCGTGACCGTGACGACCGGGGTCTGGCTGACGGTCAGGGCGCCGTCGGCGTCCTGGGAGGCCACGGCCAGATACCAGACACCGGCCAGCAGCGGCACGCCGGCGCTGGTGCGCTGGGTGTTCCCGGCGCCGTCGCCCACCCAGACCTGCAGCGCCCCGTCCTCGCCGATGAACAGGCCGTGCCCCGCCTCGCGCGAGGCGTCCCATTTGGTCAGCAGGCCCTGGACGCCGCCGCGCGGCGTCGTGGGCGCCACCGTGACCTGCAGCGTCCACTGCGCGCCGGGACGCAGCTTGGGGTGATCGGGCACCTCGACATGGGATCCGCTGACGACGCGCTGGACCCGGCCGGGGAAGTCGGCGTCGATACCGGTCTGCACCGGCTCGATCTTCTCCCCCGGCCCGTCGGGGTTGGTGTCGCCGTGGATGAGCCGGACGATGTCGGCGTGGTAGCGCTCGGTGTCGCAGCTGACCAGAAAGTCGACGTCCTGGCCGGGAAAGACCGACAGCTGCCTGCTGTAGCCGATGACCTTCATGCCGAGGCCTCCTCGCCGCCGGTCAGCCCGTTGTCCCGAAGCCGCTTGCGGAAGATCGCGTGCTCGGCCTCGAACCGGTCGGTGAAAGTGTCGTCGAGGAGCGTCGGAGGCTGGTCCGGCTCGCCGGTGATCTCGGCGATGCGCCATTCCTCATGCGGCCTGGTGCAGACCAGGATGTACTTCCCCTTCATCACCAGCTGGTTCTTGCGCAGATAGGTGAGCACCCGCTCCAGGTCGTCGCTGTGCTTGCCGATGGGAGTGGCGCGGTGCTCCTCGATGATCTCCGCGGTGACCCGCGGAGCGATCTCGGTCTCGAAGATGTGCTTCTCGACCTGGCGGTAGGCGGCGTGTGCCCTGGCGTTCTGCTCCTCGAGCGAGGGAAGGCGTGCCACGAGGTCTCCTCTGGTCGTCTTCTCGCGGGGCACGGGCCACGGCCGTCGCGGGCACCCCGCGAAAATGATGTGCGTCACTGCCAGGGCGTCGACGCTAGCCCCACCCCGGGCGCTGCCCAAGGGGCGCGCACACCAGTCCGCGTCCGGTCGGGGGGCCTTGACTACACAGGGTGGCGCAACGCCCGGGCCGGCGTGCGACGTACACCCGATCCACGCGGACGTTCGGGTGATGAGCCACGCCGGAGCGCACCGTCAGCGCGGAAACGATCGTTGGCCCTCGCGACGAGTCGAGTGTCGGAAGGAGGGCCACGCGAGTGTCCACAGCGCACCCGCCACCGCCCTCCCGGATCGGCCGTCCCACCCGACGGCCCGCCCCCGGCCATCCGGCCCGGCGTGGCGGCAGCCCGCGCCGGGCCGGCGTGGGCTGGTGGCAACCCCCCGCACCGGCCCGGCGGCGCCCGGGAACCGGCGAGGCGGGACGCGTCCGCCTCGCCGTCCCGGATCAGCGTGACCGGTCGGACCCCGAAACCGGCGCGCGCGGCAGGCGGCGCGCCCGCCGCCCGGTCGGTCCGCTCGACCTGCTCCGGGCCTGGTTGGACCCGGGCTCGCCGGGTCGCCCCCCGCTCACCACCGACGACCGCCGCGCCCGCCGCCGGCGCCTGCTGCGCTGGGCGTTCCTCGGTGGCCTCGCCACCCTCGTCGTGGTTCCGCTGCTGCTGTTCGTCGTCGGCTATGCCTTCTTCTCCGTGCCCAGCCCCGACGAGGCGGTGAACAACCAGGTCTCGCTCGTCTCCTACGCCGACGGCAGCCGGCTCGCGCGGCTCGTCCCCGAGCAGGGCAACCGGATCAAGGTGCCGCTGGAGACGATCCCGGTGCCGGTGCGCAACGCCGTGCTCGCCGCTGAGGACCGCACCTTCTACTCCAATCCCGGATTCGACCTGACCGGCATCCTGCGTGCGGCGTGGAACCAGCTGCGCGGCGGGGCCGGCGGGGGCTCCACGATCACCCAGCAGTACGTGAAGACGACCCTGGTCGGCAACGAGCCGACGCTCTGGCGCAAGTACAAGGAGATGATCGTCGCGGTCAAGCTCAACCAGGAGAAGACCAAGGACGAGATCCTCGGCGGCTACCTCAACGCGATCTACTTCGGCCGCGGCGCGTACGGGGTGCAGTCGGCCAGCCAGGCCTATTTCGGCAAGACCGTCGACGAGCTCTCCGCCAGCGAGGGTGCGCTGCTCGCCGGGGTGATCCAGTCCCCGTCGCGCTGGGACCCGGCGATCAACCCGGACAAGGCCGTGGCGCGCTGGGAGTTCGTGCTCGACGGCATGGTGTCGCAGGGCTGGCTGTCCCCCGCCGAGCGGGCCACCGCGAAGTTCCCGCAGACCGTGCCGCGCAAGAGCGCGTCCCACGGCGCCCCAACCGACAGCCGCGGACACATCGTGACCGCGGTGCGCGAGGAGCTCGAGGAGCTGGGCATCTCGGACCAGGAGTTCAGGGAGGGGCTGCGGATCACCACCACCATCGACCCCGAGCGGCAGCACGAGGCGGTCGAGGCGGCGCACCGGACGCTGGCCGGGCAGCCGCCGAACCTGCGCAGCGCCGTCGTCGGGATCGACCCGGACACCGGCGGCATCCTCGCCTACTACGGGGGCGACAACGGGGTCGGGCTGGACTACGCGCGGGTGCACAAGCAGGCCGGGTCGACGTTCAAACCGTTCGTGGTGCTTGCGGCGCTGCAGCAGGACCCGCCGATCGGGCTCGGGACGACGTTCGACGGCGCGGCGGTGCCGGGCCTGCGCAACGCCGAGGGCGCCGACTGCGCGCGCTGCGACCTCAAACAGGCCATGACGATCTCCAACAACGTCGTGTTCAACACGCTGGCGAAGCAGATCGGCCCGGAGCGGATCGCGGCCGCCGCCCGCAGCGCGGGCATCACCTCCTCGCTCGACAACCCCGACGAGCGGATCGCCCTGGGCAACAAGGAGGTCACCCCACTGGAACTAGCGTCAGCCTATGCGACGATCGCGGCGGGCGGGGTCTGGCACCAGCCGCATCTGGTCGCCGAGGTCGTCACCGCCGACGGCCGGGTGCTCTTCACGGCGCCCGACTCCGGCGGCGAGCGTCGTTTCTCGCAGCGGGTGGCCCGCAACGTCACCGAGGCCATGATCGACGTCGCCGAACACGACGGCCTCGCGCCGTCGGGGGTGCGCCAGGTCGCGGCGAAGACCGGCACCGTGCAGTCCCGGTTCGAGGGGCAGAACAACGACGCGTGGATGAGCGGGTTCACCACCGACCTGGCCGTCACGGTCTGGATCGGCACGGATATGAACTCCCCGATCCGCACCGCAGGCGGCGAGCCCATCTCCGGATCCACCCTACCCGGCAGGACGTGGCAGCGCTTCATGGCCGACGCCGCGCGCGAACGGCCGCCGGCGCCCTTCGCTTCCTACCGTCCGATCGGTGACCCGCCGTCGAACCGGGAGCCGGGGGAGGATCCGCGGGTGACCTCGACCCCGACCGCGGCGGCTCCGACCCCGGCCCCCGCGCCGACGTCGGAGCCGGCTCCGCCGCCCACACCGGGCCCGGAACACGGCGCACCGGCCGGCGCCGACCGTTCCGCCGTGCCACAGCGACCCCAGCAGGCCGGCACACCAGGCCCGGCCGCGCCCGGCCCCGACCCGCGGGCGGCGCGGGTCGCCCCGGCGCCCACGACGAACGCGCAGCCGACGCCGGCGCCGGACTGCAGCGTCGTGCCCTGCGGGTGATCCGCCACAGGCGGTGTCCGCGACCGGCCGCGGCGGCTACCGTGGCGGAATGACCAGGTCGAACACGCCGCGCGACGAGCGGACCTTCGACGTGGTGGCGTGGATGTCCGAGCGCCGGATGGTGCTCTACGTTCCCGCCATCGAGGCGGCCACCAGCGTGCGGGACGCCGCCGACGCCGACGAAGCGGTCCGCGATCTGATCGCGGTGCTGACCGGTCTCGACGCCGCAACGATCAGCTGCGATATCCGGCTGGGGCGCCCCGGCGGGGGGTTACCCGGGGTCGCCGGGGCCGCCGGGGTTCCCTGATCGCCTCACTCGACGAGCGCGACGGCGCGAGTCGGGCCGCCGTGCGCGCCGCGCAGCTTGAGCGGGAAGCCGATGAACGTGAACCTGGCGTTCACCACCCGGTCCAGATGTGCCAGGTTCTCGTAATGGGTGATGTGCTCCCGGCGGCACATCATGTGGCAGGGATAGCTGGTGCTCGCGGGATTGTCCGGGGTCGGGCTGTCGACCCCGAACGTCTTGATCTGTCGGCGCACGATCCACTCGCTCGCCGACTCCCCGAGGCCCGGGAAGTCGGTGAGGTAGCGCCGGTCCCCGGCGTAGCGGTTCCAGGTCGCGGTGTGGAACAGCACGATGTCGCCGGGCCGTACGTCGACCGGCGACGCCGCCTCGACGCGATCGAGGTCCGTGGCTGTGATATCGGTCCGCGGCGTGAACTCGGTGACGTCGAGGCAGACCGCCGGGCCGAAGAACAGCTCGAGCGACATCTTCTCGATCGTCTCCGCCGCCGGGTCCGGATCGAGATGGGAGAACGAGTCGACGTGAGTGGGACCGTTGTCGTTGAGCATGAATCCGGTGGTCTGGAAGGAGAACCCACCCTCGAACCGCGGGGCCGTCTCCTCATGCGTGGTGTGTTCGAACTGCACCGTCTTGAGGTGCCCCGGGTAGACCTTCATCCCCTCGTAGATGTCCTGCGACAGGTCGATGATCCGCATCCGAGCCTCGCCCTCCCTCGGCGGGTTCCACGGGACGGAGTCCCGTGGGTTTCAGTACATGACGGCACCGGCGCTGACGTTGAGGTCCTCGCCGGTGATGGCCGCCGCGGCGTCCGAGGCCAGGAACGCGCATGCGCGGGCCACCTCGTCGGCCTCGACCAACCGGCCCAGCGGCGACGACCCGGTGAACGCAGCCAGCGCCTCGTCCTCGCCGATCCCGCGGGCCGCCGCCTGCCTGCGGATCACCTCGTCGATCCGCGGCCCGGCAACCGCTCCCGGGCACACCGCGTTCACCCGGATCCCGTGCGGGCCCAGCTCGACGGCGAGGGTCCGGACCAGCCCGATCACGCCCAGCTTCGCCGCGGCATACGGCGTGCGCCCGTGCAGCGGACGCTTTCCGGTCATCGACGAGATCGCGATCAGGCTTCCGGCCCGGCGCGCGATCAGGCCGGGGACGAACGCGCGGAAGGTGAGGAACACCCCGTCCAGGTCTGTGGCAAGGGTGGCGCGCCACTCGTCCAGGGTGATCTCGTGCAGCGGTGCGGTCGGCCCGGCTGTCCCGGCGTTGGCGACGACGGTGTGCACCGGGCCGAGCGTCTCGTCGGCCCGCGTGAGCTGCTCCGCCATCGCGGCCACCGAGGCCTCCTCCTGAACGTCGCAGACCAGCGGCACCGCGGTACCGCCGGCCTTCTCGATCTCGGCCGCGGTATCACCCAGCGCCGCCGGATCCCGAGCCGCGGCGGCCACGGCGAACCCGTCCGCGGCGAGCGCGACCGCGATCGCCCGCCCGATGCCCCGGTTCGCGCCGGTGACGACGGCGATCCGCTGGCTCATGCCCGACTCGCTCGCGGAAACACCGCGACTCGCGCTCGGGAGTACGGCGACTCGCGGGGCTTGCGGGTCACCGGGGGGTGCGCAGGGCGGCGCGGATGCGTTCCGGGGTCATGGGCAGCTCCGTCAGGCGGACGCCGAGCGGCGCGAGCGCGTCGTTGACCGCGGCGTTCACCGCGGCAGGTGCCATCATCCGGCCGCCCTCGCCGCCGCCCTTGATCCCGTGCGGGGTGTAGGGCGAGGGCGTCTCGACATGTCCGATGGCCAGCTCCGGCACCTCCATCGCCGACGGGATGAGGTAGTCCATGTAGCTGGAGGAGAGCAGCTGCCCGTCGTCGTCGTAGACGTACTCCTCGTACAGCGCGGTCCCAATACCCTGCGCGACCCCGCCGAGGATGTGCCCGGCGAGCGAACGCGGATTCACCAGTGTCCCGCAGTCGTGCACGGCCGCATAGGCCAGGAACCGGACCGCTCCGCTCTCGATGTCCACCTCGACCACCGGGATGTGGCAGGCATGCCCGACGAACGGATAGAAGACACCGAGGTCCTTGCGGTCCGCCGAGGGCATCGTCGTGTACGGGTGGTCGAAGACCTTCGACTCCTCCAGCCCGCTCTCGATATCCTCGGGAAAACCGTGCTTGAACAGGTGCAGCGCGATCGCGATATCGCCCAGCGACTTCCGCCGATCCGGCACGCCCCGCACCTGGTACCCGCCGTCGGCCCACTCGAGATCGTCCGGGTCGGCCTCCAGCAGATGTGCCGCGGCCCGCCGCGCCTTGGCCTTGATCTTCGCGGTGGCACCCTCGACGGCACCGGCGAGCATCACCGTGGTCCGCGAGCCACCGGGGCCGGTGGCCGGCAGACCGTTTCGGCTGCCCTGGTAGGCGACCGAGACGTCGTGCGGGTCGCAGTCGAACTCCTCGGCGACGAGCTGGGCCACCATCGTCTCGGGGCTGTTGCCCCAGAACGCGCAGGAGTACAGGGTCGCGGTGATCCCGCCGGTGGCGTCCACGGTGAGCGTCACGCTCTCCGGCATGCTCGTGACCGGCGCGCCCGGCTCGTCGAACCAGAACCAGAACTCGGTCGCCGAGAAGACGCTGCGCTCCGCGCAGGTGATCAGGCCGATCCCGATGTAGCGGCCCTCCTGCTCGCGCAGCCGCTTCTGCTCGGTGCGCCAGTGGTCGTAGCGGCCCAGCCGCAGCGTCTGGTCGAGCACGGCGTCGTAGTCGCCGGAGTCGTAGACGTTGCCGGTCGGGATGAAGTACGGGAAGTCCCGGATGAAGTTGCGCCGCCGGATCTCGACGGGGTCCATGCCCAGCTCCCGGGCGGCCTTGTCGACCATCTGCTCGAGCATCCAGTTGTTGACCTCCGAGCCGAAACCCCGGTACGCCCCCTGCTGGTTCTTGTTGGTCAGCGCCGCCCGTACCCGGTAGCGCACGCTGCCGATCGTGTACGGGCCGACGACCTGGGCCAGCGCGTTGCCGTGGTGACCGACGCCGAACTGGATGTAGGCGCCGTAGTCGTCGATCACGTCGATCGCGAGGCCGCGCAGCGTGCCGTCGCGCATCACCGCGAGCTCGACGTCATAGACCCGGTCGGAGCCGTGATGATCGCAGTTGGCGATGTTGTCGACGCGGTCCTCGAGGAAGACGACCGGACGCCCCACCATCCGCGAGCACATCCCAGCGAGGACCAGAGGCTTGGTGACGAACAGCTTGGAGCCGAAGCTGCCGCCCGCGGGCACCTGCCGGACGTCGAGCCGGTTCGCCGGAATCCGCAGCGAGGCCGCCGCCATGAACAGGTAGCTGGTGAACGACAGCGAGTTGGTGTGCACGGTGAGCTGGCCGGAACCGTGGTCGAAGTCGGCGATCGCGCCGACGGTCTCCAGCGGCTGCCCGCCCGAACGGTGCCAGCGCAGCCGGTCCCGCACGACCAGGTCGGCCTCGGCGAAGTCGCGCTCGACGTCGCCGAAGTCGAAGCTGCGCTCGTAGGCGCAGTTCGTCCCCAGCGGCTCGTGGACGAGCGGCGCGCCCGGTTCCAGCGCCGCCTGCGGGTCGACGATCGGGGGCAGCGACTCGTACTCCACCTGGATCAGTTCGAGCGCGTCCTCGGCGAGGTAGCGGCTGTCCGCGACGACGACAGCGACTCCCTCGCCGACATAGCGCACCGTGTCCACCGCGAGGCAGCGCCAGACGTGGTTGGCCGGGTCGGGGCCGAAGTCGGGCAGCGGGTCGGTGAGCTCGGCGGCCTGTGCCCCGGTGATCACCGCGTGCACGCCGTCGAGCGCGGCCGCCGCCGCGGTGTCGATCGAGACGATCCGCGCGTGCGGATGCGGGCTGCGCAGCACGGCGGCGTGCAGCATGCCCGGGGTGACCAGATCGGCGAGATAGCCGCCGCGGCCGCGCAGGAACTTGGGGTCCTCGACGCGGCGGACGGACTGGCCTACCCACCTCCGATCGCGCTTGTGCGTGCGTGCCGGGGGTGGCGCGGGGCGGTCGATCGTGGTCATGACCTCACCTCGACATCGTGCGTGGCGTTCTGTCCGGTGCGCATCCGGGCCGCCGCGGCCAGTACGGCCTCGACGATGTACTGGTATCCGGTGCAGCGGCACAGGTTGCTGGCGATGCCCTCGCGGACCTGCGCGGATGTCGGATCCGGGTTGTGCGCGAGGATCTCGCAGGCCCGCATGAGCATCCCCGGGGTGCAGTAGCCGCATTGCAGGCCCTGTTTGGCCCAGAACTCGTCCTGCAGCGGGTGCAGCGTCGGGCCATCGGCGAGGCTCTCGACGGTCCTGATCTCGGCGCCGTCGGCCTGCACCGCGAACGTGATGCAGGAGCGGATGCTCGCACCGTCCCGCAGCACCGTGCAGGTGCCACAGACGCCGTGCTCGCAGCCGATGTGGACCTCCTTGAGACTCAACTCGTCGCGCAGGAGATCGACGAGCAGCATCCGCGGCTCCACCTCGGCGATGTGCCTGCGGCCGTTCACCGTCAGGGTGATCGTGTGCTTCTCGGCCATGGGACTCACCTCTGGTCCTGGGCGCGGTGCAGGGCGAGCGTCACGGCGCGGCGCACGTGGCTGCGGGCCAGCTCGATCCGGGTCTGCGCGCTCGCATGCAGGTCCCCGGCGGGCCGGACGCCGGAGACCGCGGCATCGGCCGCCGCGGCGATCGTGGCGTCGTCCGGGACGGCGCCGGTGAGGACGTCCTCGGCGGCGGTGGCGCGGATGGCCGTCGGGGCGACCCCGGTGAGCGCAAGTGCCGCTCGGCTGATCCGGTCGCCGTCGAGCTCGACCAGCGCGGCGACCGCGACGATCGCGAAGTTGCCGTGGGTACGGGCGAACTCGACGAACGC
This sequence comes from Pseudonocardia asaccharolytica DSM 44247 = NBRC 16224, assembly GCF_000423625.1. Lineage (GTDB taxonomy): Bacteria > Actinomycetota > Actinomycetes > Mycobacteriales > Pseudonocardiaceae > Pseudonocardia > Pseudonocardia asaccharolytica. The sequence continues at coordinate 39,098 of NZ_AUII01000019.1, forward strand.
GTACCCGCCCGCGCGCCGCGGCAGCCGGATCTCGGTGAGGATCTCGTCGGCGGCCAGTGCCGTGCTGAACGGCCCGCGCAGGAACTCCGCCGCCGGGATCGTGCGGGTCCCGCCTGGTCCGGCGGCGACGAGGTCGGCGTCGAGCGCGAGTGCGACGGCGGGCAGCTCGGCGGCGGGGTCGGCGTGCGCCAGGCTGCCGCCGATGGTGCCGCTGTTGCGGATCGGGGTGTGCCCGACCAGCCCGGTCGCCTCGGCCAGCAGCGGTGCGGCAATCGCCACCTCGGGGGCCTGCTCGATCTGCGACTGCCGGGTCATCGCCCCGATCACCAGGACGTCGCCGTCGAGCCGGATGCCCGACAGCTCCGCGACGTTGCGCAGATCGATGAGGTGGCTCGGCTCGGCGAGCCGGAAGTTCATCAGCGGGATCAGGCTCTGGCCCCCGGCGAGCACCCGGGGCTCGGCGTCGGCGTGCTCGGCGAGCAGCCCGACGGCCTCGGCGATCGTGGGCGGCGCGGCGTAGGAGAAGGGTGGCGGTTTCACAGCGGCCTCCGCGACGAGGTGTGCTGGACGGCGCGCGCCGGGTTGCGGCCTGCGGCACGCGCCTCTCTCGATGTTGCTGGCCCGCGTCGGGATGGACCATGTGTGCCGGCCCAGGAAAACCGGCGTGCCGCTGGGGCCGGGCACAAGCCGGCGCGGCGGCCGGGGGTAGCCCCGCTGCGCTAAGCGTCCGCCCGGACGATGTCGCGGATCGTCAACGCGAGCTGCAGCTCCAGCCGCACCCCGATATCGCGCAGGTTGCGCCCGGTGAGCTGCTCGATGCGGCCGAGGCGGTAACCGACGGTGTTGGGATGCACGACCAGCGCCCTCGCGGCCGTCGTCGTCGAGCACCCGGTGGCGAGCCAGATCCGCAGGGTGGCGAGCAGGTCGCCGCCGCGCTGCGCCTCGTACACCACCACCGGACGCAGCAGCCCGCGGGCGAACCGGCGCAGCGCATCCGGGGTTCCGGTCTCCAGCAGCAGCGCGGACAGCCCGAGCTCGCGGACGTCCACCAGCCCGCCGGGGCGACTCGCCCGGCGCAGCGCCATCGCCCCGCGCGCCACCCGGAACGCGGCGGCGTAGTCGGAAACGGCATGGGCGACCGGCCCGGCCACCAGGGTCGGGGTGGCGTCCGATCCGACCGCCCGTTCGATATGCACCAGGATCCGGCGCAGCGCCTCGCCCGGATCCGGCTCGGCGGGCAGCAGCACCACCTGCAGCCCGTCGTAGGGTCCGGCCAGCGGGCAGGGACCCGGTTCGGCCGCGGACCTGGCCAGCTCCGGCAGCCGTACCGCCGGCGGGACCGGGCCGTCCACCGCCAGCACCGCGACGAGGTGCGGGTGGCTCAGATCGTGCCCGAGCGCCGCCGCCCGGTCGAGGACGACCTGCGGACGCAGGGGGCCGTCGACGCGCAGCAGGTCCGCGAGCAGGTCGCCGGACAGCCGCCCGTGCACGTCGACCAGATGCCGCTGCTGCAGCAGCTCCAACGCAACGACCAGTGCGAACCGCTCCACGACCCGCAGTTGGACGGGCTCCGGCGCCGCGGGTGGCGCGGTGACCCACAGCCGTCCCACCAGCTCCCCGCCCAGCACCACCGGCGCCGCCCACGCGATCTCCCCCGCAACGACGCCCGGAGCCCCGGGCAGCACCGGACCGCCGGCCGGCACGATGGGGACTTCGGCGACCTCGTAGCGCCGGTCCATGGCGGACTCCTGGGCCGCCAGCGCCTTGCGGGCCGGGGCGCGCCGCCGGGCCGCGGCGTCCGGCGGCGGCCGATATCCCTGATCGGGAGCGCTGACGAGCACCCGACCCTCGGCGTCCTCGACCGTGACCGATGCGCCGAGGGTCTCGGCGAGTGCCGAGACCAACCCGGCGAGACCGACCTCGGCGAGCACCAGCTGCATCAGCCGATGGTGTTGCTGTTCGGCCCACTCCAGGACGGCCCGCCCGCGGCGCAGCTCCGCGTTGGCCCGCGACAGCTCGCCGATCACGTCCTGCTGGGCGGTCCGCAGCCGCGCGGTCTCCAGCGCCAGTGCCGCCTGCCCGGCGAGCAGCTCGATCAGCTCCAGCTCGGGGCCGGCGAACTCTCGGGCGGCCACCGAATAGGCGACGATCACCCCGGCCAGGTCGTCCACGGCGCGCAGCGGCACACTCACCAGCGCGTGGTAGCCCTGCGCGGGAGCGAGCTGCCGCAACAGGCCGTAGCGCCACGCGGAACGCACGTCGGGGACGACGATGGTGCGACCCTCGCGGAACGCCCGGGCCGCGGGCGTGTCCAGCTGCGGACCGGGCGGGTGGATGAGCAGGGCGTCACCGTCGCTGACCAGCGCGACGTAGCCGGGGCTGAGCCCGCACCATCCGGCCACCCGTAGGTGCTCGCGCGCCGGGTCGGCGAGCATCACCGCGCAGGACTCGAAACCGATCAACCGGCAGGCCTGCCGCGCGACCCGGGTGAGCACCGCCTCGAGCGGCTCGGCGGCGTTGACGGCGCGGGCGATCTCGCTGACCGCGGACATCCACGACCGCAGCGAGGCCGGAACCTCCGACACGCTCACACTGTGCACCCTCGCCGCCGCACCCCCCGCTGGCAAGGGCGCTCGCTGTCCCGGGCACGGAACCGGCGCCGGCCCGGGTCAGCTCACGGCGGAGCGGCGCGGGATCGACGGCTGTTCACCGGCCCGCGAGCCCGGACGCACCACCACGGTGCGCACCAGGTGCACGATCATGGCCAGGAAAGCCGCGGCCCAGGCGGCGAGCGCCACCCACGTCTCGTGCTGCCCGATCGCCTGCACGATCGGCAGCAGATCGGCCTGGCCGATGTCGTATCCGGCGACGCCGTACATGCCGAGCGGGAACACGATGCTCCACAGCGCCGAGTCGTACCGCAGCGGGACCCGGTGGGTGATGTGGCGCCACCAGCCGGCCGCGACGAGCGGCGGGATCAGCCAGGTACCGACCGACCAGAACACCACCGACAACCCGGCGACGAGACCGCGGGTCACCTCGACCGCAGGGGTGTCGAGCATCTGCACGATCTGGGACCCGGACAGCACGGTGATCGCGGTCGCCCCCATCGCCACCCAGTAGGGCGGGGTGAGGTCGCTGGGGCCCACCGGGTACAGCATCAGCCGGGCCGCGACGAAGACGCCCGCGGCCCCGTACAGGAAGATGCCGACCGACCAGGACCCGAAGGCCAGCAGCGCGAGTTCCCGGGTCCCGAAGCCGACGATCGGCTGCAGCGCCGCGGCCAGTACCGCGACGGACTGGCTGGCCACGACCCAGACGAACCAGGTGCCGTTCGCGCCGGCCACCACCGGTCGTTTCGTGCGGGAGAGCACGGCGGTCCACGGCACCACGTACCCGAGCACCAGCCACGCCAGCCCGCCGCAGGCCAGCAGCCCCAGCGCGACCCCGTGATGACCGTCGGCCAGCAGCCGGGCACCCAGCACGTCGGTCCCGGCCACGAAGGTGAAGAACCCGAATCCCCGGCGGGGGTCGGAGAAATCGGCCAGCACGTTCGCCCGGAACGCGATCCACCGCCAGCAGCTCAGCACGACCAGGACCGCGTAGCACGCCACGGCGAGCCACATCAGGATCGCCGACAGCGTGCCGAGGCCGAGGTTCCCGACCCCGACCGACACGATGCCGGTGGCCATGACCAGCGCGAAGTAGCCGGGATCCAGGGTCGCCACCGCGGCCCGCAGCGCGGCCCACCGGCCACGGCCATCGTCAACGCTCACCGCGGCACCCTCCGTCGATCTCCTCCAGCACCGCGCTGGGCACCACGAGATCGGCGCGCCGAGCGGTGCCCGCCACCAGCATCGCGTTGGGACCGTCGACGTCACGCACCCAGCGCCGGGCAAAACCGGGTTCCTTGCCGAACGCCACATGCCGGGCAACGAGCCGCGCGAGCCGGACGTCCTCGCGCAGAGCGCAGAACCACACCTCGTCGAGCACCGCGGCCACCGGGCGCCACACCTCGTCGTCGACGAGCAGGTAGTTGCCCTCGGTGAGGACGAGCCGCGCCGCCCGCGGCACCACGATCGCCCCGGCCAGCGGCTGTTCCAGGGTCCGCTCGAACGCGGGCGCGTAGACGACCGCCTCGTCGTCGGCCCGCAACCGGCGCAGCAGCGCGCGGTACCCGCCGGCGTCGAAGGTCTCCGGGGCACCCTTGCGGTCGCGCAGACCGAGCCGTTCCAGGGCGACGTCGGCGAGATGGAACCCGTCCATCGGCACGGGGGCGACCCACTCCCCCGCCGCCAGCCCGGCGGGCGGGGCCGGCTCCAAGGCCGCGCAGAGCCGTTCGACCAGCGTGGACTTGCCCGCGCCCGGGCTGCCGGTGATGCCGAGCAGCACCCGTCGGCGGCCGTCGCCGACGAGGGCGCGGGCGCGCTCGCACAGGCCGGCGAGCGTCGGTGTGGATGTCGGTGGGGATGCGGTCACTATGGCTCGGCACTGTAGACGGCCCGCGACGCCGTGGTCGGCGATGCCAGGGGTTCCGCGAGGGCATAACCTCGGTGGATGGCCTCCGTCAATGCTGACGAGAACAGAGCCGACGAGAACAGAGCCGACCAGAACAGAGCCGACCAGAGGCGGCTCGAGGCGGGCCGGACGGTCGCGGCCCGGATGGCCGAGGCCGCGGCCGCGTGGTTGGAGTCGCTCGACGACCGGCAGCGTGCGGTCGCGACCGCGCGCGCCCCGGGCTCCGACACCGAATCCGACGCCGAACGGCTGCGTTGGTACTACACCCCGACCGACCACGGCGGCCTGCCGCTGCGCGAGCTGCGCCCCGCCCAGCAGAGTCGCGCGATGCAGCTGGTGGCCAGCGGGTTGTCCGCGGCCGGGTACGGCACCGTCGCGACGATCATGGGCCTGGAGAACGTGCTGGACCGTACCGAGGGCTGGACGGTCGACTGGGGCCGCGAGCGCGGGCGCGACCCCGGGCTGTACTACCTGCGGGTCTTCGGCGAGCCCGGTGCCTCGGGGGCCTGGGCGTGGCGCCTCGGCGGCCATCACGTGTCGCTGAACAACCTCGTCGTCGACGGCGCGGTCCGCTCCACGACGCCGTGCTTCCTGGGGGCCGACCCGGCGTCCTCGCCGCTGCTGGGGCCCGCTCCGCTGCGGCCGCTGGGTGGCACGGAGGACCTGGCCCGCGAGCTGATGCGGTCGCTGCCCGCCGAGCTCGCGGAGCGCGCGACGCTGCTCGACCGCGCCCCCTTGGACATCATCGGCGGCAACCGGGCGCGCATCCTCGGTGGCGAGGAGGGCGAGCAGATGATCCGGCTGCCCGATCTCTGGCGGGGGCGATTGCGCGAACCCCGCCTCGCCGAACTGGTCGCGAGGATGGACCGCCAGGGCGAGGAGGGCACCGGGTACGACGCGGCCGACCACGCCCGGCTCGCGCTCACCCACGCCCCGAAGGGCCTGCCCGGTTCGGCGCTCGACGCGGGGCAGCGGGAGCTGCTGGCCGCGCTGCTGATGACCTACCTGGGGCGGGTTCCCGGCGGGCTGACCGACGTTCCCGAGCTCGAGGACGTGCATCTGGCCTGGGCCGGGCCGACGGAACCGGGCGCCGCGCACTACTACCGGTTGCAGGGCCCGCGGCTGCTCGTCGAGTACGACAACACCCAGCGGGGCGCCAACCACGCCCATTCGGTGTGGCGCGACCCCGAGGCCGACTTCGGCCACGACGTGCTCGCCGCGCACCGGGCCGCGGCCCACCGCAGATGAGCCGTTACCGGTCGCCCGCTGATCGCCCGGATCGTCCGACCGCAGACCGTTCACCCGCCCATGATCGTCGTTACGGAGCCCGCAGCCGCGCCGACCGCGGCGGAACCTGCCCCTTCACCGATCATGGACCGGAGGCGGCATGCTGGGGCCGTGGCCGAGTCGGAGTACGTGCGAGGCCGCCCGCACCGGGCGCTGGTCCGGTACGTGCTGGGCTACTCCGGCTACCGCGAGTTCAGCCCGATCCCGCTGCGGCGGCGGCAGGCCCCGGTGGGCTCGTGTGCGTTGATCCTCAGCTTCGGCGACCCGATCCGGCTGCACGGTCCGGCCGGGCCGCTGGTGCCCGCGTCGTTCCTCGCCGGGATGCACGATGCGGCGGTGATCACCGAGTTCACCGGCGCCCAGGGCGGCGTGCAGGTCGATCTCACCCCCCTCGGGGTCTTCACCCTGCTGCGCCGTCCCATGCCCGAGCTGACCAACCGCACTCCCCGGCTCGACGAGCTCGACGACGCGGCGCTCTCGGCTCTGCCCGCCCGGCTGGCCGAGGACCGGGACTGGGCGCGGCGCTTCGCGCGACTCGACCGGTACCTGGGCTCCCGGCTGCTGGACGACCGCGCCGCGCACCCGGACCCGGAGGTCGCGTGGGCGTGGGACACGCTGGTGGACAGCGACGGTGCGGTGCCGGTCGCCGCGCTCGCCGCGGAGGCCGGCTGGAGCCGCCGCCATCTGCTCACCAGGTTCCGCGACCAGATCGGGTTGGCCCCCAAACCCGCGGCGCGGGTACTGCGGTTCAGCCGGGCCGCCCAGCTGCTCGTGGCCGGATCCGCCGCCGCCGACGTCGCCGCCACCTGTGGGTATGCCGATCAGAGCCATCTCGTGCGGGAGTTCCGGGCGCTGGCAGGCTGCACCCCCGGCCAGTACCGCGCCGAACAGGACGCGGCGGCCACGTAGCGGGTTCCCATTCGTTCAAGACCGGCGCACCGGCAGGCCCTTAGCGTCGCCGCCATGAGCATTCATCCAACGCTGCGCTACACCGACGCGCACACCACCATCAAGTTCCTGACCGGCACGTTCGGCCTGACCGAGATGCACACGAGCACCGACGGTTCCGGCGCGGTCACCCACGCCGAGCTGTCCTGGGGCGACGGCGTCGTGATGCTGGGCACCCGGTCCGACCCGCCGGGGCCGTTCGACACCGGCCGCGCCGTCCTCTACCTGACCACCGACGACCCCGACGCACTGCACGAGCGAGTCGTCGCCGCCGGAGCCGAGATCGTCTACGGGCTGACCGACCAGCCCTACGCGTCCCGCGAGTTCGCCGCGAAGGACCCGGAGGGCAACGTCTGGTGCTTCGGCACCTACCACCCCGCGGCGGCGTCGTGATGAGCCGCGCCCGCCCGCATGGTGGCGTGACGACACCACCCTCACCGCCCATCTCACCGCAGCATGGTCCGGCCAAGGCCGGGGACCCGGTGGCCGACCGCGGGCGCGTCGTCGGGCTGCTGTTCGGGTTCTTCCCGGCCCAGGTGAGCCACGCGATCGCGCAGCTCGACGTGGCCGAGCGGCTGCCGCCGACCGGGTACAGCGTGCTGCGCGCGGTGCCGGCATGACGACCGACCCCCTGCCGCGGCTGCGCGCGCTGTGCCTGGCGCTGCCGGAGGTCACCGAGAAGCTCAGCCACGGCGAGCCGACCTGGTTCGTGCGCAAGGTGTTCGTGACCTACGCCGACCGTCACCACGACGACCGGGTGGCGTTCTGGTGCGCCGCCCCGCCGGGGGCTCAGGAGGCCATGGTGGCGGCGCATCCGGACCGTTTCTTCCGCCCGCCGTACGTGGGGGGTCGCGGCTGGCTGGGGGTGTGGCTCGACGTTCCGGTGGACTGGGACGAGGTCGCCGAGATCGTCGCCGACGCCTATCGGGAGATCGCCCCGAGGCGGCTCGTCGCCCGGATGCCGTCGTGAATGCTCGTAACATGTCCGAGTGTCCGATTCCCGGCTGCCGCTGATCGAGCTGAACGGTTCGCGCTACGAGTACGAGGACGTTGGGGGCGGGTTCGCGAGCGCCCCGCTGCTCTTCCTGCACGAGGGGCTCGGCTCGGTCGGGCTGTGGCGCGGCTTCCACCGGCGCATCGCCGCGGCGTCGGGTCGGCGCGCCGTCGCCTACTCCCGGCTCGGCCACGGGTTCTCCGACCTGCCGCCGAGCAAGCGGACGCCGTCGTTCATGCACGAGGAGGCGGCGCAGGTCGTGTCGTCGCTCATGGCGGCGCTCGACCTGCCCGAGCCGGTGCTCGTCGGGCACAGCGACGGCGCCTCGATCGCGCTGCTGGTCGCCGCCGCGCTGCCGGTCCGCGGGCTGGTGGTGATGGCGCCGCATGTGTTCGTCGAGTCGCACGGCCTCGACGGCATCGTCGCCGCCCGCACCGCCTACCTCGAGGGTGACCTGCGGACCCGGATGGCACGGCACCACCGGGATCCCGACGTGACGTTCTGGAACTGGAACGACGTGTGGCTCGACCCACGGTTCCGAGACTGGGACATCACCGCCGAGCTCGCCGGCATCCGCTGCCCGGTTCTGGGTGTGCAGGGCGACGCCGACCGGTACGGCTCGATGGCCCACGTCGAGGCCGTGCGCGACCGCGCGGGCGGCCCCGTCGAGCTGCTCGCCCTTTCGTGTGGGCACTCCCCGCATCTGGAATGCCCCGAGGCCACCGAGAAGGTGGTCACCGAGTTCCTCCGGTCCCTGGGCTGAGGGACCTGTACGGAGAGACCTATGTGGACGGGGCACCGGCCCGGAACGCGGGCGCCCGGCTCGGGCTCGGTCGCGGATGCGCCCGCAGCAGCGGCAGCACCCGCGGCGCGACGACCTCGGAGAGCACCACCACGCTGGTCGAGCGGATGACCGAGCCGGACCGACCGATGCGCAGCAGGGTCGCGTGCAGGTCCTCGTGCGAGGCGGCGGCGACCCGGCAGAACACGTCGGCGGTTCCGGTCGTCGCATGCGCCTCCAGCACGCCGGGAATGGCGTCGAGCTCGGCGCGCACCGCATCGATCGCGCCCTGGGCGATCTCCAGGGACACGAAGGCCTGCACCGGGAAACCGGCGGCGCCCAGGTCGATCTCGGGGCCGTACCCGGTGATCACCCCGGCCTGCTCCAGCCGCTCGAGCCGGGCGGTGACGGTGGCGCGCGCGACCCGCGCCAGCCGCGACAGCTCCAGCGCGCCGGCACGGGGGTGCGCGCGCGCCAGAGCGATCAGCTCGACGTCCAGGGCGTCGATCTTGCTGATCGGCGGGCTCATCGACACCGTCACCTTCTGCGCGATCCGGCTGGCTGACCTTGCTCAGCATGACATTCTGCTCAGCTCGCCGACCACCCCACCCAGACGGTCGGGGTCAGCGCCAGTACCGGCCCGGCCGGCCGCGCGTCGCGGTAGGGCGGATACTTCGCCACCAGCGCGTCGAGTGCCCGCGTCCGCAGCGCGCCGCCCGTGTGCACGACGGCCAGCCCGTCGATGCGAACCCACCACAACCGGGTCCAGTCCTCGGCGTAGTGGTCGACGAGCAGCACCGCCCGCGGGTCGCGTTCGATATCGGCCAGCCGGGCCAACCGGCCGTGGCGCTTGGGTTTCACCTCGTCGACCGCCGAGAAGAGCAGCCCCTCCACTAGCACGAACGTGATCGGCACCAGCCGCGGGGTGCCGTCGGGGCGCAGCGTCGCGAGCCTGCCCACGCGCGCCGCGGCGACCCGGCGGCGCTGTTCGGCCTCCCCCAGCGCGGGCAATGACGCCTCCTCGAGCAGCCGGTTCGGGCCCAGTCTGGCCCGGATGTCGGTCCCGCACGAGCGCCGTCTCGCCTACGCTCGGCCGCTATGGCGCATCCACCCGCGACCGAGCTGGTTCCCGGGATCTGGCGGATCCCGACGGTCGGCCGCGCCCAGGTGAACTCCTACGCCTTCGTCGACGGCGACGGGTCGGTCACGCTGGTCGACTGCGGGCTGAGATCAGCGCCGCCGCGGATCGTCGCCGGCCTGGCGGCGATGGGAAAACACCCATCGGACGTCGCCCGGATCGTGCTCACCCACGCCCATCCCGATCACGCCGGCGGCGCCGCGGAGCTGGCCCGGCAGTCCGGCGCGCCGGTGGCCGTCCACGTCGACGACGTGCCCTACGCGGTGCAGGGCCGCGCCCCGCGCCCGGACCAGTCCCTGCGGGCCGGGCGGTTCCTCGCGCGCCTGCCCGGCGGCGGCTTCCCGCCGGTCCCGGTGGGTGAGGACCTGACCGACGAGCAAGTCCTCGACGTCGGCGGTGGGCTGCGGGTCGTCGCCACGCCGGGGCATTCCCCCGGACACGTTTCGCTGCTGCACGAGCCGACCCGGCTGCTCGTCACCGGCGATGCCATCTTCAACGTGCTGCGGCTGGCCATCTCGCCGCGGCCGCTGTGCTCGGACTTCCGGATGACCCGGCGCACGGCGCACCGGCTCGGTGAGCTCGACTACGACGCCGTGGCGTTCACGCACGGCCCGGAGATCACCGAGGGCGGACGCGAGGTGCTGCGGGCGTTCCTCGCCAGAACGGTCACCGCCCGGACCCCGGAATAGCTCCCGGGCTGTCGGTGCCGGCATCGTCCCGCGAGTCCGTCGACGGTGCCGCCGCATTCCCGCTGATGGCCGCGGTGGAGGGTTGGCCGGAGACGCCGTGGGTCATTCCGTGGCGGCCCGCCGACGCTGGGTAGTCTGCGTCCGTGTTCGCCGTCCACGGGTTGTGGTCTCCCGGCCGCGGGCTGCTGTTGTGGGCCGAGGACGGCGAGCGTCCCGCGACGACGAGCAGCCGCTCGCTGCGCTCGGCCCGGCCGCACCCGTTCGCGGTGCCGTCGGCCGAACTGGCCGAGCTGCATCCGGGGAAGCCGGTCATCGTGACGCTGCTGCTGCCCTCGCGCCGATCGGGCCCGGTGGCCTCCCCCGAACTGGTCCGTTCCGCGCCGATCCGCGCCGGCCGGTCATCACCGAGCCTGCTGCCATGGTCGGTGCCGGCCGTGATCGTCGACCCTACCGAGCTCGACGACCCGGCCGAACAGGTGCGCTATGGCGCCTCCGTCGCGCATCTGCGTGAGATGCTGCGGTTCGCCGACGGGCTCGCCGCGCGCGGCCGGGTGCTGCCGACGCTGGTCCGCGAGCCGGGCCCGGAGGCCCGCTGGCGTCTGATCGTCCAGGGCCGCGATGCGGTCGTGTTCGATGCGCTGGTGTCGGCGCTCCCCCCGGTCGGCCGGGCCGAACGGCAGGCGCCGGGCGCGACCACCGGGCCGGACCCGGGGGAGCTGGTCGGCGACGCGGTCGCGGTGCTCACCGACACCGCGGTCCGCGACCGGCTGGCTCGCGCCGACGCCCTCGTCCCGCTCGTACCGCCGCGGCGCGGTCGCGTCCCGCGCCGCATCCCGGTCACCGAGGGATGGCTCGCCGCCCTGCTCACCTCCGACGGACGGGTCGAGGCCGATGAGCGCGAGCTGGACGAGCTCGCCCGCGCGTTGGAGCCGTGGGACGGTGTCGGCACCGAATCCGCCGGGCCGGCGCGGGCGTCGTTCCGGCTCACCGAGGTTGGCGTCCTCGACGACCCGGCTGCCCCCGACGGGCCGAGCACCGACCAGACCGGCGACGGCACCCGCTGGCAGCTGCAGTTCCACCTCCAGTCCGCCGCGGACCCGAGCCTGCTGGTGCCCGCGGACCGGATCTGGGGCGGCGGCGCCGGCAAGCTGGCCAGGCTGATCGGCGAGCCGCAGGAACTGCTGCTGGCCGAGCTCGGCCGGGCCTCGCTGGTCTACCCGGCGCTCACGCCCTCGCTGCGCCAGGCCCGGCCCGAGTCGCTCGACCTCGACCTCGAGGGCGCCGCGCGGTTCCTCACCGAGGACGCCGCGTTGCTGCTCGGCGCCGGGTTCGGGGTGCAACTTCCGGCGGGCTGGGACGGCGGGCGGCGGCTGGGTCTGCGGCTGTCGGTGCGCTCCACCCCGACCGCGGGTGTCGTCACCCGCAGCGGCCTCGGCCGCGAGCAGGTCGCCGATTTCCGCTGGGGCCTCGCGGTCGGCGACGACGTGCTCGACGCGGCCGAGCTCGACGCGCTGGTCGCGGCCAAGGCACCGCTGGTGCGGCTGCGCGGCAACTGGGTCACGATCGACCCCGAGCAGCTGCGTGCCGGCCTGGAGTTCCTGCGCCGGGCCGAGCGCAGCCGCGCCGGCCGGCACCCACCCTCGGCCGCCGACGTGCTCGCGCTCGCCCAGCGACACCCCGCCGAGCTCGCCGACGAGCTGCCGCTGCCGGTCACCGGGGTCGACGCGCAGGGTTGGCTCGGCGATCTGCTCGACGGGACCGCCGAACGCAGCCTGGAGCCGCTGGAGCCGCCGCCGGGTTTCACCGCGTGGCTGCGGCCTTACCAGCGGCGCGGGCTGTCCTGGCTGGCATTCCTGTCCTCGCTGGGGCTGGGCGCCTGCCTGGCCGACGACATGGGGCTGGGCAAGACCGTGCAGCTGCTGGCCCTGGAGGCACACGAACGGGCCGGGCTCCCCGCGTCCCGCGGTGCGACCCTGCTGCTGTGCCCGATGTCGCTGGTCGGGACGTGGCAGCGGGAGGCCGCCCGGTTCGTGCCCGGGCTGCGGGTGTTGGTCCACCACGGTGGCGACCGGATCCGCGGGGACGGGTTCGCCGACGCGGTGGCCGCCGCCGACCTCGTCGTCACCACCTATGGCACCGCCACCCGCGATATCGACATGCTCGCCGCGGTCGCGTGGCGCCGCATCGTGCTCGACGAGGCCCAGGCCATCAAGAACAGCCTCGCCGCTACGTCCAAAGCCGTGCGCAGGCTCCGGGCCGAGCACCGGATCGCGCTCACCGGCACCCCGATGGAGAACCGGCTGGCCGAGCTGTGGTCGGTGATGGACTTCCTCAACCCCGGGGTGCTCGGCAGCACCGAGCGGTTCCGGCAGCGGTTCGCGGTCCCGGTCGAGCGCTACGGCGACACCGAGGCGGCCGGGTTGCTGCGCCGCATCACCCGGCCCTATCTGCTGCGCCGGATGAAGACCGATCCGAACGTGATCGACGACCTGCCGGAGAAGATCGAGATCACCCAGCACTACCGGCTCACCCGCGAACAGGCGTCGCTGTACCAGACGGTCGTCGACGACATGATGGAGAAGATCGAGGGCTCGGACGGGATCGCGCGGCGCGGCAACGTTCTCGCGGCGATGGCCAAGCTCAAACAGGTCTGCAACCACCCGGCCCAGCTGCTGCACGACGGCTCGGAGATCGGGCGGCGGTCGGGGAAGGTCGCGCGGCTGGAGGAGATCCTCACCGAGATCCTCGCCGAGGGCGACAAGGTGCTGTGCTTCACCCAGTTCACCGAGTTCGCACAGATGCTGGTGCCGCATCTGTGCGCCCGGTTCGACCAGGAGGTGCTCTACCTGCACGGCGGCACGAACAAGAGACAGCGCGACGAGATGATCGAGCGGTTCCGGTCACCCGGCGGGCCGTCGATCTTCCTGCTGTCGCTCAAGGCGGGCGGCACCGGGCTCACCCTCACCGCCGCCAACCACGTTGTGCATCTCGACCGGTGGTGGAACCCGGCCGTCGAGGACCAGGCGACCGACCGGGCGTTCCGGATCGGCCAGCGCCGCACCGTGCAGGTGCGCAAGTTCGTCTGTCCCGGCACCGTCGAGGAACGGATCGACGAGATGATCACCTCCAAGAAGACGTTGTCGGGCATGGTGATCAGCGACGGGGAACGCTGGCTGACCGAGCTGTCCACCGTCGAGCTGCGCGAGGTGCTGACGCTGGGGGCGGAGGCCGTGGATGGCACGGATGAGTGAGCGCACGCCGTGGTGGCGCGACGCCCCGCCGAGCCGGCCGCGGCGGGTCAGCGGTGGCATCCAGATCCACACCGCCCGCGGATCGGTCGCCCAGACGTGGTGGTCGGCCCGGTTCATCGAGGTCCTGGAGTCCCTCGGGGTCGGGGGCAGGCTGGCCCGGGGCCGCACCTACGCCCGTGCCGGACAGACCCTGGATCTGCGGGTCGAGCCGGGCGCGGTCGTCGCCCGGGTGCAGGGGACCCGCCCGCAGCCCTACCGGGTCCGGATCGGGCTGCGCACCTACGGCAAGGCCGAGTGGACCGCGGTGGAGCAGGCGCTCGCCGACGACGCCTGGTATGCCGCCGCCCTGCTGGCCGGGCGGATGCCGCCGGAGATCGAGCAGCTGTTCGCCTCGCTGGGCCTGGCGCTGTTCCCGGCGAGCGGCCACGACCTGAGCATGGACTGCTCGTGCCCGGACTACGCCGTGCCGTGCAAGCATCTGGCCGCGGTGTTCTATGTCCTCGCCGAGCGCTTCGACGCCGACCCGTTCGAGATCCTCGCGCTGCGCGGACGCGACCGGGAGACCCTGCTGGCGAATCTGCGGGCCCGCCGCGGCGGCACCGCCCAGGCACCGGACGCACCGCAGGCCACCCCGCTGGCCGACCTGCTCGACACGTTCTTCGTCGCGGGTCCGTCCGAGGCCTCGCAGCTCCCGCCCGCCCCCACCCCACCCGACGCCCTGCTCGACCAGGTCCCGGCGTTTCCGATCGAGGTCCGCGGGCACCGCGTCGTCGACCTGTTGAGACCCGCTTACCGGGCGCTCGGCGACGGCTGAGGACCGGTCACTGGTAGGAGATGAACACCGGCGAGATGGGCCCGACCGCGACCGTCTGGGCGGGGGTGAAGGTGGGCGTGTCCTCGTCGTAGAAGTTCTTCCAGCCCCACCAGAGGTTCGGCGGTGGGTCCGCGTGCAGGGCGTTCCAGGTTCCGAACTTCAGCTCGGGTGTCCCGAAGCCGTCCGCGTGGATCAGTACGGCCAGCTCGTCGCGACCGGTGTCGACCTGGCCGCGGTCGCTGATCATGCCGAGCTGGAACTGGTGCAGCATGAGCAGCTTCTGCGGCAGGTGGTGGTCCCGGGTGAGGTCGGCGAGCCACTCGACGACGGTGTTGATCTCCGCCGCGGTCACCGAGCCGATCTGCACCCGGTGGAGCTGACCGGGACCCAGCCGCCACTCGGGATCGAGCGCGAGCCCCACGTGGGGTTCGGTGAGCAGCTCGGTGTAGCGGCGGGCCTGGCTGAGGAAGTCGGCCCGGCCGGGTTGCAGATCGAGCACGACGTACATGCCGGCGGCGCGGGCGGCGTCCACCCAGGGACGCAGGTCGGTCACCGAGGACTCGGCGGAGTAGTCCCCGTCGGGGCCCGGAGCCGAGTCCGCGACCGTGGCGATGATCTCGAAGGCGGGCACGACCGGATCCGCCACCAGCGATTGGTAGGACCGGGCCAGTCGTTGCGCGCGCCGGACCGCCGCGTCGACGGGCTGCTCGCCGAGCACGCCGAGGGCCGGGGCTCCGGGGTGCCCGTAGAGGGCGACCATGTGTCGCCCGGGGAAGAGCACCTGCCCCCCGCCGGGAAGCTCCGCGCCGGTGGCCGCGGCCTCGAGCCTGCCGCGCAGCACCTCGGGCGTCCCGAAGGCTGCGCCCAGTGCGACGACGCGGCCTGCCGGGTGCTCGTTCAGAACGGTGGCCAGACCCGCAGCGGCCCGCGGATCGGGCACGGCCAGTACCCGCACCTGCGCGCCGGAGGCCCTGGCGGTCGCGACCGCCAGGGCCTGGTCGGGGGTGGCCTGGGCGAGCACCAGCACCGACGCCTCACGCACGGCCGGGGTCACGGTCGGCAGCACCTGGTCGGACCCCCGGTCGGTCCGGTCGGGTACGGGCGGGTCAGCGGCGAGCAGCGCGGTCGGGTTCCGCCCGAGGGCGGCGACGTCGGCGACGAGCCGGGCGGAGTCGATCGGCTCCGGCGCGCCGAACCGCCGTCCGGTGAGCCGTTCGAGCGCCGCCGGATCCGCCGGGGCCTCGACGACGGCGGGTCCGCCGTCCTGCGCCCTGGCCCACGCCGCGGCCGTCCCGACGGCGAGCACGACGGCTGCCCCCAGCCTGCCCAGCTCGTCGCGGACCGGCCCGTCCTGGCCGGCGGCCGGAGCAACCAGCGCAGGCACCCCTAGCGCCACCGCGAGCGAGGCCGACCGGGCCTGGCCGGCGAGGTCGTCGTCAGCGGCCAGCACCACGACCGGCGCCGAGCGGTAGAGCGCCGCGCTCGTCGCCACCGCCAGCGCCGCCGCGTCCGCGCCGGAGACGACGACCGGCCGCTCCCCGAGGTCGCGCAGCTGGGGAGCCTGTGGGGTGGACGGTTGCCGGGAGCATCCGGCGGCGAGCAACACGAGGATCAACGGGACGAGCAGCGCCACACGTCTACCGCCGATTCGTCCCATTTCAGCCCCCCGACCAGCCCGCGCCTGGCCTGCAGACTAGGAGGGGCGAGGCGCATCGGTCAGTCGGACACGCCCGGGGCCGGTGAGGTCAGAACGCCACGGCGGGCGCCCGGAGCCGGCCGGTGCGCAGGGCCCAGCGCTCGAACCACAGTGTGAACAGCGGTGGGATGCTGGCGACCAGCGCGAGCAGGAGGGTGCGCGGCTCCCAGCTCAGTCGCCGGGCGGCGACGACGGCGATCACCAGGTAGGCCACGAACAACGCTCCGTGGATCGGCCCGAAGATCTTCACCCCGATGTCGCTTCCGACGGCGATGTACTTGAAGAACATGCCGACGAGCAGACCGGCCCACGAGCAGGCCTCGGCGATCGCGATCGCCCGGAAGGCCCTGGCGGCGCCGGAGCGGGAGGGGTCGGCGGACTGCTCGGCCATCGGCGGCAACTCCTGGGGTCTCGGGCGGTTCGTCCCCTCCACTGTGCCGCACGCGCCCGCACCACCTTCTACCGGGTGTCGAATATCTCTCCGCGGCCGGGCCGGTGCCCACCGGTCGTCAGCGGGGTTGGCACCCGGACCAGTCGACGGCGACCGCGGCGGCCGGGAAGAGGCCGTTCTCCTCGCGGTCGATATGCCGGCGGAGCAGATCGATGAACGCGCCGGCGCCGGAGAGCTCGCCCTTCGCGATCCGGTCGAGACGGGCGTCGAGGTCGTCGTGCTCGTCGCACAGCGTGCTGATGTGCTCGGTGAACATGGGATCGCGCCGCAGCTCGGCGAACAGGCCCCGCTCCTCGCCCTCGGTATGCGGATGCAGCAGGTGGCCCAGGTCGTGCGCGCACTCCCGGGCGGCCGCATGGTCGCCGCGCTGCGCGGCCCTGGCCAGCTCGCCCGCGGTGTTGACGATCTCGTCGTGTTCCGCTGAGAACCGCCCGATGATCGTGATCGCGCGGCAGCCGCAGTATTCGCACATCTGGCCTCGGATGTCCTTCCGGGTGGCACCGGGTTACCACCTCCTCTGTACCCTGGACCGCCGGGGCGGTCCCCGGCCACAGGACCCGCGGGTCCGGGACCGCCGGCCCGACACGGCCCGATCCGGATGGCGGTGAACGGCGGGCGCCGTTAGTAGGGTCGGGGTCATGTCCGTCGACCACCGCGGAGACCGGCGTCGCCGTGATCGGGACCCCGCGGGACGGGCCCGCAACGCCCGCCCGCGCGACGCCAGCGGCCGGCCGCTGCCCTACGGCCAGCCGGGTGTGCCGCGGCTGCCCGAGGACCTGGTGCTGACCCCGGACGAGACGGTCAGCCAGGCCCAGCGGCTGCTCGACGAGGGCCTCCCGTTCCAGGCGCACGAGGTGCTGGAGGCGGCGTGGAAGTCCGCCGATCCGGCCACCCGGGATCTCTGGCGGGCCCTCGCGCAGCTCGCGGTCGGGCTCACGCACGCCCAGCGCGGCAATACGCGCGGTGCGGTCGCGCTCCTGGACCGCAGCGCGGACGGCGTGGCCCGGTGGATCGGCGACCCACCGGCCGGGCTGGACCTCGACGGTTTGATCCGGCACGCCACCGCGCTGGCGGAGCGGATCGAGACGTCCGGCGCGGACGTCGTGGTCGAGGCGGACCTGCGGCCCCGGCTGCGTCGCTCCTGAACCGGTCCGGGGTTCGAGTCAACCGCGCCGCCACGTCCGTCACCATGATCGTCGCTTCGGCGGCCGCGGCCGCGCACATCGCGGTGCCCGGCTCCCAAACGTCGATCATGACGGGAGCCGGGCACCGGGAGGGAAGGCGCCGATCAGTCGTAGCGGATCACGCCGCGGATGTTCTTGCCGTCGTGCATGTCCTGATAGCCCTGCTGGATCTGGTCGAGCGAGTAGGTCTTGGTGATCAGCTCGTCGAGCTTCAGCACGCCGTCCTGGTAGAGCTGCACCTGCCGGAGGATGTCGAAGCTGGGCGCCGACGCGCCGAACAGTGCCCCCTGCAGCCGCTTCTGGAACAGGGTCAGCTCCGAGATCGCGATCGGCAGCCCCACCTCGGTGATATCGCCGAGGCCGGTGACGACCACGGTGCCTGCCTTGCGGATCGCCGTGAACGCCTGCGCGACGTGCTCGGGCTTCGTGACGCCGACCGTGACGATCGCGGAGTCGGCCCCCTGCCCGTTGGTCATCTCCTTGGCGAGCTCGGTGGCCTCCTCGATGGTCTCCGCGCTGTGCGTGGCACCCAACTCCTGGGCCTTCTCCCGCTTGAACGCCACCGGGTCGACGGCGATGATGTTGGTCGCGCCGGCGTGCCGCGCGCCCTGTACGGAGTTGATCCCGATGCCGCCGATGCCCATCACGATCACCGTGTCGCCGGGCCGCACCTCCGCGGAGTTCACCGCCGAACCCCAGCCGGTCCCGACCCCGCAGCCGAGCAGGCACGCCTTGTCCAGCGGGATGTCGTCGGGGATCTTCACCGCCGACTCCACGGCCACGGTCGTGGTCTCGCAGAACGTCGAGATCCCGCACATCTGCCCGACCGGCCTGCCGTCGAGACTGAGCCGGAAGTCCTCCGGGTTGTCCCACCGCGAGCCGATGAGCAGCGTCGCGCCGAGGTCGCACAGGTTCTGCTGACCCGTCGCGCACCAGCGGCAGCGCCCACAGCCGGGCAGGAACGAGAAGACGACGTGATCGCCCTCGGCGAAGCCCCGCACCCCCGTTCCGATCGCCGTCACCACGCCGGCTCCCTCGTGACCTCCCGCGAACGGGTAGATCCCGACCGGAATGTCGCCGGTGGCGATGTGGTCGTCGGAATGGCAGAGGCCGGAGGCCGCCATCTTGACCTGGATCTCGCCGGGCCCCGGGTCGTCGAGTTCCAGGTCGACGACCTCGAACTTGCCGGGCGCCTGCCGGATCACCGCTCCACGGGTCTGCATCGAGCACCTCCCGAACGACAACGTTGTGCGATGGGGTATGCACGCACGACGATATGACCGGTATCACACAAAGGGAAGCCTCCGCCTACCCCGCGAGTCGCGGTGTTTTCGCGACCGAGTCGCGCTATCCCCGCGACCACACCCACCCGCTCATAGGTTGCTCAGCGCGGTAGCCGCCGCCAGATCGCCCGTGGCAGCACCCGCATCCCCCAGAACACCGGCCGCAACAGCGCGGGCACCCAGACCTCGTCGCGACCGCCGTGCAGAGCCGCAACCGTGGCGTCCGCGACCTGCTGCGGGGTGCTGGGGAACGGGGCGGGCGCCATCCCGGAGGTCATCCGGCCGATCACGAACCCGGGCCGGACCAGCAGCAGCCGCACCCCGCTGCCGTGCAGAGCATCGGCCAGCCCGCTCGCGAAGCCGTCCAGCCCCGCCTTGGCCGACCCGTAGACGTAGTTCGCCCGGCGCACCCGGACCCCGGCCACCGAGGAGTACACGACCAGCGTGCCGCTGCCCTGTGCCCGCAGCAGCTGGGCGAGATCGGTGAGCGCGTGCACGTGGGCGACGTAGTCGGTGTGCACGATCTGCACCGCATGCCGGGCGTCGGCCTCGGCTCGGGCCTGCTCGCCGAGGATCCCGAACGCGACGACGACGGTGTCGATCGTGCCGTGCCGGGCCCACAGCGCGTCGAGCAGCGGGCGATGCGACGCGAGGTCGTCGGCGTCGAACTCGACCCGCTCGACCGCGCTCGCCCCGGCGGCGCGAACCCGTCGCTCCTCGTGGTCGAGATCGCCGCTGCGCCGCGCGGCGAGCACCACGGTCCGTGCCCCGGACCCCGCCAGCCGCTCCGCGACCGCGACCCCGATCTCGCTGCGCCCACCCAACACCAGCACCGTCTCGCCCATTCTGCGAGTCTCGCCCCTGGGCATACTGGCGCGATGACCACCCCGCCACGGCGGGCCGCAGTGCTCGGCTCCCCCATCACGCACTCGCTGTCCCCGGTCCTGCACCGGGCGGCCTATGCCGCCCTCGGCCTCGACGGCTGGCGTTACGACGCCCACGAATGCGATGAGGCCGGTCTGCCCCGCTTTGTCGACGGACTGGGTCCGGAGTGGGTCGGGCTGTCGCTCACGATGCCGCTCAAACGGGTCGCGCTCGCCGTGGCCGATCGGGTCTCCCCGCTGGCGACGGCGACGGGCGCGGCCAACACCCTGGTCCTCGGCCCCGACGGGCGTTTCGCGGAGAACACGGACGTCGCCGGGATCGTCGCCGCGCTGCGCGAGAGCGGGGTGCGGCAGGCCGGGCGGGCCGTCGTCCTCGGTGCGGGCGGGACGGCGCAGGCCGCGCTCGCCGCCCTCCGCGAACTGGGAACCGTCGATCCGCTGGTGTTCGTCCGCGACACCGGACGGGCCGGTGAGCTGCGCGCGGCCGCCGAACGGCTCGGGATGTCCCCCCGGGTCGAGGCCGCGCTCACCGATCCGGAGCGGGCCGCCGGCGCGCTCGCCGACGCCGATGTGGTGATCTCCACGCTGCCCGCGGGCGCGGCCGACCCGCTCGCGGCCACCCCGTGGTCGCGGTCGACAACCGTGCTCGACGTCGTCTACGCCCCCTGGCCGACACCGCCCGCCGCCGCGGCGGCGGAAGCGGGCTGCGCGGTCGTCAGCGGACTCGCGATGCTGCTGCACCAGGCCGTCGCGCAGGTCGAGCTGATGACCGGCCACCCGGGTCCGGTCGAGGCCATGCGCTCCGCCCTCGACGCCGTCACCGCAGCTCAACCCCCCCTGTGAGTGCGTAACAGTGTTAGAACACTGTTACGCACTCACAGGGGGCGGTGAACCGAGACGGCGTACGAGCCGCCGGTATAGGCGTCGCGCGACCACGTCGACCATCGGTCCTCGGGCGACAGGCCCGACGCCGCGCACCAGCCGTCGTAGTCGGCGAGAGTGGGCCAGCCGCCCTGCAGCGAGAATCCGGCGACGAGCCGCCCGCCCGGCCCGAGGTGCCGGGCGCAGGCCGCGACGGCGGCGGCGCGATCCGTCGGCGCGACATACGGCACCACGTTGCCGGCGAGCACCACGACATCGAAGCGCGCCGCCAGCTCGAGATCCTCCAGCCCGAGCGTGAGCCAGCGCAGCGACGGCGCCTTCGCCCGGGCGGCGGCGATCATGTCCGGATCGGGGTCGACGCCGACGACGTCCATCCCGCGGCGCGCCAGCTCGACCGCCACCCGCCCCGTGCCGCAGCCGCCGTCGAGCACCGCGGAGGGTTCGTAGGACGCCACGAGGTCGGCCTCGCCGTGCGGGTTCTGCCCCGCCGCGGCCATCCGACTCCACCGTTCGTCGTAACTGTCGAGGTCGACCTCGGTACGCCAACGCGACCAGTCGCCGGGGAGCGTGTGGGACACGCCGCCGAGACTACGTCCCGCGGCGGGCGCACCGTCCACCGCGGGCGTGCGGCCCGAGCACGCGGCCCCTTGCGCCGACGGCCGCAGGACGCGCAACATGCGGTTCCGAATTCGCGGCCGCAGCGGAGACCATCATGGCCGAGCAAACGCGTCGAGCTCCGACGACCACACGGTCGGCGGGCCCGGCCCGCGCCGGGCGGGAGCGGCTCGCCGTCCTGCTGCGCCGCCTCCCGTTCACCACGGTCGTGGTCGCGCTGATGCTCGCCGCCGGGATCGGCACCGGCTCGCTCTGGCATCCGGTGACCGACCGGCCCTGGTACCCGCTGGCCGGATACGGAATCCCGGCACTGGCCGACGGGTATCTCTGGACCCCCGTCACCGCGGCGTTCTTCGCCCTGACCCCCCTGTACTACCTGCCGATGGCCGGCGGTTTCGCGGTGCTCGTCGGGTTCGCCGAGTGCCGGCTGGGCACCCGGCGCGCCGCGCTGGTGACGATCGGCGGCCAGCTCGTCGGGCTCGTCGGGGCCACCCTGCTGTTGCTGGCCCTCCGGGGCACCGGCTGGGCGTGGGCGGTCCTGCTCGCCGGGCAGCTCGACGTCGGGTTCTCCGCCGGCGCGCTGGCCGCGGTGGCCGCCACCTCCGCCGTGCTGCGATCGCCGTGGCGGCTGCGGCTACGCCTGGCGCTGGGCATCTACCTGCTGGTCTCGATCCTCTACGTCGGCTCACTGGCCGATCTCGAGCACCTGATCGCCGGGGTCGCGGGGCTGCTCGCGGGCGGGACGCTGACCCGCAACCTGGGGCCGCCGCCGGGCGGGCGCGCCAGCCGCCGGGAGTGGCGGCTGCTCGCCGTCGCCGGCGTTGCCGTCATCGCCGTGGGCACCGTGGTCGTGTGGCTGGTGCCGAGCGAGGGGCCGCTCGGGGCCACCGCGGGCGCCGACGGGTCGTTGCTCGACGTGCTGATCACGCTCATCCTGGCCGCCCTGCTGGTCAACGGGCTGCGCCGGGGGCGACGCGCGGCGTGGTGGTGGGGGGTCGTGATCGCCGGGCTCAACGTGTTGCTCGGGGTCGCTGTCGGCGTGCTGGCCGCGGTCGCCGTCGCCCTCGACCTGCCCTACCAGATCGAGGGTGCCGCGCTGTTCGTGGTGGATCGGCTGTTCTGGGCGGCGTTGCTGGTCGTGCTGGTGGCGGGCCGGCACGCGTTCCAGACCCCGGGGAGGAGACGGCGGCGCCGCGGCGTCCCGGGCGCGACCGATCGGGACACCGCGACGGCGCTGCTGATCGAGCACGGCGGCGGCACCCTGTCCTGGATGGCGACCTGGCCGGACAACGCCTGGTTCCGCACCGCCGACGGGGACAGCATCGTGGCCTACCAGGCACACGCCGGCGTCGCGATCGGGCTCGGCGACCCGATCGGTCCGTCGGGCTCGCAACCCGGCGCCGTCGCCGAGTTCGCGCGGATGACGGAGCGCTCGGGGCTGGTGCCATGCCTGTTCTCGGTGACGACCCCCGTGGCGACCGCCGCGTCCGGGCTCGGCTGGCAGCACGTCCAGGTCGCCGAGGACACCCTGATCGACCTGCCCGACCTGGAGTTCGTCGGCAAACCATGGCAGAACGTGCGCTCGGCGCTCAACCGGGCGGCCAAGGAGGGCGTCGAGTTCCGGCTCGCCGCCCTCGCCGACGAGCCGTGGTCGCTGGTCGAGCGGGTGCGGGGGCTGGCCGAGGAATGGGTCGGCGACAAGGGGCTGCCCGAGATGGGCTTCACCCTCGGCGGTGTGGACGAGGCGCTCGACCCGCGGGTGCGGGTCGCGCTGGCCCAGGACGCCGCCGGCACGCTGCACGGCGTGACCTCGTGGCTGCCCATCTACGGGCCCGGCGGGCACCCCCGGGGATGGACCCTCGACCTGATGCTGCGGCGCCACGACGGCTTCCGGGCCGTCGTCGAATTCCTCATCGCGCGCAGCTGCCAGGCGTTCCGGGCCGACGGCGCGGCGGTCGTCTCCCTGTCGGGGGCGCCACTGGCCCGCTCCGGCGACGCCGGCGAGGCCGCCGGCGTGCAGCGCGTCCTCGACGGGCTGGGCACGGCGCTCGAACCGCTGTACGGGTTCGGCTCGCTGCACGCGTTCAAGGCGAAGTTCCGCCCGCGCTACGAACCGCTGCACCTGACCTACCGCGACGAGGGTGACCTCGCCCGCATCGGGATCGCGCTGACCAGGGCCTACCTCCCCGACACGCCCGTGCGGGAGCTGCTGCGGCTGACCCGGGCGTAGCCCGGCTACCGGGCGTCCGGGCGCCAGACGTCGGTGATCGGCTCGGTGTCGGCGCTGTGCCCCAGCGGCGGCAGGCCGTACATCGCCTGGATCGTGCGCAGCAGCCGGTAGTGGTCGACCCGTTCGGAGTACTGCCCCGGGGAGACCATCGGCCCGACGCAGAAGGTGACGATCCGGTTGTCACCGCTCGTCGACTCCGACTCGTCGAACGTGACGATCAGCAGGCTGTCGTGGTCGCGGGCCCAGCGCACGTATCCGTCGAGGTGCTCGCGGGCCCACGCGTCGCCGGTCGCGACGTCGCAGTCGTGCATGTCGTGGCACAGGTTCGGGATCAGGAACGAGCTCGTGGGCAGGTCGGCGTACTCGTCGGGCAGGTCCGACAGCGGCCGGTTGGCCTCGGCCGGGACGTTCGAGAAGTTCACCCACGGGTTGTGTTTGCGGGCGTAGTCACCCTCCACACATCCGGTGTAGCCGACCTCGGGCAGGTCCTCGGCGTAGCCGGTGAACCTGTGTCCCGCGGCAGCCAGCTGGCTGGCCAGGTTGGGCGCGGAGATCGGGCCGACGCAGCTGTCATCGTCCACCCCGTGGGTGTCGCCGGAGAACAGCGCAAGGTAGTCGGGCCGGCTGCGGGGACATCGCGGGACCGGGTCAGCTCAACACGGCGCGCCGGCGGCGGCGCCGGCGGCTCAGCGCCACCGCGGCCACCACCCCGGCCAGGATCTGGCCGCCCAGCACGATCTTGTTGACGTCGACGGCCGGATGCCAGGCCACCTTGCCGTCCGGCCCGATGGCGAACGCCCCGACCGGCCGGGCCACCACGCCCGCACCGCTGCTGCCGGCCGGGTTGTTCGCGCCGCGGCGGCCGCCGATGCCGCCGCCCGCGCGCACCCGCGCGACCGGGACGACGGTGGTGCCGTCCTTCTCGATCGGTGGGCCGAACACCTGGTCGCGACCGAGCCGCTCGGCGACGATGGCGACCACGTCCGAGGCCGCGCGCTGCTCCGGTGTCTGCTCGGGTGTCTGCTCGCTTGGCGTCGAGGAACTCATGGTCCCACCCTGCCACGCGGGTCAGCCGCAGACCGCCCCCTCGGCGGCCGACCCGACGAGCTTGGCGTACTTGGCCAGCACGCCGGTGCGGTGCTCCGGTGGCGGCGGCGTCCACTGCGCGCGGCGGCGGGCCAGCTCGTCGGCGTCGACCTCCAGGTCCAGCCTCCGGGTGGTCATGTCCAGGGTGATCGGGTCGCCGTCGCGGACCAGCGCGATCGGGCCGCCGTCGGTCGCCTCCGGGGCGAGGTGCCCCACGCACAGGCCCGTCGTCGCGCCGGAGAACCGGCCGTCGGTGACCAGCAGGACGTCCTTGCCCAGCCCGGCACCCTTGATCATCCCGGTGACCGCCAGCATCTCGCGCATGCCGGGGCCCCCGCGCGGACCCTCGTAGCGGATCACCACGACGTCCCCGGCGATGATCGTGCCGTCGGCGACGGCGTCGAGCGCGCCCTGCTCCCCGTCGAACACGCGGGCGCGGCCGGAGAACCGGGCCGAGTCGAAGCCCGCGCTCTTGACCACCGCTCCGTCGGGGGCGAGCGAGCCGCGCAGGATGGTCAGCCCGCCGGTGGGATGGAGGGGGTCCGACATCGCGTGCACGACGACGCCGTCGAGATCCGGCGGGTCGATCGCGGCGAGGTTCTCCGCGACGGTCGACCCGGTGACGGTGCGGCAGTCCCCGTGCAGCAGTCCCGCGTCCAGCAGCGCCTTCATCACCATCGGCACGCCGCCGACCCTGTCCACCGACGACATCACGTACCGGCCGAACGGCTTGACGTCGGCCAGATGCGGCACCCGGTCGCTGATCCGGTCGAAATCGTCCAGCGACAGCTCGGTCCCGGCCTCGTGCGCGATCGCCAGCAGGTGCAGCACCGCGTTGGTCGAACCGCCGAACGCCATCACCACCGCGATGGCGTTCTCGAAGGCCTCCCGGGTGAGGATCTGCCGCGCGGTGATCCCCTTGGCCAGCAGGCCGACCACGGCCTCGCCGGACGCGCGGGCGATCCCGTCGCGCCGCCGGTCGACCGCGGGCGGGCTGGCCGAGCCCGGTAGCGCCATCCCCAGCGCCTCCGCCGCGCTGGCCATCGTGTTGGCGGTGTACATGCCGCCACACGCGCCCTCCCCGGGGCAGATCGCGCGTTCGAGCTCCTCGACCTCGGCGCGGCTGATCAGGCCCTTCACGCACGCCCCGACGGCCTCGAACG
Source organism: Pseudonocardia asaccharolytica DSM 44247 = NBRC 16224 (assembly GCF_000423625.1). Classification (GTDB taxonomy): domain Bacteria; phylum Actinomycetota; class Actinomycetes; order Mycobacteriales; family Pseudonocardiaceae; genus Pseudonocardia; species Pseudonocardia asaccharolytica. Next base: position 64,992 of record NZ_AUII01000019.1, read on the forward strand.
CGTCGCCGATGTTGACCTCGCGGTCGCCGACGTGCCCGGGCAGGATCGAGCCCGCGTAGACGAACACCGCGGCCAGGTCGAGCCGGGCGGCGGCCATCAGCATGCCGGGCAGGCTCTTGTCGCAGCCGGCCAGCAGCACCGCGCCGTCGAGCCGCTCGGCCTGCATCACGGTCTCCACCGAGTCGGCGATGACCTCGCGGCTGACCAGCGAGTAGTGCATCCCGACGTGGCCCATGGAGATGCCGTCGGACACCGAGATCGTGCCGAACTCCATCGGGTAGCCACCGGCCCGGTGCACGCCCTCCTTGGCGGCGATCCCCAGCCGCTGCAACGACAGGTTGCAGGGGGTGATCTCGTTCCAGCTGGAGGCGATCCCGATCTGCGGCTTGTCGAAGTCCTCGTCGCGCATGCCGACGGCCCGCAGCATGCCGCGCGCCGCGGTGCGTTCGAGACCGTCCGTGACCTCGCGGCTGCGCGGCTTGAGGTCGGGGGACACGCGGTCGGGGGGCTTCGGGTCGTCCTGAGTCATGTCCCACAGTCTCCCCGCCGGTGAGTGCGTAACAGTGATCTAACAGTGTTACGCACTCACCGGGGGTGCTGAGCTGGGGATTTGGCTACCGGCTCGGGCGCCCCGAGGGGGCGAACCCCCGATCGCGGCGGACGCTCGCCCGCCTGCCCTTGAGCGTGGTTGCCCCGCGCAGCGACCGCAGCACCTCGTCGGCGGCGTGCTCGGGCACCTCGACCAGCGCGTGCCGTTCGTGGATCTGAATGGCCCCGATGTCGCGCCCGGACAGCCGCGACTCGTTGGCCAGTGCGCCCACGATGTCCTGCGGGCGGACCCCGGCCGCGCGTCCCGCCGACACGAACAGCCGGGTGGTACCCGCCCGGGGCGGGCGCGCGCCCTGACCGCGGTCGCCGGGCGCGCGGCGCCCCCCGCCGCGACTCGAGCCACGACCCTCGCGCGGCGCCGACACCACGGGGATCTCCGTCTCGTCCTCCGCCGCACCGGAGACGTCCTGAGCCATCCGAACCGCCGCCGCCGCCACCGTGACCGGATCGAACTCCGCCGCGAGCGACGCGATCACCGCGCGCAGGGCGCCGGTCTCGGCCGACGCATCGTCCTGCTGCGCGACCAGCTTCTCGCGAAGCGCCTCGCTGGTCCGCTCCAGCCGGGCGGCACGCAGGTCCGCCACCGTCGGCACCGGGGCGATCGGCACCGGAGTCCCGGTCAGCCGCTCGATATTGCGCAGGCTGCGCACCGACGACGGGGCAGCCAGGGTGATCGCGACGCCTTCGCGTCCGGCCCTGCCGACCCGGCCGATGCGGTGCACATAGGCCTCGGGCGACTTCGGCACGTCGTGGTTGACCACATGGGACAGCTGCTCGATGTCGAGGCCGCGGGCCGCGACGTCGGTGGCGACGAGCAGGTCGGTGCGGCCGTTGCGCAGCCGGTCGACCACGCGCGAGCGGTGCTCCTGGTCCATGCCCCCGTGCAGCGCCTCGGCCCGCAGCCCGCGCCCGGTCAGCGCCTCGGTGACCGCGTCGACGTCAGCGCGGGTCCGGCAGAACACGATCGCCGCCGTGGGCCGCTCGAGCTCCAGGATCCGGCCCAGCGCCGCGGTGGTGTGGGTCCGCGGGACCAGGTAGGCGGTCTGCCGCACCCGCGGCGCCTGGCCCGCGGGGACGACCTCGCGCTCGATGCGCACGGTCACCGGCTCGCGCAGGTAGGTCCGCGCGAGCGTCTCGATCCGCCGCGGCATCGTGGCCGAGAACAGCACGCCCTGCCGGGTGTCCGGAATCGCCGCCAGGATCGTCTCGATGTCCTCGAGGAAGCCCATGTCGAGCATCTCGTCGGCCTCGTCGAGCACGACGACCCGGAGCTCCTCGAGGTTCAGCGCACCCCGGTTGAGCAGGTCGATCGCCCGGCCGGGGGTCGCGACGACGACGTCGACGCCGCGCCGCAGCGCGCCCAGCTGCGGCCCGAACGGGGCGCCGCCGTACACGGCGAGCACCCGCGCGCCGACGTGCTCGCCGTAGCGGGAGATCGCCTCGGTGACCTGCATGGCCAGCTCCCGGGTGGGGGCCAGCACCAGGCCGAACGGCGCGGTGCCCCCGCCGGGGCGCTCCTCGGCGAGGCGCTGCAGCATCGGCAGCGCGAACGCCGCGGTCTTGCCGGTACCGGTCGCGGCCTGACCGATCAGGTCACGGCCCTCGGTCAGCGGGGTGATCGCCTCGGCCTGGATGGGGCTCGGGTGCTCGTAACCCAGCTCGTCGAGCACCCGCCGCAGCTCGGGGGCCAGCCGCAGGTCGGCGAAGGTGGGACCGTCGGGGCGGTCAGTGGTCTCGGTGTCGGTGTCGGCGTCGGTCAGCTCATCGTCGTTCAGGTCGAGGTCGTTGAGGTCGAACTCGTCGGTCTCGGGCAGGTCCAGCAGTGTGCTCACACATGTCCTCGGTCGCAGGGGGGGTGGCCGTCTCGTCGATGAACGGCGCACTCCGGAAACTCATGAAAGCCCGCGGGCCCTGCGGCAGGAAATACGTGGACCGATGGGGCTCGTAGCCAGCCTGCGCGGCCAGCCGGTTCACCAGTATCCCATGGGCTGATCACGGGTCGTCGAGGGGTGCAACGCGAGCGGCGCTCACGGTGTTCCTCATAACCGTTGCGCTGGTCAGCGCACCTTCGGCAGGATCTCGTTCGACCAGGTCGTGAAGAAGCCGTCGTGGTCGGGGCCCACCTGCTGGACGTAGACCTCGTCGACACCGGCGTCGAGGTACTGCCGGACCCGGGTGAGGTGGCGCTCGGAGCCGGCTCCGCAGATGATCGACTCGGCGACCTTTCTCGGGCGGCACCAGCGACATCGCGTCCATGAAGTCCCGCGGCCTCGGCAGCGTCTGGGCGAGCTGGCCGGGCAGCGCCTCGTTGGCCCACAACCGGTGCGCGGTGTCGAGCGCGGCCCCGGCCGCTGCGCTCCGGCTCAGCGGCTCCGTCCCCCGGTGTCGAAACCCGCGCGCCGCAGCGCGTCGGCCATCGCGCTGTTCGCCATGCCGCCACCGGGCTGGCCACCTCGCCCGCCGCCGCGCCGCTCGCCGCCCCTGCGGTCGTTGCGGCCCCGCCGGTCGTCCCGGTTGCCGCCGCCGCGCTGCTGCTCGCGCCGTGGGCCTTTCGAGGCTCCGAGCTCGTCGTCCAGCCGCAGCGTCAGCGAGATCCGCTTGCGCGCCTCGTCGACCTCCAGCACCTTGACCCGGACGACATCGCCGGACTTCACGACCTCGCGCGGGTCGGACACGAACTGCCGCGACATCGCCGAGACGTGCACCAACCCGTCCTGATGCACCCCGACGTCGACGAAGGCACCGAACGCCGCGACGTTGGTGACCACCCCTTCCAGCAGCATCCCCGGCTTGAGGTCGGCGATCTTGTGCACGCCCTCGGCGAAGATCGCCGTGCGGAAGGCGGGGCGCGGGTCGCGGCCCGGCTTCTCCAGTTCGGCGAGGATGTCGGTGACGGTCGGCAGCCCGAACTGCTCGTCGACGAACCGCTCCGGCTTGAGGGACGTGAGCTTCGGCCCGTTGCCGATCAACGAGGTGATGTCCGTCTTCGCGGCGGCGACCATCCGGCGCACCACCGGGTAGGCCTCCGGATGGACGCCGGAGACGTCGAGCGGCTCGTCGCCGCCGCGGACCCGCAGGAAACCGGCGCACTGCTCGAACGCCTTGGGTCCGAGCCGCGGGACGTCGGCGAGCGCGGTCCGGGTCCGGAAGGGCCCGTGTGTGTCCCGGTGCGCGACGATGTTCGCCGCAAGTGACTCGCTGATGCCCGAGACCCGGCGCAGCAGCGGCACGGACGCGCTGTTGAGATCGACACCGACGGCGTTCACGCAGTCCTCCACGACCGCGTCGAGCGAGCGGGACAACGCCGACTCCGGAAGATCGTGCTGATACTGTCCCACCCCGATCGACTTCGGGTCGATCTTCACCAGCTCGGCGAGCGGGTCCTGCAGCCGGCGCGCGATCGAAACCGCACCGCGCAGCGACACGTCCAGGTCCGAGAGCTCGGCCGACGCGTAGGCCGATGCCGAGTACACCGAGGCCCCGGCCTCGCTGACCATCACCTTCGTCAGCTTCAGCCCGGGGTTCCCGGCGACGAGCTCGCCGGCCAGCTTGTCGGTCTCCCGCGACGCGGTGCCGTTGCCGATGGCGATGAGCTCGACGTCGTGCGCCACCACGAGCCGGGTCAGCGTCGTCAGCGCGCCGTTCCAGTCGCGGCGCGGCTCGTGCGGGTGGACCGTCTCGGTGGCCACGACCTTTCCGGTCGGGTCGACGACCGCGACCTTGACGCCGGTACGCAGGCCCGGATCCAGACCCATCGTCGCGCGGGTGCCGGCGGGGGCGGCGAGGAGCAGGTCGCGCAGGTTCGTCGCGAAGACCCGGATCGCGGCCTCCTCGGCGGCGGCGCGCAACCGGATCCGGATATCGATACCCAGGTGCAGCAGGATCCGGGTCCGCCAGGCCCAGCGGACGACATCGCCGAGCCACGTGTCGGCCGGCCTGCCCTGGTCGACGATGCCGACGTACTGTGCGATCGCCTGCTCGTACTCCGACGGCGCGCCGGGCTCGCCGGCCACGCCGCCCGGCTCCAGCGTGACGTCGAGAGCCTCCTCCTTCTCTCCACGGAAGATCGCGAGGATGCGGTGGCTGGGCAGCTTGGTGAACGGTTCGGAGAAGTCGAAGTAGTCGGCGAACTTCGCCCCGGTCTCCGCCTTCCCCTCGCGGACCTTCGAGACGAGCACGCCCTGCGACCACATCCGCTCGCGCAGCCCGCCGATGAGGTCGGCCTCCTCGGAGAAGCGCTCGACGAGAATCGCCCGTGCGCCCTCGAGCGCGGCGGCGGCGTCGGCGACGTTCTCGCTGCGGTAGCCCTCGGCCGTCACCACCGGGTCCAGGGTGGGGTCGGCCAGCAGCGCGTCGGCCAGCGGCTCCAGCCCGTTCTCCCGGGCGATCATCGCTTTGGTCCGCCGCTTGGGCTTGTAGGGCAGATAGATGTCCTCGAGCCGGGCCTTGGAGTCGGCGGCGAGGATCTGCGCCTCGAGGGCGTCGTCGAGCTTGCCCTGGCTGCGGATCGACTCCAGCACCGCATCCCGGCGCTCCTCCAGCTCGCGCAGGTAGCGCAGCCGCTCCTCGAGGGTGCGCAGCTGCGCATCGTCGAGCGCGCCGGTCGCCTCCTTGCGGTACCGGGCGATGAACGGAACGGTGGCGCCGCCGTCGAGAAGCTCGACGGCCGTCGCGACCTGGTGCGGGCGCACGCCGAGCTCGTCGGCGATCCGCTGCTGAACTGAGGCTGACTTATCCGTCACCGACCCATCGTGGCAGAGCCCCGCGAGCCCACCGAACCGGTGATCGACGCGGGCCGGCCCGGCACTCCGGCGGTCAGCTCGATCCGCTCGCCGCCGGGCACCGCCTCGGCGATCACCGGCACTCCGGCGAACGCCGGGCGGGAAAGCCGGAACTCGAACGACACGACCTGGCGGTCAGGGGCGTGGCGCCGCGGAAGCTCCAGCAGCAGCAGCGCGAGCAGGGGCCCGTGCACGACCAGGCCCGGGTAGCCCTCGACACCGGTGACGTAGGGCTCGTCGTAGTGGATGCGGTGGGCGTTGTAGGTCAGCGCGCTGAACCGGAACAGCAGCGCCGGGTCGGGATCGAGACGCAACCGCCACGTCCCCGGTGCGGCGGGCGGCGGCTCGGCCGCGACCGGCGCCTGCGCCGCGGCCTCGCCGAAGCCGTCGCGCTGGCTGCGGTAGACGATGTCCTGTTCCTCGACCAGCGCCACGGCACCGTCCTGGGTGAACTCGTGGCGCAGGGTCAGGAACAACATCGCGCCGCTGCGGCCGTGCTTGGGGGTCACCTCGAGCAGCGACGAGCGCCGCACCACCTCCGCGCCGATCCGCAACGGCTCGCGAAGCTCCATCCGGGCTCCGCCGAACATCCGGCGCCGGTCCGGGATCGGCGGCAGGAAATGCCCGTGCGCCGGGTGACCGTCGTCGCCGAGATCGGCGTGGGCGGGGTGTTCGAGGTGGTAGAACCAGTGCCAGCCCAGCGGGAGCGGGTCCCCGTCGGCCGCCACCGGCAGGGGCTGGTCGAGCAGCGCGGCGAACGCCTCGGCGGGCCAGCGGTCCAGCCGGGTGCTGGCCTCCACCGGCCCGGGCGACCACCCTGCCACGTACTCCGCCAGCTCGTTCACGTTGCCAACCTCCGTTTTCGCTGATGGGACCCGCCTGTGAGTGCGTCACAGTGTTCGAACACTGTGACGCACTCACAGGCGGGTCAGCGCAGCGATGCACTCCACATGGTGGGTCATCGGGAAGGCGTCGAACGCACGCAGCTCGGCGAGCCGGTAGCCGCGTTCACCGAAGAGCGCGACGTCGCGGGCCAACGCCGCCGGGTCGCAGGCAATGTGGATGACGCGGCCCGGCGCGGCCGCGGCGAGCGCGTCGACCATGGTGCGTCCCAGGCCCTTGCGGGGCGGATCGGCGACGACGACGTCGGGCCGCGCGCCGAGCCCGCCCAGCAGCCGCTCCACCTTGCCGACCCGCCAGCCGATCTGCGGGAGGTCGGCGAGCGCGGCCCGCCCGTCCTCGACGGCCCGGCGCGACGACTCCACGACGGTGACCCTGCCCTCGCGGCCGACCTGGTCGGCGAGCACGGCGGCGAACAGCCCGACGCCGCCGTAGAGGTCCCACGCGGTGCCACCGCGCGGCGCCGTGGCCCACTCGGCGACGGTCTCCGCCAGCACGTCGGCCAGTGCGGGATGCACCTGCCAGAACACGCCGGGCGACAGCTGCCACTCCCGGCCCGCGGCCCGCGCCACGACGGGACCGGGACGGCCGTCGACGTGGCGCCTGCCGTCGCCGTCCCGGGCCACCTCGAACTCGGTGCCGGGAGGGAACCCGTCGGCCAGCACCGGCTCGAGCAGCCCTGCGGGAGCGATGGGACAGTCCGCGATCGGCAGGACGTCGTGGCTGCGGTGGGCGCGCAGGCCCGGCCTGCCCTCGGCGTCCACCGCAAGACGTACCCTGCTGCGCCACCCCAGCGCCCCGCCGGGCAGCTCCGTCACGGTCACGTCGCTGTCGAGACCGGCGAGCCTGCGCAGCTGCTCGCGCACCACCTCGGTCTTGAGTGCGCGCTGCGTGGCCGGGGTGGCGTGCTGCAGATCGCAGCCGCCGCAGCCGCCCGCGCGCGCCCACGGGCACGGCGGCTCGACCCGGCCGGGATGGGCGTCGAGCACGCCGATGGCCTCGGCCCGGCAGAACGATCCGCCGCCGTCCTCGGTGACCACGGCACGCACCCGTTCACCGGGCAGCGCGTGCCGGACGAACACCACCCGTCCCTCGTGCCGGGCCACACAGTGCCCGCCGTGCGCGATGGGACCGATCTGCAGCTCCAGCACCCGGTCGGTCCAGTCGAGCGCAGTCCGGGCCTGCCTAGCGGGCACGATCGCCCCGCTTCGCGCCCGCCCGCGCGCGCTCGCCGCGGGACTCGCCGGTCAGCTGCTCCAGTGCCGGGTAGCCGCGGCGCGAGGAACCCGGCGCCGGTGGCGGAGTGCGTTTCGCCGCGTGTTTGGACGACTCCAGCTGCCACGGCACGCTGGTCACCATCACCCCCGGCTGGAACAGCAAACGACCCTTGAGCCGAAGCGCGCTCTGGTTGTGCAGGATCTGTTCCCACCAGCGCCCGACGACGTACTCCGGGATGAACACGGTCACCACATCGCGCGGGTTGTCGCCGCGGATGCGTTTGACGTAGTCCAGCACCGGCCGGGTGATCTCCCGGTAGGGCGATTCCACGACCTTCAGCGGAACGGGCAGCTTGCGGGCGGCCCAGTCGGCCATCAATCGTTTCGTATCAGCGTCGTCGACGTTGACGGTGACCCCCTCGAGGACGTCCGGCCGGGTGGCTCGGGCATAGGCGATGGCGCGCAGGGTGGGCTTGTGCAGTGTCGAGACCAGCACGATCGCGTGGTTGCGCGAGGGCAGTACGGTATCGGCCTCGCCTGCCCGCAGCTCCTCGGTCACCCGGTCGTAGTGGTGCTGGATCGCCTTCATCAGCAGGAAGAAGCCGATCATGCCGAGGATCGCGATCCAGGCACCGAGGGCGAACTTCGTGATCAGCACGGTGACCAGCACGATCCCGGTCAGCACCGCGCCGAAGCCGTTGATGGCCTGCGCCCGGCGCATCCGCAGCCGCTCCTGCCCGTCGGTCTCGGTGGCCAGCAGTCGGCGCCAGTGCCGCACCATGCCGGTCTGGCTGAGGGTGAACGACACGAACACGCCGACGGTGTAGAGCGGGATGAGCCGGGTGACCTCCGCCCCGAAGCCGATCACCAGCACGCTCGCGAAACCGGCCAGCAGCAGGATGCCGTTGGAGAAGGCCAGCCGGTCGCCGCGGGTGTGCAGCTGACGGGGCAGGTAGCGGTCCTGCGACAGGATCGACCCGAGCACCGGGAACCCGTTGAACGCGGTGTTCGCGGCGAGCACCAGGATCAGCGCGGTGAACACGAGAACGAAGAAGAACCCGGCCCGGAAGTCGCCGAACACGACGTCGGCGAGCTGGGCGATCAGGGTCTGCTGCTCGTAGCCGGGTGCGCCGGGGAACTGCACGTCCGGGTCCTCGGCGAGCTGTGCCCCGGTCAGCCGGGCCAGCACGATCAGGCCCATGAACATCGTCACGGCGATCAGACCGAGCATCGTCAGTGTGGCCGCGGCGTTACGGGACTTGGGCTTGCGGAACGCGGGCACGCCGTTGCTGATCGCCTCGACGCCGGTCAGGGCGGCGGCGCCCTGGGTGAACGAGCGGAGCACGAGCAGCGCCAGCGCCAGCCCGGTGAACGAGTCTCCGGTCGCCACCATGTGCAGATCGGCGCTGGCCGCCCGCACCTCGTCGCCCATCAGCAGGATCCGGGTGAGACCCCAGATGATCATAGCGATGATCCCGGTCAGGAACGCGTAGGTCGGGATCGCGAACGTGGTTCCCGACTCCCGCACGCCGCGCAGGTTCATCGCGGTCAGCAGCGCGATCGCCGCCACGGCGAACGGGACCCGGTGGTCGGCCACGAACGGCACCAGCGCACCGAGGTTCGCCATCGCCGAGGAGATCGACACCGCGACCGTCAACGTGTAGTCGACCAGCAGCGCGCTGGCGACGGTGAGCCCCGCGTTGCGGCCGAGGTTGACCGTCGCCACCTCGTAGTCCCCGCCCCCGGACGGGTAGGCCTGCACGTTCTGCCGGTAGCTGGTGACCACGGTGAGCATCACCACCGCGACCGTCGCCCCGATCCACGGCGAGAACGCGTAGTACGACAACCCCGCGGCCGACAGCGTCAGCAGGATCTCCTCGGGGGCGTAGGCCACCGACGACAGCGCGTCCGAGGCGAACACCGGCAGAGCGATCCGCTTCGGCAACAGGGTATGGGCGAGACGGTCGCTGCGCTGCGGCCGACCGACCAGGATCCGCTTCACCGCGACGGCGAGCTTGGGCACGTGCGGCAGCCTATGCTCACCCGTCGGCGTCGACTCGACGGCGTGACACGCTCGAGATCCATGAGCTCGCCGAGCGGGCTACCGTGCGGTCCATCGGGGTTTTCGCCACAAGGAGGGCACCGCGATGTACGTCGTGATCATGGGTTGTGGACGGGTCGGTGCCGGGCTTGCGACCGGCCTGGAGCGGCTCGGCCACGAGGTCGCCGTGATCGACCACAACCCGCAGGCATTCCGCAGGCTGGGCACGGATTTCCGGGGCCGCCAGGTCGTCGGGGAGGGATACCACCGCGACGTCCTCGTCGAGGCGGGTGCGCAGAAGGCGAAGGCGTTCGCCGCCGTCTCCAGCGGGGACAACTCCAACATCATCTCTGCCCGGGTGGCCCGGGAGGCCTTCGGCGTCGAGCGCGTCGTCGCCCGCATCTACGACGCCAAGCGGGCCGCCGTCTACGAGCGCCTCGGCATCCCGACCGTGGCGACCGTGCCGTGGAGCACCGACCGGCTGATGCGCATGCTGCTCCCCGACTGGGTGGCCACCGCATGGCGCGAGCCCTCCGGGACCGTTGCAGTGCTGCCGCTACCCACCCATGAGGGCTGGCTCGGACGGCCGGTGCGCGAACTCGAGGAGGCCGCGGGCTGCCGGGTCGCGTTCATCGTCCGGTTCGGCACCGGACTGCTGCCCAAACCCGACACGGTGGTGCAGGCCGAGGACATGGTGTACGTGGCGGCGGTGTCCGGCACGATCAGCGATGTGACGGCGACGGCCGCGGCCCCGCCGCAGGAAGGTTGAGGGGCGCGATGCGGGTAGCGATCGCAGGTGCGGGGGCGGTCGGTCGATCGATCGCGCTCGAGCTCGTGGAGAACAAGCACCAGGTCATGCTCATCGAGCGCGACCTGTCCCAGATCGAGCCCGAATCCGTCGAACCGGCCGAGTGGGTGCACGCGGACGCGTGCGAGCTCGCCTCCCTGGAGGAGGCCGGGCTGGAGAACTGCGACGTCGTCATCGCCGCCACCGGCGACGACAAGGTCAACCTCGTGGTGTCGCTGCTGGCCAAGACGGAGTTCGCGGTGCGCCGCGTCGTCGCCAGGGTGAACGACCCGCGCAACGAATGGCTGTTCGGCGAGAACTGGGGGGTCGACGTGGCGGTGTCCACCCCGCGGCTGCTCGCGGCGCTGGTGGAGGAGGCCGTCGCGGTCGGCGACCTGGTCCGGCTGATGACCTTCCGGCAGGGGCAGGCCAACCTCGTCGAGGTCACGCTGCCGGACGACACCCCGCTCGGCGGGCGGCCCGTCGGGTCGGTGCGGCTGCCCGCCGACTCCGCGCTCGTCGTGATCCTCCGCGGCGGCCGGGTGATCGTCCCGGAACGCGACGACGCGTTCGAACCCGGCGACGAGCTGCTGTTCGTGGCGACCTCGGCGGTCGAGGCGGATATCCGCGCGGCGCTGCAGCGATGAGGCGTCAGGCGCCGCCGGGCTCGGGCGACGGCCGTCGGGCCCGGCGCACCGCCCAGAAGGTCACCAACAGCGCCACCCCGAACAGGGGGTAGCCCATCAGCAGCCGGGCGACCCCCAGCCAGTCGGCCTCATCGACCCGGTAGAGCCAGCCCTGCACGACCAGCCGGGCGCCGAACACCACCGCCCATAGCAGGCTGGCGAGAGTGTAGGCGCGCAGCAGCCGCCGGTCGCGGCGCCACCCGTGCCCGTCGCCGTTGATCGCGTGCCACACGACCCCGGCCAGTGGCCAGCGCACGGCGGCCGAACCCAGGAACGCCAGGCAGAGGACCCCGCTGTAGATCAGCCCGGGAAGGTAGAAATCGCGGGCCTCACCCGTGCGGTTGGCCAGGAACGCGCACACCCCGACGGCGATCAGCCCCGAGATCGCGGGCTGCAGCGCGTCCCGGCGCACCAGCCGCACCACCGCGATGAGCCCGCCTGCCCCCAGCGCCGCGATGAGCGCGACCTGCAGCCCGGCGAGAATGTTGACCGGGATGAAGACGGCCACCGGGATCGACGAGTAGACGACGCCGGCGATCCCGCCCATCTGCTCCAGGATCGAGGGTGCCGGGGCCCGCTCCCGGGGCGGCGCGCCCGGTTCGACGGCGGGGAACTGCTCGGTCGGCTCGTCGTCGGTGTGGCGGACTGCGCGCTGGGATCTGATCACTGGGCCTGGCAGATCTCGTAGTACGGGTTGTAGATGACCTTCCGCCCGTCGCGTTCGGCGATCCGCCCCCGGACCCGCATGGTCCGACCCGGCTCGATGCCCGGGATCCGGCGTCTGCCCATCCAGATCAGGGTGACTCCCTCGGTGCCGTCGAACAGCTCTGCCTCCAGCGAGGCCTCGGCCTCCTGCGGGCAGAACTCCACACTGCGGAGCCTGCCCAGCATGGTGACCTCCTGACCCGAGACGCAGTCGCTGGCGCGCTGCGCCCCGGACCGCTCGGAGTCCTCCGAGAGCGCATCGGCGTCGAGTGTCTCGACGTCGCTGGTCAGTTTCCGGAGCATACGGCGGAAAGGCCCACCGTCCGTGCTGCCCATCTCTCTCCTTGGCTGCTCGGGCGCGGGCCGGCTTCGTCGCAGCGGCCGCGACCCTGCATAGGGTAACGCGCGAGAATCCTCAATTGTGCCCGTGACCAGGGCGATGGTGCCGTCCGGACGCACGTTCCAGCGCGGCGAACCGGACCGTCGGATCGTCGGCAAGGTACGCCAGCGCCGGCAGGCCGCCGGGCCCCGGCCGGGGTGCCGGTGCCGCGGGAGACTCCTCCTCGTCGTCGGGCCGGGAGTGCCGCCCGTGCCGGGTCGGCGCGGGCGCCGGTGTGGACGCCGCGGTCGGCGGCGTGAGCACCGGCAGCGGTCCGGTCGGCACGGAGTCGGTGTCCGGGTCGGACACCGTACCCAGCACCGGGTTCGCGACCGGGTCGGGCCCGGCCGGACGCGACAGCGCAGGGAACATCTGGGTCTGCGTCGTGGCCAGCTCGGGATCGGGGGCGCGGCGGCGCCCGCCGGGACGCGCGCCGGCCGGCGGCCGGAACGGGACGACGCCGGGGCCCACGGCGCGGCGCCTGCGTCTCCCGGCCCGCGGGGCAGCAGTCAGTCTGGGCAGCGGGGACGTGGTCTCGAGGTCCGGCCCCGGCACGGCCGCCTCGGCAGCCGCCGCCTCGGCAGCCGCCGCCTCCGCAGCCGCCTGCTGCTCCTTCAGATGCGCCGGCAGCTCCAGGGGCAGCACCGTACGCGGCGGATACGGCGAGCGGCCCCGCACGACGACGGTGCCGTGCAGCATGCGGCGCAGCTCGGCGTCGAGGTCGACGGCGTGTTGCACCGGACCGGTGGCGACGCCGTAGAGCATCCACCGGGACCCGTCGACGCCCACGAACACCGACGAGGCGCCCTGGGTATGGGCGCGCAGCTCCCGGCCCCAGTCGCCCTGGAACGACCGAACCTGGGCGCCGCCGTCGCGCAGCGACGTCTCGATCTCCTTGGCCAGCTCCGGCCACAGCCGCGACGAGCGGGGCGCGGCCAGCGCGCTCACCGACAACCGTCCCTCGGGCAGCGCCACGTGCACGGCCTGCAACCGCCCGTTGGCCGTCGGCTCCACACTGACCGTGCCTCGGTCGGGGAGCGGCACCTGCAGGGCTCCGAAATCGAGCCGGGCGGCGGGGTCGTCGGTCTCGGGGTCGAGGTCGGAGATGTCGAACGGCCCGAACGGCGGACGTTCGGTCTCCTCGTCGACGGCGACCGGTCCGGGCCCCACGCCGATCGATCCGAGCTCGTCCAGGGAGCCACGGTTGCGCGCAGCCACTACGGCGACTCCCCTACGGTCCCGCGGTCGGCAGGCGCGTCGAGCCGGTCGTGCCCGCCGGTCGACCCGTAGCCGCCGGCCCCACGGTCGGAGCCCGGCAGTTCGGCGACCTCGACGAACCGCACCCGTTCCACCCGCTGCACGATGAGCTGCGCGATGCGGTCACCACGGCGGAGCACCAGCTCGTGGCGCGGGTCGTGGTTGATCAGGCAGACCCGGATCTCGCCGCGATACCCGGCATCGATCGTGCCCGGGGTGTTGACGACCGAGAGCCCGGCGCGGGCGGCGAGCCCGGAGCGGGGATGGACGAACCCGGCGTAGCCGCTGGGCAGGGCGATGGCCAGCCCGGTACCGACGACGGTGCGCTCGCCCGGCGGGAGCGCGAGGTCGCTCGTCGTGACAAGGTCCACACCCGCGTCGTCGGCGCGGGCGTAGGCGGGGACGGGGACATCCGGGTCGAGCCGGGTGAGCAGGACGTCGAGCGGACGATCGACGAACGGCTCGGCGGGCGGCTCGTGCGGGGGAGCATCGACGGGGCCGGGCACGACGAGCGAGGCTACCCTCAGCGTTCGTGAGCAAGCACCCGTCATCCCCGAACTCTGCGACGTCCGGCCGTGCTGCGTTCGACGAGCGGTTGTCCGTCCCCTGGTGGTGGTACCCCCCGGTGATCGGTATCGGCGTCCTGCTGGGCGCGGAGATCCACATGGGCTACCCGGGGCTGCGTTCGTGGATCGGGTATGCGGTCGTGATCCCGCTCCTGGTCGCGGCGCTGGTCTGGCTGGGCAGCAGCAGGGTCCAGGTCGCAGGTGGGGAGTTGCGGGCGGGGCGGGCCCGGGTGCCGCTGCGCTTCATCGGGCGCACCGAGATCGTGCACCGGCCGGACAAGCAGGTCGCGCTGGGCCCCGAGCTCGACCCCATGGCCTATCTGCTGCACCGGGCCTGGGTCGGCCCGGTCCTGCGGATCGAGCTGCTCGATCCGCAGGACCCGACTCCCTACTGGATCGTCAGCACGCGCGATCCGGAGGGCCTGGTCGCCGCGCTGGCCCACGACCGTTGAACGGCGTCGGCCGGCGGCACACCGCAGCTCGCGTCAGGCGGCGCAGTCACGGCAGATGAGCTGGTTGCCGTGGGTCTCGGCCAGTCGGCTGCGGTGATGCACCAGGAAGCAGCTGGCACAGGTGAACTCGTCGGCCTGCTTCGGAAGGACCTTGACGGTCAGCTCCTCGCCGGACAGGTCGGCACCCGGTAGCTCGAAGCTCTCCGCGGTGTCCGACTCGTCGACGTCGACCACGGACGACTGCGCCTCGTTGCGACGGGCCTTCAGCTCGTCGAGCGAGTCCTCCGCAAGGTCGTCGGTCTCGTTCCGCCGCGGAGCGTCGTAGTCGGTCGCCATCGTTCCCACCCTTGTTACTCAATGCACCTGTCGTCGTCGTGCCGCTGGACAACGTCACAACGTCGGGGTTTGTGCCCGGCATATGGGTGACACAGATCACATTGGACGTGTCCGGATTCGCCAGCAGCCCGGGCCCGTGGCACTCATGACGCTCTCGATTGCCCCCCGGGGCGGAGAGGGTAGCTCAGGCCGTCGCGTTTCGCTGCGTCGCCCGGCCGGGACCATGCCCGGCTCGGGCACGTCCGGCCGACGGACCCCCGCCCCCACTATGGTTCTCCCCTGTGTTCTCCCAGGCTGCGAGCTCCGAACCCTCCGCCCACGGCCATCCAGGGGCCCATCCAGGGGCCGACCCGGCCACCGTGGGGGCATGGCTGGCCGTCGAGCTGGGCGACGAGTCCTGGCGGCGGGCGATCCTGCGGCCGATCGGCGCGGGCCGCTCGAACCTCACCTACCGTGTGGACGGCCCGGCCGGGACCGTCGTGCTGCGCCGTCCACCCGTCGGCGAGGTCGCGGCGACCGCCCACGACATGGGCCGCGAACGGCGGGTCATCTCCGCGCTCAGGGGAACCGGGGTGCCGGTGCCCGCGATCCTCGCCGGATCCGAGGGTGGTCCGCCGGTCGGCGCGCCGTGTTACGTCATGGAGTTCGTCGACGGTGTCGTGCCGCTCGGCGACCCGCCCGACGGCTGGGCCACGACCGAGGCCGAACGCGCGCGGGTCGGTCAGGCGCTGGTCGACGTGCTGGTGGCGCTGCACGCGGTGGACCCGGACGCGGTCGGCCTCGGCGATTTCGGCCGGCCCGACGGTTTCATGGTCCGCCAGGTCCGGCGCTGGAGCACCCAGTGGGAGACGGCCCGCGCCGACGGGGTGACCGTGGTCTCCGCGGAGACGGAACGGGAGCTGAGCCGGCTGCGTGACCTGCTGGGCGGATCCGTGCCCGCGACGCAGCGGAACACGATCGTGCACGGCGACTACCGCATCGACAACTGTGTGTTCGACCGCACCGACCCGGGGCGCATCCGCGCGGTGCTCGACTGGGAGATGTCGACCCTGGGCGATCCGCTGGCCGACCTCGGCCTGCTGCTCATCTACTGGTACCAGGCCGAGGAGCAACCGGTCTGGCGTGCCGCGCAGCATCTGCCCAGCCCGACCCGGCTGCCCGGGTTCCCGCTGCGCGTCGACGTCGTCGCGGCCTATGCGCGGGCGTCCGGCCTCGACCTCGCGCCGCTGCCCTGGTACGTCGCGTTCGGCGCGTTCAAGCTCGCGGTGGTGCTGGCCGGCATCCTGGCCAGGGTCCGGGCGGGCGCGGTGCCCGCCGAGATGGCCCACGGCATCGAGGACGCGGTCGAGCCGCTCGTCACGCTCGGCCACCACGTGCTGGCCAACGGGATCGGCTGATGAGCTCCCTGATCCGGTCCTATCAGCGCCGCCGCACCCGACCGATGATCGTCACCGTGTCCGTGCTCTTCGTCGCCGCCGCGCTGACCTGGTCGATCGTGCTGGTCAACGCGGCGGGCCGGTCCGGCACGTCGGCCTGCCCGACACCGGGCACCGGCACCGCGCTGGGCGAGGTGCTCGCCTCCGACGCGCTCGACGAGGTTGCGCCCGCCCCAGCCAGCGCGATCAAGGTGCGGGTGCTCAACGGCGGCGGGCAGCGCGGCCAGGCCAACCTCGTCGCCGCGCAGCTCGGCGACCTCGGGTTCGCCGAGGCCGCACCACCGGACAACGATCCGCACTACCCCGAGGGCGATCTGGCCTGCCACGGACAGCTGCGCTTCGGCGCGGCCGGGGAGAGTGCGGCGGCGACGCTGGCGATCGTGCTGCCGTGCACCGAGCTGGTCCGCGACGACCGCCCCGACGCGACCGTGGACGTCGCGGTCGGGACGGCCTTCGGCGATGTCGACCCGGGTCTGCCGGCGCGTGACATCCTCGACCAGCTCGCGAATCCCGCGACGGTGGGCGGCGCCGCCGACGGGCCGGCGGGTGCCGGGAACGACGCGGACGATTCCGCCCGCCCCGTCGACCCGGACACGCTCGCGAAGGCGCGTGCGGCGACGTGCTGAGCGGCCGGGAGATCCGGCACTCAGACCTCCCCCGCGCCGCAGTCGCGCGCCAGTGCGGTCAGCGCGCCCGCGATCCCCGGTGCGGCGGCGAGCACCGCGTCGGCGCCCAGCCCGTCGTCCGGTGCCGCCACGGCGGCGCCGGGGGGCCCGGGCACCCGCACGACCGCGCCGGCCTCGCGGGCGATGAGCCCGGCGGCGGCCCAGTCGTACCAGCTCAGGCCATGTTCGAGGTAGCCGTCGAGCCAGCCGGCGGCCACGGCGCACAGGTCGAGGGCCGCCGAGCCCGCGCGGCGCAGGTCGCGCACCCGCGGCAGCATCCCGGCCGCCATCCGGGCCTGCCGGGCGCGCCGGTCGGCACGGTAGGAGAACCCGGTCCCGATCAGCGACTGGGCCAGCTCGGTCTCCTCCCCCACCCGCAGCGGCGTGCCGTCGAGCGTCGCCCCACCGTCGACCGCCGCGGACCACACCCGGCCGGATGCCGGCTCCACGACCGCGCCCGCGAGCGGTTCGCCGCCCCGCACCGCGGCGACCGAGACCGCGTACCAGGGCAGCCCGTAGAGGTAGTTGACCGTGCCGTCGATGGGGTCGACGACCCAGTGGGCCGCGGTGGGGTCGCCACCCGCCTCCTCGCCGTAGACGATCTCCCCGGGGCGCAGCTCGGCCAGCCGGGTGCGCACCAGGTTCTCCAGCGCGGTGTCGGCCGCGGTGACCACGTCGGTGGGCGAGGTCTTAGTCCGCACCGCCCGCGCCGCCCCTTCGGCGCGCAGCTCGCGCAGGTGCTCGGCGGCCTGCCCGGCCACCTGTTCGGCGGTCCTGCGCAGCGCGGTCGGGTCGTCGTGAGCGGAATCCATGACACAATCGGACCACATCGGTCCGGCCTGGCACTTCCGCTTACCGGCAACCCGACGACCGCCCGGCGAATCACCCTTCCGCGCGATGTGCGCGACGGACGAGCGCTTCACGCGACCGTAGTTACAATGGACAGGTGCTCCGCCCCGGGAGGCGCGTCGAACCGACGAGACGACGGCTACGGGCGAGGCGAGGTAGCAGACAATCTCGAAGGTCGCCGGATCAGTCCGTATCCCGGTGAACCGCAGAGCGCACGCAGCGAGAGGGCCTAGGTGGCAGCCGCAGACTCCGCAACCCGCACCGAGGCGACCGTCGACCCGGCGGCCGCCCCGGCACCCGTACGCCGCACCCGCAGGGCGGGTACCGCGACCAAGGCGGGAAGTCCGAAGAAGGCCGCGCCCACGTCGCGGTCCCGCGCGGGGACGAAGACCCCGGCCAAGAAGGCGACGTCGCCCACGGGCGGCGAGGAGCCCACGGATCTCGAGGTCGACCTCGACGGCGCGCCGGAGGTCGGTGAGCTCGAGGATGTCGAGGTCGATCTGGACGACGCCGACCTCGATGCCGGCGTGGAGGACGACAGCCACGACGACGGCGACGTCCTCGACGAGAGCGACGACGGGGACGGCGACGAGGACGAGCCGGAGACCAACACCGGCCCCAACCGCCGGGCACCCACCACGCGCAGCTCCCAGCAGAAGCAGGCGAGCGACTTCGTCTGGGACGAAGAGGAGTCCGAGGCACTGCGGCAGGCCCGCAAGGACGCCGAGCTCACCGCATCGGCCGACTCGGTCCGCGCCTACCTCAAGCAGATCGGCAAGGTGGCGCTGCTCAACGCCGAGGAGGAGGTCGAGCTCGCCAAACGCATCGAGGCCGGTCTCTACGCCGCCGAGCGGATGCGGCGCACGATGGACGCCGGGGAGAAGATCTCCCCGCAGCTGCGCCGCGATCTGCGCTGGATCGTCCGCGACGGCGAGCGCGCCAAGAACCACCTGCTGGAGGCCAACCTCCGCCTCGTGGTCTCGCTGGCCAAGCGCTACACCGGCCGCGGCATGGCCTTCCTGGACCTGATCCAGGAGGGCAACCTCGGGCTCATCCGCGCGGTCGAGAAGTTCGACTACACCAAGGGCTACAAGTTCTCGACCTATGCGACGTGGTGGATCCGCCAGGCCATCACCCGCGCGATGGCCGACCAGGCGCGCACCATCCGCATCCCGGTGCACATGGTCGAGGTCATCAACAAGCTCGGCCGCATCCAGCGCGAGCTGCTCCAGGACCTGGGCCGCGAGCCCACGCCGGAGGAGCTGGCCAAGGAGATGGACATCACCCCGGAGAAGGTGCTGGAGATCCAGCAGTACGCCCGGGAGCCCATCTCGCTGGACCAGACCATCGGCGACGAGGGCGACTCGCAGCTCGGCGACTTCATCGAGGACTCCGAGGCGGTCGTGGCGGTCGACGCGGTGAGCTTCACCCTGCTGCAGGACCAGCTGCAGTCGGTGCTCGCCACGCTGTCCGAGCGCGAGGCGGGCGTGGTGCGGCTGCGGTTCGGCCTGACCGACGGCCAGCCCCGCACCCTCGATGAGATCGGCCAGGTCTACGGGGTCACCCGGGAGCGGATCCGGCAGATCGAGTCCAAGACGATGTCGAAGCTGCGCCACCCGTCGCGGTCGCAGGTGCTGCGCGACTACCTCGACTGAGCACAGCCCAACACCACACAAGCGACCTGGACGAATAGTGTCAGATTAGAGTCTTCGGTGAGATTTCTTGACGCGTGTCCGCTCGATTCTTAGAGTTCATCCTGACATTTCGGAGGGTGGAGGGAACCGAGGGCGATGCGAGTCGGCTACGTCAGGGTCAGCAGCGTCGATCAGAACACCGTGCGACAGCTCGACGGGATCGCCGTCGAACGCACCTTCACCGACACGGCGTCGGGCAAGGACACCGCCCGGCCGAGGCTGGACGAGATGCTGGCGTTCGTCCGCGACGGCGACACCGTGCTCGTGCACTCGATGGACCGGCTGGCGCGCAACCTCGACGACCTGCGCCGCATCGTGCGGACCCTGACCGGCAAGGGGGTGCGGGTGGAGTTCGTCAAGGAGAACCTCACCTTCACCGGCGAGGACTCGCCGATGGCCACGCTGCTGCTGTCGGTCATGGGCGCCTTCGCCGAGTTCGAGCGCGCCCTGATCCTCGAACGCCAGCGCGAGGGCATCGCCGCGGCCAAACAGCGCGGCGTCTACACCGGCCGCAAACCCGCGCTCACCCCCGAACAGGCCCGCGAGCTGTGCGAGCGCGCCGCCGCCGGTGAGCGGAAATCCGTGCTGGCCACCGAGTTCGGCATCAGCCGCGAAACCGTCTACAGCTACCTGCGGGCCGAAAACACCGCAGGTGTCACGGGCTGAGTCGCACGCCGCAACAGCTGACCAGCCACAACGCCTACCCTGCACCTGGTCGTTCATTCGGCAGCGTGAGGGCGAGGGGGGAGAAGGTCGAGCCGGAGGAACTCGGGTGGGACACCGGCCTGGCTGATCAGGAAGTGGCGCTGTTTGGCGACGTTGGCGGGGCTGGGGTCGAACGCGGTGAGCATCCGCAGCATGTGGCGGGCGGTCTCGGGGTCGGCGCGGGCCGTGTCGAGCCAGGCGTTGATCGCCGTGGCGAAGTCCGACGCGGCCATCGGGCGACGGCGGGGGTCGTCGCCGTCGTAGACGCGCTCGTGCGGCGGTTCGGCTATCGCCGGGCCAAGGGTTCCCCGCGGGGTGATGCGCCGGTCGGCGGCCAGCCGCAGCGCGACCGCGGCGGCGTGCAGCATCGCCTCCTGGAGCGGCCAGTCGAGCTGTTCGTACGGGCGCCACACGGTCAGACCGGCGCGCACGGGACGACCGGTGGCCTGCCAGACGTGCTCCAATGTGGCGCGGGAGCGGGCGCCGACCCGCGAGGGCGCCATGCTCACCTCGTCCAGCAGGGTGCGCAGCAGCCGAAACCACACGCCGACGTGCACCGACCGGCCGGGCAGCGCGACCGCGCCGGCGGCCAACCCCTGCTGGGTACGGCGGTCCAGGGCGGCGAGGTGTCCGTTCACTGGCACAGGCGCCATCGGGTTGCCTTGAGAGGCGGCGAAGGCGACCTCGAAGACAGGCTCAAGCCGACAGCCGTGTTCCACACAACTGACCATGAGCGGTAGTCGCCACGTCAGTGCGGTGCCACGCTCCGGAGCGGCGGCGCACAGCGGGCAGGTTCGGCGCATCGGCTGAGCGGGCAGCCATGGGCCCTTCCAGGAGCGCCATCGTCCCGCGTGATTGAGCCCGGCCTCACCCGGTGCCAGCAGCACCGAGTCCTGGCGGACGTAGGTGTCGAACAGGTCCTGGCCGTCGTCGGGGGCAAGGGTGTCGGTCAGCCAGGGCACCCATCCGGCCATCGTCATCCGTCGCAGCTGACCGAGCTCGGCGCCGGTGCGTTCGGCCAACGCGGCCAGGACCGCAATGGGCGGGTCCCAGTCGAGGGCCTCTTCGGCGGTGTCGGCCAGCTGCGCGGAGGCCTCGCCGAGGTTGTGCCGCACCAGGTCGGTGACGGATAGGCCGTAGAGCTGGGCGATCCGCTGCAGCCAGGAGGACAGCGACTCCAGCACCCCGAGCTGGGGATGCAGCGGCCACCGTCGCGCATGTGGACGGAGCGGTCTCACGCGAGCTCGCGCTCGAACAGCCGGCGCCGCTCGGTCGGGCCGGCGTAGTCGGCCATCAGCAGGGTGCGCTGGTTGATGGCTTCCTCGCCGGACTCGATCGCGGCGACCGCGGCGTCGGTGAGCAGGTGGGCCAGCTCGCCGATGGTGCCTTCGCTGCGGGTGAGCAGATAGCTGGCCATCTCGGGGGTCGCGATCGGCGAGGGGCGGCGCAGCGGGAACGACGCGGCGAAGCTGGCCAGCAGCGAGCGGGAATCCTCGTCCGGCTCCCACCGGGGCAGGGTGAACGGCGCGAACCGGTTCTCCAACTGGTCGTCGGAGCGGATCGCCAGGTAAGCGTCCCGGGTGCCGACACCGACCAACGGGATACGCAGCTCGTTGCCCAGAAACCGCAGCAGGTTCAGAAACTCCCGACGGGTATCGCCGCGCCCTGCCAGGACGTTGTGCAGCTCGTCGATCACCAGGACACGAACTCCGACTGCCCGAAGCAGGCTCAGCGCGAGTTGCTCCTGCTCGGGCACTCGTTGCCGGGGCCGCAGCGGTGCGCCGGTCGCGGCCAGCAGCGCGGTGTAGAACCGGCCCACCGACGGCTCGGTGTCAACGGATCCTGAAGGTTGACCCTCCTGGGGTCCGGCGGGTTCCAGTCAACGTCGCAACGATGGCTCGGCTGAGGAGGCTAACAACGCTGCGAACATCTCGGCTGGGGAGCGGTCGGCCAGGACGATCCTGGGGCGGGCGTTGAGTTCGTTCTCGACGGCCTTCAGGTGCTTGGGGCTGTGGACGTTCAGGTCGGTCCGCTTGGGGAAGTACTGGCGCAGCAGCCCGTTGGTGTTCTCGTTGGATCCGCGCTGCCATGGTGCGTGCGCGTCGCAGAAGTAGACGGGAACGTGCAGGTCGGTGGTGATGTCGGTGTGGCGAGCCATCTCGGTGCCCTGGTCCCAGGTGATCGAGCGCAGCAGCGACGGCGGGAGGTCGCTCATCCGCGTGGTGAGGACACTGTGCAGCGTGTGCGCGTCGCGCTGAGGCAGATGCAGCAGCCGGACCAGACGAGTCGTGCGCTCCACCAGGGTTCCGATCGCCGAACCGTGATCTTTGCCCACGATCAGGTCGCCTTCCCAGTGCCCGGGCTGAGAGCGGTCCTCGGGACGGAACGGCCGCTGGTGGATGGTCAGCATCGGCTGGGCGAACCGGGGCCGGCGGCGCTCGAGCTTCTGGTGGGCTCGCCGATGATCGCGCCCGGTCCGCAGCGACGAGCGCTGCACGGACGGCACCCTCGACGGCCGGATGAGCGAGGAGCCGGGCTGGTAGATCGCCTGGTAGATGCTCTCATGGCACAGACGCATGCCCGGGAGTTCCGGGAAACGAGCCCACAGGTGCCGGGCGATCTGCTGGGGGCTCCATCGTCGGCCGAGCAGCTCACCGACCAAGGCCCGCAGCTCGCTGTTGGTCTCCAGACGCCGCCGATGATGGCGGGCCCGGCGGGCCACGGCCCGGCGATGAGCTTCGAACGGACGGTAGCCACCGTCGTTGCGCGCGTTGCGGCGCAGCTCGCGGGAGATCGTCGAGGGCGAACGTCCGAGGTGGGCGGCGATGCGCCGGATGCTCCAGCCCATCCGACGAAGGTCGGCGATCTGGAAACGCTCGTCCTGGGACAGGTAGCGCGAGCTGATCTCGCGCACGGCGAGACGATCCAGCGGCGCGACGAACCCGACCACCCGGCCGTCGCGGTAGGTCTTGTAGCCGCGCGCCCAGTTCGCCCCGGAGGTGCGTGACGCGCCGACCTCCCGTGCCGCGGCCTGGATGCTCCAGCCGCGGGCGCGCAACTCCATGAACCGCTGGCGCTTGGCCGACTGAGGCCGCCGCCCGGGCCCCTTCTTGACACGACGCGTCGAAGACAACACAACCCCTAAACGGTCAAGGATGTGTTGCGACGCTCAGTAGAAACCACCGTTCAGGGTCTCGACCCCTCGTCGCGCCCGCCGTACGCGGCCGTGCCGTCGATGCGAACGCGCCATTGGTTCGCCGAGCGTGACCCGCGATCGGGAACACCGGTGGAGGTCAGCATCAACAGCGGCCGGGACCCATCGATCCCCGCTGTCGCAAAGCAGCTCACCGATTACCTCGGTCACCTCGACCAGGACGTCTTCGTTTGCAGGTCCCACGACGTCGCCGGCCGGGACGACATCCTCTCTCCGCCGTTCGACGACAGTTTCTGGAACGGCCCGCCCCTGCACGGCGTGGTGCTGCGCGGAGAGCTTGCCGAGTGGTCGTGTGACGCGGTCGGGTGGCTGGCTGAGGTCGTCGCCGACTCGGTCGCCCAACTCGGCGTCCGTTCGCCGCTGCTGCTCACCGTCGCGCGAGCCTTCTCGACGGGGTGACCGATACCACCGGTGCAGTGGACGACGCGGTGACTCGCGCGTCCAGGGTCCGCGGCATCCAGAGGAGGACGTCAGCGAGCGCCAGCGCCGCCCCCACCGCCCGCGTTCCGCAGCTGAGTGGCTGATCTGGACACACGCGGCGGCGTAGCTCCTGGTCGGCGGGTTGAAGCGCCGCCAACGCGACCGGAAGTACTGGACACACGCCTGCCGTGTTCAGGGCTGCTGATGCTGCTGGTTCTGCTCTAACCTGACTTGGCTCATGAGTGGATCTTGATCGGCTTTGCGCGGTGTTGACCCGTGGGTTCGGGCGTGGGATCGGCTGGATTTGCGCACCAATTTGGCGCGAGTGTCTCCTCGGACTCGGACGCGTGCCCCTCAGCCATGAAGCACCGATCCGGCTTCGATCTGCGGCTCCCCGAGTGCCGTCAGCGGCCGCCTTGTCATGGCTCGGCGGCCTGCCACCCGTGGCACGCGCTCGGACCCCTGGCTCAGCCGGCCCAGATGACTGACAGCGGTGTGCTGGTTGGTTGGCGGGGGTACCCAGGGCGACGTGCGGGCGTACTCGATGGATCTGCGTGAGCGGGTGGTGGCCGGGGTCGATGCGGGGATGACCCAGCCGCAGGCGGCTGCCCGGTTCGGCGTGTCGGTGAGGACCGTGCAGCGGTATCTGGCCCGTCGGCGGGCCACCGGCGGCCTGGCCGCGACCGGGCAGCGGCACGGGCCGGAGCCGAGGAAGAAGCGGCGGCTGCACGCCTGGCTGCCGGCCCGCCTCGACGCCGCCGCCGACGCCGCCCCGGCCGAGCACGTCGCGGCCTTCGTCGCCGCGGGTGGTGAGCCGGTGTCGCTGGCGTCGATGTCGCGGGCGATCGCCAGCCTGCCGGCCGCCCCCGGCCAGGCGCGGACCCCGACGGGGCGGGCGCGGCGGCCGGGCCGGCCGCTGAAGCAACGACCCTGACCGCCACCGAACGTGACGAGGACGCGCGCGCCGCGTGGCGGGAGCGGATGGCCCCGATCGATCCGGGCCGGCTGGTGTTCGTCGAGGAGTGCGGCACGCACACCGCGATGACCCGCCGCCGGGCCCGCGCGGTGCGCGGAGAACGCGCGCACGGGGCCCTGCCGCGCAACCGTGGCCCGGTGACCACCTTGCTCGCCGGGCTGGCGCTGGCCGGGATGAGCCCGGCGATGACCGTGGAGGGCGGCACCGACACCGCGGTCTTCGCCACCTATCTCGAGTACTTCCTGCTGCCCGGCCTGCGCCCGGGGAGGGTGGTCGTGGTGGACAACGTCGGCGCGCACAACCCCGACCGGATCCGCGCGCTGGTCGAGGCCGCCGGCTGCGAGCTGGTCTTCCTGCCCGCCTACTCGCCGGACCTCTCGCCGATCGAGGAGGCCTTCAGCAAGCTCAAGGCCCTCATCCGGGCGGCCGCCGCGCGCAGCCGGGCGGCCCTGGACGCCGCGATCGCCGCCGCGCTGGACGCGGTCACCCCGGCCGACGCCGCCGGCTGGTTCACCCACGCCGGCTACCCCACCCGTCAAGCTGCCTGAAAACCGCTGTGA
>NZ_AUII01000020.1 GCF_000423625.1 Pseudonocardia asaccharolytica DSM 44247 = NBRC 16224
GAGGACCAGGCCTGGATCGAGACCCTGTTCGGCCACGTCAAGGGCGAGTGGCCACACCTGGAGAAGATCAGAGACCCCGGCGAGCTCGAGCGCGAGCTCGACCGCCGCCGGGCCGAGTACAACTCCGTGCGGTTGCACGCCGGCGTCGGGTATGTCACGCCCGACGACGAACACGAAGGCCGCGGCGAAGGCATCCGCCAAGCCCGCCGCGACGGGCTCGCCGCGGCCCGCGAGGCACGGATCAACTACCGTCGAAACACGAGCAAGGACCACCGATGATCACTACCCGCTCGTGGTCGGGTATTCCATCGCCCGGCTGCTTCATTAACTCGGACACACCTCACCCTCAGACCGTAGAGGCTTGAACTTGGCGGAATTGTGGGGTAGATCGGGCCGTCGAGCGGGTCGGGATGGGTCATCGGGGGCGTCCGGGGTTCGCCGTGCGCCGGGTGTGGGTTTCATACATGCGTGTGGCCACGACGAGGCCGGAGGTGGCGCTGAGGGCGGCGGCGAGCCAGACCGCGGCACGCAGGCCCCACAGGTCGGCCACGATTCCGGCCATGAGTGCGCCGACGGCGTAGCCGGCGTCGCGCCAGACCCGGTAGACCCCGACGGCCCGGCCCCGCCATGCCGGATGGGCGACATCGCCGATCACGGCGAGCAGGGTCGGGTAGACCATGGCGGTGCCGGCGCCCAGCAGCATCGCCGCCGCCGCCCACAGCGCGAACGTGTCGGCGACCGCGATGATCGCGAGCGCGGTCGCCTGGGTGAGCATCCCGGCGGTGATGAGGTGCTTTCGGCCCCACCGATCGGACAACCCGCCGGTGAGCAGTTGCCCGATTCCCCACACGGCGGGGTAGAGGGCGAACAGGACACCGATCTGGTCCACGGCCAGGCCGGAGGTGGCGAACAGGAGGGGGAACAGTCCCCAGGACAGGCCGAAGTTGAGGTTGTTGACCAGCCCGGCCTGGCTCGCCGAGGACAGGGCGGGTTCCCGGAAGCTGGTGTGGGTGAGGATCTGCCGGGTGCTGAGGTCGGCGTGCAGGTGGTCGTGGCGCCCGTCGGCACGCCCGACGTGCTTGGCCGCTTCCAGGCGGGCGTGGTCGCGGGTCTCGCGCACGAGCAGGCCGGACAGGCCCAACCCGAGCGCGGCATAGGACAGGCCGAGCAGGAACGGGGCGGGCCGCAGCCCGTAGTGCGCCGCGAGGTAGCCGGCGAGCAGTGAGGTGAGCGCGACCGCGCCGTACCCGGCCGCCTCGTTGAGCCCCATGGCCAGACCGCGCTGCTTCGGCCCGACGAGGTCGATCTTCATGATGACGGTGGTGGACCAGGTCAGGCCCTGGTTGAGCCCGAGCAGCACGTTCGCCGCCACCACCCAGCCCCAGCTGGGCGCCCAGATCAGCAGCAGCGGCACCGGCACCGCGATCAGCCACCCGACGACCAGTACCGGCTTGCGCCCGAACCGATCCGACCAGGTGCCGGCGAAGTAGTTCGCGGCGGCCTTGGTGGCCCCGAAGGCGACCACGTAGGTGAACAGGAACGTGTATCCGGTCAGGCCGAACTCGCGCTCGGCCAGCAGCGGCAACACCGTCTGTTCCTGCCCGACCATGCCGCCGACCAGGGCGTTGACCGCGACGAGCAGGCTGAACTGGGCGAGGTTCGCACCCAGTCCCAGGGTGATCGGACGACCACCGGTGGACGGGCTCTCGCCGGCAGGGGAACTCATGAACCCACCTGCAGCTTCTCGCCGGTGGCCTGGGCCCAGTCGTCGGGACCGCCGGCCAGGACGGTGAGGTCGCGGTGCCCGGCCCGCTCGAGCAGGCTGGCTGCGCTCATCGCCCGCTCGCCGTGCCCGCACATCAGCACTGTCGGCTCATCCGGAAGGTCGCGGGCGGCCTGTGCCAGCGCGCCGAGTTCGATGTGCACGGCGCCAGGCAGGTGCCCCGTGGTGAACTCGGGGTCCTGACGGATGTCGAGCACGCGGCGGCGCTCGTCGATCTCACCGGGGCCGACCAGGCGGGTGCTGGCGGTGGGCTGCCCGGCGGCGGCCCAGGCGTCGATGCCGCCCGCCAGTTCGCCGACGAGGCGCTCGACGCCGATGTTCATCGCCTGCCAGGCCAGCTCGGCGAGGTCCTGGTCGGGGTTACCTACCACGACGATGGGGGCATCGGGCGGGACCAGCCAGCCGAGCCAGGTGGCGAACTGGGCGCGCAACGGGATCGACAGCGACCCCGGGATGTGGGTGCGGGCGTAGTCGGGCACCGGTCGGACGTCCACCAGGACCGCGCCGGCCTCGTGCAGTTCCCGCACCGCGGACACCCGCAGCTGCGCGAGCAGCCCGGTCGTGGCGGGGTCGAGCACCGCGGGCCCGCGCCGGTTCACCTCCGCCAGGCGCAGGAAGTAGGGCGGGTAGCTACCCAGCGAACCCAGCAGCCGCTCGACGAACCGGGTCTCGTCCTCGATGCCCAGCAGCGGGTTCGTGGTCAGCTCCTGGCCGATGGTCGAGGTGCGCGCCGCCCCGGGCGGCGCGGAACAGAACGAACCCGCCCCGTGGGTGGGCCACACCGCCGTCTCCGTGGGCAGCGCGGACAGCCGCCGCAGCGACGCGAACTGAGCGCGGGCCAGCTCCTCGGCGCGGTCAGCACCCAGGAGATCGGTCCGCGCCGCCGAGCCCACGATGAGCGACCCGCCGGTGAACACGCCGACCGAGCGGTCCCCGTCGCGCAGGAGGAACGACAGATGCTCATCGGTATGCCCGGGCGTGGCCAGCGCCGTCAACCTCAGCCCGCCGAGGTCAACCTCATCACCCTCGGCCAGGCCACGATGTTCGAACCGGCGGCGACCGGTAGCCGAGGCCAGCACCACCGCGCCGTCGTCGTGGGCCAACTGCGCCGCGCCGGAGAGGAAGTCAGCGTGCAGATGAGTGTCCGCGGCGAACCGAATCCGCAGACCGGCCTCCTCCGTCGCCGCGCGCACCGCGCGCAGGTCCCGCGGCGGGTCGACCAGCAGCGCCGACCCGTCACCGAGGTCGACCAGGTAGCAGGAGTTGCCCAGGCCCTCGTCCACGACCGCCGTCACCTCGACACCACCGCCCGCGCGGGCCGCCGCTGTCTCGCTCATGCCGTCCCTCCCACGCATACCTGGACTGGCGTCGTCACCAATCAGCTCCTACACTATTCCATGAAAGGTTGGAGGATGGCGATGGGTGATGCGCTACTGAAGGCCGAACTGTTCGAGCAACTGGCGCGGGTGGGCAAGGCGTTGGGCAGCGGCAAGCGGTTGGAGCTGCTAGACCTGCTCAGCCAGGGCCCGCGCAGCGTCGCCGACCTCGCTGCTACCGCTGGCCTCGGACTGACCACCGCATCCATGCACCTCAAGACGCTCCGCGAGGCTGGTCTGGTCGCCACCACACGGAAGGGCACCACGATCCGTTATCGGCTCGCCGGCGAGGACGTCGCCGCGCTGTTCGCGCAGCTGCGGGCCGTGGCCGCAGCGCATCTGGCCGACGTCGACGTCGCACGGACTCGCTACCTGAGAACGCAGGACGGCGAGGACACCGAGCAGATCGGGCGTGACGAGCTACTGCGTCGAGCCCAGGCCGGCGAGGCCGTCGTGCTGGACGTGCGGCCGGTCCCGGAGTTCGCGGCTGGGCACATCCCGGGGGCGGTCTCCATCCCCCTCGACGAGCTCCCCGACCGCCTGTCTGAGCTTCCGGCCGACGTCGAGATCGTGGCCTACTGTCGCGGCGCCTACTGCGTGCTCGCCCACGACGCGGTCCGGCTGCTCACCGCCCACGGCCGGCGCGCCGTGCGCCTGGCCGAGGGCATGCTCGAGTGGCGCCTGGCCAACCAGCCCGTCACCGCCACCGCGTCCTGACACCGCCGCGGCCGGGCAGACCCGCGAGAGGCTTACAGGGACAGAGAGCAAACGAAGGTCTGGCGGCAGATCTGGAGCAACGATCCCAGCGAGCGTACCGGGCGGGCGCCGCACTGTTGTGGGCCGCGGCGTAGCGCCCGGTGGCATCGATGGCCGCGTCGACCATCCGCCGTGTCCACCTGCAGGGGCGGCACGCGCACGGAGTCCGGGTGTGCACCGCGGCCGGTGCCGTGCGCGGTGTCGGCGACGAGCAGCACCGCCGGTTCACGTCCCTGCCGGCGGAGCAGGCTGCCGACGTGGTCGGCGCCAGAACGGCGGGCCGGAGACGTCGGTCATGGCCTGGGCAGCTCCGACCGCCCCGTTCCGCGCAGCCCCTCCGCTCGTCGCGGCGGGGCGATCGTCAGGTCCTGGCCTGGGTATCGGGACTGGCCGGGTTGCCCGGTTCGGCCGCCTCCGGAGCGGTCCCGGACCGCTGGCTGCGCACCCCCTGCTCGATCCGGTCGCCGAGGTCCTTGTCCACGTTGCGCCAGTACTCGAAGGCGCGGACCAGCACCGGCTCGCTGACTCCCTTGAGCAGGTGGCCGACGATGTTGCTCACCAGGCGGTCGCGGGCGGCGTCATCGAGCACGTGGCGGACCATCGTGCCGGCCTGTCCCCAGTCGTCGTCGTCTCGGCGCAGCGTGTACGCCGAGCGGACCATCTCGCCGTCGGCGTACCACAGCGGCTCGGCGACCCGGCTCGGATCGGCCTGCGGGCCGCCCTGGGAGTTCGGTGCATACACCGGGTCGGCGGCGTTGCGCACCCGCATCTCGCCGTCCTTGGAGTAGGCGTGCACCTCGACCGTGGGCGAGTTGACCGGGATCTGTTTGTAGTTCACTCCGAGCCGGGCGCGGTGCGCGTCGGCGTAGGAGAACCCGCGGGCCAGCAGCATCTTGTCCGGGGAC
The DNA here is from genome assembly GCF_000423625.1 of Pseudonocardia asaccharolytica DSM 44247 = NBRC 16224. Classification (GTDB taxonomy): domain Bacteria; phylum Actinomycetota; class Actinomycetes; order Mycobacteriales; family Pseudonocardiaceae; genus Pseudonocardia; species Pseudonocardia asaccharolytica. The sequence goes on from NZ_AUII01000020.1 coordinate 4,821, forward strand.
AACCCGGTGCCGGGGACCAGGTTGTTCGGCTCGAACGCGGCCTGCTCCATCTCGGTGTGGTAGTCGGCGACGTTGCGGTTCAACGTCATCTTCCCCACCTCGTGCAGCGGGTAGTCGCCGTGCGGCCATACCTTGGTCAGGTCGAACGGGTTGAACCGATAGGTCTTCGCCTCCTCGAACGGCATGATCTGCACCTTCAGCGTCCAGCTCGGGTGCTCCCCACGCTCGATCGCCGAGTACAGGTCGCGCTGGTGGGCATCGCCGTCGATGCCAGCCATCTCGTCACCCTCGGCCTGGGTCAGGAACTCGATCCCCTGGTCGGTGAGGAAGTGGTATTTCACCCAGAAGATCTCCCCGGCGGCGTTGATCCAGCTGTAGGTGTGGCTGGAGTAGCCGTTCATGTGCCGCCAGTCCTTCGGGATGCCCCGGTCCCCCATCAGCCAGGTGACCTGGTGCGCCGACTCCGGCGAGAGCGTCCAGAAGTCCCACTGCATGTCGTGGTCGCGCAGGTTGTTGCTCAGCCGGCGCTTCTGGCTGCGGATGAAGTGCTGGAACTTCATCGGGTCCCGCATGAAGAAGATCGGCGTGTTGTTGCAGACCAGATCGAAGTTGCCCTCGGAGGTGTAGAACTTCAGCGCGAACCCGCGCGGGTCACGCCACGTGTCCGGGCTGCCCCGCTCGCCGGCGACGGTGGAGAACCGGGCCAGCATGTCCGTCCTCGTTCCGGGCCGGAACGCCGCGGCCCTGGTGTACGCGGTGACGTCCTGGGTCACCTCGAAGACGCCGAACGCGCCGCCGCCCTTGGCGTGCGGCTGGCGCTCCGGGATGCGCTCCCGGTTGAAATTGGCCATCTGCTCGATCAGGTAGTGGTCGTTCAGCACGATCGGGCCGTCGGGCCCGACGGTCAGCGATAGCTCGTCACTGGCAACCGGGATCCCTGCGTCCGTTGTCGTCGGCCGTGAGTGGGTGGTCATACCGTGCCTCCTGAGCGGGACAAGGAACGGGCTCGACCCGCTCCACTCTCGCCCTCGGCGGGGATGGCGTCCAGACCCTGGCGACGATCCGCAGCCCGCTTCCATTGCTGAAGCCGAACTCTTGATGGCGCTGGCTTGGTCACGGCATTTCGATGATCAGTCCGGTCTCGGCGAGGCAGCCGTCGAGCAGGTGCGGCCGGTGCCCGGGTTGGAAACACCGCACACCGGCCACCCGAGACCCGGCCCCGGCCGCCGCCACGCACGGGGATCACGGGTGTCTGGCCGCGCACCGCCCAGGTACGTCCCTTCGGCGGCCTGAGCTCCTGCCCCGCCTCGTCCTCGAAGCAGATGTAGGCGCCCCGGTCCGCCGCGGTGCTTTTATCCGCGGTCACACCTGCTCCTTCCACACCCGAGCGCCGCCTCGTCGCGCGCGACCGCCCGGTGGGCGAGCACCTGCGCGGACCAGCCATGGCGGCGCAGCAGTTTCCACACGCCCTACACGGTGTAGCCGATGTGGAACATTCGGTCGATCAACGTCTTGATCCGCACCAGGGTCCAGCCCTGGCCCTCCTCCCAGCCGTGCGCCGACGGCCCCGCCCAGCTCCCGTTTCAGGCGTTCCCACTGCGCGGGCGAGAGCCGCTCCACCGACACCGGCCCCTGGACCGCAACGCGTCCAGGCCGCCGTCGCGCCAGGCCCGCCGCCACTTCTCCACCTGCCGCCGGCCCATCCGCAGGCCAGCGGCGATCTCGGCGGTCGTCTGGCCCGCTCGGACCGCGCGCCGGCCTCCAACCGCACCCGCTCCCTGGCCTGCTGCTCCTTCGGTGTCAGCCCGCCGCCCTGCGCGTACCTCATCCACCGGGCATACCGCAGGGATCACGAAACGTCACGCCCACCGCCATCACGAGTTCAACTTCGGTAGTCGGGACCGTCGCCGCCTCCTCCAGCCCGAGCGCGCGGCGGCCACCTTTGCCGCACGCAGCAGCGCATCGTCGATGTACACCGTGGTCTTCTTCCGGGCCATAGCTGCCATCTTGACAAAGAACGGCAATATGGTGCCGTGTCGCGTTGGCCTCGCCGAGATGCTGGCCCAGCCGGACGTCCGGCCAGGGCGGAGAGCGAACTCGATGATCGTGGACCTGGCTGCCAAGGGAGCAATCGACCGGACGCCGACGGGGAACCGGGCGGGCCATCGGCCTCACGCTCACCGAGCACGGCCACACCCTGCTCGCCAAGGCCGAGCCGTAGGCCCTCGGCGTCGAGAAGGAGATCCTCGGGTCGCTCGACCCGGCGGAGGTCGCCGGAATGCAGGTCACCCTGCGCAAGATCCTCGATTCGGCGTGATGCCGGTTCCCTCGTTGCTGCAGGCGACATTTGTCCCCGATGACGCCGACTTCGCGCGGGCGTCTCCTGCGGTGGGGCGTCGATCCCTCGGCCCGGTGGCCGGCCCAGACGTTCGTGCGCCGGCTGGTGGAGGCCGCCAGGGTCTACGCGCCGATCCGGGCTGCGCTCCGCGAGCAGCGAACGACCTCGGTGCGGCTCACCGCCACCGAGGCGGCCGATTTCCTTGCCGCCGGCGCCGCCGCACTGGCGGAAGCGGGGGTCGAGGTCCGGCTCGCGGACGAACTCGTGGCACACCGCCTACGGGCGTCCGACGGCGCCGCATTCCGGTGCGAGGCCATGGCGGGCGAGCACAGCCTCACCCGGGAGGATGCGGAGCGGCTCGCCGCGGTGGGAAGGCCTCTCATGCGCTGGAACGGGGCGTGGATCCTGATCGATCCGGCCATCGCGCCGGGCATCGCCGCGATGGCCGAGAAAGAGGTGTCCCTGCCCGAGGCCCAGGTGTTTGCCGGTGCGTTGTCCGGTGAGCGGGAGACCCGGGAGCTGGGCGCGGTCGAGGTGATCGCGGAGGGTTGGACGGCCGCGGTCGCCGGCGAGCTGCGCCATGTGGGCCGCGACCGCGAACCTCAGCTGTGTGGGAGCGGAGGAAGGCGGCCTCGGCCGCGGCGCTGGCCCGGGTGGACAGGAAGTAGCAGACCTCGGTCACGACGAACGGTGTGATGAGCGCGGGTTCGCGCAGGCTGCCGAGCGCGGCTCGGCAGGTGGCGTGGTGGGTGTCGCGGGTGGAGGCGGCGGCGACGATCGGGCCGGTGTCGACCAGGATCACTGGTCGCCGAGCTCGGCTCTCATGACGGAGCGAGCGTTGGTGGCGAGGTTCTCGTCGGTGACGATCGACCCGACCCATGTCGGCGGCCAGGGTTCGTGCCGGGTGGGCTCGGTGTCGGTGGACCGGCCGCCGTCGATGACCTCGAAGCGGACGCGGTCACCCGCGTGCAGGGGGACGCCGAGTCGTTCGGCGACCTCGGCCAGCTCGGGCGCGACGACGAACTCGCGGGCACCCTCGGCGGGCACGCTCATTCGCAGGTCACCTCCCACGGCAGATCCTCCACCGTGAGAGTACCGGGCAAAGCGAGAGTGCCGGAGCCGTCGGTGGCCCGGGCTCGATCGTGAACGGCTCCGCCTCCGGCCCACAGGCCACAGATACCCGCCGGGTCCGGCGACGCACGGCCGTACTCATAGGAGCGAACGACCGTTCCCCGTCGTGGGCTCCGTTGCGATCGGGCAGGCGTCGGAAGTGCCAGGCTTGCACCGTATCGCCGGCGCACGATTGGTGCCTCGTCGATTCCCATGGTCCCGTGTCGGAGGCGTCTGGTAGCGCTGACTGCCATGATCCGTGAGTGGATGACGAGGTCCGCAGCGCAGCGACCGGCGATGCTCAGGCGTGGGGTCGTCATGGGTCGACGTTGACGACGTCGGAAGGTGCCGTGTTGCGGCGTGACGAGGTGCTCCGGATCCTTGCCGGGCATCCGGGCGGTCTGACCGACGCGCAAGTCGTCGGGGAGCCTCGGCGCGCTCATCCCGAAGGTCGTGCATCAGACGGTGAATGCGCTCTGCCGTGCCTCGCTGCGGACTGCTGGTCGTCCGAGACGCGGCGGGCGGGCGATCGTGAACCGGCTGGCCGGCGCCGTCGGTCCGGTCGAGGCGGCGGACGCCCCGGTGGCGACTTCGGTCCGGGCGTGGCTGTGGGAGAGCGCGGTCCAGCGTGCGGTCGTCGATGGCCTGATCTCGCGGGGCGCCCGCATCGAGTCGCAGGCCGACACCGCCCGTCGCGAGCGTGGGACGGACGTCGTCGCCGTGCTGGACGGGCGGCGCGTGCACGTGGAGGTCAAGGGCTGGCCGGGGCGGGAGTACGCGGATCCGCGTCAGCGGGGAAGACGAAGCGGGCCGCGCCGACGCTACAGGCCGCACCACAGGTCAGCGGTGGTGCCCCCGGCAGGATTCGAACCTGCGACACACGGTTTAGGAAACCGTTGCTCTATCCCCTGAGCTACGAGGGCGTGCCTGAGCGATCCTAGCTGCGTGGCAGGGGGTCCCCGCCTCGGCCTCCATGCCCTGGCGAGCCGCGGGCACGGAGGCCGTTTCACGATGGTTCCGCGTTGCCCGTGGTTCGCGGTCCCGCCGCCGCCCCGCACTTCCGCTGATCTCCGAGCGGTGCCGGGTCCGGGCGGAACCCGGGTCGTTCGTCGACCAGCGTGCTCGACAGCAGTAGTGTCATGCGGGCCATGGGTAGAGGGCGAGCGAAGGCGAAGGCACAGCGTGGAGACGGCCCAGATGACGGGCGCGCTGGTGTCCGTGAGCCGCGGGTTCCGCTGCCGTCTGATCTGAGCGGTGGCGGACACAGGTCGCTACCCGACGACGATGCCTCGAATCCCGATGATGGTGAGGCGTCGGCGTGAGGGCGCGACCGCCGTGCCCGCCGGCCGCGCGCCGCCGGAGGCGGCGCCTTGACTCGAGGCAGTGGCGGATCTGCAATGCTTCGTCCGTGAGAACCGCAGGTGGAGATGGCTGCGACCGCGGCACCGACGGCGTTGCCCTCAGGTCGGCGCGCTTGGCCCATGCCCACTGGTTCTTCGGGAACCTCTACGAGGAGATCGTGCGGATGCCGGATCGGCTGGCGGACGACCGGGAGGCCGGGCGGCGCGAGGGACTGCTGACCGGCGGCAGCCCGGTTCACTACTACCTTCCGGCCGCGCCGCTTCTGCTCGCGTCGACAGGTGCCGCCGTCGCCGGCAGGTGGCACAGGAGCGAGGCTCGTCGCGCGCTCCTTGCCGGCGCTGTCTGCTCGGCGGCCGGCGTCGTCATGACCGGCTACCTCATACCAACCGTGAACCACCGCCTCCTCGTCGGTCCGAAGCTGCCGGAACAGGAGCGACAGCAACTCGTCAAGCGGTGGCATCGGATCAATCGTGCTCGGCTCATGCTTGCCGCCGGTGCGTCCGTGGCGTTCCGGCTAGCGGCGCGCTGACGATCTTCCGACGGTTCGCGACGCTCTATTCCCTGAGCTACGAGAGCGTGCCTGGTCGCAGGCCTGCTCTACACGCTGGTGTCGCCGCAGGTGGCGTTCGGCTACCTGGCTGCCTGGATGGGTGTGGCGCTGGCAGCGCTGGTGTGGGCGGCGCCGGCCGCGACCCGCGCCCGGCCGGGCGCGGGTCGGGACAGGCCATGGGGGAGCGGACGCCGAGGCGCCTAGCGCGGAAGGTCGGACTTCTTCGTGCCGATGATCGCCTTGTAGTGCAGCGGCTCACCGGTGGTCGCGATGCGGTGCTGGTAGGTCTCCGACGCGTGCACCTCGAGGCGGCCATCGCTGATCGCGGACTTGATCAGGCCGCTGAAGCCGGACGGGTCCCGGTCGGAAAGGAAGCTGTCCTTGATCGTGAACGCGATCCAGCCGCCGTCCTCGACGAGGTTGAACGACTCACGGAACGCGTCCGGCGGGGCATCACCGAAGCCGAGCGCGGCGACCGAGGTCATTCCGGTGAACCGGTGCCGGGCAAGCGCGGCGTGCTCGGATTCGGTCAGCGCGGCCATGTCGACCACGTGGTAGTCCTGGTAGACGTCCGGGCGGTCACGCAGCGCCGCGTCGCGCGCCTCGGAGAGGATGTCCACGCCGACAACGCTGGACACACCCGCCTTGACTAGCTCCTCGGCCATGATGCCGTTGCCGCCACCGAAGTCCAGCACCCGCAACTGGCTGATGTCGGCGCCGGCGCGGTTCATCGCGCCGACGAGCAGCTCGCGGACGGTGGACGGCGAGGAGCACTGCAGTATCTCGTAGAACACCCGCTCGTAGAGGCCGGTGACCGTGTAGAGCTCGGCGTAGTCGTGGAAGCGGATCTCCCGCCAGCCGTCTTTCCCATCGACCAGACACCACTCCAGGTCTTGTTCATACCGCATCGAGTTCTCAGGGAGCGCGATGCGAATCCGATCGGTCGCAGCAGCGGTCACGAGAGGTCCTCCTCGGCGTTCAACTGCGCACCGGACCATCTGGTGCACAGGCGTTGGCGGTGGCACCGGCGACAGCCCAACCACCTTGAATCGGGCCGAATCTTGCGATCGCGACGCCACCCTTGGCGGACCAATGATCCCATGACCCACACCTCGTGGGCCGGTTCGGCGGGCTCGCCCGGCCCCGCGCAGGCGGTTTCGACCTGCCCCGGAATCCGGGCCCAATACCCAATTGACCAGCCAATATCCTCGGCCGACCGGGGGAAGGATCGGGTGGATCAGCGTTGCGGCATATTCCCCCGTCTGGAGCAACGTCGCGCGCGCGTATCAGGCCTCTCAGCCGACTCTCATACCCCCGGGCCAGACTGGCCGCATGCGAATCCTCGTCGTCGACGACGATCGGGCGGTGCGCGAGTCGCTTCGCCGCTCGCTCGCCTTCAACGGCTACCAGGTGGACCTGGCCAGTGACGGGCGGGCCGCGCTGGAGGCGGTCGCGACGTCGCGTCCCGACGCGATGGTGCTGGACGTGATGATGCCGCGGCTGGACGGCCTGGAGGTGTGTCGACGGCTGCGAGGCAGCGGCGACGAGCTGCCGATCCTCGTGCTCACCGCCCGCGATGCGGTGTCCGACCGGGTCGCGGGCCTCGACGCGGGCGCCGACGACTACCTGCCCAAACCGTTCGCCCTGGAGGAGCTGCTGGCCCGGCTGCGGGCGTTGCTGCGCAGGCGGACCCCCGAGGCCGGCTCGTCGACCGCGACGGGAGCCGGCAAGCCGCTGGTGTTCGCCGACCTCTCGCTGGACCCGGAGACCCGCGAGGTGCGCCGCGGGGATCGCGAGATCAGGCTGACCCGGACCGAGTTCTCGCTGCTGGAACTGCTGCTCGCGCATCCGCGCCGGGTGCTGACCCGGGCCCAGATCCTCGAACAGGTGTGGGGGTACGACTTCCCGACCACGGGCAACGCGCTCGAGGTCTACATCGGCTACCTGCGGCGCAAGACCGAGGCGGAGGGTGAGCCGCGACTGATCCACACCGTGCGCGGCGTCGGATACGTGCTGCGGGAATCCCCGCCGTGATCCGTCCAGGGGTCGCCCACCTGCCCGCTGCGAGGTCGCGGGGGGCTCCCGGGAGGCACGGTCACGACCAGGTGCTCGACCGCGTCTCGCTGCGCACCCGAATCGGGATCCTGGCCGCGCTGGTGGCGGCTGGCGCGGTCGTGCTCGTCTCGCTCGCGGCGTTCTTCACCGTGCGCACCAGCATTCTGGCCACCCTCGACGACAACCTGCTGCAGCGCGCCTACGCGGCGGCGCAGAGCCGGCTGGCCGATCCGGCGCAGCTGGCGACCATCCCGCCGGACGTGCTCGGGGCCGGGGACATCCGGATCGCGTTGCTGCAGGCCAACGCGGTGGCCCGGTCGGCGGAGGGCGCCGCGTCCGCACCCCCGCTCGGCGATGACGAGCTCGCCGTTGCCCGCGGCCTCGAGCCCTACTCGACGCGCACCGCGAGCTCCCCGGACGGCCCGTACCGCGTGGTCGCCGTGCAGGCCGGGTCCGGACGCGCGCTCGTCATCGGCCAGCGCCTCGAACCCACCCAGAAGGTGCTGACCACCCTCGGGACGGCGCTGCCGATCGTCGGCGGGATCGGGGTGCTGCTGGCGGCGCTGGCCGGGCTCGCGGTCGCACGCGCCGGGCTACGGCCGGTGCAGCGGCTCACGGCGGCCACCGAGCGGGTCGCGGCGACCGGTGACCTGCGTCCGATCCCGGTCAGCGGCTCCGACGAGCTGGCGCGGCTCACCCACAGCTTCAACGAGATGCTCGGCGCGCTGGCCACGTCGCAGGAACAGCAGCGACGCCTCGTCGCCGACGCCGGACACGAGTTGCGCACCCCGCTGACCTCGCTGCGGACCAACCTGGAGTTGCTCGCCGCCGCCGACCGGCCGGGTGCCCCGACGCTCCCCGAGTCCGATCGGGCCGAGATCCTCGACGACGTGCGGGCCCAGATCGCGGAGCTGTCCCAGCTCGTCGGAGACCTGGTCGAGCTGGCCCGCGACGACCCGCCGGTGGTGCTGCATGAACCGGTGGAGCTCACCGACGTCGTCGAGCGTGCGGCGGAGCGGGCGCGGCGCCGCACCGGAGACGTCGAGTTCGACGTGCGGCTCATCCCGTGGACGCTGATCGGCGATGCCACGGCGCTGGAACGGGCGGTGCTCAACCTGCTGGACAACGCCGCGAAGTGGAGCCCACCGGGGGGCACGGCGCGGGTGCAGATGATCCAGGTCGACGACTGGACGGTGGTGATCGAGGTGGCCGATACGGGGCCGGGTATCGCGGAGCAGGACCTGCCCCGGGTGTTCGACCGCTTCTACCGGGCGGACGGCGCTCGGACCATGCCCGGATCGGGGTTGGGGCTCGCGATCGTCAAGCAGGTCGCGGGGCGGCACGGCGGCGCGGTGTGGGCCGGCCGGGCGCCCGAGGGCGGCGCGCTGCTGGTTCTGCGGCTGCCCGGCAGGCGGCCCGTCGGCTGATCACGGGTGCCTGCATCCGTCGGCGCCGGACTCTTACGCTCGTAGGTGCAGCGATCCCTCGGACTCGGTGAGGTCATGGCGAACAACGATCCCGGCGACCCCGGTCAGCGCATGCCCGAGGGAACCGGTGGCGGGCCGACGAGCCCGTATCCCTTCCCGGGCCACCCGACGGGAGCGGGTCCGTACGGCGGCTACGCCTCACCGCAGATGCCCACGATCCCCGCCGGTCCGCCGCAACGGCGCCGCGGCACCGGCACCCTCGTCGCGCTCACCCTGCTCGCGGCGGTGCTCGGGGGTGGAGTCGGCGGCGGGGTCGGCTACTCGCTGGCCGACCGCGGCGGTAGCGGCGGATCCACCGGCGTGCTCAGCCGGCCGCTCCCCCCGGTCGACGAGGCCGCGACGCCGGTCGGCTCGGTCGAGGTCGTGGCGCAGAAGGTGCTGCCCAGCGTCGTGCAGCTGCGGGTCGCGGGCCAGCGGACGGCGGGGGAGGGCTCGGGCATGCTGCTCAGCTCGGACGGGCTGATCCTCACCAACAACCACGTCGTCGAGTCAGCGGCGAACGGCGGGAGCGTTGTCGCGGTCTTCCAGGACGGGATCACGGCCCAGGCCCGTATCGTCGGCCGAGACCCTTCCTCCGACCTGGCCGTGCTCCGCGCCCGGAATGTCTCGGAGCTCGTCCCGGTCGAGCTCGGCAACTCCGACAGCCTGCGGGTCGGCCAGCAGGTGGTGGCGTTCGGGTCCCCGCTGGGGCTGGGTGGCACGGTGACCACCGGCATCGTCAGTGCGCTCGACCGAGCGGTGAGCGTGGGCGGCGAGTCCGGCGCCAGCGAGGCGACCGTGCTGAACGCCGTGCAGACCGACGCCGCGATCAACCCGGGCAACTCGGGCGGCCCACTCGTCGACATGCAGGGCCGGGTCGTCGGCATCAACTCCGCGATCGCGACGACCGGCACCCGGGGCGGTTCGATCGGCGTCGGCTTCGCCATCCCGGTCACCCAGGCCAAGCGGATCGCCGAGGAGCTGGAACGAACCGGCAAGGCCAGCCGGGCCGTGCTGGGCGTCGGGGTGACCGACGATCCATCGGCCACCGGTGCCCGAATCCAGAGCGTGACACCCGGCGGGCCCGCGGAGACGGCGGGTATCAAGCAGGGAGATATCGTCGTCCGGCTCGGTGACCAGCGGGTGACCAGCGGCGTCGACCTCCAGGCCGCGGTCCGGTCGCAGGTCCCCGGCGAGGTCGTCAAGGTGGAGCTCAGCGACCGGACCGTCAAGGTCACGCTCGGGACGGCGACCGGCTAACGGCCCAGGGCATTCATCCACCGTCCATGGCGGCCGGTCGGCGATGTTTCGTTGACGCGATTCCTGGGTACATGCTGGTCTCTACGGTCTCGGCCCGCGGTGCCCCGCGACCGGGATGGAGGTCGCGCCGGCGCTTGCCCCCTCCCCGCGTCGGCGCGACCGCTCCCAAGGCAGTGCGCCGCCGACGAGCGTGGTCCCGCTACGGTGAGCGCATGGAGATGGCGCCACCCCAGATCGGCCGGGCCCTCGTGGTGATCGTGGACGATCGGGTGAGCCACGGTGAACGTGCAGATACAACGGGCCCGCTGGTCCGGGAGCTCCTCGAGGAGGCCCGCTTCGTCGTCGACGCGGTGGTCGTGGTCCCCGGCGAGTCCGTGGCGATCCGCAATGCGCTGAACACCGCCGTGATCGGCGGGGTCGATCTGGTCGTCACCGTCGGAGGTACCGGGGTGTCACCGCGCGACGTCACCGCCGACGCCACCGCGGGTGTTCTCGACCGCCCGATCCCCGGCATCGCCGAAGCCATCAGGGCATCCGGGCTCGCCGCGGGCGCGGTGGACGCCGGGCTGTCCCGCGGGCTCGTCGGGGTTTCCGGCAGCACGCTGGTGGTCAACCTCGCGTCGTCGCGTGCTGCCGTGCGCGACGGGATGGCGACGGTGACGCCCCTCGTCTCGCACGTCATCGCCGAGCTGTCCGGGCTGGGCTCGGCCTGAGCCCAGCCCAACCCGGCCGGTTCACCGGTTCTTCGGCTCGTCCTGCGGGGCGGCGCCGGTCGCCGGCGGTACCGTGCCGGTGGCGCGATCGCGTCCCAGAGCCCGCTCGGCCCGCTGCCGGGCCTTCTCCGCGTACGGGGTGGCCTTCTGCCTGGCCGTGTCCAGGTACGGGCCGGTCTTCTGCTTGGCCTTCTCGGCGTAGGGCGTCGCCTTCTGCTTGGCGACGCCGGCGAGCTCCTTGACCTTCTCCACGATGTCCACGTTCGCCCCCGCTCGTCGCCGGGCGCCCTCGTGGCGTCCGGTGAACGCCATCGTGGCACCGCGGGAACGGTCTTCGCAGCGTGGCACGATGGGGACGTGGCAGATCTCCCGTACGACGTGCGCCGTCGGCTCGACGAGATCTTCGGTGACGTGCTCCCCGCGGTGACCCGCGACGAGGTGCCCGAGGCGGAGCCTGCCGCGCACACCGACGGCACCCCGGCCGTCGAGCAGTGGCTGCGGGACAACCGGCCACCGCATCACGACCGGGGCTGACGGGCCTATCGCAGGGTGAGGGCGACCGGCTGGGCCAGCGACGCCGCGGCGACCCGGGTCGCGATCGGGTGCGGAAGCGCGACGAGCACCAGCCGTCCGCGGGCCGCGCCCGCCCCGATGCCCGGATCGGCGTCGGCGGGTAACACCGCGAGCACGACCGCACCGCTGGCCAGGACGAGCGGTTCGTCGGCCGTCGGGCCCGTGGTGACGACGTCGACCGCACGTCCCGGGGCGAGCAGCCCGGCGACGCCGGGATCGGCCAGGCGCACGGGGACGCTGACGGCGTCGGAGGTTCCGACCGCCCGCGCGGCCAGAGCGGGGCCGGCCAGGCGAAGATCGGTGAGCGGTTCGCCGGCGCGGGCGGCCCCGGCCAGCACGCGACCGTCGGCGGCGGCCGGGGCGCGCAGGGCGCCCGCGGGGACCAGGTCGGCCGGCCAGTTCCGGATGGCCAGGTCGGCGGGGGCGAGTGTCGCGCCAGGGCCGAGGTCGCGTGCGGCGACGAGGACCGTGGTCCCGCTCGGGGCGGCCCGTGGGATCAGGGCGAGAACCAGCGCGAACCCGGCGAGCACGGCCGCCGCGGCGCGGCGGAGCAGGAGCATGCGCCGCCAGCCCGGCCCGTGGACCAGGTCGGCGAGCCGGTGCCAGAGGCGAGGCCCGAGCGCGCGCGACCCGCGGGACGGTCCGTTGGTGTCCGCCATGCCCGCCTCCCGTCGCTCTGATGAGTTCCGGAAGCGACGGTAGGAGCCTCGGCCTGCCCGGGGGACCCGGTGACGTCAACCTGTGGACAACCGTGCGGACCTGTGGACAACCGGGGTCGTGGCGGGCCTTCTCGCGGAGCGGGTGTGCGAGTGTCGACCCGAGGCGTCAGGAGGCGGCGGCGGCCGGGGCGCTGCTCGACGAGCTCGTCGACGTGCTCGACCCCGAGTCGGCGGAGGTCGTCGAGGTGGACGCGGCCGCGGGCTCCTTGCTCCCGTTCGTCGACGTCGTGCCGCCGTTGGAAACCGAGTTGGAGCCGGACCGGCTGTCGGTCCGGTAGAAGCCGCTGCCCTTGAACACGATCCCGACCGAGGAGAAGACCTTGCGCAGCTTCCCCTGGCATTCCGGGCAGTCGGTCAGCGCCGCGTCGGAGAAGGACTGAACGGCGTCGAACCTGTGGTCGCAGGTGGTGCAGGCGTACTGGTAGGTCGGCAAGGGGTCCTCCGCGATTGGCACTCCGACACTCTGAGTGCCAGTTTAACGCGCAGCGTTCAGCGGGCGTTGCCCAGCAACGTCACACCGGTGGCCGGGCGAACCACGGCGCTGACCCGGACGTCGTGCGGCTCAGCGGGCAGCTCGTCGACGAGCTCGTCGTCATGCAGTATCGCGGCCAGCACGACACCGGCCCGGGCCAGGGGAAGTGTGCGGTCGTAGTAGCCGCCGCCGCGCCCCAGCCGCACGCCGCGCCGATCGACGGCCAGCGCCGGGATGAGCACCAAACGGGCCTTGGTGATTGCCATCACACCCTGTCGCTCTCCGGTGGGTTCGCGCAGCCCCAGCGGGCCGTCGGCCAGCGACCCCCGTCCCTCGTAGCGGGCCCAATCCAGCGGTCCGGCGACCGCCGGAACCACCGGGAGCAGTACCTCGTGGCCCGCGGCGCGCAGCGCGTCGAGCCCGGCGGCCGAACCCGGTTCGCTGCCGATGGGCAGGTAGGCGCAGACCGGTCCGCCGGTCTGTTCGGCGAGTCTCACCGTCGCCATGGCGAGCGCCGCGGCCCATTCGGCGCGTTGTTGCGGCGACACCGCTCTTCGCGCGGCGCTCAGCCGCCGTCGCAGCTCGCCCTTGGCTGCGGTCGCGGAAGAGCCGCTATCGTCCGAACGGGGGGGGTCCGCGGTAGCCGTCACACACGCACGCTACCGACGTCGTTAGGCTCGCCAACCATGAGCGTGCCTGCGAGCGAACCATCGGCGCGGCCTGGGCCGCTGCCGTTCCGCTCCGCCGTGGTGCCGGCCGCCGGCCTGGGCACTCGGTTCCTGCCGACGACCAAGACGGTGCCGAAAGAACTGCTTCCGGTGATCGACACCCCCGGCATCGAGCTGGTCGCCGCCGAGGCGGCGGCGGCCGGGGCCCGGCAGTTGCTCATCGTCACCTCCCCGGACAAGGACGCGGTGGCCGCGCATTTCGCGCCGCAGCCCGAGCTCGAGGCGACCCTGAAGGAGCGCGGCAAGGATGCGCTTCTGGCGAAGGTGCGCCGCGCCTCGGAGCTGATCGAGGTCCGGACCGTCACCCAGGCCGAGCCGAGGGGGCTCGGCCACGCCGTGGGCTGTGCTGCGGGTGCGCTCGCCGACGACGAGCAGGCCTTCGCCGTGCTGCTGCCCGACGACCTGGTGCTGCCCACCGGGGTGCTCTCCCGGATGGCCGAGGTTCGCGCCGAACACGGTGGCAGCGTGCTGTGCGCGTTCGACATCCCCGGTCCGGAGATCTCCGCCTACGGTGTGTTCGAGGTCGCCGACACCGACGATCCGGACGTCAAACGGGTACACGGGATGGTGGAGAAGCCGCCGCCCGACCAGGCGCCGTCCAGCTTCGCAGCCGCGGGGCGTTACATCCTCGACCGCGCGATCTTCGACGCGCTCGAGCGCGTCACCCCGGGCGCAGGCGGTGAGCTGCAGCTCACCGACGCCGTCGCGTTGTTGATCTCCGAGGGGCACCCGGTGCACGTGGTCGTGCACCGCGGCGAGCGTCACGACCTGGGTAACCCCGGGGGATATGTGCGCGCGTTCGTCGACTTCGCGCTGCGCGACCCCGATTACGGCGACGAGCTGCGCGCCTGGTTGGCCGCGCGGCTGGAGGGCTAGGCGGACGTGCGGTCGGTCGACGAGCAGCTGGGGCGCGTCCTGGAGGCAGCGGTTCGGCCGGCCCCGGTGCGGGTGGCCCTCTCCGATGCCCATGGTCTGCGCTCCGCCGAGGAGGTCATCGCGTCGCGCCCGCTGCCGGGCTTCGACCAGGCGGCGATCGACGGCTACGCGGTGCGTAGCGTCGACCTGCTGGGGGCGAGCGAGACCGAGCCGCTCTCGCTGCCGGTGGTCGGGGAGATCCCGGCCGGCTCCCGGCAGCCGCTGCGGCTACAGCCGGGTCAGGCGGTCCGGGTGGTGGCCGGGGCGCCGCTACCCACCCTCGCCGACGCCGTCGTGCCCGTCGATCACACCGACGGTGGCGCCGCCCGGCTGCAGGTCCATCGCGGGGTGCTCTCGGCGGCATTCGTGCGCCGGGTCGGTGAGGACGTGCAGCCCGGTGACGTCGCGTTGCGCTCCGAGGCAGTGATCGGCGCCGCCCAGGTCGGGCTGCTCGCCGCGGTCGGCCGGGACAAGGTGCTCGTGCACCCGCGCCCGCGGGTCTCGGTGGTGTCCGCGGGTGACGAGCTCGTCGACGTCTCCCGGGGCAGCGGCGCCGGGCAGGTCCCCGACGTCTGCACACACGCGCTGGCCGCCGCCGCCCGGGAAGCCGGCGCGGAGGCGTCACGGACCCGGCTGGTCCGCGCGGACGCGCGGGAACTGCGCGCGGCCGTCGAGGACCTGCTGCCGGTCAGCGAGGTCCTCGTGGTCTGCGGAGCGGTGACCGGCCGGGCCGGCGCCGAGATCCAGGCGGCGTTCACCGGCCTCGGCGAGCTAGACGCCACTCCCGTCGCGATGCATCCCGGTTCGACGCAGGCGTTCGGCAGGCTCGGTCCCGACGGCGTGCCGACCTTCGTGTTTCCCTCGCACCCCGGCACCGCGCTCATGCTGTTCGAGGTGCTCATCCGGCCCCTGATCCGGGTCGGGCTCGCCAGGCCCGACCCGTTCCGGCGGATGCTCGCCGCCCGGCTGACCTCACCGGTGTCCTCGGCCAA
Organism: Pseudonocardia asaccharolytica DSM 44247 = NBRC 16224; assembly: GCF_000423625.1. GTDB lineage: Bacteria > Actinomycetota > Actinomycetes > Mycobacteriales > Pseudonocardiaceae > Pseudonocardia > Pseudonocardia asaccharolytica. The sequence continues at coordinate 20,074 of NZ_AUII01000020.1, forward strand.
GGACCATCGCGGGTACATCCGGGGCCGGTTGCTGCGCGAACAGGCCACCGGCGATTTCCTGGTGCAGCCGCTCGGCACGTCCGGCACGCACCTGCTGTCCTCGATGACCGACGCAAACGGGATCATCGTGCTCCCGGAGGATGTCACCGACGCGACCGTCGACGAGCAGGTCTCGGTCGCGTTCTTGCCCACCCGTGCCTGACCGCGCCGCCGAGATGGCCCACGCCTATCCCGCGCGGGGCGGCCGTCGCCCCGGATGGCCCGCGCGGCTCGGGGCGCTGCGCGTGATCGTCGGCCGCGTCGAGCTGCGGCCGGTGCGGCTGCTCGACGGCGCGGCCTGGTCGAAGATCAGGATCCGGGACGAGTACCACCTCGCGCCGTGGGAGCCCAGCGCGCCGGGCACCTGGGCACAGCGGCACTCCGTCGCCGAATGGCCCGGACGGTGGGCGATGCTGCGCTCGGCTGCTCGTCGCGGGGCCGCGCTGCCGTTCGCGATCACCGTCGACGGCAGGCTGGCCGGACACGTGCTGGTCGGCAACGTCGTGCGCGAACCGCTGCTCTCGGCCTACGTCGGCTACTGGTGCGACTCCCGGATCAACGGGGCCGGGGTGACGACCGCCGCGGTCGCCCTGGTCCTCGACCACTGCTTCACCGCGGTGGGGCTGCATCGCATCGAGGCGACCGTCCGGCCGGAGAACGGGGCCAGCATGCGGGTGCTGGAGAAACTCGGGTTCCGCCGGGAGGGTCTGTTCACCCGGTACCTGGACGTCGACGGGGCGTGGCGGGACCACCTCTGCTACGCCCTGACCGTCGAGGAGCTTCCCGCGGGAGGCCTGGCCGCGCAGCTGGTGGCGCGCGGCCGCGCGGAGCGCGGCTGACCGCTCGCGGCGGCGAACACGAACGAACTACCCCGACACGGCGCGTCGCTTCGGGCATCCCCGGGCCTGGCTGACTACCTTGGACAGGCGGCGCGATCTTGGCTGGGGAGACCAGGACCGTGCCCGACTGCGCCGTACGGGGGAAGGAGCAGCCGTGCCGAGCTCGTTGATCTTCGCGGGCCTGGTGGCGATCTGGTTGCTGCTCCTCGTTCCTGCGGTCGCCCGGCGCCAGCAGGAGGTCGCGCGGCCGAGCGCCGCCGCGCTCTCCGGCCGGGTGCTCGAGCGGCCGAACCAGCGGCGCCGGATCCAGGAGGTGGGGCAGGTGGAACAGGCGGAACAGTCGCGGTCCGCGGCGATCCGGAGCGAGGATGCCGAGCCGGAGGTGCAGGTTCCGGCTGCACGGACGGCAGAGGCCCGTGCCGAGGAGCACGTGCCGGCCGGAGCCGACGACGCTCCCTGGGAACGGCCGCAGCCCCGGTACCGGCCGGGTCGCGGTGGGTTCGACCCGGAGGCGGCCGCGCTGGCCGCCAGGGCGCGCCACGTGGTCCGGCAGCGCGTCGTGCTCGCGCTCCTCGCCGCCATGGTGATCACCGCGCTCCTCGCCCTCCTCACGACCCCGGGGATGTGGTGGCTGCACGTCGCGATCGACCTGGGGCTCGTCGGTTACCTCGTCTACCTGCGCAGGCAGGTACGCCTGGAGGAGGCGATCCGGGAGCGGCGCGCCGCGCGGATGGCCGGCACCCGCCGTCCGCCCGCCGCCGAGGACCCCGAGCTGGACGAGTGGGCCCGCCGCGGACGCGATGCCGCCCTCGGCGATGCCGACCTGCCCCCGGCGGGAGATCCCGGCGAGGTCGATGAGGTCGAGGAGGCCGATGACGTCGGTGAACTCGACGACGAGGCCGGCCAGGATGACGGCGACCTCACCGCCGACGACGACGATCCGGAGCGGGTCAAAGGCACCGGTGAGCCACTGGGGGTGCTGCCTGCCAAATGCCGCACGGTGCGTCCGGCAGAAGACGAGGACGAGGCCGAGCCCGAGTCCGCGCTGCCTCGTCTGGAGCCGGCCCCGCCGCCCCCGTTGCCCGCGGGAACGACGCTGGTCGAGGTGGACGAGGAGGAACTCGAGCTGAGCGAGCTGGGCACGCCGGCCCGTCCCGCCTACCGGCGTGCAGCGGGCGAATAGTCGGCTGGTAGGGTGCCTCTGGTCCGCCTGGGACGGCGGTCTGGGGCTGTAGCGCAGTTGGTAGCGCGTCTCGTTCGCATCGAGAAGGTCAGGGGTTCGATTCCCCTCAGCTCCACTCCACGCGTCTTACTCGGACACCCGACATCGGAAACGGTGCCGGAGGTTGGAGTAAGGCGCGTGTTGACATGTACTGGCTCTCCGAGCCTCCGCCGCTGCGGACAACCTCCCGCCAGATGCCGATGTGCACAAGCTGTGTGAGCCCGGGGAACAAAGGCTCTGCGTGAGGCGATAAGGGCGGCGGCGTTGTCACCCTCACGATCACGTGCTGCGTTCACGGGCTTCCCGCCGACCCTCGCCGAGCAGTCGCTCGGTGACCTGGCGGTGCAGTTCGGGCTCCGGTTGCGGGAGACCGAGCAGCGCGGCGAGGAACAGCCCGTCGCCGACGAGACGCACGATCTCCGCCTGCACCGGGTCTGCGATCTCCCTGCGCAGACCCTCGTCCCAGGACCGCATCACCTCGATCAGGGCATGCTGCACCTCGGTGTGCCGGCCGTCGGCCGAGCGCAGCGCCGCGATCGCAGAACGGAACAAGGCAAAGCTCTCCTCGTCGGAGTCGTCGTAGGCCTGTAGATAGAAGTCCGCGACGCTGGTCCCGCCGACCATGGCGTCGGCGAGCTGGGCATCCGCCCGTTCCCCGAACCGGCGTACCAGGGCGGCGAGCAGAGCCTCCTTGCTCCGGAAGTGGTGTAGCAGACCGCCCTTCGACACCCCTGCTCGCGCGGCGACGCTCTCCAGCGAGATCTGCGCCGTACCGACGTCGGCCAGCAACTGCTCCAGCGCGTCGAGGATGCGGTCGCGGGTGGAGATCTCACTCATACTCCCACTGTACCGTCCGGACGGTCGGGCATAGTGGGCAAGGACCGTCCGGACGGTCGGTAGTGGAGGAGGGTAAGGGGAATGACCCGGGACACCACCCCCACACGTACCTCGCCGGCCCGCGCTGGTGTCCGCGAGTGGGCCGGTTTGGGCGTGCTGGCCATGGCCGTGTTGCTCATCGCGGTGGATGCGACGGTGCTCGACGTCGCGGTGCCGTTCATCAGCGAATCCCTGCGCCCCACCAGCAGCCAGCTGCTGTGGATCATCGACGTCTACTCGTTCGTGCTCGCCGGGCTGCTGGTGACCATGGGCACCCTCGGGGACCGGATCGGCCGCCGCCGGTTGCTGCTGCTCGGCGCCGCCGGTTTCGGGGCGGCCTCGGTACTGGCGGCATTCTCGACCGGCCCCGGCATGCTGATCGCCGCCCGGGTGCTGCAGGGCGTGGCGGGGGCGACACTGATGCCGGCGACCCTGGCCTCGATCCGGTCGATGTTCTGTGACACCCGGCAGCGCATGACCGCCATCGGGATCTGGGGCGCGATGTGGGGTGGTGGTGCCGCCGTCGGGCCGGTGCTCGGCGGTTGGCTCCTCGAGTACTTCTGGTGGGGCTCGGTCTTCCTGGTCAACGTCCCGATCATGCTGCTGCTGCTGGCGACCGCGCCGCAGGTGATTCCCGAGTCCCGGGATCCGCAGCCGGGCCGGTTCGACCTGGTCAGCGCCGGGCTGTCGATTCCGGCCGTACTGGCGGTGGTGTACGCCATCAAGGAATTGACCACGGATGGACCATCCTGGCGGCTGGCCGTTCTCGGAGTGCTGGGGGTTGTCGCGGGCTGGGTGTTCGTCCGGCGGCAGCGCACCTTGGACGATCCACTGATCGACGTGCGGTTGTTCCGGGTGCCGTCCTTCTCCACAGCGATCGTGGCCAACGCGCTGTCGGTATTCGCCCTGGCCGGGGTACTTTTCTTCGGCTCCCAGTTCATTCAGTTGGTACTGGGCTACCGGCCGCTGCCCACCGGGCTGCTGATGCTTCCCGGCACGCTGGCGAGCGTCGTGGGATCGTTGCTCGCGGCGCCGCTGGCGCGCTGGTGGGGGGTGCGGCTCGCGCTGGGGGTGCCGCTCATGGCGACCGCACTCGGCGCGGTGTCGATGGTCGGCCTCTCCACGGACGGCAGGGCCGTCCTGTACGCCGCAGCCTTCACGCTGATCGGGTTGGGCGCCGGGGTGGCGCTGACACTCACCTCGGCAATGGTCGTCGAGGCAGTGGAGCCCGAGCGTGCCGGTGCCGCCTCCGCCGTCTCGGAGACGTCCTATGAACTCGGCGGAGCCGCAGGGGTCGCGGTGCTGGGCAGCGTGCTGATGGCGGTGTTCCGCGGCCGGCTCGATACCGCGGCGCTCGCTGACGGCGATGCGCAGGCGGCACGCGAAACGCTCGGCGGTGCGATCGCCACCGCAGAACGGCTCGACCCGGGCGTCGGGGCCGACCTGGTTCGCTCGGCACACGAGGCATTCGTCACCGGAATCCACGTCGCCGCCACCGCGACCGCCGTCCTCCTCCTCGTGACGGCCATCCTGGCGATGATCCTGCTGCGGCCCACCCGGAGGTAGCCCTTTCGTGTGCTGAAACCCAGGGGAACGCTGCCATATCGTCACGTCATGACGGCCGTGACAGGCGTTCGGGAGCAGATCGTCGCGGCACTGACCCATGAGGTGATTGCGGCGTTGCGCGGCTCGGAGCCCGCCGCGTTCGTCGTCACCGACCCGGCCGGTATCGGTAAGACCTGGCTGCTCGGGAGAACCCACGATGCGGCGCTCGTGGCCAACGCGGAATGCGCGTGGGTGACGGCCGACAAGCTGTCCGGCCGGACCCCGCTGTCCACCGTGTCCCGCCTGCTCGGCGGGGACACCGCGGTATGCGTGCCGTGCGGCCATACCCACGGTGCTCGGCACCCCGCCGGTGCGGGTCCGTTCCGCGATGGGGAACGAACCCGCCCCCGTGACCCGGATGCCCGTAGCGTGGTCTGGCACCCTGACCTCGGGAGGACGACATGCCGTTGGTGGAGGTGACCCTTGTCGAGGGGCGCACCCCGGAGCAGATACGGGCGCTGATCAGTGAGCTGACCAAGGCGGTCGAACGCTCCGTGGCCGCTCCCCTGGAGAGCATCCGGGTCGTTGTCCGCGAGGTGCCCACGTCCCACTTTGCCGCCGGCGACGTGACGATCGCCGAACGCCGGGCTGGCCAGGACGAAGAAAGGCAAGGCTGATGGAGTTCATCGGGCACGTGATCGACGGGGCCGAGACCGAGGCCGCCGACGGTCGCCGGTTCGACAGCGTGGACCCGTGGACCCGCGAGCCGTGGGCGCAGGTGGCGCTGGGTGGGCAGGCCGACGCGGACCGGGCGGTGGCGGCCGCCCGGCAGGCGTTCGACGAGGGACCGTGGCCGCGGATGGGTTCGCCGAGCGCGGCGCGATCCTGCACTGGCTCGCCGACCTGATGATCGAGCACGCCGACGAACTGGCGATCGCGGACACCTGCGACATGGGCAAGCCGATATGGACACCGGGCACCACGCCTACACCCGGTTCGAGCCGGCCGGGGTCGCCGCGGCGATCGCCCCGTGGAACTTCCCGCTGATGCTCGAGACCTGGAAGATCGCCCCGGCGCTGGCCTGGGTAACACGGTGGTGCTCAAGCCCGCGGAGGACACGCCGGTTTCAGCGACCCTGCTGGCCCGGCTCGCGCTCGAGGCCGGCATGCCGGCGGGCGTGCTCAACGTGGTGCACGGCTATGGCCCCGACTCGGCGGGCCAGGCGCTCACCGAGCACGCAGGCGTCGACCGGATCACGTTCACCGGCGAGTCGGGCACCGGCAGGGTGATCTCCCGCGCCGCCTCGGCGAACCTCACCCCGGTGTCACTGGAGCTCGGCGGCAAGGGTGCCAACCTGGTGTTCGCCGCCGCCGCCCTGGACAACGCGGTCGACTGGTCGATCCGCGCGATCTTCACCAACGCCGGGCAGGTGTGCCTGGCGGGATCGCGGCTGTTCGTGCAGCGGGAGGTCTACGACGAGTTCCTGGCCCGGTTCGTCGCCGCGGCCGAGGCCATGCGGATCGGCGACCCGAAGGACCCGCCCACCGAGCTCGGCCCGCTGGCCTCCCAGGAGCACCACCGGAAGGTGCGGGGCTACCTCGACGGCGTCGAGGCCGACGGCGGGAAGATCCTCACCGGTGGCCTCGGCGACTCCGGCGTCGGCCGGGATGGCGGCAACTTCTCCCGCGAGTTCTTCACCGAGCCGAAGGCCGTGGTCATGCAGATCTCCTGATCGGGCCCTGCGACGATGGCGCCCGAGACCATGCCATCCGGGACGGGAGAGCGTCGTGCGCACACGGTTCGGAATCGGAGCCGTGCTGGTGTTGGTGATCGGTCTGTGGGTGGCCGTCGCCGGGATCGGCGGCCAGAAGATCGGTCAACTCTCCTCCGTCCAGACCAACGACGCGGCCTCCTACCTGCCCACCGGCGCGGAGTCCGTGCGGGCCGCCGAGGTGGCCGCGCAGTTCGACTCCGGCAATGCGCTGCCGGCTTTCGTGGTGTTCTCCGCTCCGCAGGTCGCGTCGCCGGAGCAGCTGAGGAACTGGTCGGAGTTCGCCGCGAGGGTCCCTTCGGTCGGCTTCACCGGCGACAGCGGGGCCACCGCCGTCGTCGGCGACTACCTCGCCGGCCCGGTGATCCCGGTCGGATCCGAGGACGGCAGGGCGACTCTGCTGGTGGTGAACCTCGACCTCGCCAAGGTCACCGCGATGACCGAGGCGGGGGAGTCGGTGCTCCCGGCGATCGTCGACGCGCTGCGTGGAGCGGCCGCGACGGCGGACGCGGGCGGCTCGTCCCACGTGGCAGGCCCGGCAGGTCTGGCCGCCGACCTCGTCGAGGCGTTCACCGGCATCGACGGCCTGCTGTTGCTGGTGGCGCTCGGCGTGGTGCTGGTGATCCTGCTGCTCGTCTACCGAGCCCTGGTGCTGCCCCTGATGGTGCTGTCCTCCTCGGTGTGCTGCCTGGCCCTGGCGGGTTGGCTGGTATACCTGCTGGCCGACGCCGGCAGCATCACCCTCAGCGGCCAGAGCCAGGGAATCCTGTTCATCCTCGTGATCGGCGCCGCCACGGACTATGGCCTGCTGCTCACGGCCCGCTATCGGGAGGAGCTGACCGGCACCGAGGACGCTGTGACGGCCATCCGGCGGGCCTGGCGGGCGTGCCTGGCACCGATCGCGGCCAGCGCCGGAACGGTGATCGCCGGGCTGCTCTGCCTGCTGCTGTCGGACCTGAACTCCAACAGCTCCCTCGGACCGATCGGGGCCATCGGCATCGGTGCGGCGTTCGTCGGGTCGCTGACCCTGCTTCCCGCCATGCTCGCCACCGGCCGGTGGATGTTCTGGCCCCGTCGCCCGCGGGTCGAGGTGGCCGGTACCGATATCGGGGCCGGCGGCGAGGACGCCGACGCCCGGGCCGAACGCGAGGCCAGACACCACCGGGTGTGGGGTGCGGTGGCCGCGATGGTCGGACGGCATCCACGGCGGGTCTGGGTCGTCACCGCGATCGCCCTGCTGGCGATGTGCGCCGGACTGCCGACGTTCAAGGCCTCGGGCACCAAGCAGACCGACGTGTTCCTCGGTGGCGCGGACTCGGTGGCGGGTCAGGCGGCGCTCGAGGAGCACTACCCCGGCGGCACCGGCAGCCCGGTCGTCGTGATCGTCCCGGAACGGGCGGCCGACCGGGTCGGCGCCGCGATCGCCGACGTGCCCGGCATCACCGGACGACCCGTCGTCCACGGCGAGCCCGGCGGGCCGGCGAAGGTCGTCGACGGCAACGTTCAGCTGCGGGCCACCCTGGCGGCGGCGTCCGACAGCGCCGAGGCGAAGTCGACGGTCCGGCAGGTCCGCGAGGTGGTGCACGGGATGGACCTCGACGGCACGGTGCTGGTGGGTGGGACGACCGCTGAGCAGGTGGACACCGCCGACACCTCCGACCGGGACCTGCGGGTGATCATCCCGAGCATTCTGCTGTCCGTGCTGCTCATCCTCATGGCGCTGCTGCGGTCGATCGTGGCGCCGCTGGTCCTGGTGGCCGCAACGGTGTTGTCCTTCGGAAGCGCGCTGGGTGTCTCGGCGCTGGTGTTCAATCATCTCTTCGACTTCCCGGGCGCCGACCCGGCGGTGCCGCTGTTCGCCTTCGTGTTCCTGGTGGCGCTCGGTGTCGACTACTCGATCTTCCTGATGTCCCGGGCCAGGGAGGAAGCCCTGCGGGTGGGGCCCACCCGGGGTATCGCCACTGCGCTGGTCTCGACCGGGGGTGTGATCACCAGCGCCGGGGTCGTGCTGGCGGCGACGTTTGCTGCCCTCGGTGTGCTCCCGATCCTGTTCCTGGCCCAGATCGCCTTCATCGTCGCCTTCGGTGTGCTGCTGGACACGCTCGTGGTACGCACCCTGCTGGTCCCCGGGATCGCCGAAGACCTCGGCCGCCGTGTGTGGTGGCCGAGCGGGCTCGGCGCGCCGACCCCGCCCGACCGGCGCCCGAGGAGTTCGTCCCGGCGAGCTGACGCGGGCCGCTCGGGCGGGGTCGGCGCGCCGCCGTGATCATGAACGATCATGAGGGCGGATCGTCCGGTACAGAGGAACGGGGGTGGCAGGTTGACCGGCGCCCTCGATGCCCTCGACCGCCGGATCGTCGGCGCGCTGCAGATCGACGGCCGGGCCTCGTGGGCGCGGATCGCACAGGTACTCGGCGAGCCCGAGGGCGTCGTCGCCCACCGGGGACAGGCCCTGCTCGCGGCCGGGACTGTCCGGGTCACCGGGCTGCCCGCGCCCACCGCGGGCACGATCGTCGCGCTGCGCTGCACACCCGGCCAGGAGCGGCTCGCCGCGCTGGCGCTGGCCAACCGGAGCGACACGCGCTACGCCCACGTGCTCGCCGGCCCGCTCAGCTGCCTCGCCGAGATCGACTGCGCGCCGTCGCGGCTGTCCGGCCTGCTCGCCGACGAGCTGCCGCGGCTGCCCGGGCTGGTCGAGGTCCACCCCTGGACGGTGCTGCGTTACGTGCGGACCTCGGTGCAGTGGCAGCCGGGGCTGCTCAGCGCCGAGGAGCGCGAGGCGCTCAGCGACTTCGACCCGCCGCCGCAGTACGCGCCGTTCGGCGAGGTCAAGCAGTCCAACCGGCTCGACCGGATGCTGCTCGTGGCGCTGGCCCGCGACGCCCGGCGCAGCGCGGCGGAACTGGCCGCGGTCACCGGTCTGTCGACCACCGCCGTGCACCGGCGGGTGGAGCGGCTGCGCCGGGAGGGCAGGCTGCTGGTCCGCGCGATCGTCGACCCCGCCCGGTTCGGCTTCGACGTGCGGGCGGTTGTGTCGGTGCGCTGCGCCCCCCACGACGTCGATGCCGTGGCCGCCGGGCTGCGCCGGGAGCCGTGGGTGCGCTACGCGAGCTGCGTGTCCGGCGACCGCCAGCTCGTCGTCGAGGTCGCGGCGCCCGGCGTCGACGCCCTGCACGACTTCCTCACTGCCGCCCCGTGGCTGGCCAAGGTCGCGGCGGTGGAGTCGGCGCTGATCGTCGGGACCGTCAAACGGGGCGGGCTGTTCACCCTCCCCGCGGAGCATTGATCAACGCCAGGACGGCAGCCAGAGCTGGGCCTGCCACTCGTCCTGAGTGATCGGCAGGCCATTGAGAATCGGCCACAACCAGGCGAAGTTGGCCACCACCAGCCCCACCCACAGGGCCACCACGAACAGCCCGGTCTGCCTGCGCTCCCGCGCCATCCCGGCCCGGCCGAGGACCTCGCCCATCACCAGCACGGTGGCCATCACCAGAAACGGCGCCACCGGCGTCATATAGAAGAAGTACATCTGGCGATCGACGTTGACGAACCACGGCAGCACGCCGGCGGCATAGCCGACCAGGACCGCCGCATAGCGCCAGTCGAACCGGGTGACGATCTGCCACAGTCCCCAGGCCAGCACCACGAGCGCAGGCCACCACAGCGCCGGGCTGCCGATGAGCATCACCGCGCTCACGCAGTCCGTCGAACCGCAGCCGGTGACGTTCTCGCCCGAGGTGTAGTAGTAGAGCATCGGGCGCAGCCCCATCGGCCACGTCCACGGTTTCGACTCCCATGGGTGCGGGCTGCCGGGCGGGGTGTTGAGGCCCTCGTGGAAGGCCAGCACCCGGCCGCTGTAGTACCAGAGCGAACGCAGCGCGTCCGGGAGGAACGACCACGGCCCGCCGGTGCCGACCGCGCTGCCCACGGCGTGCCGGTCGATCGCGGTCTCGCTGCCGAACCAGGCCCACCAGGCGGTGAGATAGGCCAGCACCGGCACCGCCGCGAGCGCCCAGAGCGCCGGGGCCACGTCGCGGCGCAGCGTCCCGGCCCACGGCCGCGCGACCCCGGCCGCGCGCCGGGCCGTGGCGTCCCAGACGAGCATGAGCAGGGCGAAGGCCACGAGCCAGTACACGCCCGACCACTTGACCGCGCAGCCGAGCCCGAGGATCACCCCGGTCGCGAGCCGCCACCAGCGCACGCCCAGCCTGGGACCGTAGGGGGTGTCGCCGATCCGGCCCTCGGCGATCACGAGGGCCATCCGTTCCCGGACGTCGTCGCGGTCGCGGACCATGGTGGCGAACGCGGCCAGCACGAACAGCGCGGAGAAGATGTCGAGCATGCCCATCCGCGACTGCACGTGGCTGAGCCCGTCACAGATGAGCAGTACCCCGGCGATGCCGCCCAGCAGCGTCGAGCGAGTCAGCCTGCGGGTGATGCGGACGACCAGCAGGATGCACAGGGTCCCGGCCAGCGCCGCCGCGGCGCGCCAGCCGACGCCGTCGTAGCCGAAGACGAGCTCGCCGAGCGCGATCAGCTGCTTGCCCAGCGGTGGATGGACGACGAGCTCGTATCCCGGGTTGTCCTCGACCCCGCCGTTGCGCAGCATCTGCCACGCCTGCGGCACGTAGTGCTTCTCGTCGAAGACCGGCGTGCCGCCGTCCGTCGGGTAGCCCAGCCCGGCGAAGCGCAACACCCCGCCGAGCAGGGTCAGCCCGATGGCCACGACCCAGCCGCGCAGCCGGTCGGTCGGCGCGGGCGGTCCGGTCACGGTGTCGGCCACCGGCGGGGCCGGCCGGACCGGGGGGCGGGTGCCGAGTGGTTCGGCGCCGATGACCGGAGCGTCGTCGATGTCCACCGGTCTGCTGGCCGTGCCCACGACCGTGCGATGCCCCACGACGGTCGATCGTAGGCTCGCGGTATGACGGGCGAATCTGCGATCGGCAGGCTGGTGCTCGCGGCGACGCCGCTGGGTGACGCCCGCGATGCCTCGATGCGGCTGCGCGACGCGCTCGCCGAGGCCGACGTGATCGCGGCCGAGGACACCCGGCGGCTGCGGGCGCTCGCCGCCGCGCTGGGCGTCACCGTCACCGGCCGGGTGCTCAGCCACTACGACGCCGTCGAGGAGACCCGGCTGCCCGGCCTGCTCGCTGACGTCCGCGCCGGACGTCAGGTGCTGGTCGTGACCGACGCCGGAATGCCCGCGGTGTCCGACCCCGGCTACCGGATCGTCGCGGCCGCAGCGGCCGCCGGGTTACCCGTGACCTGTCTGCCGGGGCCGTCGGCGGTGACGACGGCGCTGGTGCTGTCCGGGCTGCCGGGCGAGCGGTTCTGCTTCGAGGGCTTCGCGCCCCGCCGGGCCGGTGAGCGGCGGCGCTGGCTCGTCACGCTGGTGCCCGAGCCGCGCGCGGTGGTGTTCTTCGAGTCCCCGCACCGGCTGGGCGAGACCCTGGCGGAGGCGGCCGAGGTGCTGGGCGGCTCCCGGGCGGCGGCGGTGTGTCGCGAGCTGACCAAGAAGCACGAGGAGGTGCTGCGCGGCTCGCTGGCTTCGCTGGCCGAATGGGCGGCCGAGGGGCCGGTCCGCGGCGAGATCACCGTGGTGCTGGCGGGGGCGGGACCTGCCGACCGGCCGAGCGTCGAGTCGCTGGTGGGTGCCGTCGAGGAGCGGGTGGCCGACGGCGAGCGGCTCAAGGACGCCGTGGCCACGGTCGCGGAGGCCGCGGGCGTGCGCAAGCGCGAGCTCTACGCGGCCGCGCTCGCGGCTCGGGAGTAACCCGCACGATGGCTCCATAACACGCTGGAGTCCGGGCCGGTGAGCACGTTATGGAGCCATAACGTGGCTGGGGAGTCGTCCTCCAGCGCGTTATGGAGCCATGATGCTGTCGGGTTGGGGCTGGGCGGAGCGGGTGCGCTGCAGCCTCCGGGCGAGCGGTTCGACGAAGCGGGCCGCGATCGGCCCCAGCACCGCCATGATCAGAACATAGGCGGTGGCGAGGGCGGCGAGGTCCTCGGGCACGGCGGCGTAGCTCACCGCGAGTCCGGCGATCACGATCGAGAACTCCCCGCGGGCCACGAGAGCGGCGCCGGCCCGAGCCCGCCCGAGCCGCCCGATGCCCTGCCAGTGGGCGGCCCACCAGCCGGTGGCGATCTTGGTGAGCGCCGTGACGGCGGCGAGCAGCGCCGCATACAGCAGCACCGGCGGGATCGTGCGCGGATCGGTGTTGAGCCCGAACACCACGAAGAACACCGCCGCGAACAGGTCGCGCAGCGGTTCGAGCATCTTGGTGGCGTTCTCCGCGGTCGAGCCGGAGATCGCGATGCCGAGCAGGAACGCGCCCACCGCCGCCGAGACCTGCATCGCCGAGGCGAACCCCGCCACGAGCAGGGCGGCGCCGAACACTTTGAGCAGGAACACCTCGCGGTCCGGGCTGTCCACGATCGCGGAGACGAAACGTCCGTAGCGCAGCGCGATGACCAGCACCAGGGTGATCACCGTGAGCGAGATGCCGACCGCGGCGAGCCCGCCGAGAAAACTCACCCCGATCAGCAACGCGGCGAGGATCGGCAGGTAGAGCGCCATCACGAGGTCCTCGAACACGAGGATCGACAGCACCACCGGGGTCTCGCGGTTACCCAGCCTGCCGAGCTCGCCGAGCACCTTGGCCACGATCCCCGACGAGCTGATGTAGGTGACACCGGCCATCACCAGCGCACCGACCGGCCCCCAGCCGAGGATCAGCGCGACGGCGGCGCCGGGGGCGGCGTTCAGCACGACGTCGAGCAGGCCGGCGAGCCAGGACCGCCGCAGCCCGGTGAGCAGTTCGGCGGCGGTGTACTCCAGGCCGAGCAGAAGCAGCAGCAGCACGACGCCGACCTCGCCGGCCAGCGAGGTGAACTCGTCGATGTCGCCGAGCGGGAACAACCCGCCGCGGCCGAAGGCGAGTCCACCGAGCAGATACAGCGGGATCGGGGACATGCCGATCTTCCCCGCGAGCCTGCCGAGCAGGCCGAGACAGAAGAAGACAGCGCCGAGTTCGACCAGTTCGAGTGCAGGGTGATCCATCAGCCGTGCAGCAGGATCTTCTTGGCGTGCTCCAGGCCCTCGGCGGTTCCGACGGCGACGAGCAGGTCGCCGGCGGTGAGGGTGAAGTCCGGGGAGGGCGAGGCGTGGATCTGGCCGGCGCGCATCACGGCCACGACCGAGACACCGGTGCGGGTCCGCAACCCGGTGTCGCCGAGCGGGCGTCCGTCGAACACCGAATCGTCACGGACCGGGATCTGCCGGGTGTGGATGCCCGGCAGATCCCGGTGCTCCTCGGTGAGCTGGGCAACGAGCTGCGGTGCGCCGAGCAGGTTCGCCAGCGCGCTCGCCTCGTCGGCGGTCAGGTACAGCTCGGCCAGGCAGGCGTCCGGGTCGTCCGGCTTGGAGACGATCAGCCGGATCTTCCCGTCGCGCTGGGTGACAACCCCGACCCGACGCCCGTTGCGGAGCGCGAAGTCCTTGCGCACACCGATCCCGGGAAGGGGCGTAACCTCGACGTTCACCCGGGTAACGGTAGTCGCGCGGATCTCGATCTCGCATCGTCCCTCGTCGGACGCGGCGAAACTCGCTTTCGCCGGGGGCCTAGGCTGCAGGCCATGAGCTCCCACGTGCTGACCGCCGTGGCCTGGCCCTACGCCAATGGCCCGCGGCATATCGGCCACGTCTCCGGTTTCGGCGTGCCCTCCGACGTCTTCTCGCGCTACCGGCGGATGGCGGGCGACCGGGTGCTCATGGTCTCCGGCACCGACGAGCACGGCACCCCGATCCAGGTGCAGGCCGACGCCGAAAGGCTGAGCCCACGGGAGCTCGCGGACAAGTACAACAAGGTCATCACCACCGACCTGCAGGGCCTCGGCCTTTCCTACGACTTGTTCACCCGCACGACCACCTCGGTCCATTACGAGGTCGTACAGGACCTGTTCCTGGCCCTCTACAAGAACGGCTACGTGACGCCGCGCACCGCGATGGGCGCGATCAGCCCGTCGACCGGCCGTACGTTGCCCGACCGCTATGTGGAGGGGACCTGCCCCCTCTGCGGCTACGACGGCGCGCGGGGCGACCAGTGCGACAACTGCGGCAACCAGCTCGACCCCGCCGATCTGATCAATCCCCGGTCGAAGATCAACGGCGAGACGCCGCAGTTCGTCGAGACCGAGCATTTCTTCCTCGACCTGCCCGCGTTCGCGGATTCGCTCGGGACGTGGCTGTCCACCCGGACGGACTGGCGGCCCAACGTCCTGAAGTTCTCCACCAACCTGGTGAACGACCTCAAGCCACGGGCCATCACCCGCGATCTCGACTGGGGAGTACCGGTACCCCTGGACGGCTGGCGCGACCAGCCGATGAAGCGGCTCTACGTCTGGTTCGACGCGGTGATCGGATACCTGTCGGCGTCGGTCGAATGGGCCCGGCGCAGCCCGGACCGCGACGCCTGGAAGCAGTGGTGGACCGACCCGTCGGCCGAGGGCTACTACTTCATGGGCAAGGACAACATCGTCTTCCACTCGGTGATCTGGCCTGCCCTGCTGCTCGGGCAGAACGGTGCGGGTGACCGAGGTGGCGAGCCCGGCGTCTTCGGCACCTTGAACCTGCCGAGCGAGATCGTGTCCTCGGAGTACCTGACGATGAGCGGGTCGAAGTTCTCGACCTCCCGCGGCACGGTGATCTACGTCGGCGACTTCCTGCGTGAGTTCGGCCCGGACTCCCTGCGCTACTTCATCTCCGTCGCCGGGCCGGAGAACCAGGACACGGACTTCACCTGGGACGAGTTCGTGCGGCGGATCAACTTCGAGCTGGCGAACGAGTGGGGCAACCTGGTCAACCGCTCGATCTCGATGGCGCACAAGAACGTCGGGGCGATTCCGCGGCCGAGCGCACCCACCGAGGCGGACCACCAGCTGCTGGCGGTGTCGCGGGCGGCCTTCGACACGGTGGGCGACGCGCTCGGGCGCAGCCGGTTCAAGCAGGCCGTGACCGAGGCGATGCGGGTGGTGTCCGCAGCCAACCGGTACCTGTCGGACCAGGAGCCGTGGAAGCGTGCGGACGACCCGGATCGGCGCGACACGATCCTGCACACGGCGCTGCAGGTCGTGCAGGACGCGAACACGCTGCTCACGCCGTTCCTCCCGCACGCGGCGCAGCAGGTGCACGAGTCGATGGGCGGAACGGGCGTGTGGGCGGCGCAGCCCGAGATCCGGGAGGTCGACGAGCTCGCCGAGGGCCCGGCGTATCCGGTGTTGACGGGCGACTACGACGTCGAGCAGGCGCGCTGGGATTCGATCCCGATCGAGGTGGGTCGCCCGCTGGCCAAGCCGACTCCGATCTTCACCAAGCTCGACCCGGAGCTCGGTGAGACGGGCCCCGACTGGGCCCCCATCCGCCTGTGAGTGCGTAACAGTGTCAGAACACTGTTACGCACTCACAGGCGGGGCCTGCCTGCGGTTTTGCCGGTATCGGTGTCGGGGAGGGGCGGCGTGAGCGGTGCGCACGGGCGGCGGGAACGTCCCGACCCTCCGGAGCCGCTCCCCGCCCCGACCGTCGACGCCCACACCCACCTCGACGCCTGCGGCTGCGAGACGGCCGCCGACGTCGTCGCCGTGCTGGACCGCGCCGCCGCCGTCGGGGTCACCCGGGTCGTCACCATCGCCGACGACCTCGCCGCCGCCCGGTGGGTCGTGCGCGCCGCGCAGTGGGACGATCGGGTCGCCGCCGCCGTCGCGCTGCACCCGACACGTACCGCGGCCGTCACCGAGGACGAGTTCGCCGAGATCGAGCGGCTCGCGGCGTCCCCCCGGGTGGTCGCCGTGGGGGAGACCGGGCTGGACTACTACTGGGACCATTCGCCCCCGCAGGCCCAGCAGAACTGGTTCCGCCGGCATATCGATCTGGCCAAACGGCTCGGTAGGCCCCTGATGATTCACGACCGGGACGCGCACGACGACGTGCTGCGCATCCTGCGCGAGGAAGGCGCTCCGGAGACGGTCGTGTTCCACTGCTTCTCCGGCGACGCGGCGATGGCGCGGGAATGCGTCGACGCGGGTTACGTGCTCTCGTTCGCCGGTCCGGTGACCTTCCGCAACGCCAAGCCGCTGCAGGAGGCTGCGGCGCTCGTGCCCGACGACCACCTGCTCGTCGAGACCGACGCGCCGTTCCTCACCCCGCATCCGCACCGCGGCCGGGCCAACGAGCCGTACTGTCTCCCCTGGACCGTGCGCGCCGTGGCCGCGCTCCGCGGAGTGTCCGATGAGGAACTGGCCGAGACCACCCGGATCAACGCCGAGCGGGTGTTCGGACTCGACGAGCTGCCGCCCGCCGCAGCTGCGGCGACGCTGGCCCCCACCGACGTTCGCTCACCGTAGCGAGATAGCCACTCAGCGCTCACATTCCTGTCGCGGCTTCGACGCGGCTCCGCCTCCCGTTACGGTTCTGTGATCGCTAGCCGGGGTGGGGAACGCTCCCCAGCAGCGGGAACGGTGGTTCGGGGCGCTCCCCTGATCCTGCTCTCGGGCCACCGTCACCGTGTTTTCCTCCCCTGCCCGGTCCGACGAGGTCTGGATGCCAGTGGTCGACGTATCCGCGCGCGCGCAGCGCCGGGCCGCCAGGGCCCGGTTGGGGCTGGTCCGAACTCCGGATCCGGTGGCGGAGGCGGTCGCCGACCCCTATGCCGAGTGGTACGGCAATGCCGCGCTGGATGAGCCTCCGGCGCCGGACCCGGTTGTGCACACGGGCCGGACGCTGCTGCGGCGGGCACGGGTCGTCGAACCCGACGAGCTCGATCCCGCGACCGGCCCGATCCCCGTCGTCGAGCCCGAACCGATCACGCTCGCCCCCGACGACGCAACGCCCACCGGGCGGTTGCCGCGCATCGAATTCCCGGTCGAACCGCAGACCGAGCCGTTCTCCGCCGCGCCCGAGCCCGCCGTCGAGCAGCCGTCGACGCGGCCCACCCGCGACGGCCACCGCAGGCTTGCCAGGGCCGTGGCGCTCGCGACGCTACTCACCCTCACCGCGGGCAGCGCGACCGCATTGGCCATGGACAAGACCATCACGGTCACCGTCGACGGCGAGGACCGCACGCTGCACACCTTTGCCGACGACGTCGCCGGTGCGCTCGGTGCCGCCGGTCTGGCCGCCTCCGCGCGGGACCGGGTCGAGCCCGCGCTGGGCACCGACCTCTCCGACGGCGACCAGATCATTCTTCGCCGCGCCCGCACGCTGACCCTCGTCGAGGGCGGCCGGCAGCGGCAGATCTGGACGACCGCGGCCTCGGTCGACGAGGCGCTCGAGGGCATCGGCGTGCACGCCGAGCCGATCCAGATGTCGATGTCGCCGCGGGCGACGATCCCGCTCACCGGCCTCGCGCTGGAGCTGAGCATTCCGCGGACGGTCACGCTCGGCGACGGCACCGCCGCACCCGAGCAGCTGACGACGACGGCCGGCACGGTCGCCGGCCTGCTCGTGGAACGGGGCATCACGCTCGGCCCGGAGGACGTCGCGGTGCCCAGCGGCGACACCCAGCTGACCGACGGGATGGCGGTGCACGTCGTGCGCAACGGTGTGGGTGAAGTCGTCGAGGTCCGGGAGATCCCGCCGCCGGAACAGATCGTCGAGGATCCGGACCTGCCACGCGGCCAGCGGCGCGTCGTCGCCCCCGGCAAACCGGGTGAGCAGACCGCGGTCATGCGGGTCTACGTGCGGGATGGCCAGGAGGTTCGGCGCGAGCAGGTCCGGGCCGGGTCGAGCACCCCACCGACCCCGCGCGTGGTCAAGGTCGGCACCAACGACGAGAAGCCGCAGCCGCCCGCCGTGTCCGACGGCCGGGTCTGGGATCAGCTCGCCAAATGCGAGGCGGGGGGCAACTGGGCGATCAACACCGGCAACGGCTACTACGGCGGCCTGCAGTTCGACGCCCAGACCTGGCGCGCCAACGGCGGCACCCAGTACGCCCCGCTGCCGCACCAGGCCAGCCGGGAGGAGCAGATCGCCGTGGCCACCAAGCTCCGCGACAGCCGTGGCGGATACGGTTCCTGGCCCGCCTGCGCGCGCAAGCTAGGACTGCCCCGGTGAGGCCCAGCCCACCGCGGGCGACGTTCTCCCTCGCTCGCGTGCCGACCGCGCGCACGCGCCGCTCGGTGCGGCCTTGCCTACGGGGACCTGGATCCCCACCGACATGATGGACGGGTGAACGATTCGCGGTTGCTGGGTCCCGCCGAGGTCCGATCCCTGGCCGAGGGGCTTGGCCTGCGGCCCACCAAGCGGCTCGGGCAGAACTTCGTGCACGACCCGAACACGGTGCGGCGCATCGTGCGCGCCGCGGACCTCACCGACAACGACGTCGTCGTCGAGGTCGGTCCCGGCCTCGGTTCGCTGACGCTGGCGCTGCTGCCCGCTGTCGCGGCGGTGCACGCGATCGAGGTCGACCCGGCGCTGGCCCGGCAGCTGTCGAGCACCGTCGACGACCGGGCCCCGGCGCTGGCCGATCGGCTCTCGGTGACCGCCGCGGATGCGCTGCGGGTGCGGGCGGCCGACCTGGGTTCCCCGGCACCCACCGCGATCGTCGCCAACCTGCCCTACAACGTAGGGGTCCCCGTGCTGCTGCATCTGCTCACCGAGCTGCCCGCGGTGCGCCACGGGCTGGTCATGATGCAGTCCGAGGTCGTCGAGCGGCTCGCCGCCGAACCCGGTAGCCGCGCCTACGGGGTGCCGAGTGCGAAGCTGGCCTGGTTCGCGCGGGCCCGCCGGGCCGGATCGGTGCCGCGTGCGGTGTTCTGGCCAGTGCCCAATGTCGACTCCGGGTTGCTCGCCTTCACCCGCCGCGAACCGCCGGCCGGCGCGCACCGGGAGGAGGTGTTCGCCGTCGTCGATGCGGCGTTCGCGCAGCGGCGCAAGGCGTTGCGATCGGCGCTGTCCGGCTGGGCCGGCTCACCCGCGGCCGCCGAACAGGCGCTGCGCGCTGCCGGTATCGACCCGCTGGCCCGGGCAGAGCGGCTCGGCATCGCCGAGTTCTCGCGGCTCGCCGCGGCCCGGCCGGCCCGTGCCCCCGAGGGCCCGCCGGGCGGCGTGGGCCAGAGGCCGAGGCGGGCCCACCCACGACGCACGTAGGGTTGGGTACGTGCTCACCGCCGTCCCGCCCCCGGTCACCGTGCGTGTCCCGGGAAAGATCAACCTGCACCTGGCCGTGGGCGCGCTGCGGAGCGACGGTTTTCACGAGCTCGTGACGGTGTTCCACGCGGTGAGCCTGTTCGACGAAGTCACCGTGGCGACCTCCGATGCGCCCGGTGTCGAGGTGCACGGTGAGGGCATCGTCGAGGTTCCGGAGGACGAGACCAACCTGGCCTGGCGCGCCGTGGCGATGCTCGCCGCGCACGTCGGTCGCCCGGCGGAGGTGCGGGTGACGCTGCGCAAGGGCATCCCGGTGGCGGGCGGCATGGCGGGTGGCAGCGCGGACGCGGCCGGGGCGCTGCTCGGGCTGTCCACGCTGTGGAAGCTCGACCTCACCCGCGACGAGCTGTCCAGGATGGCTGCCCAGCTCGGCAGCGACGTCACGTTCGCCCTGCACGGGGGGACCGCGCTGGGCACCGGGCGCGGCGAACGTGTCGTCCCGGTGCTCTCCCGGCATTCGCAGCACTGGGTGATCGCCCTGCACCGGCAGGGGCTTTCCACGCCTGCGGTGTACCGCGAGCTCGACCGGCTGCGTCTCGCGGCGGCAGGGCCGGACGGACCGTCGCCGCCCGAACGGCCCGTCGAGCCGGTGCTGGAAGCGCTGGCGGGTGGGGACCCGCGGCAGCTCGCGCTGTCGCTGGGCAACGACCTGCAGGCCGCCGCGGTGAGCCTCGCGCCCGATCTGCGGCGCACCTTGCGTGCCGGGGTGTCCGCCGGGGCGTTGGCCGGGATCGTGTCGGGGTCCGGGCCGAGCTGCGCCTTCCTGTGCGCGAACGCCGACGCCGCCGTCGAGGTGGCCGCCGAACTGGCCGGGGCGGGGGTGTGCCGGACGGTGCGGGTGGCGCGCGGTCCGGTGCCCGGCGCCCGCGTGATCGACGCGCCCGACCCGCCGTCCGGCCCGTGGCCACCGGTGCACGCCTGATGGCCCAGAACCTGGTCAACCTCGAGGCGGTGACCGCGCATGTTCCTGGCGATGCCTCACGGGTGCTGCTCGACGAGGTGTCGCTCGGCGTGGACCGCGACGAGCGGATCGGCGTCGTCGGGCTCAACGGCGGCGGCAAGTCCACGCTGCTGGACATCCTCGTCGGGTGCCGAGAGTCGCAGAGCGGGCGGGTCAGCAGGCTCGGCGGGCTGCGGCTCGCCCACCTCGTGCAGGGGGATGAGCTGCCGGCCGGCGCCCGGATCCGCGACGTCGTGCTCGCGCGCTACGACGCCGACCACGAGTGGGCATCCGATCCGCGCGTCCGGGAGGTGCTCGACGGTCTCGGCATCACCGAGCTCGACCGCACCGTCGAGGGCCTTTCCGGCGGGGAGAAACGCCGGGTGGCGTTGGCCGCGACGCTGGTCGGTGACCCCGACCTCGTCGTCCTCGACGAGCCCACCAACCACCTCGATGTCGAGGGCGTCGGCTGGCTCGCGCGGCATCTGCTGTCGCGGCGCTGCGCCGTGGTGGTCGTGACGCATGACCGCTGGTTTCTCGACGCCGTCTGCACCCGGACGTGGGAGGTCGCGAACGGCCAGGTGGAAAGCTACCTCGGCGGCTACGCCGACTGGGTCTATGCCCGCGCCGAGCGGGCCCGGCAGGCCGATGCCGCCGAGGCCCGCCGCCGCAACCTCGCCCGCAAGGAGCTGGCCTGGCTACGCCGCGGCGCACCGGCGCGCACCTCGAAGCCGCGCTTCCGGATCGAGGCCGCCGAGGCATTGATCACCGATGTCCCGCCACCGCGCGACACCGTGGAGCTGCTCGGGTTCGCGACGAACCGGCTGGGCAAGACGGTCCTCGAACTGGAGGACGCGACGGTGCGGATCGGCTCCCGGGTGCTGCTGGACCGGGTGACCTGGCGGCTCGGGCCGGGCGACCGGGTGGGAATCGTCGGGATCAACGGTTCGGGCAAGACGACGCTGCTGCGCTCGCTCACCGGGGTGCACCCCGTCGACGGTGGCCGGCGGGTGCAGGGCAGCACCGTGCAGCTCGCGCAGCTGTCCCAGGAGCTCGCCGACGTGCCGCGCGACCAGCGGGTGCTGGAGGCCACCGAGGCGGTGGCGAAGTATGTGCGGCTCGGCAAGCAGGAGCTGACGGCGTCCGCGGTGCTGGAGCGGCTCGGTTTCCCCGCGTCGCGGCAGTGGACGCCGGTGGGGCAGCTCTCCGGCGGCGAACGGCGCAGGCTGCAGCTCACCCGGCTGCTCATGGCCGAGCCCAACGTGCTGCTGCTCGACGAGCCGACCAACGACCTCGACGTCGACACCCTGGCCAACCTCGAGGACCTGCTCGACGGCTGGCCGGGCACGCTCGTCGTGGTCAGCCACGACCGGTACCTGGTCGAGCGAGTGTGCGACACCGTCGTCGCCCTCTTCGGGGACGGGAAGATCACGCATCTGCCCGGCGGGATCGAGGAGTACCTGGCGCGGCGGGCCGCGGCGGGCCACGCGCCCGTGGCGAAGGCCGCGCGCGCCCAGGTGCCGACCCCGGCGCGGGCCTCGGCCGCGCAGCAGCGAGCGGCCCAGAAGGAGGCCGCCCGGCTGGAGCGCCGGATGGAGACGCTGGCGGTCCAGGAGGAGCAGCTGCATCTGCGGCTGGTGGAGGCCGCGACCGATCCCGAGCGGCTGCTGGGGCTCGACGCCGAGCTCAGGGCCGTCGTGGCCGAGCGGGAGAAGATCGAGCTGGACTGGCTGGCCGCCGCCGAGCTGGCCGAGTCCTGACCCCACCCGCGCGAGTCGCGGTATTTCCGAGCGCGAGTCGGGGTGTCTCCGCGACCGCGTCGGGGTACGTCCGCGCTGCCAGCGGGGTGCCAGCGCGGTACCAGCGTCGGAGCAGCCCGCCCGCGCAGGCTGCTCGGCATGAACTCCGTCATCGACGTCGAGGGTCTGGTGAAGACCTTCGGCTCGACCACCGCGCTGGCCGGCGTCGATCTGACTGCCCGTCGCGGCGCCGTGCTCGGCCTGCTCGGGCCCAACGGCTCGGGCAAGACGACGACCGTCCGCGTGCTCGCCACCCTGCTGCGACCCGACGGCGGGCGGGCGCACGTACTGGGCCACGACGTCGTCGCCGAGCCGGCAGCGGTGCGCTCGCGCATCGGGCTGACCGGGCAGTACGCGGCCGTCGACGAAGCCCTGTCCGGTACCGACAACCTCATGCTCATCGCGCGGCTGCTCGACCTGCCGCGCCGCACCGCCCGTCGGCGCAGCGCCGAACTGATCGAGCAGTTCGGGCTGACCGAGGCCGCCTCTCGCCGGGTGCGCACCTACTCCGGTGGCATGCGGCGCCGTCTCGACCTGGCCGCCAGCCTGATCGGACGCCCCGAGGTCCTGTTCCTCGACGAGCCGACGACCGGACTGGACCCGCGGCACCGCAACGAGGTGTGGGAGCAGGTTCGGACGCTCGCCGGCGAGGGCGTCACCGTGCTGCTGACCACCCAGTACCTGGAGGAGGCCGACCAGCTCGCCGACGATCTCGTCGTCCTCGACCGGGGACGGGTGATCGCCGCCGGTACCCCCGCGACGCTCAAGACGGAGATCGGCGGCCAGCGGTTGCACGTGCGGCCGCTGCATCGTGCCGACCTGGCCGCCGTGACCGCGCTCGTCGCCGAGCTGACCCCGGACGCGCCGATCGTCGACGCCACCGGGGGACTCACCGCGCCGGCCGTCGAGCCGGGGCTGCTGCACCGGGTCGGCGCGCGGCTCGACGAGGCCGGGCTCACCGTCGCCGAGCTGGGGTTGCGGCTGCCCAGCCTCGACGACGTCTTCCTGACGCTGACCGGGCATTCGGCCGAGGACGCCGAGGCCACGACAGAGGAGGCGGCCGCATGACGACCGCGTCGAGGACCGAGACCGCGATCCGGCCCGTCACCTCGACGCCGGGCGTGCCCGCCCCGGTGCACGGCAGGCGCGGCCCCTCGGCGCTGCGCCACGGCGCCACCCTGGCCTGGCGCGGGATCGTCAAGACGATCCACTCGCCCGAGGCGCTGGTCGACGTGACGCTGCAGCCGGTGATCTTCCTGCTGCTGTTCGTCTACGTCTTCGGCGGCGCGATCGCCGGCGACACCACCTCCTACCTGCAGTTCGCGCTGCCGGGTGTGCTCGTGCAGACGGTCATCTTCGCCTCGGCGGGTACCGGGGTCGGGCTCTCCGAGGACCTGCACACCGGGATCTTCGACCGTTTCCGGAGCCTGCCGATCTCGCGCGGCGCCCCGCTGTTCGGGGCGATCGGGGCGGATCTGGTGCGCTATCTGACCTCCGGCGTGATCATGCTGGTGTTCGGGGTGATCCTCGGCTTCCGGTTCGGCACCGGGCCGCTGGCCGTCGTGACGGCGCTGGGCCTGGTGATGGTGTTCGCCTTCGCGTTGTGCTGGGTGTTCACCGCACTGGCGATGGTCGTGAACCATCCGCGCTCGGTGCAGGGCCTCGGGTTTCTGATCATGATGCCGTTGACGTTCGGCAGCAACGTGTTCGTGCCGGCCGAGACGATGCCGGCCTGGCTGCGGGGCTGGGTGGAGATCAACCCGGTTTCGAAGACGGCTGACGCGATTCGCGGCCTGCTCGTCGGCGGTCCGGTCGCGGGTCCCGCGGTGCAGGCGCTGATCTGGGCAGCGGGGATCTTCGCGGTGTTCGCGCCGATGGCGGTGACGCTGTACCGGCGCCGGACCTGAGGCGCGGAATCACCCCGACTCGGTCGCGGAAACACCCCGACTCGCGCTCGGAAATACCGCGACTCGCGGGATGAAGGCTTGGAGAAGGGCCAGGCCTTCGGTGCGTGGCAGGGCTCGGCCCCGCTCGACGGCCTCGTCGGCCGCGGCGGGGCCGAGCGCGTCCCGGACCTCGTCGAGCGCGGCCAGCACCTCGGGGTTGCCCCGGTCGAGGGTGCCGCGCTGGGCGGCCGCCACTCCCAGCAGCAGCCCGGCCGTGGCGGCGTCTGTTTCGCGCAGCGCGAACCGGGCGGCGAGCTCGGCGACCATGGCGGTGACCGGACCGTCGCGGCTCTCGACCGCGGCGGCCACCGCCTCGGCGAGACGCGCCCGCCCGGCGGCGATGTCGCGGGCCGTCAGCTCGACGGCGGCGTGCGCCGCGGCGAGGTATGCCCGCCGCTGCGGCACCCCGAGCCCGCTCTCGGCGAGATCGGTGGCGGCCAGTTCGAGCTGGGCCCGTGCGGCCTCGAACCGGCCGGCGAGCCGCTCCACCTCCGCCAGCATCACCGGCACGGCGCCGGCGTTCCCGAACGGGCCGGAGCCGACGGCCGCGGCCGCGGTCAGCTCGGCGCGTGCGGCGTCGAGGTCCCCGCGGCGCGCCGCCAGCCGGGCCCGGTGGACGAGGAACTGAGGCAGATCGTCGTCGTTGCCCAGCTCGGTCGCGAGCGCGATCGCCTCGTCATAGGCGCGGGCGGCGGCATCCAGGTCGCCCGCGATGTCCTCCAGCTCGCCGAGCGAGCCGAGCGTCAGGCCGAGGCCGAAGCGGTCGCCGACCGCCGCGAACCGCGTGTGCGCGGCCCTGATCAGAGAACGCTGGGCCTCGATGTCGCCGCGGTTCTCGGCGACCTGGGCGCGCGTGAGCAGCGCCATCCCCCGCAGCCACGGGTCGTCGGCCTCCTCGGAAAGGCGGCTGACCGGGCCCTCGTCCTGCTCGGCGTACAGCGCGGTGATCGGTTCGATCAGGTC
The DNA here is from genome assembly GCF_000423625.1 of Pseudonocardia asaccharolytica DSM 44247 = NBRC 16224. Classification (GTDB taxonomy): domain Bacteria; phylum Actinomycetota; class Actinomycetes; order Mycobacteriales; family Pseudonocardiaceae; genus Pseudonocardia; species Pseudonocardia asaccharolytica. Next base: position 45,218 of record NZ_AUII01000020.1, read on the forward strand.
CAGCACCGGATGCCGGGGTGCGGGCAGGTTCGCCGCGAGCCCCGTGGCGGTCTCGACGCATCGGAGCGCCGCCGGGAGGTCGCCCCGTGCCGCGCACGTCAGGGCCAGGTAGGCGGTGTTGCGCGCGCGCACGTCGGCGGGGGCGGCGCCGGGCAGCGCGCAGACCGCCTCGACCCACCGCATGGCCTCGTCGAACAACCCGCGGATCAGCCACGACCACCACATCGCCGCGGTCAGCCGGTGCGCGGTCGGCGCGTCGCCCGCCTCGACCGCGTGCTGCAGCGCTTCGGTGATGTTGTCGGACTCGACGCGCAGCTGCGCCAGCCATTCGAGCTGGCCGGCGCCGCGCAGTTGCGGTTCGACCTGTTCCACCAGCTCGACCAGGAACGCCGCGTGCGCCGCCGCGACCGCGTCCCGTTCCCCGGCCGTGTCGAGCTGCTCCCGGGCGTACTCCCGGATCGTCTCCAGCATCCGGTACCGCGTCGGTGTCCCGCCCGGTTGCGGCACCGCGACCACCAGCGATTTGTCGACCAGTGCGGCGAGCAGGTCGAGTACCTCGCCGAGCGCCGGGCCGTCCGGGCCGGTGCACACCCGCTCCACCGCCGCCTCGGTCGCCCCGCCGGTGAACACCGCGAGCCGCCGCGCCAGCACCCGTTCGGGTTTGCTCAGTAGCTCCCAGCTCCAGTCGACGACCGCGCGCAGCGTCTGGTGCCGCGGCAGCGCGGTGCGGGCACCTGCGGTGAGCAGCCGGAACCGGTCGTCGAGCCGGGTGGCGATCTCGTGCGGGGACAAGGTGCGCAGCCGGGCCGCCGCGAGCTCGATCGGGAGTGGCTGTCCGTCGAGGCGCCGGCAGATCTCGGCGACGGCGGGTCGCACCGCATCATCGAGCGCGAAGCCGGGCGCGACGGCGGCGGCGCGGTCGGCGAACAGCCGCCTCGCGGCGGCGGGCGCCAGCGCGTCGACGGGATGCAGCATCTCGCCGGGGATGGCCAGCGGCTCGCGGCTGGTGGCCAGCACGCGCAGCCGGGGGCTCGTCTCCAGCAGCGTCTGGGTGAGCGTGGCGACGGCGTCGACCAGGTGCTCGCAGTTGTCCAGGACGAGGACGAGGTCGCGCCCGGCGACCGCGGCGCGCAGCCGTTCGGTGGTGTCCGGCCCGATCTCCTCCTGGCTGTGGATCACCAGCTCCGGGCCGCCGAGGGCGGCGAGCAGGGTGGCGGGCAGCTGGTCGGGTCCGGTGAGCGCGGCCAGCTCGGCCAGCCGGGTCTCGCCCCCGAGGTCGGCCGCAACCTCCCTGGCCAGCCGGGTCTTGCCCGCCCCGCCGGGCCCGGTGAGCGTCACGAGCCGGGCGGACGTCAGCAGCCCGCGGACCCGGGAGACGTCGTCGTCGCGGCCGACGAAACTGGTCAGCGCCGCCCTGCCGGGGCGGGCGACGGCGGGCGGGCGCGGCGGTGGGGCGGGCGGGGTCCCGCGCAGCACGTCGAGCCGGGTCTGCGCCAGCTCCGGGCCGGGGTCGACGCCGAGCTGCTCGGCAAGCAGCTCGCGGGTGTGGTCCAGCACGGCGAGCGCGTCGGCCTGCCGCCCGGCGGCGTGCAGCCCGCGCGCCAGCGCCACCGCGGCGCTCTCCCGCAGCGGCTGGCCGGCAAGCAGCTCGCTCAGCACGTCGAGCCCCACCGTGGGTTCACCGAGGCTCAGGCTCAGCGCCGCTAGTCGTTCGGCGGCGGTGGCCCGCTGCTCGGCGAGCCGATCGGCGGCCGGGTCGGCGAACGGGAGCCGGCGCAGGTCCGCCAGCGCGGGGCCGCGCCACAGCCCGAGCGCCGCGGTGAGGAGCTCGCGGCCGCGGCGCGGATCGGGTTCGGCTGCGGCGGAACCGATGAGCCGGACGAACCGGACGGCGTCGACGTCCTCGGGGGCGACCTGCAGCCGGTATCCGCCGGGCACCGTCGCGACGAGTTCGGTGCCCAGCGCGCGACGCAGCCGCGACACCAGCGACTGCAGCGCGTTCCCCACGGAGTCCGGGGGCTGTTCGCCCCACAGGTCGTCGATCAGGCTCTCGGCGGTGACGGGGCGTCCGCTGTCCAGCGCGAGCTGCGCGAGCAGCCCACGCAGCCGCAGCCCGCCGGGCAGGATCTCCGCGGGGGCGCAACCGTCAGCGGCCCGCCAGACCTCGACCGTGCCCAGCAGACTGACGCTCGTGCGCGTTGAGTACTGCTCTGGCACTACTTACCGCGCACGGGCGAGCGCAGCGAGCAGATAGGCCTCTGCGAGCACCCCTCGACCGAACATCACCAGGTGCAGGCTCTCGTCGATACCGTGCCAACGGCTGGCCGGGTCGCCGACCCCGGTGACGAGCACCTCGGCGCCGGGGAACGTGCGCGCGAACTCGGGGATGAACGGGATCGACCCGCCGATACCCATCTCGACCGCGGGGTTGCCGTAGGCCGCCGCGAACGCGCGGCGCGCCGCGTCGTAGGCGGTCCCGGTGCTCTCCAGGCTCACCGGCTCGGCGACCCCGGTGCCCGGGGTGACCGTCACCTGTGCGCCCCAGGGCACGTGGGCCTTCAGATGCTCGCTCAGCGCCCGCTGTGCCGCCGCCGTGTCCTCACCGGGCGCCAGCCGCAGGCTCACCATCGCCCGGGCCCTCGGGAGCAGGACGTTCGCCGCCTCGTCGACCCGCGGTGCGTCGATACCCAGCACCGCAACGGCCGGCCGGTAGCAGACGCGGTCGGGGACCGTGCCGGTGCCGAGCAGCTCGACCCCGTTGAGCAGGCCGACGTCGGCGCGGAAGGTGGTCTCGTCCACGTCCGGCGCGTCGGAACCGGAGCGCACCAGCCCGGGGATGGCGACTTCGCCCTTCTCGTCGTGCAGCGACCCCAGCGCGACGCACAGGGCGGTGAGGGCGTCGCCGACCGGTCCGCCGTAGACGCCGGAGTGCACCGGCCGCTCCAGCATCGCGACCTCGACGACCACGTCGACCAGCCCGCGCAGGCTGGTCGTCAGCGCCGGGACGTCGACCGCGGGGTTGGCGGCATCGGCGATCACGATGACATCGCAGGCCAGCTCCGCGTGGTGTTCACGCAGCAGCGCCGTCAGCGTCGGGGAACCGGATTCCTCCTCGCCCTCGATGAACAGCGTGACCCCGACCGGCGGGCGGCCGCCGTAGGCGCGCAGCACCGCGAGATGGGTCATCACGCCCGCCTTGTCGTCGGCGGCGCCGCGACCGTAGAGCCGCCCGTCGCGCTCGGTGGGCTCGAAGGGAGGGCTGGTCCAGCGCTCGTCGCCGCCGGTGGGCTGGACGTCGTGGTGCGCATACAGCAGCACGGTCGGCCGGCCCTCCGGCGCGGGCCAGCGCGCGATAACCGCCGGTGCGCCGCCATCGGCGGCTACGACCCGGACGGAGGCTGCACCGGCCGCCCGCGCGAGTTCGGCGACGGCCTCCGCGCTGCGCCGGGTGTTCTGCGCATGCGCCGGATCGGCCCAGATGCTGGGGATGCGCACCAGGTGCTCCAGGTCCGCCCGGGCGGCGGGCAATTCCGCCGCGACAGCGGCCGCGATCTGCTGGTCCGACACGCCGTCCGATGCTACGCGCGGGCCGTAGGCTCTGCGCCATGTCCCGGTTCCTCGCGATGTTGCTGGACGCTGCCTCCCGATCCGATCGCGGTATGACCACCGGTGAACCCCGGGAGCCGGTGCGCCGCACGTGGCCCCAGGTGCACGAGACGGCGCTGCGGATGGCGGCCACCCTGCGGGCCGGCGCGGCCGGGGTTCCGCCGCTGCGCCCGGGCGGCGCCGTCGCGGTGCTGGCCGGCGAACCCGCCGCGATCGCCCCGGCGGCGCAGGCCGTCTGGCTCAGCGCTGGAAGCGTGACGATGCTGCACCAGCCCACCGCGCGCACCGACCTCGCGGGCTGGGCCGCGGACACCGTCACCGTGCTGGAGATGATCGGGGCCGAACTGGTGCTGCTCGGTGCCCCGTTCGAGGCGCTCGCCCCGGTGCTGCGCGAACGCGGAATCGCCTTCCGGTTGATCGACGAACTGGCCGCGGCCGAGCCGATCGCTTGGCCCTCCGCCGACGTCGCGGACGAGGACGACACCGCGCTGCTCCAGCTCACCAGCGGCTCGACCGCGAAACCCAAGGCCGTCCGGATCACGCACCGCAACCTGTTCGCCAACATCACCGCGATGGTCGAGGCGTCGCGCCTCGACGTGCGGCGCGACGTGATGGTGTCGTGGCTGCCGCTGTTCCACGACATGGGGATGGTCGGGTTCCTGACCGTTCCGATGGTGACCGGACTGGAGCTCGTCACCGTCACCCCGGCCGACTTCCTGACCCGCCCGTTGCTGTGGGCGCAGCTGATCTCGTCCTACGGCGGGACGGTCACCGCGGCGCCGAACTTCGCCTACGCCGTGTTGGGCAGGCAGCTCGCCAGGGCCGAGGAGGGTTCCCTCGACCTCTCGACCCTGCGGTTCGCGCTCAACGGCGCCGAACCCGTCGACCCGGACGCAGTCGAGGCGTTCACCGGTGCGGGTGCCCGGTTCGGGCTGCGCCGGGAGGCGGTGGTGGCCGCCTACGGGATGGCCGAGACGGCGCTGGGGGTCTCGTTCGCTCCCTGCGACACCGGGTTGGAGATCGATCGCGTCGACGCCGAGGAGCTCGAGGCAGGTCGTCGGGCCGTCCCGACCGACGCCGAGGGCGCCGCGGTGGCCCGCCGGTTTCCGCGGCTCGGCCCGCCGCTGTCCGGTATCGAGGTCCGCGTCGTCGGCGACGACGGCACCGTGCTCGGTGAACGCGAGGTCGGGTTGCTGCAGCTGCGCGGGGAGTCGGTGACGCCGGGCTACCTGACCGTGGAGGGCCCGAAGTGCGCGCAGGACGCCGAGGGGTGGCTCGACACGGGAGACGAGGGCTATCTCGCCGACGGTGCCGTCGTCGTCTGCGGGCGACGCAAGGACATGATCATCATGGCCGGCCGCAACATCTACCCGACCGATATCGAGCGTGCGGCTGCAGCGGCCGACGGGGTGCGCGCCGGAAACGTGGTCGCGGTGCGGCTGGTGGCCGACGACACCCGGCATCGCGAGTCGTTCCTGGTGGTGGTGGAGTCGCGGCGGGCGGGTGACGCCGAGGCCGAGCGGCCGATCCGTAAGGACGTGATATCGCGCGTGGTGTCGGCGACCGGGGTGCGCCCCGCCGACGTCGTCGTGCTGGCTCCGGGCAGCCTGCCCAAGACACCCTCCGGCAAGCTGCGCCGGGCCGCCACCGGCGCTCTGCTGACCTCTCGCGCATGACCCCGCGAGTCGCGGTATTTCCGCGACCGAGTCGCTGGATCCGGGTGACGCGGGTCAGCCCGAGAGGGCGTGGAACCGGTTCTGCGCCGGTTCCAGACCGTCGGCCAGCAGCGCCTCGACGGCGTCGGCGGCCAGGTCGACCGCCAGCTCCAGCTCCTTGCGCTCGGTCGCAGAGAAGCGTTTGAGCACGAAGTCGGCCGGGTCCTGGCGGCCGGACGGGCGGCCGATCCCGAACCGGACGCGCAGGTAGTCGCGCGTCCCGATGGAGCCGCTGATCGACCGCAGCCCGTTGTGCCCGCCCTCGCCGCCGCCACGCTTGAGCCGGACGACGCCGAAGCCGAGGTCCAGGTCGTCGTGCACGACGACGAGTTCCTCGGCGGGCACCGAGAAGTACTTCAGCAGCCCGGCGACCGGGCCACCGGACAGGTTCATGAAGGTGCGTGGCTTGGCGAGGACAACCCTTCGCCCGCCCAGCCGTCCCTCCAGCACGTCGGCGTTCGACCGGTGTTTGCCGAATCGGCCGCCACCGGCCCGGGTCGCGAGCGACTCGACGACCCGGAAGCCGACGTTGTGCCGGGTTTCGGCGTAGCCGGGTCCGGGGTTGCCGAGCCCGACCACCAGGGCGGGGCCCGGCGCCACGATCAGCTCTCCGCGGCGGGGGTCGCGATCTCCGCGGGCTCGGCCCCCTCGGCGGCCGCGGGAGCCTCGCCCTCGAGCTGCTCGGCGGTCGGCGCGGCCACCACGTTGATGACGAGCTGCTCGGGGTCGGTGCGCAGCTCGACGCCGTCCGGCAGGGCCAGCTCGCCGGCCAGGAACTGGGTTCCCGCCTCGACGCCCTCGACCGAGATCTCGAGGTTCTCGGGGATGTTCAGCGCGTCCGCCTCGACCTCGACGGTGCTGACCTCCTGGGTGATCAGAGTGCCGGGCGCGGCGTCGCCGGTGATGATGACCTGAACCTCGACGACGACCTTCTCACCGTGCTTGACCACCAGCAGGTCGACGTGCTCGATGTAGGGCCGGATCGGGTGCACGACCACGGTCTTGGTCAGCGCCAGCTGCGGTGCGGAACCGTCGACGTTGAGCTCGATCACGGCGTTGCGGCCCTGCTCGCGGACGACGCGGGCGAACTCGAGCGACGGGAGTGCCAGATGCTGCGGGTCGGTGCCGTGCCCGTAGAGCACGGCGGGGATCTTGCCGGCGCGGCGGGTCCGGCGGGCTGCGCCCTTGCCGAACTCGGTCCGGGTCTCGGCGTCGATGCGGGCGTCGGCCACGGTGGTTCTCCTCGATCTTGCGTAGCGCGGATGGAACGCGCGGCGAGGAACCGGGAAGCCGGCTCAGCGTCGATCACGGCGGGCCATGAACACCGCCCGCCCTCGCCGCGGAACGGAGAGAAGGATACGCGTGTCGCAAACGCCGCCCGGAAACGGGCCGTCGGAGTGCCGAGCTCTGCGCCGATGTTCGCTCCGCGCGCTCCGCTCAGTCCCCGATCGGGGCCGCGAACGTCCTGGCCATGGCTGCCAGCAGGCCGGAGCGCTGCTCCCCGGGAACGGCCGGGCCGGACCGGTAGCCGAGGTAGCCGTCGGGGCGGACGAGGACGATGCCGGGTCCGTACGCGGCGCGGAACTCACCGTCGGCGTCGCGCACCGCGGGCAGCAGCAGCCCGGAGGGGTCGGCCTCCGGCGCGAGGACGGCGTAGGCGTCGAGCCTGCCGTGCGCGTGCCGCCGGGCGGTCTCGGCCAGCTCGTCGAGACCAGCCGCGTCGTCGGCGGTCCCGGCGTAGCACAGCAGGGTGTGCCGCGGGCCGCGCAACAGCTCGAACAGCCGCAGCCCGAACTCCACGCCCGGCCGGCACAGGCCGCGCACGTCCGGAGCGCGGTCGCCGGCCCGCAGGGCCTTCTCCGCCGAGTCGAGGTCGTACCCCAGCGGCCCCCCGCGGTAGTTCACCAGCAGCTGTGCCTCGCGCAGCAGGATCGTCCTCGGGTCATCGGGGTCGGCGTCGATGCCGGTGCGGGCGTGCCGCACCGTGCGCCCGACGACCTCCTCGCCGATCGGCCTGCGTTCGGCGTCGTAGCTGTCGAGCAGCCCGTCGGCGCCGATCCCGGCGACCGCGAGAGCCAGCTTCCAGCCCAGGTTGTAGGCGTCCTGGATGCCGGTGTTCATCCCCTGCGCGCCGGTGGGCGGATGGATGTGCGCGGCATCGCCCGCGACGAAGACCCGGCCCTCGCGGTAGCGGTCGACGATCCGGTGGCTGATCCGGAACACCGACGACCAGCGCAGGTTCGACGCGGTCGTCGGCTCGGGGGCGAGCCGGTCGAGGACCCGCTGCAGGTCGGCCAGCTGCGGGGCCCGGCCGCCCTCCAGCCCGTGCGCGACCTCGTCGCCGCCCGCAGCGGGGGTGGCCAGCTCGGGCGGGGCCAGCATCGACATCCGGTACCGGCCGCGCCCGGGCAGCGGGATGCAGACCAGCACGTCGTCGACGCGGCCGCCGGTGGTGTGGGTGGCCCGGATGCTGAAGCCGGGCGGCAGCTTCCAGCCCACCTCGACGTCGCCGAGCATGTACTCCTCGACGAAGGCGTCGCCGGTGAAGGCGAGTCCCGCCCCCTTGCGGACGATGCTGTGCGCCCCGTCACAGCCCACCAGGTAGCGCGCCCGCACCGGCCACTCGCCGGACGGCCCGGTGAGCGTGGCCGTCACCCCGTCGGCGTCGGCCTCGAACCCGGTGAGCTCGACTCCTCGCTCGACGCTCACTCCGAGGCCGTCCAGATGCTCGGTCAGGACCCGTTCGGTCGCGTACTGCGGGAGCGCGACGAACCCGAAGGGCACCTCGGGCGGCACCTCGAGGACGATCCGGCCGACCTGCTCACCGTTGACGAAAATGAGCTGGCCCAGCAGCGGTGTCGCGGCGTCCAGGGCCTCGCGCAGCAGCCCCATCGACTCCCAGATCTCCAGGGTGCGGGGCTGGATGCCGATGGCCTTCGCGTAGGGCAGCGGCGCGGCCAGCCGGTCGATGATGCGGCAGTTCACCCCGCGACGGCGCAGCTCGGCGGCCAGCGTGAGGCCGATCGGCCCCGCGCCGACGACCAGGACATCGGTCTCCACCATCGGCCTCCCCCTTCGTCTGTGCGCAGGCACGCCCGCGGAGGCGGGATGCGACGAGGGCCGGAAGGCCAGTCTGGAGGGCGACGGCCTTGAGGACCAGCCCCGCGGGGCTGGTCCTCATCGCGGGGGTGGGTCAGGCGTTGCCGTTGAACAGGCTCGTCACCGAGCCGTCGTCGAACACCTCGTGAATCGCGCGGGCCAGCAGCGGCGCGATGGGCAGCACCGTCATGCGCGGGAACCGCTTCTCGTCGGGGATCGGCAAGGTGTCGGTGAAGATCACCTCACGGGCTCCGCTGCCGGCCAGCCGCTCGGCGGCCGAACCGGAGAGCACGCCGTGGGTCGCCGCGACGATCACCTCGGCCGCGCCGTCCTTGAGCAGGACCTCGGCCGTCTTCACCACGGTGCCACCGGTGTCGATCATGTCGTCGATCACGACGCACGTCCGGCCCTCGATCTCGCCGACGACGCGGTTGGCCTTGGCCTCGTTCGGTTGCTTCGGGTCGCGCGTCTTGTGGATGAACGCCAGCGGCGTGCCACCGAGCGTCTCGGCCCAGCGTTCGGCGAGCCGCACCCGGCCCGAGTCGGGGGAGACGACCGCGAGCTCGCGGTCGGCGTAGGTCTTCTTGACGTAGTCGGCGATGACCGGCAGGGCGAACAGGTGGTCCACCGGCCCGTCGAAGAAGCCCTGGATCTGCGCGGTGTGCAGGTCGACGGTCATGATTCGGTTGGCGCCCGCGACCTTGAACATGTCGGCGACGAGCCGGGCGGAGATCGGTTCCCGGCCGCGGTGTTTCTTGTCCTGCCGGGCATAGCCCCAGAACGGCATGACCACGGTGATCCGCTTGGCCGACGCCCGTTTCAGCGCGTCGACCATGATCAGATGCTCCATGATCGCGTCGTTGATCGGGGCGGAGTGCGACTGCAGCACGAACGCGTCGCAGCCGCGTACCGACTCCTCGAAGCGCACGAAGATCTCGCCGTTGGCGAACGAGTACGCCGACTGCGGGGTGATCGTGACGTCGAGCTCCTTGGCCACCTGCTCGGCCAGTTCCGGATGGGCCCGCCCGGAGAAGAGCATGAGGTTCTTCTTGGGGGTGGCCGACATCGAGCTCACCGTGTTCCTCCTCGACCGGCGTCGCCGGTCTCGTCCGCGGCGACCGCGTCCGGAGCGTCGGGCGCCGCACCGTTGGCCGCCGACGCCCTGGCTGCGTCGGCGCGTTCGGCAGCTTCCGCCGCCGGTGTGCCCGGCCGCTTACGCCGAACCCACCCGACGATGGTGCGCTGTGGCCCAGCTGACACTGCGAGCGCCCCCGGTGGAACGTCCTCACGGACGACGGTGCCCGCGCCGGTGTACGCCCCGTCGCCGACCTGTACCGGCGCGATGAACATCGTGTCCGATCCGGTGCGGACGTGGGAGCCGATCACCGTCCGGCGCTTGGTGACCCCGTCGTAGTTCACGAACACCGAGGAGGCCCCGATGTTGCTCATCTCGCCGATCGAGGCGTCGCCGACGTAGGTCAGATGCGGAACCTTGCTGCCGGTGCCGATGTCGGAGTTCTTCACCTCGACGAACGTGCCGATCTTGCCGCGCTCACCGAGCCGCACCCCGGGCCGTAGGTAGGCGAACGGGCCGACCGAGGCGCCGGGGCCGATCACCGAGACGCTGCCGTGGGTCCGCACGACGGTGGCACCGGCCCCGACCTGGCAGTCGGTGAGCGTCGTGTCGGGCCCGATCTCGGCGCCCCCCGCGACGGTGGTGGCGCCGTGCAGCTGGGTCCCCGGGTGCAGGACGGTGTCGGGCTCGAGCCGGACCTGGACGTCGACCCAGGTCGTCGCGGGATCGACCACGGTGACCCCGGCGAGCATCCAGCGCTCCAGTACGCGGCGGTTGAGCTCGGCCCGGATCGCGGCGAGCTGCACCCGGTCGTTGACGCCGCGGACCAGCCAGGGGTCCGGGCAGCCGACCGTGCCGATGCGGGCGCCCTCGGCGGCGGCCATCCCGACCAGGTCGGTCAGGTAGAGCTCCTGTTGCGCGTTGTGCGTGCGGAGCCGTCCGATGGCCGAGCCAAGGAAGGTGGCGTCGGCGGCGTACACCCCCGCGTTGACCTCGGTGATCGCGCGCTGCTGCGGTGTTGCGTCGCTCTCCTCCATGATCGCGTGGACCCCGCCGCCGGACCGGAGGATGCGCCCGTAGCCGGTCGGGTCGGTGAGCTCGGTGGTCAGCACGGTCAGGCTCGCGCCGGTGTGGGTGTGCTCGATGAGCAGCGCCTGGAGCGTGCCCCGGTCGAGCAGCGGGACGTCGCCGTAGGTGATGAGCACCGTTCCGGTCAGCCCGGCGGGCAGGGCGGCGAGCCCGCAGCGGACCGCGTCCCCAGTGCCGCGGCGCTGTTCCTGCACGGCCGTGGTGATCGGGTGGGCCAGCTCCTCGCCGAGGCCGCGGATGGCGTCGTCGACCTGTTCGCGGGCGTGCCCGACGACCACGACGAGGTGTTCCGGTTCCAGCGCCGCGACGGCGTGGACGGAATGACCGAGCAGGCTGCGCCCGCCGATCGGGTGGAGCACCTTCGGGATGGCCGATCGCATCCTGGTTCCCTCGCCCGCGGCGAGCACCACGGCTGCCGCGGGTCGGGTCGTCGCGTTCGGATCCGCCGGGCCGACGGGCTCGCGGGCCCCGTCGGGTCGATCGGGCCCGTCGGGACGATCGGACATGGGCCGCACTCCTCAGGTCGTTGCGTCCGCACATCGACACCGGTCCGGACGGCGGGTGACCGCTCGTCCAGCGATGCTCTCGGCGGAACTCGGCGTCCGGACGCAAGGATCCTACGGCGTCGGGTCGACTGTGGCCTCCCCGTGCGTCGAGGTCCGGATCGCGTCGTAACCGTCGCGTGGGTCGATCGTTGAGCCTCGTGGTCGACCGTTGCTGATCAAGGGACGTTGATGGGTAAGCACAGCACGTCACGGCGTTCTCGGACGCGCGCGATGCGCGCTGTCGCGGCGGCGGGGCTGGTGGGCGTCGGCACGCTCGGGCCGGTCGGTGTCGGCCACGCCGCGGCGGAGCAGGCGCTCGTCGAGGGCACACCGTGCACCGCTACCGCGCGCGCGTGTGTATCCCTCGCCACGAAGCAGGCGTGGTTGATCGAGGACGGGGCGGTCGTCCGCGGCCCGGTCCCGATCAGCCCTGGCGGCCCCGGGCACGAGACGCCGGTCGGTGACTTCCTGGTGGAGTGGAAGCACAAGGACCATCGCAGCGCGGAGTTCAACAACGCGCCGATGCCGTGGGCGGTGTTCTTCGCTCCGGGCGGCATCGCCTTCCACGAGGGCAACCTGACGACGCCGTCCGCGGGCTGCGTCCGGCTCGCCGCCGCGGAGGCCGAGGCCTTCTACCGCTTCCTGCAGGTCGACGACCCGGTACAGGTGCGCTGACGGACCGCTCGTCCCCTCGATGGCGCCGTCCGTCGTTGGGAATCGACCGATGGGCTCATCCGGACAGTGAACGCGGTTAGCAAGTGAGCTCGCGGGGTTTGCTGTGAGTGGAGCGCTCGAGCCTGGAGGACGCATGCCCACACGCACCGCACGCACGGCCTGGAACGGCACCCTGGAGCAGGGCTCCGGACGGGTCGAGCTGAGCAGTAGCAGGGTCGGCACCTACGAGGTCAGCTTCCCGAAGCGGGCGGCCGACGACGCCGGCGGCACCACGAGCCCGGAGGAGCTCATCGCGGCGGCGCACTCGTCGTGCTTCGCCATGCAGCTCTCGGCGTTCATCGCCGAAGCCGGGGGCACCCCGGAGTCGCTCGACGTCACCGCGGCCGTGACGCTCGGTCCGGACCCGAAGGGCGGTTTCGTGATCACCGGGATCAGGCTCACCGTCCGCGGCGAGGTCACCGGCCTCGATGCCGCCGGCTTCGACAAGGCCGCGCAGGCGGCCAAGGACGGCTGCCCCGTCAGCAAGGCGCTGGCGGGCACGACGATCACGCTGGACGCCGCGCTTGCCTGAGCGTGGGATCGGGGGAGAGGAGACGACGTGAGGTGCACCGGTAACGGACGGCCCGAACCACCACCGCCGCCACGGCCCAACGGCGGTCGCTGAACGGTACGAACCGCGAGTTCGCGCGCGACCGGATCAGCCGTCGAACCGGTCGAGGACCGGCTTCACGTCGACGATCGGGGTGCCGTCGATCGCCTCCAGGTCCGCCACCTCAAGCGTCAGGCCGTCGACGGCGGCCACCGTGACCCGGTGCAGCCCGATGGGGTTGGGGCGGTCGGCCGAGCGGGTGGTGAACACGCCGAGTTCCGGATTGGCCGGGTCGTCGCGTGGGTGCACGGCCAGCACCGTCCGGTCGGCCCGGTCGAGCCAGGTGAGCACGAGGACCTGAGCGCCCGGCTCCAGGTCCCGCAGTCCCTCGCGCACCGCCGGGTCGAACACCAGCCGAGCGGGCGGCGAACCCTCGAACCCCTGTTTGGGCGCGGTCGCCGGATCCACGAGGGGTGATTCCACCCGTCCGATCGGGCGCACGACGTACTGCTGCTCGATCATGGTCCCTCCCGAGTGGCTGCGTCCAGCGCCCGCGCGATCCGACCCAGCACCGGCAATGTCGGCACCACGCCCCCGGCCTCGAACCGCGCCACCGGCGACGGTGTCGTTCCTGCGGCCGACGCCGGTTCGCCTGACTCCACTCCCGCGCCAACTGCGACTCGCGCACCGCCGCTCCCAGCTCGAACGCCAACCAGACGGCCTCATCGGGAACGATCCGGCAGTGGCCACGTCGGATCGGATGCCAGCGACCACCTGTGGAACATGGTCGCCGAGGGCACCCGCGAGGGCGAGGTCTTCATCCGGCTGCTGGGCAAGATCGCAGAGCAGCGCAAGGCCTACGCCGGGACGGTGTTCGACGTGCTCGGCGAGGCGTTCGCCGACCGCCCGCTGCGCGAGCTCCTGGTCGACGCGATCCGCTATGGCGACCGGCCCGAGGTGCAGGCCCGGCTCCAGACGGTCATCGATGCGACCGGCGGCGAGGGACTCGCCGAGCTCATCGCCGAGCGCGCTCTGGGCCGGATACCGACCGAGATGCCCCACAACCATCCGGGCTATGACATCCGCTCCGAGCGGCCGGACGGCGCTCCGATCCGCATCGAGGTCAAGGGCCGCATCGCCGGCGCCGACGACTTCGTCATCACCCGCAACGGGGTGCTCGCGGCGAAGAACCTCGCTGATGACTACCGCCTCGCGCTGATGTCAGTGATCCAGCCGGATCGCACGCCGACGTCGTCCGCTACCTCGTGCGGCCGTTCGACAGCACCACCGCCGCCGACTTCCGGATCACTCGCTTCACGCTGAGCTGGGCGAAGACGAGGGCGCAGGGCGGGCCGCCGCGGTGAGGTGCGCGGAGTATTGCAGAGGTTTTGCCTCGCCCTGGCGTGCAAGGGTCGCGCAATACTCGTCACGACTTCTTCTCCCGTCGATGGCGATTCTGCAGGTAGGCACGGACGGCGTGCTGGCTGGATCGCCACGTTCCGTCGGACGACAGCTCGGCATCGAGCCGGCCTCTCCGGGCCGCCTGTCGGAGCGCGTCGTAGGACACCTCCTGGTTGGCGAGCGAGCGGAGCGGGACGAGTCGAGCCGGGCCCGCGATGTTCGGCACCACGAAGCGATGCAGGTTGTCGATGACCGAGCGCGCGATCAGCTCGGCGAGGGCGCCGGGATCGCCGTTGTCGGCCCGGTCGAGCGCGGCGAGATAGCCGGATCGGTCCCGCTTGAAGACGATCGCCGGAGGGTAGCCGAGGCGGACCAGGACCAGGTTCAGCACCAGCCGACCGGCGCGCCCGTTCCCATCGAGGAACGGGTGGATCCGCTCGAAATCGCAGTGGAGCCTGGCCAGCTCCACGGGAATGTCCTCGGCGATGATCTTTCGGCTGCGAACGTCATGGCCGAACCGGTCGGTGACCGCCGTCCACTCGTGGATCTGGGCAGCCACGTCGGTCCAGGCCGGCGGGGTCATCCCACCCGCGAACGGCTGGATGTCGTGGCGTCGGAAGGCACCCGGTCCCTCGTCCGGTCCGGCGTCCGGGTGCGGCGCCACCTCCCAGACCTTGGACATCGCGAGCTGGTGGACGTAGCGAACCTCGGTGACGGTGAGGAATCCGTCGCCGCACCAGTCGCCGGGTTCGACGGCCTGGCCGTACACCCAGCGGGCGGCCTCTCCGTATCCGAGCACCTCGAGGTAATCGCGAAGATCCTTGGCGCCGACGGCGCGTCCCTGGTCGAGCAGCACCGCGACCTCCCGCAGTACCAGGGTGTTGCCCTCGATCGCGGTGGAGTTGTGGGCCTCCAGGTGCCAGATGTCATCCCAGATGGCCGCTGCCTCGGCCGGGCGCGGAAGGCCGCCGAACCGCTGAAGCTCAGCGATCGCCGCAGCGAAGCGACGGTACACGGTCTCCCGGCTGGGACGACCTGGCGGCATGACTCTCCTGTCCGAGTGGTCGAACTTGATACGGCTGCGCGTCGACGAACTGTACAAGACAACTTCGACGGAGTTGATACGGCAACCCGATCGCGAACTGAACAGGACAACTTCGGCCCCGCGCCCGAACACGGTCAACCCGGTCGGAGCGCCTACCGTGCACCTTCTGCTCGGTCGTCCGGGCTGAGCAGGTTCGGAAAGGAGCGGGATGACGACCGAGCGCCGGCGCAGGCTGATCGAGGTGGCCTGCCGCTGGAGGCGATCAACCGGGAGTCTGTCCGGGAGAGGTCGATCCGCCACGGCCATCCGTCGACGCTGCACCTGTGGTGCGCCCGCCGGCCACCGGCGGCGTGCCGCGCCGTGCTGTTCGCGCAGCTCGCCGACGACCCGTCCGGGCCCGACCTGTACCTGACCGAGGAGGCGCAGGCCGCCTTGCATAAGGAACTGTTCGAGCTCATCGAGCGACTCGTGGTCTGGGAGCACACCACCGATACCGCCCTGCTCGCCGAGGCGCACCGGGAGATCCGGGCCGGCACCGGCGGCCACCCGCCCGCGATCCTCGACCCGTTCGCCGGTGGCGGCTCGATCCCCCTGGAGGCCCAGCGCCTCGGCCTGAAGGCGCACGCCTCCGACCTCAACCCGGTCGCCGTGCTGATCAACAAGGCCTTGATCGAGATCCCTCGAAGTGGGCCGATCGCCCCCCGGTCTTCCCCGGCGCCGCCGAGACCGCGTACTCCTGGCCGGGCACGACCGGGCTCGCCGAGGACGTGCGCCGGTACGGGCAGTGGATGCGCGACGAGGCCGAGTGCCGCCCACACGAGCCAGCCGGCCGGCCGTCCGGCGCGCCGGCGGATCACCAGGACCAGGCCGGCGGCGAGGACGAGGCCCTCGACCGTGAGCGGCCAGACGTCGGCGGACCAGCCGGCCTCGCCGTGCGCGGCGACGAGCGCGCGCTGATGGCTGTAGGAGATGACGCCGGCGGCGAGGCCGACCGCGGCGGCGACCGCGATCACGGCGCCGACGGCGGTGCGCCAGTCGGTCAGGACTCGGCGGAGGACCCCGGGGGATCGCTCCTCGGTGGTGGGTTCGGGGGAGTGTTCGGACACTGCGGCTCCTGGACGTCGCGTAGGTCTGTACGCGCGCCCCGGCCCGGCATCCGCTCGGCGGCGGCCCTGATGTCCTCGGCGGGGTACAGCTTGGCCCCGGTCGTCAGGTCCCGCCCGGCCGGCTCCAGCTCGACGCCGTAGCTCCGTGCTCGGCGCAGCCATCCCCGGACGGTCGACTCCTGGCGACCGATGAACCGAGCGATGTCGGCCGGACTCCACAGTTCGGACGTCATCGCGCGATCACCCGCCAACCTTCGCACGCACCGTGCGGAAGTTCTAAGCACTGACTACGCACCGTGAAACCTGGTGACTTTCCGGTGATGTCGGGTCCGGTCTGCCCCATATCTGCCCCACGAGCGCGACGGGCCTGATCAGGCCGTCAGCGTTCCCGCTGGTCGATGCCATGCTCCGCCGCCAGGATTCGAACCTGGACCATCGGAACCAAAATCCGAGGTGCTGCCGTTACACCACGGCGGACAGGCCTCCATCCTGACATGTGCCCACCGGACCCCGGCACCCGATGCACGACGGTGACCGCGGGTGTGGGCATCACCCGATTCGTCCGCATTTCGGCTGCCGCGATGCGGGTCACAGGGGACCTCGCCTACGCTCCGAACGGTGCGGGCGGGTTGCACGCACCGTCGACAGATGACGAGTTCCGACCCCAGAGGTGAGCATGTCCGCCGAAGCTGCCGCGCCCGAAAGCCCGCCGGGCCTTTCCCCTGTCCGGCCGATCCTCGGGGCCACCCGCAGCAACTGGCAGCAAGGATTGGTGTGGGCGTTCGTGGTCGCCCCGATGCTGGCGCTGCTGGCCACGGTCCCGGTGATGTGGGGCTGGGGGCTGGGCTGGTACGACGTGGCCATCGCCGCGGTGTTCTACGTCGTCGGCATCCTCGGAGTGACGGTGGGTTACCACCGGCATTTCACACACAAGTCGTTCAAGGCCCGGCCGTGGCTGCGGATCATGCTCGCGATCAGCGGTTCGCTGGCGATCCAGGGTTCGGTGATGGCCTGGGTCGCCGACCACCGGCGCCACCACGCGTACTCCGACAAGGAGGGCGACCCGCATTCGCCGTGGCGCTACGGCACGTCGCCGACCGCGGTGGCGAAGGGATTCTTCTGGTCACATGTCGGTTGGCTGTTCGAGCGCCGCAAGACCAACTACGAGCGTTTCATCCCGGATCTGCTCGCCGATCGCGCCGTGCGACGGGTGAGCAAGCTGTTCGGCCTGTGGGTGGCGGTCAGCCTCATCCTTCCGGCCGCACTCGGGGGACTGCTCACCTGGTCCTGGGCGGGCGTGCTGACCGGTTTCTTCTGGGGCGGACTGGTCCGCACGGGCCTCGTGCATCACGTCACATGGTCGATCAACTCGATCTGCCACATGGTGGGCCGGCGGCCGTTCCGCTCCCGCGATCGCTCGCGCAACTTCTGGCCGTTGGCGATCCTGTCGATGGGTGAGTCCTGGCACAACCTGCACCATGCCGACCCGACCTGCGCCCGGCACGGCGTGCTGCCCGGCCAGATCGATATCTCCGCCCGGGTCATCTGGCTCTTCGAGCGGTTCGGCTGGGTGCACGAGGTGCGCTGGCCGACGACCAGTCGGCTGACGAAGCTGCGCGCCCGCTGACGCGGCTGAGGTGGGCAAACGTCCCGGCGTGCACCCGGGTGACCCACCGCTGGGTGAGCGCTGCATCGTTCGTGGAACACTGGCCGGGTGCTCAACCTGGAACTCCTGATGCCCGGTGATGCCCAGGCGAGGTCGCTGTGACGCTTGCCGACAACGCGACCCAGACCACCAGCGACGGTGCGGACGCCGATCCGGTTTCCACCTGCCGGCTCTGCGGATCCGCGGAGCTGCGCAGCTTCGTCGATCTCGGCGCCACCCCGCCGTGCGAGCTCTTCCTCACCGCGGACGCCCTGGACCGTCCCGAGATGACCTATCCGCTGCACGTGCGGGTGTGCAGCCGGTGCCTGCTGGCGCAGCTACCGCCGCTGATCACGCCCGAGGAGACCTTCGTCGAGTACGCCTACTACTCGTCGTTCTCCACCTCCTGGGTGCAGCACGCGGAGCGCTATGTCACGAGCGCCATCGAACGCCTCGGGCTGGGCGCGGACTCGTTCGTCGTCGAGGTCGCGAGCAACGACGGCTACCTGCTGCAGCACGTCGTCGACCGGGGTATCCGCTGTCTGGGTATCGAGCCGTCGGTGAACGTCGGCGTGGCCGCGCGGGAGAAGGGCATCCCGACGCTCACCGCGTTCCTCACCCCCGAGACCGGCGAGCAGGTGCGCGCCGAGTACGGGCCCGCCGATCTGGTGGCGCTGAACAACGTCTACGCGCACATCCCGGACGTCGTGGGCTTCACCAAGGGCCTGCGGGCGCTGGTGGCCGATGACGGGTGGGTCTCGATCGAGGTGCAGCATCTGTTGACGCTGGTGGAGCGCACCCAGTTCGACACGATCTATCACGAGCACTTCCAGTACTACACGGTGCTCACGGCGCAGCGGGCGCTCGCCTCCGGCGGCCTCGCGCTCGTCGACGTCGAGTTGCTCGACACCCACGGTGGGTCGATCCGGCTGTGGGCGCGGCCGCAGGAGGTGGCGGGCGAGCCGTCGCAGGCGGTGCGCGATGTCCTTGCCGCAGAGGAGGCCGCCGGGCTGCACACCGCCGAGGGCCACGATGGTTTCGCCGAGGCGGTCTCCCGGGTTCGGGACGACCTGGTCAGCTTCCTGATCGACGCCCGCAGGCAGGGCAAGAAGGTGGTCGGCTACGGGGCGCCGGGCAAGGGCAACACGCTGCTGAACTACTGCGGCATCCGGCCCGACCTGCTCGCCTACACCGTCGACCGCAACCCCTACAAGCACGGCCGCTACACACCGGGCACCCGCATTCCGATCGTGGCCCCCGAGCGGATCGCCGAGGACCGCCCGGACTACGTGCTGATCCTGCCCTGGAACCTGCGCACCGAGCTCACCGAGCAGCTCGCCTACGTGCGGGACTGGGGGGGACAACTGGTGTTCCCGATCCCGACGCTCGAGGTGGTCTGACGCAGTGAAGGTCGTCCTGTTCTGCGGCGGCTACGGCATGCGGATGCGCGACGGCGTGTCCGACCTGCCCAAGCCCATGCATCCGGTGGGTCCGCGACCGCTGATCTGGCACGTGATGCGCTACTACGCGCACTTCGGCCACAAGGACTTCGTGCTGTGCCTCGGCTACGGGGCGCACCACATCAAGGACTTCTTCCTCAACTACTCCGAGACCGCGTCGAACGACTTCGTGCTGCGCGGCGGTGACGTCGAGCTGCTCGGCAGCGACATCCAGGACTGGACGATCACCTTCGTGCACACCGGGCTCGACTCCCCGATCGGGGAGCGGCTGCGGCGGGTGCGGGCCCTGGTGCAGGGGGAGGAGATGTTCCTGGCCAACTACGCCGACGTGCTCACCGACATGCCGCTCAACGACATGATCGAGAAGTTCCGCGCGACCGACGCGGTCGGTGCACTGCTCGCGGTGCCGCCGCAGTCGGCGTTCCACTGCGTCGACGTCGGTGACGACGACAAGATCGCCTCGATCTCCACGCTGCAGGAGATGCCGCTGTGGGAGAACGGTGGCTACTTCGCGCTCCGGCCGGAGATCTTCGACCACGTGCCGGAGAACGGTGACCTGATCGCCGATGCGTGCGCACCGCTGGCCAAGGAGGGCCGGATGATGGCCTATCGGCACCGCGGCTTCTGGCAGCCCGCCGACACGGTCAAGGAGCGCACCGCGCTGGAGGCCGCCTACCAGGGCGGTACGCGGCCCTGGATGCTGTGGGAGCGCCGCCCGTCCGAGGCGCTCGACCGCGACCCGTTGCAGGCCGCGATCGCCGCGCTCACCGAGGCCCCGCTGGAGCGATGAGCGTGCCCACCAAGCCCGTTTCCCCGGCATGCTGAGCCTCCTTCCGGAGCGGCTCGACCGGATGCTGCTGCTCGGTGCGCACTGCGACGACGTCCCCATCGGCGCGGGCGGATCGCTGCTGGAGCTGTGCCGGGCCCACCCCGGCGTCCAGGTCACCGCCCTGGTCCTCACCGGTGGCGGCTCCCTGCGCGAGGAGGAGGAGCGGGCGGCGCTGACCGCCTTCTGCCCGGGTGCCCAGCTCGAGATCAACGTGCTGGACCTGCCCGACGGCCGGGTGCCGACCCGGTGGGAGCGGGCCAAGCTGGCCCTGGAGGACGTGCGCGCGCTCGGCGAACCCGACCTGATCCTGGCGCCCTCGCCGCACGATGCGCACCAGGACCACCGGACCCTCGCCCAGATCGTGCCGACGGTGTTTCGCGACCATCTGACGCTGGGCTACGAGATCCTCAAATGGGAGGGTGATCTCGCCCAGCCATCGGTCTATCTTCCGCTGGCCGAACCGGTGCTGCGGGAGAAGATCGCGAAGCTGCACGAGCACTACGGCTCGCAGCGGGACCGCAGCTGGTTCGACGCCGAGACGTTCGGCGGGCTGGCCCGGATCCGTGGCGTGCAGTGTCACGCCCGCTATGCGGAGGCGTTCCACGTGGCCAAGCTGGTGCTCGGCGTGGCGCCCCTGACCGGTCTCGATCCGGGCGAATGAGCCGTCGCGGTCGAGCACCGAGACATCAACTCGACGAGAAGGGACCTGCCAGGTGCGTGTTCTGCTGACCGGACACCAGGGCTACCTGGGAACCGTGATGGCGCCGATCCTCGCCAAGGCCGGGCATGAGGTGATCGGCCTGGACTCGGGCCTGTTCGCCGACTGTGTGCTCGGCACGCTCGACACCCCCGACGTACAGGGACTGCAGACCGATCTGCGGGACATCACGGTCGAGCAGCTCGCCGGCTTCGACGCCGTCGTGCACATGGCTGCCCTGTCGAACGACCCCCTGGGCTCACTGGCCCCGGAGATCACCTACGACATCAACCACCACGCCTCCAGCCGGCTGGCCCGGCTGGCGAAACAGGCGGGGGTCCACCGGTTCGTCTACGCCTCGACCTGCTCGGTGTACGGCGCGCAGGGCGGTGACGAGCTCGTCAACGAGGACGCCCCGCTCAAGCCCGTCACCCCTTACGCCGTCTCCAAGGTGCGGGTGGAGGACGACCTGGTCGAGCTGGCCGACGCAGACTTCGTGCCGGTGTCGATGCGCAACGCCACGGCCTTCGGTTTCTCGCCGCGGCTGCGCGCCGACATCGTGCTGAACAACCTCGTCGGGTACGCGGTGCTGACCGACGAGGTCAAGGTCCTCTCCGACGGGACCCCGTGGCGGCCGTTGGTGCACGCCGACGACATCGCCGGTGCGGTCGTCGCGGCACTGGCCGCCCCGGCCGACGCCGTGCGGGCCAAGGCGTTCAACATCGGCACCGAGAAGAACAACAGCACGGTCGCCGAGATCGCGCAGTCCGTCGTCGAGGCCGTCCCCGGGTCCACGCTGAACATCACCGGCGAGACCGGCAACGACCCGCGCTCCTACCGCGTCGACTTCTCCCTGGCCCGCGAGATCCTCGGTTTCGAGGCCCAGTGGACGATCCCCGAGGGAGCCAAGCAGCTGGCCGACGAGTACCGGGCCCGCGGGCTGACCCAGGAGTCGTTCGACAAGCGCTTCATCCGCCTCGCCGTGCTGTCCGCCCGGCAGAAGGACGGCTCGCTCGACGGGTCGATGCGCGTCATCGGCTGAGCTCGGCGGCCGCGACCGGGCCGTCCCCGCGGGGAGCGGCCCGGTCGCCGCGGATCAGCTGTTCTGCAGGGCGGCCGCGAACTCGTCGGCCGGGAGCGG
The DNA here is from genome assembly GCF_000423625.1 of Pseudonocardia asaccharolytica DSM 44247 = NBRC 16224. GTDB lineage: Bacteria > Actinomycetota > Actinomycetes > Mycobacteriales > Pseudonocardiaceae > Pseudonocardia > Pseudonocardia asaccharolytica. The sequence goes on from NZ_AUII01000020.1 coordinate 66,935, forward strand.
AGCCAGGTCGCCGACGCGCAGAAAGTCGCCCAGCGTGGTGCCGGTGGCGCCGCAGTCGACGTTGCGCGGGCCGCGGCCGGCGCGGATGTCCTCGAGGTTGATCGTTCGCAGGTCATAGGAGAACCGTGTGACGCCCGAGAGGTTCGGCGCCGATGCGTGCAGGTGGTTCGAGGAGAACATCATCACATCGCCCGAGCCGCCCGCGATCCGGATCTCCCCGCGCGAGTCGATCTCCTCGAGCGGCAGCGGGTGCGGCCGGTCGTCGGTGGTGATCTTCTCTGTGGCGGCGGGGCGGTGCTTGGCGACCCACTCGTCGTAGTCGTAGGCGTTCGAGCCGTTCTTGATCGGCTTGTCGAAGTAGTCGGTGAACATGCTCATCACGTTGTCACCGACGACGGGAAACACCGGGACCCAGTAGTTCACCAACTGCTGCGGGTGGCCGTACCACATGTCGCGGTGCGCCTTGTAGTTGTAGCTGACGCCCGCCGAGAGGTAGTTGTCGGCCGGGATCACCCGCAGCCGCGGGATGTCGAAATAGGTGTTCTCGGGGTCGACACCGAGGTCGAGGGCGAACTGCTGGCAGAGTTCCTTCGTGCGCTGACCATTCGTGAACTCCGCCTTGAGCGGACCCACCAGCTCCACGAACTCGTCGACCGGCATCTCGTACTGGGCCCGTTCCGGATCGCGCCCGGAAAAGGCCTCGGCGATGAGGGACTTCGCGTGGTCGGCCAGGGCATGGGCGCCCGGCAGGTTCGTATACAGATAGAAGTTGCCAGCGAACAGTGATTCGCGTCGCCCGTCGTCGGCAATCTCTCGGTTCAGGTAGAGCGTGATCAACGCCTGTCCTCGTCTCGTCGGTTCGCTGATTCAAGGCGAGTCGAGGCTATCGCATCCCGCTCGGCGTCCTTTTCTACGAAGGAAAATAGTAGTTCAGCCACGTCGTACTAAGATGAATAGTAGATACTAATCGGTCTAGTAGGCAGCGTCGGACCCGCCGGTCCGGGGATATACCGTCTGGTCGTGCTCCGCAGCTATCTCCGCTTCCCGCACCTGCACGACGAGACGGCCGTCTTCGTGGCCGAGGACGACGTCTGGTGCGCACCGCTGGCCGGCGGCCGCGCCTACCGACTCACCGCCGATGCCGTCGCGGCCGCCAACCCACGACTGTCCCCCGATGGGTCGCAGGTGGCCTGGACGTCGTGGCGGGAGGGCGCCCCCGAGGTGTTCGTGTCCGACATGCGGGGCGGGGGCGTCCGCAGGCTGAGCTGGTGGGGCAATGCCCGCACTCGCACCATCGGCTGGACCGACGACGGCGAGGTGCTCGCGGTGACCGCGGCCGGCCAGCCCTCGGCCCGGCGCAGCTGGGCCTATGCGATCCCGGCCGAGGGCGGGGCGCCGCGGCGACTGGAGCACGGGCCCGTCTCGGACCTGGCCGTCGCGCCCGACGGCGGGCTCGTGGTGCTGCTGACCACCCCGATGTCGCGGGAGATGGCGTGGTGGAAGCGCTATCGCGGCGGCACCATGGGCAAGCTGTGGTGGGATCGGACGGGGTCGGGGCAGTTCGAGCGGCTCGCCTCCGGGCTGGACGGCCAGCTCGACGCGCCGATGCTGGTCGGTGACCGGATCGCGTTCCTGTCCGACCACGAGGGTTGGGGCAACCTCTACTCGCTGCCGCGCGACGGGGACCTCGCCGGCCTGCGCAGGCACACCGACCACGGCGCCGAGAACGCACCGCAGTTCTACGCCCGGCACGCCGCCACCGACGGTCGCCGGGTCGTCTACGAATCGGCCGGCGAGCTGTGGCTGGTCGAACATCTCGAGACGGACCCGGCCGCCACCCCCCGGAGGCTCGAGGTCGAGCTCGGGGGCCCGCGCACCGCGCGCGAACCGCTGCGCATCGACGCGGCCGAGTGGCTGCGCCGGGCCGAGCCCGACCGCACCGGGCGCACCAGCATCGTGCAGGTCCGCGGCACCGTGCACCGGCTCACCCACCGCGACGGCCCGGCGCGCACGTTGCTCGCCGAGCCGGGTGTGCGCGCCCGGCTGGCGCAGCCGCTCGGCGAGGACCGGGCGATCTGGGTCGACGACGCCGAGGGCGAGGACGCCGTCACCGTCGCGCCGCTGGATGCCACGGCCGAGAACGTCGCCGCGCTCGTCCGGCACGGCGCGGGGGAGATCGGGCGGGTGCTGGAGCTGGTCGCCGCCCCCGACGGTTCGACCGCCGCGCTGGCCACCCACGACGGCAGGCTGCTCGTCCTGGACACCGCGACCGGCGCGCTGCGCGAGCTGGCCCGCGGCGCCGACGGCGAGGTCTCCGGCCTGGCCTACTCGCCGGACAGCGCATGGCTGGCCTTCGCCGACCCGGTCGAGACCGGGCTGAGCCGGATCGTGATCGCCCGGCTGGCCGACGACACCCTCGTCGAGGTCACAGGGCCGCGGTTCGTCGACCAGCACCCCGTCTTCACCACCGACGGCAAGTACCTGGCGTTCCTCTCGCTGCGCAGCTTCGACCCGATCTACGACGAGCACTCCTTCGACCTGTCCTTCCCGGCGGCCTGGCGGCCGTTCCTGGTCCCGCTGGCCGCGCGCACGCCCTCGCCGTTCGGGGCGAGCCCGGACGGACGCCCGGTCTCGGCGGAGTCGGAGGGCCGCGACGATCTGCCCGCCACCGAACCCGACGGGGCGGCGGAGAAGGCGCCGGACACGGTGGCGGTCGTCGTCGACGTCGAGGGACTGGCGGCGCGGGTGGTGCCCATCCCGGTCGCGGAGGGCAGGCTGAGCGGCCTCGGCGCGGGGAAGGACTGCCTGCTGTGGTTCCGCTCACCGGTGGCGGGCGTGCTCGGCGAGGGCCGCGCCATCACCGGGGACAACGGCCCCCGGCCCGTGCTCGAGCGTTACGACCTGGTGCGCCGCAAGCTCGACACCATCGTCGACCCGGTGAGCGGCTACGAGGTCAGCGGCGATGGCACCCGGCTCGTGGTCCGCGACGAGGACACCCTGCGGGTGCTGCGCACCGACCGGTCCGGCTCGGGCGCGCCGAGCGACTCCGACGCCGACGAGTTCGAGGTCGACCTTCGCCGCGTCCGCATCATGGTCGATCCGGTCGCGGAGTGGCGGCAGATGTTCGACGAGGCGGGCCGGCTGATGCGGGACCACTTCTGGGTCGAGGACATGGCCGAGGTCGACTGGGCCGGCGAGCTCGCCCGGTACCGCCCGCTGGTGGAGGCCGTGGGCAGCAAGGACGATCTCGTCGACCTGCTGTGGGAGCTGCACGGCGAGCTCGGGTCGTCGCATGCGTATGTCATCGGCGGGCAGGGCGGGGGAGATCGGTCCGGGCGGCCGGGGCTGCTCGGCGCCGACCTGGAACCCGACGGCGAGGGACACTGGCGGGTGGTGCGGGTGCTGCCCCCGGAGACATCGGCGGCGCGCGCCCGCAGCCCGCTGTCCGGCCCCGGCGTCGACGTCCGCGCCGGCGACGTCCTCCTCGAGATCGGCGGGCGGCCGATCGACCCGCAGCTCGGGCCGGCGCCGCTGCTCGTCGGGACCGCCGATCGGCTGGTGGAGCTGACGGTGCGCACCGGGTCCGGGGAGCTGCGGCGGGTGGTTGTGCGCCCGCTGTCCGACGATCTGGCCCTGCGCTACCAGGACTGGGTGGCCGGGCGGCGCGCGTATGTGGCCGAGCGCTCGGGCGGCAGGCTCGGCTACCTGCACGTCCCGGACATGGTCGCCAGCGGCTGGGCGCAGCTGCACCGCGACCTCGGCCGGGAGACCCGGCGCGACGGGCTGATCGTTGATGTCCGGGGCAACGGCGGCGGGCACACCTCGCAGCTGGTGATCGAGAAGCTGGCGCGGAAGGTGATCGGTTGGGACGTGGTGCGCCACCGGCAGCCGGAGACCTATCCGAGCGACGCCCCCCGCGGACCCCTCGTCGCGCTGGCCGATGAGCACTCCGGTTCGGACGGCGACATCGTCACGGCGGCCTTCAAGCGGCTGGGGCTCGGTCCCGTCGTCGGCACCCGCACCTGGGGCGGAGTGATCGGTATCGACAGCCGCTACAGCCTGGTCGACGGCACCCGGGTGACCCAGCCGCGGTACTCGTTCTGGTTCGACCACCTGGGATGGGGGGTGGAGAACCACGGCGTCGACCCGGACGTGGAGGTGGTGATCACCCCGCAGGACTGGGTGGCCGGGCGCGACCCACAGCTGGAGCGGGCGATCGAGCTGGCCACGGCTGCGCTGGCGGAACGCCCGGCGGTGCGGCCGCCGCAGCCCTCGACCCGCCCATCCCGTCGCCGACCCGCCCTCCCACCCCGCCGCTGATCTCGCGAGTCGGGGTGTTCCCGAGCGCGAGTCGGGGCGTTCGCTCGTCCCATGATCGGCGATTCGGCAGCCGCGACCGCGGGAATCGCGGCTCCCGCCTCCCAAACGACGATCATGACGATGGGGCTGGGCGCATGACGCGATCGGCCGCGCGTATCACGGTGATCGGGCCGGGCGCCCCCGGCGGACCATCACCCGACCGACAGACCGGCGTGTCGGAGGGCGGGCGTAGCCTGACAGCCGCAAGTCCCCTCCGGGGAACCGGCCAGGGGCCTGTCCCCGTGCGTCCTCTACCGAGGGGTTATCTGACCACCGTGGCCACCCTGTCCGGTCTGCTCGGCCTTGTCCTGTCCGACCCCGGCCTGCGCGCCGTCACCGAGGCCGCCCGCGCCGCGGCCGACTCCCCCGCACACCATCCCGAGACCCCCGCGGTCCAGGTCGAGGCCCCCACGCCGCTGCGCCCGTTCCTCGCCTCCGCCCTGACCGTCCCGGCCGCCGAGGGCGGGTCCGGGCGCACCGTGCTGGCGATCACCGCCACCGACCGGGAGGCCGAAGACCTGGGAGCGGCCGCCGCCGATCTCCTCGGCGGTGCGGCCGTCGCGATGCTGCCGTCGTGGGAGACGCTGCCGCACGAGCGGCTGTCGCCGCGGCCGGACACCGTCGGACGCAGGCTCACGATCTTCCATCGGCTCTCCGCGGCGGACGACTCGCTGCGCCTCGTCATCGCGGCGGCGCGCAGCCTGATCCAGCCGATCGCGCCCGGTCTGGGCGCGCTCGACCCGATCCGGTTGCGGGTGGGCGACGAACACGATTTCAACGAGCTGCTGGAGCGGCTGGTCGAGCTGGCCTACACCCGCGTCGAGATGGTCACCGCCCGCGGCGAGTTCGCGGTCCGGGGCGGCATCGTCGACGTCTTCCCGCCGACCGCGGAGCACCCGGTTCGTGTCGAGTTCTGGGGCGACGAGGTCAGCGAGCTGCGCTCGTTCGCCGTCGCCGACCAGCGCTCCGTCGAGACCGTCGAGGAGGTCGTCGCGCCCGCGTGCCGGGAGCTGCTGCTCACCGTGCCGGTCCGGGAACGGGCGGCCGCGCTCGCCCGCGAGCACGAGAACAACCCGCAGCTGCGGGAGCTGCTCGAACATCTCGCCGAGGGCATGCCGGCCGAGGGCATGGAGTCGCTCATCCCCGCGCTCGTGGGCGGGGAGCTGGACCTGCTCACCGACCTGTTCCCGGCCGGTTCGCTCGTGCTGCTCGCCGACCCGCAGCGCATTCGCACCCGCGGCCACGATCTGGTTCGCACCGGGCAGGAGTTCCTGGAGGCGTCCTGGCTCGCCGCGGGCACCGGTGGCGCCGCCCCGATCGACGTCGGCGCCTCCGCCTACCGGGATCTCACCGAGGTGCTGGAGCATGCGACAGCGACCGGGCGCCCGGTGATCTCGTTGTCCCCGTTGCTGTCCGGGGCCGACGAGGCGCTCGTGCCCGCCGTGCACGAGGTCGAGTCCTACCGCGGCGACACCGACCGCGCGCTGGTCGACCTGCGCGCGCACACCGCGGCAGGTGGCGCGGCGCTGATCGTCGTCGCCGGGCACGGCACCGCGCGACGCACGCTGGAGCAGCTCAAGGACGCCGACGTCGCGTCCCGGCTCGTCGACGATCTGACCTCGGCGCCGGACAAGGGCATGGTCACGGTCACCTGCGGCCGCGTCGTCGACGGCTTCACCGTGCCGGAGATCGGGCTGGTCGTGCTCGGGGAGGCCGATCTGACCGGCAGCCGGGCCGGCCTCGACACCGCCCGCAAGATGCCCGCCCGCCGGCGCAACGCCGTCGATCTGGTGACCCTGCAGCCCGGCGACTTCGTGGTGCACAACCAGCACGGCATCGGGAAGTTCGTGGAGATGCGGGAGCGGGAGATTCAGGGGGCAACTCGCGAATATCTGGTGCTCGAGTATGCAAGCGCCAGACGAGGTCAGCCCGCCGACCGGTTGTTCGTCCCGACCGATGCGCTCGACGAGATCAGCCGTTACGTCGGCGGCGAGCAGCCCGCGCTCAACAAGCTCGGCGGCGCCGACTGGGCCAAGACGAAGGGGCGGGCCCGCAAGGCGGTCCGGGACATCGCGGCCGGTCTGGTGCAGCTCTACGCCGCACGTCAGTCCTCGCCGGGGCACGCGTTCGGCATGGACACGCCGTGGCAGCGCGAGCTCGAGGACGCGTTCCCCTACACCGAGACGCCCGACCAGCTGGCCGCGATCGACGAGGTCAAGGCCGATATGGAACGGCCCGTGCCGATGGACCGGGTGATCTCGGGTGACGTCGGGTTCGGCAAGACCGAGATCGCGGTGCGGGCGGCGTTCAAGGCGGTGCAGGACGGTAAGCAGGTCGCGGTGCTCGTGCCGACGACGCTGCTGGCCACCCAGCATCTGCAGACCTTCGCCGACCGGATGCGGGCGTTCCCGGTGACCGTCAGGGGGCTGTCCCGGTTCACCGACAACGGGGAGGCCAGGCAGACGATCGAGGGCCTCGCCGACGGCACCGTCGACATCGTCGTGGGCACCCACCGGCTACTGCAGACGGGGGTGCGCTGGCGCGACCTCGGGCTGGTGATCGTCGACGAGGAGCAGCGCTTCGGCGTCGAACACAAGGAGCACATCACGGCGCTACGCACCCACGTCGACGTGCTGACGCTCTCGGCCACCCCGATCCCGCGGACGCTGGAGATGAGTCTGGCCGGCATCCGGGAGATGTCGACGATCGCGACGCCGCCGGAGGACCGGCATCCCACGCTCACCTACGTCGGTGGTTACGACGAGAAGCAGGTCGCGGCGTCGGTCCGCCGCGAGCTGCTGCGCGACGGCCAGGTGTTCTACGTGCACAACAGGGTCAGCTCGATCGACCGGGCCGCCCGCAGGCTCCAGGAGCTGGTGCCCGAAGCGAGGATCGCCATCGCGCACGGCCAGCTGAACGAGGACCTGCTGGAGCGCACCGTCAACGGGTTCTGGCAGCGGGAGTTCGACGTACTGGTCTGCACGACGATCGTCGAGAACGGGCTGGACATCAGCAACGCCAACACCTTGATCGTCGAGCGGTCCGACACGCTGGGGCTCTCCCAGCTGCACCAGCTGCGGGGCCGGGTCGGGCGCGGCCGGGAGCGGGGCTACGCCTACTTCCTGTTCCCGCCGGAGCATCCGCTCACCGAGACCGCGCACGACCGGCTCGCGACCATCGCGCAGCACTCCGAGCTGGGTGCGGGCGCCGCGGTCGCGATGAAGGACCTGGAGATCCGCGGTGCGGGCAACATCCTCGGCGCGGAGCAGTCCGGGCATATCGCGGGCGTCGGATTCGACCTCTACATCCGGCTGGTCGGCGAGGCGGTGGCGGCGTTCCGCAAGCAGGCCGGGGCGGCCGACGGCGAGGAGGCCGAGCAGCTGGCCGAGGTCCGGGTCGATCTGCCGGTCGACGCGCACGTCCCGCACGAGTACGTGACGGGTGAGCGGCTGCGCCTGGAGGTCTACCGCAAGATCGCCGAGGCGGCCGATGAGGACGCGATCGACGCGATCGTTGCCGAGCTCGTCGACCGCTACGGTGAGCCGCCGACCCCGGTCCACAACCTGCTGGCCGTCGCGGCGTTCCGGCAGCGGTGCCGGAGTCTCGGGATCACCGAGGTCGCGGCGGCCGGGAATCTGATCCGGGTCGGACCGGTTCAGCTTCCCGAGTCGGTGCAGCTGCGACTTCGCCGCATGTACCCCAAGAGTGCCTATAGATCCGCCGCGCGCCTGGTCACGGTGCCCAGACCGATGGAGGGCAACCGGATCGGTGGGGCGCCGCTGCGCGATATCGCGCTGCTCGAATGGGCCTCGAACCTGCTCGACGTGCTGGTGGTGCCGGCGGGTGCCCCGGCGCCCGTCGCGGGGGGCTGAGCCGGCTGTCGGTGAGCCGTGAGAGGGTAGCCCGCGTGCGCAGGCGAGTACGGCGCGTCGCGGTGGCCATGGCGGTCGTCGGCGCGGTGATCAGCGGGTGCGGTAGCGGCCCGAACCAGGTGGGTTCTGCCGCGATCATCGGATCGGACACGGTCTCGTTGTCTCAGGTCCAGTCCCGCCTCGATGCGGCACTCGCCAATCCCGACGTGGTGTCGCAGCTCGCCGCGCGCGGCGTCGGCACCGACGACATCGCCCGCGATGTCGTGACCCGCGCGGTCATGCACGACCTGCTGGAGCGCACCGCGGCGACCGAGGGCCTCACCGTCACCGATGCCCAGATCGACCAGGAGCTCGCTGCCGCCGGCGGGATGGATGTGCTGCTGCGGTCGTCGCTGTACGACCGGGATTCCCTACGCCAGCGGTTCCGCGATCAGCTGCTCGCCATCGAGTTGGCCAAACGCTACGTCGACCGGCTGACGGTGGTCGTCGATATCGTCGGGGCCGCATCGCGGGCGGACGCCGAGGCCAAGGCCCGCGCGATCGCCGCGGGCGGATCGGCCGCCGATGCCGCGTTCCGCGTGAACGCGCAGCGCGGCCTGCCCTTCCGGGCCGCCAGCGATCCGGGCACGGCGTCGATGGTGTTGTTCGGGACACCGGCGAGGCAGATCGTGGTGTTCCAGCCCGCCCCCAGCCAGAGCGGCTGGCTCGTCCTCAAAGTGGTTGACCGCAAGACCGACGCCGCTCCGGCCGGTCCGTCGGCCGTGAGCCAGATCGACGAGGCGACGCTGGCCGCGATCGGGGAGCGACTGGTGCAGCCGCTGTCCCAGGAACTCGGGGTGCGGGTCAACCCGCGTTACGGCGTGTGGGACCCGATCCGGATGCGCGTGGTGGCGGCGGGGCAGGAAGCCGGATCGATCATCACCCCCGGTGGCGAGCTGAGGTGACTCGCACCGTCGTGGTGCTCTCGCCGCGGTTGGGCGCGCTGCTGCCTGCCGCCGCGCTGCCCGCGCTGCGTTCCGCCTCGGTCGTGCTGGCCACCGCCGATGCCGCGGACCTCGCCGCCGTCGGCGCCGAACCACTCGAGGGCGATCCGCCCGCCGACGCCGTCGTGCTCACCACCGATCCCGAACATCCGGTGCTGGCCGGCGCCGACGTGGTCGTCCGCACCCCGGAACCGGCGGGCTGGGCGCTGCTCGACGCCGTCGCGGTGATGGATCGGCTGCGCTCGCCCGGCGGCTGTCCGTGGGATGCCGAGCAGACCCACGCGTCGCTCCTGCAGTACCTCATCGAGGAGGCCTACGAGCTCTACCAGGCCATCGAGGACGGCGATCGGGCGGCGATGCGCGAGGAGCTCGGCGACGTCCTGCTGCAGGTGCTGTTCCACGCGCGGGTCGCGGCCGAGGACGGCGACGAGCCGTTCGACATCGACGCCGTCGCCGCCGACCTCGTCGCCAAGCTGGTCGGCCGGCACCCACACGTCTTCGGCGAGGACGAGCGGATCGACACCGCCGAGCGGCAGGAGCACCGCTGGGAGGAGCTCAAGCGCGACGAGAAGCAGCGGGAGTCGGGCGTCGACGGCGTCCCGCTCGGCCAGCCCGCTGTCGCGCTGGCGGCGAAGCTCACCAGCCGGACCGCCCGCGCCGGGCTGCCGGCCGGGCTGCTGCCCGCCGGGCCGGGGGTCGGGGAGGAGCTGTTCGCGCTGGCGGCGAGGGCCAAGCTGGCCGGCCTCGACCCGGAGGCGGAGCTGCGGGCCGCCGCCCGGCGCTTCGCCGAGACCGTGCGCGCCGCCGAGACCGCGGCCCGCGCCGACGGGCTCGACCCGCACACCCTCGGCGGCGAGTCATGGCGGCGTTACTGGCCCACCCCCTGACCCGTGAGTCGGGGTATTTCCGCGATCGAGTTGCACCACCGCGAGCCGTTGCCCAGCGGAGCCGTCGACGACTGAGGGTGCTCTCAGCGGCCGTCCGTAGGGTGGAGTCGTGCGCACCGCGATGATCGTCATGGGACTGGTCGGTGTGCTGGTCGTCGCGGTTGTCGTGGTGGTGGCAGGCGCGCGATTGAGCGGGCCGACTCGGACGGACGGGTTGGCGCCCGCTCCGGTCAAGCGGGACACACCGGTCGCGCAGGGCGCCCCGTTGCCGACCGGCCTCGATCTCGTCACCTGGTCGCGTGACACCGCCGACCGGACCAGGGTCCCTGCTCGCGCGTTGCAGGCCTATGCCGCCGCCGAGCTCAGCCAGCGTTCCGCGACGCCGGAATGCCGGTTGTCCTGGACGACCGTGGCCGCCATTGGGCGGGTGGAATCCGACCACGGCCGGTTGGGCCGCGCCGATCTCGGTTCCGACGGCATGGCCCGTCCGCCGATCATCGGCGTGCGATTGGACGGCTCACCCGGCGTCGCCGAGATCCGCGATACCGACGACGGACGGCTCGACGGAGATCCGACGCACGACCGGGCTGTCGGCCCGCTGCAGTTCCTGCCGGCCACCTGGGCTCGTTATGGCCGGGGCGGCGATCCGCAGAACATCGACGACGCCGCGAAAGCCGCCGCCGCCTATCTCTGCGCCCGGGGTCGGGACACCGCCAGCGGTGTGGGCTGGTGGGACGGGGTGCTGACGTACAACCGGTCGGTCGAGTACGCCCGGCTCGTCTGGGCCGCCGCCAACCGGTACGCCACCGTGCCCTGATCCCGGCCGCGCGTTATGGCTCCACAACGTTCTGAGTGGACTGGCTGGAGCAACGTTATGGCTCCACAACGTTGGGTCGGCGCGCAGTTCAGGGCGACCCGGAGCGATCCGTCGCGATGCGCGCCAACACCTCGCCGAGGGCCTCCTGGTACTCCGGGCGCGGGTCCATCGCCGCCGCGATCTTCAGCTGGGCCTGCGCCTCGTCGAGACGGCCCTGCCGCTGCAGCGCCTTGCCGAGGGCGAAGCGGGCGTAGTGGTCGGAGGGGTCGAGGTCGACGACGCGGCTGAACGCCTCCTCGGCCCGGTGCAGTTGTGCGGAGTCGATATAGGCGCGGCCCGCCAGCAGCTGGACGGACGCGTCATTGGGCTGGCTCGCCAGCACGGGCAGCAGGGCCTGCAGTGCGTCGAGCGGGCGCCGGCTGGCAAGGAGCATCTCGGCGCGGCGGTACGAGGCGAACACGTTGTCAGAACCCGGTTGTCTCGTCATGGTCATGCCTACGTTAGGTGCCCGGCGGAAGATCCGCGAGTGGTCGCGGGGCCGCCACGGGACACGACGTGGGCACCGGCGCCCGATCACCGAACGTGGCGATTAGGCTGGCGCACCGGGTCTTTTGTTCTGATCTCGGACGGGAGCACTGGTGGCGGTCATCGAGCAGGTCGGCGCACGGGAGATCCTCGACTCGCGGGGGAACCCGACGGTCGAGGTGGAAGTCGCGCTCGACGACGGAACGCTGGCCCGGGCGGCTGTCCCGTCCGGTGCCTCGACCGGTGAGCACGAGGCAGTCGAACTGCGCGACGGGGACGCGAGCCGCTACGGCGGCAAGGGAGTCGAGAAGGCCGTCGCCGCGGTGCTCGACGAGATCGGGCCGGAACTCGCCGGCATGGATGCCGTCGATCAGCGGCTGGTCGACCAGCGTCTCGTCGACCTCGACGGCACCCCCGACAAATCCCGGCTCGGCGCCAACGCGCTGCTCGGGGTGTCGCTCGCGGTGGCGAAGGCGGCCGCGGAGTCGTGCGGGCTGGACCTCTTCCGTTACATCGGCGGGCCCAACGCGCACGTGCTGCCGGTGCCGATGATGAACATCCTCAACGGCGGCGCGCACGCCGACACGTCCGTCGACGTGCAGGAGTTCATGATCGCGCCGATCGGCGCGGACTCGTTCCGCGAGGCGCTGCGCTGGGGCGCCGAGATCTACCACTCGCTGAAGGCCGTGCTCAAGCAGAAGGGCCTGGCCACCGGGCTCGGCGACGAGGGCGGTTTCGCCCCCGACCTCGAGGGCGGCACCAAGGCCGCGCTCGACCTGATCGCGGGCGCCGTCGAGCGGGCCGGATACTCACTGGGCCGCGATATCGTCCTCGCGCTGGACGTCGCCGCCACCGAGTTCCACACGGCAGGCACCTACCGTTACGAGGGCAAGGACCTGTCGTCGTCCGACCTGAGCGCGGTCTACGCCGAGCTGGTCGACAACTACCCGCTGGTGTCGATCGAGGACCCGCTGTCGGAGGACGACTGGGACGGCTGGATCGCGCTCACCGATTCGCTCGGCGACAGGGTGCAGCTCGTGGGCGACGATCTGTTCGTCACCAACCCGGATCGGCTGGAGGACGGAGTCCTGCGCGGTGCCGCGAACGCGCTGCTGGTGAAGGTCAACCAGATCGGGACCCTCTCGGAGACCCTGGACGCGGTCACCCTCGCCCACGCATCGAGCTACCGCTGCATGATGAGCCATCGCTCCGGCGAGACCGAGGACACCACCATCGCCGACCTCGCCGTCGCCACCGGCTGCGGCCAGATCAAGACGGGTGCCCCGGCCCGATCGGAGCGGGTCGCGAAGTACAACCAGTTGCTGCGCATCGAGGAGGCTCTCGGCGACGCCGCGCGATACGCGGGAGAGCTGGCCTTTCCGCGTTACGCGGTACCACAGTCCGGGGCCTGACCCGTTATGTCCGCCGCGGACGAGCGTGGCCGGACCCGCAGCGATCGGGTCCGGTTCGGCCGCGGCGCGGCACCCCCGCGGCCCGCGGCCACCACGCGTCGCCGCATCCGGGTGCCGCGGCTGACCCGTAGCCGATCGCGGGTAGGCGGCGTGGTCGCGGCGACGACGGGGTGGCTCGGGCTCTCCTCCGCCCGGCGGGCCGCGGTGCTCGCGTTCGTGGTGTGCGCGCTCGCGCTGAGCGTCGCGGTTCCGCTGCGCAACTTCGTCACCCAGCGCCAGGAGCTCGCCGAGGTGAGTGAGCAGCAACGGGCGCTCGCCGCCGAGGTCGACGAGCTGACCCGACGGCGCGCGGAGCTCGCCGATCCCGACCAGGTGGTGGCCGACGCGCGGTCGAGGCTCGGTTATGTCCGGCCGGGGGAGATCCCGTTCGTGGTGCAGTTACCCGCGCCGGCGCGCGGCGGGCCCGACGACGGCGGGCCCGACGGCGTGCCGTGGTACCAGCGGCTGTGGCGTGAGGTCTCGGAAGGAACGACGTGATCGACGAGTCCGGTATTGGGGCCGAGGATGTCGCCGCGGTTGCCGCCCAGCTCGGCCGTCCGCCGCGGGCCGTCCGCGAGGTGGCCTACCGATGCCCGTGCGGGTTGCCCGCGGTCGTGCAGACCGCGCCCCGGCTCGAGGACGGCACGCCGTTCCCGACGCTGTACTACCTGACCTGCTCGCGGCTCGCGGCGCGCATCAGCACGCTCGAGGCGCAGGGCCGGATGCGGGAGATGACCGATCGCCTGGCCGAGGACCCCGAGCTCGCCGCCACCTATCGGCGGGCGCACGAGTCGTACCTGGCCGAACGCGATGCACTCGAACCGCTCGGCACGGATGTCAGCGCCGGCGGCATGCCGGGCCGGGTGAAATGCCTGCACGTGCACGTCGCCCATGCGCTGGCCCGCGGCCGTGGCGTCAACCCGTTCGGCGACGAGGCGCTCGACGAGGTCGGCGAATGGTGGCGCGCCGGCCCCTGCGCCTGACCCGCGAGTCGCGGTATTTCCGAGCGCGAGTCGGGGTATTTCCGCGACCGAGTCGGGTGGGCCGGGCCCTGCCGAGAACGCTAGATGAGCTGGCTGCGAAGCTCGTCGGCCTCCTTGCGCAGCAGGTCGAGCACGTCGCCGCGCATCACCTCCGGCGGGACCCGCTCGACGCTACAACCGACGTTCATCGCCGCGATCGCACGCCCGTCCCAGCGGCGCAGCGGTACGGCGACGGACTGGAACCCGGCCTCGACGTCATTGACCACATAGCAGTAACCATCCCGGCGGACATTGTCGAAGATGCCGGCGTCGACCGGTGCGGCGGTCGTGTCGATGTCGGCGAGCCGGCTCGCGAGCTCGTCCGGGTCGAGGTGGGCCAGCAGGATCTTGCCCAGCGACGAGTCGAGCGCGGGGACCCGGTAGCCGACGCCGCTGCCGACCGCGATGAGCTGGTTGGGTACGGCGCGGGCGATCATGACGGCGTCCGCGCCGTCGAGCACCGCGACGGAGCACGACTCCTGGACCCGGGTGCAGATCCGATCGCAGGCGGGTTGCAGGACGGCGCTGACGATGTTGGAGGCGAGGTAGCTCTGGGCGAGGCGCAGCACGCTCGGGGTGAGCTCGTAGGAGCGGCCGTCGGCGCGCACGTAGCCGAGATGTTCGAGGGTCAGCACGGCTCGCCGCACGGTGGCCCGGGAAAGGCCGAGCTCACGGGCGAGGTCGGCCTGGGTGAGACGGCGGCGCTCGGTGCCGAACGCCGCGAGTACGGCCAGACCCCGCGCGAGCGCCTCGGAGAAGTCGCCCGGATTCGGCGCGCCTGCCAGCTCGCGCTGCCGGCGGGCTTCGCCGTCCCGATCCGCAAGTCGCGCCATTGCGCCATCCCACCAGATGCTCGTACTCTCCGGTCACCGCGCCACTTCCGAACATTAGTGCGGTAGTCGAACGGAGCGTCATGCTAGCCGAAGAGAACGAGAAGATGACTCGGACCGGTCCCGGTACCCCCGCCGGGAACTGGATGCGGCGGTACTGGCAGCCGGTGGCGTTGACCGAGGAGCTCGACGGGCCTCGGCCGGTCGCGGCCGTCAAGATTCTCGGCGAGGACCTGGTTCTGTTCCGTAACGACGACGGCTCGCTCGGGCTGATCGAGCGGCGCTGTGCCCATCGCGGGGCGGATCTGTCCC
Organism: Pseudonocardia asaccharolytica DSM 44247 = NBRC 16224; assembly: GCF_000423625.1. Classification (GTDB taxonomy): domain Bacteria; phylum Actinomycetota; class Actinomycetes; order Mycobacteriales; family Pseudonocardiaceae; genus Pseudonocardia; species Pseudonocardia asaccharolytica. Next base: position 81,993 of record NZ_AUII01000020.1, read on the forward strand.
TGGGCAGGCTGGAGGACGGCGGGCTGCGATGCTACTTCCACGGGTGGCTCTTCGACGGCAGCGGTGCCTGCCTGGAGACACCGGCCGAACCGGCAGGTAGCAAGCTGGCGTCGAGGGTCCGCCTGACCGCCTACCCCGTCCGCGAATGCAACGGGATCGTCTGGGGTTACCTCGGTCCGGGCGAGCAGCCGAACTTGCCTGCGCTCGACTGTTTCCTCGCCCCGGAGGAGTACACCTTCGCGTTCAAGGGATTTCTCGACTGCAACTGGCTGCAGGCCCTCGAGGTCGGCATCGACCCGGCCCATGCCTCCTATCTGCACCGTTTTGAAGAAGACGATGATCCGTCCGACGCATACGGGAGGCAGTTCCGTAACGTCTCCTTAGGTACCGACCTACCTATGACGAAGATCCTGCGCGACTATGGGCGTCCGGAGATCCTGAATACGCGCACCGACTATGGCCAACGGATCGTCGCGCTGCGGCGCATCGACGGCGACGGTTATGACGGATCCGCCACTCATGTACGGATCACCCATCAGGTCTTTCCGCATGGCATCACCATCCCGCTCAGCTCGAGCATGGCGATCACCCAGTGGCACGTCCCGGTCGACGACACGTCGTGCTACTGGTACGCGATGTTCACCAGCCTCACGGAACCGGTCGACCGCGAGAAGATGCGCGCGCAACGGCTCGAGGGGATAACGTTGCCGGATTACAAGCCGGTGCGAAATCGCGCGAACCAGTACATGTTTGATCCGGCGGAGCAAAAGACTTCCACCTACACCGGTGTCGGCCATGACATCAACGTTCACGACCAGATGGCGGTCGAGGGGCAGGGCCATATCCACGATCGGACCCGTGAGCATCTGAGTCGCTCGGACAGAGCGATCGTGACCTATCGTCGCATGCTGCTGGCCGCCATCGACGCGGTGGCCGCCGGAAAGAACCCGGATCTGCTGTTGAAGGACACGGCCGACGTCGAGAGTCGCGGCCCGATCCCGCTCGACGGTATCGGTCCGACCGGACAGTGGGAGTCGTACTGGACGGACGCGGTCGAGCTGCTGCGGAAAAGCAGTCCGTGGGCCCAGAATTCCGCCGCCGCACGCGCCACCGGGCCGGCCGGTGTCCGATCGGCCCCGGCCGAGCCGGACGACGAGCTGTTGCCCCCGTACCCTGGCACGCCGAACTGAGGAAGATCGTGGGATTCATCGAGCGGCACGCGCTCTACTCCGATGATCAGCGGGTGGCCGCCAAGGATGTCCTCGAACGCGTCGAACGTGAGCAACTCGACGTGGTGCGGGTGGTCTTTGCCGATCAGCACGGGCTGCTGCGGGGTAAGACGGTGGCCGCAAGCGAGTTGGGCACCGTGCTGCGCGACGGCTTGACGATCGTGTCCACGCTGCTCTCGAAGGACACCTCCGGGAAGACCGTGTACGCGGCATTCTCTCCCGATGGCGGACTCGGAATCGCGGAGATGGCCGGCGCCGGCGATATGGTCATGATTCCGGACCCGACGACCTTCCGGGTTCTGGAGTGGGCGGGTCGCACCGGCTGGATCCTGTGTGACCTGCGGTTTGCCAACGGCGAACCGGTACCGCTGTGCACACGCGGGCTGATGCGCCGCGCGGTGGAGCGAGCGGCTCGTCTCGGGTTCCTCGTCAAGACGGGCGTCGAGATCGAGTTTCATCTCTTCCGCGCCGGCCCGGACGATCGAGCGGGCGATGGGCTGCTCAACACCGGCTACCAGCTGCTCTCCGAGGACCGCCTCGACGCCCTCGGGCCGATTGTGACGATCTTCAGCGACTCGTTGCGCCGGCTCGGCGTGCCGCTACGGTCGATCGAGATCGAGTTCGGACCAAGCCAGCTCGAGGTGACCCTCGGTCCCGAGATCGGGATTCGCGCGGCCGACACCGTGATCCTGCTGCGCAGCGCGTTGAAACAGATCGCCCGGCGCCACGACCTCCACCTCACGTTCATGTGCCGGCCGCAGATCCCGGAGGTCTTCTCCAGCGGTTGGCACCTGCACCAGTCCCTGCTCCGCCCGGCAGGCGAGGGGCCGGTGAACGCCTTCATCCCCGAGCAGCATGAAGCGATTCTGTCCACGCTGGGGCAGCATTATCTGGCGGGTCAGCTCCGGCACGCCCGTGCGGCCTCGGCGTTCGCCGTTCCGACGATCAACGGGTACAAGCGTTTCCAGCCTTACTCGATGGCCCCCGACCGTGTGCTGTGGGGGAGGGACAACCGCGCGGCGATGCTACGGGTGACCGGTTCGGCGGCCGATGGCTCGACGCACCTGGAGAATCGGGTCGGTGAGCCCGGCGCGAATCCATATCTGTACATGGCCTCGCAGCTGATTGCAGGGTTGAACGGGGTCGAAAACAAATGGGAGCTCGAGTCCGCCGCGGACGAACCTTATGAGACCGATGCGCCACGGCTTCCCGCCACGCTGGGTGAGGCGATCGATGCTCTGGCTGCTGATACGCAGTTCGCGCGGGCCGTCGGAGAAAAGTTCGTCGACTACTACATCGGAATCAAACGGCACGAGCTGAAGCGCTTCCACTCGGCCGTGACGGACTGGGAGCAGAACGAGTATTTCGGGCTGTTCTAGTCGACGCGGCGAGTCCGGTAGAGGCAGGTGATATCCATATGGCCGACGAATGGCATTTTGGTGAGGGCTGGACCCCCATGCTGGTCGAGCAGATCCGCAGCGAATCGCGGAACATCGTGAGCGTCACCCTGGTCGATCCCGATGGACAGGCGGTGCCCGCATGGGAGCCGGGGGCGCATATCGAGCTGTTGCTGCCGTCCGGACGGATCCGGCAGTACTCGCTGTGCGGCGACGACCAGGACAAGACCAGCCTGACCGTCGCGGTCCTGCATGAACCCGCGGGGCGGGGAGGTTCACGCGAGGTGCACACCACCGCCCTGGTCGGATCGCAGATCGGAGTGCGCGGCCCGCGAAACAACTTCCGCCTCGCCCAGGCGCATCAGCACCTTTTGATCGCCGGCGGCATCGGCGTCACCCCGATCGTGGCGATGGCCCGGGCCCTGGAGCGCGCCGGCGCGGACTGGCGACTGGTGTACCTCGGTCGCAGCGGCGAGATGGCTTTCATGGCCGAGTTGCGGGATATCAACCCCGGCCGAGCCGACATTGTGGAGACCGACCGGAGCGGCCGCCCCGACCTGGCCGCGTCGATCGCCGGCCTCCACAGCGGTACCGCAGTTTACTGTTGCGGGCCGGCCTCGCTGCTCGCCGATGCCACCCGCCTCTGTGAATTGGCTCCGGCCGATCTGATCCTGCGGACCGAGCGGTTCGCCGCGGCTTCCTCCCCCGGCCCGGCGGCCGTTGCGGGTGACGAATCCATTGAGGTCGAGCTCGCCAGGACCGGTCAAACCGTCACCGTTGCACCCGATCGCTCGATTCTGGAGTCCGTCCGCGACGTGCGTCCTGACGTCCCGTCGTCCTGTGAAGAGGGCTATTGCGGAACCTGCGAAACCCGAGTCCTCGAGGGAACCCCGAATCATCGTGATGACGTGCTCGGCGCGGCGGAGCGGGAAAAGGGCGACACGATGATGATCTGCGTGAGCCGGGCCCACACCCCTCGGCTGCTTCTCGACCTATGACGGCGCACTCGCGATCGGTGGGGACGGCCACGGGCTGGCCTGGAACGCGTCGGTAGCGGCCGCTTCTGGGCGATCAGCCGACGGGCACGGTGAACGCCCTTCCCGCATTGACCGACTGCACACCGATCAGCCGTCCGGCGCGGCCGAACTGGTCCAGCACCGCCGACCAGGACCAGGGGCGTGGCCGGCACGGGAAGCACCGCCTGGTGGTCTGGGCCGAGTGCCGGCCGATGGATCACGAGCCAGACGGTGAGGTGGGCCGCGCGGGCCAACTCCATCAGCCGCTGCCAGTGCCGGGCCGTTTGCCGAGCGCGACCAGCACGTCCCGGGCCAGCATGGCCAGGCTGTCCGTACCCGGCGTGGGGTGACGGATGGCCACCCCGCCAACGAGGTCATGCAGCAGCGCGAACCGGGTCAGCTCGACGAACCGGTCGGCGAACAACGCCAACGCCGTCGGAGGAGCATCCGGCCCGAACAGCCGACCATCGGCGACGCGTGAGCCGTGGGTGTAGAACGGCAACCCGGGCAGGAACTCCTGATCCAGGCAGCAGCGGGTATCCGTAAGCTCCGGCGAACCAGGAGGATGGAGGACAACATGTTCAGGACCGTCGTCTGGGCGAGCGATGGGTCGGCGGCCGCGGAGCGTTCGCTACCGTGGGCGAGGGGTATCGCACAGAACAGCGGTGCCCGGCTGATCGCCGTTTACGTGAACGAGGTCGGGCTCGGTAGGGCCGCCGCCGCGGTCGCGGACCTTCACGACGAAGGGCAGGCAGCGGTTCGACGGGCGGTCGAGGCTCTGCAGCAGGACGGGATCAACGCCGAGTTCGTCACGGGCAATGTCATGGTCGGTGGTGTGGCCCAGGTGATTGCGGATTTCGCGCGGGACGCCGACGCCGACCTCATCGTCACCGGCACTCGCGGGAGGAACCCCCTCGTCGGCCTCCTGGTCGGCAGCGTCACACGCCGCCTGCTCGAGATCGCACCGTGTCCCGTTCTCGCCGTGCCCTCGACGCAGCCACGACAGAGCGGCGATTCCTGACTGAGGTGCCGGGCCGAGTCGCCGCCGGCTGCTCGTTTGGCTCGCGCGCGAGGTTGAGCAGGCGGCGCATCCCGCGCCCTGATGTGGTCCGGCCGGGTGGAGGTCTGCCCGTGGCGGGACTGCCGGGGCGCGCCTTGTGGCGCCCCTGGCCGCCCGCCCCTGTCCCGCCGGAGACCGGTCGGAGAACAGCTGCTCGTGGTCACCGGACGTCGGGTCGACCTGGCCGCCGCCGGCCTGGACGCGGTGGGGATCGACCCCGACCCGCGCACGGTCCCGGTCGATGAGAACCTGCGGGTGACCGACGGAGCGTGGGCGGTCGGCGACGTCACCGGCCGTGGCGCGTTCACCCGCGTCGCCCCTATCAGGCCGACCTCGCCGCGGCCGACATCCTCGGCCGACTGCGGCGTCACCCGCCCAGTGCCAGCCGCTCCAGCACGCCGGGACGCTCGCGCAGCGGCGTCAGCTCCGTCAGGGTCGGGTGCCCGGCCGCGAGCAGCGCGACGTCGGTGCCCGGCTCCGGCGGATCCTCCAGCTCCCCCACGGTCGCGTGCAGGCCGCCCCCGCCGTTCTCCTCGATCCGGTGGGCGACGCACACCTGCACGATCCCGAACCTGGCCAGCCGCGCCTCGCGCAGCTCACGCAGCGCGGCGGCGGGACGGTCGGGGACGTTGAGCGAGAGCACGGTGCCGGCCGGGGCGGCGAGCAGCCCGGTGAGCACCGGGGCCAGGACCGCCACGGCGGTGTCCCAGTGCAGCTGCTCGGGCGGCGGCCAGGCCGTCTCCAAGGAGACCGCGAGCCCCCGCCAGCCGTGCCGGGCGGCGGTCAGGGCGGCCCCGACCGTGCCGGAGTGCAGCACGGCGTGCCCCACGTTGGCGCCGACGTTGATCCCGGACAGCACGACATCGGGCACCGGGTCGAGCCACCCGCGGCCGGCCACATGCACGATGTAGGCCGGGTGTCCCTCCACCGCCCAGGCCTCCACCCCGGGCAGTCCCGGCAGCTCGCGGGCGTGCACCTCGGTCCGGGCGCCGTCCCGCACCGACAGCACCGAGGTCCCGACCCCGCTGGAGTCGAGATGCGGCGCCGCCACCACCACCTCGAGGCCGGCATCGCGCGCGGCCGCGGCGAGCGCCCACAGCCCGGGCGAGTCGATGCCGTCGTCATTGGTGATCAGAGCGCGGGCCACGCCCCCACCGTAGGAGACAGCGCGGGCGACGCGGCCGACGTCACGCATTCGACCCCCACTGCTCGGGCCCGCGGCGCCTGCTGGGCCTCGGCCTGGCGCTACCGAGGCCCGATCCTCGGTCGATCGTCCTCCGGCGAGGAAGCGCAGCTCTCTCCGCTCTCGACCGCGTGTCGCCGCAGGTCAGGCCCCGCGCATCGCGACAATGCCGAGGGCCCTGGCTCGACATTCAGAACAGGCCCTGGCCGGACATTCAGAAGAGGCTTTGGCCGGACATTCAGAACAGGTGTTACCCGCAGCCGGGAATGCAGGAAGAGCCATGGTTGCGAAATCTGGAGTCAATGGGAACGCAATACGGCTGTCACTTGATCATGTATCCAAACCCGATTCCCGGTGGTTGATAGACAATCCTTACGCCCGCCGCCTGCCAACTGTCGCATGATGTGGGGCCTGGCGGGCTCCTTCCAGGTCAATGGCTCGATCCGGCCCCCCTCAAGGGGTTGCGGGTGGCTACCGTCTCATTTAAAGTGACCCGTGGTTGGAACCACTAGCCGAGTTGGCCAGCGTGCTCGGGCGGCAGTGGTTGCTGATCGCAATCTCTCCCATTCCGCTCCGACCATGCCGCGATGGATCCGCCGAGAGGAGCCAGGAAATGGGAATGCTGGACCACCACGAGCGGCGCACAATCGGAAGCACGAACAAATGGATCATCAGTTCCGTGCAGCCTGACCGCGATCATGCGTTGCTCACGGTGACCGGCATGCTCGATCAAGAGTCGGCGGCGGAACTGCGCCAGCGCGCGACCGGGCTGCTCGTCGCCGGCGCTCGGTATCTGGTGGTGGATCTGTCCCAGGCATACGGCGCCCACCCGGGGATACTCGGGTTGCTCGCCGCGGCGAGTCGCCGGCTCACCGCGCGTCAGGGTTGGCTGAAGCTGACCGGGGCGGGTCCGGCAGTCATGGAGAAGCTCGATGAAGCGAGCCTGTCCGACCTGTTCACGATCTACCGGGCGGCTACCTGCCGGGGCGACAATGGCGTTGACGACGCCTCCGGGTCCGAGTGCGTCACGCGGCATCCCGTCGCATGAGAATCCGCCTGCGTTCCGCACGAGCGGATGAGCAGGCACATCACCACCAGGGGGTGTGGCCCTCCGCGGGGCGCCGACCAGGCGGGCGCGACCGGGCGCCATCCCTGCCGATTCAGCACCGCGGGTGTCGGGCGAGCCGCCGCGCCGGGCGTGCCGGGCTCGAGGGGATGGGGCCCGGCCCACCCGCCGTCATGACGGGCAGGAGCCCGGAGAACCTCACGCTCGGCAGGAGGACACGATGCACCCCGTTGACCGAATCCCCTCCACGCGGTCGCCGCTGTCGGTGCTTCCGTCGCCCCGGCACGATCCCACCACGACCGACGAGCCGGACGAGCTTCTCGATATCCGGTTGCACGCCCCCACCCCCGCAGCGGTGATCGTGTGGGCGGCGGGACGGGTGACCGGCACGACCGCGCCGCAGCTGGCGCTGCGGACGGGCCAGCAGTTCCACCGCGCGCCGCATGTGATCCTCGACCTGTCGGGGGTCGACCACCTGGACACGGACGCCCTGGACGTTCTGGGCGGCCTGCCCGAGCGCGCCCGCGTCGCGGCGACACGGCTGCACATTGCCGGGGTCGAGCACGAGGCGCTGGCCGCGCGCCTGCGCCGTGTCGGGTTCGGCGAGCACCTCACCCCGGCCCCGGCGGCCGCGGTCCTTGCCGGCCTCGACCGGCCGGGGCGGCGCCGGGGGCGGGAGGT
>NZ_AUII01000021.1 GCF_000423625.1 Pseudonocardia asaccharolytica DSM 44247 = NBRC 16224
GTTCATCCCGGTCCGCGCCTGCTGGCTCAACCTGCAGGAAGGCTGGTGGCGGCTGCTGCGCCGCGCCGCGTTCGCCGGCCAGACCTTCGCCGACGCCCACGAGATCGCCGCTGCCGTCACGCTGGCCACCGCCCAGCTCAACGCCCGCGCCACACCCTGGGTGTGGGGACGGCTGCCACCGCCCCACCGCACACTCCGCCGTAAGTTCATCTACCTGCTTTGAGGAACGCAGCACTAGGGTGGGCCAGGAGGAAGCCCGCCATGACCTCCGAGATCAGCCTCGACGACCGGTACACCGTGCCGGGCCGCTACTGGCGCCGGCTCCCCGACGGCCGGGTGCAGTGCGACGTGTGCCCGCGGGCCTGCCGGCTCCGCGAGGGCCAGCGGGGGCTGTGCTTCGTCCGCGGCCGGACCGGCGACCAGGTGGTGCTCACCTCCTACGGCCGGTCCAGCGGGTTCTGCGTGGATCCGGTCGAGAAGAAGCCGCTCAACCATTTCCTGCCCGGCACCGCCGTGCTCTCGTTCGGGACCACGGGCTGCAACCTGGCCTGCCGGTTCTGCCAGAACTGGGACATCTCCAAGTCGCGGGAGATCGACCAGCTGGCCGACGCCGCGAGCCCCGACGACATCGCCGAGGCCGCGCTGACACGTCGCCCAGATCGGTCCGGGAGGTGCAGGTACCCACACACCCGTCGGGGTGCCCGCACAAACGGCGCAGTGTCCGCACACCCGTCCCGCTCTCGTTGTGAGCACCACGACGGTTGTGCGAGCACCACGAACCCCGCTCCCGGTCCTCACGGATCTCACTCCAGAACGTAGCCACTTGATCACTCTCAAAGCCTCACCAGCGGGACGCCCACGGTGACCGAAAGACGTAGCGCGCAGGCTCCGGCCTTCAGGCCGGTGATAGCGCATCGGCGATCACCTGACAGAGCAATCTGCTATTCTGTCAACCATGGGAGAGCGGGTGGTGAAGCGGGCCTACCGGTACCGCTGCTACCCGACCCCCGCGCAGGCCGAACAGCTGGCAAAGACGTTCGGATGCGTCCGGTACGTCTACAACCGGGCCCTCGCGGAGCGGTCCCGAGCCTGGACCGCCGAGCAGCGGCGGGTCACGCACGCCGAGACCGACCGCTGGCTCACCGGATGGAAGCGGGACCCGGAAACCGCGTGGCTGGCCGAGCCGTCGAAGGGGCCGCTGCAAGCCACCCTGCGGCACCTGCAAACCGCGTTCGTGAACTTCTGGACCAAGTGCGCCAGGTACCCGACGTTCAAGCGCAAGGGCAAGAGCACCGACTCGGCCACCTACTTCCGGGGCTGCTTCACCTATCGGGACGGCCAAGTCACCCTGGCCAAACAGGACCGTCCGCTGGACATCCGCTGGTCGCGCCCGCTGCCGACCGGTGCCGTGCCGTCGCAGGTGACGGTGTCGCGGAACGCGCGGGGCCAGTACCACCTCTCGATCCTGGTCGAGACCGTCGTGCACGACGCGCCTGCCACGACCGCACAGGTCGGGATCGATGCCGGGATCACCTCCCTGGTCACCCTGTCCACCGGGGAGAAGGTCACCAACCCGCGCCCCGAGCGGCGCGACCGGACGAGGTTGGCCCGCGCCCAGCGGGCGCTGGCCCACAGGCGGAAGGGGTCGGCGAACCGGGCGAAGGCCCGGCTGCGGGTGGCCCGCATCCACGGCCGAATCGCCGACCGCCGCCGCGACCTGCTGCACAAGCTGTCCACGAGACTGATCAACGAAAACCAAGTGATCGTCATCGAGGACCTGTCGCTCCGCAACCTGGTGCGCAACCACTCGCTGGCCCGCGCCATCTCCGACGCCTCGTGGTCGGAGTTGCGGCGGCAACTGGAGTACAAGGCGGCCTGGTACGGCCGCGAGGTGATCGTGATCGACCGGTTCTACCCGAGCAGCAAGACGTGCTCGGCCTGCGGCGCGATCCGCGAGCAACTGCCGCTTTCCGTGCGGGAGTGGACCTGCCGCTGCGGCGCGGTCCACGACCGCGACGTGAACGCGGCACGCAGCGTTCTGGCCGCCGGGCTGGCGGTGTCCGCCTGTGGAGATGGAGTGAGACCGCCGCGCTCCTGAAGCGAGGAGGCATCCGTTGAAGAAGCAGGAATCCCCCGCCTTCAGGCGGGGGAGCGTCAAAAGCCGGACATGAGGACGTCGAGGACGTCTGGCTCGTCCCGCCGCAGCTCGCGGAGGGTGACGCGACCGGTGCGGGGGTGTGTGGTGTGGCGGACCATGTTGCTCTCCTGCGGGAAGTCGGGGGAAGACGTCAGCCCTCCTGTCTGACGGCGGGCCCGCGGAGTGGACGCGGCTCGCGTCGCCGCTGCGTCCGATCGGCCGCCTCGTCGTCAACAAGGACGACAGCAACGCACGACCTCGACCAGGAGGCACCGATCATGTCCAGCACACGGATCCAGCTCGCGCTCAACGTCGACGACCTCGCGGAGGCGACCGCCTTCTACACCCGGTTGTTCGGGGTGGGGCCGCACAAGGTCCGCGACGGCTACGCCAACTTCGCGGTCGCGGACCCGCCGCTGAAGCTGGTGCTGATCGAGAACCCGGGCGCGACGGAGCGGCTCAACCACCTCGGGGTCGAGGCATCCACACCGGACGACGTGGCCACGGCGCTGGCCAGGTTCCGGGCCGACGGTCTGGAGACGACCGTCGCCGAGCGGGACCTGTGCTGCCACGCGGTGCAGGAGAAGGTGTTCGTGGCCGCCCCGGACGTGCCCCACGGATGGTGGGAGTACTACAGCGTCACCGACGACAACCCGGACAACCCGGACAACCAGACGACGTCGGTGTGCGCGGCGAGCTGCGCGGCCCAGGACACCGCCGACGCCACCTGCTGCGGCTGATCACGCCGCATCCGCGGTGACCGGCAGAACGCCGGTCACCGCATGTCGCCGGCGCAGTCGCAGCGCTGTTGAGCCGTGTAGTCCATCGGCAGGCCACGAGCGTCGAGGGTGAGCTCACAGCACTGCCCGAGCAGGTCTGCCAGACGACGTCGCCCGCGCTGCACGCGGGACTTCATGCCCGACAGCGAGACACCCTCGCTGCGTGCGGCGCGGGACTGGGGCCACCCGTCGAGATCGATCAGCTCCACGGCCCGGCGTTGGTCGGGCGGCAGCCCACCGAGCAACGGGCGCAGGCACTTCGCGAGCTCCTCGACGGCACCGGTCGAGTCCTCGTTCCCGGGCACCGGACCCTCGGCGGGCGAGTCAACCGGCGTCGGCACCAGCCGCTCGCGGTCCCGCCCAGCACGGCGGTACTCGTCGATGACCGCGTTGCGGGCGACCCGGAAGACCCAGTTCGCCAGGCGAGCCCGGTCGTCGACCGAGTCGAGCCTCTGGTGGACGCGCAGCAGGATCTCCCCGACGAGGTCGTCCGCCCGATCCGGGTCGGCGATGCGCCGGCGGACGAACGCGCGAAGCTGCGCCATCACCTCGCGCCACATCTGCTCGGTGAGCTGGTTCGCCTCGGCCGAGGGGCCGACGGTCGTCGTGTCCGTATCCATGTCGCCGCCGCTCCGGCGCCCGCCACGGGCGCCTCGCCTCTACTGACGACGGTAGTGCGTGAAGGACGCATCGCGATGGGTTGTCCGGCCCGATCCACTACGGGCTGTGAGGCGCGCTGATGATCCTGTTCATCAGCGCGCGGGTTCGGCCGCCCTCGGGCGATGTTCTTGCCGTAGACGTCGGTCATGACGATCGCCGAGAGCGCCGAACGAGCGGGCCTGGTGGGACGGGCTGTGGGCCGACCGGATCCTCGACTCCCGCCTCGCCGAGCAGGCCGTCGACGGCGGCCACGCCACCCGGGCCGAACTGGAAGGAATCTCCGCGGCCTGGACGGCCTGGGTGTGAGCACCCCGACGGCTGGTTCGCCATCCCCCACGGCGAAATCCTCTGCCGCGTGTGACGTGACGGCACCGTGAGCTGCCGCGGAGTGGCGGTCGTCAGGCCGCCGAGATCGACCCCTCGCGGGCCGGCCTCGGGACGTGACCGTCGGCACCGATAAATCCAGCGCGTTCTGTCGGTCCTATCTCCTAGATTCGGGCCAGACGGCCACGGCCTCTCTGCCGGGTCATGCGCCCCCCGACGACAAGGACAACTGTGACCAACGCCGACGTCGCTGTGCCCGAGGCGATCCCTCCGGGCGCGCCCGTTCAGCTGACCACCCGCGATCGCACGGTGATCGCGGTACTCCTCGTCTCCACGTTCGTCGTCATCCTGAACGAGACGATCATGAGCGTGGCGCTGCCGGTGCTGATGGACGATCTGCAGGTCGAGGCGAGCGTGGGCCAGTGGCTCACCGCGGGCTTTCTGCTCACCATGTCCGTGATCATCCCCATCACCGGCTATCTCATCCGCCGGGTGGCCACCCGGCGGCTGTACGGCGTCGCGATGGCGCTGTTCAGCGCCGGCACGCTGGTCGCCGCGCTGGCGCCGGGCTTCGGCGTGCTGCTGGCCGCCCGAGTCGTGCAGGCCAGCGGCACGGCGATCATGCTGCCGCTGCTGATGACCGCCGTGATGACTCTGGTGCCGCCCACCCGCCGCGGGGCGGTGATGGGCAACATCTCGATCGTCATCTCGGTGGCACCGGCCATCGGGCCCACCGTCTCCGGTCTGGTGCTCAGCGTGCTCGGTTGGCGCTTCCTGTTCTGGATCGTGCTGCCGATCGCACTCGTCACCCTCGTGCTGGGTCTGCGCCGGCTGACCGACCTCGGTGAATCTATCAGCACGCCGATCGACCTCTGGTCGGTCGTGCTCTCGGTGCTCGGCTTCGGTGGCCTCGTGTACGGGCTGAGCAATATCGGGCAGCAGGCAGGCAACCCGCTCACCCCCGCCACCTGGTCGGCGTTCGTGGTCGGGACGATCGGCCTGGCAGCCTTCCTCACCCGGCAGATCGTGCTCCAGCGCACCGACCGCGCCCTGCTCGACCTGCGCACCTTCGGGTCGCGCACGTTCACCGTGGCGACCGTGATGATGATGCTGATGATGGGCACGCTGCTCGGCATGATCGTCCTGCTGCCGATCTACATGCAGAACGTCCTGGGAATGGAGCCACTGGCCATCGGTTTGGTGCTGCTGCCCGGTGGCCTGCTCATGGGGCTGCTCGGCCCCGTGGTGGGAAGGCTGTACGACCGGTTCGGTGCGCGGAAGCTGCTGGTGCCCGGCACCGTGGTCACCAGCGCCGCCCTGTGGTTCACCACCCTGTTCGACGCGACCAGCCCGGTCCTGCTCGTCCTGGTGTTCCATCTGCTGCTCAGCGTCGGGCTGGCGTTCGTGTTCACGCCGCTGTTCACCGCGGGCCTCGGCGCCGTTCCACCGCACCTGTACTCCTACGGCAGCGCGGTCTTCGGCACCACCCAGCAGTTGGCCGGCGCCGCCGGTGTCGCCCTGCTCGTCAGCGTGCTCAGCGTACGCGCCGCGGAGGTCGCCACTGCCGGCGTCAGCGTGATCGAGCAGACCGCGGCGGGGATGCACACCGCGTTCCTCGTGGCCGCGTGCCTCTCTCCGATCGCCATCATCGGCGCGTTCCTGATCCGTCCGCCCGCCCAGGACGAGGCTCCGCCGGCCCACTGAGTCCGGACCCGGCCGCCGAAGTCTCCGGCAGTGGCGGCCGGGCTCAACGCCGTCCGAAGCTGTACGGACGTCCTTGATCGACGAAAACGGGACATGCGCCGCGTACGTGCGGTGTGTGTCCCGTTTTCGGTGATCATTGGTGAGCAGGGTTCCCGGCAAGGGTCGGCGCTCGGGGCGGGACGGCTCGGACGTCAGCTGCCGACCGCGACGGCTCGGTGCCCTGAACTCAGCCGCTCGGCCAGGAAGTCCTCCCACGTCCGATGCCCCACCGCCCGTTCGGGCTCCAGATTCGCACCGGCCCGGAATGCGCCGGCGGCCTTGCCGGGAAGCCTGACCGGCAGGATCGGCCGGTGCCGGTGGCTGGCCCGCAGATACTCGCGGAGCAGCTCGGCCGCCCCGTACACCCGCGGCCCGGCGATATCGGGCACGAGACCGGACGGCGTGCCGAGGGCAAGCTCGACGAGTCGAGCCGCCACCTCCGCGGCGTCGACCGGCTGGACCCGGAAGCCGGCCGGGACCGGTATCACCGGCAGCTTCGCCAGGCTCCGGGCCACCATCAGCATCAGTTCGTGAAACTGGGTGGCGCGCAATGTCGTCCACGGCAGTCCGGAGTCGGCGATCGCCTGCTCTGCGGCCCGCTTGGACGCGAAGTAGCCGAACATGGCGCGATCCACACCGCTGACGACCGGGATCCGGCCGGCGCCGACGACCGAGATGTACACCAGATGCCGGGCGCCGGCCTGCGACGCCGCGCGTACCAGCTTGCGGGCCTTGTCCTCATCGCCCTTGGCGTTGCCCGCGAGGTGCACGATCCTCTCGACCCCATGCATCGCGGCGTCGAGCCCCTCGCCGGTGGCCAGATCGCCGGTCACGAACTCGATGCCGTCCCCCGGCTCGTGGCTGCGCCGGCTGAGCACCCGCACAGTGCAGCCGGCCTCCCTCAGGAGCGGTACGACGAGGCGCCCGAGCGTGCCCGTGCCGCCGGTAACCAGAAGGGGTGCGGTCATGGTCATCTCCACTTCGTTCGTCCGGGGCCGATCTCCCGGTCACATCTGCTGATTTTCGGAGGTCTACTGATATGACACCCCGCGACGAAGGAATGTGACCGATGGACGAGCGCGGATCGCTGACCGAGTGTTTCGAGGAACACCGGACTCGCCTGCGGGCGGTGGCCTACGGGATGCTCGGCTCGCTCAACGAGGCCGATGACGCCGTCCAGGAAGCCTGGCTGCGCCTCCATCGCGCCGACACCGGCAGCGTCGAGAACCTTGCCGGCTGGTTGACCACGGTGGTGGCACGGGTGTGTCTGAACATGCTGCGCAGCCGCGAGGCGCGACGCGAGGAGCCCCTCGACGTGCATATGCCCGACCCGATCATCAGCCACGAGGACGGGGGCGACCCCGAACAGGAAGCGTTGCTGGCCGACTCGGTGGGGCTGGCGCTGCTGGTGGTGCTCGACGCACTGACGCCGGCCGAGCGGCTCGCGTTCGTGCTGCACGACATGTTCGCCGTGCCGTTCGAGGAGATCGCCCCGATGATCGAGCGTTCCCCGGCCGCGGCGAGGCAGCTCGCGAGCCGCGCCCGCCGCCGCGTGCGGGGTCAGGCCCCGGCTCCCGACGCTGATCTCACCCGCCAACGCGACGTCGTCGACGCGTTCCTCACTGCCGCCCGCCACGGCGACTTCGACGCGCTCGTCGCCGTGCTCGACCCCGACGTCGTGCTACGGGCCGACGGCGGCGTGGCGCGCGCCCGTCAGACCGTCGTGATCCACGGCGCCCGAGCCGTGGCCGAGCAGGCGCGGACCTTCGGACGGCTCTCCCCGTTCGCCCGACCGGCGCTGATCAACGGAGCCGCCGGCGTCGTCGTCGCCGCGGGCGGGCGGCCGTTGTCGGTCATGGGCTTCACCGTTGCGCACGGGAAGATCGTCGCTATCGATGTGCTCAACGACCCCGAGCGCCTGGCCGACTTCGACCTGGCGGGCCTCGATGGCTCACCGTAGATCCATCCGGCGTCTCCAGTATCAGGGCGGACCCTCGTCGAGCCGCAGCACCGCAGGTCCAGGTCCCGTCCGCAGGTGCCTTGTCCCGCTTCCCCGTGGGCCGGGGTATTTTTGGCAGGTATGAAACGGCGATCCATGGAGCCGGTACGTGTGCCGAGGCTCGTCGGGCTCGCCGCGGAGGCGGCGCATGACGCGGCCTTGGACGCAGGGGTGTTGGCAGTCGACCAGGACCCGAGCCACACCGCGACGATGGACGGGACGGTGGTCCGGCAGCAGCCCATGCCGGGTCGCGAGGTCAAGGTCGGCACGTCGGTGCTGATCTGGGTCCGCACCGACAGCGACGGTGGCGGTGGTGGCGGCGGCGGATCGAGGCTGCCGACAGGGCCGCGCCCGCTGCTGCCGGCCGGCACCAAGTAGTCGAGCAGCCGGTCGGAGGGCGATGTCCGGTAGCCCCTGGGACACGGCCCTCCGGGGGTCCCGGGCGGCGGCGACGGCCGCTGGCAGCGGCCAACCGTTGCTCAGCTCAGCAGTTCCACCCGGCAGGACAGCTCAGAGCCGTTCGCAAGGCGCGTGTCGGCGGTGATGAGCGGCCCCGAGTCGGACCTGTCAGGGTTGTCGTCGACGAGCGCGGGCCCGAGCACGCTCGCGTCGACAACCGCGGGTGACCTGCTTTCGGCGGTTAGCGAGCTGCGGGACGGGGCATTCTCGGTGACCGCGCTACAGGTGAGGAGGCGACTCATAGCAGGGCAGGAGTTCGTTGAGCACATCCACGACGCGATGGTCCACGACCATGAGCACTGGCACGTGACCCACGACTGGAGCGAGACGGCCGGGACGTTCGAGCATCTCGCCGTCCGGCACAACCACGACCACGACCAGCCGGTCGACACCGAGCAGCACGGATAGCAGCCGCGCCGACCGCTTCGCGTCCCGGCGAGGGGACCCAGATGGACGGCGACGACCCGGACACGGCCTGGATTCGTGAGCAGGTCGACCAGGTTTTCGACCCGTCGTCCGAGAGCCGGTCAGCGGATACCGAGGTGACGGATCAGGGGATCGCGGACAAGGTCGCCCTGGCAGCCGCGCTGGTCATGAGTCTGGTGTTCCTCTGCTTCCTGGTCGTTCTCGCGCTCACCGCCGGGCCATAGCCGGTGGCCACCACCGCCGCGCACACCGTCCGGTACCGTCATCACCGCCGTCGCGGCCGCGAGCGACAGCCCCGACCTGCCTACAGCAACGCCGTCGGCGGCATCGCCGCCCAGACGGGTGCCATCGCGGTCGCGGACCTGTTCCACCGGCGCGGCATCCTGGAGCACGCCGCCGCGTCGCTGTCGAACATCCTGTTCGGCTGGCTGCTGATGGCCCTGCTCGTGCTCGTCGGCTACCTGCCCGAGGCCACCGTGGCCGCGATCCGCCCATGACCATCGTGCCCGAGGCCGCCTACGTCGGGGATCGCGGTCGTCCGCCGCGGGGCGCTGGCCCTGGCGATCGCCGCGGTCCTCGGCGGGAACTGCCTCGACGCGCTCGACGTCGCCGTCGGTGACGTCTTATACCGGGGCGGCTCGCTCTACCAGCAGGCCGGGCCCGACGAGCTGTTCCTCACCCTCGTCAGCGCGCTGATGACCGTCGTCCTGGTGAGCGGGCTCCTGCTGGTCAGCGGGCTCCTGGTCCGCCAGGCCTGCGGGCCCGGCCGGGTCGGGTTAGAGGGCGTCACGCTCGTCACCGTCTACACCGCGGCGATCGCGGTCCTCAGCTTCTGAGACCGGTTCCCGGCGACGGCTCGACGGGTCCCCCCGGAGGACGTGTCCGGTGCCAGCGGCCAAGCCGCCGGAGGTGCTTCTCCGTGGAGCGCGTGTACATGTGATGCGTTGTGCGGCCCGACGTCGGGCGTGGCCGACGTCCGCGTCTCGTGTCATGAACACCAGAGGCGATCCGCAACGACCCAGAACCTGCTGGTCACAGTGGTGGGCGCGGCAGGGTTCGAACCTGCGACCGCTCGGGTGTAAGCCGAGTGCTCTCCCGCTGAGCTACGCGCCCCGCGTGCCCAGGACCCGTGGACGGGCCCGGGCATGCCGATGACCTACAACGCGGCCAACGCCTTCTTCCAGATGCTCTGGTCGCGCGGCTCGCCGGGGCCGTTGACCTCCGCGAACCGCACCGTTCCCTCCTTGTCCACCAGGAAGGTCCCGCGCAGCGCGAAGCCCCGGTCGGCGTCGAAGACCCCGTACCTCTGGGCCACCGCGCCGTGCGGCCAGAAATCGGCCAGCAGTGGGAAATCGTAGTCCTGTGCCTGGGACCACGCCTTCAGGGTGAAGGGGTGGTCGACCGAGATCCCCACGACCTGAACGTCGTCGTTCTGGAAGCTCGACAGGTCGTCTCGCACCGCCGACTGTTCGCCGGTGCAGATGCCGGAGAACGCGAACGGGTAGAACACCACGAGCACGCCCTTGCGACCGCGGAACGACGAGAGCGTCACCTCTTGGTTGTTCTGATCCTTCAGCGTGAAGTCGGGAGCTTCGGCTCCCACCTCAGGCGCCATGTACGGGTCTCCCCTCGGCACGGACTACCCACCCCCATGGCGGCGGGCGGCGGCGACAGCTGAGCCTAGGCCACGCTCAGCGTTTGGCTTTGCCCGACTTCGGCGCGACGAGCCGTGCGCCCGCCCAGTCGTCGCTCACGCTGACGTTCGAGGTCTGTGAGAGCCCGGCCGTGGGCGCGGCCTCGGCGATCTCGCTGGGCTCCAGATGGCCCGTCCGCCCTGTCTTGGGCGTCAAGACCCACACGACCCCGTTATCGGCGAGCGGGCTCCGGGCATCGACGAGGACGTCGACGAGATCACCGTCGCCCTCCCGGAACCACAGCAACACCACATCGATGACGTCGACGGCGTCCTCATCGAGCAGCTCATCGCCGCAGCGTTCCTCGACGGCGTCGCGCACCGCCTCGTCGACGTCGGAGTCCCAACCGAGTTCCTGGACGACCATGCCCGGCTCGATGCCGAGCTTACCCGCGATGTCGGACGACCGTCCGGCATCTCCCGCGGCGACCACGCGTGTACCCCATTTCGCTCTGTTCTCCGGTCCGGGCCTGGTGCCCGTGTCCGGTGTTTGGATGCGGCATCCGAACACGACGGCACGGCCCCGCGCAACCGCCGTTCCGCGATCACGCAGCGAGGGGCACGATAGAGGTACAGCAGCACAACAACCAGAGCAGAGCTTGAGCCACGCAGGGAGATCCCTTGATCGGCACCACCAGCAGCCCCGGCGCGACACCTCGCCGCGTACACGTCATCCGGGACGGCCTCGCCGCGCATCTGCCGGACATCGATCCGGAGGAGACCGCGGAGTGGCTCGACTCCTTCGACGCGGTCCTCGACGCGGCAGGGCAGCAGCGCGCCCGCTACCTCATGCTTCGCATGCTTCAGCGGGCCCGTGAACGCCACGTCGGGGTGCCGTCGCTGACCAGCACCGACTACGTGAACACGATTCCGACCGAGCGCGAGCCGTGGTTCCCCGGCGATGAGGAGACCGAGCGCGCCTATCGGCGCTGGATCCGGTGGAACGCCGCGATGATGGTGCACCGCGCCCAGCGGCCCGGCATCGGCGTCGGCGGGCACATCTCGACCTACGCGTCGTCCGCGACGCTCTACGAGGTCGGGTTCAACCACTTCTTCCGCGGCAAAGATCACCCGGGTGGAGGAGACCAGGTCTTCATCCAGGGCCACGCCTCGCCCGGGATCTACGCCAGGGCCTTCCTGGAAGGCAGGCTGTCGGCCGACCGGCTCGACGGCTTCCGCCAGGAGCTGTCCCACGGCGGCCCCGGCCAGGGCCTGCCCTCCTACCCGCACCCCCGGTTGATGCCCGACTTCTGGGAGTTCCCCACGGTCTCGATGGGGCTCGGGCCGATGAACGCGATCATGCAGGCGCGGGTCAACCGGTACCTGCGCGACCGCGGCATCTGCGACACCTCGCAGCAGCGGGTCTGGGCCTTCCTCGGCGACGGCGAGATGGACGAGCCGGAGTCGCGCGGGCTGATCCACGTCGCCGCCACCGACGCTCTGGACAACCTCACCTTCGTCATCAACTGCAACCTGCAGCGGCTCGACGGCCCGGTCCGCGGCAACGGCAAGATCATCCAGGAGCTGGAGGCGTTCTTCCGGGGCGCCGGCTGGAACGTCATCAAGGTGATCTGGGGCCGGGAGTGGGACGCGCTGCTGCACGCCGACCGCGACGGCGCGCTCGTCAACCTGATGAACCAGACCCCTGACGGGGACTACCAGACCTACAAGGCCAACGACGGGGCGTTCGTCCGGGAGCACTTCTTCGGCCGCGACCCGCGCACCAAGGCGCTCGTCGATCCGCTGACCGACGACCAGATCTGGGGGCTCAAGCGCGGCGGGCACGACTACCGCAAGGTCTATGCCGCCTACGCGGCCGCGCTGGAGCACCACGGCCAGCCGACGGTCATCCTGGCCAAGACGATCAAGGGCTACGGCCTGAGCTCGTTCGCCGGGCGCAACGCCACCCACCAGATGAAGAAGCTCTCGCTCGCCGACCTCAAGCAGTTCCGCGACGAGCTGCGCATCCCGATCTCCGACGGCGACCTCGAGCGCGACCCCTACCTGCCGCCGTACTACCACCCGGACGAGGACGATGCCGCGCTGCAGTACATGCAGGAGCGGCGCCGCGCGCTCGGTGGCCCGGTGCCGTCGCGGCGGACCACGGCCAAGCCGCTGGTCCTGCCCGGCGACAAGGCCTACGAGGTCGTTCGCAGGGGTTCGGGCAAGCAGGAGGTCGCCACCACGATGGCGTTCGTCCGGCTGCTGCGCGAGCTGGTCAAGGACCCGGAGATCGGTCCCCGGCTCGTGCCGATCATCCCCGACGAGGCGCGCACGTTCGGCATCGACTCGATGTTCCCGACGCAGAAGATCTACAACCCGCAGGGACAGCAGTACACGTCCGTGGACGCCTCGCTGCTGCTGGCCTACCGCGAGAGCGAGCAGGGACAGCTGCTGCACGAGGGCATCAACGAGGCAGGTTCGGTCGGCTCGTTCATCGCGGTGGGCACGTCCTATGCGACGCACGACGAGCCGATGATCCCGGTCTACGTCTTCTACTCGATGTTCGGGTTCCAGCGCACCGGCGACTCGCTCTGGGCCGCAGGCGACCAGATGACGCGGGGTTTCCTCATCGGCGCCACCGCGGGACGCACGACGCTGACCGGGGAGGGTCTGCAGCACAACGACGGGCACTCGCTGCTGCTGGCCAGCAGCAACCCGGCGGTCGTCGCCTACGACCCGGCCTTCTCGTTCGAGGTGGCGCACATCGTGCGCGACGGGCTGCGCCGGATGGTCGGCGAGCGGCCGGAGGACGTCATGTACTACCTGACGGTCTACAACGAGCCGTACGTGCAGCCCGCCGAGCCGGAGGACCTCGACGTCGACGGGCTGCTGCGGGGGATCTACCGCTACGCGGGCTCGGCCCGCGCCGACGGCCCGCAGGTCCGGCTGCTCGCCTCCGGCGTCGCGCTTCCGTGGGCGCTGCGGGCCCGCGACCTGCTGGCCGAGCAGTGGGGAGTGGGCGCCGAGGTGTGGTCGGTGACGTCGTGGGGCGAGTTGCGCCGCGATGGCGTCGAGGCCGAGCACCACAACCTGGTGCACCCCGAGGAGGAGCCCGTGGTGCCCTACGTCCGCACCGCGCTGGCCGGGAACGACTCCCCGGTCATCGCCGTGTCGGACTGGATGCGAGCGGTCCCGGACCTGATCCGGCAGTGGGTACCGGCGCCGTTCACGACGCTGGGCACCGACGGCTACGGGCTGTCGGACACCCGGCCCGCGACGCGGCGGCATTTCGCGGTCGACGCCGAATCGATCACCGTCGGTGCGCTGGCCGCACTCGCGGCACGGGGCGAGATCGACCGCGGTGACGTCTCCGAAGCGGCCGCCAAATACGCCATCGACGACCCCCAGGCGGCCGGGCCGCAAACCAGCGATCCCGGTGTCGCGTGAGGGGCGGGGAAACCGTTTCCCGGTAAACCCCAGGTCGATGACCCTCGGCAGAATCGTCTTCTCACGGTACGCTCCGGCCGACGCCGAGGTCGCTGATCGCGAAACGGCGTCCCGACCCGGGCGCGGAGCGTAGCGGCCAGGCGGCGCGATGCCGGGGGCGAGTGCCCTGGCACCAGGTACGAGGAGAGCAAGAATGGCAGAGGGCACCGTCAAGTGGTTCAACAGCGAGAAGGGCTACGGCTTCCTCGCTCCCGACGGTGGCGGAGCGGACGTATTCGTGCACTACTCCGCAATTCAGGTCAACGGATACAAGAGCCTCGATGAGGGCCAGCGAGTCTCGTTCGACATCGAACAAGGTCAGAAGGGCCCGCAGGCCACAAAGGTGACACCCCTCGGCTGAGCGTCGCGCGCACACCGCGCGCTGATCGATCGGACCCGGGCGGCAGATACTGCCGTCCGGGCCGGTCCCCGCCTCCATGACATGCTGCCCGGTGTGACCGCATCCGGTGTCCGGCCACGGCCGGCTCCCACCACGGTATCCGCGGCCACCCTGCGCCGTCTCGAACGGGCCGCGGGGGAGGTTGCCGGCGCCTGTCTGGCGGCGATGGTGACGCGGCAGCCGTGGTTCGCGCGGTTGCCCGCGGACCAGCGCGCGGGCGTGCAGCTGGTGACCCAGACCGGCGTTGCGAACTTCGTGGCGTGGCTCGGTCAGGGCAATCACACCGCGGGGACCGCGACCGGGACGACCCGGCTCACCGCCGAGGCCTTCCGGATCGCCCCCCGCGGTCTGGCCCGGCAGCTCACCCTGTGCCAGACCGTCGAGCTCGTCCGGATCGCCACCGACGTGCTGGAGCAGCGGATGCCACCGCTCGCCGCGGACGGGAGCGAGTTCCAGGCGCTCTCGGAGGCGGTGCTGCGGTTCGGCCGGGAGGTCGCGTTCGCCGCGGCCACCGCCTACGCGGGCGCCGCCGAGGACCGCGGCGCCTGGGACGCGCGGCTGGAGGCCCTGGTCGTCGACGGCGTGGTGCGCGGCGACGGCGGCGACGAGCTCGTCTCCCGGGCATCGGCACTGGGCTGGAACCCCTCGACGGCGGTGCGCGTGCTGGTCGGCGCGCCGCCGCGGGACAACCCGCCCGAGCGCCTCGGCGAGCTGCGCCGCAGCGCCGTCCGGATGGGACGCTCGGTACTGGTCGGAGCGCAGGGCAGCCGGCTGATCGTCCTGCTGTCAGAACAGCCCGGCGGTGGCGCGGACACCGACCCGATCGGCCGGATCGCCGAGGACTTCGGGCCGGGGCCCATCGTCGTCGGGCCGGTTGCATCCGACCTGACCACGGCGTACGCGAGTGCCCGGGACGCGCTGGCCGGGCTGCGCGCGGTCGCGGGCTGGCCGCAGGCACCGCGGCCGGTGGACGCCGAAGATCTGCTCCCCGAACGGGCGATGTCGGGTGATCCGGCCGCGCACCGCAGGCTCGTCGAGGCCGTCGTGACACCCCTGACCGAGGCGGGCGGCGAGCTGCTGCGCACCCTCGCGGCCTATCTCGAAGGCGGCGCGGCCCTTGAGGCGTGCGCTCGCGCGCTGTTCGTCCACCCCAACACCGTGCGCTACCGGCTACGTCGAGTGAGTGAACTCACGGGCCGTTCCCCCATGGATCCGCGCGATTCACTGGTGCTGCGGACCGCGCTCGTCGTCGGCCGGCTGCAGTCCGCGGGCGGCTCCGATGAGCCTCCGGAAAGCCGCTGAGCTGCGGCAGAACCCTACAAACCGCCATCGCCGCGCACGGCGAGTCCCAGGTGCCACCGTTCACCGTTTGGAGGGAACCTCTAAACGCAGACCGCGGAGTTCGTGCGTGGCGTCATCCCCGCGGAGGCTCGCGGCAGTGTTTGCTCGCGGACGTGATCGCGTTGCTCGCGCCGGGTCAGGGTTCCCAGACCCCCGGCATGCTGACCCCCTGGTTGGACGACCCGGCGACCGATTCGGCCGGCTCGGGACTGGCCGCCTGGTCCGAGACCACCGGGCTCGATCTGCGACGACTGGGCACGACGGCCGACGCCGAGGAGATCAAGGACACTGCGGTGACCCAGCCGCTCGTGGTCGCCACCGCGCTGCTGGCCGCCGCCCGGCTCGCCGCCCGCGTCGAGCTGCCCGCCCCGGCCCCGACCGCGGGCCACTCGGTGGGCGAGCTGGCCGCCGCCGCGGTGGCCGGGGTGCTCTCGCCCGATGCCGCCGTCGCGCTGGCCGCGGTCCGCGGGCGGGAGATGGCCGCCGCCTGCGCGGCCGAGCCGACAGGCATGAGCGCGGTGCTGGGCGGGAACCCCGAACAGGTGCTCACCAGGCTTGGTGAGCTCGGCCTCGATCCGGCCAACCGCAACGGGGCAGGCCAGATCGTGGCCGCAGGCCCGGTCGCCGCGCTCGCGGCGCTGGCCGATGCCCCGCCCGAGCGGGCCAGGGTGATCCCGCTGGCCGTCGCCGGGGCGTTCCACACCCGCTTCATGGCCCCGGCGGAGGAGGCGATGCGCGCCCATGCCGTATCGGTCCGACCGGCCGATCCCGGTCGGCCGCTACTCTCGAACGCCGAGGGCGCCGTCGTCACCAGCGGCGAGGACGCGCTCAACCGGCTCGTCGCTCAGGTGACCCGGCCGGTTCGCTGGGACGAATGCATGGCGACGCTACAGAAGATGGGGGTGACCGCGGTGATCGAGCTACCGCCGGCGGGCACACTGGTCGGATTGGTCAAACGCGAGCTCAAGGGCACCGCCACGCTCGCTCTCAAGACCCCAGACGACCTGGACAAGGCTGTCGAGCTGATCGCCCAGCACGCCGGAGCGGCGCGATGAGCGGCCGGATGACCCTCCCCTCCGGGGCCGCAGGCGCGCGCATCCTGGGCATCGGCAGCAGCCAGCCCAACACGATCGTCACCAACGACGATCTCGCCGAGCGCGTCGAGACCAGCGACGAATGGATCCGCGACCGCGTCGGCATCGCTGAGCGCCGGATCGCCGATGCGGACACCACGGTCGTCGACATGGCCGTCGAGGCGGGCGGCCGGGCGCTCAAGGACGCCGGGCTGACCCCGTCCGACATCGACACCGTCATCGTCGCGACGTGCACCATGCCCAGCCCGATCCCCAACGCCGCGGCCCAGACCGCCGACCGGATCGGCATCAGCGCCCCCGGCGCCTTCGACCTCAACGCCGCCTGCGCCGGGTTCAGCTACGCGCTGGGCACCGCCTCGGACCTCGTCCGGGCGGGCTCGGCCCGGCACGCCCTGGTGATCGGGGCGGAGAAGCTGTCGGACTGGCTGGACTGGCAGGACCGCTCGACCTGCATCATCTTCGCCGACGGCGCCGGTGCGGCGGTGGTCGGCGCCGCCGGCTCGGACGACCGGATCGGGATCGGGCCGGTGGCCTGGGGCAGCGCGGGCGACCTGAACCAGATGATCCGGATCCGCACCGAGAACAACGCGCTGTTCCAGGAGGGCCAGGCCGTCTTCCGCTGGGCCACCACGAAGATCGCCCCGGTCGCGTTGCGCGCCATCGAGCTGGCCGGGCTGACCCCGGCCGATATCGACGTGCTGATTCCGCACCAGGCCAACCTGCGGATCGTCGATTCGATCGCCAAACGACTGCGCAGCAAGGGCGCCCGCGAGGACATGCGGGTCGCCGACGACATCGTGCACTCCGGCAACACCTCCTCGGCGTCGATCCCGTTGGCGCTGGATCACATGCGCGCCGAAGGGCGGGTCTGCTCCGGAGACACCCTCCTGCTCGTAGGCTTCGGCGCGGGCTTGTCGTACGCGAGCCAGGTCGTCGTCTGCCCGTAGCCGGGCGGACCCGAGTTTCACCAGAAGGAGAACCCAGTGGCTGACAACGCCGAGATCCTGTCCGGCCTCGCCGAGATCGTCGAAGAGGTTGCGGGCATCGATGCCGCGGACGTCTCGACGGAGAAGTCGTTCGTCGACGACCTGGACATCGACTCGCTGTCGATGGTCGAGATCGCCGTGCAGGCCGAGGACAAGTTTGGTGTGAAGATCCCCGACGACCAGCTCGCCGAGCTCAAGACGGTGGGCGACGCGGTGAGCTACATCGCGAAGAACAAGTGACGGTATCGCGGTCGCTGCCCGAGGTGAGGCCATGAGCACTCCTCCGGACGTCGTCGTCACCGGGTACGGCGCGACGACCCCGCTGGGCGGGGACGCCGTGTCGACCTGGGACGCGCTGCTCGCCGGCAAGTCCGGGGTCGGGCTGACCCAGGGCGAGTGGGTCGGCAAGTACGACCTGCCCGTGAAGATCTCCGCGCAGCTCGCCGTGGAACCGACCGAGATCCTCGCGCGCGTGCAGGCCCGGCGGATGGACCGCTGCGAGCAGGTCGCGGTCGTCGCCGCACGGGAGGCGTGGGCGCATGCCGGATCGCCGGAGGTGGAGTCCGAACGGCTCGCCGTCGTCATCGGCACCGGCATCGGCGGCGCGGTCACCCTACTCGCGCAGGACGACCTGCTGGAGAACGACGGGCTGCGCAAGGTGTCACCGCTGACCGTCCCGATGCTGATGCCGAACGGCCCGGCCGCGATGGTGAGTCTCGAGATCGGCGCCCGTGGCGGGGTGCACGCACCGGCCTCGGCGTGCGCGTCCGGCGCCGAGGCGCTCGCGTGGGCGTGGCGGCTGCTGCGCGCGGGCGAGGTCGACGTGGTCGTAGCGGGCGGCGCGGAGGCATGCATCACCGGGATCACCGTCGCCGGCTTCGTGCAGGCCCGGACCCTGAGCCGGCGCAACGACGAGCCGGAGCGGGCCTCCCGGCCCTTCGACGTCGGCCGCGACGGTTTCGTGCTCGGCGAGGGCTCCGGGATCATGGTGCTGGAGCGGGCCGACTTCGCCGCCGCGCGCGGAGCCACCGTGCACGGCAAGCTCGCCGGCATCGGGCTCACCTCCGACGCCTACCACATCACCGGGCCCGATCCGGAGGGTGCGGGGCAGACCCGGGCCATGGCCGCGGCCGTGCGCAGTGCCGGTCTGGAGCCGTCGGATATCGGGCACGTCAACTGCCACGCGACCTCCACCGTCGTCGGCGACGTGGGCGAAAGCGTGGCGGTGCGCAAGGCGCTGGGCGAGCATCCGGTGCTCACCGCGCCGAAGTCGGCGCTCGGGCACCTGGTCGGGGCCGCCGGGGCGGTCGAGGGGCTCATCGCGATGCTCTCGGTCCGCGACGGCGTCATCCCGGCGACACTGAACCTCGAGGACCTCGATCCCGGCGTCAGCCTCGACGTCGTCGCGGGCGAGCCCCGCAAGGTCGAACTGTCCGCCGCGATGAACAACTCGTTCGGCTTCGGCGGGCACAACGCGTCGCTCGTGTTCACCCGTCCCTGACGCCCTGCGCGGATGCGGATGCTTGACCGGCATCCGCATCCGCGTTCCGGCCGTCACCCCGGGCGCCGAGCCACCGGACTGCACGTCAACTCAGGCTGACAAGACGGCCCTCCGCTTGTCAGCCTGAGTTGACAACAGGTGCGTCGGAGACGGGCGTCGGCCACCGTCCACGGCCGGGCCCCGGCCGGGCTCCTCGCCTCGTACGACGTCGAACGGCGCGCCGCCGCGCAGGCCGCCCTGACGCGGACGCGCGTCCAGCCACAGGGGCTACCCAACCTGGTGCAGCCAGGTCACCGGGGCGCCGTCGCCGGCCAGCCGGAACGGCTCCAGGGCCGCGTCCCACGGCGATCCGAGCAACTCCTGCAGCCGTGCCGGCAGCTGGCTCGACGGCACCCCGGCCACCAGCGCCCGCAGCTGGTCCTCCGCCACCACGATGTCGCCGTTCGCGCTGGTCCGCCCGCTCCACAGGCCGAGGCCCGGAACGTGGCAGAAGCGCTCCCCGTCGACGCCGTGGCTGGGCTCCTCGGTGACCTCGAAGCGCAGCATCGGCCAGGCGCGCAGCGCGCCGGCGAGCGCGCCACCGCTGCCCGCGGGCCCCATCCAGGTGCACTCGGCGCGCAACTGCCCGGGGGCTGCCGGTTGCGGCGTCCATTGGAGCGCGACCCGACTTCCCAGCACGCCTGAGATCGCCCACTCGACATGCGGGCACACCGCAGTCGGCGACGAGTGGACGAAGACCACGCCGCGTGTGCTCACAGGACCTCCGCTTCAAGACGAGGAACGTCTTCCCCTACGTCCTCGCAACGCGTCGGCCGCCGAAGCTGCGCTGTATGTCCGGGTCCCCCGGCCCGGAGTGACGGGTAGCGATGTCGATGCCGGTGATCACTCTGCCCGATCCGACGGCGCTCGGCCAGCCCCGAATACTCGCGTGGGCGTGTCGCGGGTGTGTCGCGCCGGCTCGCTGCAGCCCACGCAAGAGCGGCCACCTGGGCCGATACCCCGGCCCGAGACGATGGTCATATTTCGTGTCGAGATTGTTACTTCGGGTAGTAGTGCGCGACCCCGCCCACCTCGTCGCAGGCGACGGCTCCCCGCTCGACCAGCACGTCGAGATGCGCGCTGGTCTCCAAGGTCGCCAGCATCGCGTTGAACGTGTCCAGCTCGGCGAGCGCCCGCTCGCGGCGGGTCCAGGGGAGCGCGGCGGCGACCTCCGCCGCCGTGGTCCGGCCGTCCGCGACCGCCTTCAACGTGGCGTCGAGGCGCTGGCCGTGGTGCGCGAGCAACTCGTCGACCCGCTCGTGCACCCGCCGTCCGACCCGCCCGTGCGCCGGCAGCAGGGCGGCGTCCGGCCAATCGCGCATCAGCTGCAGCGAGACCAGGAAGTCGGCCAGCGGGCTGGGCGGCGGCACCGGTTCGAAGCCGATCGACGGCGTGATCGACGGCAGCACGTGGTCGCCGGCGAACAACAGCTCACCCGCCGGGTCGGCGAACACCAGATGCCCCCGGGTATGCCCGGGCGTCTCGATCGCGGTGAGCCCCCGCTGGGACGCATTCGCCCCGATCGCGATCACCGCCCCGTCCTCGATCCACTCATCCGGGGCCGCCCAGACGGACAGGTCCACGGGTTCCCCCTGGTACGCCGCGACCTGTTCGGCGAGCGCGGCGGCACCGGCCCGGCGCAGCCGCTCGATGTGCACGGTGCTGCCCTGCCGGCGACCCGGCCGGTTGATCTCCGCGAAGGCCTGCCGCTCGCCGCGTCCGAGCAGGACCTTCCCCCCGAACTCGCGGCGCAGCACCACGGCCTGCGTGTAGTGGTCCCGATGCACGTGGGTGATCAGGAAGCGGTGGACGTCACCGAGCCCGGCCCCCAGCGCGGCGAGCCCGGCCGCGAGCTGTTCTCGCGCCGCCGCGATCGCCCATCCCGAGTCGATGAGCGTCCAGCCGCTGTCGTCGGCGATGGCGTAGACGTTGACCGCCCGCAGCCCGTCGTTCGGCAGCGGTAGCGGGATCCGATACACCTCCGGCGCGCAGCGAAAAACGCCGGAGACGGTCCAGTCCCCGTCGGGGTCGTCGTCGGTCACGCGAATGGGGGCCATTTCCGCACCCTAGGTCGGCCACCGACGACCTGTCGCCGGCGCGTCCTCATCGGCCGCCGCGGGCCGGTGCGGTGAAGGCGTCGGAGCCACCGGTGGGCCCGCCGGTGAACATCGCGTCCCCGTAATGCGCACGGAACGTCGCGAAGATCTCCTCCAGCGGAAGATCGGTGTAGGTACCGCGGTCGTGCACGTACTCCATGTACTGCTCGCCGCCGCCGGTGTACTCGTGCATGAGGGCATCGCGGCGGCCGTCGAACGCGATCGGGGCGACCCCGAACCGCGCGCACAGTTCGCTGTTGAAGGCCGGGGTGGCCTTGACCCAGCGGCCGCCGAGGAACAGGTCGGTGTAGCCGTGGAAGACGAACAGGTCGACCCC
Source organism: Pseudonocardia asaccharolytica DSM 44247 = NBRC 16224 (assembly GCF_000423625.1). Classification (GTDB taxonomy): domain Bacteria; phylum Actinomycetota; class Actinomycetes; order Mycobacteriales; family Pseudonocardiaceae; genus Pseudonocardia; species Pseudonocardia asaccharolytica. The sequence goes on from NZ_AUII01000021.1 coordinate 21,444, forward strand.
ACCCATCCGCTGCCGCAGCCGCGGGGTGTTGAGGTGGTTGCGGACATCGGCGAAGCCCAGCCGCGCCGGGATCCCGACGGCCCGGGCGGCCGCGGTGAGCAGCACCGCCTTGGGCACGCACCAGTTGCTCGCTGATGTCGCGACGGCGCTCGCCCGGTAGGCCGCCGGATCGGTGGTGAGACCGAACGGGTCATACCAGATCTCGTCGCGGACGGTCTCGAACAGCAGCACGGCCTGGGCGAGCGGGTCGGTCTCGTCGCCGACGACCCGGGCGGCGAACGCGCGGACCTGCGACGAGCCGGAGTCGACGAAGGAGCCGGGCGCGGTGTAGTCGGAGCTGACCTGCGGCGATGTCACGATCAACCTCCTCGATCCGATTACCCGATGACCACGCTACGTGGGTCGCAGCGGCGTCCGTCACGACCCGCTACCGGGCCCGCCCCCGGGGTCGCAGCGGGGTCGGCGGAAGCTCCGGAGCCGCCAGCGCCGGGCCGTCATAGCCGGAGACCGCGCCGAACCGTACCTCGCCACTGCCGGCCAGCTCGGCCTGCCACGCCGCCCGCGCCTCGGCGACCTCCTCGCCGCTGCGGCAGATGAAGTTCCACCACATCACGATCTGCTCCTCGAACGGCACCCCGCCGAGCAGCAGCAGCCGGCTGTCGGTCGCGGCGCGCAGCCGCAGTTCGGAGCGCGCACATCCCAGGTAGCACAATGCACCCGGCGCGAGCTCGCCGTTGATATCGGCCACGCCGGACACGGTGAGCGCGGCGTGCTCGAAGTCGGGCTCGATCGGGATCCGGACGTCGGCACCCGAGGCGAGCTCGAGGTCGATCCCGACCAGCGGGCTGTGCACCCGTCCCGGTGAGGCCGCCCCGGCGAGCTCGCCGATCAGCACGGTGGCACGCAGACCCCGGTCGGTGACCACGGGCAGGTCGGCGTGGTACTCGAAGCGGGGTGCGATCGCCCGCTCGGCGTCGGGAAGCGCGATCCACAGCTGGGCGCCGTGCAATCGCGGCGCGTGCGGGTCGGGCGACTGCTCCGCGTGCGCGATCCCGGATCCCGCCGTCATCAGCCCCAGCTCACCGGGCCGGAGGAACTGGTCGCCGCCGAGGCTGTCGCGGTGATGGACCTCCCCCTCCAGCAGCCAGCTGACGGTCTGCAGCCCGGCGTGCGGATGCGGCGGGACCTGCATCCCCGGTTCGGTGGCGATGTCGTCGGGACCGTAGTGGTCGACGAAGCACCACGCGCCCACCATCCGCCTGCGCAGGCTCGGCAGCAGGCGCCGCACCTGCATGCTCTCCCCCAGCATGACCGTCTTGGCCGGCTGCACGTCGCGGACCGGGCCCGCGGTGGCCGCGCTCGCACACATCTCGACGACGGGATCGGTGACCGTGTTGCTCATCCCGCCGACAGTACGTCGCGGCGGGTGGGGCGGCCATCAGTCGAATCCGAAGGTGACCACCGCGGGCAGGCCGCCACAGGCGAGCCGCTCGAACACCGACCGCTCGTGCGGCACCACCGGGTCGGGCAGCGCGTCGAGCGGGAACCAGCGCAGCTCGGCGGCCTTGTCCGGCTCCACCAGGCGCGGCTCCCCGTTCCAGCGCCGGCACTCGAAGAAGAAGTCGACGCGCTCGTCGATTGACCGGCCGGTGCGCCGGGTGCGGTGCATCGCGGTGAGCGGGACGAGGTCGTCGGCCTTGACTGTGATGCCCAGTTCCTCGGCCGCCTCCCGGCAGGCGGCCTCGAGCACCGACTCCTCGGCCTCGAGGTGCCCCGCGGCCGCGGTGGCCCAGTGCCCGTCCATGAAACCGGTGCCCTGACGCAGCTGGAGCAGGATCTGATCGTCTTGGCGCAGCACGACGTAGGCAGCCGGAACGAGCCGGAAACGCGCGGTCACGGCTGGTGACAGTAGGGCCGCGCCTCGGGGCGACCGGCGGCGGGCCGCCGTCAGGTTCCAGGGCGGGCGGCGGCCCGACCGGCGAGTGTTGCGGCAACGTCGAGCATCTCCGCTCCGGTCAGACCGGTGCCGGCGAGCGCAACGACCGCCTGGTCCAGTCAGCCGATCTCCTTGGGGCCGATCGCCCTCGCGCCGACGCGGGTACGCCGCAAAATGGCAGCGCGGCGCCAATCCGGGAAAGTTCCTGGCACCCGCCACCGCAACCGGACTGCGGATGCGGAACGCCATGCTCAAAACCAGCATGATCCAACGGCTGCTGGTCTCGAGTACCAATTCGGTGGCACGGACGCGGATCTCCCCGACTACGCCGCCTGACCGGCCCTCGCCCGAGCGCTACTGGCGCAGTGCGCTTATTCCTGGCGTGCGCTATTCCTCCGGACGCCCTCCGTGGTGAAGGGATTCAAGGGGCGCACACCGGTTGAGGCGACATCCCTGACGTTCCGCGTGACCAGGGTCCATCCATGTACCAGCGCGGTTGCTGCCAATAGGCCATCAACGACCGGTAAAGGGTCAGGGACGTTGAGGCGCCCCCAAACCTCGGCCACCTCAGCGGTGACGGGGGCGATCCGGTCGCTATAGACGTCGACCAGCTGTCCGAGCCACCGTTCGAAAGTCTCGGCCTGGCCCAAGTCCCGCCGAGCCAGCCGCTCGATACCCTGCCTGATCTCGCCGACAACCAGCACGCTCAGGAACAACTCGCTCGCGGGAACCGACGCGAACCAGGCAGAAACGCCGGCGTTCGGCACCTTCTTACGGATTTCCGACACCATGTTGGTGTCGAGCAGAAAGCTCATTCCCCCGCATCCAAGCCGACAACTCGCGCAGGCGCTGCCGACCGAGAGATCTCCAGGTCGACGTCAGGAGCGGACCGCAGGAACGCCTTGAAGTCCTCTTCACCACCTCGGAGACGCCGGTACTCGGCAATGTCGATGAGCACGGCGACCTCCTCGCCGTGCCTGGTGACGAACTGTGGACCATCGGTCTCGACTGACCTGATCAGCTCGCTGAAACGCTGCTTGGCCTCCTGCAACTGCCAGTGTCCGTTCATCGCAACCCTCCTCGACCCCTTATCTAGACAGACTAGACGGAGCTGGTCGACGTGTCACGCGACTCCAGACTGCCAGCGGCCGAGGTGTTGCATCCACCGTCGTCGAGTTCTACCTCTGCCTCGCCGCCGCGCTCACCGTGATCCGCCGCTTGATCAACCGCGCCCGCAGCCTCTACCGCTGGCCCACCCGGCCCACCACCCGCCGCTTGCGCTGACCCTCATTTGCCGGGCGCTCTAAGCGGCATTCCAGAAGTTCTGTTCGTAACCGGGTGGCAGCCAGCCAGGGGCTGGTCCAGGGCGCGGCGGTGGTCAACAGTTGGTCGGGTGAGCGGGCGCGGAAGAAGGTGTGGATCTGTCTCCGGCGGCCCGGCCAGCCCACGGCGGTGTTGGCCACGAAGTTCTTCAACGCCGCCCAGATCCGCTCCACCGGGTTGTCGTGCGGGCTGTAGCGTGCCCCCGTACAGCACCTCCACCCGGGGATGCTCCCGCAGGAAGGCGGTGACCGCGCGGGCATGGTGGATGCTGTCGTTGTCGCAGATCACCACGATCGCCGGGGCCTGCGGGACCGCCTGGACCAGCAGGTGCAGCAGGTGCAGCAGGGCGACGAAGCCGGCCGCGTGCCGGCGGCCCAGCCGATACACCCACCGCCCGGTGCCCACCTCCAACGCCCCGAACACCGTCACCTGCCGGTTGCGGCCCGGGGTGACGACCCTCAGCAGGGTCCACGGCCCCGGGCGGGCCAGCAGCGCGGCGATCCGCTCGGTGAGCCGGGTCCGCCGAGGCGGGGCCGCCCACAGCGGGGACGGTCGGCCAGGCCGGCGATCCCCTCGGCGTTGAACCGGCCGACCCAGCGCCGCACCGTGACCGGATGACACCCCAGCAGCGCCCCGATCTCGGCCGCCGCCATCCCGTGCTGCGACAGCAGCACCATCACCGCGCGCCGCGCCTGGCGCCACCGGCCGCGCAACAGGGCGCGCAGCCGCGTGATCTCCGATCCCGGACCGTTGGCGAACACGCTGGGCGGGCGCATACTGACCACGACCTCGCCGGTGGACGGACGATGCGAGCAGCCTCGATCCAACCCCCGGCGAGGCCCCTGTCAACGTCCCCCCGCCCGGCGACCTCGTGCCGAGTTACACGCACGACTCCTGGATAGGCGCTTAGTGCAACAGCGCTCGTTTTCAGCTGCAGCCGCTGGTCGCGCCGCAGCCCTCGCACACGTAGCACGAACCGGCCGGACGCATCTTCGTCCCGCAGGTCAGGCACAGCGGCGCGTCGGCCGCCTTGCCCAGCCGCAGTTCCAGCAGCTCGGTGGAGCTGCCGACCTCGACCGGCGCCGGAGTCGCCATCGCCGTCGGCCGCGGCGCGCCGCTGGAGTCGACACCGGTGCGCAGACCCTCCAGATCGACCTCGGCGTCATTGTCCGCGATCTGCGCCGCGCGTTCCTCCGCGGAAAAGATGCCCAGCTGGGCGCGCTTCTCGTAGGGCAGATGGTCGAGCGCGAGCCTGCGGAACAGGTAGTCGAGCACGCTCGTCGCGATCCTGATGTCCGGGTCGTCGGTCATCCCGGCCGGCTCGAAGCGCAGGTTGGAGAACTTCGAGACGTAGAACTCCAGTGGGATGCCGTACTGCAGCCCGACCGAGATCGACATCGAGAACGCGTCCATCACCCCGGAGAGCGTCGAGCCCTGTTTGCCGAGCTTCACGAAGATCTCGCCGAGGCCGTTGTCGGGGTAGGAGCCCGCGGTCAGATAGCCCTCGGCACCGCCGACGGTGAACGACACGGTCTCGCTCGGGCGCTTCTTGGGCAGCCGACGCCTGACCGGCCGCACCTCCACCGGCCCGGCGGCCTCCTCCTTGGCGTCCTTGCGGGCCTCCTTGCCCGCCGAAAGCGGCTGGCCGACCTTGCAGTTGTCGCGATAGATCGCGAGCGCCTTGAGGCCGAGCCGCCAGCCCTCGAGGTAGATCTTCTCGACGTCCTCGACGCTCGCTGCCTCCGGCATATTCACGGTCTTTGATATAGCCCCCGAAAGGAATGGCTGGACCGCCGCCATCATTCGCACGTGCCCCATCGCGGCGATGGAACGCTCGCCCATCGCGCAGTCGAACACCTCGTAGTGCTCGGGGCGCAGGCCCGGGGCGTCGATCACGTGGCCGTGCTCGGCGACGTACTCGACGATCGCCTCGGCCTGCTCGGGCTGGTAGCCGAGTGCGGCCAGCGCGCGCGGCACGGTCTGATTGACGATCTGCATCGAACCGCCGCCGACCAGCTTCTTGAACTTGACCAGCGCCAGGTCCGGCTCGATGCCGGTCGTGTCGCAGTCCATCATCAGCCCGATCGTGTTGTGGCTGACGAAACCGCCGGCCACGTAGGTGACGTTGTCCGGGACGGAGAGATCGTAGGTGGGCCGGACCCCCCCGTCCGCGTTCTCGGCCACCGTCTCGAACGCATATCCGAGGGCATGCTCAAGACGCGGATCAGGGCTCTCCGCCTGGAGGAGCCTCGCCGTCGAACGCGACACGCCACCGCTGCGTCGGACGGCGTCGAGGATGAGGTTCCGCCGCTCGTGCCCGACCGGAGCCAATTCCTCCCACACAGCGCGGGGCAGCACGATTCGGTCGCGGTTGCCGCTCTGGGTGGGCTCGAGATCAGGTAGCAGCCGCGCCTTGCGTTCGCCGATGAAGCCCACGCACTCGTCGTAGACCAGCGCGTGGTCGAGATTGCGCAGCCGAACCTGGTACTGGCTGCCTCCCCATCCGCTGACCGTTTCCCGGGTGGTCGTCACCATTCCGAGTGCCAGCAGCAGCGTCCGGACCTCCCCGGCGAACGTCGCCGATGCGGTCGACACCGACGGGACGCCGTCGAGCACGGTGCCGTCGGCTTCGAACAGCCCGCGGAGGAAGGCCGCATAGACCGCCGGATCGTTGCTCTCCAGGACCGCGGAGGGCACGTGTGGGCGCCACCCCTTCCCGGCGTGGTCGTCGCGGGGTGCTCGCTTCGCGAAGCCCGCGGCCCGCCACCACCGGGCCAGACGAACGGACTGCATGGTCACCTCGCGGTAACCCTGCTGTGGACGAATGACCGGCTCGATCCCGAAGAGTTCCTTGCTCAGGACGGCGAGCCGCTCGACGACATCGAGGTCCTCGTCCGCCACACAGAGCCGGATCCCCTTGGCGTGCAGGCTGCCGTCACCCATGAAATATCCGACCAGCTCGGCCAGCTCGGCGTTCATCGTGTCCGGGACGACGACTCCGCGCTCGCCGGTGTAGTAGGCCTGGTCGAGCACCGGCATCGGCACGTTCCGCGGCGCCCCGACCAGAATGCCGAGCTGCATGGGCACGATGTCCTCGGCGGCGACGTCGGCCATCCGCTTCCAGCGCCACTCCCCTGTCGCCCGGTCGACGACCTTGATCCGGTGCGCCAGGGTGCCCTGGATCGTGTAGCCGCCCTGGGTGATGATCTTCCGGGTCGGTTCCTCGCCGTTCACGAAGAACCTCGTGGCGCGGCGCGGACCCTCGTCGGTCGACACCTCCGTGTCGAGGTCCTGCCACCGGTCGCCGTAGACGTTGCCGATCTCGCCGAGACGGGCGAGCCCACGACTCGTCGTCACCAGCGTGTCGCCGGTGAGACAACCGGTCGGTGCGAGTACCGAGGCCTGCGCGTTGCGCCAGCCGTTGCGCTCGCCGATCTCCAGGCATGCCTTCCAGGTGAGTGTGGCGAGCTTCCGGACGGGCGTGCTGGCCGGCAGGGTGCGGTAGTCGTCGTTCGCGGCGGCGTGCTTGCGCATCACCCGCTGGTGCGCCTCCGCGTTGCGGGCGTAGCCCTCGTAGGGCCCGACCACCCCGGCGAGCTCGGCCGAACGCTTGTACGCCGCACCGGTCATCAGCGAGGTGATCGACGCGGCGAGCGACCGTCCGCCCTCCGAGTCGTAGGCGTGCCCGCTGGCCATCAGCAGCGCGCCGAGGTTGGCGTAGCCGATGCCCAGCTGGCGGAACTTGCGGGTGGTGTCGGCGATCCGCTCGGTCGGGAAGTCGGCGAAACAGATGGAGATGTCCATCGCGGTGACGACCAGCTCGACGGCCTTCGCGAACCGCTGCGCGTCGAACGCGCCGTCGTCGAGGAACTTGAGCAGGTTCAGCGACGCCAGGTTACAGCTGGAATTGTCCAGATGAACGTATTCGGAGCAGTTTGCGACCACGATGCCGCTGACGACATAGGAATGGTTGCGAGGCTCGGTGAGGTTGTAGGTCGTCTCGAAACCACGGGACACGCGCATCGCGAGGCGGGTGGTCTCGTCGACGTCGTAGAACGAGTACCGCCGCAGGACGTCGGCGAGCCGCTCGGCCTTCTCGGGATGGTCGAACCCGATGTGCTCGCTGAAGCGGCCGATATGGCGCCCGCTGATCCGCAGGTCGTAACCCGGGCCGTCGCTGCCGTAGGTGGCCTCGGATCCGTCCTTCCGAACGTAACGGAAGGTCACGTCGGTGGTGCCCGTCCGGTAGATCCGCGCCCGAATCCCCAGGCTCGCCAGAAGTTCCTGCACGCCGATGAGCAGCTCCTCCGACCGGCTACTGAGCCCGACGTAATGCGTGCCCTTCGCCGCCTGATCTACCACACATCCATCGGCGTCGAACAGCGCACGCAGGAACGCACGAACCGCTTCCTCCGGGGCTTCGAACAGCGGTTCCGGAACGGTCTTGGCCGCGGCCCGTCCAAGAGTCACGCCGAGCATCCTCAGGAAAGTCGCGAACCGGCCACGCAGTGCGCGCAGTTGCACGGTGCCATTCGACTGCACGCTCGGCTTGGCCTCCGCGCCCGTGATCCGTGCGAGTAGCGCCCGGTGCCGCGGGAGCAGCGATTCCCTTTCCCACTCACCCGCATAGATCGTGACCGAGCCCGCCGAGGTCAGGCAGCCGTCGCCCACCAGCCACCCGAGGTATCCAGCCAGCTCGGGTGTCCACTTCTCGGGCACCTCGGCGAGCGGGCGGCCACGCGCGATCCGCCCGGCGTCGATCGCGAGCGACGGCAGAGCGACGCCGGCGTGCGGCCGTGGTGCATGTTCGACCGATCGCACGACGCGGTCGTCCTCGGTGAGGTCCTCCGCGCGCACCCAGCCCTTGTTGGCGGTCCAGATGCGGTGGTTCGGTGTGCACCGCAGCCGGCTGCCGTCGCGAAACCGCAGCTCCAGGATCTCGTTGACACCGGTGACCATGTAGCGGGTGGGCCGCGTGGCCACCACCGCCGACGCCGGGTTCGCCTCGTTGGTGACGTCGCTGGTGTACACCGCGAACGCTTCGCCGGTCGCCGCACGGCGGACCAGCTCACCGATCGGTACCAGGCCGGCGTCGGTCAAGACTCGCTGATCGGCCGGGAAGCACGGATTCGACGCCGTAATTCGCCCCGACTCCGGGCACGTATGCCAGTCGTTGATCGTGTCGTCGTATTGGATTCCGGGATCAGCGCATTCCCAGGCCGCCTGGGCGATACCGCGGAACAGTTTGCGAGCCGGTACCCGCTCGATGACCTCGCCCGTCAGGCGGGCCCGCAGTCCGAACTCGGTACCCTCCTCGACCGCGCGCATGAACTCGTCGGTGACACGGACCGAGTTGTTCGCGTTCTGGTACTGCACCGAGGTGATGTCGGCGCCGCCGAGGTCCATATCGAACCCGGCGTCGCGCAGCACCCGGATCTTGGCCTCCTCCTTGGCCTTGGTCTGGACGAACTCCTCGATATCGGGATGGTCGACGTCGAGGACGACCATCTTGGCCGCGCGCCGGGTGGCCCCGCCCGACTTGATGGTGCCCGCGCTGGCGTCGGCGCCGCGCATGAACGACACCGGGCCGGACGCGGTGCCGCCGGAGGACAGCAGTTCCTTCGAGGAGCGGATCCGCGAGAGGTTCAGCCCGGCACCGGAGCCGCCTTTGAAGATCAGCCCCTCCTCCCGGTACCAGTTCAGGATCGACTCCATCGTGTCGTCGACCGCGAGGATGAAGCAGTTGTGCACGCGCAGGCCGTCGGCGAGGAACTCGCCCGACTCGGTCTGGATGTCGAAGACCTCCCGCTCGCCGAGCTGCTCGATCGAGGCGATCTGGAGCCGCTTCACCTCCCGTGCGGGCCGCCCTGGCAGGTCGAACGACGCTTCGAGCCTTGCCTCCTTCACGGGATCCACGAACCCGATCTCGTCGGCGAAGATTCGGCGATCGCCGGCGTTCTGGATCTGGATGCACCACAGGTCGTGCCGGTCCGGGCACTTCTCGGCCTTCCGGCGGACGCGGGCGAAGATCCCGAACCGTCCGAGCAGGGACTGCACGCCCCGGATCAGCTTCTCGCTGATCATGTCCATGGCCAGGAGCGTGGAGCGCTCGCGACGGGAGACGTAGCCCTCGGCCTGGAACAGGCTGCGCAGATAGCAGGCCACGACCGGGAGCGGCGCGGTGAACAGGTGCTCGGGCACGGTCGTGTCGACGCCGCGGGTCAGCAGCCGCCAGCGATCGACGAACGCGGTGAGCTCGGCGCCATACAGGCGGGTTCGTCGGCAGTCGAGGGCCGCGTTCTGCGTCGCCACCATGCGCTCGTGGCGGTGGACCTGCGGGAAGACCGCGTCGATCGCAGCGGTGACCCAGGCGTGTTCGGCGGGGTTCACCGTCATCGCCTCGATCGTGAGCGACCGGTTGGCGCCCAGCTCGTACTTTCCGACGAACCCGTCGGACTGCAGCCAGCCGGCCAACGAGGCCTCGGCAAGCTGGGCGACCTCGATGGCCGACTCGCCGTATGAGTGGGTGCGGTGCCATTCCAGCTGGTCGCCGGGCTGAAGCGTGCCGGCCTCGACCCAACTGCCGGTACCTGCTCCGGTGCTCTTCCAGACCACGTGGTCCGGCGTGAGGTCGAGCTGATGCCCGGCCTTGGTGTGCAGCCGGATCACCTCACGCACCCCGTTGGCCTTGGTCGCGACGATCGAGGTGAGCCCCTGGGCGTCGAAGACCTTCATACCCACCGCGTCGCGCTCGACGAGCTCGCCGATCGGGACGAGCCCGGCGGGAGTACTGACCAGCGAGTCGTACGTCAAACACGCCGAGACTTGTTGAGGGCTCAACGTCCCCACGTTGAACCACACCGGCGAGTTGAAACTGAACACCTGGTGCAGCAGCATCCAGGTGAGCTCGTGGGCGAAGATCTCGGCGTCCTGCTCCGTCGCGAAGTAGCCGTGCTCCACACCCGCGCGGTGATAGGTGCCGACGACCCGGTCGATCAGCTGCCGCAGGCTCGACTCGCGCTGCGGGCTGCCCACCGCGCCGCGGAAGTACTTGCTGGTGACGATGTTGGTGGCGTTGACCGACCAGAAGTCGGGGAACTCGACGCCGCGCTGCTCGAAGTTGACCGTGCCGTCCCGCCAGTTCGTCATGACGACGTCGCGACGTTCCCAGTTCACCTCGTCGTACGGGTGCACCCCGGGGCTGGTGTGGAGGCGCTCGACGGTCAGCCCAGCGGGCCGCTTGCGCTTGTCCTCGCTCTTGGCGCCGGCCTTCGCCGCCCTGCCCTTCGCCGTGTCCGAGGCTGCGTTACCCGAGGCCGATCCGGCCCCGACGGTCTCCGTCATGCTCTCCCTCTCCTGCATCCGAACATGCTGCTGTCACACCGCCGCTGCCGCGAGCGGGCGGTGTCCGGCCGGGGTCGGCGCTGGCCCCTCGTGCTCAGTTGTGCGTCGTTCACTCCCGCGGGGGCCGACCCGGCAGCTCGGTTGCTTCCCCGGCAACCGGCCTGCGCAGATCGGCGATCTCCTTCTCGAAGTCCTCGATGGAGGAGAACGACCGGTAGACGCTCGCGAAGCGCAGATACGCGACCTCGTCGAGTTCCTTCAACGGCCCCAGGATGGCCAGCCCGACCTCGTGGCTCGGGATCTCGGCGGACCCGCTCGCCCGCACCGCCTCCTCGACGCGGTGCGCGAGCTGCTGCAGGGCATCCTCGCCGACCGGACGTCCCTGGCACGCCCGTTGCACACCGCGCACGACCTTCTCCCGGCTGAACGGCTCGGTCACGCCGCTGCGCTTCACCACCGCGAGCACGGCCTCCTCGACGGTGGTGAACCGCCGGCCGCATTCCGCGCAGGACCGGCGGCGCCGCGTGGCCTTGCCGTCGTCGACCTCGCGGGAGTCGATGACGCGACAGTCGGAATGACGGCAGAACGGGCAGCGCATGGCGACGATCCTCCTCCTCCTGCGAGGCCGCCGAACCACAACCTGTGGCCGAACGACACGTATGTAACCACAAGATGTGGGATTCGCGAACTCCGGCACGCCGATACGGCCCAGCATCGCTCGTTCGTGGACGGCGGGGAGGTGGCGCCCGTCCGCGACACGCCGTGCTCACCCGGCACAGCGCGCCCGCAACGACATCCTGCATCGAGGCGCCTCCCTGTCGCCGCGACCCGGCCGACCGGGTCTGGTCGGGATACCTGTGTGAGGTCTACCAGCGGCCCCCGACAGTTCTGCGCTGGTCGGATCGTTCGAGTGGGTGTCTTGTCCTGGGGCGGGCGCGGAGGTGTGCGCGTTCGCCCTGTTTGCCGAAGAGGCTGAGGAACTCGACCGGTTCGGTGCCTGCGGCGCCGAACCAGTGCGGTACGTGGGTGTCGAACTCGGCGGCTTCGCCGGGCGAGAGCTCCAGATCGTGTTCACCGAGGACGAGCCGCAGCCGTCCGTCGAGGACATAGAGCCATTCGTAGCCCTCGTGGGTCTGCGGGTCGGGTTCTATCGGGTGGAGGCTGGCCGGGATCACGAACTTGTAGGCCTGGACGCCGCCGGGGCGCCGGGTGAGGGGCAGGACGATCATCCCGCCGGGACAGGCGACAGGGCGCAGGTGGATGCGCGGGTCGCCGGTGGGTGGGGCGTCGACGAGCTCGTCGAGCGTGACGCCGTGCGCTCTGGCCAGGGGGAGCAGTTGCTCGAGGGTCGGCCGGCGGGTGCCGGACTCCAGCCGGGACAGGGTGCTCACCGAGATGCCGGTGGCCCCCGACAGGTCGGCCAGCGTGGTCCCGCGCCGCCGGCGCAGCGCGCGCAGCCGGGGGCCGACCGCGTCGAGCGCCTGGTCGATGTCGTCCATGCCCTTAGTTTGCCAGATCAGCAATAAGGTTTGCAGATATGCCCGGGGTCGGCGCATGGTCGCCGTGGAGGTGATCGTGGTGACCGATCGGCTGGGGGACGGCTGTGACGTGGTGGTGGTCGGCGGTGGCGCCGCGGGATTGAGCGGGGCGCTGCTGCTGGCCCGGGCGCGGCGGTCGGTGGTGGTGATCAATGCGGGTGCCCCGCGCAACGCCCCGGCCACGGGTGTGCACGGGCTGCTGGCCCTGGACGGGACCCCGCCGACGGAGCTGCTCGAGCGGGGCCGCGCCGAGGTCCGCGGCTACGGCGGCCGCGTGGTGACCGGCGAGGTGGCCGGCGTGGCACGCGAGGACGGTACTGATGGGACGGGCTTCGCGGTGACGCTGGCCGACGGCCGGACGGTCCGGGCGCGCCGGCTGCTGGTGGCCACCGGACTGGTCGACGAGCTGCCGGAGATCCCGGGGCTGCGGGACCGGTGGGGCCGGGACGTGCTGCACTGCCCGTACTGCCACGGCTGGGAGGTCCGCGACCGGGCCATCGGAGTGTTGGCCACCGGGCCGCTGGCGGTGCACGGGGCGTTGCTGTTCCGGCAGTGGAGCGCCGACGTCACGTTCTTCACCCACACCATGCCGCCGCCGACCGGCGAGCAGGCCGAGCAGCTGGCCGCCCGCGGCATCGGGGTGATGGACGGCGAGGTGGCTGCCCTGGAGATCATCGAGGACCGCCTGGCCGGCGTGCGGCTGACCGACGGCACGGTGGTGACCCGCGAGGCGCTGGCGGTCCCGCCGCGGATGGTGGCGCGCGCCGGTTTCCTGGCCGCGCTCGGGCTGGCGCCGGCGGAACACCCCTCGGGGCTCGGTGAGCACATCCCTGCCGACGCGACCGGCCGCACCGAGGTGCCCGAGGTGTGGGTCGCGGGCAACGTCACCGACCTGGCCGCCCAGGTCGGTACCGCCGCGGCGGCGGGCGCGACCGCGGCGGCCCAGATCAACGCCGACCTGGTCGCCGAGGACACCCGCCAGGCGGTCGCCGCCTACCGGGACCCGTTGTCGGCCGAGTCGGAAGCGCGTGTCGGCGAACTGGTGATCGGCAACCGTCGCCACGGCCTCTAGAACCACGGAAAGGAACCGTCGTGTCCGAAGAATTCAGCAAGGCGTACTGGGAACAGCGTTGGGAGCAGGTCTGCCGCGACCACGCCGCCGCGGTCCACGGCAGGGGACCCAACCCGCAGCTGGTGGTCGAGGCCGGCGATCTCGCACCCGGCACGGCACTGGACGCCGGCTGCGGCCACGGGGCCGACGCCATCTGGCTGGCCTCGCGCGGATGGCGGGTGACGGCGGTGGACATCGCCACCACCGCGCTGCGCCGCGCACACGAGCACGCCGAAACCCTCGGCGCCGACATCACGAGCCGGATCGACTGGGTACAGGCCGACCTGACCACCTGGGCTCCGGCCGAGGAACACTTCGACCTGGTCTCCACCCACTACGTGCACCCGGCGGCAGCGCCCGAGGCGCTGCTGCGCCGGCTGGCGGCCGCGGTCGCGCCGGGCGGCACGCTGCTCGTCGTCGGCCACCACCCAGCGGATCCGCCGACCACCGACGGGCACGCCCCACCCCACGAGGCGTGCTTCACCGCCGAGGAGGCCGCGGCCGGCCTCGACCCCGACCGGTGGGCCATCGTCGTCGCCGAGTCCCGGCCCCGGCAGGCCACCGGCCCGCACGGCCACGAGAGCACACTGCATGATTCGGTCCTTCGAGCTCGTAAGCGTCCATGACCTGCCGATGCCGCGGCGCGCAAGAAACGCCAAAACTCCATTGACTCAAAAGGACACCGGCCCGTGACCACCATTTCGGAAGCTCGGCGTGCCGACCAGCCAGGGCCAGCCGGCCGCGGCCGCCGGCGCGGACGCGTTCGCCTCCACGTTCACCTAGACCCTGGTGATCGCCGTACTGTGCCTGGTCCCGGCCGCGTTCCTGCCGAAGCGGCCCGTGCGGCCTCGGCCTGGCTGATCGCCCAGGCGGCGTTGACCAGGCCGATGTGGCTGAACGCCTGCGGGAAGTTGCCGAGCAGCTCACCGGTGGCCGGCTCGGCCTCCTCGGCCAGCAGGCCGACGTCGTTGACGTAGCGGATGGCCCGCTCGAACACCGCGCGGGCCCGCGACACCTGCCCCGACACGGCGAGTGCCTGCGCGAGCCAGAACGTGCAGAGCAGGAACGCGCCTTCCTCCCCGGCCAGGCCGTCGGCGTTGGTGCCGCTCTCGGTGCGATACCGGTAGACCAGCCCGCGGGCATCGGTCAGCCGCTCCGCCACGGCGTCGATCGTGGCGAGCACCCGCGGGTCGTCCGCGGGCAGGAACCCGACGATCGGGATCATCAGGTTGGACGCGTCGAGGTCCGATGACCCGAAGGACTGGGTGAAGGACTTGGCGATGTCGCTCCAGCCCCGGGTGAGGATCGCCTCGCGGATCTCCGCGGCGGCGGCATGCCAGTCCGTGGTGCGGTCGCCGGCCCGGGAGCGTGTCGGCCATCGCGATGGCCCGATCGAGCGCGACCCAGCACATCAGCTTGGAGTACAGGAAGTGCCGCGGCTCGCCGCGCACCTCCCAGATGCCCTGGTCGGTCTCCCGCCAGCGGCGGGCCGCGGCATCGGCGCAGGCGATGAGGAACTCCCGCCAGGCCACCGCTCCCGGATGGTCGGGGTTGAGCTGCGCGACGAGGCGATGTGCGGAGCCGAGCAGTTCGCCGTAGACGTCGATCTGCCGCTGGTTCCAGGCGCCGTTACCGACCCTGACCGGACGGCTGTCGCGCCAGCCCACGAGGTGGGGAAGCTCCCGCTCGGTCAGGTCGTGCTCGCCGCCGACGCCGAACATGATCTGCAGGTCCGCGCCCGAGCGGACCTCGCCTGCGGAGCTGGCGGCGAGGTAGTCGAAGAACTGGTGCGCCTCGTCGGGGCAGGCCGCGACCCACAGCGCCTCCAGGGTGAGGCTCGCGTCGCGGACCCAGGAGAAGCGGTAGTCCCGTTGGGTTCCCCGCCCGCATCCTCCGGCAGTGACGTGGTCGGGGCGGCCACCACGGCGCCGGTCGGCTGGTAGGACAGCGCCTGCAGGACCCGGCCGCTGTGGTGCACGAGCTCGCGCCACGGGCCCTGGTAGGCCTGGTGCAGCCGCGGGGCGTGCGCGCCGAGCGAATGCGGATCCTCGCCGGGGCCGGTTGCCAGCGCGTCGACCACCACCACCGTGCCGGTCGCAGTGGTCCAGGTCGTCTCGAGGAGCATCGTCTCGTCGACGTAGCGGCGGCGCACGTCGGCGTCCGGGTCCGATGGGTGCACCGACCAGTGGCCCGCACCCGGGTCGAGCAGCCGGGTGAAGACCGACGGCGAGTCGAACCGCGGCAGGCACAGCCAGTCGATCGATCCGGTGCGGCTGACCAGCGCGGCGGTATGCCGGTCGGAGAGCAGGGCGTGGTCGGCGATGGGTGTGCTGGTCACGGTCGCTCCTCGGGGTTGTCCTCGACGGGATCTGACCGGTCAGTCGTGCGCGGCGCCGGGGTTCTGCACGCCGACGATCCTGCTGCTCGAGCGGTGCAAGCGTCACTCCGCGGCGCCTGTGTCACTCACGTGCGGTCCGGAGCCGGCACGATCCGGCCGCTGACCTCGCCGAACTCGATCCGGGAGCCGCCGGGCGCCGGCGCGGACGCACTGATCGTCACCTCGTCGCCGTCCTCCAGGTACGTACGGGTGCTGCCGTCGGCTAGGGTGAGCGGCTCGGTGCCGCCCCAGGACAGCTCCAGCAGCGATCCGCGCTGGTCGCGCTCCGGCCCGCTGACGGTGCCCGAGGCGTAGACATCCCCCGGCCTCGTCGGCGCCCCGTTGACGGTCAGGTGCGCAAGCATCTGCGCGGGCGTCCAGTACATGGCCGCGAACGGCGGGCGGGCGAGCCGGTGCCCGTTGAGCCGCACCTCGATCGCCAGGTCGAGTCCCCAGTCCTCGGCGCCGCGCAGATACGGCAGTGGCTGCGGGTCGCGCGCGGGCGGGGCGACGCGGGCGGACCGCAACGCCTCCAAGGGGACGATCCACGGCGAGACCGAGGTGGCGAACGACTTGCCGAGGAACGGGCCCAGCGGCACGTACTCCCACGCCTGGATGTCGCGGGCGGACCAGTCGTTGAGCAGGAACACCCCGAACACGTGCTCGGCGAAGTCCGCCACCGGGATCGAGGTGCCGAGCGCGCTGCCGGCACCGACGACGAACCCGACCTCCGCCTCGATGTCCAGCCGCACCGACGGACCGAACACCGGCTCCGGGTCCGCCGGGCCCTTGCGCTGCCCGGTGGGGCGCACGATCGGGGTCCCGGACACGACGACGGAGCCGGCCCGGCCGTGGTAGCCGATCGGCAGGTGCTTCCAGTTGGGCGTCAACGCATCCGAGTCCGGCCGGAAGATCCGGCCGACGTTGGTGGCGTGGTGTTCGCTGGCATAGAAGTCGACGTAGTCGCCGATCTCGACCGGCAGCTGCAGCGTCACCTCGGCGCGCGGATGCAGATGCGGACGCACCACGTCCGCGAATACGGGTTCGGTGAGCCATTCGACGAGGGCCCGCCGCACCTGCTGCCAGGTCGGCCTGCCCGCCGCCAGCAGCGGGTTGAGCACCGGGCCCGCGAGCAGCTGCGCGAACGGTGCGCCCGTCGCGGTGGCCACGGCACCGGCGTCGAGCACCGCAGCGCCGATCGCGACGCCGATCCGGGGGCGTCCCTCGGCCGGGCTGAACACGCCGTAGGGCAGGTTCTCCAGTCCGAAACCGGTGTCCTCGGGCAGATCGAGCCAGGTCATGAGGGCGTCTCCAGCAGAGGTGCGGGGGTGGATCGGTGGCACTGCGTCCGATCTTCGCCCATGACGGCCGTGCGGCCGAGCGCGCGGTCGAGCGCGGCCGTGACCGCGGCGGTCGCGGGCGCACCCAGCACGGCGGCGACGTGCGCGTCGGGCCGGATCACCCACACCTCGCCCGGCCGGGCCCGCAACGCCTCCGACACGGCACCGGCCGGGTCGATGTCGCTCATGGCGAGTACCCGGACCGGTCCGCGGGCGGCCGCGGCGGCCTCCCGCGTCGGAACCGGGTCGGCGTCTGCGGCGAGCAGGAGCAGGAACCCGTCGCGGGCGAGCGTTCGGAACCGGCCGGGCCCGCCACCGGGCATCCTGATCGGCGCGTCGGGTACGAGCACGCCGGGCCCGGCGGGCGGCGCCGCGCCGCGGGGCGGTCGACCGGTGAACGGCCGGGAGGGGTCGGTCGTGGTCAGCGGGGACTCGACGTACCAGAACGGCTCGGACAGCCGCCCCGAATCGACCTGCGCGCGGACCGCCGGGTCGGTCGCCGCGCCGGCCAGCACCTCGACGCGCCGCCGGGCCCGCGCCGCGTCCGGGGGCACCAGGAAGTCCATGGTCGCCGTCGTGACCTCCAGGTTCTCCCGGGCCGCGGTGTGCCGCTCCGCGTGGTAGGTCTCCAGCAGCTCCTCGGGCGCCCAGCCGTGACCGGCGTAGGCGATCTTCCACGCGGCGTTCTCGGCGTCGGCCACCCCGGAGTTGAGTCCCCGCGCGCCGAACGGGGCGACCAGATGCGCGGCGTCGCCGGCGATGAGCGCCCGTCCGACGCGCATCCGGTTCACACAGCGGGAATGGAAGCGGTAGACCGACTTCCACACGATCTCGTAGTCGCGATCACCGATGATCGCCCGGATCCGGAGGTCCAGCGCCCCCGACGCCTCCTCGCGGTCCAGGTCGTAGTCCGGGGGAACCTGCCAGTCGATGCGGAACGTCGAGTTCGGGCAGGGGTGGATGAGCACCTGCCGGCCAGGGTTCCACACCGGGTCGAAGTAGAACCGTCGCTCGGAGGCCCAGCCCGGCAGGTCGGTGCGGATATCGCAGATGAGGAACCGGTCGTCGAAGGACTGGCCGTCGAAGGACACCGTGAGCAGCCGGCGCAGCTCCTCGCAGCGCGCCCCGGTACACACGAGCAGGTACGGCGTCCGCAGGGCCGTCGGTCCGGCCGGGGTGTCGCAGTGGACGGTGACGCCGTTCGCGTGCTGCGTGAGGTCGACGACCCGGTGCGCCCACCGCAGCGTGACCAGCGGCTCGACGGCGATCCGCTCGTCGAGCACCTGCTCGGTGCGGGCCTGGGAGAGGTTCACGAACGGCGGGAACGCCGAGCTGCCGGCGTCGACGAAGGTGTAGCTGAACAACTCGCGGTCACGGTGGAAGGTCCGCGCGGTGGTCCAGGTGACGCCTTCGGCGGCGATCTTCGCCCCGGCACCCGCGGCCTCCCAGATATCGAGGACGTCACGCTGCTGGCAGATCGCCTTCGACCCGATCGGGTCGCGCTCGCTGCGCTGGTCGAGGACCACCGACGGCACCCCCCAGCGGGCCAGCAGCAACGCGGCGGTCTGGCCGACCGGGCCGGCACCCACCACGACGACCGGGTCGGCGGGCCACGAGATCGGTCCACTGTTCATGACGGAACTCCCGTCGTCGCGGACGCCGGCTCGCTAGGACTGCAGCTGAGCCCAGACCTCGCGGTCGCGTTCGGCCGTCCAGATGACCGGGCGCTCGACGCCGGACAGCTCGTCCCACAGGCGCGACACGTCGAAGGGCAGGCAGTGTTCGAAGATCGGCCACCGCCCATACTGCGGGTGCAGTGCGGCATGGCAGGTCTCGAACGCCTCGCGCGCCGTGCCTCCGCGCCGCTGCACGGCCTGCACCTCGCCGATCATGACCTCGAGGAAATGCCGCGTCTGGCTGATCGCGGCGTCGACCTGCCCGCGGCCGCGTGCCACCGCGCCTCGACCGCCCACGAGCATCTCCGCCCCGAACGCCGCCACCCGGTCCAGCGTGCCCGTCGACCAGTCGCGGTGGAAGGCATCGCCGGTGTAGAGCGCCGCGGCGGACTCCACGAGGTCCCCGGCGAAGAGGATCCGCTGGCGCGGCAGCCAGACGACGATATCGCCCTCGGTGTGCCCGCGGCCGCAGTACTGCAGCACGAGGTCGCCGCGGTCGCCGCCGAGGTCGATGGTGAGCCGGTCGGAGAAGGTGAGGGTCGGCCAGGTGAGGCCGGGGATCGACTCGGGGGTGTCGAACAGCCGCGGCATCCGCCCGTACTCCGAGTCCCAGTCCTGCTTGCCGCGCTCGGCGATCAGCTCCCGGGTCTGCTCATGCGCGACGATCACGTCCGTCTCGAACGCCGACGCCCCCAGCACGCGCACCGCGTGGTAGTGCGACAGCACGAGGTAGCGGACCGGTTTGTCGGTGTGCTCGCGCAGCCGGGCGAGCCATTTCGACGCCGCCACGGGTGTCGCCATGGCCTCGAAGCAGACCAGGAAGTCCTCCCCCTCGATCGCGCCGACGTTCGGGTCGCCCTCCGCGGTGAGTGCGTAGACGCCCTCGGCGAGCGCCTCGAGAGTCTGCTCCTTGACCGCCAGGTCCTGCGACGATGCGAACGGCTTCGGTCCCATCCCGACCCCTCCGACGATCAAAACTTTGACTATCTTGCCGGAAGAGTACGCCGGAAACCGACCCAGGGGAACCCCGCAGATCAAACCCCCAGCTCGATGACCGCCGGGCCGGACAGCGGCGAACCCGGCCTGCGCCAGGTGCGGCCGCGCTCGTCGAACAGCACCGTGACCAGGTCGCCGATCTCGTTGAAGATCGACGAACGCGAGGAGCGCACGAGCATCGTCGCCATCTCCTCGGCGATGGCGTCCACCCTGCGTTGCAGCACCGACGCGAGAATCGGATCCACTGTGGATGGTGATGCGGTCATGAGGCGCGTCCCCGCCGCCTGGTCCGGTCTCGCCGCGCTGGCCGCCGTCGCGTACGTGCTGGTCGCCGCCACGTTCCTGGTGACCGGCGGCAAGCCCTACTACCTGGCCGGGCTCTATCCGGTGCTGCTGGCGGCGGGCGCGGAGCCGGTGCTGCGGTGGGCCGGACGTGGGGCGGCGTGGGCGCGGCGGGCCCTGCTCGCCCCCGCGCACAGCGGGCACAACTCGTACTGGTCGTGGGGCCCGCCGCCGGAGGACGCAGCGACACATCCCAGGAGAAGGCCCGCTCCGCACCGGCCCGCGCCGCCAGGGCCGCGGCCATGAGGTCTTCGAGCCAGACCGCGGGGTCCCCGGGAGGGAGACGCTGCAACAGGGCATGCGCGGCGGCGTTGAGTCGCCGCCGCCCGCTCCCGGGCAATGCGCGTGACGGACCACGGAGTCGGCCGTCAGTCCGCGGCGTTGCCCCATTCGTCCGGCCGGCCCGGCGGGCTCCGAGTGCTGATGGACACAGCCGGCCCCGCCGACGCATCCCTTGCAGGAGGGAGCCCCCTGTGAGTGCGTAACAGTGTTAGAACACTGTTACGCGCTCACAGGGGGGTCTAGCCTCGGCACGCATGGCTGACCAAAGTCTCATCGAGCAGGCCCACGAGGCCGTCCTCAAGGCGATCATCAAGTCGGCGCCGACCGTCGCGAACAGTCCATCCGGAATCCGTGAACTCGCCGAGGCATTCTCGCTCCTGGAACGAAATCTCGCCCCCGATCATGGTGTGGTCCGCAGCAGAACCTGAGCCCGACGGTCATCGGTCGGCGCCTGGCGATGGTGGTGCCTGCGCCTCGGGCCGACGGCGCGGCCGGGTGCGCGCCGCGCACCGGCGACTCGCACCACACTCGCCCGTTCATGCCCGGCGTCGCGCCGGGAGGGTCGCCGCGACGAACAGCGCACCCGCGATGAGCACCAGGTTCTTGATGACGAACTCGCCCTCGGTGGTCAGCAGCAGTGGGTTGCCGTCCGACAGAACGGAGATCGTGGCGATCGGGGTCGGATTCGTGGTCGTGAGCTGCATCGTCATCTCCCATTTGCAGGTTCGGATCGGACGAGGAGAACGCTAGGAATTTCGACCTCGACCCGGACCGGCCTGCGGGAGACACCTGACCTGCCGCACTGGATGTATTCACGGGCGCATTCACCGCGCTCTCGGTGGTGTTGGACGGCCGATTCCGCGCCGGCGGATACGCCGGGAGGAGCAGCCGCCGCTCCGCGACTACCGCCCGGGGAGCAGCCGAGCCGACCACCACAACGGGACGACCGCGCCGCCCCGGACCACTGACGATGCCCGAGTATCCGCTTCGACCATGCTCACGCCCGGCGACTCCGCCGCGGCAACCGCGATCGGTGGCCGGATCCGGCTGGCCGGACGACCGCGACGGATCCTGCGCGCCGCGCACGTCGCCGTCGGGGTCGGCTGGCTGGGGCTCGCCGCCGCGATGATGCTGACGCTCGGCCTGGGCGCGGCGCTTGTCGCGGATCCCGGGCTCGCCCGCGCCGCCCGTCGTCGCGGGCGCTCACCACGACGTTGCACGGCAGCAGAACGCCGATGCTGCGGTCGATATCGAGCGCCTGGTGGGCCAGGTCCGGATTGCAGGCCCCGAGAATGTCGTAGGGCTCCATCTGCAGGCCCCGCTTCTCCCGCAGCGTGGCCTGCACGTCGATCTCGGTGAGTACGCCGAAGCCCTGCTCGACCAGCACCTCGCGGGTCCGCGACACCGCCTCGGGATAGGGCAGGTCAACCGCGATGCTGCGCTCGTGGTTCAGCGCCGGCCGGCCGGCTCGCCGGCGCGTGCGGCGGGGCCGGGGTCGGCTCCGGGGGCCGCGGCAGCTTCAGACGCTTGAGCAGCAGGGCGTTGACCGCCACCAGGAAGCTGGATCCCGACATCGACAGTGCCGCGATCTCGGGGCGCAGCACCAGCCCGAACGCCGGGGCGAACACGCCGGCGGCGATGGGCAGGGCGATCGCGTTGTACCCCACGGCCCAGGCGAGGTTCTGCCGCATCTTCCGAACGGTGCCGCGGCCGATCGTGAGGGCGGTGGGGACGTCGAGCGGGTCGGAGCGCATCAGCACCAGGTCGGCGGTCTCGATCGCGACGTCGGTGCCGGCGCCGATCGCGATGCCCACGTCGGCCTGGGCCAACGCCGGGGCGTCGTTCACCCCGTCCCCGACCATCGCCACCCGCTTGCCGGCCCGCTGCAGCTCGGTGATCGTCGCGGCCTTCTCCCCCGGCAGCATCTCGGCGATCACCCGGTCGATGCCCAGCTGCCCGGCGATCCGGCGGGCCGTCGTCTCGTTGTCCCCGCTGAGCATGACGACCTCGACGCCGGACTCGCGCAGCTCCGCGACCGCCGTCGCGGCCGTCTCCCTGGGGGCGTCGGCAAGGGCGATCACCCCGACCCCGCGCCCATCCACCGCGATCAGCACCGCGGTGCGTCCCGCGGCGGCGAACTCGTCCCGGCGCGGCATGAGCGCGTCGAAGGCGACGTCCTCGGTCACCATCAGCTTGCGGTTGCCCACCACGACGCGGCGACCCCGCACCTGAGCGAACGCCCCGTGACCGGGGACATTGCGGAAACCGGTCGGGGTCAGGTCCGGTATGCCGCGCCCGGCCGCGTACCGAACGATCGCGGCGGCCAGCGGGTGCTCGGACTCCCGCTCCACCGCAGCGGCCAGCGCCAGCAGTTCGTCCTCGGCCATCCCGTCGACCATCACGTCGGTGACCTCTGGCTCACCCTTGGTCAGGGTTCCGGTCTTGTCCATCACGACGGTGTCGATCCGCGCCGAGGCCTCCAGCGCGGTGGCGTTCTTGAACAGCACGCCCCGCTTGGCGCCCAGCCCGGTGCCGACCATGACCGCGGTGGGGGTGGCCAGCCCGAGCGCGTCCGGGCAGGTGATCACCACGACCGTGATGGCGAACAGCAGCGCCACGCTGATCGGTTCCTCGGAGAACAGGGCCCATCCGGCGAACGTGGCGGCACCGCCGAGGAGCGCGACGAGCACCAGCCAGAACGCGGCGCGGTCGGCAAGTCGCTGCCCGGGCGCCGTGGAGTTCTGGGCCTCCTGCACCATCGCCACGATCTGGGCGAGCGCGGTGTCCGAGCCCACCTTGGTGGCCCGCGCCCGCAGCGTCCCGCTCGCGTTGATCGACGCACCGATCACCTCGGAGCCGGGCGACTTCGTCACCGGGAGGCTCTCCCCGGTCACCATCGACTCGTCGACCTCGGACTCGCCGTCGGTCACCACGCCGTCGACCGGGATCTTCGCGCCTGGCCGGATCAGCAGCAGGTCCCCCACCCGCACCGCGGCGGTGGGCACCTCGACCTCCTGGCCATCGCGGAGCACCACTGCCATCGGCGGCGCCAGCTCCAGCAGCGCCCGGATGGCGTCGTTCGCCCCACCCCGGGCCCGCATCTCGAACCAGTGCCCCAGCAGCACGAACGCGGCCAGGACCGCGGCGGCCTCGTAGAACACCTCGCCGCCGCCGGTGAGGGTGACCCCCAGGCTGTAGCTCCAGCCGGCCCCGATCGCCACCGCGACCAGCACCATCATGTCCAGCGTGCGGGCCCGCAGCGCCCGGTACGCGCCGTCGAAGAAGATCCACGACGAGTAGCCGATGACCGGAAGGCTCAGCAGCAGCGAGAACACGTCGTCGCGCAGCCCGAACGGCGCCGGCACCGTGAACCCCAGCACCTCGCGCCCGATCGGCGACCACAGCAGGATCGGTACCGACAGCACCGCGGCCACCAGGAACCGGTTGCGCATATCGCGGGCCATCGCGTCCATCGACATGCCGGCGTGATGGCCGCCGTGCGCCATCTCCTCCTGGGGCTGCAGCATCGGATCGCACACATGCTCCGGAACCGACCGGCCCTCGCAGTGGTAGCCGCAGTCGCGGACCCACTCGGCGAGGTCGGCCACCGAGGTCCGCGCAGGGTCGTAGGTGATCGTGGCGGTCTGGGCCACCGGGTTCATCGCCACCCTCATCACGCCCGGCCGGCGCGACAGCGCGGCCTCCACGACGCCCTTCGAGGAGCCTCGGAGCAGGCCGGAGGCCTCGATGACCGTGGTCGCGGTGTTCGCATTCAATGTGCCCTCCCTGCGCTCGACCGCGGGCGCAGATACTATACCCCCCTAAGGTATTAGGGAACCCGGGTCGGGCCGCGGCGTGACGGGGCGGGTCAGCTCAGAGCCAGCGGGGGGCGACGGGAAGCGGGCCGGGGCCGGCGGTGACGCCCGAGCCGTCGGTGCGTCCGAGGAGCCAGCCGAGCAGGTCGGCCGCGCTCCCGCGCAGCACCTGCCCCTCGCCCTGCCCCAGCGTCCAGGCACGGTCCCGGTCGGTCGCCTCCAGCCGCGCCGACAGCATGTCCTCCCGCGCGGACATGGTGTCCGTCGCATCGTCGAGCAGGGCGTCGACGACCCCGGCGGGCAGGTCGGCGACGGTGGCGCCGGCGTCCAGGTCGACCCCGTGCAGCCACACCTCGCGCACCCGCATCCACGGGATCTCCGCGGCCGGGATCGGACGGCCAAGAGCACTGCGCACCTCGGCGCGCCAGGTCGCGTCGTCGAACGCGTCCAGCGCGGATTCCAGCGCCGCGGCGGTGGTGTGCAGCTCCTCGCGCAGCGTGGCCGCCGGCGCCTGCGCGGACGCCTCGATCGCGGCGCTGCGGTGCTCCGGGCTCGGGTACATCGGGGTCTCGACGCCCGTGCGCGCCCACGTCGCGAGCCGCTGCAGCGCCTCGGCGTTGCGGGCGAGGTGTCCGACGACGTGGGCGCGGCTCCACCCGGGCAGCGCGCTGGGGGCACGCAGCTGGTCGTCGGAGAGCTTGGTGACGATCTCCGCGACGAATGTCTCGCCGTCGCGCATCCAAGGACGGGTGACCGCGAGCTCGCGGCGGTCCTGCGCCCTCATCGGGGGGATCCCGGAGCCGGACGGCCGTACATCGTCACACCGGCATCGTGCATCGACCCGACGGGCCCGTCCAGCCCGGCCCGGTCAGGACGAACGACTCCCGGCGCCCGGCTCCAGGCAGCCGGGCGGGGGCGCGTCGCCGGGCCGATGGCCCCAGATGCTGGGGCTTCTCATATGGGTGACCACCCACTGGTCCTCGTCGACGGTGTCCGCGCCCCAGCCGTACTCGATCTCGAACCCGCTCGGGGAACGGAGATAGAAGCTCAGCATCCGGTCGTTCGTGTGCCTGCCGAGCGTCATGGCGATCGGGATCTTCCGATCCAGGCACAGGTCGTAGGCCATCCCCACATCGTCGACGGAGCCGACCTGCAGCATCAGGTGATGCAGCCCCCGCATGCCCGGGACGCCGGCGACCGCCAGGGTGTGGTGGCGCGGGTTGACGTGCAGGAAGACCAGCCGCTCTCCGCCCATGTCGATCTCGTCGCTGACCTTGAAGCCCAGCACGGTGCGGTAGAACTCCAGCGATTCCGCGAGGTCGGGCACCATGAGCACGATATGGCCGAGGCCCTGGGCTCCGGTGACAAAACCCGACATGGCCCGCCCCGGCCGGAACGACCCGGGCACGACCAGCTGGCCGTAGAACACCTCGTGGGCGAACCCGGCGGGATCGGTGAAGCCGACCAGATCGCGCACCCGGGCCGCCGCGCACTGCTCGGCGGTCGCTCGCCGCACCGCCACCCCGGCCCGCTCCAGCTCCTCGACGGCCAGGGCGAGGTCGTCCGCGCCGGGCACCTCCCAGCCCATGCGCTGGAGCCGGTTGTGGCGCCCTTCGCTGATGACGATCCGGCCGGGCCGGTCGTCATTGGTCAGCGCGACGGTGCCGTCCCGGCCGAGCGGGTCCTCCGACACCGCCAGCCCGAGCACCTCGGGACCGAAGGTGGACCACTCCTTCGCCTCCGGCGACTCCAGCCGCAGGTAGCCGAGCGATGTGATCTTCATGGTTGCTCCGGTTCGATGCCGCGCGTGGATCAGAAGAAGTTGCTGAGGTTCTGCGACAGCAGGACCGTCTGCTCGAGCAGGATGTGCCGCCGGGCGATCAGGAACGAGCCCTCGTGGCGACGCAGCAGGTCACGGCGCGAGCCGGCCCAGGTCGTCTCCTCCGACTTCAGCCGGGTGCGGTAGAGAATGAAGTTGGACGACACCTCCAGCTCGTCACCCCGGTCCTCCTCGATCCGCACGTTGGTGACGAAATGCCGGGTGCGCGACGGCGGGTCCTCCGCCCACGCCGTGCCGGTCGCGAGCTTGGCGACCCTGCCGAGCAGGATCGGCTTGGTGTCGTCGAAATAGGCGATCTCCCCCGGCTTCGTGAACTCCTTGTCCAGCTCGCGGCGCAGCCGGGTCCGCCGGATCGGCATGAAGTAATGCGTGTCGTCGCTGAACAGTTGCACCCACTCGTGGTAGCGGTGGGCGTCGAGCAGCGCCGCCTCGTCGGTGTAGAAGCGCTCCACCTCGAACTGCCGCAGCGCGGCCGCGAGCGTGTCGGTCTCGGCTCGGATGCTGTGGTCGACGGTCATGGTCGTCCTGTTCTCGGCTCGGTCGGCGGTCAGATCACGTCGGGCGGGGTGGTGCGGTTGCGCAGCTCGTCCCAGCCGCATCCGGACAGCCACGCCATCCACGACGCGAAGGTCCACAGCTGCCCGTGCTCGTTGATGCCGCATTCGATATAGGGCGGGTCCTGGCCGTCGTCGTCCACGATCTTGCCGCGCCCGAGGTTCATCTTGAGCGCCTGCGGGATCATCCGGCTGGCCGTGCCACGAGTCTGTATGGTGCTCTGCGTCCAGTTCTCGCCGTCTTCCTGCTCCAGCGCGCCGGCGGGCCCGAAGACGTGGATGGCGGCCTGGATCGTCATCGCCCGCTCCTGCGGGCCGGCCTCGCGCGGGACGAAGGTGAACCACCAGATCTCGGTCAGCTCCGGGCCCCGCGGCACCCGTAGCGAGACCTGCCGGATCTCGGGGGCGATCCACAACGTCGGGAAGATGTTGGTGTGGCCGACCGCCCGCCGCGCCATCGGCCCCAGCGCCTCGCGCGCCCGCGGGGTATCGCGCCAGGAGTGGTCGACCGCTCCGTCGAGGTTGCCCATCGTCTCCACGGTGGGCCCCGCGAGGGCGTGGCCGAAGACGTCGAGGAACACGATCTGGTCGGGGGTGTCCTCGTTCGCCACGCCGCCCATCAGCTCCAGCTCGGCGCCGTCGGGGCCGGCGACGCCGGTGGCCGACATCTGCCTGCCCCGCGGATCGGTCGGCGCCGGGACGAGCCCGGCCTGCAGGGCGGACAGGTGGGTGATCTGCGGGTGGTACCAGTCGAACAGGTTGTCCACGGCGAACTTCCAGTTGCACGGGATGACGAACTTCTGGATCCCCGGGACCACCTCCATCTCGCCCTGGCCCGCGATCATCTCGAGCCCGGCGCGTCCCGTGCGGCCGAGAAACTCCGCGAGCGGTGGAGCGTCGCGGTCCGCGGTCGCGAAGACGAAGCCCCGGTAGGTGTCCAGTTGCGCGACCTCGCGCAGCCCGTGGGCCGCGAGGTCGAGTTCGTTGTGGTACAGCTCCTGCAAGCCCGGGACCCCGATCAGCTTCCCCGCGAGGTCGTAGGTCCAGCCGTGGTAGGTGCACATGAAGTTCTTGACGTTGCCCTCTTCGGCCCGGCAGACCGCGTTTCCGCGATGCGCGCAGGTGTTGAGCAACCCCTTGATGCCACCGTCCTTCTGGCGCACCACCAGGACGTTGTCGCGGCCCATCGGGGCCTCGAAGAAGTCGCCCGCCTTGGCGATCTGGCTCTCGTGACACAGGAACAACCAGCTGCGACCGAAGATCGACGTGATCTCCTGCTCGAAGATCTCCGAGTCGCTGAAAATGCTGCGATCGATCTCGCCTCGGTCCAGAGAGACGAGCTGCTGCAACTTCTCGGCCGCGATGGCCATGGCTTTCCTCCTGATCTGGCTCGCGACGCCGGCGCAGGGCCAACCTATGTTCGCCGCGCACAGCCGACCGAGCGGCTCGTTCCATGTCGTGGAACCGATCCGCCGTCCCAGCTCGGTTCCACGTCGTGGAACAGCGCCGTACCGAGAGCCGCCTCGGATGGGCTTGTCTGCTCCGTATGGAGGTCCTGACGCTGTCGAAGACGGTCGCGTGCAAGCCGCTCACCGAGTGGAAGTCGGTCGCGACCGAGCTGCTCGGCACCCAGACCAGAATCGTCCAGGGAAAGCGCTGGCGACACCGCGTCATCGAATGCGGCGACGGCGAGCCGCTCATCTTGATCCACGGCGTCGGTGGCCACGCCGAGACCTACGCCCGTAACCTGCACAACCTGGCCGCCAACGGCTTCCGTGTCTACGCGGCCGACGCGCTGTACCACGGTTTCACCGACAAGGAGCCCTACAACGACGAACAGCGGCTGGACCTGCAGGTGGATGCGCTCGCGGACCTGATCGAGGGGCTGGGCTATTCGTGGGCCCATATCGAGGGTGAGTCGATGGGCGCGGTGATCACCTTCGAGTTCGGTATGCGGTACCCGCAGATGTGCGGGAAACTCATCCTGAACACCGGGTTCGGGATGGTGAACCTCAAGAAGACGGACTTTCGCCCCCAGCCCGGCGGCGGCCCCGCGCTGCAGGAACTGTCGGTCCGGTCGGTGGTGAACCCGACGTTCGAGACCGTCCGGAAACGCATGGAATGGCTGGTCGCCAGCCCGGAGCGGATGACTGACGAAATGGTGGAGATCCGGCTGCGGCTCTACTCCTTCCCGGAGATCTACCGGTCGATGCAGAACGTGTACTGGATCGGTAGGCAGTGGCGGTGGGCCCCGCGGTGGGAGGAGGAGGAGCTCACGAAGTTCCAGCCCGAGGCGCTGGTCTTCTGGACCGAGCACAATCCCGGCCAGGGCCCGGACTACGGCGAGTACGTCGCCGGGCTGATCCCGGGCGCCAAGTTCTACAACATGGCCGATGCCGCGCACTGGCCGCAGTGGGAGAAACCCGAGGAGCACGACCAGGTCCTGATCGACTTCATCAAGGGCGACCGGTGATGGCGTGGGTGCGGGCCTGCGGCGCCTCAGAGATCAAACCAGGTGAGGCGGCCCGGATCGACGCGGACCCGCCGGTGGCGGTGTTCAACGTCGACGGCGAGTTCCTCGCCACCTCGGACACGTGCACACACGAGGAGTCGTCGCTGGCCGACGGCTACGTCGACGGCGCGCAGGTCGAATGCGCGTGGCATTTCGCGAAGTTCTGCCTGCGCACCGGCCGGGCCCTCAGCCTGCCAGCCACCGAGGACCTCACCACCTACCGCGTGCGGGTGGCCGACGACGCCGTCTTCGTCGACATCTAGGAGAAGCCATGGGTTGGTTGGACGGCGACGTCGCCCTGCTCACCGGTGGGGGTTCGGGGCTGGGCCGCTGCATCGTCGATCGCTTCGTCGCCGAGGGGGCGCGGGTCGGTGTGCTGGAGCTCGACCCCGACAAGGCGAAGGCGCTCGCCGGCCGCTTCGGCGAGCGGGTCCTCGTGGTCGAGGGCGACGCGACGAGCCTCGCCGACAACGAACGGGCCGTGGCCGAGACGCTCGCCGAGTTCGGCCGGCTCGACACCTTCATCGGCAACGCCGGCCTCTGGGACTTCAACACCCCGCTCGAGGCGCTGCCGGGTGAGACGCTCCCGGCGGCCTTCGACCAGATCTTCGGGCTCAACGTCAAGGGTTACCTGCTCGGGGCCAAGGCCGCGCTGCCCGCACTGCGCGAGAGCGAGGGCAGCATGATCTTCACCGTGTCCAATGCGGGGTTCTGGCCGGGTGGTGGCGGCCCGCTGTACACCGCGTCGAAGCACGCGGTGATGGGCCTGATCAAGCAGCTGGCCTACGAGCTGTGCCCGGACGTGCGGGTCAACGGGGTCGCGCCCGGCGCGATGCCGACCGATCTGCGCGGCCCCCGCGCACTCGACCTGCAGGACACGTCGTTCGGGGCGCTGCCGGTCGAGGACATGACGGAGCGGTTCTCGCCGCTGGAGATCCGGATCACGCCGTCGGACTACACCGGCCACTACGTGCTGCTGGCGTCCCGGGACAACGCGCGGACCGCGACGGGATCGGTGCACAACTGCGACGGGGGCGTCGGGATCAGCGGGCGCCGGGCGATGGAGGCGGCGATGGCGAGCCTGCAGGAGTGATGCAGGCCTGCAACGCGGCCCCGAACAGCGTCACGATGTCCTCGACCTCGATATCGGATGCCGCTGGGAGCCGGGTGTCGGGTTCGAGCAGGGTACCGAAGGCGAACAGGCCGAACCCGACCGCCTGGGCGGCGACGAGCCGGGCCCGCAGCCATGCACCGGGGCCGGGCAGGGTGGCCACCAGCGGGTCGATCAGGCGCCGGTTCACCTCCTCGACGAACAGCGTCTTGGCCTCCTCGACGTCCAGGGACCGCACCAGCGCGATCGCCGGGAAGCTGATGTCCGGGTCCAGCCAGTACGCCACGAGCTGGCGCGCCAGCCGCGGGCCCAGCGTCTCCAGCGGCCCCGCGAGATCAGCCGCGTCGATATCGGGACCACCCTCGATCTTCGCCACTTCCCGGAACAGGTTGTGCTTGGAGCCGAAGTAGCGCACGACGAGCGGGGCGGTCACCCCGACGTCGTCGGCGATGTCCTTGAGGGTGACGGCGGCGTATCCGGCTCGGGCGAACCGGCGGCCGGCTGCGACGAGGATATCCCGCTGCGTTTGCTCGGCGGATTTCTTGCGGCGCGGCCGGGTAGCTTTATCCTCGCCCGCCCCGCCGTCGGTGAGGGATTGCGCCATCCGAACGCCGTCCATCGTCCATCTCCTTCACCACGTGCCGGATACGCCATTCCCACCCAACCACAGCCGTCGACGTTATGGAGCCATAACGTCGGTGGCGGCACACCTTCAGCGACGTTATGGAGCCATAACGTCGGTGGCGGCGGCGCGCGCTCGAGGATGGGCATCAGGAGCAGGCGCGCGAGAGCGTGTCGGCCACCTTGCCGAGCCGGGCCCCGAGGCGCCGCGGGTCGAACCGGGCGGTCGGCGAACTGATCGACAGCGCGGCGATCGCCTCACCGGTGCGGCGATCGACGATGGGCGCCGCGACGCAGGCCAGCCCCAGCCGGCATTCCTCCAGGTCGACCGCCACCCCCTCGTCCCGCGCCCGGGACAGGTTCCGGCGCAGCAGGTCGGGGTTGGTCGTGGTGTGCGGGGTGCGGCGGGCCAGACCATGCGCCACAACGCGTTCGACCGTCTCCGGGGCCGAGCGGGACAGGATCGCCTTGCCCAGCGCCGTGCAGTGCGCGGGATTGCGCCCGCCGACGGTGGTCGGGCAGGGCACGGCGCGGTGTCCGAAGACCTTCTCCAGGTAGAGCACCTGCTGGTCGTGCAGGATGGCGAGGTGCACGGTCTCGAGGGTCGCGTGGTGCAGTTCGGCCATGAACGGAACGGCCTGCTCGCGCAGCCCGCGAGGCCGCAGCGCGCGCGACCCGAGTTCGAAGACGTGCTCGCCCAGCCGGTACCGGTTTCCGTCCCGTTTCACATATCCGTGATTGATCAGCACAGCCAGTAATCGATGGGCGGTCGATTTCGGCACGCAGGCGCGCGAGGCGAGCTCGCTCACCCCGAGTACGGACCGGGATCCGTCGAAAGCACTCAACAGTGCCAACGTACGACTCGCCGCATTGGTTGGAACCGGATTTCCCAGAAGTTGCCGAGAACGCCGACAATCCGATTGGACGACGACGCTGGCCTCACTCATGGCGACCTCGATCACTGCGAAGTAAATAATTATTTACATGCTAGGGGGCTCCGTTGCAACTGTCAACGGACAAGGTGGTGACCGCGTACTGCTCCGACCGGGCGCGACGGTCGTCGCGCCCGGTCGGAGCCCTCGGACCCCCGCGGATCGGGGACAAGGTCCCTGCCCGCCGCCGCGGAACCGGGGCAGGGTCGAGGGCGTCGGAATCGTCCCTACGGAAGGACTGCACATGAGCAGCGTGATGCGGCGTGACCGCGGCAGCGACCTCGCAAACCGGTTCAACCGGATGGACCGCATGTTCGATGACTGGATGCGATCCCTGTCCGTGCGCCGGCCGTTCGGGCTCAGCTGGGAATGGCCCGGCGAGGACCTCATCGGCGTCGATGTATTCCGTGACGGCAAGACCCAGGTCATCCGAGCCGAGCTGCCCGGCGTCGACCCCGAGAAGGACGTCGAGATCACCGTCAGCGACGGGATGCTGCGCATCAACGCCGAGCGCCGCATGGAGGACAAGGTGGAGGAGGACGGCTACCTGCGCCGCGAGCTGCGCTACGGCAGCCTGAGCCGGACGATCCCCCTGCCGGACGGTGTCGCCGAGCCCGATATCAAGGCGACCTACGAGAACGGCATCCTCGAGATCCGGGTTCCCGAGCCGGAGCAGGTCGAGCGCGAGCCCGCCAAGATCCAGATCACCAAGGGCTGAGCCCCGCGTGCGACGCCGGGTCGTCCGACCGGGTGGCCCGGCCCTGTCGCGTCCCGATTCGGAATGGGACCTCCGGCCCTGTCCAACAGGGGCACAGCCCGCGACCATGCAGGCGAAACAGAGAACGACCGGAGGCCATATCTTGTCCACATCAGCCAGGGACACCGAGCTCGTCGAGATCGGCCACGACGAGTGCCTCCGGCTCATGGCGAGCGGAGCCGTTGGCCGAGTCGTGTTCACCGACTTCGCCCTACCCGCAGCTCATCCCGTCAACTACATCCTGGACGGTGAGGAGGTCGTCTTCCGCACCGGGACCGGGAGCAAGCTCGCGGTGGCGACCCGCAACGCGGTCGTCGGTTTCCAGGTCGACGAGATCGACGAGGACAGCCGCACCGGGTGGAGCGTCCTGGGCGTCGGCGTGGCCTACGAGGTGACCGAGCCCGGCAGGCTCGTCGACCTCGCCGGCCGCATGCCCACCCCGTGGGCTCCCGGTCGCATCGCGCACACGATCGCGATCCCGTTGCAGCAGCTCAGCGGGCGCAGGCTTGCGGTGGTCAGCGCGGTGAGCTGACCGGAGAGGGGCCCTCCGCCGCCTCGACCCCGGGCTTTCGGCCCGCGACACGCGACGACGCGCGCGGCACCGTCGAGGTCGAGCCCATCCGGAGGTGAGCCATGACGGATCCCGGTTCCCCGTCCCCACCCGTCCAGGAGCACAACGTGCGCCGGCTTCGCCGCAGCCGGCGCGATCGCATGATCGGCGGCGTCTGCGGCGGCATCGCCCGCTACCTCGGCGTCGATCCCGTTCTGCTCCGTATCGCCGCGGTGGCGCTGGCCCTGTCGGGCGGCGCCGGGGTACTGGCCTACATCGTCGCCTGGGTGGCGCTGCCCGAGGCCCGCGAGGACGAACCCGAACACACCGGGTCACCGGCCGCATGGCAGACGGTGGCCGTCGCCGTCGGCGCGTCGCTCGTCGCGCTCGGTGTGCTGCTGTTCCTGCGGCAGTGGGCGCCGTGGTTCGGCGAGCACGCGTTCTGGCCGCTGGTCGTCGTGGCCATCGGCGTGCTCGTCGTGTTCTCGGCGAGGCGGTGAGCCGTGAGCACGGGGAACAGCGTGAACGCTCCGGCCACGATGGACGCTGAACGGCTCGCCGGGACCGGATCGGCCCTCGGCGAGCCCGGCAGACCGCCACGAAGACAGCCGCACTGGAACCGCATCGCCGTCGGCCTGCTGCTCACCGTCGGAGGCCTGGCCTGGCTGCTCGACGGCCATGGCGTGCCCATTCCGTGGCGGATGGCACCCGCGATCACGGTGATCGTGGTGGGCGTCGTGCTGCTGCTGTCGCTGACCGGAGGTCGAGGCCGGGGCGGGCTCGTCTCCCTCGGGATCATCCTGCTGCTGCTGGCCATCGCGGTCGGCGTCGGCGCGAACCGGTGGGCGGGCCCGGTGGGCGACCGGACCTTCACCGCCGGTCCCTCTCACCATCGGCGCCGCGCTCGGGTTCCTGCTCGCCGGCACCGCCCTGCTGCTGCAGGAGCTGGGGCTGCTGGCGGTGAGCTGGGCGCTCGTCGGGCCGCTGCTGCTGATCATCGTCGGGACCGCGACGGCGGGGGCGGGCGCGGTCGGCTCGGCGCTGAACCGCGGTCCGGGGGCGGGTGCCCCGTGTGCTGTCGTTCATGGCCACCGGCTCCTTCGACGGTGAGGTCGAGGGAATCAACGACCTGCAGGCGGCCGCCGAGCAGACCCACGGCCCCGGCGACTACCGCCCGAACATCCCCGTCTCCTGCTGGAGCTTCCGGCTGATGATCGGCTTCGGTCTCCTCGCCGGGCTGATCTCGGTGCTCGGGCTGTGGTTCACCCGCCGCCGTGCCCGCAGCGTGCCCCGCTGGTTCTACCCGGCGGCCGTCGCGGGGCTCATCACCCCGTTCGCCTGTTCACCGTGCTCTACGGCGCCCTCGCGGTGATCGACGGCGTGCTGATGGTCCGCTACGCCCAGGCGGGCCCGCCCCCATCGGCTCCGGCCGGCGACGACGACACCGACGAGTCGCGGGCGGCCCCACCTTCGCCGCGTTCCCGGAGTGGTACGCGAGCCTGTTCTCCGGGTTCTACCTACCGCTGCTGCTCATCCTCGTCGCGCTGATCCTGCGCGGGGTCGCGTTCGAGTTCCGCGGCAAGATCGACAGCGATCGCCGGCGGCGGAACTGGGACCGCGCCATCATCGTCGGCTCGTTCGTGCCCGCGCTACTGTGGGGCGTGGCGTTCGCCAACATGGTGCAGGGCGTTCCGCTGCACGCCGACCACGAGTTCACCGGCACGCTGCTGACCCTGCTCAACCCCTATGCACTGCTCGGCGGCCTGGCCACCGTGCTGCTGTTCCTCCTGCACGGCGCGGTGTTCCTCGCCCTCAAGACCACCGGTGATGTGCAGGTGCGGACCGCCGGACTGGCCCGCGGGGCCGGCGTCGCCGCGATCGTCGCCGCGCTCGCGCTGGTCGCGGGCATCGGTGCGGCCGGCATGGGGCGCGAGGGCTGGGCGTTCCTGTTCACGGCGGTGGCGGTGATCGCGGTGACGGTGACGCTGTTCGGTTCGCTCTACCCGGACGTCCTGCCGTCGACGACCGATCCGGCCTACAGCCTCACCACGACGAACGCCGCGTCCACCCCGGACACGCTGAAGATCATGACATGGGTCGCTGCGGTCTTCACCCCGGTCGTGCTCGCCTACCAGGCCTGGACGTTCTGGGGGTTCCGCCGCCGGATCGGCCGTTCCGACATCCCGCCCGCCGCCGGCCTGCCGCCCCGCAGACAACCCGCCACCAGCGGGCGACCGTGAAACCACTGGACCCACGGCTGCTGCGGCACGCCTCGGCGGCACGACGGTTCGTCGTGCTCGCCGCGGGTGTCGCGGTGGCCACCGCGCTGCTGGTCCTCGTCCAGGCGGAGCTGCTGGCCGACGGGATCGAGCGTGCGTTCCTCGGCGGCGCCGGGCTCGGCGAGCTCACCTCGGTCCTGCTGCTGTTGTTCGCGCTCGTGGCCGGGCGCGCCGCGCTGTCCTGGGCGGGCGAGGTCGCCGCGCACCGCGCC
Organism: Pseudonocardia asaccharolytica DSM 44247 = NBRC 16224; assembly: GCF_000423625.1. Classification (GTDB taxonomy): domain Bacteria; phylum Actinomycetota; class Actinomycetes; order Mycobacteriales; family Pseudonocardiaceae; genus Pseudonocardia; species Pseudonocardia asaccharolytica. The sequence goes on from NZ_AUII01000021.1 coordinate 56,892, forward strand.
GCCGCCGATGTCATCCGGCAGCTGCGCGCGAAGCTCGTGACGCATGTGCTGCGGCTCGGTCCCCGGCACCGGGATGTCCCGCCCACCGGTGAGCTCGCCACGCTCGCGACCCGCGGGCTCGACGGGCTGGAGGGGTATTTCAGCCGGTACCTGCCGACGCTGTTGGTGGCGGCGGTGGTGCCGGCCGTGGTGGCGGGGCGCATCCTGTTCGCCGACTGGGTTTCCGGGCTGGTCATCGCGGTGACGGCGCCGCTGATCCCGATCTTCATGATCCTGATCGGGCTGTACACGCAGCGGTCCACCGACCGGCAGTGGCGCGCGCTGGCCGTCCTCGGGCACCACTTCCTCGATCTGGTCGCCGGGCTCGAGGTGCTGGTCGCGTTCGGCAGGGCCGGTCACCAGTCGTCCCGCCTGCGCATCCTCGCCGGGGCCTACCGCAAGGCCACGATGCGCACGCTGCGGGTGGCGTTCCTGTCCGCGCTCGCCCTCGAGCTGCTCGCGACACTGTCGGTCGCCCTCGTCGCCGTGTCGGTGGGGCTGCGGCTGGTCGAGGGCAGGCTCGACCTGGCGACCGCGCTGCTGGTGCTCATCCTGGCGCCGGAGGTCTACCTGCCGCTACGCGCGGTCGGGGCGCGGTTCCACGACTCCGCGGAGGGCCTGGCCGCCGCGACCGAGGTGTTCGCCGTGCTGGAGACGCCCGCGCCCGCCGCGGCCGGGCGCACGCCCGCGCCCGACCCGGCACGGGTGCCGCTCCGGCTCGAACAGGTGGTCGTGGACGGCCGCGCGGGCCGGATCCTGGACCGGCTGGATCTGGTCGTGGAGCCGGGCACCGTGCTCGGCGTGCGGGGGCGCAGCGGCGCGGGCAAGTCCACGCTGCTCGACCTGCTGCTGGGTCTGCGCGGGCCCGATGCGGGCCGCATTTCCCTTGGTGGTGTCGACCTGGCGGAGATCGACCGGGCCGCCTGGCTGCGGCGCGTCGCGTGGGTCCCGCAACGGCCGGTGCTGCTCACCGGCACCGTCGCCGACAACATCCGGCTCGCCGACCCGGACGCCGCCGAGGAGCGGGTCCGCCACGCCGCCCGGGTCGCTGCCCTCGACGTCCCGCTCGACACCCCCGTCGGCGAGGACGGCACCGGCCTTTCCACCGGTCAGCGCCGCCGCGTCGCGCTGGCCCGCGCGGTGCTCGCCGACCGGCCGCTGCTGCTGCTCGACGAACCCACCGAGGGGGTCGACGCCGACACCGAGGCCGCGATCACCGCGGCACTGCCGCGGATCACCGCGGGACGCACCGTCGTGCTGGTCAGCCACCGGACGCGGGTGCTCACCCACTGCGACCGGGTGGTCGAGCTCGGGGCCGTCGCCAGCCCGGTGACCGCGCCCCCGGCACCCCCGGCACCGCAGATCGGCGCGCCCCCGGCGGTCTCGGTGTCCGCTCCGGAACTCACCGACGTCCGGCCGGTCCGGGGTGCCCTGCGCTGGGTGCTGTCGGCGGCCCGCCCGCAGCGGGGCCGCCTCGCACCGGCCGTGCTGCTGGGCAGCGCGGCGCTGGGCTGCGGGGTGGCGCTCACCGCGACCTCGGCCTGGCTGATCTCCACCGCGGCCCTGCAACCGCCGGTGCTGACGCTGATGGTCGCGATCGTCGCGGTGCGCGCCTTCGGCCTCGGCAAGGGCGTGCTGCGCTACGCCGAACGGCTGGTCTCGCACGACGCCGTGCTGCGCGCGATGGCGGAGCTGCGGGTGCGGATCTGGGAGTCGCTGGTCCGCCTCGGACCCCCCGCGACCGCCCGGCTGCGCCGCGGTGAGCTGCTCTCCCGCCTGATCGGCGACGTCGACGCCCAGCAGGACCTGCTGGTACGGGTGCTGCTGCCGGCCGCGTCGGCCGCCGTGGTCGGGCTGGGCACCGCGGTCGGGCTCGGGCTCCTGCTGCCGGTCGCGGGCCTCGTCGTGGCCGTCGGTGTCGTCGTCGCCGGAATCGTGGCGCCCGCGCTCACCGCCTGGGCCGTGCACCGCACCGAGCGGCGCACCGCGGCCGCCCGCAGCGACGTGGTCGCCCGCGCCGTCGAGGTGCTCGAGGCCGCACCCGATCTCCTCGTGTTCGGCGCGGCGCAGCGCTACCACCGCGGGCTCGCCGCCTCGGACGTCCGGCTGGGCGGGCTGCTGCGGCGCAGCGCCACCGCTCGCGGGCTCGGCGGTGCGCTCGGCGTGCTGGCCATCGGCACCACCACCGTGCTCGCCACCGCCGCCGGGATCGCCGCGCTGCGCGCCGGGCTGCTGCCCGGGCCGGGGCTGGCCGTGCTGGCGCTCACCCCGCTCGCGCTCGCCGACGTGGTGGCCGGGCTCCCGGACGCGGCGGTGCGGCTGCTCGCCGCGGGGCCCGCCGCGCAGCGGCTCGCCGAACTGGAGCGCCGGCCGGCGCCGGTCACCGACCCCGAACACCCCGCTCCGGTCGGGCCGCCTGCCACGCTGGAGGCCCAGTCGCTCGCGGTGCGCTGGCCGGGCGCGACCCGCGACGTGGTGCGCGATGTCGACCTGCTGCTGCTGGACGGCGGCCGGGTCGCCCTGACCGGCCCGTCGGGATCGGGCAAGTCGAGCGTCGTCGCCGCATTGCAACGCATGCTCGACCCCAGCGCGGGCCGCGTGCTCGCCGGCGGCCGCGATGCCCGCACCCTGACCGGTGACGACGTGCGCAGCGGCATCGCCTGGTGCGGCGCCTGGACCCACCTGTTCGACAACACGCTGCGCGCGAACCTCCAGCTGGCCGCGCCGGACGCGACCGAGGAGAAGCTCGTCGACGCACTGCGCCGGGCCCAGCTCGGCAACTGGCTCGCCGGCCTCCCCGAGGGTCTCGACACCCCGATCGGCGAGCACGGCGGCGCCCTGTCCGGCGGCGAACGCCAGCGGCTGGGCGTGGCCAGGGCACTGCTGGCGAACCGGCCGGTGCTGATCCTCGACGAGCCCACCGCGCATCTCGATCCGGAGACGGCGGATGCGTTGTCCGCGGAGCTGCTCACGGCCACCGCCGGACGAACGGCGCTGCTGGTCACGCACCGGCCCGAGCAGACCCCCGGCATCCCGCAGGTGCGGCTCGGCCACCCCGCCGGCAGCGGCGGCCCGGCCCGGCTCGGACCGATCGGCTGACGACCTACCCGATGGGGCTGCTCACCTGCAGCAGCACCTGCGGGACCAGACCCGGACCTGCGCCGGGCAGCTCGTGGCTGCGGCGGGCGAGTTCCACCGGCCCGGCCAGCACCTCGGCGGACAGACCGAGCGCCGCCGCGCAGAGCAGGACCCGCTGCACGGCAAGCCCCGCCCGCAGATCGCCGGTCGGCAGGTCGTGGTGGCTGCCGACCACCACGAGCAGCCCGCCGGACGGCACGGCGCCGCCGGACTCGTCGAGCAGTGCTTCCATCCGGGTGCGGTCGCCCGGGTCCAGGGAGCTGCGCAGCCACGCACCCTCGGTGTCGGCGGCCCGCCGCAGCAGCGGGAGGGTGGCCGCGACACCGATCGGCCGGCCGGCGCGTTCCACCGCGGGCTGAACGAGCGCGCCGTAGAGGGCCCGCTCCGACTGGTTCGGTTCGGCGGCGCCGCCCTTGCGCAGCACGGCGAGGATCCCGGGGCGGCGGTGGTCGGGCAGCAGGGTCGTGAACGGCCGGTACCCCGCGACCGCGATGGCGAGCCGCGCGGCGAGCAGCGCCGACCCCGCCGCGACGCGGGTCGGGCGCTGCACGGAGACCGGGATGTTCCCGCTGACGGCCGTCCGCAGCTCGATCCCCCCGTTGGTACCGCTGACCCACCAGCGGACCGCTCCGGTGAACATCGGTGTGCTCACGGCAGTGAGTGCCCGGTCGAGCGCCGCCGTCAACACGGGTGCTCCGGCGGGCGGCTGTGGCTGGCTGAGTTGCTGCGCGGTCACGCGTTCCAGCCTGCATGTTCCGGGCCGCGCGCCCGACGGCCGGAGGGCCCGATGACCCGCGCCGTCCGTCGGGTCGTTCGGTGCCGACCCGGGGACCTCCGGCCGGGGCCGGAGGGCCATCCGACTCTGCCCCGCGGGGCCCGGCCCCGTCATGCTCACCCCGATGGCGCACCCTGCAAGCACTGCGGGTCCTCCTGCGCCCACGGGGGGTGCCAAAAGGCCCTATCGGGGCCACCGAATGATGGGACATCCGCCCCTACCGATGCGGCTCGGCCTCACCCAGACTGGCTGTCCGTGACCCTCCCCGACCCGGACACCGTGGCCCCTGCCGTCGAGCTCGTTTCGCTCGACCGTGCCGAATGCCTCAGTCTGCTGCTCAAGGGCAGGGTCGGCCGCGTCGTCTTCACCGAGGCTGCGATGCCCGCCGCGCATCCGGTCAACTATGTGCTCGACGGCGAGGAGGTCCTGTTCCGCACCGCCGACGGACGGACGCTGGCCGCGACGGACCGCGCCGTCATCGCATTCGAGATCGACGAGCTCGACCCGGTGCGGCGCATCGGGTGGAGCGTGCTGGGCGTCGGGCAGGCGTACGAGGTGACCGACCCCGACCGGCTGGCGGCGCTCGACCAGCGCGCCCCGGTTCCCTGGGCTCCGGCCCGCGCGGCGCACCTCGTGGCGATCCCCCTGCAGCGCCTGACCGGCCGCCGGCTGCGCCTGCTCCCCAACGGTGCGCCGCGCCGATGAGACCACCCGCAGCCGGCTCGCCGAGCGGCCCGGACGATCACCTGGAGGAGACCACCGTGCCCATCTCTGTCTTCCTGCTCGACGATCACGAGATCGTGCGCCGCGGGATCGCCCAGCTGCTGGAGAGCGAGGAGGACATCCAGGTCATCGGTGAGGCCGGAACCGCCGCGCAAGCACTGGCCCGCGTCCCGGCGCTGCGTCCCGACGTCGCCATCCTCGACGTCCGGCTCCCCGACGGCGAGGGGGTCTCGGTGTGCCGCGACATCCGCGCCGCCCTCGATCCGCCGCCCGCCTGCCTCATGCTCACCTCGTACTCCGACGACGAGGCGCTGTTCGGCGCGATCATGGCGGGCGCGGCGGGCTACCTGCTCAAGCAGGTCGGCGGGGGCGACCTCGTCGGCGCCGTCCGCACCGTCGCCGCGGGCGGTTCGCTGCTGGACCCCAAGGCCACGGCTGTGGTGCTCGAGCGGCTGCGCAAGGGGGACGAGCCGGAGGACCCGCGCTACGCCTCGCTCAGCCCCCAGGAGCGGCGCATCCTCGGCCTCGTCGCCGACGGGCTGACCAACCGTCAGATCGGCGCGGAGCTGTTCCTGGCCGAGAAGACCGTCAAGAACTACGTGTCCTCGTTGCTGCACAAACTCGGCTTCTCCCGGCGCACCGAGGCCGCTGTCTACGCCGCGGAGCGGCGCCGCTCCGGCTCGGCCGGATAGCCCGGCCTGGCGCCTCGGTCCCGGCTGCCGGGGGCGTTGGGCCCCCGCGACGGAGGCCGCACGACCGTGGGAGTGCCGTGCCGCCGCGCCGACGATGGGTGGCGACCAGCAGCGGCGGTGAATGGAGTGGATCATGCTTGTCCGCGTCGGCATCAACGGGATCGGACGGATAGGGCGGGGTGTTCTGCGCAGCACCGTGGAACGCGACGACAAGGGCTTCGAGGTCGTGGCGGTCAACGACGTGGCGCCGGTGGAGACCGTGGCGCACCTGCTGCGCCACGATTCCACCTACGGGCCGTGGCATCGGCGCGTCGCCGTGGGGGGCGACTACCTCGCGGTGGACGACCGCCAGGTGCGCGCCTTCCAGCAGCCCGATCCGGCGCTGCTCGACTGGGGCGGGCTCGGCGTGGACGTGGTCATCGAGGCCACCGGCCGGTTCCGCACCCGCGAGCAGGCCGCGTCCCACCTGGCCGCCGGGGCGCGGAAGGTGGTGCTCACCTCCCCGGGCAAGGACGTCGACGCGACCGTGGTGATGGGCATCAACCAGGACGTCTACGACGCGCTGCGGCACGACGTCGTCTCCACCGCCTCGTGCACCACGAACTGCGCGGCCCCCATGGCCCAGGTGCTGCACCACGCGTTCGGGATCGAGGAGGGCCTGATCACCACCGTGCACAGCTACACCGCGGACCAGAACCTGCTCGACGGGCCGCACCGCGACCTGCGCCGGGCCCGCTCGGCCGCGGTGAACATCATCCCCACCACCACGGGCGCCGCCGACGCGATCGGAACCGTGCTCCCCGAGCTGGCCGGTCGCCTCGACGGGGTGGCGGTGCGCGTCCCGGTGGTGAACGTCTCGCTCGTCGACCTGACGGTCCGGCTGACCGAACCGGCGACGACCGGTCAGATCAACCGCGCGTTCACGACAGCGGCCGATGGGCCGCTCAAGGGCATCCTGCGCTGCACCGCGCAACCGGTCGTCTCGACCGACGTGATCGGCGAGCCCGCATCGTGCCTGGTGGACACCGCGCTCACACGTGCCGTGGGGAACACGGTCAAGGTCTTCGGCTGGTACGACAACGAGTGGGGCTTCGCGCAGCGGACGGTCGATCTCGTCGACCTGATCGCCCGTACCCTCCCGGACGACGAGCGCTGAGTCGTTGCCGCAGGGCCGTCACCCCGGGGCCGTCACCCCGGGGCCGTCACCGCAGCGGCACCCGCCACCGCAATCGGGTGCCGCCCTGGGGCTGCGGCCGCACCGTGAACTCGCCGTGGCACTCGTGCGCCCGGTCCGCCAGGTTGCGCAGCCCGCTGCGGGCCGCTCCGGGATCGATCCCGATCCCGTCGTCGGCCACCTCGATCAGCAGGTCCTCCCCCGCCTCCACGGTGAGCGTCACGGCGGCCGCGGCCGCGTGCCGCACCGCGTTGCTGACCGCTTCGCGCACCACCGCGACCGCGTGCGCACCCACCTGCGCCGGCACGAGTGTGTCGACCGGCCCGGCGATCCGCACCGACGGGGACAGCCCGCGCCCCTGGGTCACCTCGGCCGCGGCGTCCACCAGCCGGCGACGCAGCCCGCCGTCGGTGTCCTCGCTCGAGGTGTGCAGGTCGAAGATCGAGGTGCGGACCTCTCGGACGGTCTCGTCGAGCTCGTCGACGGCCTGCTGGATCCGGCGCCGCACGATCGGGTCATCGGTGCCGCGCAACGTGCTCTGCAGCAGCAGGCCGGTGGCGAACAGTCGCTGGATGACGTGGTCGTGCAGGTCGCGGGCGATGCGGTCGCGGTCGCTGAGGATGTCGCGCTGACGCTGCGCCCGGTTCTTCCCGCCCAGCTCCAGGGCGAGCGCCGCCTGTTCGGCGAACGAGGTGAGCAGCGGCATCTCCGCGGGTTGGAAGCGATGCCGCTCGTGCCCGCGCACCGCGACCAGCATTCCGATCGCCCGCTCCTCGGACGTGAGCGGCACCGCGACCGTCGAGCCGTCCGCCGTCCCGCTGAGCAGCGGATTCCCCCCGTCCAGCCGGCGGCCCACCATGCCCGCCTCCGCGAGTCCCCGCTGCGCCCGGACCATGAAACACCCGTCGACCGGATCCGGGCCGAGCACGATGAACGTCGCGTCCGAGCTGGTGAGCTGGAGCGCGCGCAGCGCGATCAGGTCGAGCACGTCCTCCTCGGTCGCCCCGGACAGCAGCTCACCGCGGATCTCCGCCGACGCCTCCAGCCACGACTCCCGCAGCCGGGCCTGCTCGAAGAGGTCCGCGTTGCGTACCGCGATCCCCGCCGCCGTGGCGAGGACCAGCACCACCGCCTCGTCGTCGGCGGTGAACTCGCCGCCGCCGGCCTTCTCCGTGAGGTACAGACTGCCGAACACCGAGTCGCCGATCCGCACCGGAACACCCAGGAAGCTGCGCATCGGCGGGTGGTTCGGCAGGAACCCGACCGACGCCTCATGGGCGCTCAGATCCGCCAGCCGCAGCGGCCGCGGATCGCGGATCAGCCGGCCGAGCAACCCCTTGCCCTCCGGAGGCGGACCCATCCGCGCTCGGGTGGCCTCGTCCAGTCCAACGTGGATGAACCGGCAGATGGCGCCGTCGGGCCCCAGCACGCCGAGCGCCCCGTATCGCGCGTCGACGAGCTCCACGGCGGACTGCACGATCCGCCGCAGGGTGGCGTCCGGCTCCAGGTCCGACCCGACGACCAGGACAGCGTCCAGCAGTCCCCACACGTCGGGCCGGGGTCGTCCCTCGGCGACGGCGGGAGGGTCGGTCGGCATCGGATCCCCCTGTCCTCACAAGCGGTCCGGCGCACGGGTGGAGCCTCCTGCCAACGTGGCACGGACACCTCCCGAGGGCAATCACCCCGATATCCCAGTGCGAGCGAGGGCGGGATATAGGATCAACGACGATGGCCACCATGGCGTCGGCGCGCAGCTCCGGGGCGAGGACGAGACGTCCGCGGGCGTCGGCGCGTCGCGATCTCGACGACGTCGTCACCGTCGCCATTGCCGTGTTCACCGAACGCGGCTACGACGGCACCTCGGTAGCCGATCTCGCGAAGGCCAGCGGCCTGGCGAAGTCCAGCATCTACCATCACGTGCGCAGCAAGCGGGAGCTGCTCGAACTGGCCGTCGATCATGCGATGGGCAAGCTGCTGGCGCGCAGCGCGGCGATCGCAGCCTCCGGCGGCACCTCGATGGACCAGCTGCGGATGATGATGACCGAGGCGCTCAGCGGGGCCATCGACGGCGATCCCAACATCGGGCTGATGCGCCGGCTGCCGGCGATGGCCGGGGCGGTGCCGTCGGTGATGGGGCGCTACCGCCACTACGAGATGCTGGTGTCCTCGTTCGTGCGCCGGGCCGCGGAGGACGGCTACCTGCGGGCCGATATCGAGCCCACGATGCTCAACCGGATCCTCTGGATGATGGGGACCGCGGCGGCCGACGTCCGGCTGCTGGACCCTGACGTGTCCACCGAGCAGCTCGTCCGGGACACGATCGAGATCCTGCTGCGCGGCGCGCAGCCTTGACCATCCGGCTCACCCCAGCAGGTCGCGGCAGACGTCCTCCCACAGCGCGACCGAGAGGCCCAGCGACTCGACGTCGATGCGTTCGTCCGTGCCGTGGAACATCGTCCCGAACTGTTCGAAGGTCATCTTGCGGGAGAACATGCCGTAGCCGTAGGCGGTGGCGCCCAGCCGGCGGAGGAAGCGCGCGTCGGTGGCGCCGACGACGAGATAGGGCACCGTGGCCGCGCCCGGGTGAAACCGCGCCGAGACGCGGCGCAGCGTGTCCCACAGCGGGGTGTCGATCGCCGACGCGCTGGCTTCCACCGCCACCTCGGTGTCGATCTCGACGCGATCGCGCAGGTCGCCGAGGGCGTCGCGCAGCAGTTCCTCGACGTCGCGTGCCGACTGACCGGGCAGCGTGCGGATGTCGAGCTGCAGCTCGACCGCGTCCGGAATGACATTGATCTTGGATCCGCCCGAGACGATCGTCGGGGCGATCATGGGGTGGGTGCAGGCGTGGAACTGCCGTGCCATGCCCAGCGGCAGCGTGGGCAGCAGCTCGCGCAGCCGTTCGGGGCACAGCAGCGCGTCGCGCAGCTCGGGCCCGTAGCCCATCCCCTCGACGAAGCGTCGCCAGACCTCGTGGATCTGTGCGGGTACCTCGTGCTCGGCCAGCCGGCGCACGACCTCCGCGCCGAGCACGAGCGCGTTGTCGGTGCGGTAGGGCTGCGAGCCGTGACCGGCGGTGCCGCGCACCCGCAGCCGGCACCACTGGATGCCCTTCTCGGCCACCAGCACCGGCAGCTTCACCCCGCCCGGCGACGGGAACGGGATCCCACCGGTCTCGGTGAGGACGTAGTCGGCGGCGACGGCGTCGCGGTGGTGCTCGACAAGCCACTGCGCGCCGTGAACGCCGAGCGCCTCCTCGTCGGCGACCGCGAGGTAGATCAGCGTGCCGCGCGGACGGAAGCCGGAGCGGGCCAGCCGGCGCACCGCGACCGCCATCGACGCGGTCAGGTTGAGCATGTCGACCGCGCCGCGACCCCACACCTCGCCGTCCACCAACTCGCCGCCGAACGGGTCGCGCCGCCACCGGTCGGCGTCGGCGGGGACGACGTCGGTGTGGCCCATCAGCAGCAGCGCCGGGGCGCCGGGGTCGCTGCCGTCCATCCGGGCGACCAGGCTCGTGCGGCCGGGTGCCGGCTCGTAGGTCTCGACGTCCAGCGGCGTGGACTCCAGCCGGTCGAGCAGCACCGCCGCGTTGCGCACCTCCTGGCCGGACTCCGGTGTGCCGTCGTTCTCGCAGCGGTTGCGGATCAGCTGCTGGAGCAGGTCGACGGTCTCTGCCGTCGGGTCAGCCACGCAGCGCCGCCGCCTGGTCGGGGGTGAGCAGGCCGGCGGCGGCGACCCGGTGCACGAACGGGGCCCACCCGGGATGCTCGGCCGTCGCCTGTGCGAGCCGGCGGCGGGCCTCCTCGGCCCGGCCCGCCCTGGCCAGCAGCACCGCCGCCCAGAACGTCGGCTCGCGGTTGCCGTCGAGGCCGTCCTGGGCGGCGGTGAGCGACGTCAGCGCCGCATCCACCTCCCCGTGGCTCGGGGAGGACGCGAACAGCACGCCGCTGAACAGGACGCCGGTCATCCGCGCGGTCGCCCGCTGCACGTCGAGCAGGCGGCGCAGCGCGGACAGCGGCGCTAGGTCTTCGTCGACCCGCAGGTCGACGAGGCGGCCGTCCCACGGCCGGGCCCCGCGCTCGCCGCCGACGGCGAGGATCGCCGCCGACTGACGGCCGCGCAGATCCCCGCCCGCGGTCTCGGCCGCGTCGAGGGCGGCCAGCAGCCGGCCGGCCAGATCCGGTTCGGCGCTCGCCCCGTAGGCGGCGATCATCGCCTCCCACACCGCGGGGTCGGCCACCATGTTCGCCTGCGCGCTGACGCCGTCCGCGATCCGGTGCCCTGCCGCGCCGACACAGCCGGGGCCGGTGTGCACGGCGGCCCGCCCGTCGGCGTCGACCATCGCGACCTGGCGTACGGCGGCCTGCGCGTCGCCGGCCAGCAGTCGCGCGAGCGCCTCCGGTGCCGGCGCCCCGCCGTCCATCAGGCGCAGCCCGTCCGGGCCGTACCCGACCTCCACCACCGACTGCGTCGCCACCGCACCGACGCCGGCCTGCGCCCACGCCACCACCGAGCCGCAGGCGAGGTAGTGCGACTGCACCGCCACCCCGAGCGCTCCGCTGTCCGGGTCGCGCGCCACGATCGAGTAGGTCACCGGTCGCCGCCGCCGTCGTGGGCGGCCAGGTGCTCGCGCAGCGGCGCGGCCACGGCGGCGGGATCCTCGAGCATGGCCAGGTGACCGCGGCCCGGGAGGACCTGCGCGGTGGTGCGCAGCGCCGCGGCGAGCCGCTCGGCCAGCGCGACCGGCGTCGTCCGATCGTGCTCCCCGGCCATCACCAGCGCGGGGACGGCGGCCCGCTCGGCCAGCGGGGTGATGTCGGCGGCGAACGCGGTCCGGGTCACCTCGGCGATCACGTCGATCTCTCGCGCCCCCGCCCGCTCGGCCGCCGCCCGAACCAGCGCCGGATCGGTGCCCGGCGCGAACGAGATCTGGGCCAGCATCGCGGCGAAGACCGCCGTCGCACCCGCCTCGCGCATCGCCGCCACACCCGCCTCGATGTCGGGTGGCTCCTCGACGCACAACGCGCCGCCCAGCACGACGATCGAGCGGGTGCGCTCCGCGGCGAGCGCACCCGCGGCCACCGCCACCGACCCACCGAACGAGGAACCCACGACATGTGCCCGCCCGATTCCGCGATCGTCGAGCACGGCGAGCAGGTCGCCGAGATAGTCGCGGGCGCCGAACGGCCCGCACCCGACCGAGGCGCCGTGCCCGCGCAGGTCGAACACGATCGTGCGCCGCTCCTCGCCGAGGAGCTCGGCCACCTCCGCCCAGTCCGCGGCCGAGCCGTTGATGCCGTGCACGAAGACCACGGGAGGGCGCTCGGAGGGGACGCCGCCGTCGACGCCGTGCAGCGCGCCGACCGGCCCCGGGGCGGTGAACGGCCGCCCGGTCACAACCCGCCCTCCGCGCCCTCGGGCTCGTGGATCGAGCAGTGGAAGTGGACCATCTTCCACTCGCCGTCGATCCGCTGCCAGATCTCGGTCTCCCGGCTGGGCATGTCGACCTTGCCGACCGGGCCGAAGTCGGCCTGGAAGCGCATCATCGCGTGGACCCAGGCCAGGTCGCCGACGACATGGACCTGCTCGTCCCAGACCTCGACCTGGGCCGGGACGCCGCCGGAGACGTATCGAAGGTACTCCCACAGGCGGCAGATGTGGTCGAGTCCGATGTAGACGCTCTTGTTGAGGTTGTCCCAGATGAGCTTGTCGCCGGGCACCATGTGCGCCTTGAGGAACGCGACGTCGCCGACCTTGTTGGCGTCGATGAATCCCCGGTGCAGTTCGCGGACGGCGGCCTCGTCGGTCGCGGCGGTGGACATCAGACCTCCTGCAGGTCGGCGGAACGCGGGGCCGCGATCGCGGTGACCGCGTCGGCGAGCAGCGGCGGCGGCGTGACGAGCAGGATCGCCAGCTCGTCGACGCCGGTCGCCGCGTACCGCGCGAGCTCGGTGGCGATCTCGTCGGGCGCGGCGGTGAAGGTGATCGCGCGGACCACCTCCGGGGTAATGAGCTTGGCCGCCTGGAGCGTGCGGGTGGCCGCGACCGCCGCCAGGTAGGCGTCGGTGTCGAAGGCGCCGCGGGCCAGGTAGGCGGCCGTCTCGGCCGGGAAGGTGGTCAGCAGCGCCCCGAACGCGCTCACCAGCGGTTCGGGATCGGGAGCGACCAGCCCGAACGCGAAGGCCGTGATGCGGAAGGACCCTCGGTCGCGGCCCTGTTCGGCCAGATGCGCCTCGATCTCGGCGACCGTCTCGGTCAGGTAGGTCTCCGACGCGCCGGCGCTGAGCGAGACGCCGTCGCCGATCTCGGCGGCCAGCCGCAGCATCTTCGAGCGGATCGCCATGACGTCGATCGCCGGCGGTACCGCGACCGGGGCGAGCTGGAAGCCGTCGAACCGTCCCACCGGAAGCTCCACGTGCAGCTCGCGTCCGGCCAGCACGTCGCGCAGCACCCGGACGTAGGCCGCGACCGTCTCCAAAGGACGCGGATGGCGGGCGCCGAGCTTGGCGACCAGGGTGGCGTCACCGGTGCCGACCTGAACCCGCACCCGTCCCGGCCCCAGCTCGCACAGCGAGGTCAGCTCGGTCGCGGTCATCGCCGGGTGCCGGCTCGCCGGGGCGAGGCCGACCAGGCCGACGTCGATCCGTTCGGTCGTGGCGAGGTAGGCGGCCGACGGCACGACCGCGTCATGGAAGCCGATGTGCTCGGCACTCCAGACGCCGTCGAGCCCGCCCTCCTCCGCGGCGCGGACGGCCTCGAACGTGGGACCCAGGGGACCGAATCCCGTGAACCCGATGCTCACTCGCACGGGCGCCTCCCGTCGATGCGGACGATCGGTGGCAAGACCCGATCGATCGGTCTGTAAGGTATTGGGCCCACTCGGCGTCGTCAAGGCCAGGATTTAGCGCGGATCTTCAAGGAATAGACCGCGATCCGAGGAACGAGATTCGACTCTGACCAGATCGATCGGTCGGGTCATTCGCAATCCGCACGACGAGAGCCGGCGCCGGGAGCGCGGTGTCGCCCGAGCGAGCGGGAAGGTCGGCCCGGGTCGCGGCAGACCTCCGGCCTTGCCGGGGGCCGCGGTCGGCGCCAGCATGAGCCGGACGGCCCCGACCGGGGCCGTGGCGAGCAGAGTGAGGTGCAGGATGGACGTGTCGACGGCCATGCAGCGGGTCGAGGACGCGATCCGGGTCAACCGGGTCTACGGCGAGCCGGTCACCGCGGACGAGGTCACGATCATCCCCGCGGCACGCGTCGGCGGCGGGGCGGGCGGTGGCGGTGGTCGCGACGCCAAGCAGGGCGGCGAGGGATCCGGCGGAGGGATCGGCTGGGGCGGCCGGCCGAGCGGAGCGTTCGTGGTGCGCGAGGGGACGGTGCGGTGGGAGCCCGCGGTGGACGTGAACCGGTTGATCGCCGCCGTCGCCACGGTCGCCGTCACCGCGTTGCTCACCGCCCGCACGATCGCGAAGGCCCAGGCCCGCGCGAACCGATGATCGGGGCAGGCCCTCGTCGTCGGCGCACCGCCCACTCGCGATGGGTCTTCCTGCCTCGTGAATCTTGCGGCCGAGGCGAAGCCAGTGCCGTCCGGGTGGGCGGCGCTGGAGGTGGCGGCCGCTGCCGCGGCGACCTGCGAGGTGCAGGACGACGAGCCAGCGAAGCCAGGTAGTTCGCCTCCGGCAAGATCAGCCGCACGCTGACGACCTCCCGCGACTGGGCAGAGCTTCTGCTCCTCCAGGCCGGCAGGCTGGCCGGGCCCCTGCGCGCGGGTTGCGGCGTGCAGGGTATTGACCGTGCGCTGGTCCTCCGTCAGCCGCTGGCCTCGGGTGGTCTCGATCGGCAGGACCAGCGGGTGTTCTCGTCCTCGTGGCCCAGGTCGGCAAGCACCACGTGGCCTTCACTGGTCCAGGCTTCGAGTGCGTCGATCAGTCTGGTGTGGCGGCGGGCGCACAGAGTATCGCGCTCGCGGCCAGAGCCACGTCAACGATCCACAGCGGCCAGCCGTCGGGCGCGGCGATGCCACAGCCAGGACTCAGCACCCCGGTGATCACTTATGGGTCCGTGCCTCTACCCGTAGCCACATTCCACCCTCGTTTGCCGGGCGCTCTACAATCGACTTGAACACCGAGGTCCCGCGTTTCTGATTCTGTCACCTACACCGCCGTGCTCCGATCGAGGCCTCCACCGTTGCATTCCTGGCCGGCCCTCTGGTCGGTGAGCGGGCCTGTCGCGGGACCCTGCAGGGCCGCCGCGTCTTGGACTGCCATGACCAGGCCGGGTCGGTGCTGTGCTGGTTCATCGATGCCACCCGTATCGCGCAGCTCGCCGTCGACTATGCCATCGGCCAGTCCACGGTCTACCAGTACCTGCACGAGGCGTTCGACGTGCTCGCCGAGGGCGCCCCGGCCTGTGCGGCGCCCTGTTGGCGACGCGGGCGGCCGGGTACGGCCACGTCCAGCTGGACGGCACCCTGGACGGCATCGTGGTCCACACCGACCGCTCGCGCGGTCGGCCCGACTGCGAAAGTGGATCTGTCGTGGTTCCCGCAAGTATCGTCATCACGGCGGGAACATCCAGGTGGTGACCGCTCTGGACGGCTGGCCGCTGTAGGTGTCGCCGGTGCGCCCGGGCCGAGAGCACGACCTGACCTGCGCCCGCGCTCACCCCGGGCTGTCGATGGGTTTGCCGACTGGGCCGACGAGGCCCACGCGGTGCTGGCCGACCTGGGCTATATCGGTGAGGCTGGCCGACTCACCTGCCCGATCGAGAAGCTAGCGGGGCCGGCCCGGCTCAGCACCGTGCAGCACACCGTCAGTGCCCTGCACACCGCGACCCGCGCGCCGGCCGAACGCGGGACCTCCCTGCTCATGACCACGTACAAGGCCCTGCGTGGGGTCAGTCTGTACCCCTGGCGCATCGACGCCGTCGCCGCCGCGTCCCTGGTCCTGCTTCACCCCGGCACGAGCAGACCAAATGATCAATCCATTACTGGAAAGGCCTCGTTGACTCCCTGGACGGGCAACAGCGCGGCGAACTGGTCCCACAACGGTGCGATCAACCAAGATGGCAGGGCGACCCGGCCACGTGACCTCCAAATGATCACGAGGCGTAGACCACTTCTCACGCGGCGGCCCGTGCCGCCCACGAGCCGACGGCCTCGTTCACGGTGGCGAACCGGGCGCCGTGGTCCTTGGCCCGGTGGATGATCCGTTCGAGGATGCGGATGCGTCCGGCGCGGCCGATGGACTGCGGGTGGAAGGTCTGGGTGAACACCCCGTGCGGCACGTGCTCGACCATGAAGTCCAAATCGGACAGCCAGCGGTTGGCCAGGCCCTCGACGTCGGTGGACGCCGGCACGATCATCGGTGGAACGAGCGCGAACTCCATGAACGGGAAGTCGTCCAGGGTCCAGGAGACCGGTACCTCGACCAGGTCCAGTTCGGGCCCGAACTCGATCGCCCGGTCGGTGTGGATCACGTCGCCGGTGCGGCAGCGGTAGAGCTCGAAGTCGTGGCCCATCATGCTGCTGTCGTAGCGGAACCCGTACTCGGCCAGCAGGCGGGTGGAGTTCGGCGAGAGGTCGAACGCCGGCGAGCGGTACCCGGCGGGGCGCACTCCGAGGACCCGGTCCAGGGCGTCGAGCCCACGCTCGAGCACCTCGCGCTCGGCGGGCTCCTCCAGGCTGGTGGGTCCCTCGTGGGCGTAGCCGTGGTGGCCGATCTCGTGGCCGGCGTCGCGGATCCGCCTGCACACCTCCGGGTAGGTGTCCACGTCCAGACCCGGGATGTACCAGGTGCTGGTGACGCCCTCGCGTTCCAGCAGGTCGAGAATCCGGGGGGTCGCCACGTTCGCCGCGAACTCGCCGCGCGAGACGTAGGTGGGGGTGGAGACCCCGAAGCTGCCGATCCAGACGGAGATGGCGTCGAAGTCGAAGGTCAGGCACACGGTGGGCTTGCTCATGAACAGCTTTCTCCTCGGGGGATGGGTCAGTGGGTGGTGGCGGCGTGGTGGGAGGGCCAGACCTGGTAGCGCTCGGCGCGGCGGCGGCGATCGGCGAAGGTGGTCGCGGCGCCGGTCTTGCGGTTCTCGGCCAGTCGATCGAGGTCGACGTCGGCGATCGCGACCGCATCGACATTCGGTGCGGTCTCGGCGAGGATCCCGTTGTCCGGCCAGCCGGTGTCGCACGGGCCGAGGATCGAGCTGCGCGCCCACGCGCCCGGCCACGGCCCACGGGCGGGGCCGGCGGCGCCGGAGTGGAGGGTGTAGATCTGGTTCTCGATGGCCCTGGCGGCCAGGCAGTGCCGGACCCGCCAGTATCCGGCTTCGGTCAGGGTCAGCGACGGGCTGAGCAGGATCTGCACGCCCTGCTCGGCCAGCGACGCCGAGCATTCGGGGATCTCCGCCTCGTAGCAGATGTTGACACCGACGGTCGCGAACGGTAGCTCGACCACGGCCATCTCGTCGCCCTCACCGATGCCGAGGGTGAACTCGAGCGGGAACAGGTGGG
The DNA here is from genome assembly GCF_000423625.1 of Pseudonocardia asaccharolytica DSM 44247 = NBRC 16224. GTDB lineage: Bacteria > Actinomycetota > Actinomycetes > Mycobacteriales > Pseudonocardiaceae > Pseudonocardia > Pseudonocardia asaccharolytica. The sequence goes on from NZ_AUII01000021.1 coordinate 73,943, forward strand.
TCTTGGCGTGCTCGTGGACCAGCGTTCCGTCGGGGCCGTAGAGGGGCGCGACGTTGAGCAGGCCGCCGTCGCCGGTGCGCACCAGATGTGATCCGGCCAGGACGTGCTGGCGGCGCTGGGCAGCCTCGGCGGCGATGAACTCGCGGTACTGCTCGGCGAACCGGGCGGTCTCGATCGCGGGCTGCAGGTCGGTGGCATCCCGCCATCCGGGGACCGCGGTCATGAGTTCGAAGGTCACCAGCTCCGGGAGCACGACCAGGTCCGCGCCGGCTGCCCGGTCGAGCAGCTCCCGGACGTGCGCGGCGAAGGCGTCGAAGTCGGTGACCTCGCGGAACAGGGAGGTGCAGGCGGCGATGCGGGGCATCGAGTTCCTCCTCGAGGGTGTGGGTCGAGAGCATCGTGACCGGACCCTGGCCGGGTTCGCGTCGGTCATCTGACCGACAGGCCGGGCTAGCATCCGTTGATGGCCACCAGTGCGGGGCGCTGGTCGGGGGCGACAGCGCAGGTGTCACGCGCGGGGTCGATTCGCGACCGGCCTATCGGCGCGGTCACCCGGCACGCCCGCCTGACCGGTTATCTGCGGGCCGCGGCCGGGCTCGGCTCGACCTCGCCGCTTTCCTTCGTGTGGATCGGAGAGCTCGCCCCGGATCCGCCCGGCTCGCCCGAGGCCGGGCGGCGGCTGCGGGTGCGCATCACTGCCGGCCGCGTGGCTGGGAGTTGCGAGGTGGAGTTGGACCCGGTGGAGCCGGACGACGTCGCCGGGCTCAGCAGGCGGGAGCTGCAGGTACTGACCTTGCTCGCGTGCGGCCTGACCAACCCCGACATCGCGGCGCGCCTGGGCGTTTCCCGGCGCACGGCCGCCACCCACGTGGAGCGGGTTCTGGGCAAGCTGGAGGTACCCAGCAGGGCCGCGGCGGCCGCGCTCGCCCTGGACCGTGAGCTGCTCGCCCTCCCCTTACCCGGAACCAGCCTGGGCGGACTCGCACCGGTCGGACTGCTCCGACTCGAGGCGGAGGTCCGCGGGGCGGCCGACGCGATGGCCCCCGCCCCACACCGACCACGCCCGCTGCGGCGACGGCCACTGGTCATCGGCGCGGTCTACCCCGCGAACAGCGATTCCGCCCGCGATGGCCAGCAAATGCAGCGCGGCGCCCAGCTGGCGGTCGAGGAGATCAACCGACGCGGCGGCATCGGCGGCCGGTTGCTCGAACACCTCGCCGTACACGCCGACGCCACCCGCGGCGCCGCCATCCGCGCCGCTGTCGAGCAACTGGTGGCCCGCGACGTCGACGCGATCACCATCGGCTACACCTTCGAACGCAGCCGCAGCGGTCTCGCCGCCCAGTTCGGCCCCGCCTCCGCCGCCGGCTGCCCGCTGCTGCACCACTCGACCTCCGCCAGCGCCGCCCGGCTCGTCGCCGACGAGCCGGACCGGTTCGGCAACGTGTTCCAGGTCTGCGCGCAGGAGAGCGCGTACGGCGCCGGATTCCTGCGCACGCTCAACGCCCTGCGCGACTCCGGCCGGTGGAGTCCGAGATCGAGGCGGCTGCTCGTCCTCGACTCCGCCGATCCGGACCTCACCACCTTCCCGGCGCCGGCTCTCGATACCGCCGAACGCAGCGGATGGCAACCGGCAGTCGACCACATCAGCCCGCTTGAGCCCGACTGGCGCGCGGCGGTGGACAGGATTCATGCTCTCGATCCCGCCGCCGTCATGATCGCCTGTTTCTCTGCGCCTCAAACGGCGCGCTTTCTCCACCGATTCCGGCACACGCCCACCGACGCGCTGCTCTACACGCTCTACTCACCATCGATACCGGAATTCCTCGAACAAGCCGGGCCAGCGGCCGAGGATCTCCTCTGGGCGACCGTCACCGGCCGCTACAACGACCGTTTCGGCAACGAATTCGGCCGCCGGTTCCGCCACCGCCACCACGCCGAACCCGGCATGTCCAGCGCCGGAATCCACTACGACATCGTGCACCTGCTGGCCGCCACCTGGTCGCAATGCGCCGCCCCCCACGACTTCCGCCTGGTCAACGACCTGCTCCGGCACCGAATCCACCGAGGAGTCAACGGCTCCTACCACCTCGGCACCGCCAACCAGACCAATCTCGTCTACCCCGACGAGACCGCTGACCCCTCGATCGCGCAAGCCCACCTCGTCTACCAGATACAGGCCGGCCAACACCGGATCATCGCCCCGGCCCCGTACCCCTCGGCACCCTTCCGCCCACCGGCGCCCGAAGCAGCCCGGCGGCCCGAGGCTGCGTCCCGTGCTCGCCGGACACATCGGCGTGCGTGAGTCGGCCACCGCGCGGTCGAGGACGAGGTTGGCTTGCGGAACTGGACGGCGCCGTCAGGGCACCCGGCTCCGTCACGCCGACCGTCCCAGCACCGTCGCCACCAGGTCCCGCGCGCAAGCGCCCTGGTGAAGCAGGGTCGGAACCAGCAGCGGTTCCAACCCGAGCGAGGCGACGGCGGCGGCCTCGGCGGAGTCGGCGACGTCCAGCACGTATCGCGCGCACAGCTTCGCATAGAGCGTGGCGACTCCGGATGCGGTTGCCGGGACGCCGGCGGCGGCCAGCAGGGCCGCGCGGGCGACCGCTCGCCGCTGCTCGCCCGGATCGGTGATCGGCACACCCGACACGATCGGCGTGACGGCGACCACGTCCTGGGCCTCCGCCACGGCATCGCGGATGCCGGGAACAGCCAGGATCGGCGCGATGCTCGCCACGGGGTTGCTCGGGGCGATCACCACGAGATCGGCGGCACGCAGCGCGTCGAGCACGCCCGGCGCCGGTGTGACCGGCTCGCCGGACACCGCGTAGTCCACGTCCGCGACGGCCGGAGCGGCGTGCTCGCGGACCAGGAACTCCTCGTAGTGCAGGCCGCGTCCGTCGACCGTCGTGACTCGCGTCGCCACCTCGGCCTCGGTCATCGGCAGCACGCGCACCGCAACGCCCATCCCGGCGGCCAACCTCTGGGTCACCTCGGTCAGCGCAACGCCTGTTCGCAGCAGCCCGGTCCGGAACAGATGGGTCGCCAGATCGCGATCGCCGAGGTTGAACCACACGTCGTGGCCGAGGTCGCGCAGCGCCTCCATGCAGCGGAACGACTCGTCGCGCAGTCCCCATCCGCGCTGGGTGTCCTGCCGGTCGGCCAGGGCGTACAGGGTGGTGTCGAGGTCGGGGCAGATTCGGAGCCCGTGCATCCACAGGTCGTCGGCGGTGTTCACGACGAGGGTGAGATCGGTCGGCGGCACCAGGGCGACCAGCGCGCGCCAGAGCCGGGACGCGCCGATCCCGCCGCCGAGCCCGACGATCCGGCGGGATCGTCGGACGCGGGTGTCTTTCAGCATTCGGACAGTTCCGTTCCGCTCCTCAGGGCTGGGTGACCAGGTCGGTGTCGGCGTGCTGGTAGAGCGTGGTGCGTCGAACGAGGCGACGCCCCGCACCGTCGACGAGGGCTCGGAGCGCTGTTTCGTCGAGCAGCTGGCCGTGGGCGGCCCCCGCGGCGCGGCTGATGTTCTCGTCCATGAGCGTCCCGCCCAGGTCGTTGACCCCCGCGGCTAGCAGTTGCGCCGCCCCACCGGTGCCGAGCTTGACCCAGGACGCCTGGATGTTCTCGATGAGACCGTGGTAGACGATCCGGGCGATGGCGTGCATGAGCACCACCTCGCGCCAGGTCGGACCCCGACGGGCCGCCCGTTTGAGGTAGATCGGTGCGGCCATGTGCACGAACGGAAGACCCACGAACTCGGTGAACCCCCCGGTCTCCCGCTGCAGCGCCCGGGTGCGGAGGAGATGCCGGGCCCAGTGCCCGGGCTGCTCCACCGCCCCGAACATGATGGTGATGTTGGACCGTAGCCCGATGCGGTGAGCGGTCCGATGCGCGTCCAACCACTCCTCGGTGTCGATCTTGTCGGGGCACAGCACGGCGCGCACCTCGTCGTCGAGGATCTCCGCGGCCGTGCCGGGCAGGGAGCGCAGACCCGCGTCCTGCAGGCGGCGCAGGTACTCGGCCAGCGGTTCCCCGAGCCGGCGCGCGCCCTCGATGACCTCCAGCGCGGTGAAGCCGTGCACGTGGATGTCGGGCACGGCCGCGGTCACGGCGCGGGTGAGCTGGACGTAGAAGTCGCCGTCGAAGCCGGGGTGGATGCCGCCCTGCAGGCAGACCTCGGTCGCGCCCCGCGTCCACGCCTCGCGCGCCCGGTCGGCGACGTCCTCGAGGGTCAACAGGTAGGGCTTGCCCCGCAGGTTGAGCGAGAGCGGCCCCTTGGAGAAGCCACAGAACCGGCACTTGAACGTGCAGACGTTGGTGTAGTTGATGTTGCGGTTGCGGACGTAGGTGACCCGCTCCCCGACCGCCGCCGCGCGCAGTTCGTCGGCCAACTCCGCCACGGCGGCGACCTCCGGTCCGCGGGCGGCGAAGAGGGTGACGATCTCGTGTTCGCCGACCTTCTGCCCGGCGCGCACCCCGGCGAGCACCTCGGCGACCGCCCCGCGGGCGGACCCGCGCGCCGGCACGAGCGTCGGCGGGGGCCGGTCCGCGCCGGAGTACCAGGCCGTCGAGCGGCGACCGAGCAACACCACCTCGGCCCCGGTCCCCACGTTCTGGGCGTCGGTGTAGCGCTCGGGGAATACTGCCCCCGGATCGTCACGGCCCAGGCCCTCGGCGTCGGCCCGGTCCTGGACCGGGAACCGCAGCCCCTCGTCCAACCAGCGCTCGGGCTCGCGCACGTACTCCGGATACGCGGTCAGGCGGGGCGCGAGGACCATCCCGGCCGACTCGGTGACCGCGCGCAGCCGGTCCAGCGCCGGCCACGGGCGCTCCGGGTTCACGTGGTCGGCGGTGACCGGGGACACCCCGCCCCAGTCGTCGATGCCGGCGTCGAGCAGGCTCCCGAACTCGTCGGACAGGTTCGGCGGGGCCTGCAGGTGCACCTGCGGCGGCAGCACCAACCGGGCCAGCGCGATCGCGGCCAGGAAATCCTCCCGGGGGCACGGGGCGGCGGCGCGCATCGCCGTGCCCGGCTTGGGCAGGAAGTTCTGCACGATCACCTCCTGCACATGGCCGTGGCGGCGGTGCGCGTCCGCGATCGCCTCCAGCGCCGCCAGCCGGTCGGCGGCGCTCTCCCCGATGCCGACGAGGATCCCGGTGGTGAACGGGATGCCGAGCGCCCCGGCGGCCTGCAGGGTGGCCAGGCGACGGGCCGGGCTCTTGTCCGGGGCGCCGCGATGCGCCGCCAGATCCGGGCGCAGCGACTCGATCATCATGCCCTGACTCGCCGCGACCGGCCGCAACGACGAGAGCTCCTCGGTCGTCAACGCGCCGGCGTTGGCGTGCGGCAACAGGCCGGTCTCGTCGAGAACCAGCCGGGACATGGCCGCCAGGTACTCGACGGTGGAGGCGTAACCGTGCTCGGACAGCCACCGCCGGGCGTCGGAATAACGCAGCTCCGGTCGCTCGCCCAGGGTGAACAGCGCCTCGTGACAACCCGCACCGGCACCGCGCACCGCGATCGCGAGCACCTGGTCCGGGGCGAGGAACGGTGCGTCAAGGGCACGCGGTGGCTGGGCGAAGGTGCAGTAGCCACACCGGTCCCGACACAGGTGGGTCAGCGGGATGAAGACCTTCGGCGAGTAGGTCACCCGGGTCCCGGTTCGGCCCTCGCGCACGGCGCGCGCCCGGGCCATCAGCTCCGGCAGGGGCAGGTCCAGCAGCGCGGTGTTGGTCACGGCGTCTCCGAGGTCAGCGTGCGCAGCCGCGGCAGGATGTCCGCGGTGAACTGGGTCAGGAACCGCTGCTGGTCGTGGCCGGGGCCGTGGAAGACCAGGTGGGTGAGCCCGGCGTCGAGGTAGGGCTTGATCTGCGCGACCGCCTCGTCCGGATCCGAGGCCACGATCCAACGCCGGGCCACCTGCTCGATCGGCAACGCGTCGGCCAGCCGCTCCATCTCCTCGGCCGAGTCCACGCTGTGTTTCTGCTCGGGGGTCAGCGACAACGGCGCCCAGAACCGGCAGTTCTCCAGCGCCGCCGCGGGGTCACGGTCGTAGGACAGCTTGATCTCGATCACGGCCGCCAGCCAGGCCAGCGCGAACGGGGCGTGCCCGCCCCGGTGCCGCCAGGGCAGGAAATGATCCGAGGTCCACACGCTGTCCAGGCCCGCCTGTTCGGCCCGCACCGCGAACTCCACCAACGCCCGCGGTCCGAACTGTTCCGCCGACGCCTTGTAGCCGATCTTGATGCTCAATGACCCATCCTCTTCCCGCCGTCGGGCCGGTCTCACCCGACGCCGCTGCGACGGTGCGCTGGGCGGTAGCGTCCCAGCCGGTCGATCTTCGTGCGCGGGTGGCGCTCGTCGTGCGGGCTGACCGTCGCGGGCACGGGCACCGGCCGACGGAAGTGCACCCGATGGTGCGGCACCGGCGTTCCCGGTCGGTGCCGCAGCGCCGGCCATGGTCAGGATCCGGTCCAGACCTTGCCCTGGATCAGGACCCCGTTGTGGATGAGGAAACCGCGCACGATGTTCGCGTTGGCGACGGCGTCCTTGCCCCTCCAACCCTGCTCGGCGACGAAGGCCGCGATCCACTCGTTCATCGTGACCCGTCGCTTGACGCTCACGAACCGCTCGCCGGTGCCCCTCTTGCGCAGGAAGCAGAAGGCGACCAGGTCATCCGGGGGCTTCCCCGCGTGTGCGCTGAACTGCACCAGAACGTGCAGGTAGTGTTCCTGCGTCTGCGCCGGGGCCGCGTCGTGTCCAGCGCTGGCGAACCAGCGCTTGACCGAGTCGGCAGCTCGGATGTCTTCCGTCACAGCGGCAGACCGAATCGCTCGGCCAGCTGACGGACCTCCGCCCTGCGCCTCTCCGCATCCATCGGCTCCTGCAGCATCCCCGCCGCGACGAGCTTCTCGGCGACCCCGGGAACGTCCTCCCACGGCGTGCCGTACCGCCCACGGTAGAAGTTGGCCGAGAGCGGACGGCGCGGCCGCTGGCCGCCACCCCTGGGGTCTTCCGCGGGGTAGCCGACGAGCATGAGCCACATCGGGATCCAGTGGTCCGGGATGTTCAGCGCCTCCTTGGCGACGGCGCCGTTGAACGCGTGCAGACCGACCCCCAACCCCTCGTCGACCGCGGCGAGCATCGCCTGGTTGATCGCGAGACCGCATTCGACCGAGACCGCCCAGGTGTTCGCGATCTGGTCCTTGGCCATCGGCGCCACGACCTGGGTGTAGGCCACCTCGTCGACATAGGCGTGGGACCATCCGTGCGTCACGGGCAGCGCGCCGAGGTCGGTGAGTTCCTTGAGCCGGTCCTGGGCGCCCTGGTCGAAGGTGGTGTCTCCGTACCAGAAGATGGCCACGGGAGCGAGGTCGAGCTGCACCGTGGTGGTCGGTGTCTTGAGCTTTTCGAGGGTTTCCTCGCCCAGCTCGTCGCGGTAGCAGACGACCGCCTTGACGAAATCGGCGTTGACCGCGCGGGAGGAGCGGTTGGCGGCCTCGAGCATGATGTGGATCTTTTCTGGCTCGACCGGCTTCTCCGGTTCGAAGAAGCGGATCGTCCGCCGGTTACCGACGACCTGCTTGAACTCCATCGTTCTTCCTCTCTGGTGGGAACAACTGGACCGTGCGCCTCACACTGACAGCACGGTGACCGCCATGGCCGCGGTGTCGGTGGCGAGGAAACCTCCGCCGTTCTCGGCCAGCGCCGTCCGTGCGCCGGCCACCTGCCGCCCGCCGCATCGGCCGCGGAGCTGGTCGGCGAGCTCGACGAGCTGCGCGCACCCCGTGGCACCGATGGGGTGGCCCTTCGCGAGCAGGCCGCCGCTGGGATTGACCACGTGCCGACCACCCAGGCACGTCGCACCGGAGCGGAGCAGCGCCGGCCCGCTCCCGGCCGGGCACAGGCCCAGCTCTTCATAGGTCATGAGCTCGGCCGGCGCCGCGGCGTCGTGCACCTCGAGGACGTCGAGGTCCTCCGGGCCGATCCCCGCGCGCTCGTACGCGAGAGCGGATGCGCGCTCCACCGAGCCGGGCTCGTCGGGGGCATGGTCGGTGCCCGAGACCAGAACGCTGGCGCGCACCCGGACGGGGTCGAGCCCGTTGCGTCGGGCCCGATCGGCCGAGCAGACCACCACCGCCGCGGCACCGTCGCCGATCGGCGAGCACATCAGCAGCGTGAGAGGGTGGGCCACCGTCCGGCTGGCGAGCACCTGTTCGACCGTCACGGGGGAGCGGTACTGCGCGTGGGGATTCAGCGCCGCGTGGGCGTGGCTCTTGACCGCGACCTCGGCGAAGTCCTCGACGGTCGCCCCGCTCGCCTTCATGTAGGCGCGGGTGTTGGCCGCGTAGACGTCCATGAAGAACGATCGCTTGCTGTCGTCGTCCTCTGCCTCCATGGGCAGGGGTGACCCGGCCGACTCGCCGCGGGTCCACCGCTTGAGCTCGTCGATCTGGAACAGGTCGACCGCGGTGCCGATCGCGGCGAACGAGCGGGTCTTGTCGGGATGAGTCAGCTTCTCGGACCCCACCGCGAGCGCGACGTCGACCGAACCCGACGCCACGGCACCGACGGCGAGGTGGAACGCCGTCGAGGCCGACGCGCACGCGTTCTCCACGTTGACGATCGGTTTGCCGAGCAACCCGGTGTGCCGCAGCGCAACCTGGCCCCGGATCATCTCCTGGCCGGTGATCACGCCGGCGACCGCGTTGGAGAAGAACACCATGCCGACATCCGCCGCGCTCATGCGGGCGTCGGCGAGCGCGCCGCGGACCGCCTCCTCCGCGAGGGTGCGGATGGTGGCGGCGGGGAACTTGCCGAAGCGGGTCATCGCCGTGCCGGCGATCGCGACGTCGTTCATCACGTGGCCTCCTGCGGGTGCCGTCATACGCGCTGCAGCCGGTAGCCGGCCTGCTCGCGGTCCCAGGTCTGCGGAGTCACTCCGCGGGAGCGCAGCGCGGCGTACTGGTTGCGTTCGGTCGCGGTCTTGGGGAGCTCGTCGAGGAACTCCACGTACCGGGGGACGGCGTAGTTCGCCATGCGGCCCACACAGAAATCGAGCAGTGCCTCCGGCGTCAGCTCATGACCCGCTCGCACGACGACGCAGACCTTCACCTCGTCCTCGCCGAGCTCCGATGCCACGGGATGCGCGGCACTTTCCAGCACCGCGGGGTGAGCGTTGACGACGGTCTCGATCTCCCAGGCCGAGATGTTCTCCCCGAGCCGGCGCATGGACTCCTTCTTCCGGCCCCGGTAGTAGAAGAACCCGTCCGCGTCCATCTCGGCGAGATCCCCCGAATGGAACCAGCCGCCCCGGTACGCGGTCTCGGTGGCCTCCGGAAGCTTGTGGTAGTAGGTGAGCCGGCCCTTCGGGTGACGGAAGACCAACTCGCCCACCGCACCCGGCGGCAGCGAAGCGTCGTCCTCCCCCACCACGCGGAACTCGACCCCGGATACCCCGGCTCGGCCCATGGAACCGATCTTGCCGACGTCGTTGAGCAGGATTCCCGGGGAATCCACCATGCCGAACCACTCGATGATCCGCAGGCCGAAGCGCTGCTCGAACTCCTGCCACCGGTCCGGGGGGCAGCCGGCCGACACCGCCGTGCGCACCTCGTGGTCACGATCGGAGTCGCGCGGCGGTTGCTTGAGCAGGATCGAGATCATCCCGCCCAAGGTGTTGAACGCGACCGCCTCGTAGCGTCGGCAGTCGTCGAGGAACCGCGAGGCGGTGAACTTCGGCGCCAGCGCCAGCTTGGCGTCCAGGAACATCGAGCCCAGCATCGACACCAGCAGCGCGTTCGCGTGGAACAGCGGCAGACCGGTGTACAGCGTCTCCCCTGGCTGCACGCCGGACGCCTTGAGCACCGCGAACAGCGGGTTGAGGTCGTACCTGGTCGCCACGACACCCTTGGGTGGCCCGGTCGTGCCCGACGTGTACATCATCCCCACCCCACCGGTGGCTTCGGTCAGTTCCACGTCCGGCTCGCGGTCGGCACCGGACAGCAACCGGTCGACGTCCCAGTCCACTCCCCCGCCGACCTGACCGCCGTGCACGACGACGTGGCGCAGCGCCGGGAGGTCATGGCGGACGGCCAGCACCGCGTCTCGGAGGTCGGCCTGGCAGATCACCGTGGTCGCATCGGAATCGGCGAGGATGTGCGCCAGCGTCGCCCCGCGCTGGGAGATGTTCACGGGAACCGAGTGCGCGCCGATCATGAGGATCCCGAGGTGGATCCAGATGAACTCCGGGCAGTTGCTCATCATCAGGGCGACACGATCACCAGGCCGCACCCCGAGATCGAGCAGGCCGTTGGCTGCGCGCTGCGTGAGCGACAGGACCTGGTGCCACGGCACCTCCTCGTCCTGCCATTTCAGCCATGTGGCGTCCGGGTGCTCGGCGACACGTGATCGGATCAGGTCCTCGACCATGCCTCGCGCGCGGGCCATCGCTCTCCGTTCCCGGCGGCGGGACGGACCTCGCCCGCCCCGCCCCACCGCTGCCAACCGTCAACGTCGAAGATGAACCGTGACAGCGGGCGCGGGCCTGGACAATGTGCCGGGCTGCCAGAAGCCCGGTCGCCCGCCTAGCAGACCGGCACAGTCCGCTACGTGATCGACCGCGCACTCGTGCCTATCCTGACGGGTGTGATGTCGACGCTCGGTCATCAAACCGCTGCTCACGGCAGTGTCGCCGATGGTGCCGAGCCGGCCGGCGGACTCATGGAGGAGTTCCTGCGACGTCTGTTGTCCGCGCGGTCGGTCGGAACGGCCGCACAGGCGGCCGTCGACACCGTCCGCACGGCACTCGGCGTCGACATCAGCTGGAGCGGAGTCATCACCGACGGCGTGCTGACCATGGCGGCCCACAGCGGCCTGCGCACCTCTCGCATGCCCGCCACATGGCGGCTGCCGCTCGGAGAGGGGATCGGGGGGCGGGTGGCGGCCGAGGGACGGGCGCTCGCCGTGCGGGACTACCGGCACGACCCGCGGCGTGCCCCCGTGATGAAGAGCCTGATCGACGAGGAGGGCATGCGGGGGGCGCTTTGCGCTCCGCTCGTGCACGGTCCCGAGGTCCTCGGCGTGTTGTATGCGGCCGACCGCCGCGCGCGCGACTGGGCTCCGGACGACTTCCACCTCGTCACCGGGCTCGCCCGCGACACGGGCTCGGCGATCCACCGGATCTGCGAGGTGGAGGCGGCGAGCCGCCGCTCGGCACAGGATCGCCGGCTGGCTCTGGACGCACGCCGAGGCCTCCTCGTGGCCACCGAGGTCGCGGCCGCGATGGTCCGCAGCGACGATCTCGGCGCCGGGCTCGGCGTGCTCGCCCACACTCTCGGAATGCCGGTGGAACTGGCTGGTCCCTCGGGTGAGCCGCTCGTGGGGCAACCTGGCGCCGACCCGGAGGAGCCGGTCCGCTTCGAGGTCGATCTCGGTGACGAGCCGATGGGCCGGCTGCGGGTGCGTGGCGGACGCGACCTGAATCCGACCGAGCGCGACCTGCTCGGGACGACGAGCGAGATCGTTGCGCTCCACCTGCTCCGCCAGCGAGCAGCCCTGCGTTCCGAGCTCCGGGTCTACGCCGAGTTCCTCGACGATCTCTTCGAAGGGCGGATCGACGACCGGCCCGGGTTGCAGGCGCGAGCGGCACTGCTCGGCATCGATCTCCGGGTCCCGCGTCACGTCGTCTGCCTGGGTGTCCACACGGCGGGCCCGGGAGAGGGTCGCTTCATCGGTCCGCAGACCCTCGACCGCGTCGAGCGGGCGATGCACAGCCGGTACCCGAAGGCAGTCGTCGTGCCACGGAGCGGAGACGTCCTCGTCCTGCTGCCGCCCGGCACCGAGGATTCCCGCCAGGTTCACCGGTCGCTCCAGGAGCTCGTCCGGGTACGCCCGGGAACACCGGACACGCTCGCGGCCGGGTTCGGCAGGTTGTGCACGGACGTGGACGAGTACATCGACTCCTACGCCGAGGCCTCGCTCGCGCTCGACCTCGCGCGCCGCCGGGCAGCTCCTGGTGAAGTGCTCTCGCCACGGGACCTCGGTCTGTATGGCCTGCTCGTCCGCAGCTCTACACGTCAGACAATGGAGTCGATGGTGGGGCGGGCACTCGGACCGGTGCTGGCCGCGGACGCCGACGGCGGCCCGGAATATGTCAAGACCCTGCGCACCTACCTGACCAACGACCGCCACCTCGAGCGGACCGCGGCGGCCCTGCACATCCACCCCAACACCGTCCGGTACCGGCTCGCGCGGGCTCAGGAGCTGCTCGAGGTCAACCTGCGCGACCCCGACGACCGCTTCCTGCTCGAGTTGGCATTGCGCGTCCAGGCCGCCCTCGAGCACGGGTAGAACCCCACGCCTGTTCGCCGGCATTGCATTCGGACAAGGAGGGCGCCACGCCGACGTTCAAGCGCGGTCGCGGGCATCAGCCGCCGTGGACGTTGGTTCAGTACAGGTCGAGTGCACTGAGAACCGCTGGCGGTGCTGCTGCAGCCCGGGAAGGCCGGGCCAACACCGCCGCGGTCGAAGATCGGATCTGGATCCAGCTTCAGGCGCCGTCGACGGCGCCCGGATCGGATGAGTTGTCGACCCTGTCCAGGACAACCAGACACCGATCTGGACCCCTCGCCTACACGCTGCTTGAGCTTGGCCCCTGGGACCGGACAGGTTGATGTTGACCCCGTTTCACGGACTCGTCGGTGAGGAGACCGGGGCTGACGGGTGGTCGATGGTTTCGAACTGTACGGGGCTGAGCCAGTCCAATGCGGAGTGCCGGCGGCGGCGGTTGTAGAAGCCTTCGATGTACTCGAAGATCGCGTTGGCCAGCTCGACGCGGGTGCGCCAGCGTTGCCGGTCGAGCAGCTCGGTCTGCATCCGTGCCCAGAAGGCCTCGGCGACGGCGTTGTCGTACGGGTCACCGACGCTGCCGAGGGAGGGCAGCAGGCCGGCCCGGCGGGCGCGTTCGGTGAAGGTCCACGAGGTGAACTGGGTGCCGTGATCGCCGTGGATGATCCCGCCCGGGATCTGCCCGGCGATCCCGCGCGCGTCGATGGCCATCCCGAGCGCGGCGGTGGCCAGGTCGGCCCGTTGGCGCGCGTCGATCGCCCACCCGACGACGCGGCGGGAGTAGGCGTCCAGCACGACGCAGCAGTAGAGCTTGCCCTCGCGCGTGGGGTGCTCGGTTATGTCGGTGACCCAGAGCTGGTTCGGCCCGTGACGGCGGAAGTCCCGCTTGACCAGGTCGGTCACCGTGATCGCCGGCGGGACCCGTTTGGCCTTACGCCGCAACGGAAGACCGGCCAGACGCGCGCGGCGCATCAGCGCCGCGACAGTCTTGCGCGAGACGATCACGCCCTGGGCCAGGACGAGCTCAGCGCGCACCCGCGGCGCGCCGTAGGTCTGGCGGGACGCCTCGTGGATGGCGGTGATCTGATCGGTCAGCCAGGCCTGGCGGATCGTGCGCGCCGAGGGCGGACGAGTCTGCGCCTCGTAGAAGCCCGATCGTGACACCCCCAACGACACACACGCCTGCTTGACCGGCACGCCCTCGGCGGCCAGCTCAGCCACGAGAGCGAACCGTGCTTTTGGGGGCACCACCTGCTCCACCGCGGCCGCGGCCTTGCGCAGGATCTTGACCTCGGTCTCCAGCTCCGCGATCCGCGCCCGGGCCGCGGCCAACGCCGCCGACTCCACCTGCTGCGCGGTCGCAGCCTTCACACCCCGCTCGAGCAGATCCCTCGACTTCCACCGGTGCAGACAGGACTCGGCGATGCCCAACGACGCGGCGACATCACGCACCGAACGACCCGTCTCCAGCAGATCCAGCGCACGTCGCTGAGGTGTGTCCGAGTTAATGAAGCAGCCGGGCGATGGAATACCCGACCACGAGCGGGTAGTGATCATCGGTGGTCCTTGCTCGTGTTTCGACGGTAGTTGATCCGTGCCTCGCGGGCCGCGGCGAGCCCGTCGCGGCGGGCTTGGCGGATGCCTTCGCCGCGGCCTTCGTGTTCGTCGTCGGGCGTGACATACCCGACGCCGGCGTGCAACCGCACGGAGTTGTACTCGGCCCGGCGGCGGTCGAGCTCGCGCTCGAGCTCGCCGGGGTCTCTGATCTTCTCCAGGTGTGGCCACTCGCCCTTGACGTGGCCGAACAGGGTCTCGATCCAGGCCTGGTCCTCGGGGGTGTGCGGGCG